>CAWEQR010000009.1:0-665000 GCA_963811275.1 uncultured Chitinophagaceae bacterium | reverse complement strand
TAGGGGAGTGAAATAGTACCTGAAACCGTACGCCTACAAGCGGTCGGAGTCCCATAGCAATATGCGGATGACGGCGTGCCTTTTGCATAATGAACCTACGAGTTGCTCCTCACTGGCAAGGTTAAGTTCTTTAGTAACGGAGCCGTAGCGAAAGCGAGTCCAAATAGGGCGCTTAGTCAGTGGGGGCAGACGCGAAACTTTGTGATCTATCCATGGGCAGGTTGAAGTTCCGGTAACACGGAATGGAGGACCGAACTCATTAGCGTTGAAAAGCTATGGGATGACCTGTGGATAGGGGTGAAAGGCCAATCAAACTGAGAGATAGCTCGTTCTCCCCGAAATGTTTTTAGGAACAGCGTCGCATATAGAAGTTTATTAGAGGTAGAGCTACTGATTGGGCTAGGGGGCTTCACCGCCTACCAAACCCTGACAAACTCCGAATGCTAATAAATATCTGCGGCAGTGAGGCTGCGGGCGCTAAGGTCCGTGGCCGAGAGGGAAATAACCCAGATTAGCAACTAAGGTCCCTAATACACAGTTAAGTTGATCAAACGAAGTTTGAATCCTATAACAGCCAGGATGTTGGCTTGGAAGCAGCCACTCATTTAAAGAGTGCGTAACAGCTCACTGGTCGAGGGTTCAGGCACGGAAAATAATCGGGCATCAAACTGTGAACCGAAGTTCTAAGATCGCCACTACGTGGATGATCGGTAGGGGAGCATTCTGATCTGCAGTGAAGGTGTGCGGCGACGCATGCTGGAGCGTTCAGAAACGAAAATGTAGGTATAAGTAACGATAAATAGAGTGAAAAACTCTATCGCCGTAAGTCCAAGGTTTCCTGATCAACGTTAATCGGATCAGGGTTAGTCTGGTCCTTAGTCAAACCCGAAAGGGGTAGATGATGGAAAACTGGTTAATATTCCAGTACCAGCTTTAATTTCGATGGGGTGACGCGGAAGTGACCCACACACGAGGGAAACGGAATTCCCCGTTTAAGTACGTAGTTATAGGTTTTACAGGCAAATCCGCAGAGACTTGACGAAATACGAAAGTATATGAGGGCTTCGGCCTGATTGAGTGTGCTAATAGCCGCCAAGAAAAACCTCTAAGGTTAGGTTAAAGCAGCCAGTACCGCAATCCGACACAGGTGGACGGGAAGAATATTCTAAGGCGCTCGGGTGAGCCGTGGAGAAGGAACTCGGCAAATTGATGCTGTAACTTCGGGATAAAGCATGCCCACTTCGGTGGGCCTCAGCAAAATGGTTCAACCAACTGTTTAACAAAAACACAGGGCCCTGCAAAATCGTAAGATGACGTATAGAGCCTGATACCTGCCCGGTGCTGGAAGGTTAAGGAAGGATGTTCGGCGCAAGCCAAAGCTTCTGACTGAAGCCCCAGTAAACGGCGGCCGTAACTATAACGGTCCTAAGGTAGCGAAATTCCTTGTCGGGTAAGTTCCGACCTGCACGAATGGTCTAATGAGTTGAACACTGTCTCCTCCACGAGCCCGGTGAAATTGTAGTATCGGTGAAGATGCCGGTTACCCGTCACGGGACGGAAAGACCCCGTGAACCTTCACTACAACTTTGCATTGATTTTGAATTACGGATGTGTAGAATAGTTGGGACGCTACGAAGCCTTGCCGCCAGGTGAGGTGGAGCGGTCGGTGAAATACCAACCTTCTTTGATTTAGAATCTAATCCCTCGCGGGAAACAGTGCATGGTGGGTAGTTTGACTGGGGTGGTCGCCTCCTAAAGTGTAACGGAGGCTTGCAAAGGTACCCTCAGTACGGTTGGTAATCGTACGAAGAGCGCATTAGTATAAGGGTGCTTGACTGTGAGACATACATGTCGAGCAGGAGCGAAAGCTGGCTAAAGTGATCCGGCGGTTCTGTATGGAAGGGCCGTCGCTCAAAGGATAAAAGGTACTCCGGGGATAACAGGCTGATCTCCCCCAAGAGCTCATATCGACGGGGAGGTTTGGCACCTCGATGTCGGTTCGTCACATCCTGGGGCTGGAGAAGGTCCCAAGGGTTCGGCTGTTCGCCGATTAAAGTGGCACGTGAACTGGGTTCAGAACGTCGCAAGACAGTTCGGTCCCTATCTGTGATGGGCGTAAGAAAATTGAGTGGACATGACCTTAGTACGAGAGGACCGGGTCGTACGTACCGCTGGTGTATCTGTTGTGCCGCCAGGTGCAGTGCAGAGTAGCTATGTACGGACAGGATAAACGCTGAAAGCATCTAAGCGTGAAACCTACCACGAGATGAGTTTTCTTTTAAGGGTCGTCAAAGACTATGACGTTGATAGGCTACAGGTATAAAACTGGTAACAGTAAAGCCGAGTAGTACTAATTGCCCGTATGCTTTAATTTTTTTTATTTTTCTGTTTCGACAGTGAAATAAAAAATCCAATAATATTCCTATTACAACTCCCAATATGCAATTTATTACGCTATGTGTTAAGCCTATAAGCATTACCTCGTTAAGCTTAGTTGATCTTTTTATGGTGGTTTTTCCAAGGGTGTTCACCTCTTCCCATTCCGAACAGAGAAGTTAAGCCCCTTATGGCCGATGGTACTGCACCACAATGCGGGAGAGTAGGTAGCTGCCATATTTATTGAAGCCTCGTCCGCCTTATGCAGACGGGGCTTTTTGTTATTCATACATGAAGAAATTACGGGAGTAAGAGAGTGGGGTTGATCCTATACTGTCCTTAAAAGCCCTGGGCTTCAAGCTTCGGGCTTTCGGCTTTCAAAGTGTTTTCTCATCGCAACCGGATAATCGGCCAGCGCAATTTGCGGATCCGGAATTTCCGGATGCCATAATTTCTCCCACTCAAAACTGTAATATCCCGGATACTGATTCCGGTGCAATATATCAATGGCCTGGAAAATTGGTGCAATGCCCGTTCCCAGTAATACATATTCTTCCTTATCATTCAACATTTTTAAATCCTTGATATGTGTATGCCGTATATAAGGCTTTAATACGGCATATACCTCCTCTGGCGGCTCTTTCGTTACGATCCACATATTGCAGACATCCCATACCAGCCCGACATGCGGATGGGCAGCTCCTTCCATAACTGCCAGCAGATCTTTTTTGAAAATCAGCTCTCCGTGTGATTCCAGCAAAACCGTTACGTTGGTTTTGGAAGCGTATTCACCCAATTCCCTGAGGCCTTCCGTGATTAAATTCAGGGATTCCTGCCGGTCCCGGTCCTTCGGCAGCTGGTTGGGAAAGACCCTTATATAGGGGCAATCCAGTTTCACGGCCAGATCAATAAACCGTTTTCCTTCGTCCAGATTTTTTGTTCTTTCTTCTCCCTTTGGAAAATGTAATGAACAGGAGGAACCCAGGTCAACAAATGACAGACCCCGGTCTTTCATTTGTCTTAAGCTGACGGTGATGGCTTCCGGACTGGAGAATTCGGGTACTTTGGTCAGATCCATCTGTCGCAGAATGCCCCGGATTTCCAAACCCGAATAACCATTCGCTTTTGCAAAATCAATAATCTTATCAAAGGACCAGTCCGGGCAACCCAGCGTTGAAAAGGCCAGTTTATAAAAACCTTCTTTCTTCAGGGTGTTGTTGATTCCTGGCAGGAGGGCAAGAAAGGGGATGGTAGCGATAAAATTTTTTCTTGAAATGTTTTTTTGGATGCGGGTATTCATTATGAAATTTAAGCATTTTATAAAAACAAAACATAGTGTGGGGATTTTTGATAGAAAAACTACTTCCTGTTACCCATCCCGCTGAAGAAACCCTTCGCTGATCAGTTTATAAAACCATCAGCTACAGGCTGGTTATATTAATACTTGATTTTGTTTCCATTTGAAACGGAGAAGGGGTTTGATTATACTTTTGCAGACTTCAATAGGTGAGCAAAGATTGTTGGTTTCAAATCAACTTTTCTGCTTCCACTGACTGGTCCATCAAGTGCCCCGCAAAAGCACATAGTAAAACTGCCAGTTAAACATCAAATCATAAGTAAACCACAATTACTAAAAATCAGGCTGGAGACTTTACCCCTGCTTTTTAGCAGGCACATCTGATTACGGCCCGGGCTTTAGTCTTAAGCTTAGCAGGTAGCTCCGATCAGCGAATGATCCTTGGTTTCCAGCAGGGAAGAACCCATCAGGAATTCATCCACCTTACGTGCGCATTCCCTTCCTTCACTGATGGCCCAGACGACCAGAGACTGGCCGCGGCGCATATCGCCGGCTGCAAATATTTTTTCAACGCTGGTCTGGTAGGATTTTTCTGCCGCTCTCACATTACCGCGTTCATCAAGCTCTACGCCCAGGTCGTTCACCAGTCCTTCCTGTTGCGGATACACGAATCCCATGGCCAGTAAAGCCAGTTCACAGGGAATGAGCTGTTCGGTTCCCGGAACCTCAACAAAATGCGCCGGCCGTCCATCATCCGTCAGCTTCCATTCCAGCTGCACGATCTTCAGGGCTTTAAGATCTCCATTTTCATCACCGATGAATTCCTTGGTCGCCAGGGCCCATTGCCTTTCACATCCTTCTTCATGGGAAGAGGTTGTTTTCAAAACCATGGGGAATGTCGGCCAGGGCATAAACGGCGTTCTGTCTTTGGGAGGCTGAGGCATCAATTCAAATTGTGTAATCTGTCCGGGCACCCTGGCGGTTGGAGGTTCCCACGCAATCGCTTCCTGTATCACCGCCGCCAATGACGATCACTTCTTTGCCTGTCGCAAAAATATCTTCATCCGTTACCGGAATTCCGCTCACCCTTTTATTTTGTTGTTTCAAGAACTCCATCGCAAAATAAACGCCTCTGAGATCCCGGCCCGGAACCGGCAGATCCCTTGGAATGGTGGAACCGCCACTGAGTACAATGGCGTGGTAGTCATGCATGAGTTCGTTGATACTCAGGTCCACACCCACATTGGTATTGCAGCGGAATTCAATGCCTTCCTGTTCCAGTATATTGATTCTTCTGTCAATTATCCATTTTTCCAATTTAAAATCCGGAATACCATATCGCAATAAACCACCAGGCGCATCGTCCCTTTCAAAAACAGTAACGGTATGTCCTGCAGAATTCAACTGGGCCGCAGCTGCCAGTCCCGCGGGCCCGGAGCCGACCACCGCAATTTTTTTTCCGGTCCTTACATTGGGTTGTTTTGCTTTTACAAATCCTTTCTCGAAAGCAATTTCAATGATATGTTTTTCGATTTCCTCGATTGTAACAGCCGGCTGGTTGATCCCCAGCACACAACTGCTTTCACAGGGGGCCGGGCAGATTCTGCCGGTAAACTCAGGAAAATTATTGGTGGTGACCAGGATATCATAGGCATCCTGCCAGGCTTTGCGGTACACGGCATCATTGAATTCGGGAATCACATTTCCCAGGGGGCATCCGTGGTGGCAGAAGGGAATGCCGCAATTCATGCATCGGGCCGCCTGTTTATTCAATTGCTCCGGTTCGTATCGATTTACAAATTCATTGTAATCTTTTCTTCTTTCAGAAACCGGGCGTTTGGACGGCTGTTCACGTTTGTATTCCAGAAAACCTGTTGGTTTACCCATTGTTTTTTCTTAAAGTTTGATGAATCAGGAATTGACGCCTGCATGTGCTTTCTTCTCAGACAATACCTTTTTGTAATCCTTCGGAAATACTTTCACAAAATTCCGTAACTGGTTTTCAAAATCTCCCAGTACAAATTTTGCAACACTACTTCCGGTATATGCGTAATGGCGGGAAATCATTTCTTTCATTTCTATTGCGTCCGACGCATCTATTGGATCGAGGTCGATCATTTCCATATTACAGAGGGAGGCAAATTTTCCATCCACATCATATACATATGCAATGCCGCCACTCATGCCGGCTGCAAAATTCCGGCCTGTTGAACCCAGGATGACCACTCTTCCGCCGGTCATATATTCACAACCGTGATCCCCGATGCCTTCTACGACGGCGTTTGCGCCGGAATTGCGGACGGCAAATCGTTCACCTGCTTTTCCACGGATAAAGGCCTCCCCGGAAGTGGCCCCGTAAAAAGCCACATTGCCGATGATGAAATTTTCTTCTGGAACAAATCCGGCATCGGGTGCCGGATACACGATCAGACGGGCGCCGGATAATCCCTTGCCAAAATAATCATTTGCGTCACCTTCCAGTTCCAGCGTTACACCATGGGTGTTGAATGCGCCAAAACTTTGTCCTGCAGTTCCCGTAAGTTTGAAATGAAGACTGTCGGCAGGCAGTCCTTTCGCTTTGAATTTTTTAGAAATTTCATTAGAAAGGATGGTGCCGATGGTACGGTCGGTATTCTTTACTTTAAAAGCTGCCTGAACTTTTTTTCCTGATTCCAGCGCCGGCCGGGCGGCTTCCAGCAATTTCCAGTCCAGCACTTCGGTGAGCCCATGGTCCTGGTCCTCCATATGGTGGATGCCGGTATACATAGATGTGGGCTCTTTGAATAATATCGGTGACAGGTTTAATTTTTTAGATTTCCAGTGTTTCGGGTGATCATTCACTTCGAGACATTCCACCTGTCCTACCATTTCTTCCATCGGTTCGGAACCCGAGTTCTGCCATAATCTCGCGCAATTCACGGGTCAGGAATTTGAACAGGTTCACTACATGATCCGCATTACCTGTAAAACGTTTTCTCAATTCCGGATCCTGGGTAGCGACTCCTACGGGACAAGTATTTAGATGACATTTCCGCATCATGATGCAACCTTCCACCACGAGGGCGGCTGTGGCAACACCCCATTCTTCGGCTCCCAGCAGTGTGGCAATGGCTATATCGCGACCGGTTTTCAATTGACCGTCAGTTTGCAGCACCACACGGCTGCGCAATTTATTTTTTACGAGGGTCTGGTGTGATTCAGCCAGGCCCAGTTCCCAGGGAAGTCCTGCATGGCGGATGGAACTGATGGGAGAGGCGCCTGTACCGCCATCATGTCCGGAAATTAATATCACATCCGATTTTGCTTTGGCCACACCGGCTGCTATGGTGCCCACACCGGCTTTTGAAACCAGCTTCACACTGATCCGGGCCTTGCGGTTGGAATTTTTCAAATCGAAGATCAGCTGGGCCAGGTCTTCGATGGAATAAATATCATGATGGGGCGGGGGTGAGATCAAACCCACACCGGGTGTTGAATGCCTTACTTTACCGATCCATTCATCTACTTTATGTCCGGGTAATTGTCCGCCTTCCCCTGGTTTGGCACCCTGCGCCATTTTGATCTGCAGTTCATCGGCCTGAGTAAGATAATAGCTCGTCACACCAAAACGTGCCGAAGCTACCTGTTTGATCGCGGAGCGCATGGAATCTCCATTGTCCAGGGTTTCGAAACGGAATTCGTCTTCACCGCCTTCTCCGGTATTACTTTTTGCGCCGATCCGGTTCATGGCAATGGCGAGGGTGGAATGGGCTTCATGGGAAATGGATCCGAAACTCATCGCGCCGGTTGCAAATCTTTTCAGGATGTTTTCTTCCGGTTCCACTTCTTCCAAAGGAATGGAAGGCCGGTTCCTTTTGAACTGGAACATCCCCCGGATGGTAGCTGCTTTTTCCGTCTGGTCGTTGACCAGTTTGGAGTATTTTTTAAACGACACATAGTCGTTCATATGCGTCGAGTACTGCAGGTAGTGAACGGTATTCGGATTGAAGAGATGGAATTCTCCTTTCCGCTTCCACTGGTATACACCGCCTGTCGGGAGCCGTTCCACCGGAATGTCTTTCCGACTGAATGCGAATAAATGTTTGGCCAGTGTTTCCCTGGCGATTTCATCCAGGCCCATACCTTCTATACGGGAAGTAGCCCCGGTAAAATATTTGTCCACAACGGTATGATTCAGTCCGATGATTTCAAATATCTGGGCGCCCTGGTAAGACTGCAGCGTGGAGATTCCCATCTTGGAGAATACCTTCAGCAATCCTTCGTTGACGGCTTTGATATAATTTTTTCTCAGTTGTTCCGGTTCAAGTGCGGTTTGCAGTTTACCGGAGATGCGTGCATCCTGGATCGTAGCGAATGCCAGGTAGGGATTGATGGCTGTTGCGCCGAACCCGATGAGGCAGGCATAATGATGCACTTCCCAAACGTCACCGGCTTCCACGATGATACCAACCTGTCCGCGCAGTCCTTTTCGGATCAGGTGGTGATGAACGGCTGCTGTTGCCAGCAGGGAGGGTATCGGCGCATGATCCGAATCGATGGCGCGGTCAGATAAAATCAATACTTCAAATCCGTCGAGCGCGGCATCGACGGCATAACGGCAAAGCCTTTCCACGCCTGCCTGCAGGGATCCCGGTTTCCCGTCGGACCTGAAATACAACTGTAATGTTTTGGCCTGGAAGATGCCGGTATCGATACTGCGGATCTTTTCCAGCTCGTGGTTCGACAGCACCGGATGCTTCAGGGCAACGCAGTGACAGGCCAGCGGATCTTCCACCAGCAGGTTGCCATTATTACCGGCAAAGGTTGCCAGGGACATCACCAGTCGTTCCCGGATCGGGTCGATCGGCGGGTTGGTTACCTGGGCGAATAATTGTTTGAAATAACTGCTGAGGTGCTGCGGCTCATCGCTGAGTACGGCCAGGGGAATATCCGAACCCATGGAACCGATCGGTTCCTTGCCATCCAGGGCCATCGGGGTGATGATGGATTCGACGTCTTCCGTGGTATATCCAAATGCTTTCTGGTATTTAAAAATCTGGTCGTGCTGTAATTCAGTAAAAGTACCCTGGGTTCCGGTAACTCTTCCAGGCGGATCTTGTATTTATTCAGCCATTCTGCATAAGGTTTGGAAGAACAGATTTTATTCTTGATTTCTTCATCACTGATGATCCTGCCCTGTTCCATATCCACGACAAACATTTTTCCCGGCTGCAGTCTTCCTTTTTCCCGGATCATTTTCTGATCGATGGGCAGCACGCCGGTTTCTGAAGCCATAATTACCCGGTCGTCGGTAGTAACGCAATAGCGGGAAGGTCGAAGTCCGTTCCTGTCCAGTGTGGCACCGATCATTTTTCCGTCAGTAAAAGAAATGGAAGCCGGCCCGTCCCAGGGTTCCATCAGGGAAGCGTGGAATTCATAAAATGCTTTTTTAACCGGATCCATCTGGTCATTGCCATCCCAGGCTTCCGGGATCAGCATCATCATTACATGGGGCAAGGAACGGCCGCAGAGCAGCAGCATTTCGATCATATTATCCAGACAGGCAGAATCTGACTGTCCTTCGGTAATCAGTGGCAGCAGCATCTCCATTTCTTCCTTGGTGAAGAAAGGGGATTCAAATCCCTTTTCACTTGTCTTCAGCCAGTTCAGGTTTCCCTGAACGGTATTGATTTCCCCGTTATGGGCGATATAACGGAAGGGCTGGGCGAGTTTCCAGGATGGAAATGTATTGGTGGCAAAACGGGAATGGATCAGACCGAATGCTGAAACGATGCGGTTATTATTCAGGTCGGGAAAATAATGCCTTACCTGCATACTGGTGAGCTGGCCTTTGTACACCACTGTTTTGTAAGAAAGGGACGCGAGATAAAACCCGATCGGATCTTTCTTTACCGAACTTTCTATCAGGTGGCTGGAATAATTTCGCAGTATGAACAACTTGCGTTCAAACTCTTCCGGATCGCTGATATGATCGGGACTGGCGATAAATACCTGTTCGATTTCGGGTTCAACAGAAAGAGCTGTAGGTCCGATCCCGTCGGGATTGACAGGTACTTTCCGGTAACCCAGTACTTCCAGGCCCAGTTTATCAGCGGCACGGTTAAAGATATCGCGGCATTCTTCCTTAAGCATGCAGATCGCTCGGAAAAAAGATCATACCCACGCCGTATTTGCCATAAGCAGGCAGGTGAAATCCCAGCCGGATGCATTCATCAAAAAAGAATTCATGCGGGGTCTGGATCATGATCCCGGCGCCGTCTCCTGTATTGCTTTCGCAACCACAGGCACCCCGGTGTTCCATATTCTCCAGGATGGTCAGGGCATCGGAAATGATCTGGTGGCTCTTATTGCCTTTAATATTCGCAACAAAGCCGATGCCACAGGCATCCCGCTCAAAAGAAGGATGGTATAATCCTTGATTTTGTTCCATTTATTTCGGTTAAGCAGTGAATGGCATCAACGAACAATCGTTATTCTGTTGATTTTTCTAAGGAAAGTAGCGATTTGATTAAAAATATGAAAAAACCGCGATATTTTATTAAAAAAGTAATAACAAACCTTAGCACCAAACGAGTTCAGACCAGCAGGCTGAAAAGGGTATCATTTTTGTTAATTTCCGTAAAATCGATCTGATATTTTTTCATGTTTTCCATCAACGATTCATAATCAGCGCGGCTGGTGAGTTCGATGCCCACCACGGCCGGTCCGGATTCCTTATCCGTTTTCTGCATGTATTCAAACCGGGTGATATCGTCAGTCGGTCCCAGTACATTATTTACAAACTCTTTGAGGGCTCCTGGGCGCTGGGCAAACCGGATCAGGAAATAATGTTTGAGTCCTTCGTACTGGAGGGAGCGTTCCTTGATTTCCGGCATCCGGTCGATATCATTATTACTCCCGCTTACGATACAAACCACGTTTTTACCTCGTATATCGTCGGCACGCTTTTCCAGACCTGCAATGGAAAGGGCTCCCGCAGGTTCAACGACGATGGCGTCTTCATTATAGAGCCTGAGTATCGTGGAGCAGATCCGTCCCTCCGGCACCAGATCCAGGTCGTCGAGCATTTCCCGGCAGATGGAAAAAGTAAGGTCACCGGTTCTTTTTACCGCGGCACCATCCACAAAACGATCGATTTTTTCCAGTGTCACGGGATGGCCTGCTTTAAAGGCTTCTGCCATGGAAGGAGCGCCCTCCGGTTCGAGGCCGATGATCTTTGTTTTTGGTGAATAGGTTTTGAAATAAGTGCTTACACCCGAAGCCAGTCCCCCGCCACCAACGGGTACAAAAAGATAATCGATGTCAGACAGATCTTCGAGGATCTCGAGTGCCACGGTAGCCTGTCCCTCAATAATGCGCAGATCCTCGAAGGGCGGAATAAAGGTCATCTGGGTTTCGGTCGTGTATTTTTTCGCTGCCACTGCACATTCATCAAAACTGTCCCCGATCAGTCTGATCTCGACAAAATCTTCACCAAACATCCGGGTCTGATCCACTTTTTGTTTCGGTGTGATGATGGGCATGAAGACCACTCCCTTCACATTGAGTTTTTTGCAGGAATAGGCGAATCCCTGTGCATGGTTGCCGGCACTGGCGCATACAACCCCTTTTTTCAGTATTTCCTCCGGAATGCTGGACATCATATTGTAGGCACCCCGGATTTTATAAGACCGCACGACCTGCAGGTCCTCCCTTTTCAGGTAAACATTACACTGGTAGCGGCGGGAGAGATTCTGGTTCAAAACCAGCGGGGTTCTGACCACCACTTTTTTCAACCGTTCTGCTGCGCCTGCCACATCCAATGTAACAGCGCGTGTTGATGATTCCATAATTATACTTTTTCTGCCAGCTTCTTATCTGATTTCAATACAGGAGCCGGTTGATTTTCAGGCCGCAGGCTTCTGACCGTTTTTCCTGCCTGCCACATTTCACTTTCGCGTAATTCCTTCAGTTCTTCTTCAAGTTTTTCGCGGTAGTCGGCCTTGCTGTTGCTGTCGATGGACCGCTGTGATTCCTTTCCGGAAGCGACACTTTCATAGAGTTCTTTAAATACCGGTGCGGTGGCATCCCGGAATTTTTTCCACCAGTCCAATGCTCCGCGTTGCGCCGTGGTTGAACAGTTGGCATACATCCAATCCATCCCGTTCTCTGCCACCAGCGGCATCAGGCTTTGTGTGAGTTCTTCCACAGTTTCATTGAATGCTTCCGAAGGCGTATGTCCCTTATCGCGCAAAACCTGGTATTGGGCCGCAAAGATTCCCTGGATCGCGCCCATCAGGGTACCGCGTTCGCCTGTCAGGTCGCTATAGACTTCTTTTTTAAAATTAGTTTCAAACAGGTATCCGCTTCCGACGGCAATCCCCAGTGCAATCACACGATCCTTTGCTCTGCCGGTGGCATCCTGAAAGATGGCATAACTGCTGTTCAGTCCGCGGCCCTGCAGGAACATTCTGCGGAGTGAAGTGCCCGAGCCTTTCGGTGCCACGAGGAATACGTCCACATCCGCAGGAGGTACAATACCGGTTTGTTCTTTAAACGTGATTCCGAATCCATGGGAAAAATACAGAGCCTTTCCCTTGGTGAGGTGTTTTTTAACCGTTGGCCAGAGTTCAATCTGCGCCGCATCGCTCAGCAGGTAACATATGATGGTTCCTTTTTCCAGGGCTTCTTCAATTTCAAAAAGTGTCTGGCCGGGAACGAATCCGTCGCGCACGGCTTTATCCCAGGTCTTGGAGTTTTTCCGCTGGCCTACGATTACATTGATTCCGTTGTCTTTCTGGTTTAATGCCTGGCCTGGTCCCTGTACGCCATATCCGATAACAGCCACTACTTCATCTTTCAGAACCTGCTGGGCTTTTGAAAGCGGGAATTCTTCACGGGTTACTACCGTTTCATTTACTCCGCCGAAATTTAATGTTGCCATTTTTTTTAATTAAGTGTTTATGATTGTTGTTTTGTATACTTAAAGCTCAAAGCCCAAAGCCTAAAGCTTTTTAATTTTGAATATTTGATAATTATATTGCCGATAACCGTTGGTTTCAATTTCATCGTTTTTGCGTTAAGCCTTATGCGTTATGCTTTGGCCTGTTTTACATACTAAACACCTCGTCCTGTTTGTCGAGGTATTCATTTTCCACCAGTTCTTCGCCGGGTTCGGTATGTTCGAATTCTTTTAGTTTTTCATGGAAGCCACGGCTGGCATTGATGATGGCCACCCGCGCACTGCGTACGAATTCGATGACGCCATAAGGTTCCAGTGCTGCAAGCAGCCCGTCGGTTTCCTCGCGATGGCCGGTCGTTTCAAAAACGGTATAGTCTTTCCGGATCACCACTGCCCGGGCACCATACCGTCTTAGCAGCCTTTCTACTTTCACTTTCTCCGCAATCTGATCGGTAGAAACTTTGTATAATGCCAGTTCCTGCCAAACGATTTCGTCGTTCTGGTTGAAATAGGCTTTCAGCACTTCCACCTGTTTCTCGATCTGGCGGCAAAGTTTTTTTACAACTTCTTCCGTTTCATTGATAACAATTGTGAAACGGTGAATGCCTTCAATTTCTGAAGGGGAAGTGTTCATGCTTTCAATATTGATCTTTCTCCGTGAGAAGATGATCGCAATACGGTTAAGTAAACCGACCTGGTTTTCGGTATAAACTGTTATGGTATATTCCTGCTTCATAATATGGCTCCTCCCTCCGTCCGGAAACGGATTTTATTATTGTTTAATAGCTATAATGCGTAATCTTTTATAATCAGCCCACCAGGAATTTCCCCTGAATTGGGTTGGCCTCAGCAGATCCTCTGCATCGTTCAATACCTGATTGCTTTCCTTTTCATTCAAGCCTTCCAAATAGAGACTTCCGAACATCCGGATCCAGTCCCGAATGCCGTTTTGATCGTCTTTTAATTCCGTCTCCCGGTCAAAATGTGCGGCATAGGTCACCCGAAATCCCCTGTTTTCCAGCAATGAACTGTATTCGCCCAATGAAGGAAAATACCAAACGGCACGTTCTGCGTTTCCCCGGAATCCCTTTTTTCCCAAAGCAGTTTTCAAAGCAGTTGCAATGGCTTTTACATTATCCTTCCCGCCCATTTCCAGTACAAGCCGGCCATTTGGTTTTAAATTTTCATATATACGGTCTATCGCAAACTGCTTATCCAGAATCCAATGCAGGGTAGCATTGGAAAAAACCGCATCAAAAGGTTCTTCAAATGAAAAATCCGTAGCGGATAACAAATGAAAGTCAAGGTCCGGGTATTCCTCCCTCGCCTTTTCAATCATGTCTGCCGAGCTATCAATACCAGTTACGTAAGCGCCGGATGCTGCAATACGATTGGTCAAATATCCGGTGCCGGAACCAAGGTCCAGTATCCGTTCGCCGGATTTTGGATTGAGTAATTCCACGAGATCCTCGCCGTACCTGAATACAAACGCATGTTTGTCGTTATACAGCTGAGCGTCCCACTTTGTATATACACCGGTCATGTCCACTTTCAATCTTTATAAATCGGTTGGTTTTATTCCAAGCGCATTCGGTTATTTCAATCGGATTTCACTCACGCTGCAACCCTGCGGAACCATCGGGAACACATTGTTTTCTTTGCCTACCATGATTTCCAGAAGGTAAGCACCCGGATGATCCAGCATATCTTTCAATGCCTTTTTCAGGAGCTGGCGTTCGGTTACTTTTTGTCCGGCGATGGAGTAAGCTTTTGCCACTTCAACAAAATCCGGGCTCTGGATATCCACGAAAGAATACCGCCTGTCATTAAAGAGTTCCTGCCATTGCCGGACCATTCCCAGGAATTGATTATTGAGTATGATTATTTTAACATCCAGTCCGGTTTGCATGATGGTTCCGAGTTCCTGCAGGGTCATCTGGAACCCGCCATCTCCGGCGATGGCGATGACGGTTCTTTCCGGAGCACCGAATTTTGCACCGATAGCGGCAGGTAGGGCAAAGCCCATCGTACCCAGACCTCCTGATGTGATATTGCTCTTGGTCTGGTTATATTTCGCATACCGGCAGGTGACCATCTGGTGCTGACCCACATCTGTTACCAGGATGGCTTTTCCTTCGGTCAGTTCATTGAGTGCATCGATCACTTCACCCATCGAAAGTACATTGGTTTCCGGGTGCATTTCGGGGTAGATACATTGTTCATCTTCCTGCTTCTGGTACTCCTTAAATTTCTGAAGCCATTCCGGGTGTGTTTTCTTTTCGATCAGTTGCGTGAGGATGGGCAGGGTTTCCTTACAGTCGCCCCATACCGGTACCGTTGATTTCACGTTCTTGTCTATTTCCGCCGGGTCAATGTCCAGGTGGATCACTTTGGCCTGTTTTGCATATTTGTCCAGCCGGCCGGTTACCCGGTCGTCGAAACGCATACCTACTGCAATTAAGACATCACATTCGTTGGTCAGTACATTCGGACCATAATTTCCATGCATGCCCAGCATGCCGACTGCCAGGGGGTGATCGGTGGGAATCGAACTCATCCCCAGGATGGTCCAGGCGGCAGGAATGCCGGATTTTTCGAGGAAATTTTTGAATTCATTTTCAGCCCGGCCGAGTATCACTCCCTGGCCAAAGATCACGAAGGGTTTCTTGGCTTCATTGATCAGGCGGGCCGCTTCTTCCACATATTTTTTCCGTATGATCGGCTTGGGGCGGTAGCTGCGTATATGTTCGCAGGGAACGTATTCTTCAAAATCGAATTCCTGCAATTGTGCGTTTTTGGAAATGTCAATGAGCACGGGTCCCGGACGACCGCTTGCAGCGAGATAGAATGCCTTGGCGAGAACGGAAGGAATCTCCGAAGCATCGGTAACCTGGTAATTCCATTTGGTAACCGGGGTGGTAATGTTGATGACGTCTGTTTCCTGGAAGGCATCCGTGCCGAGCAGGTGCGCATATACCTGACCGGTAATGCATACCAGCGGAGTGCTGTCGATCATGGCGTCCGCGAGGCCGGTGACCAGGTTGGTTGCCCCGGGGCCACTGGTGGCAAATACAATCCCGGTTTTGCCCGAAGCACGGGCATATCCCTGGGCTGCATGGATGGCGCCCTGTTCATGACGTACCAGCACGTGTTTCATTTTCTGCTGATAGTCATAGAGTGCATCATAGATGGGCATGATGGCTCCTCCGGGATATCCGAAAATGGTATCCACTTTTTCTGAAAGAAATACTTCCAGCAGGGCAACGGAGCCGGTTAATTTCCGAATCTTTTGTTTTGCCTTCGTTGTTTTATCTTTTTTTACTTCAAGCGTTTCCATGCTGAATATGTTTTCATTTTAAATAAGATCATGTTTATATTCTTTGGCCGCTGGCGGTTGACCGTTGGCCGGCTAGAATTCAATTCCAACACTCCCATACTTTTAACTTTCGTCTGTCACACATCCCTGCGATGCATCTTTTACCACGCGTGCATATTTATACAGTACCCCTTTGGTCGCTTTCAAAGCAGGCTGTTTCCATTTTTTCCTTCTTTCTGCAATCACTCTGATCCGGTACTTTCAGTGTGATGGAGTTTTTAACTGCATCGATTTCAATGATGTCATTATCTTCCACGAGGGCGATCAGTCCGCCTTCATAGGCTTCCGGTGTAATATGACCCACTACAAATCCATGAGTTCCGCCACTGAATCGTGCATCGGTGATGAGGGCAACGGTTTTCCCCAGACCTGCCCCGATAATAGCCCCAGTGGGTTTCAGCATTTCCGGCATACCGGGTGCTCCTTTCGGTCCGATATTCCGGATCACCACGACGTCTCCTGCATGCACTTTCCCGGATTGGATACCGCGGATCAGTTCGTGTTCTCCATCAAAAACCCTGGCGGTTCCTTCAAATCTCTCACCTTCCTTGCCGCTGATCTTGGCCACACTGCCACCTTCGGCCAGGTTGCCATACAGGATTTGTAAATGCCCTGTTGCTTTCAAAGGTTTATCCAGTGGCATGATTATTTTCTGCTTTTCGAAATCGAGATCAGGTGCCGAAGCCAGGTTTTCTGCCACTGTCTTTCCGGTAACCGTGATACAGTCTCCATGCAGCATGCCCTTTTTCAAAAGGTATTTCATTACAGCCGGCACGCCGCCGTATTGATGGAGATCTTCCATCAGGTATTTCCCGCTGGGCTTAAAATCGGCGAGAACGGGAACCCGGTTGCTGATGGTCTGGAAATCGTCCTGCGTCAGCGGGACATCCACACTTTTTGCCATGGCAATCAGATGCAGGACGGCATTGGTGGATCCGCCGAGGACCATCACTACAGTAATTGCATTTTCAAATGCTTTACGGGTCATGATATCTCTGGGCTTAATATCTTTTTCGAGCAACAATTTGATAGCGCGCCAATGGCTTCGCATTCTTTTTGTTTGTCTTCACTCAGGGCGGGATTGGAAGAAGAGTAAGGCAGGCTCATGCCCAATGCTTCTATGGCGCTCGCCATGGTATTGGCTGTATACATGCCGCCGCAGGCGCCCGCACCCGGACAACTGTTCCGTACAATGCCTTTGAAATCCGCTTCACTCAGGTTGCCGGCAATTTTTTGTCCCAATGCTTCAAAGGCAGAAACGATATTCAGGTCCTGTCCCTTATAATGGCCCGGCGCGATGGTGCCTCCGTATAACATAATGCCCGGACGGTTCAGTCTGCCCATGGCCATGATGGAGCCCGGCATATTTTTATCGCAACCCGGGATGGTGACGATCGCATCATAATACTGGGCGCCGGCATTGGTTTCAATACTGTCGGCAATGATGTCCCGGCTGACCAGGGAAAAGCGCATGCCGTCGGTGCCCATGCTGATACCGTCACTTACGCCGATGGTATGAAAAATGAGTCCCAGCAGATCTGTTTTATTGATACTGGCTTTGACTGACCGGGCCAGGTCGTTCAGGTGCATATTGCAGGGATTCCCGTCCCAGCCCATACTGGCAATGCCCACCTGGGCCTTATTGAAATCGGCTTCAGAAAAACCAATGGCATAATACATGGCCTGGGCACCTGGCTGGGTCTCGTCCTGCGTGAGCGTTCGGGAATATCTGTTAAGTTCCTGCATGTGATAAAAAAATTAAACCCGCCTTTTTGGAGGCGGGTCGTTATAATGATTTTTAAATTTTAACGCGATCAACCGCCTCCCGGAAGAGCAAGTACAATAATAATAATGACCACCACGAAGCGGATGACCTGGACTTTATTATATATACTGCTTTGCAACATGAGACGTGTTGAATGCGAATATACGAACCGCGAATTATAAAACAAAGAACTAAATAATGGTCGACTTCCTCAACGCAATATTTTCCTGGTTGAGCTCGTGGCCGGAAATTTTTCCGACCAGGTAATCACTGATCAGTTCGCCGATGGTGGTGGTGAAATAAAAATTTACCGGATCAATATCCTTGGTAACAAACCCGTTGACCAGGGTCCATTCCACGGCTTCCCGAACCAGGGACCGGCCTCCTTATGCAATTCAAAATGATCCAGCATCATGGCGGCTGAAAGCACGGATCCCAGCGGATTGGCAATATCTTTCCCCGCAGCCTGCGGATAGGAACCATGGATGGGTTCGAAAAGGGCGGGTCCTTTTCCGACGGATGCGGAAGGAAGCAGATCCCAATGAACCGCTGATCACGCTGGCTTCATCGGAGAGGATATCTCCAAACATATTTTCCGTCAGGATCACATCGAATTGTTTCGGATTGACGATGATCTGCATGGCCGCATTGTCCACGAACAGGAAATCCAGACTTACTTCCGGATAGGCTTTAGCGATCTCCTGGACCACTTTACGCCAGAGTCTGGAAGTTTCCAGCACATTGGCCTTGTCGACCAGTGTAAGTTTTTTCCTGCGCAATGCGGCCTGCCTGAAAGCGAGATGTGCGATGCGTTCGATCTCTTCCCTGCTGTAAGTGCATTCATCTGAAGCTATTGTCTGGTCAGCACTGGTTTCTTTTTTTCCGAAATAAATTCCGCCGGTCAGTTCCCGGTAGATCACAAAATCAACTCCTTCAATATTTTTTGTCTTCAGTGGCGAAAGGTGATGCAGTGAATGATAGGTACTGATGGGACGGATATTCGCAAAGAGTTGCAGGGATTTTCTAAGTTTCAGCAAACCCTGTTCCGGCCGCACTTTTGCCGTGGGATCATTGTCATATTTGGGATGACCGATGGCGCCGAAAAGAATGGCATCACTTTCCAATGCCAGTTCAATGGTTTCGTCAGGAAGCGGGTTTCCGGTTTTATCGATCGCGACGGCGCCCATCAGGCAGTACCGGTAACGGAATTCATGGTGAAAGCATTCGGCAATGGCGTTAAGTACTTTAACGGCCTGCCGGGTTACTTCAGGACCGATACCGTCTCCTTCAATTACAACAATGTTTTTTTTCATATCGCATTCGGATGGGTGAGGGGTTTGTTTTCGAAAGCGGTAATTTCATCCTTCATGCTCAGCAGGTAGTCGATATCGTCATAACCATTGAGCAGGCAGGTTTTTTTATATTGGCTGATTTCAAATTTTTCTTCCATTTCCTTCGATCTTTTCTCTTCCAGGCGGATTGTCTGGTTTTCGAGATCTACCGTTATGGGCGTGGATGCATCCCGGTCGATTGCAGCAAAAATTTCCTTCAGGAAATCCTCCGATACGGTTACCGGCAGGAGGAAATTATTCAGTGCATTGTTTTTAAATATATCTGCAAAAAAACTGCTGACGACCACATCAAAACCATAATCCTTAATTGCCCATGCGGCATGTTCCCTCGAAGAACCACACCCAAAGTTTTTAGCTGCAACCAGAATTTTGCCGGAATAGCGGGTATCATTCAGCGCAAATTCCTCTCGGGTTTTTGTTCATCATCGTTTTCATAACGCCAGTCGCGGAACAGATTTTTCCCAAATCCTTCACGGTTGGTTGCTTTCAGGAAACCGGGCAGGAATGATCTGATCTGTATCTACATTTTCGATATTCAAAGGAACGGCGGAACTGATGATTTTTTGAATCGCTTTCATATTTCTAATGTTAATTCTTAAGATTCCAAATGCTCACATTCTCAAATCAGTTCTCTCACATCTCTTACCCTGCCCGTTATTGCCGCTGCCGCCGCTGTCAATGGGCTTGTCAGAAATGTCCGCGCATTTGGTCCCTGCCTTCCTTCGAAATTCCGGTTGCTGGTGGATATGCAATATTTGCCAGCGGGGATCTTGTCTTCATTCATACCCAGGCAGGCCGAACATCCGGGCTGGCGGAGCAGGAACCCTGCATCGGCAAAAATCTTGTCAATACCTTCGCGCTGTGCCTGCTGTTCAACCTGTTTGCTGCCGGGCACGATCCATACCTGCACATCTTTTGCTTTTGTTTTCCTTTTACAAAAGATGCGACGAGGCGCAGATCTTCGATCCGGCTGTTTGTGCAGCTGCCGATAAAAACATAATCCACTTTTTTCCCCTTGATTCCCATTCCGGGTTCAAGGCCCATATACCGCAGAGATTTTTCGAAAGAATGTTTTTCCGTTTCTTCCACGTCCCTGAGATTGGGTACATGCCCCGAAATACCGATACCCATACCCGGATTGGTTCCGTAAGTGATCATGGGTTCAATTTCTGAAGCATCAATTTCATTTCCCTGTCAAAGGCATGCGCCCGGATCGGAGAACAGTGTTTTCCAGTAAGCGAGGGACTTATCCCATGCGCTGCCCGGAGGCGCAAATTTTCTTCCTTTGATATAAGTGAATGTGGTTTCATCCGGCGCAATCATTCCGCATCGGGCGCCCATTTCAATACTCATATTACAAATGGTCATCCGGGCCTCCATGGAAAGGGCGCGGATAGCCTGACCGGCGTATTCCACTGCATATCCGGTTGCGCCGCTGGATGAAATTTTGGCGATGATATATAATATGATGTCTTTGGACAGGACGCCGGGATGGAGGGTGCCTTCCACATTGATGCGCATCAGTCTGGGCCGGGTCTGCATAAGGCATTGGGTAGCCATTACCATCTCCACTTCGCTGGTACCGATCCCAAAGGCAATGGTCCCGAAGGCACCATGGGTGGATGTATGGCTGTCGCCACAAACGATGGTCATGCCGGGTTGCGTGATACCGATTTCAGGCCCGATCACATGCACGATACCCTGGTACGGATGTCCCAGGCCATAGAGTTCGATACCGAATTTTGCACAGTTTTTTTCCAGCGTCTGTACCTGAATCCGGGATAGTGCTTCCTGGATGGGCAGGTGCTGGTTCAGGGTCGGCACGTTGTGATCAGCCGTAGCGACGATCTGCTTGGGACGAAATACGGGCAGGCCCCTTTCTTCCAGTCCCCGGAAAGCCTGCGGACTGGTCACTTCATGAATAAAATGTTTGTCAATATATAAAACGGAGGGGCCTTCATCGATGGTTTTCACCACATGGGTATCCCAGATTTTTTCGAAAAGTGTTTTTGGTTTCATAATAAATTTAATGGCAGTCGCTGGTCAGGCGTTCACTGCTACTTTAGCAAGTTCATGTAAGTCATCTTCACCCACTTCTTTTTTCGTATCGGCCATACGCAGGAATTCTGTATAGAGTGAATCAATTTCATTGCGGGTGAAATCATATCCAAGGATCCGGAATCGGTGGGCCAGCGCACTGCGGCCGCTACGGGCTGTAAGCACGATTTTAGAACCGTCGGCACCCACATCATCCGGATTAATGATCTCATAAGTCTGGGCATCTTTCAGAAATCCATCCTGGTGTATACCGGATGAATGGGAAAAGGCATTTGCCCCCACGATGGCCTTATTGGGCTGCACCGGCATGCGCATGGTATCGGCTACCAGACGGCTCACCGGATTGAGTGACTTCGCCCTGATACCCGTAGTAAAACCCAGGTCCGGATGCTGTTTGATGATCATGACCACTTCTTCCAGGGCAGTATTACCGGCTCTTTCGCCGAGACCGTTGATTGTACATTCAATTTGCCGGGCGCCGGCAATGATTCCGGCGATGGAATTGGCGGTGGCCAGACCGAGATCATTATGGCAATGGCAGGAAATAATGGCCTTATCGATATTGCTAACGTGGTTTACCAGGTAGGCAATCTTTTCCCCGTATTGATGGGGCAGGCAGTAACCGGTTGTATCCGGGATATTTACCACTGTAGCGCCGGCTTTGATGACTGCCTCAATCACCCGCGCCAGATAGGCGTTCTCCGTTCGTCCCGGCATCTTCTGCATAAAACTCAACATCTGCCACCAGATTTTTCGCCCACTTTACCGCCTGTACGGCCCTTTCTATAATATCCTCTCGGTTTGAATTGAATTTTGATTTGATATGGAAATCCGAAGTGCCGATGCCGGTATGTATCCGGGGATGTTTGGCGTTTTTTAAAGCCAGGCCGGCCGACTTCAATATCAGCTTTAACTGCACGGCTCAGGGCGCAAACGCGGGCATGACGAACCACTTTTGATATTTCTTCCACTGAATGAAAATCACCCGGGCTGGAAACAGGGAAACCGGCTTCGATTATATCCACTCCGAGGTTTTCCAGTTCCAGGGCCAGTTCCAGCTTTTCCCTGGTATTCAGTTTGCAGCCCGGAACCTGTTCCCCGTCGCGCAGGGTTGTATCGAAAATGTATATTTTATCGGATTTCATATCGTTTTGGGAAATGAGTGGTTTCGAAGGTATTTTTGTTTGGTTCAGTACACAAATCATATTCGCGTCTTGAATTACAGCCCGGAAATGGGGTTTAAACTGCTGAAACCCGCTCCTGTACTTAATTTAGACGATTTAAATTACGATGCCCAACCGCTCCTCTGATACCTTGTTTCAACTTGTTAAATCTTTAAAAAAGTCCGAAAAACGGAATTTCAAGCTCTATGTGAAGCGAAATACCGCTTCCGAGGACCTGAAAATCATTTATTTATTCGATGCTCTGGATAAAATGGACACTTATGACGAAGTGGAGCTGTTGAAGAAAAACAAAAAGCTGAGCAAACAGCAGCTTTCGAATGTCAAAGCCCATTTGTATAAGCAGATCCTGGCCAGTCTCCGGCTGATCCGGAGTGAACAGGATATCGTAATCCAGTTACATGAACAGCTGGATTATGCCGAAATACTCTATAACCAGGGGCTTTACCTGCAGAGCCTGAAAATCCTGGACCGGATCAAGGAATATGCACGGGAATATCACCAATACGGATATGTGCTGGAAACCCTGTTTTTTGAACAGAAAATCGAAGCGCTGCATATAACCCGCAGTATGCAGGACCGGGCCGGCAAACTGGCTGCCGAGATGCAGGACGTCAATGACCAGCTTCAACTCACTGGAAAACTCTCCAGTCTTTCCCTGCAACTCTATGGCTGGTATATCCAGCACGGTGTGGCCCGCAATGAAAAAGATGAAATAGCCGTGAAAGAGTTTTTTGAATCCAGGCTTCCGGCCCGGATGCCGGACCGGAAGGGGTTTTACGAAAATCTTTACCTCTACCAATGCTACAGCTGGTTTGCATTTATCGGCCAGGACTTTCTGTCCTACTACCGGTATACACACCGCTGGGTGGAATTATTCGAAAAACAGCCCGGCATGATTTCGATAGAGACTGCCCACTATATCAAAGGCATGCACAATCTGCTGGGAGCCCATTTCGACCTGCTTAATTATCCGAAATTTCTTGAAACGCTCAGCCGTTTCGAAAAATTTTTTCACTCGGATACGGTCAGGGAAAATGATAATAACCGCATCCAGACATTCGTTTACCTGCACATCGCTAAAATCAACCAGCATTTTATCGACGGCACTTTTACAGAGGGACTTACCCTGGTTCCTTTTATCGAAGAAAAGCTGAAGGAATATGAAATCTACCTGGACCGTCACCGGATCCTCATTTTTTATTACAAATTCGCGAGTCTCTATTTCGGCAGCGGGGACTATGAAAATACCATTAAGTATCTCAACAAGATCATAAACTGGAAAATGGATCTGCGCACGGATCTCCAGTGCTATGCGCGCCTGCTGCACCTGATTGCGCACTATGAACTGGGTAATGACAGTATATTGGAATACCTGATCAAATCGGTTTACCGGTTTATGGCAAAAATGGAAAACCTGAGCAGGGTGGAAGAGGAGATTTTCCGCTTCCTGAGAAAATCATTTCAGCTCGAGCCAAAAAAACTGAAACCTGAATTTTCAGGTCTGCTGGAACGGCTGAAAACTTATGAAAAAAACCGTTTTGAAACCCGCGCTTTTGTATACCTGGACATCATTTCCTGGCTTGAAAGCAAGATCCGGGGTGTTCCGGTTCAGCAAATCATCCGGGAAAAATTCCTGGAAAGAAACGGGGAGCATATGAAAAAAGCACCGGAAGGTGAATAACTTCATGGATAACCGATACACTTTACGCTTAATGGGACCGGATAATGTTGAAAGTAAAACCAGGTAAACACCGTGTATTTGTTTTACGGAGAATGATCTTGAGCAGGATGTATCGTTTGCTGGGACCATTGAATGTACGATTTCAGCCCAAAAAAATCTACTGCATAAAAGCAGGATACCATCATGCGGATCATGTTGAAAACTTTGACGACCGGTTTAATAAAGATGAATGGCAGCGCAGTGTTTATGAACTGGCAAGCCGGCAATTACAAAAAACCGGTGGTAAAACGGTTGTTGATGCAGGTTGCGGATCTGCCTACAAACTGATGGATATGTTTGGCGGCTGTGATACAACAGGAATTGAACTCGAAGACACCTATCGGTGGCTGCTGGAGAAGTATCCGTCAAAAAAATGGCTTTCTTTCGAACAGGCTGACCCTTCACAACTGGAATGTGATATACTGATTTGCTCTGACGTCATAGAGCATATAAAAAATCCAGATGGAATGATGGACTTTCTGAAAAGAATCCATTTTAAATGGCTGGTGATCAGTACACCCGAAAGAAACAGTGTAAGGGGAATTAAGGACTTCGGTCCTCCCGAAAATACTTCGCATTACCGGGAATGGAATAAAGAGGAATTTAAAACGTATGTATCAAAATGGTTCCAGGTACATGAACAAATTATTTCACAGGATAAAAGTATCACGCAAATATTAATTTGCAGTTTGCATACGATAGCGGTACAATAAACTGCAGGAAGATTACACACCATATAAAAAAAGCAATATGATTCATCAAATGAAAAAGGCGGCCGGTATGGTACTGGCATTTTTAATTTTTTCAGGATATTCGATAGCCCAGGAACTTCACAGCCGATGGGATGAACTTACCGCCAGTGAATGGCCAAAGGCCCTGGAAATGTCGGACCAGACCTGCATACTGCCCTTTGGTATTCTGGAGAAGCATGGTCCCCATGTTCCCATTGGATCCGACCTGATCCAGGTGCGCGAATGGGCAGCCCGGGCAACGAAAAAGGAATATGCAGTTGTGTTCCCTGATTATTTTTATGGTCAGATCAATGAAGCAAGACACCAGTATGGAACTTTTGCCCTTCCTGAACGTGTTGTATGGGATTTGCTGGAAGCAACCTGTGATGAGATCGGCAGGAATGGATTTAAGAAAATCGTCATCATCAACGGGCACGGTGGGAACCCGGAGCTGATCAGGTACTTTATACAAACGAGACTGGAAAAACAGCGGAACTATGCCGTATACTTTTTTGAACCACCGGCTGATTCTGCCTATTTAAAAAAAATGGCCGAATTACATCAGTCAGATCCGGCGGGGGACCAGCATGCGGGAGAAAGGGAAACATCATCGCTTCTCTACCTGAGGCCCGACCTGGTGAAGATGGATAGTGCCCGCAATGAGTCGGGCGCGAACCAAAAGCGACTGAATATACCCAATGTATATACGGCCATCTGGTGGTATGCTGATTATCCAAATCACTATGCCGGCGAAGGCGCTAAAGCAACCGCTGAACTCGGAAAACTGGTCAATGAACATTATATCGACGCACTGGTCCGGGCGTTGAAAGCCATCAAGGCAGACAAAAAGACCCTGGAACTTCAGGATGAATTTTTCAACAGGGTTAAACGCTGAAATAACCGGCCGGGAACATACAAAGGACTGCGAATGGGGGGCGCTAAAATCCATTGCAGGGGGAGGTTCCATATCTTGGTAAATTAATCCAAACCCCGTACCTTTGCCCTCCTTATGCTGGCATTTTCAGAATCATTTTCTCTGTAAATTATTGATTTTCAATGAAGTAAGTTGCAAATTGGGGTGGAGGCCTCCTGCTGTAAACTGCTTTGTAAATGCATGGGTGGTAACTTATCTTTTAAAAACCTGATATTAATATATGGCTATTAAAAAAGAAAATCGTCCCAAAGCCACTTTCTCAAAAATTACCATCGGGCTTGCTTCTCCCGATTCCATTCTGGAAAGATCTTATGGAGAGGTTTTGAAGCCTGAAACCATCAACTACAGAACCTATAAGCCTGAAAGGGATGGTTTGTTCTGCGAACGCATTTTCGGTCCCGTAAAAGACTACGAATGTGCCTGCGGAAAATATAAAAGAATTCGTTATAAAGGGATTGTCTGCGACCGTTGCGGTGTGGAAGTTACAGAGAAGAAGGTGCGCCGGGAACGCATGGGGCATATCAAACTGGTTGTTCCGGTCGTCCATATCTGGTATTTCAAAAGTCTTCCGAACAAAACCGGTTACCTGCTGGGTATGAGTTCAAAGAAACTGGAGAGTATTGTGTATTATGAAAGATATGTAGTGATCCAGTCAGGTATCCGCGCAGATAAAAACCAGAATCAGGGTGACCTGCTGACGGAAGAAGAATATCTGGAAATTCTGGAGACACTTCCAAAAGATAATCAGTATCTGCCTGATGATGATCCTCACAAGTTCATTGCCAAGATGGGAGCTGAAGCCGTGCATGATTTATTGCAGCGCATAGACCTGGACCAGCTGAGTTTTGACCTTCGTGCGGCAGCCGCCAACGAAACCTCCCAGCAACGGAAGGCAGATGCATTGAAGCGTCTGAGCGTTGTTGAAAGTTTCCGTGATGCAAATACAAGAATTACAAACCGTCCGGAATGGATGGTGATGCAATATATTCCTGTTATTCCGCCTGAATTGCGTCCGCTGGTGCCCCTGGATGGTGGCCGGTTTGCATCTTCAGATTTAAATGATCTTATACCGGCGTGTGATCATCCGTAACAACCGCCTCAAGCGTTTGCTGGAAATCAAAGCACCGGAAGTGATCCTGCGTAATGAAAAAAGAATGCTGCAGGAAGCTATCGATTCTCTTTTTGATAACAGCCGTAAGTCCAACGCCGTGAAAGCGGAAGGTGGAAGGGCGCTGAAATCATTGAGTGACGTATTGAAGGGAAAACAGGGTCGTTTCCGTCAGAACCTGCTCGGGAAACGTGTTGATTATTCCGGTCGTTCCGTAATCGTGGTAGGGCCTGAACTGAAACTGCATGAATGTGGTTTGCCCAAAGATATGGCAGCCGAATTGTTCAAGCCATTTATCATCCGCAAACTGATTGAAAGAGGAATCGTGAAAACGGTAAAGTCGGCCCGCAAGCTGGTTGACCGTAAAGAAGCCATCGTCTGGGATATTCTTGAAAATATATTGAAAGGACATCCTGTGATGCTGAACCGTGCCCCAACCCTTCACCGGCTTGTCAATCCAGGCATTTCAGCCCAAACTGATTGAAGGAAAGGCTATCCAGTTGCATCCCCTGGTATGTACGGCATTCAACGCGGACTTTGACGGTGACCAGATGGCAGTGCACGTTCCACTGAGCAGTGCAGCTGTACTGGAAGCCCAGTTGCTGATGTTGTCCAGTCATAATATCCTGAATCCGCAAAACGGCACGCCCATTACCCTGCCTTCACAGGACATGGTATTGGGATTGTATTATATAACAAAGGGAAAGAAATCAACTGCTACTGAGAAAGTAAAGGGCGAAGGAAAAGCTTTTTACAGTCCGGAAGAAGTGATTATTGCCTATAATGAAGGACAGCTGGATCTGCATGCTTATATCAAGGTAAAAGTGAATGTAAGGAATGAGCATGATGTGCTGGAGAAGAAATTGCTTGAAACAACGGTAGGCCGTGTACTTTTCAATCAGTTTACGCCTGCCGAAGTAGGATTTGTAAACCAGTTGCTCACCAAGAAATCCCTGCGCGAAATCATCGGGAATATCATCAAATGGACCAACGTTCCCAAAACGGCCAAATTCCTGGATGATATCAAGACCCTTGGATTCCGTATGGCCTTCCGAGGCGGATTGTCATTTAGTATTAATGATCTGATCATTCCGGATACCAAGGAAGAATTGCTGGTGAATGCGAAAGTGGAAGTAGATGAAGTATGGGATAACTATAATACCGGTCTGATCACGAATAATGAAAGATATAACCAGATCGTTGATATCTGGTCAAGGGTGGATACACGTATCACCGAAACACTGATCCGGGAACTGAGTTCAGACAAACAAGGATTCAATTCTGTTTACATGATGCTGGATTCCGGTGCCCGCGGTTCCAAACAACAGATTAAACAGCTGGCCGGTATACGGGGTTTGATGGCCAAACCCAGGAAATCAGGCTCCACCGGAAGTGAAATCATTGAGAACCCGATCCTTTCCAACTTCAAAGGTGGTTTGAATGTATTGGATTACTTTATCTCTACGCATGGTGCGCGTAAAGGTCTTGCGGATACGGCGTTAAAAACAGCGGATGCCGGTTATCTGACACGTCGGCTTGTGGATGTGGCCCAGGATGTGGTGATCAAGGAAGAAGATTGCGGTACATTAAGAGGTATTGCGACTACGGCACTGAAGGATAATGAAGATATTGTTGAACCATTATACGACCGTATTCTGGGTCGCGTTTCCCTGCACGATGTTTATGATCCGCAAACGGATCAGATCATTGCACCGGGCGGTATTGAGATCACGGAAGAAGTTGCGAAGAAAATTGAAGAAGCCGGCATTGAAACAGTAGAAATCCGTTCCGTACTTACCTGTGAAAGCAAGCGAGGGGTTTGTGTGAAATGTTATGGTAAAAACCTGGCAACCGGTTATACGGCTCAGAAAGGTGATGCCGTTGGTATCATCGCTGCCCAGTCAATCGGTGAGCCGGGAACACAGCTTACCCTGCGTACCTTCCACGTGGGTGGTGTTGCAGGTTCTGCTTCAGTAGAATCTTCTCTCATGGCCAAATTTGATGGTACTATTCAGTTCGACGGTTTAAGAACCGTACTGGCTGAAAATAACGATGGGGCGAAAGTACCAGTAGTTATCGGACGTACAGGTGAAGTCAGGATCATGGATGTGAAGAACGACCGGCTCCTGATTACCAACAACGTTCCTTATGGTGCAACACTTAATGTGAAAGACGGACAGAAAGTTACCAAGGGCGATGTGATTTGCACCTGGGATCCTTTTAATAATGTTGTCATCAGTGAAATTGCCGGTAAACTGAAATTTGAAAATGTGCTGGAAGGAATTACTTACCGCGAAGAAGCTGATGAACAAACCGGTCACCGGGAGAAAGTGGTTATCGATACAAAGGATAAAACAAAAATTCCTGGTATCGTTGTTGAGGGCGGTAAGGAAGTGAAGAACTATAATCTGCCGGTTGGCAGCCATATCATTATGGAAGAAGGTGAAGAAGTCCGCGCCGGTCAGGTAATTGTGAAGATTCCACGGGTACTTGGAAAACTCCGGGATATCACAGGTGGTCTGCCCCGTGTTACTGAATTGTTTGAAGCAAGAAACCCGGGTAACCCTGCAGTAGTTTCAGAAATTGACGGTGTGGTTACCTTTGGTAATATCAAAAGAGGTAACCGCGAAATTATTGTGGAAGCCAAAGATGGTATCGTAAAGAAGTACCTGGTTCCCCTGACCCGCCAGATTCTGGCGCAGGATGGTGACTTTATCAAAGCCGGTGCCCAGCTCTCCGACGGACAGGTTGCACCTGCTGACATACTGGCCATCAAAGGTCCCTTCGCCGTTCAGGAATATGTGGTGAATGAAATTCAGGAAGTGTATCGTTTGCAGGGTGTGAAGATCAATGATAAACATATTGAAGTGATTGTGCGGCAGATGATGCGTAAACTGAATATTGTGGATCCGGGAGATACGCGTTTCCTGGAAGATGAAACTGTTGACAAGATTGAATTCCTGGACGAAAACGACTGGATATTTGATAAGAAAGTAGTTACCGAAGCGGGTGATTCAGCCAAGCTGAAACCCGGTCAGATTGTGAGTTTGCGTGAAGTACGGGAAGAAAATTCGATCCTGCGCCGTAACGATAAAAAACTGGCGGAATTCCGTGATGCCCACTCGGCCACTTCTGCACCGATGTTGCTCGGTATTACCAAGGCATCCCTGGGAACGCAAAGCTGGATTTCAGCTGCATCTTTCCAGGAAACCACGAAAGTGCTGTCTTCTGCTGCCATCCAGGGTAAAACAGACGACATGATGGGTCTGAAGGAAAACGTAATTACAGGTCATCCGATCCCGGCAGGTACCGGATTGCGTGAGTTTGAAAACATGATCGTGGGAAGCAAGGAAGAATATGAATTGCTCCAGAATACCCGCGAAGCCATGCAGTTTGACGAAGAAGAATAGGCCAAACTTTAAGAATAATTATGCAGTAGGAAGCAGAAATGCTTCCTACTTTTATATACGGTATATCTGATCTTTCATTTTACATTTATTCGTATGAGAAATATTGCAATGGTTCCCGGTTTACTGGCTTTGCTGCTTACCGGTGTTTTATTTTATGTAGTTTACCATAAACCACAACCGGCTCCGGTTATGGTTTCAGGTTCAGGAGGAACCCAGGCAGCGGGCAATAATTTCCGGATGGCTTATTTCAATATCGACTCGCTGGAAGCAAGGTATCAATACTTTAAAGACGTACTCGATCAGGTGAAGGGAAAGGAAAATGCAATGAATGCCGAACTCAGCGGCATGGAAAAAAATTATCAGAAAAAAATTACGGAATGGCAGAAAAAGGGTAATACCATGTCGCAGGCTGAAAGCCAGGAGGCCCAACAGGAATATGCACAGATGCAGCAGACTTACCAGATGCGCAAACAGACCCTGCAGGAATCCCTGCTGAAAAATAATGAGGATATGAAAGCGGATATCAGGAAAAAAATTGATGATTTCCTTAAAGAATATAATAAGGTAAAGGGCTATAATTATATTATTTCCTATGAAGCCAATTCATTTATCTATATCCGGGATACTGCAAATAATATAACAGATGACCTCATCAACGGCCTGAATGCCGCCTATAAGAAAAAGTAGATCCGGCTGCACCCGGTGGTTTTCCATTCGATTTACTATCTTCCGGGTTAAATCGTTCTATGTCCTCAGAAAGCCATTCTTTTAAACCGACTCTGGGATTGATGGATGCAACCATGATTGTGGCAGGATCCATGATCGGTTCGGGTATTTTCCTGGTCAGTGCGGATATCGTCAGGAATGTAGGAGGTGCGGGATGGCTGATCCGGGTATGGCTGATCACCGGTTTCATGACGCTGACGGCTGCCGTGAGTTATGGGGAACTCAGTGGTATGTTTCCAAAAGCAGGCGGACAGTATGTTTATCTTAAAGAAGCCTATAACCCACTTATCGGGTTTTTATACGGATGGAGTTTTTTTGCGGTCATTCAAACCGGATACGATTGCGGCTGTCGGCGTGGCTTTCTCCAAATATGCCGCCTACCTGATTCCCGTACTCAGTGAGGACAATCATATACTACGTTTACAGACCGGCACCAATGCCTGCGGTGATCCCTCTTATTTTACCATCAGCGCTGCCCAGCTTGCTTCGATTGCCATTATCGGTTTCCTAACGTATACGAATACACGGGGTGTTAAAGGAGGCAAATGGATTCAGAATATTTTCACTTCTACCAAACTCCTGTCTTTTTTTGGCCTTATCGTCGCCGGCTTCCTGGCTTTTCGCCCGGAAGTATGGCATGCCAACTGGACCAGTGCCTGGCAGGCCACAAAGTACCAGCCTGAGGGATATATGCAATCCGTCTCTGGGTTTCAATATCACGCCTATCAGCGGAGCTGCCCTGTTCGGTGGAATTGCCGCGGCAATGGTTGGTTCGGTTTTCAGCAGTGATGCCTGGAACAATGTCACTTTCATCGCCGGCGAAATAAAAAATCCGCAACGGAATATCGGGGCATCCCTTTTCCTGGGTACCCTGATCGTAACCATTATTTATGTTTGTGCCAACCTGATGTATATCGCGGTGCTGCCGCTGCATGATATTGCCCATGCAGAAAAAGACCGGATTGCCGTGGCTGCATCCCAGGTCATTTTCGGGAAACCGGGTACCAAGATCATCGCCCTCCTGATCATGGTATCCACCTTCGGATGTAATAACGGGCTGATCCTTTCCGGCGCCCGGGTTTATTACACGATGGCCCGGGATAAACTATTTTTCCGGCAGGCAGGAACACTTAACAGGAATGCCGTACCGCAATGGGCGCTCTGGGCGCAGTTTGTCGTTGCTTCGGTACTATGCCTGAGCGGAAAATATGGCGACCTGCTTGACATGATTTCTTTTGTGGTCGTCATTTTTTATGTTCTGACCATTCTGGGTATTTTTATACTCCGGAAGAAAAGACCGGAGTTGCCCAGGCCCTATAAAGCCTTCGGATACCCGGTCTTACCCATACTCTATATGCTGATGGGAACCAGCTTTTGCATACTGCTGATTATTTATAAACCTGAATTTACCTGGCCCGGTCTGATTATAGCGCTGCTGGGCATTCCTTTGTACTATATTGCGAATTCCGGTAACCGGAAAAACAAGACGGATTAATATGGCATCGATTGATTTCAAAGAATTGTTTAAAACATTTTCAACCGTTAAAATCGGCGTCATCGGGGATATGATGCTCGACACCTACTGGTGGGGTAATGTGGAAAGGATTTCTCCTGAGGCTCCGGTGCCGGTTGTAACCGTGGACCGGAAGGAGTATCGCATCGGTGGTGCCGGCAATGTGGCGCTGAACCTGGCATCTCTGGGAACACCTGTTTCTGTTTTTTCCGTAATCGGGGAGGATGAGGACGGGCAGATTCTTACCGCACTGCTCAATGAAAAAAAGATTGATACAGAATATATGCTGAAATCCGGCAGCCGCATCACCACCAACAAAATGCGCGTCATCAGCCGCAACCAGCAAATGATGCGACTGGATTCAGAAACCCTGCAACCGCTGCATCCCGAGCAGGAAGAGAAACTGATCAGACAGGTTGAACGTTATATCAAAGAAGAATCACCAGCAGCCATCATCTTTGAGGATTACAACAAGGGAGTACTTACAGAAAAAGTCATCCATACCCTGATTGAAATCTGTAAAAGTAATTCGGTGATTACGGCCGTGGATCCCAAAAGAAAACATTTTTTTGAATACCGGGGTGTCGACATTTTCAAACCCAATTTGAAAGAAGCCCGTGAAGCGTTGAATTTATTGGTGGAAGATGTTAATGAAAATACCCTGGCCCTGATTCATCAGAAACTCAAATCCGAACTGAATCACCGGATATCATTTATCACTTTGTCGGAGAAGGGTGTCTTTTATGAAGACGGACAGGAATCCCATGTGGTTCCCTCCCATATCCGGAATGTTGCTGATGTTTCAGGAGCCGGCGATACGGTGATTGCGGTTGCAACCCTGGTTTATGCCTTAACGGGGAATACCCGGCTGATGGCGGAGATTGCAAACCTGGCAGGTGGTTTGGTTTGTGAAGCCGTGGGTACCGTGGCTATAGACAAATCAAGGCTCCTGAAGGAATGTCAGCGGGTACTCATTGATAAATAAACAAGGCGGGATCAGGGATACTATCCCCCAGATAGATAGAGGAACTGAGCGAATAAGTGAGTGCGTTGAAATGGAAGCACTTTAGGAGACCACAGAATATATTCCGGATGAAAAAATATGCTGTAATCGTTGCGGGTGGTTCGGGATTGCGCATGGGCTCCGTTTTACCCAAACAGTTTCTTCTAATTCATAACAAACCGGTTCTCTGGTATACGCTGCATGTTTTCCTTAAGTCTTACAAAGACATACATATCATACTGGTGCTGCCCGAAACATATTATGATACCGGCAGGGCTATTTGTGATGAAATGGATTCATTCCATCCGATTCAAACCATAACAGGTGGAAACACCCGTTTTCATTCCGTCCAAAGGGGACTTTCACTTGTCCTTGACGAATCGGTTGTTTTTATACATGATGCCGTTCGCTGTTTGCTGACCCCTTCCCTGATCCATCTTTGTTTTGAGGAAGCCATTCGTTTTGGTTCAGCCATCCCCTGTGTTGACTCTAAGGACAGTGTGCGAATCCTCACGGAGAAAGGACCTCAGTCGGTTAAAAGGACCGATATCAAACTAGTGCAGACGCCACAGACTTTCCTGAGCAATATTTTATTGCCGGCTTACCAAACGGTTTACCGGGATGGTTTTACCGATGATGCTTCCGTTGTGGAAGCTTCCGGTCATCCCGTACACCTGGTGGAAGGTGAATTGAATAATATTAAAATAACTACTCCGCTGGACCTCGCCATCGCAGATGAACTATTGGATCCTCCACAAACTCCGGTTTGAGGAATCTGTTGATATCCTGACGTAATAGCTTTGAAGAAACTGCTTCCATTCAGGATAAACCGGACTGAATCTCATTGTATTCCTTGCTTCAGAACAATCCAGGATAAATCGGGTCTTATGGGACAGCAGATCCCGTAGAATGGAATAAAAATTCTTATTACCGGTATCCCAGTCTGAACTCCAGCCCCAGATGTAATGATAAATCCAAGGGGAAGGAGAGAGGATCCTGAAATAATTATACAGGTATATGAGGTTTGAATCGTCGAAAACATATAATTGATAGTCAGATAAATTCTGGGTTTTCAGGTATTCTTTTTCGGGAATATCTACAAACAATCCTGATTTATTCCCTGTTAAACGAAAACCGGCAGCATACCTCATTGTCCCTAAAAATAACGTTACGCTGATCATAATACTGAAAATGAGCTGGGCCCTTTTTTCCTGTAAAAAGGAAACCTGGGTTCCTGAAAAAACGACCCATACCAGGATGGGTATGGTGGCCGCCAGCGGCAGCAGATAATAAGTAAAGGAGTTTCCGGCTTTCAGCCGTCCACTCAGGAATTCTCCCGCAAAAGAAAATAAAAGAGCGAGAAGGGACATGCCCAGTAAGCCCGGTTTTTTATGCTTCATAAAAAAACCGGCAAGCCCCAAAATGAGAGCTGTATAAAAAGCCATTTCATATTCGACTTCATGAAGGGCGTGTTTAATCACTTTTATTTTCTCTATAATATCCGGCTGGATGCCGGGTGCATGAAGGTTGAACACAAAAGCATCCTGCCATAAATAAGATAGGGACTGATTCGTAATAAAATAAAGGACCAATGGAAGGGAAATAACCATAAAACCTGCCCCGGCAGCCAGCAGTCTTTTACCCATAACGCTCTTTGCCGGTTCGGGAGGTTCAAAGAGCGAATAGGCCATAAAAGGTGCAAGTGTTATCAGGGCGTCCTGCTGCATCCATGCCGTCAGCCCGGTAAGCAGTCCCATTAAAAAATACTTATGACCTGCGTTCCCCAGCATGCTGCAAAAGAAAATAAGCAGAAAGGCTGCTGTATATTCCCTGGTCATGCCATTGCCAAAAGAAACCAGGCTGTACCGGATGAGCAGATTAAAAATGAGGGGAAGGAACCAGGGCCAGGCTATTTTGTTCTTTTTACAGAGCCGGTAAAATAGCAGGGTGGCGAAAAGAACCAGCAGGGTATCCATCATCCAGGTTACCCAGGGACTGAAATACCAGTTCATGGCGTTTAGAAAATAAATGAGGGGCGGTTTATGATCAAATACATCCCGGTAGGGAACGCCACCTTTGTAAATGACCAGACCTGCATATCTGAAAATTTCCTTATCGTCGAAAAAGTTTTCATTGAGGGGCGAATTCAGAAAATTCAGACACACCGATCCCAGGACGATAAACAAAATATGATATCCTTCTTTTTTGATCATGGGACTTATTTAAAAAGCCGCAGGGGAAAGGGCAGGTTATTCATTGAAAGATGCTGATATGAAATTCTTTGCGGGCCGAATAACGTATCAAAGAAAGAAATTCCCGGTATATCAGAACCCTCAAAGCGAAATATTTTTTTTGAACCGGCATGCTCCCGGATCACAGCATCTGTCAGGAAATAAAAAGCGCCCAATTTTTTGCCGGCAGTTGTGCTGCCACCGAGCAGGGAATAAATAAATTTTTCATCCTGCAGGATAATATAATAAGCCAGGGTTTCGCCGGATGGGGATTGTGCAAGATAGGTGTCAGCCAAATTATTTTTAAATGCAATACCTGTGCAGTTTATTAAGTCTTTCATAAACGGAACCCGGTATAGAACGGTGCCTGATTGCATAATCCTGACGATATAATTGGATAATCACAGCCGGGTCTTCGCCCCTGATTATTTGCAGCTGGTTTACTGTGGCTTTTTTCTTCATCCGGTTTGCCAATCTTTTATAGTGAAGCTGAATTTGTTGATATCCATCCTGAAGAGACAGGAAGTAATTGGTGCGCTCGTATTGTTTTATTCTGAAGTTCTTAATTTCGCTGGTAATAAAGTTGTTTTCATTCAGATCAATATCCCAGTACTTATATTTTCCAGGTATCGCATATAAAAAGGAGGAGATTTCAAAAGGAAGGGTGCTTTTCCCGAAAGCACCCAGGGTTTTTGTAAAATAGGGCTGGTATAAATAGGAAATCCCGTATTTCCTGTTCCAGGTAAGTGGCATTACGGCTTCATAGTCATTCAACACCAAGGCAGACCAGTTTTTAGACATCCAGTCCAGATAAAAAGACCGGGCATAAATAAGTCCGTTAAAAGCTTCGAGAATACATCGATCCCATTTTTCCGAATCAATCTCATTCCGGCTCAAATACCTGATATTTTTAACCGTATCATTCATAATCCGGCAGCTTTCTGATTAACTTTTTGTAATTGATATGCTGGATATCAATACTGAAGGTAATTTTTTTACCGAAAGAGGTCGATCCCAGGGCGTTGCTCAGGTCGCTACTGTAAACCAGGGGTGCGTAAATATTCAACAGATCTTGGAACAGGCTCAGCTGGATGCCTCCTGTGTATAAAAATCGACTGGTCGGCGAATTGTTTTGCCAGGCTTCTGCATAGGTTCCCACATCAAAGAATATCCGGAGCGGCAGGGGGAACGGAAACAGCTTAGTCGGCAGTGTGGTATTGAAGTTCAGGGCTGTTACCCAGTTGGCGGACTTACCCTGTACATAATCATAATCGTCGATCCGCAATTTTAATCCGCCGTCCCGGTTCATGATTTGCTGGGCCTGCCATCCGCCATTGGGAACCGAGGTGTTTTCGATCGCATAAGAAGCGGAGCGGCCTGCAAAATAATCTTCATATAAATAGTCTTCTTCGCCTGTCACACCCAGCAATTTAGGCTCATACCTGGAAACCAGGGAACTGTTACTGCTGTTCCATACACCGAACTTGGATGCAAAAAAACGAACCTGCAGGCCGCCACCGCCTGGATAATTCAAAAAATAATTGGCCTGCAGGTTGATCCGGTAAAACAATTCACTTTGCTGAAACTCCACCCGGAGATCATATGGATATAGTGCCCGGGCATCCTGAAGATTAAAACTCAATTGGTTTACATAACGAAAACCGGCAGCTACCGAATTTGGATGAATGAGCGAATCCTTTGAAGAAACGGCGTATTGTCCGAAGGTTTTTTCGGTTATCAGGTAAGTCTTAAAATCCATCCATTTACTGATTGTGCTCCTGGGATTGGAAGGTTTGAATTCCACCCGGATATAGGGAACAATTTTGGTAAAGTTTTCAAACAGGTTATTCCCTGTGCTGTCCGTGGCTTTATTGGTGTCAAAACGCCCGCCATTGATCCCGATGGTTATTTTTCTAAAATGATTTTCCGGATGCCAGGAATAGCCGAGCCTTCCGAGTCCTTCAGCTGTTTTCGATCCAAAAGCATATAATGGTGTGAAAAGAAATTCAAATTTATTTTCAGGGAGGTTGATATTGTGGATCAATGCCCCGAGCATAAAACCATCGTAGCGGTTATAGCCCACCGCGGGTGCCAGGCCAATATAATTATTCCGCGCACTGTTCCTTGAAGAGAAAATAAATGCGGGTTTCAAAATTCTGTTCCCCGAAAGGGAACAGAAAGATTCATTGCCGTTTAATTTGTCGAACAGGGTTTGAAGATTTTTTCCGGAAGTCGTATCCAGGATCATTTTGAAATCCTCCGGGTAAGGATGTCTGAATTTCCAGTTTGAAAAATAGTTCAGCATGGTTTGATCGAAGCGCCCGGTTCCGGCTGAGTCCCGGACCCTGGCGAGCCATAATCCCGCTTTGGTACCTGCCATCAGGGAATCGTTCGGGGCACTGAATTCCGGGGAAGCGGTTGAAACGGGCTGGGTCGTTTTTTCATTTTCTGCTACCCTAAGCCATAAATTATCATTTGTAAAGGCAGACCGGTCAGTATTTTCCTGCGGGTATGGATTGATGAGGCGTTGTTCATAATAACTCATAAACCCTTTGGAAAACCAGGGATGATCTCTTTGATCGGTTAACAGGATGGTTTGAAACCACTGTCCCAGTATGGCTTTCCGCAGCCTGGCCTGGCGTTTATTAAAAGCCGGGTTTATGCCCATGCAAACCAGGCCTGTAAAATCCTGATCCGCCATCGCATCGGCCTGGATGATACTCAGGGTCGGGTTTGGATAGGCCCCGAGCCATTCTGTTAACTGCCTCATTTCATTTCTGACTGCTACAAGCAGTTTGTTGTAATCGTTGAAATGGTCTGATGTATAAAATAATTGTATCCTGACTGGTTGTCCGGATGCAGTTTCCAGGCTGTCTGATTTCAAATGGTAGCGGGTATCCGCAATCCAGGCAAAGGAATTTGCATTTTTTAAGTGAAAGCGGCAGAGCACGGATGTTGATGTATGAGCCAGGGTATCTGCAACAGCTCCTGCTGCTATACAATATGCCGGAGGGCGATTCGATCTCCACGGTATAATCCGCTGCTTCATGGAAAGCGCCGCCCTGGACCAGGAAGGGCATGGGATGCCATCCATGCCGGTCATATACGGCAGGTTCGGGGTACCAGTTACGCAACTCAACATGGTGGGCGTTGTACCCGTTCCCATTGAAATTAAATGGAAGACGCAGGTGAAAGGAAGATGAAATGGATATGCTGTCGCCGGGTAACAGGGGCCTGGGCAGGATTAATTTCACCACGTCAATAAATTCTGGGTGATCCTGCATGGAAGCCAGTACCCCGTTCACCCGGAAATCCAGCCGGTTCAGGTATCCTTTCTGTTCCTTTGAAGAAAAATAAAAACGGGTATCGCCATTTTCCAGTTGCTGTTCACTGTAGGGGGTTCTGTCGTTGCGATAGGCATTGGGCCATACGTGAAACCAGATATAAGAAAGTGTGTCGGGCGAATGATTGGTATACTTCAGTTTCATAATCGCGTCGAGCGATTTTTCTGAAGGGTTGAATTTCACATGCAATTCATAACGGAGGGACTGATTCCAGGCAGACTGACCGCTGGCCGTAAGAATAAAAAACAAAGCCGGGGATATGAGAAATTTTTTCAAATAAGCACTGGTTTGAATACTTACCGCCCTTTGCCCTTAAAAATCGTAAGTAAGGTATGCATCATGATTTTTAAGTCGAGGGCCAGGGAAATATTTTCAATATAGATCAGATCGTATTTCATCCGCTCTACCATTTCATCAACGTTTTCTGCGTATCCGAATTGTACCATACCCCAGGAAGTGATGCCCGGTTTTACTTTCAGCAGGTATTTAAAATAAGGAGTTCGCTGGAGGATGCGGTCAATATAATACTGTCTTTCAGGCCTGGGGCCGACCAGGCTCATCTCGCCCCGGATTACGTTGAACAGTTGGGGGAGTTCATCAATGCGCCATTTCCGCATGGTTTTCCCCCACCGGGTAACCCGGTCGTCCTTTTCGGAGGATAAACTGGGACCCTGTAATTCCGCATTTTTAATCATGGAGCGGAATTTATGGATCATGAACTTTCTTCCTTTATAACCGGTTCTTTCCTGGGAATAAAATACAGGACCCGGGGAGCTCATTTTTACACGGATGGCAGCATATACAAGCAGGGGCGAAAGCCCGACGAGGCCAATAACTGAAAACAATACATCGACCAGGCGTTTAATATGCATTTGCCATTCAGGCATGAGGCCCGTATGTATGTCAATGAGCAGGGCACCGAACAGGTTGCTGGTTTTAACTGAACCGGACAGGATATCGAGGATATCGGGGATTATTTTAATTTCCAGGTCTTTTTCGCTGAGGCGCTGGATTATTTTTTCTGCTGCTTCCTGTTCGTTTTTGTCCATGGCGACCACGACCAGCCGGATATGCTCCCGGTCAACCAGTTTTTCAAGCTCATCGGCAGTGCCCAGGCAGGAGAGGGGAATATTCATGGGGTCCCCCGTAGTATCCGGTTGTACATAACCGGTATAATGATAACCATTGGAACGGAGCCCGCTGACGGTTTCTTCATAGGTTTTTAACCCGGTGGATCCGGACCCCAGGAGCAGGGTGTTGAATACAATTTTTCCCTTGCGGATCTGCATTTTTGTAAGGGAGAGTATAAGCCATCTGCCGGTCCAGGTGATCAGGAAATGCATGAGCAGAAAAGTAAAATACGCTTTGTAATAATACCGGTAATCTGTCTGCGGATCATTAATGACAATGGCAAAAAACAAAATGGTGCATCCGATCAAGCCGGAAACTGCTGTGCTTGAAAATTCGTTCAGCCGGGATTTCTTATACAGGGAATGATAGGTGCCCGTCAGCGCGTAAAAAATAATCCAGCCCGCAGGTATAAGCATCAGCCCAAGCCAGAACCGGTTGTTGAGAAAAATTTTTCCATCGATAAAAATCGCCTCATCCAGAAGGGCACGCCTGGTGAAATAAAGGATCATCCAGGAAAGGTTGGCTGATATAAAGTCGCTCAGCACGTACCAGGTGATATGGATCTTTCTTCCCGGTTGCAACATGGATCAGCTGTTGATGGAATTGTATTTTATTTTCTGAAGGATCTGATGGGCAACATCCATGGCCCGGTATCCGTCCAGCTCTGACACCAGGGTGGGTTTATTTTGCAGAACGGATTCAGTAAATTTCTCCAGTTCCATCCGAATGGCATTGATATTGGGTACTTCCGGATTGCGCACCAGGATGGATTTTGTCCCATTCATGGTTTCGATATCGAAAGAAAATCCATCGGTGGGATTTTCCGAATGATTCAGACTGATGATCTCTGATTTCTTATTCAGAAAATCAATGCCGATATAGGCATCTTTCTGAAAAATGCGCATTTTCCTCATTTTTTTCATGGATATCCGACTGGAAGTCAGGTTGGCAACACATCCGTTATTAAATTCAATCCGCACATTGGCGATATCCGGCGTATCCGTCATAACGGCAACGCCGCTGGAATAGATATTTTTTACTTCACTGTTTACAATGTGCAGAATGATATCAATGTCGTGAATCATCAGGTCCAGGATTACGCTCACTTCCGTACCCCGGGGGTTGAATTCAGCCAGGCGGTGAACCTCAATAAACATGGGATGCAGTGGAATACCTTCCAAAGCCAGGAAAGCGGGGTTGAATCTTTCCACATGCCCCACCTGCAATTTCACATTGGATTCTTTTACGAGTTTCAGCAGGGTCCTGGCTTCTTCCATATCATTTGCCAGTGGTTTTTCAACAAAAACGTGTTTCCCTTTCCGAATGGCCATTTCACAAAGACTGAAATGCGCCGGTGTCGGCGCAATGATATCCGCTGCATCGCAGTGATCCAGCAATTCACCCGGATCCTGGAATCTTTTGATCTGGTATTTTTCAGTCACTTCTGCTGCAATCTGGTTGTTGGGATCATAAAATCCTACGATTTCTGCATCGCTGATCTGTTTCCAGTTATTCAAATGAAATTTCCCCAGGTGTCCGGTTCCAAAAACGCCAACTTTAAGCATTCTTATGGTTTAAAGATTCAAATATAAATAATGTGAAAGGATGTGCAGGAGATTGATATACGCAAAGACCGGCAAATGTGGATATGTGGGTAAAGGAATTATGCCCGGCCCCGTTCGGTAAGGCCCTTATCCTGAAGCCGCATGCGCAGGTATTTGTAAACATTCGAAAAGGTGACCGGAATGTTTTTTTGGGGAAATAGCTTTGCCCGGATGAGTTTGCTGAGGGTAAAGTAAAAAACAAGTACAAAGATGACCAGGTTTACGTAAAAGCCAATATTATATTTTCTGAGAAAATAGGTTCTCAGGGAAATCGTATCTGCCTTCGGTTTGCCCATGGTCAGGTCCAGCATTTTTTTAAGTGCCGGCATTACAATGGGAATTTTGGTCCAGTTGGAATAACGTACGTCTTCATACCGGTAATTCATGTCATAACCGGATGGCAACTGGGGCTTATAATAATCCCAGTTGTTTTTTACCTCATCAAAACCAGCCAGCTTATTGGAGGGATTTACAAAACAAACATCAAAAAGAGGATCCAGCACAACCCAGCCATGCAGGGTTTTGGCTTCTACAATATTATGGGCTGCGAAAATGCCTCCCGATTTCATTTGGGCAATCCGAACGGGGTAATGATAACCCTGGAGGATCCGGGCCAGCACCATGGAGTAACTACCGCAGGCGCCCCTGGCTGTCATCAGATCTAGGGAAGCAGGTTCCAGTACTCCTGATTCGAATCCCCGAAACTGCTTTCCTTCAAATACAGGTTCGCGGGTAATGAGCAGGTCGTGGCAGAGGTGCATGGCTTTCACCATCACAGAGTCTTCAGATTCGGCCGGCCGGATTTTACTGTTAATATCAGAACGAATAGCCTGGAAAAGATCATCTTCATAATTTGATTCCATTCTGAAGTAAAAAAGAGAAGCCAGCAAAAATCCGTTCAGAAAGGTTAGAAAATATAAATTCCCGAAAAAACGTCTGATCATTAGGAGGCTGTTAAATTCAAATGGGGATTACGTTCATGGGACAAGTTTTATTTTCCAACAGGCTTATCCGGAATCTGCTTTCAAAAGAGTGGAAAAGGGAGGCCGGGCATCGACCACATTATGCTATACGAAATTAGTTAAAATCGGTCAGGTTTCCCCTGGCAATTACTTCATGAAAGCGACATGGATACGATTAAAATAAATAAAAACCTCAGGCTGAATTCCGGGCTGCATTAATGATACCGAAAGAGCAACGTATAATGAGTTTTTCATAAATCTTCTTCATGGCGGATCCGGATTTTTCCGCTTCCCGGTACTTTACAATCGCGAATTGCTGGATGGTACTGAGGGGGAGCACAATTCTTTCCCTCATCTGGATGGAGAATTGTTCGATGGGGTAATCCGACATAAGTTCCTGTTTCCCAGAGAATTTAAAGATGTATTTTTTTGTAAGTTCAAATTCATTAAAGATCATCATCCAGATTTTTCCGATATAGAGGATGCCTGGAAAAGGTTTCGGTAAGCGGGAAGAAGCACTTTTTCATAGCCATTTCACTGTTGTCCAGCAGGGTTTTAAAATAGGGAGAATTATGGTATAAATTTTTTACCTGTTTCCATTTCCCCTTCTTTTCCATTTCCTGTAATGCGGCCCCCACCCCATAGTAGCCGGTTACATTTTGTTTCAGCTGACTGAAGGCCCCCACAAAAGGAATGGCGCGCAGGTCTTTGAGTTCCAGTTTACCTGAGTACTTTCTTTTGCTTGGCCGGCTGCCGATATTGGTTTCACCGTAAAACTGAAGGGGGCTGACTTCGCTGAGGTATTCTGTGAAATAATCATGGTCCTTCAACTCAGCATATGATTTATAACTGATCTCCGCCATTTCTGACAACAGGATCTCTTCCTCTTCGCTCAGGGTAACTTTCCGGGCTGAAAACAGGTCGTTGGCGATGCCTGCATGAACCAGCTGTTCTATATTAAACTGGGCGGAATCCACCGTGCCGAAATTGGAGCTGACCGTTTGGCCCTGAACCGTGAGCTGGATTTGTTCATTGGCTATGTTTTTTCCCAGTGAGGAATAAAACCGGTGTGTTTTTCCTCCACCCCGGGCCGGGGGACCACCGCGTCCGTCGAAGAAAACGACTCTCACACCGTGTTCCTGTGAAATCCGGGTGAGCTCTTCCTTCGCTTTATAAATTCCCCAATTAGCCATAAGATAACCTCCGTCCTTGGTTCCGTCTGAAAAACCCACCATGATGGTCTGGGTTCCGTTTCTTCTTTTCAGGTGGGCCCTGTATTCAGGGTTGGTATAGAGGGTAGTCATGATACCAGCCGCATGCTGCAGATCTTCTACGGTCTCAAATAAGCGGAATAATGTCCAGGCTGATCTGATCTTTTTTCCAGCCCCCCAGCAGGAATAAAGCATAAACTTCCATTACATTCCGTGCACTGTTGCACTGGCTGATGATGTAACGGTTACATCCGGCCTCGCCGTTTTTCTCCTGGATGATTTTCACCGCGCGCACACTGGCCAGGGTATCGTTTGTCAGCTCATCCGAAAAAGGTGTTTTGGAAACGGATTTCTGATGGGCGAGTATTTTTAATTTTTCTTTTTCGTCCAGACGACTCGTATTGTTCCGGCAAAATTTCATCCCGTTCATTGATGATCTTCAAGTACTTTTTCATGCACTGAGCTTTCCTGCCGCAAATCCAGGGTGGCAAAATGCAAATCCGAATATGCGCATCTTGCTGATGAAATTGTCCACCAGGGTAAGGAATAATCCATTGTTCTGATAGATGAGCACTTCCCGGATCTTCATCATGGCATTAAGCATCTCTGTGAAAATCGAAAGGGATTGTGGTATCCGGATTGAAAAGTTCCTGGTATAATTTTTCCTCCCAGTCTGCAATGATCAGGTCCACTTCTTTAAAAGTGAGGCTGCTTTTGAGTCGTCGTACGTCGAAATAATAACAACGCAAGAGCGCAGCCCGCAAGGATTCCGCCACTTTGAGGGTGGTTTCCGTTTTTACAAAGGGATTTCCATCCCGGTCCCCGCCCGGCCAGAAGCCCATCTGGATGACGGGATTTTTGATCACTGACGGCGTTGGGAAACTCCGATTTCAATGAGGATAATAATTTTCCTGCAGCATGGTAAAAAACATTCTCCAGATACCAGATCAGGCTGATTGCTTCATCGTAAGGTGTTGGTTTTTGCTTTTTCAGAAATGGCGTCTTACCCAGCTGTTGCATGAATGTATTGATTTCGCCAGCATTATTTTGAATCACGGCGCGGGAAAGATCATTGATAATACCCAATACCGGACCCGGATAAAACTGGGTAGGGTGGGCGGTCAGTACGAGCCGCACGGCATAGTCTTTTAGTTTTTCCTTCAGCTCATTTTCCTTGTCGTATTGAATTACTTCGGATGAAAGTTGTTTCAAATGAACCAGGTCCCGCCCATATCGTTGACACTGGTAAAAGCGGCATCCTCAAGAGCATCGAAAAGAACCACCTGTCTTTCCACATATTGAACAAAACGGAAAAGTATATCTGATTTTTCACTGTCCGTTCCATCAGGGTTATGTTTGCTGAAAAATTCTTCGATAATTTGTACCGGGCTCTATTTTTTATGGTATCCTTCCTCACAATAGGTGAGGAGAAGGGACAAAAAAATCCCTGTTTTTTCTATCCGGTGAAAAGGCAGGGAGGTAAATAAGCTGTTGTACAGCTGAAATTTGATACCTACCAGGTTTTTAAATTCCTGTAATCCGGAGGATTGGTTACTCATATGCGAATTTAAAATTCATTCAACAAATGGAGCAATATATAAGCAGGAAATCAAAACATTTAGAATAAAATCGTTCGATATAGTATAAAATATCATGATTTGTTTCATTTTCATTAATATAATTCCTTAGCTTTGCCTCTCTTTTTACCCAGTGCATCATCCGGTCAGCCATATAAACAATATTCCGTTATTACCCGCACAACCGGTGCCACCATTGCCATTACCACAACGACCCTTTAGGGGTTATACAATTACATATCAATTCCTGGGCTCCTGGCTGTTTGCAAAACAGCTTATCTTTTTCAATTTTACTTTTTTAATATTTTTTATGCAGGTTCTTAAGTTTGGAGGCTCTTCAGTAGCCAATGCCGAGAATATCAGTAAGTGCATCGTGATCATACAGATGCAAAAGGAAATGTAAAACCATTGTCGTGGTTTCCGCACTCGGAGGTATTACGGACAACTTATTGCATTGCGCCACGGCAGCCGCTTCCGGAGATGAATCCTATACTGTACTCGCTTAAACATATTGAACAAAGGCATCTGGATAGCCGTGAGAGAGTTGATTCCGGTTACCAGTCAGAGCAGTATCCTGAGTATGGTAAAAAAAACATGTAACGAGCTGGAGGATATTTTCAAGGGAATATTTCTCCTGCGCGAACTTTCGCACGAGAACCAAAGATTGTGTGCTGAGCTTTGGGGAAATTTTGTCTTCCCGGATTTTATCTGGCGGCTCTTGCAGCCCGAGGATACCCCGAATAATGGAAGGACTCCCGGGACCTCATTGTTACTGATTCGCGGTTTGGTCATGCGCTGGTAGATTTCCATACGACGCAGGTAAAAAATGAAAGACTATTTTCAATCTTCAATGGCTTCCTTATTATCGTCCCGGGTTTTATTGCTTCCGATGCCCGGGTATCACCACCACGCTTGGAAGGGGAGGTTCAGTGATTACACCGCAGCTATCTACGGAAATTTGCTGAACTGTAAAAGCATTGAGATCTGGACCGATGTATCCGGCATGATGACAGCCGATCCGCGGCTGGTCAGTAATGCCAGCGTGATTCCGGATATTTCATATCAGGAAGCCATGGAACTCTCACATTTCGGAGCCAAAGTCATTTATCCGCCCACCCTTCAGCCGGTTATGAACAAAGACATTCCCGTGTCCGGATCAAGAATACTTTTGCCCCGGCCGATCCGGGCACGCTGATAGAAAAAGTATCCAGCACCACCGGCAGCATATCCGCGGTATTTCCAGTATTAACCGGATTGCCCTGCTTAGTCTGGAAGGCAGTGGGATGATTGGAATTCCCGGGTTTTCAAAACGTTTCTTCGAAGCCTTTCCGGCCAGCATGATCAATGTAATCCTGATCACACAGGCTTCATCAGAACATTCCATTTGTGTGGGCGTGGATAGTTCCCAGGCGGCCATCGCGAAAGATATCCATCGACGATGCATTCGCAAATGAAATCCAGTCAGGTATGGTATTGCCTTTGATCGTGGAAGAAGAACTGGCTATCGTAGCCCTCGTGGGAGATAATATGAAGAGCCATCCGGGAATCAGCGGAAAATTATTCGGTATACTGGGCAGGAACGGGATTAATGTACGGGCCATCGCCCAGGGTTCTTCTGAAAGAAATATCTCTGCAGTAATCTCCACAAAGGACGTCAAGAAGGCGGTGAATGTATTACACGAAGAATTTTTTGAAGCCACATTTAAACAGTTGAATCTTTTTATTACGGGAACCGGGAATGTGGGTAGGAGATTGCTGCAGCAGCTCGCGCAGCAAAAACTTTTTCTCCTGGACCAACTTCGCTTACAGGTTCGCGTTACCGGATTGGCCAACAGCCGCCGGATGTTGATTACAGGAAGAGGGGATCGATCTGAATAACTGGCAGGAAGAACTGGAAAAGGGTGATCCGATGCGTCTGGGAGATTTTCTAAAAATCATCCATTCAAAAAATCTTCGGAATTCGGTATTTGTCGATGTTACCGCCAATAAGGAAGTGGCCATGGGTTATGAATACCTCCTGCAGAAAAGTATCTCCGTAGTAGCCTGTAATAAAATTGCATCTTCCTCTCCTTATAGTTATTACCGGAGGCTCAAAGACCTTTCCAAGGAATTCAATGCGGCCTATTTTTTTGAAACCAATGTGGGCGCCGGACTTCCGGTCATTGGTACCCTTAACGACCTGTTACACAGCGGGGATAAAATAAGGAAAATAGAAGCGGTACTCAGTGGAACGCTCAATTTTGTTTTTAATCATTACGATGGTAAGATCAAAATTCGCATCAGTCGTGAAACAGGCACAGGACGAAGGATATACAGAACCCGATCCCCGGCTGGATCTGAGTGGTACCGATGTGATGCGAAAATCATGATCCTTGCCCGCGAAGCCGGCCATGCAATCGAAATGGAAGATATTAGCAACCGGGTATTTCTGCCCGATTCCTGTATGGAAGGTTCGGTAGCTGATTTTTATCTTGCCATGGAAAGAGAAGAATCGCATTTTAAAAAATTGTATGAAGCGGCCGCGGCGGAAGGGTAAAAAACTGAAATTTGTCGCGTCTTATGAAAATGGGAAAGCTTCAGTCGGACTCCAGCATGTGGGGCCGCGTCACGATTTTTTCCATCTCTACGGAAAGATAATATCGTATTGTTTTATACTGACCGTTATGCCGAACAGCCATTGGTGATCAAAGGAGCAGGAGCAGGTGCAGAAGTAACGGCATCGGGTGTGTTTGCCGATATTATCCGGGCCGCCAACACATAAATAAAATGATGAAAGAAATCACCATACATGCACCCGGCAACAGTGGCCAACCTGGTTTGTGGATTTGATGTACTCGGACTTTGTCTGGAGGAACCTTATGATATCATGAAGGTGCGCCTGCTGGATAGGAGGCAGATTATTATCCGCACTACCGATCATTTTCCCCTTCCTTCGGATCCGGCCCATGAATACGGCAGGCGCACCCCTGCTGGAAATGCTGGCTGTATTGAATAGAGATAGTGGGTTTTGAAGTGGATATCACCAAACAGATTAAACCGGGCAGTGGAATCGGCTCCAGTGCCGCCAGTGCCGCAGGTGCAGTAGTGGCCGCCAATGAACTGCTCGGAAATAAATTTTCGAAAGAAGAACTCGTCCGTTTCGCCATGTTTGGCGAAAAAGTGGCTTCGGGTGTTAAACATGCTGACAATATCGCGCCATGTATTTACGGCGGAGTCACCTTAATCCGGTCTATTTTTCCACTGGATATCATTCCCATCGAATCTCCGGATTTGTTTGTTTCTGTCTTGCATCCCCAGATTGAAGTGAGAACCTCTGATGCAAGAGAAATATTAAGAAAGGAAGTATTACTGAAAGACGCGATCCGGCAATGGGGTAATATCGGCGGACTCGTAGCCGGGCTTAATGAAAAGGACTATGAACTTATCGGCCGGTCGCTTGAAGATGTGATTATCGAACCGGTCAGGTCCATCCTTATACCCGGGTTTTGACCTGATCAAATCGGAATGCAAGGAGCAGGTGCCATTGGTGGAGGAATTTCCGGCTCAGGACCATCGATATTCATGCTGAGCAGGGATGAATCTACAGCAAGAAACGTCGCCGGCGTTATGAAATCGGTTTACGACCGGATCGGCGTGGATTATCATATTTATGTAACCACGATTAACCGCCAGGGAGTGAAATGCACTGTTTAAGTCTAGTCCAAAACTTAAGGCTTAAAGCAGTTTTTCAATTTAATAAATTGCCATGTTGTTTTATAATCTTAATAAACCCTCCGAAAAAGTTGATTTCAGAACGGCAACGGTTATCGGGTCTTGGCTCTGAAAAAGGATTGTTTTTCCCGGAGTTTATTCCGGTATTTCCGGAAAATTCTGATCTACGGGACATGGAAAATTATTCAAATGAAGAAATCGCCTGGCATGTCATGAGCCCATATGTGGGCGATTCGATCCCTGAAAATCGGAATTGAGAAGATCCTTGTGAAACCATCGCGTTTGATATTCCCCTGGTTTCTTTCACATGATAAAATCCAATATACTCGAATTGTTTCATGGACCAACCCTGGCTTTTAAGGATGTGGGTGCGCGATTTATGAGTCGTTGTCTGGGTTATTTCGTGAAAGGCCAGAAGAGACCGGTAACAGTATTGGTAGCCACTTCAGGAGATACCGGTGGAGCAGTAGCCAGCGGATTTCTGGGCGTAGAAGGCATTGATGTAGTTATCCTTTATCCATCCGGCAAAGTGAGTCCCGTTCAGGAATTACAGCTCACCACGCCGGGCAAAAATATTCCGGCTCTGGAAGTGGATGGTAGTTTTGATGATTGCCAATCCCTTGTGAAACAGGCTTTTTCTGATCGGGAACTGGGTGAAAGGATCTTTTTGACCTCGGCCAATTCCATTAATGTAGCAGTTGGCTGCCCCAGCAGATTTATTATTTCCTGGCCTGGAAACAATGGAAAAATAAATGCAAAGCCACCGGTTATTTCAGTACCCAGTGGTAATTTCGGCAATATATGCGCAGGTCTCCTGCTTATCATTCAGGCCTTCCGGTTAGCCATTTTATCGCAGCCTGCAATATGAATGCAGTGGTTCCCGAATACTTAAAAACGGGTATTTATAACCTGCAAAGGCCAAAGCCCAGTTTATTCCAATGCGATGGATGTGGGTGACCCCAGTAATTTTGTGCGTGTGCTGGCATTGTTCAATTCTGAATTTGAGCCCCTGAAAAAGATGATGAGCAGTGAATCCATTTCGGACGAAGAAACCGGTGCGGCGATCCGGACCCTTTATCGTGGATTTCGGTATACCGGCTGATCCTCATGGCGCCGTGGGCTGGCTGGCTCTCAACAGGTGGCTGGAACAGCATCCCGGACAGGCGGGGATATTTCTGGAAACAGCACATCCCGTAAAATTCCCCGATACGGTGGAAAAATTCACCGGCGAGTCCTGTGCTATCCCGGAACCCTTGAAGGAACTGTTCGGTAAAAAGAAAAATTCGGTTCCAAATGGAACCCGATTATTCGAGTTTTTAAGAAGTACCTTTCTAGGTTTAAGGCATCAGGCATAAAGAGTAGATTGTAAGGCTTATCATCATAATCCCCGCTTCCTTACCTGGTGGAATACAATGCATTAAAAAAGACAGAATTCCGTATCCCAGGGACATTTTTTCAGATTCATTTCTTTATTTTTATACTCATAAACCTTAAATAAAATAATATGAAACTTTGAACGTCTTGCCTGGTTGCTTTTGTGTTTGCTTTGACCATGCCGTTGCTATAGCGCAAAAAATTGAATTGTTGGAAGGAGATTTGATCTCCGCTCAAATCAGAAAAATCCATCGACTTTGCTTTACTTATGATAGCATCATGATGGGGGTAAGGGCAAAACGTAGAAGCAGAATATGTAACTAAAAAAACAGCAGGAATACAATAAAAAAGAACCAGGGAAAGGAGATACCTGGGCAAAAGAATGGAAGGAAGACCGGGAGATCCCTGTATCAGCCCGCTTTTACCAAAATATTTGAGCAGATACAGTCTTGAAGATGAGGCCAAGGCGAAATATACTCTGATTTTTAAAACAACCTTTACCGAGCCGGGATTTAACGCCGATGGTTCACCAGGAACCGGCACGCATTAACGGAATGCCTGGATTGTTGAATCTGCCAATAAATCGCATGTGATTGCGAAACTTGAGCTGACAAAAGCAAGGGAAGAAGTTATTTGGGGAAACGAATTCGATACCGGCGAACGTCATCACAGAAGCTTATGAGGCTGCCGGACAGCCAGTTGGGATATTGTTTCAAGGGGAAAATGTAGTGCCGGTCGTTTAAATACTTTAAGGGTAAATGCTGTTCACTCTTTAAAATCTTCCGGGAACCTCGGCGTCCTCCCCATTGGGTATGCTTTGGTTATGCTTTGGGTCGCCAATGGGTTTTCGAATTCCGACTACGCTATAAAATACAAAAAAGGTAAATAATTGAGTTCATCCTGTCTATAACGGATGATTTCCCGTAAGAGGCATTATTGGTTCTGCAATTGCATTGAGGTGTCAGTCCCTTGTCATACGATAAAAAGGTCTCTATAAGGTCCCTATAAGGTCTCTATAAGGTCTCTGCGAAATTTGCAATTTACCTGATTTCAAATACGTCACTTCTCCCCTTAGGAAAAAATCCACATAGCCATTCCGGACCACGAATAAAAAACCCTCCCGGAATCTGAGAGGGTTTATAAACTAGACCTTCGGGTCAATTCAATTAGTCAAAACGGAGGTCAAGTCCGAGGCCGCGCAATTCATGAACCAGTACGTTGAATGATTCCGGTATGCCTGCTCTGGGGATACTGTCACCTTTCACGATGGCTTCATAAGTTTTTGCACGACCGATGATGTCATCTGACTTTAGGGTAAGCAGTTCCTGGAGAATATTGGAGGCACCATAAGCTTCCAGTGCCCATACTTCCATTTCCCCGAAACGCTGACCACCGAACTGTGCCTTACCACCCAGCGGCTGCTGAGTAATGAGACTGTATGGTCCGATACTGCGGGCATGCATTTTATCATCCACCATATGGTGCAGTTTGATGATATAAATAATACCTACCGTAGCTTTCTGGTCAAAACGATCGCCGGTTTCACCATCATACAGATAAGTGTGACCGAATTTCGGTAAACCTGCCCTGTCGATATGCTCTGCAATTTCTTCCACACTGTGCCCCGTCAAAAATCGGCGTTGAGAATTTCAGTCCGAGTTTTTCACCGGCCCATCCCAGAACGGTTTCATAGATCTGTCCCAGGTTCATACGGGAAGGCACACCCAGAGGGTTCAGTACAATATCCACAGGCGTTCCGTCCTCAAGGAATGGCATGTCTTCTGCGCGAACTATTTTGGCAACGATACCTTTATTACCATGGCGACCCGCCATTTTATCACCCACTTTCAATTTACGTTTAACAGCCAGGTAAACCTTGGCCAGTTTCAATACACCGGCAGGGAATTCATCGCCGATGGAGATATTGAATTTTTCCCTCTTATATCTTCCCAGCTCTTCGTTGTACTTGATATTGTAATTGTGCAGGAGAACGTTTACGAGTTCGTCTGATTTCGCATCACCGGTCCATCCCAGGGGATTGACGTTGAGGTAGTCGATGCCACTCAGATTTTTCTGCGTAAACTTCGCACCCTTTCCGATCTGCACTTCACCGAAATTATTATTTACTCCGGTGGAAGTATGATCTTTCAGTAAAACCTGCAGTTTGGAGATCAGTACTTCGAGCAGATCGGTTTCATTCTTTTCGTGAACTTTTTCAATCTTGTCCAGCACGGCTTTCTCACGAACTTTAGCGTTCTTATCTTTTTTTGCGCGCTGGAAAAGTTTCTTGCTGATGACAACGCCTTCAGTTCCGCTGGGAGCTTTTAATGAAGCATCTTTGGCATCTCCGGCTTTGTCGCCGAAAATTGCACGGAGCAGTTTTTCTTCCGGAGTCGGATCACTTTCACCTTTCGGTGTAATCTTGCCGATCAGAATATCGCCTTCCTTGATCTGAGCGCCGACGCGGATGATACCGTTTTCGTCGAGATCCTTGGTGGCTTCTTCTGACACGTTGGGAATATCCGGTGTCAATTCTTCTTCACCCAGTTTGGTATCCCGTACTTCCAGTTCGTATTCTGAAATATGAACAGAAGTGAAAAGATCTTCCCGAACCACTTTTTCACTGATTACGATGGCATCCTCGAAATTGTATCCTTTCCAGGGCATGAAAGCCACTTTCAGGTTTCTTCCCAGGGCCATTTCACCATGCTGCACGGCATAACCTTCGGTCAGGAAATCGCCTTCTTTAACCCGTTGTCCTTTACGCACAGCGGGCTTAAGATTGATACAGGTTTCCTGGTTCGTTTTGATGAACTTGGTGAGCTTGTATATTTTCAGATCGTCTTCAAAGCTGACGAGCTTTTGTATTTCATTTCTTTCGTAGCGGACGTGAATTTCATTTGCGTCTACAAATTCAACCACACCTTCTCCTTCAGAATGGATCTGGATACGCGCATCACGGGCGGCTTTGGCTTCCAGTCCGGTACCGACGATTGGTCTTTCCGGAAGAATCAACGGCACAGCCTGACGTTGCATGTTTGATCCCATCAGTGCACGGTTGGCATCATCATGTTCGAGGAAGGGGATGAGAGAAGCACTCAGACCAACGATCTGGTTCGGTGCCACGTCCATGATATTCCACTTCGTTTCTGTCGAGGATCGGGAAATCGCCGGTCTGACGGGAAACGATTTTATCTTCTACGAAATTTCCCTTCTCATCCAGGGCGATATTTGCCTGGGCGATCTTGGCAATATCTTCTTCTTCCGCACTCAGGTAAGTGAGTTTTTTCATATCCACCTTGCCTTCATTCACCTTCCGGTAAGGCGTTTCAATGAATCCCATTTCGTTGATCTTCGCATGAACGCAAAGAGTTGAAATGAGCCCGATATTCGGTCCTTCCGGGGTTTCAATGGTACAAAGCCGGCCGTAGTGGGAATAATGCACGTCACGTACTTCAAAGCCTGCACGTTCACGGCTCAGACCGCCGGGCCCGAGGGCGGAGATGCGGCGTTTATGGGTGATTTCACTTAATGGATTGGTCTGATCCAGGAACTGCGACAACTGGGAGGTTCCGAAGAATGAATTGATCACGGAAGAAAGGGTTCTTGCATTGATCAGATCCACCGGTGTGAATACTTCATTGTCGCGTACGTTCATTCGTTCGCGGATGGTACGTGCCATACGGGCAAGACCCACACCGAACTGGGCATATAATTGTTCGCCCACGGTACGTACACGGCGGTTGCTCAGGTGATCGATGTCATCGATTTCTGCTTTACCGTTGGTTAAACGTACCAGATATTTGATGATCTCAATCATATCACCCTTGGTCAGTGTTTTCTGTGTCAGGGGCAGATTGAGATTAAGTTTGCGGTTGATCTTATAACGTCCGACTTCACCGAGATCATAACGTTTGTCGCTGAAGAACAGCTTGTCGATAATACCTCGGGCCGTTTCATCGTCGGGCGCATCGGCACCACGCAGCTGGCGGTAGATATGCTGAACGGCTTCCAGTTCACTATTTGAAGTATCCTTATTCAGGGTGTTGTAAATGATGGCATAATCACCACCCACATCTTCCTTCTGGATGAAAACGCTCTTCACATCCATTTCGATGACCATGTCGATGGCTTCTTCATCCAGAACGGTATCGCGTTCCAGCACGATTTCATTTCTTTCAATAGAAACGACTTCGCCGGTATCTTCATCCACAAAATCTTCCACCCATGTCCTCAAAACGCGTGCAGCTAAGTTTTTTGCCGATATATTTATGAAGCGTTTTCTTATCCACTTTCACTTCGTCGGCCATTCCGAAAAGTGCAAGGATGTCCTTATCTGTTTCGTAACCAATGGAACGCAACAGGGTTGTGACCGGAAATTTCTTCTTCCGGTCGATATACGCAAACATCACGTTGTTAATATCAGTGGCAAATTCCATCCAGGCTCCTTTGAAGGGAATCACACGGGCGGAATAGATCTTGGTTCCGTTGGGGTGAATGGACTGGCCAAAGAATACGCCTGGAGAACGGTGGAGCTGGGAAACAACTACGCGTTCAGCGCCGTTGATCACAAAAGTTCCTCTCGGAGTCATGTATGGGATATTTCCCAGGAACACATCCTGTACGATGGTCTGGAAATCCACATGCTCCTCGTCGTTACAACTGAGGCGGAGTTTCGCTTTCAGCGGTACGGCATAAGTGAGTCCGCGTTCCATACACTCTTCAATGGTGTAGCGGGGCGGATCAATGAAATAATCCAGGAATTCCAGCATGAAAATGTTCCGCGTATCGGTGATCGGGAAATTTTCCTTGAATACTTTGAATAAGCCTTCAATGTTCCGCTTGTCCGGCGTGGTTTCCAGCTGGAAAAACTCTTTAAATGACTGGATCTGTACTTCGAGCAGGTCCGGTGTTTCTGCAAGATGTTTAATCTTACCGAAATTGACCCTGGGTGTGAGCTTTGTGGAAGACATATGGTATATATCCTTTTTTAAGTGTTCAAACTACAGTTCACGGGAAAACAAAAAAATGCACCGGAAATATCAATGAATTTCGCAATGCATTGATTAATAGCATGTTATATAGTGCTGAATAATTATAGCTTAATTGATAATACAAACGGACGGCAAAGTTAAGGAATTTTGGTGAAAAATCAGGTCTCCGTGAAATTATTCGATGACCGGTGACGGAAAACAGTCGGCATGCTGAATGGGAACATTTTTTCTGAACTGACCCAGATCAGATATTTGCTATGATTCCGGCTTCAACAGTCTTCCGTAATCGGTAAAAAGCAAATGGTAGCAGGATAAATCCGCTCACCATGTACTCCAAATTATCTACCGGAAATTACTGAATTTCAACTTCAGCACCTGCTTCTTTCAGCTTAGCAACCAGGCCTCTGCATCTGCTTTGCTAACACCTTCCTTAACGGGTTTTGGAGCGCCGTCAACCAGATCCTTGGCTTCTTTCAGTCCGAGACCAGTCAGGTCCTTCACGATCTTAACCACGTTGAGTTTGTTTGCACCTGCAGCTTTCAGGATCACATTAAAAGCATGTTTTTTCTTCAGCAGCAGGAGCAGCTCCACCGGCAGCAGGACCAGCAACAGCAACAGCTGCAGCAGCGGGTTCGATACCGTACTCTTCTTTCAGGATTTTTGCGAGTTCATTTACTTCTTTTACAGTCAGGGATACCAACTGTTCTGCGAATGATTTTAAGTCTGCCATTTTGTTTGATTTTTTCCCCCTTCATGGTCCGCCTGATGGCCAACTCCGGAGGATGGTTATTAAAAAAATATTTATAATTAGTCTAAAGCTGAAGGTTCGATAACCGAAGGCGGGCAAAAAGAATCTATAGGCCTTAGTCGTTGAACTTTTGGCTGTTACGCCTGGGCTCTCGCTTCCAATGCCTGTACCAGTCCGGCCAATTTGCCGCCAGCATTCAGTCCGCTGATCACATTTTTTGCCGGAGACTGCAGCAGACCGATGATTTCACCGATCAGGTCGTGTTTGCTCTTCAGGGTAGTGAGTGTTTTCAGCTGGTTGTCTCCTTCAAACACATCCCCGTCGATGAAAGCGGCTTTCAGAACGGGTTTCTCCAGGTTAGCATCCTTCCGGAAGCTGCTGATGATCAGGGCCGGCTCTTTAGCGTTTTCAGAAAAAAGCAGTGCGGTAACTCCGTTTAAGGAAGGGAACATACCGGAATACCGGTTTGTATCCAGATTTTCAAGTGCTTTTTTGATCAGGGTGTTTTTAGCCACTTTCATCTCCACTTTTTTATTAAAGCAGATCCGGCGCAGCTTGCCAACCTGTTCCACGGTAAGTGACTCGGTATTGGTCACATAGAAATTGTTATATTGGGAGAACTTGCCTTTCAACAGTTCAATTACTTCGTTTTTTTGATCTTTGGTCATAACCTTTTTTTTAGAAATGTATTATTGAGCTGCGAAAGCCCGGGTATCAATGGAAATAGACGGGCTCATCGTGCTGGCCATGAATACGCTTTTTACGTACGTTCCTTTTGAAGTGGCCGGTTTTGCACGGATCACGGCATTGATCAGTTCCTGGCTGTTCTGGATAATCTTATCCGGTGAGAAACTTACCCTTCCGATGGAAGCATGAATAATACCGGCTTTATCCACTTTAAAGGCGATTTTACCACCCTTTACTTCATTTACCGCACCAGCTACATCATTGGTCACGGTTCCTGTTTTCGGATTCGGCATCAGGTTGCGGGGGCCCAGCACCTTACCCAGCTTACCTATTTTTGGCATTACGGAGGGGGTTGCAATAACCACGTCCACTTCAACCCAGCCGCCTTCAATTTTCTGGATAAATTCATCCAGGCCAACAAAATCAGCTCCTGCGGCACGTGCATCGGCCTCTTTATCGGGAGTACACAATACCAATACGCGTTTGGTTTTACCGGTACCATGGGGAAGGCTTACAGTTCCGCGGACAGACTGGTCCGCTTTTTTCGGATCCACACCCAGGCGGATATGCAGGTCTACGGAAGCATCAAATTTTGCGATGTTCACTTCCTTTACCAGGGATGAAGCATCTTTCAGCGTGTAGGCTTTATTCTTGTCAACCTTAGCGGCAACAGATTTTCTTTTTTTGGAGATGGCCATATCATAATTTTTTTAAGAGTTCAGAATCAATTGTCCCATGGAGCTTTGCCTTCCACATTGACGCCCATGCTGCGTGCCGTGCCGGCAACCATACGCATGGCGCTTTCAACGGTAAAGCAGTTCAGGTCGGGCATTTTATCTTTGGCGATGGCTTCTACCTGGGTCCAGTTGACCTTACCTACCTTGCTACGATTTGGCTCTTTGGATCCGCTCTGCAATTTGGCTGCTTCCAGGATCTGAACAGCTGCAGGCGGCGTTTTGATAATAAATTCGAAGGATTTGTCCGAATAAACCGTGATTAAAACAGGAAGAACTTTTCCTATTTTATCCTGGGTCCTGGCGTTGAATTGCTTACAGAACTCCATGATGTTGATACCCTTGGATCCTAATGCAGGTCCGATGGGGGGAGCCGGGTTGGCCTGACCGCCCTTTACCTGCAACTTGACATAACCGGAAATTTGCTTTGCCATGTTTACATTTTTTGGTGTTAACGTCCTCTGTTTTTGGCAGGGAACTCCCAAACCTTACGGTATACTAAGAACTTTCGATTGGGGACGCAAAATTAGGGTTTATTTCCTGAAAAATCAAAATAAAGCGATTCTAAAGTCTAAAAATGCGACGTACAGGGTAACGGGCTTATTCCGGATGGATGATCCGCTTCTCAGGATTTGGCAAATACCCGGGAGACCCCGTTTTCCGGTTTACACAAATTCCCATTATACATCTGTAGAATTTCAGGCATTGAGCGAACCGCTTCAGTTTCGTGCTTTACGCTTTCAGCCTTAAATGGAAAATGTTTTTTAATTAGTTGGGTTCATTTTTTTCTATGTGAAGATTTCTGTTTAACTTTTTGCCACAAACTTCTATTGCTCTCAAATCATTTAAAATTGTCTTCAAATTATGGCAAAGTCAAAGAAAAAAGCGGCTAAGAAAAAGGCCTCGCCTAAAAAGAAATCTGCGCCTAAAAAGTCCGCAAAAAAGGCAGCAAAGAAAAAAGCAGCTTCTAAAAAGAAAGCAGCTCCAAAGAAAAAAGCAGCTTCTAAAAAGAAAGCGGCTCCAAAGAAAAAAGCAGCAAAGAAAGCAGCTCCAAAAAAAGCGGCTAAGAAAGCAGCAAAGAAGGCAGCTCCTAAGAAGGCAGCTCCTAAGAAAGCGGCTCCTAAGAAAGCGGCTCCCAGGAAAAAAGCAGCACGTAAAGCGTACCCCGCGCCTGCCATGCCGGTTGCACCCGCTCCGGTCATGCCCGCCAGCAACCCTGATAGTTCCACTGGTTCTGAAAATCAGGATCCCGGGGGTAGTTCTTTCTAGAGTTGGCTTTGCAGTTTGAGGATAGCGATATATTAATAACCGGACTATAAAAAAAGACGCGAGTCATCGCGTCTTTTTTTATTTCCCCGAGATAAAATACTAAGCGATTTTTTCTACCTGCATATAGTTGAATTCCACGGGTGTGGACCTGCCAAAAATCTTAACAGTTACTTTCAGTTTTTTCTTTTCATCATTCACTTCTTCTATGATTCCGTTGAAATCATTAAAAGGCCCTTCGATAATCTTGATCGTTTCCCCGATGATGAAAGGTTCGCTCATGCTCATGCCGCCGGCTTCGGCCATTTCATCCATTTTACCCAGCATCTTGTTTACTTCCGCTTTACGGAGCGCAATGGGGTTTTCTTTTCCCAGGAAATGGATCACACTGGGGGTGTTCTTAACTGCGTCCCGTAAATCGTCTCCCAGTTTTCCGTCCACCACTTCGACCATCACATACCCGGGATAATAGTTCCGCTCGCGCATCACTTTTTTCCCGTTCTGCACTTTGTAAACTTTTTCAATGGGCAGGAAGATCTGTTTTACCACTTCACTCCATCCACCCCGTGAAATTTCCTTATCGAGATATTCTTTTACTTTTCTTTCCTTACCACTCACCACCCGCAGTACGTACCATTTGGTCTCCTTTACAGGAGCCTGAGGGGCCTGTTCTGCCGGATCGGTTGTGGCGGTTTGATTAATTGTTTCCATCAGGATAATAATGAATAAATGAATTTTAAGATACCATTGGAGAATACATCCATGACACCCACAAGCAGCGGTTATAAGTATGGTGGCAACCAATACGATTACCGTTGACTGCTGTAATTCTGACCAGGTGGGCCAGGTTACTTTTTCCATCAGTTCCTTGTAGGAATCTTTGAAATAATTCGTGACTTTGTTCACTAAAAATTGAAATTTGAAATTGAAATGGAAATGTGAAATTGAAAATGAATCATTTTCAATTTTCAATTTCAAATTTTCCTTGCACGGGAACAAGGATTCGAACCCAGATCAAAGGTTTTGGAGACCTCTATTCTAACCGTTGAACTATTCCCGTAGAAAGCTAAAAGCTATCCCGTTTTACCGAGACAGCTTTTAGTTATTGCAAATATAAGAAAATCTGAGTGATTCCATCCGCCAGCCGGCGTACAGAGTTCAGTTTATTTCAGGATTTCAGTTACCTGTCCTGCACCTACTGTACGTCCACCTTCGCGGATCGCAAATTTCAGTCCTTTTTCCATCGCGATGGGCTGGATCAGTTTCACAGTCAATGCGCTGTTATCACCAGGCATAACCATTTCAGTTCCTGCCGGTAATTCAACTTCTCCTGTTACATCCGTAGTACGGAAGTAGAACTGCGGACGGTATTTATTGAAGAAAGGAGTATGGCGTCCGCCTTCTTCCTTGCTTAATACATATACTTCACATTTGAATTCAGTATGGGGTGTGATGGATCCGGGTTTGCAAAGCACCATGCCGCGGCGGATCTGGTTCTTTTCAATACCGCGCAGAAGCAGACCTGCATTATCACCTGCCTCGCCCTGATCCAGCAATTTGCGGAACATTTCCACGCCGGTCACAGTAGAAGCAAGCGGTGCGTCCATCAATCCGACGATTTCAATGGCTTCACCCACTTTAATACGACCTCTTTCAATACGGCCGGTAGCGACGGTTCCGCGACCTGTGATCGAGAACACATCTTCAACAGACATCAGGAAGGGCTGATCAACCGGGCGGGGAGGTAAGGGGATATAGCTGTCTACGGCATCCATCAGTTCGTCAATCGCTTTCACCCATTTTCCTTCACCTGCGAGAGCGCCGGTGGCAGAACCCTTGATTATGGGGGTGTTATCGCCGTCGAAACCGTAGAACGTAAGCAGTTCGCGGATTTCCATTTCAACCAGTTCCAGCAATTCCGGATCGTCCACCAGGTCCACTTTATTCATAAAAACTACCATGCGCGGAACGCCTACCTGGCGGGCGAGCAGGATATGTTCTTTTGTCTGCGGCATCGGACCATCGGTAGCCGCCACCACGAGGATAGCGCCATCCATCTGAGCCGCACCGGTAATCATATTCTTTACGTAGTCTGCATGACCCGGGCAATCCACGTGCGCGTAGTGACGGTTGGCCGTCTGGTATTCTACGTGCGCCGTATTGATGGTAATCCCACGCTCTTTTTCTTCCGGAGCTGCATCGATTTCATCATACTTTTTTGCTGTAGCCAATCCTCTTGAAGACAAAATGGTTGTAATGGCAGCAGTCAAAGTGGTTTTACCGTGGTCAATATGACCAATGGTTCCAACGTTAACGTGGGGTTTATCCCTTTTGAAGGTCTCTTTTGACATTGGTATCTAGTTTTTAATTGTGTTTTTTTAAATAATTGATTCTATTTTCCTAAAACCTGCTTTCCTTTATTTCCTTTCAACCACTCTGATCATTTGAGCCGTTAAAGAGAATTGAACTCTTGACCTCTTCCTTACCAAGGAAGTGCTCTACCACTGAGCTACAACGGCATATCCTGCGCTATAGCACTGGCTGGTAATCTCCGGCCCGGTTTAAACCAGGGTGGATGGTTCCGCCTACGCTAAGGCTTAGGCGGATGAAACCGGCCTGGCTTAAGCTCCGGCCGATGAGAGCGGAAGACGAGGTTCGAACCCGCGACCTACAGCTTGGAAGGCTGTCGCTCTACCAACTGAGCTACTTCCGCATATACAAATTCGAGAATTTGGGGAATTAAGAATTTTGAAACGAAATTCATTTTCAAACTCATTTTACCCGTTTCTCTGAAACAAAGAACTGATTTATCTGGAAATTCTATTCTCCAATTCCCGAATTTCCAGATTCTTTCACCGCGCGCCTCCGGCGCGCGTAGTGGGCAAGGATGGATTCGAACCACCGAACTCCGAAGAGAACAGATTTACAGTCTGTTGTCGTTGGCCACTTGACTACTTGCCCCGATGGTGTCCTGTTTCCTGCCAGACAGGAACCGCCTCCCTGTCCGGGACAGCCTGTTCTGACAGCTGAGCCAGAGAAGGGAATCGAACCCCCGACCAGCTGATTACAAATCAGCTGCTCTACCATCTGAGCTACTCTGGCATGATTTCTTTAATTCATACGGATCTGACCCTGATACAAAGAACTAAAACTGATGGAATTACCCGCCCGTTTTTTTGGGAAGGCAAAGGTAAGCGAATTTGTTAAATGGAAAAATTTTGAAGTATTTTTTATCCGGAATACCTGAGATTCTCCATTCACCGGCATGTAACCTGCATAAAAAAACCCCTGAAAGGGGTTTTTGCCTCTAGGCAGCCTGTTTGTCTTTTTTTCTTTTGATCAGATTGATCAGTGATCCCATGGCTTTATCGAATGACTCCTCGAATGATTTTGAAGAACATTTTACAAAATAATCCTGACGCGGTACATGTACTTTAATCTCTGCGACCTTGTCCTTAATAGTATGAACCACGTTGTCTAGCTTGAGATATACCTCTACCTTAACGATTCTGTCGTGGAACGTATCTAGCCGCGTTAATTTCTTATTTACATAATCAACTAATTTGTTGTCGGCTTCGAAGTGTACTGTCTGGATGGTTACGTTCATAGCTTCGCTTTTTTAACGATGAAACAATAAATACAAGAGCAAATTTACAGTCGTTTTTAAAGAGACGGCTGCATACTCAAATTACCTCCTTGCAAGAATTTTTCCAAATATTTAGTCTTATAAATTCCCTGTATTTTCACCCGCCCGCTCAGCCCCGGGGGTGGTTTTTTTTATGCACTTCCCGGAGTTTCTCAATACTGTTATGTGTATACAATTGGGTGGCTGCCAGGCTGGAATGTCCCAGCAGTTCCTTAACTGAATTCAGATCGGCCCCGTGGTTCATTAAATGGGTGGCAAAACTATGTCGAAGGACGTGCGGGCTTTTTTTATCAAGGGTGGTTACCCGGGAAAGCCATTTGCGCACAGACAGGTAGGCATATTTAACATAAAGTGCTTTGCCCTGATCATTTACAAGCAGGGTTTCAGCTGATTCCCGGCCGGAAACTTGTTTTTCATATTGATAGCGCCGGATTTCTGCCACCAGGGAAGCGCTTAATGGGATCATTCTTTCCTTATTTCCCTTCCCAATCACCCGGAGTGTGGCTGCTTCCGCGTCAAACTGGCTGTTTTTAAGCGTGACCAGTTCGGTAAGCCGTACCCCGGTATTGTAAAACATCCCGATCAACAGTCGGTCGGTTTTGCCCTGCCAGTCGTCCGGAAACTCCACATGACTTGAAAGCAGCTGCATATCCTTTTCTTCCACATAAACGGGTAGTCTTTTCCCGGATTTCGGACTGTTAATCCCCGCCATGGGTGATTTTTCAAGTATTCCGGTGCGTAACTGGAATTTAAAAAAAGATTTCAGGGAGGAAATCTTCCGGTTTATTGATTTTGAAGTGATTTTTGACTCTTTTAAGCTGGCCAGCCAGGAACGGATCAGGGAGGTCGTTATGGCGGGAAGCGTCGTTTCTCCGAAAGTTGTTTCCAGGAAACTGAAGAATTGTTCCAGGTCGTCCCGGTATGCCCGGACGGTATGGGCCGAATACCTTTTCTCGAATTTCAAATAATCAATGAAGGATTGGCTGAACGTGTTCAATTACGGATGCTTGGTTTACCCAAATTTAAATAAAAAGGGGTCGTCATGGACGACCCCTGGTATAAATAAGGTGAAAATGCCGGATTAATCAAACTTTCCGGTGGCCAGCTGTTGCTTATAAACTGCTTTCAAAACCTCACCCCTTCTTTTGATAGAGGGTTTGGTGAAAGACTGGCGGCTACGCAGCTGAATCAACACCTTGGCTTTTTCGAATTTTTTCTTATACTTCTTTAAAGCTTTGTCAATATTTTCGCAATCCTTTGAATCGATAATCAACATAATAAGTTCTCCTTTAATAATGAATTTCGGTTTGCAAAGATAAGGAGTTTTTTAAAACAAATAAATAAAAGGGTTAAAATCCCGATTTTTACCACATGTTCACGGGTATCATCGAAGCGACAGGCAGTATTTCCTCCATTTCGGCAGTAGGATCGAACAAAACTTTCCGGATTTCTTCATCCCTGGCGTCCCAGCTCCGGGTGGACCAAAGCCTTTCACATGACGGGGTCTGCCTGACCGTTGAATCGGTAACCGGGGATTCCTACCTGGTAACTGCCATTGAGGAAACCCTCCGAAAATCAAATCTCGGACTATGGAAGGCAGGTGATACCGTAAATCTCGAAAGATGCCTGCAGCTGAACGGCCGTTTAGACGGACATATGGTCCAGGGTCATGTGGATACCACTGCGCTGTGCGTTGGTAGGGAAAACCGTGACGGGAGCTGGCTGTATCGGTTTGAATTCCCGGAGTCGTTCAGGAACCTGATTATTGAAAAGGGATCCATTGCCGTAAATGGCGTCAGTCTGACCTGTTTTGACGTATCCAATGATGCATTCTCCGTTGCAGTCATACCCTATACATTTGAAAATACCAATATCCGGGAACTGGTTCCGGGTTCCCGGGTGAATATCGAATTCGACCTGATCGGGAAATATTTGGAAAGAATGATCAGGTAATGCGAATATTCGGATCATGGTCTATCCGGTTTTCGGACGAATACAGGACTGAATAGCCTCCAATTCATCCATGTTCCAGAAATAAGATACGGTCATCCGGCTTACATAAATTTTATCTACACCATGTTCATATATCTTCCTGCATCCGGTAGAATCATTCTCAAGGATGACATCAGCTGGTAAAACGAATTTTACATTTTCTGGATCTGGTACTATTTTCTCCTTATTTTTCCATGTCCTGCCGGGGAACAGGTAATTGACTGCAATAAAGCGGGGCTGTCGTTTCATACAATTCGTAATGCATCGGGAAATCCCTAGCGAAATACGTAAGCGCCTTCTATTTCATTCGGAATATTCAGAAAATATAGTTCTGCCGCATTTTTCGAAGCGGATATTTCCGGGTTTTGTTTATAATCGAACTGGTTATCTGGGAAGCCTTTTTCCAGTTTTTGTTATTTTTTTCCAGGAAGAAAATGTTATACGACAAAATCAAAATCAGTAAAACCGTTTGAAGCCTGAATCCCTGACATACAGGCAATTAGTAATCCGGGAATCATACACAGAAAAACGGAAGGATAATATAATGTCCTGTCGGTTTCAGAAGTTTGCGTACTGATGCCTGGTATTACCGGAATGAAACAGGAAACCAGCAACATTCCGGATAAGAATACGATTATCTCTTACCGGCGAATTGCATGTCTTTTATGTTAGATCCTTTAAAGCAGAAATACCAGGAGTGAACCGAAATAAATATAATAAAGGGCACTGAACAACAAGGCATTTTGTGTGGGGGGTAAATGTAAGCCTCCCGGCGGTTTTGACAACATTTAAAACATATGCCTTAATTCCGGAATGAAAGAACTCATTTCCATAATGCCCATGAGGAGCGGGAAATCACATACCGCAAAACCAGATGGAGAAAAAGGGTTGAAAACAATATTATCGGACCAGTTTCGGATTGGCGCCGGACTGTTTTCTCCCATAAAATGATCATAAATATAAGAGGAAACAAAATGGTGGATTCAAAAGCAGATATACTTACAAATAAAAAGGCGCAAACCAGAATCATTCAGAGTATTATTTTCAATTTTATAATAACAAACGACAGATAAAAGACTAAGCATACAGGCCAGGGAAGCGCCTCTTCCCAGTAACCATACCACAGCTTCATTGTGGAATGGATAAGATAGAAAAATTAAAGAACTAAAAATGGCGAATTGTTTTTTTTTGAATTATCTCCTGAATTAAAAAAAAATAAACTGGTCAGGTAAACCAAGTAACTGTTCACTCCATGGATGACGATATTAAAGCATTGAAGACAATAGGATTTAAACCCGGCCAATTTATAATTCATGAATATGCTGATGTCGGAAAGTGGCCTGAAAAATCCTTTTGTGAAAATGTTTTTTTCAATGCAAACACGGTACAAAACCTTGAAATCATCCGAAACGAACTGTCGCTTAATTACTGGCAGGTAGATTAGGAGCGAGGAACCAACAAAAAGGAATAATGGAAGGATTGTTGGCAAAAACTTTTCGTGCCGGGTAGGATACAGTAACCTTAGGGTAGCCTGTTTATATGCATGCTTCATAAATTGAAATTACAGTTTTTGCCCAATAGACAGATACGGGGCATTCTGTCCAGTCTCTCTTATTCGGAATGTAAAGAGCCGGATAAAAACCCCGGCTCTTCATAATATCCAATTATTAGTGTCTTATTTCATCAGGATACATTTTTCCATAACCTTTATTAAAGTATTGGTCAGTATTGTCTGACTGTGACTGGTATTTGTCCAGTGATTTTCCGTTCAGGTTTGTAACCACATGATAAAGATAAACACCATTGGCAAGGCGCTGGTTATACATGTCAGTTCCGTTCCATTTAAATTCAGTGATATTACGACCTACATGCAGGGGACCGAGTTCATCTTTAGTGATTTCCCTGACCACCTTTCCGGTAATTGTTAAGATCTGAATTTTAATATTCTGTGGCACTTCACTTCCGGTAATGGTGAACACAAAGGCCGTTGATGTTGTGAACGGATTGGGATAGTTCAGCATATTCGAAATCATTGCCTTGGTGATGATTTTAAAAGTTACCTGATATTGAATGGTACCTGAAGAGTTACCACTTTTGTCTGAACCTGTAACGATCAGAGTATACTCGTCTCCTTGCGGGTTGATCTGAGTAGTAAATACTGGACTGAATTCCACGCTGGCTGTATTGTCTGCACTGCTGGTAGCAGGTGAAAAGCGCAGCGTATCCGTATTGAAATAGTATGGATGCAAAGAGCCATCCGGATATCGTAGTTGTACTTTAACAACCGAAGTGTCATTCAGCAAAAGGAATTTTGATTCGTCTTTAAGTTTAATGAGAATATGTGGTTTTGCTGATACAATGTCTTCATTTAATATGTGCACATTGTCAAATGTTACATCCAGAAGTGGATTGGTCTGATCCACATTTACATAGAATGTTTTTAAACAGGAAGTTGTTGAAATGAAACTGTTCAGGTTGATCGTTGTCCGGATTTACGTCAACATTTATCGTATTTAACCCGGGATAGTTTTTTGTATCTATAGTGATACATGATCTTTATAGTATCACCGCTGATCAGCGGTTTTGCCTTGCTGATATGGAATAATATGGGTAACATTATTTTTGTCGATAATCTTAAAGGAGATCTTCAGACTGTCGAAAGAAGCTAAGCTGATGTTTTTAAACGCCACTCCAAATTGAAGCTGCTCGCCCGAGTTCCACGGATCTTTTGATGTCAGGAATATATTCGGAGCCAGAGCTCCTTCAGGTACCGGAATATAATTTATCCTCCAATAGTTTAACTGGTACGGGGTTGCGTGTGTGGAGTCCGTACTGAACAGCTTAAGTTTCAGATATGGGTACTGCTGAACATTGACGGCGGAAATATCGAAATCCTGTGTTCCAGCATTCAGTGTATACAGTATATTCTGATTACCCAAAGTATCCAACTCCGATCACCTGGACCCCGATACTGTCCGTACCTGGTGATTCCAGACTGGTTCCTCTCCAATGTACCTGTTTCCATTGCTTGGCAGGCCCGAATTCCGGAGATTCCATATTCCCTGTAAGATTCAGGCAACGGAACATCTGACGACAGGATGATCTTATCAAACAGGCCCTGGCTGAATTTATATTGGGAAGTAAAACCATTTGCTCCTTTCTTGTAAATCATCACCCAGCACCTCGGCTGATTGACAGAATCCAGTTGCGTAAATCCGGCTGCAAGGAGGTAGTGATACAAAGATTTCTGACTTCCATATAAGAGCTGTGTCGGCCTGCCAGGTAGGAATAAAAGAATTATTGTAATCGTAATCTATACTTCTTACCACGACATAATCACCTACCGGAACAGAATCCATGAAATCCATCATCAGCTTTCTGCTGGCCGGAGTCAAATAGGAAAATTCGAAATTATAATTGCGTGTGGGACGGCAATTTGCACTTCCGCTTCCAAACCGGAAAAGATTATTTCCCAGTGCATCCACATTTTTCCATGGTTTAAAAGTTGTCGAATCAAATACATTATAAATGAGAGAATGTCCCACGCAGGCACTCGCGATACCCGTTGCTCCGTTTACCAGCACCGAAAAGTCCGCATCGTTTGTTCCGCTGGTCGGATAAATTCCTTGCTGTAACATAAAGGTTACCGGTGTGTGAACCATAGTGCCACAGACGATCAGTAAGAAGAGTCATTCCATTGGGATCAGACTTCAGATTCTGGAAATAGTGAGACTGATTAAATCCGACGGTACTCTTGAGGGAATCTATATACATAAATGAAAATTCATTCCAGTGGTACTGGCCGGTTTGTGCCGGAAGGATGGACGTTCTCCAGTAATAAACGACACTATCCATATATTTTATTCCCGGATCGAATTCGAAAACTCCTCCAACAGAATTGATATTTTTTGATATTTTTGATGAGAATTAAATGCTTCAGTCGTATCTATTTCCATCACGTATTGGGTCAGGGGAGCGAATGGGTTGGCTGTCGACGCATACAGTTTCTGGAAAGGAGTTGTTTATAATGGCATAATTGTACGGATAAATCGGGCTGAGTTCTTCCTGGTAAATAAATAATGGGAGTAGTTACGGTGTTATTTGCCATTGTCACTTCGGCTACATCGTTGTCTGAATTGATCGTGATCGTAATATAATTCTGTCCTTTGTCCCGGGTGGCTATGATGGGAACCTGAATATGAACGGAATCAGTAAAACGGAATGCCCGGAATTCGTTTTTTTAGGAGTAGTAGCGGAAGAGCCATCCGGATATTTCCGTGGTAATCAGCACGGTGATGGAATCCGAAACCGCTTTTCCCAGATTGTAAAATTTGCACCAACATCAAAATGAGTTATCTGAAACGGAAATAAATGTCGGACTGATCAGTACATTTTGGTGCTTCGATATCGTAGTCCGGCAATTTCGCATCACTGATTATGATGGCCGGATCCCCATGTATGTTCATTTCCTCTGTCTGGCATCTTGCCATAAAAGTCCGATGGCAGCTAGGCCAAGCATTTTTTTGCCGGCATCGGCTTCGATTGTTCCGATACTTTTGCCATAATCTCTCATGTCCCATTAGTCCATACATATCACGTCAGCAGGAGATTCAGGTAATTTACCACACCAAAATGCGAACTGGCGACAAAGGCGATGGCGCCTTTGTTTTTAATAAAGACATAATTTTCAGAAAGTGATTTTCCGGTTGTCAGGCGTCCGGGATCATAAGTATAGTAATTGCCCGCATAACATCCATTCACATACATGACCGGATATTTGGACTGGGTTGTTCATATAGTGCTGGGATCGTCCAGTTGAAAGCCCAGTGTGGATGCAGAAGAATGACCAAAATAAGTGAAGTACACCGATTCCGTTGGCCCAATAATTGCGGAATCAGTGAAGTAGAAGTCTGGTTATTCTGATCGATGGTGGAACTGCAAAACCTGATCACATTCGCACCAAACAGGGTATCTGAAATAACCTGCTGATAAAAGGCCATATAATTGCAAAGCACGCTCTCCAGGAATGGCTCTGTCGCGCCGGTAACATGCATGATATTTTTCCTCCATGCCCTTGCTAACAAAGTATTTGGTGCAGTTTGCTGAACCTGTTCATATTCTATTGATCTTATTCAGATAGTCTTCAACTTCCACTCCCTTTACTGCTCCCAATCTCCGATGGGTACCAGGTTAACGGAACCCGCTCCGTCTGCGGAAGCCAGCATGACATCCGAGGCGGGAAAACCAAAAGTGGGTACCAGATTAAGTTGTTCGGTAGCCGGGTCAGACTGGTTTGCACGGTATTCAGTATATGACATTCCGCGTCCGATAAGAAGTACGTAATGCCGGTTTTTGGAAGTAGGTATTTCTTGCATAATTAATGAAATTTTTTATAGCCAACGGATGTTTCTGAATTCCAAACGCGAACTGGTCTGTCAGTTCTGCATATCCATAAGCTGTGCATTATAAGAACCCCCTGCGGCGAGATCCCGTAATTCAGGTAATCCGCCACCGGGTTGTTTCCATGTGAGCCCGGTATATAAAACGGGTTACTGATGATCAGGTAATTTCCCTGGTTTAACGGATCAGTATAGGTTGACAAAATTCTTTTGGGTCAGGGAATTTATACTGTGAATATTGGAAGGATCCTCGCTGACCAGCACAAGATTTCTGGCGAAGCTGCATTCCAGGCAATACAAATGTAGTAAATGCCTGCCGAAGCAATGGCGCAAATCGCTGACCGGTTGCGCGGTCGTATAATACCGGAATGGCGGCTCCCTGGTTAAAATCGGAAATTTTCAGAAAATATCCGCTGGCTTTTGCTGGCAGCTGAAAAGAAAAATTGGCCTGCCCTCCGAAATTAAACTGCCTGGGATAAGTCAGTTCATAAAAGGAAACAACCAGACGGTCAGCATAAGTAAAGGCCTGGGAATTATTGATGAACTGAAAACTGGTGGATGATGTGTTTAAGGATGACAGTGGAATGGTGACATTACTGACGATATCATTAAAGTCATTGAGTGCCGTATCCTTGAAAAGAATATTATTCACTTTCACCTGGATATTCCGCAGGGTATCAGAACATCCGGCAGCGCCGAATTTTAAATTGGCTGCAGGTCCGCTATTATAGATGAAAAGATTGTTCTGGTCATCTGAAACAGGAGCCGTTTGAGTGGAGAAATTTGAACTCCAGAATTCGCCCAGATCGTATGAGGATGAATATATATATTGTTCGAGTACGAGCTGCCTGTCCGGGATTGATCTGGTTGTGAAAATACGTTCCTGTGGTATACATGAAATAGGGCTCAGGCGGAAGTATATTGGTACTGGTATCATTGGGAAGGTATTGTAATGAAAGGGTGAACCGGATGGGTTGAGTGTCAGAAAATAAACCGCTGTATCCGACTGCAGGCTCCATTTCTCGTATGCTGATAAGCCGGATTGCGGTAAAGTGGCTTATCGGCTTTCCCGTCATTCATCTGCCCCCAGAATTCAATATAATCGCAGGTGAAAGCGGTCCGCTGCTCACGGAAGTATAAATGGGTACTTCACTGCCATTGCGGAATAGCTGAAAATCTTTTGCATCGGCAGCCGATAATCCGGCACCGGCGAGGACAGAAGCCGGAATGCGGTACAGTCCGTCAGCCGTGATTTTAAATTTATAATATGTTTTACTGAAGTCAATCCATTCGTTGTTGTACGGCTGTGCAATGGCGCAACCTGCAACCCAGATCAAACACAGTGTAAAAATTTTTCTCATAGTCGGTTTAGTTTACCGGGGCGGATCTATTTTTTAACTGTTTTCTTCTTTATATCCACCAGATCAACTTTTAATGAAAATACATGCGTATATAATGGGTTTGACTGATTGGCCAGGTTAGTAAATGCATAATCAATCGCTACATCACCGATCCTGAATCCGGCTCCGATCGAGGGCTGATAGATCCAGATCTTTTTTTGGTTCGTTGTGTCCCGGTCGTCCAGTGTCTGTTGAAAATTGTTGATACCCCCCGTCACAAAAAAAACATTATTATACGATAATTCCAATCCCATTTTCGGATCGATACTGATGGGATTTGAACTGACCACCGTGTTTCGTCTACCATCGAATGTAATATCAAAATCTGCTTCAGCCAGCAGACTTAATTTCTGGTTGATCGGGAAATTATAACTGAAGCCGGGAATTAACTGCGGCGCCGTTAACTCCACAGAATTGGAAGGAATATCGTTTGAAGTGGCATAAAACACTTCCCGCCATTCCTGACTAATATTATACGACCAGGCATTGAAAGTGGTTGTCACGTCTTTGGCCACGATACCGAGTTTCCACCGGTCACCGATTACCTGCACGGCAGCATCAAAACCGAAATCCCCAGGATTTGGTAAAGTCTCCTGCCTGGCGGTGAATAATTTTGGCATTGATTCCAAAATTCATTTTACGGTTTTTTATCCAGTCCACCTGCTGTGCCAGCGAAATCAGAAAGGCATAATCTGCTGATGAAAAAGTGGTGATATTGCTGAAATCAATGCTTCCGTCGGGCTGAACGAGGAATACCGTATTCGGGATATCATCCACTGCAAATCGCAGCAGGGTGAGGCCCAGGGTCCGCTTATTATCTTTCAGGGGCAATACCAGGCTGGCGTAGTCGTATTTGCCGATCCCTGCAAAATATTCCGCATGCATGAGGTTCAACTGGGGACTGGTTCGTATATCGGCCAAAGCCGCGGGATTCCAGTATCCGCCTGTACCGTCGTTAACCGAAGCGACCTGGGCATTACCCATCGCCATTCCGCGTGCACCCGCGCCAATATTCAAAAATTCATTGGAATATTTGGCAAACTGGCCCATAGACCGGTTGCAGATAAGCAGCAGCAACAACAGGAACAGGGGAACAGCAGGTTCTGGTTCTGCGGGCGACTGAAGTCAATACCATAAACTTATTCTAACGTGTTTTTATTCAGAATATTGCGACATATTCAGGATGCGAATATCCCTTACTTTTGCCAAAATTCCCCAGAACAATTATGTCGCTTATCGAAGAACTGAAATGGCGGGGCATGCTGCAGGATATCATGCCCGGTACCGAAGAACAACTTTCCAGGGAAATGACCTCAGGGTATATTGGTTTTGACCCGACGGCCGACAGCCTGCATATTGGAAGCCTGGTGCCTATCCTGCTCCTGGTACACCTGCAAAAAGCCGGTCACAAGCCCATTGCGCTGGTAGGCGGTGCAACAGGTATGGTTGGAGATCCCAGTGGAAAAAGTGAGGAAAGAAACCTACTGGATGAATCCACCCTGAATCATAACCTGAAGGGAATCCGAAGGCAACTGGAAAAATATCTTGATTTTGATCAAGCCATTCCCAACGGCGCGGAAATGGTCAATAATTTCGACTGGTTCAGGGAAATCCATTTTCCTGGATTTTATCCGGGACGTGGGCAAACATATTACGGTCAATTACATGATGGCCAAAGACAGTGTGAGTAAAAGACTGGAAGGCACAACAGGCATGAGTTTCACGGAATTTTCCTACCAGTTCGTGCAGGGATATGATTTTTACTGGCTATATAAAAACCGGAATTGCAGACTGCAGATGGGAGGAAGTGACCAATGGGGAAATATTACTACTGGAACCGAGCTGATTCGGCGAAAATGCGGGGGGGAAGCATTTGCTTTTACCTGTCCCCTGCTTACCAGGTCAGATGGCGGAAAATTTGGTAAAACAGAGAAAGGCAATATATGGCTGGATCCGGCCAAAACATCCCCTTACCAGTTCTACCAGTTCTGGCTGAATGCGGCGGATGCAGATGCAGAGAGATGGGTTAAGATTTTTACTTTCCTAGTAAGGAAGAAATTCATTTCATTGCATGAAGAACATCATGAAAAATCCCGGCCCGTGCGCTGCTAGAAAGCTCTTGGCCAGGGAAGTCACGATCTTCATTCATGGTCAGAATCAGAATTTGAACTTGCCCTGGTTACTACGGAAAAATTGTTCAATCAGACGGGCCGCGGTTGAAGACCTGAGTGAAAAGGATCTTCATGCGATGGAGGGTATCGTGAAATCCACTTATGCATTAGCTGAATTGCAACAGGGTGTGGATGTGGTGCGGTTCCTGGCAGAAACCGGCATTCTGCCGAGCAGGGGAGAAGCAAGGAAAATGGTGCTGAATGGCGGCATCAGCATCAACCGGAATAAAGGTGGAAGATATTCAGTTTCATATAAGTGCGGAATTGTTACTGCATAAAAAATATATCCTTGTTCAAAAAGGGAAAAAGAATTTTTTTCTGGTGGAAGTGAAATGATCTTGGCAGTGATTTCCGGGTTTCCTTCGGAACATTTTAAAAATCCCTTATTTTTGCGGCCGTTATTTGGTCATTGCCCGATAGTATAAAGGTAGTACGACAGATTTTGATTCTGTTTGTCGAGGTTCGAATCCTCGTCGGGCAACGAAACCCCTCGCGAAAATGAGGGGTTTATTTTTTCCGGGAATGCGGAAAACCATATTGCCGACGCGACCGGAAATAATAGATTGTACCGGCCTGGCCGGCTCAGGGGTTTTGCGTACAACACCCCTTACAGGGATCATTTTAATAACCCTCGTCCGGCAACACCCCACGCTGCGTAAGCGGGTGTAATTTTCCGAAAAAGTGGATTATTCCGGCGAGGTATAACACACCACGGATTTCAGACCCTTAGAACTGTTAATATCTTTCGTAATTTCAATTGCGTATCATTCAAACTTCAAGAAAATAATTGTAGTGCCTGCATTTGAACCTGAAAATAGTTTACCAGGCGAAACCGCTAAGAACCCCATCCCCATTGATACCCGGAAGGAAAGAAGACTGCTCGATCCCGCAGAACGTATTGCTGAAATCCTCTTCGGTTTAATCATGGCCCTTACATTTACCTGTACCATCAGCCTGGTCGAAACCAGCAAAAAAGACGTTAAGGACATGCTTTTGGCGGCCCTCAGCTGCAATATTGCCTGGGGGCTGGTGGATGCAGTCATGTATACGCTGACCAGCCTCTCGGTAAAAGGACATGGAAGGATTCTGTTCAATTTTGTAAGAAAAACTCCGCGGCCTGAGGTAGCAAGGGCAATTATAAAAGATGAACTGCCACCGTTAGTGGCATCTGTAGTGGATACCGGAACCCTTGTTCAAATCCGCAATGCACTCCTGACAATTCCGGAATCAGAGATCAGGGTAAGGTTAACCATCCGGGACCTGAAACTTTCACTGGGTATTTTCCTTCTCGTATTCATGTCCACCTTACCGGTGGCCCTGCCCTTCGTCCTGGTGCATAATCCTTACCTGGCCCTGCGTGTTTCCAACCTGGTGGCTCTTTTGCTTATGTTTTTATGCGGATGGTCACTGGCAAAATATGGGGGTTACAGGAAATGGCTGACAGGTACCCTGTTAACGCTTCTCGGGACAGCACTTGTAATGATAACTATTGCGATGGGTGGATGAGCAAATTGCGGATAATATATACACTCTTTGGGATTATTTTATTTCCATGCCTGCTTCACGCACAGGGGTTAGGTGTGGATACTTCAAAATCAACCCTGCAGGATGAGGTTGTGGATTCTGAGAAATCGGTTTGGTCTTATTCGGCTTCAGCTTATTACTATATGATTCCGGCCGAAAGAAATTTTACCTCATTGATAGGAACAGCCGATCATCGTTCATTGCACCTGGAGGCAAGGTATAATTACGAGGACCCGCAAACAGGTTCCGTTTTTGCGGGATGGAGGGTGGAAGCCGGTGAAAAATTCCAATTTGGATTTACACCCATGGCGGGTATTGTATTTGGAAAAATGAACGGTGTTGCTCCCGGATTGGAACTGGATGCGGCTTTTTCCATCCTGGATTTCTATTCGGAAACGGAATATGTGGCAGACTTCGCCCATCCGGAGAATAATTTTTTATATACCTGGGGCGAACTGGGTGTGAACCCATTCGGTTCATTCAGAACGGGCATTTCATACCAGCGCACAAAACTGTACCAAACCGGCTTTGATATCCAGCGGGGAATTTTTGCAGAATACTCCTATTGGAAACTGAAAGCGGCAGCCTATTATTTCAATCCATTTTCAGCCGGAAATTTCGTAATAGCCAGTCTGGGTTTTGAGTTTTAGCGTACCTGATTCCATTCCAGTTCGAATCATGCAATCCCTGCAATCAGAATATTTTTTTCATTACCCGGGTAAGGTGTGCCAAACCCGTGTCTTTCTCCAAAAAGGAAATTGAATCGTTGATGCCGCCGGCTTCAGGCCTTTTAGTGAACGGGCATTGTAATATATCCGGCCATATTTCGTTAATCATTCGTAATCAGAACGGTAAATATCCAATATCTCTAAAACCAGGCCAATGGCCTTAAACCTTGTCTCGGGCAGAAGTACATCCATTCTGTTGGCAATCATTTTATTGCTGGCCGGTCTTGCGCCCGTTCATGCCCAGTTGTCAGCTGACTTTACACCCAGCGTAACCTCTGGTTGTTCACCCCTGGCCGTGAGTTTTGTAAATACATCCACTGGAACCAGCCCTTCGTCAGTCTATACCTGGAATTTCGGCAACGGAAACGGGATCACGACAGGTATTAAAAATAATCCGGTCGCAGCCACTTATTTTACAGGTCAGGTCTATACAGTAACCCTTACAGTACATGACGGGGTACAAACGTCCTCAAAAACGGAGCTTATAACTGTTTACAAAGGTCCGGTTATCAGCTTCACCAGTAACAATAGCGTCGGCTGCTCGCCCCTGCTGGTTAATTTTTCCAGTGTCGTAAACCCGGGAGATGGAACGATTACCGGATATTTCTGGGATTTTGGAGACGGCAACACAATCAGCACGAATTCAGGTTCGGTGTCCAATACCTATCTTTTCCCCGGCACTTATTCCGTAAGTCTTACCGTGACCAACAGTTTTGGTTGTACGAATACCCTTAAGAAAACGGATATGATTACAGTATATCCTGCCCTGGTTCCCTCATTTTTCGCAGACTCTACCGCCATCTGCAGCCTGTCGCAGGCAGTTTTATTTCATAACACATCCACAGGCGCCGGATCATTGAGTTATTCCTGGGATTTCGGAGATGGCAGCACCAGCACGGCAACAAATCCCTCCCATCAGTTCGCAAAAAAAGGGATTTATGATATCAGCCTGGTTGTTTCCAATACCTATGGCTGTTCTTCCACCATTACCAAACCGGCGTACATCCATGCGGCTAATTTCAGCGCAGACTTTAATACTTCTTCTTCACTTTGTACGGGGAATACCATTCTTTTCACCAGCCAAAGTACACCGGCACCTACCGGCAGTCCGCTCTGGTCCTTCGGCGACGGGGGAAGCGGTATTGGTTTTACCTATGGGCACAGCTATTCTGCACCCGGTACCTATCCGGTCACTTTGTATGAAAACTTCGGATCCTGTCCCGACACCGTAACAAAAAATATTGCGGTTTTATCATCTCCTGCCATCAGCCCCTTTATAATCAGCAAGGGAGCCAGCTGTTCATCACCCATGGCGGTCAGCTTTTCTGATACCAGTGCCGGGGCTGTTTCATGGCACTGGAATTTTACCGGCAACCCGGGCGATACTTCCAATCTGCAGAATCCGACTTTTACCTACCTCACCAACAATTTGTTTTCACCAACCCTCACCATTAAAAATGCAAATGGATGTGCGTCGGTTATTACTGAAACTTTCAATACCGCGCAACCAACTGCTACGATCAAAGCGGATACGATCTTAATTCCGTCTGCTATTTATTGTGCTGATGTGCAGGCAACATTCCATGCGGTTTCCCAGGATACGCTGTCAACCTATTTATGGTCTTTCGGAGACGGAACTACTTCAACGGGCGCCAGTCCGGTGCACGTTTTTTCAACCCCGGGAACCTATATCATCAACCTGAGTTTTACAACGATTCACGGATGTACCGGTTCTGCCTTTCCACCGGATACCATTATTGTGTATCCGAAACCTCACGCCCTTTTCACGGCCCTGGATTCTTTGCCCTGCACCAATAACCAGTTGGAAACATTTACCAACCTCGACGATAGTGCAGCCCGGTTCAGGTGGATTTACGGCGACGGAAATTCAGACATCAATAATAATATTTACCATACCCATCTTTACGCCGATTCAGGATTGTATAATATGACCCTGATCGCTTCGAGCCCGGGTTGTAAAAGCGATACCTCAACCATCACGCGGTATGTGAAAACGACACCCCTGCCGACACTCACGGTCACGAATAATTGCGACAGCAACCGGTTGAGTGCGGCGCTGGCCATTACCCCCCCGGGTGCCGATGAATATATATGGAGTTATGGAGATGGTTCGCCCAATGATACGGACAAGGTATATGTGCCACTAAAAAATCATCATGTATCCCGGGCCGGGTGCCTATACAGCCTCACTGACCGCCCTGTTTGGAACCTGTGTGCAAACCACCGGGCCCGTGCCCGTATACATACTTCCCAAACAAAAGCCCGTACTGAGTTCAACGAAGGATACCCTCTGTGCCAGCTCCACCCTGCCGGTGGTTATCAGTGGGCTCGATACTAATTACCAGCGTTTCGTTATCGGTTCCAATACGTATTACCATATCGTGAACTGGCAGTACAACGACGGAACCCTGCTGGCACCCGAAGGGAAATACCGGATTTAAAATATCATATTCCGGTAATTTATCCGGACTGGTTGCAGGGAAAGACAGCATCCGGGTAATTGTTCAGTCTGCGTTTTTTAATTGTTATGATACCAGTAATTATATTCCGGTCTATATCACCGGTCCTGTTGCCCGCTTCGGTGCGCAGGATGCGTTATGTTATCATGCGCCGGTAACTTTTTCCGATTCATCCCAACCCGTCAACGGGGTTCCGATTGTGCAGTGGCAATGGAATTATGGGGATGGCAATACGGACACAAGAAATACGGGCGACACCGTTCAGCATATCTACGCATTCCCCGGCACGTACACACCCAAACTCACGGTGACCGATTCCAGTGGTTGCACTGCCACTGCGAATCTCACAGTAACACAGGTTTTTATTTACGGGGCAAAAGCAGCATTTACCTGGCAGCCGACTACGATCACTCCGGGTTTTCCCATTCATTTCTATAATACGACGGTTAAGAATACCGGTGCTACCTATCTATGGCGTTTTGCCAGCGACGGGTCTACGTCCACCAGCCCGGATTCCCTGGTCCATACATTCCTGAATATCGGGACAGATACCGTTACCCTGATCGTTTATCCGACCATGGCCGGAACCTGCACGGATACGATTGTCCAGGTATTACAGATACAAAATATTGGGGCAACTTTTACTTATACGGATCATTATCTTTTTAATGCGAATTGTCCGCCACTGGTTGCCAATTTTGTCAGTAAGACCTTCAACACCACCGGCCTGCACTGGGATTTTGGAGATGGCGGTACGGCGGATAATAACCCCGCACCCAATCATACTTATAATTTACCGGGCACCTATATCATCACGCTAACCGGGTATGGTGCCAATGGTATTCAGACGACATACCAGGATTCATTAACTGTAAAAGGACCATATGGGAATCTGTATTCAAGCCTTTTGCAGGCCTGTGTTCCGGCTACAGATACCCTTCATGCGACGGCGAGTTATGTTGGATCCTACACCTGGGATTTTGGCGATGGAACCGTGATGACGACGCAGGATACCTTTGCTGTGCACAACTATATTTTACCTGGAATATTTACACCCGCGGTTATCCTGACTGACTCAACCGGATGCCAACTCACCTTCAAGTCCAATTATACGATTCTTATGGACACTTTATTTGCAGGCCTGGGCCCTCCGGTTGTACTCTGCGACACGGGTTCGGTAACTTTCGGTCCGCATGTGGTTAGTTTTGTTGCCGATACCCTGGGGTATCCGCTTACATACCACTGGGATTTCGGAACCGGTGCAGGCGCGGACACTTCGAATATTTTAAGCCCTACATTTCATTATAATGCTCCGGGCGATTTTGTCACAACCCTCCAGGTTCAGTCTCCGGTGGGTTGTAGGGCAACCGCTCGTGATTCCGTGCATATAATCGGACCATTTCCCTTACAACACAGTCCGGATACGACGATCTGTACCGGTGGCCTGGCTATCCTGAAAGCAGGCGGGGCCTATAGTTATAACTGGTCACCCGCCGGGAGCCTGAATACGGATCAGGGTGATAGTGTGGTGGCGCGTCCGCAGGCGACCACAGATTATACCGTAATCGGTGCAGATAAATTCCATTGTTTCCAGGATACCGGGGCCATTAAAGTGACTGTTGATTCCCTGCCTTTCGTAACGATACCCGCTCTTCCTTCTGTATTAGCGGGAACAGACGTTCAGATTGATCCGCAGGTAAGTGCCGATGTTGTTTCCTGGCAATGGTCGCCACCTCTTTATCTCAATTGTACGGATTGTGCCGCACCGATCAGTACGCCGCTGGCGCCGACTACTTATACTCTCACCGTTAAAACAGCCGCCGGATGTATTTCATCGGCTTCAGTCACCATCAAGTTATTATGTCAGCAGAGCGGCGTGTATATGGCCAATGCCTTCAGTCCGAATTTCGACGGTAATAACGATTATTTCTATCCGACGGGCAGCGGGGTCAAACTCGTGAAGTCTTTCCAGGTTTATTCCCGGTGGGGACAGCTGTTATTTTCAAGAACGGATTTTCCGCCGAATGATAAAAAATACGGATGGGATGGAAATCTGAATGGTATTCCCCAGCCGATGGACACTTATGTATATGTAACTGAAATGATATGTTATACGGGAGAAAGTTTTGTATTGAAAGGCACCGTTGAATTACTTAGGTAGTATTAAGAAATGACTATGAAAAAATCATTTCATTTTATCATTTTGCTGTTTTTTTTAACTAACGCAGTTTCTGCGCAGGACCCTTCATTTTCCCAATTTTTCGCTTCACCGCTCACGCTGAATCCCGCATTGACTGGCAAATTCAATGGGGATCTTCGTGTTGCGGGTAATTACCGCAATCAGTGGCCCGACGTAAACAAAGCTTATATCACGTCCACGGTATCCGTGGATCTGCCCATATTGCAGGGTTCGCTTCCGGAAGATGACCGTTGGGGGATCGGGATGATGGCGATGACCGATAAAACAGCTAATGGTATTTTAACCAGCAACTATATTGCATTGTCCACAGCATACCATAAGGCGATAGATGAAAACGGCATGCATCAGATCAGTGTGGGATTCCAGGGTACCTATGCAAATAAAACCCTTGACGGTCCGCGGCTGCATTTTCTCGACGGTCTCCAGGTAGACGGGACCTGGCTTCCTTCCGCGACGGAACCGGTTAATCTGGAGGTGGTAACGGCCGATTATTTTGACATGAATGCCGGTATTTTATATAATGGATCTTTTAATGGAAGCAATGCAGTATATGTTGGCGCTTCCATGTACCATCTGAACCAGCCCAGGGAGTCCTTCCTGGGCGTGGATAATATTACGGTACCGACCCGGCTTACCCTGCATGCGGGTGGTTATTTTCCTTCGGAAAGTACCGGACAGACCTGGTATGTGAGTGCGCTGTATAACCGGCAGGCAACAGCCAGTGAACTGGTATTCGGTGGCGCCCTGGAACTGAGTGCCGGTACAGATGAAAACAAGCCGGTGAATGTCTATATCGGTGCCTGGGCCCGCACCAATAATGTATCAGATGCGCTGATCCCCTATATCGGGCTGGATTATGGAAACTTTAACCTGGGGATGACCTATGATGTAAATATTTCAGCCTTTAAAGTCGCTTCACAGGGCCATGGCGGGCTGGAAATCTCGCTGATGTATATTATAAAAAAGTCTGACGGTAACGCTGCCGATAAAGTGCAGTGCCCGAGGTTTTAGGTCTCATCAGTCTTTTCTTTTACCGACCGGCATTAAATACAGGGGTTGCTGATTTTCAGGCATGTTAAGAATTTCTTTTACCCGGCTGTCATTGAATGATCCGATGGTGACCGTACCTATTTGCAATGATACCGACTGAAGGCAGATATTCTGGGCAGCATGCCCGGCTTCAAGCTGTACATACCGGATTCCTCTTTCACCATACTTCCTGGTTGTACGGCTGTATTCCGCTGCAATTATGATTACAGCTGCGCCTCTGTTGACCGATCCCTGCAAATGGGCAGCAGCGGTTAAAGCTTCCCGTACATCCCCTTCTGCCAGCAGGCTTAATGTATGTCCGGCCGGGTTATACCGATAAACACCGGGAGCCAGTGTATTGATTTCACCGCTTGCCAGGTAAATTTCCAGCGGATACAATGCTCCTGCCGAAGGGGCCGTCCTTCCCCCGTCTGCTTCTGAAGTGATACCCTGTGCGGCCCATAGCAATTGGGAAATTTCTTTCATTTCCAGCGGTTCGTCCTGATATCTCCTGACCGATCTTCTTTTCTGCAGGGCTTCTTCAACAGATGTCTGGCTCTTGTAAACAGGAACGGGCAATGCGATTTCCTTAGGAGCAGGAAGGTCTTTCTGTATGTTTGATTTTTGGATATTCCGGTTACATCTGAAAGCGAGCACTATGGGAAGAACCGCAGAGGCCATAAAAAAAAGGAACATGCTTTTTGCCTTCATTGGAATGATGGTTTTTGAATAATTAAGGTAATATGAATTGGAGTTGCCGGGAATGATGAACGGCATGATACCCTGTGACGCTCATCACCTGCCGGCCCGGTTCTGCCCTGATTATGATAACTTATTTTCCCTATTTCACTGCTCTCAGTTATCTTTGCAGCCGAAAAATAAAGTACCCCTTTATTTACCCGCCAACTGCCTGATAGTATAACGGTAGTACGACAGACTCTGACTCTGTTTGTCTTGGTTCGAATCCAGGTCAGGCAACAAGGGCCTCTTTTCCGGTTTAGGCGGAAACAGAGGCTTTTTTCTTTGGGGAACCTGTTTCCCCCGGACGGACTAGTGATTCGGGCATTTCCGGCCTTAAAAGCTGGCTGGGCAGCCGACCGTATAAATACGGAATTCAAAATGTAAGTATTTTTACGTTGCAGATCTGGTTTCCTTAGGGTACTTTTAAAGTGTTTTAATCCAATCCTATTTAAAATTCAAACTATGGAAACTGTCATCGATTTGCTGAAAGCCATCCAGCTGAATTTGCTGGAAGCTGGAGTTGCCGGACTTTTTATCTTCTCTATAGGTTACCTGATCGGCATGAAAAAAGTAAAAAAACTAACCCATGAAATCTACGGGCTGCAAAGGGACGTTTTGGAATTAAACGAAGAACTGCTGTATGGTGCATCATGAAGGGCAAGTGAAACACCGGTTATCGGATCTGAAGCCTGACAATCTGAAGCAAACCAAATTAGCGAAATAAATTAAAAATTTTATCGGAAAATGGTTACGCTCACTGTTTTTTAATTAAGTCTATACAGTATGCCAGGCTGGTGTGCCAGTCCGGAATGTGAAGTCCATAAAGTCTCTTGATCTTTGATTTATCCATCAATGAATAAGCGGGCCTTTTTGCCGGCGTTGGAAAGCCGGAAGTAGGGTATGGGCATGATTTCACAGGCGCTGCCCGTTAATTTTTTATTTCTTCTGGCAAATCCAAACCAGGTCGTTTCTCCTTCATTGCTGTAATGATAAATGCCCGGGTATGAAATGTCCCGTTTCCAGCATCTGCAAGATGGCTCCCGCCAGGTCCCCGGCATAGGTAGGGGAGCCTTTCTGATCTGCGACCACCCGGATGAGATTCTCTCTCTTTCATCAGGCGGATCATGGTTTTTACAAAATTATTACCATAAGCCGAATAAAGCCAGGAAGTACGGATTACCATGATAGGCCGGGTTATTTTGAATACGAGCTTTTCTCCCTCCAGTTTGGTCGCTCCATACCTGTTGACGGGATTTGTCCGGGCCTCTTCAGTTAAAGGAACTAGATGAGGTTCCGTCGAATACATAGTCTGTGGAAATATGGATGAAGCTGGTTTGGTTTTTTGTAAGCCAGGCGGCGATCCGTCCCGGGCTTCTGCATTCACACGGAAAGCTTTTTCTTTTTCCGATTCCGCCTTATCCACCGCAGTATAAGCCGCGCAATTGATAAATATGTCCACCGGGTGTGCGTCAAGCCATGCTTCCATTGTTCCCGGATCGTCCAGGGGGAATTCAGTCTGGATAGAAATGTAAATTGAAACCGCGGATGTTCTCCGGAAATCCGGGCCAGTTCTTTTCCCAGTTGCCCGCTACTACCGGTAACGGCTACGCGATATGTGGCATGTTCAGGCATCCGGTGTATATATAAAATCTTTCACTGCCGGGTTGAATGCCGGGCAGCTGCGCATCCTTGTCGGATATGAGCGCTTTTTCAGCCGGTATCTGCCAGTCAATTTGTCAAACGGGCATCATTATACCGGATACCCGATTCACTTTGTTTATTATAAAACTGATCACATTTATAGGAGATTTCGGCTGTTTCGCTCAGAACGGAAAAACCGTGTGCAAAGCCCTTGGGAATATAGATCTGCTTTTTATTTCCCGCTGATAGTTCGATGCTGTAGGATTTGCCAAAACCGGGTGAACCTGCGCGCAGGTCCACGACCACATCCAGGATTTTTCCCTGTAAAACACGCACCAGTTTTGCCTGTGCATGGGGTTCCCGCTGATAATGCAATCCCCGGATCACGCCGTAGGCGGAAAAGGATTGGTTATCCTGCACAAAATGACTTAAAATATGATTCTCATGAAATAAGCGCTGGTTATAGGACTCGAAAAAAAATCCACTATCATCGGGATAAACAACCGGTTCAAAAATAATCACTCCGGGTAAATGGGTTGCGGTGAATGGCATTATTTATGATATTGTTTTTCGTAATAGTGCTGATATTCGCCGGAAGTCACCTGTTTGACCCATTCTTCATTCTCCAGGTACCAGTCGACCGTTTTTTCCAGTCCTTCTTCAAACCGGAGAGAAGGTTTCCATCCCAGTTCCTTATTCAGTTTACCGGCATCAATTGCATAACGCATATCATGTCCCGGTCGGTCTTTCACAAAACTGATCAGTTTGGCTGATTCGCCTGCCGTGCGGCCCAGCTTTTTATCCATGATGCTGCATAGTAAATACACGATATCCATGTTCTTCCATTCGTTGAATCCGCCGATATTATATTTTTCCCCGATCCTTCCTTTATGAAATATCAAATCAATAGCCCGTGCATGGTCATCCACGTATAACCAGTCGCGCACGTTTTCACCTTTGCCATATATCGGAAGGGGGCGGCCATTTTTGATATTGATGATCATGAGGGGAATCAGCTTTTCCGGGAAATGGTGGGAGCCATAATTATTGGAGCAATTGGAAATGACTACCGGTAACCCATAAGTATGGTGGTAGGCCATAACAAAATGATCCGATGAGGCTTTGGATGCAGAATAGGGTGATCGCGGATCATAGGGTGTTTTTTCAGTAAAATATCCTCCGTTGCCCAGTGAACCGTACACTTCATCGGTGGATACATGGTAAAAAAGCTTTTTTCCATCCCAGTCCTGATTCCATTGTTTCCTGCAAACGTTCAGCAGTGAGCAGGTACCCATCACATTTGTTTTTACAAAAGCGAGGGGATCTGAGATGGAGCGGTCCACATGGCTTTCTGCTGCCAGGTGGATAACCGCATCAAATGTGTATTTTCCAAACAGTACATGGAGGGCCTCCTGATCCGTGATATCGCCTTTCTCGAAAATATAATTCGGAAAAGTTTCCACGTCCCTCAAATTTTCCAGGTTGCCGGCATAAGTCAGTGCGTCCAGGTTAACAACCCGGTATTCCGGATATTTATTTACAAATAACCGTACGAGATGGGATCCGATAAAACCGGCTCCCCCGGTTATCATTATAGTTTTTTTATATGTGCTCATCGTTGCATAATTTGGAAAATTGGAAATTTGAAAAATTGAAAATTGAGGAGATCAGAAATTAAATTTCAATCTTCCAGATTTTATCTATTTGCTTTCAAACTCCTTGGGTTGTTTATACCATTCTTCAGGGGGAAGGGACTTAAAATATTCATAGGTTAGGCGCAGTCCCTCTTTCCGGTCCACAACCGGTTCCCAGTTTAATATTTTCTTTGCCTTACTGATATCCGGCTTTCGTTGTTTGGGATCATCGGCCGGGAGGGGCTTATAAATGATTTTGCGGTCTGTTCCGGTGAGTTCGATCACTTCTTCCGCAAATTCCTTCAGGGTGATTTCCGAAGGATTGCCGATATTAACGGGCAGCGCATAATCACTCATCAGTAAACGATAAATGCCTTCAATGAGATCATCCACGTAACAGAAAGAGCGGGTCTGGCTGCCGTCTCCGAAAACCGTCAGGTCTTCTCCTCGCAGCGCCTGGCCGATAAATGCCGGCAGTGCGCGGCCGTCGTTCAGCCGCATCCGGGGTCCGTAGGTATTAAAAATGCGCACAATCCGGGTTTCGAGTTTGTGAAAAGTATGGTATGCCATAGTGATGGCTTCCTGGAATCTTTTTGCTTCATCATAAACACCCCGTGGACCGACGGGATTCACATTTCCCCAGTATTCTTCCGATTGCGGATGAACCAGCGGGTCGCCATATACTTCTGAAGTGGAAGCCACGAGGATGCGGGCATTTTTCGCTTTGGCGAGGCCGAGACAATTATGGGTCCCCAGGGAGCCTACTTTGAGTGTCTGGATCGGAATTTTCAGATAATCGATCGGGCTGGCTGGTGAAGCAAAATGCAGGATATAATCGAGCGGGCCGGGCACATGAATGTATTTGCTTACATCGTGATGATAAAATTCAAACTGTTCGAGTTTAAACAGGTGCTGGATATTCTTCAGATCTCCTGTAATCAGGTTATCCATAGCGATCACGTGAAATCCCTCTTTAATGAAGCGATCACAGAGGTGGGAGCCTAAGAACCCGGCAGCACCGGTAATGAGTGCCCGTTTCCTGCTCATGCCTGTTTTTTATGATAATGATGGTTATTCACCGGAATGGCTGTAGCGCGCCCTATGCTTTCGTAATAAAATCCGAGTTCCTGGATCGCATGGATATCAAAAAGGTTTCTTCCGTCGAATATCACTTTATTTTTCATCGAAGATATCATCTTCAGAAAATTCGGGGTGCGGAATTCATTCCATTCCGTGGCAATAATAAGGGCGTCGGCATTTTCCAGTACATCGTACTGGTTCTCCCCGTATTTCACGATATCCCCGATCTGCGCTTTTACATTGCCCATGGCCTCCGGATCGTATACGGAAAGGGTGCAGCCTTCTTTTTTGAGCGCATCGATGATAAATAAAGCGGGGGCTTCCCGTATATCATCGGTATTGGGCTTGAAAGCAAGGCCCCAAAGGGCAAAATGTTTTCCTTTCAGTTTGCCATCAAAATATTTTTTTATTTTGGGTATGAGGTGCAATTTCTGTTTCTCATTAATTTCCATAACGGCGTTCAGGATCTTGAAGTCGTAATTGACTTCGCTGGAAGATTGCACGAGTGCCTGCACGTCTTTCGGGAAACAGCTGCCGCCATACCCGATGCCCGGGAACAGGAATCTTTTCCCAATGCGTTCATCACTGCCGATCCCCCGCCGCACCATATCCACATCCGCCCCCAGTCGTTCGCAGAGCTGGGCAATCTCATTCATAAAAGTTATCTTGGTTGCCAGGAATGAATTGGCGGCATATTTGGTGAGTTCCGCAGACCGTTCATTCATAAAAATGATGGGATTTCCCTGGCGTACAAATGGGTTGTATAATACTTCCATCACTTTCCGGGCCCGTTCGGAAGAAGTTCCGATCACTACGCGGTCGGGTTTCATGAAATCATCCACTGCAACCCCTTCTCTTAAAAATTCGGGGTTGGAAACCACGTCGAATGCACCCTTGAAATTTCTGGCAATGGCTTCACGCACTTTTTCTGCCGTTCCAACCGGAACCGTACTCTTGTCTATAATGACTTTATAATCCTGCATCAGGGTGCCGAGTTCCTCTGCCACGCCCAATACAAATTGCAGGTCAGCTGATCCATTGGCCCCGGGCGGGGTAGGGAGGGCCAGGAAAATAATGCCTGCTTCTTTAATGCCTGAGGCCAGATCGGTCGTGAATTTCAGCCGTTCTTCCTTGAGATTCCTGATAAATAATTTATTCAGACCTGGTTCGTAGATGGTAATTTCTCCTTCGTTCAGTTTCTTTACTTTTCCGGCATCAATATCTATACAGATTACATCGTTACCGGTTTCGGCGAAACAGGTTCCTGTTACAAGACCAACATATCCGGTTCCGACTACAGCAATTTTCATGTTAATACTTCTGTTTAAAGTTTTTATAGGGTTAGTGAAGGAATTCCAAAACGCTGTTAGATATAAAGCCCAGCTGTTCCTCATCCAGTTCGGTATGCATGGGCAGGGAAATGACACGTTCAGTAAGCCAGTCAGTAACCTCCAGTTGTTGCGAACCGGATTGAAATGAAGCAAACATATTCTGCCGGTGGGCCGGTACCGGGTAATAGATCATGGACGGAATATTCCTGGCAGCCAGGAACTCATTGAGTTTATTCCGGTCTGCCCCTTCCAGTACCAGGGTATATTGATGAAAGACATGTTTTGAATAGGGTGCCCGGTAAGGCGTCCGGATTTTCGGATGCCCTGAAAAAGCCCGGTCATAAAAATCCGCTGCTGCCCTGCGCCGGCTGATATACTCATCCAGCCGGGGCAGCTTAACATTCAGGATGGCTGCCTGTATGGAATCCAGCCGGCTGTTACAACCCACGATTTCATGGTAATATTTTTTTTTCTGGCCATGGTTTGCAATCATTTTAAAGATCTCCGCCAGGGAAGCATCCTGCGTAAACAGGGCGCCCCCATCTCCGTAGGCCCCTAAATTTTTGGAAGGGAAAAAAGAGGTTGTGCCAACCGTACCTATCGTTCCGGTCTTATAAGTTCTTCCATCCGGAAATGTGTAATCACTTCCAATGGCCTGGGCATTATCTTCCACCACTTTCAATCCGTATTGTCCGGCCAGTTCCATGATTTCGTTCATGGGTGCCGACTGACCGTAGAGATGCACGGGTACAATGGCCCTGGTTTTTTTTGTGATTTGTTTTTCAAGAGAGACCGGATCCAGGCAAAAGGTTTTTGGATCCACATCGGCAAATACGGGTTTCAGACGGAGCAATGCAACCACTTCCGTTGTTGCAATAAATGTAAAAGAGGGGGTTATGACTTCGTCGCCGGGTTCCAGCCCCAGACCCATGAGGGCAATCTGCAATGCATCGGTTCCGTTTGCGCAGGGAATCACATGATTTATTCCAAGGTAGGTTCCCAGGTTGCGGGCAAAATCGGTAACGGCCCCGCCATTGATAAACGCTGTTGTTTCTAAAACTTCGCGAATCGCCAGATCCACCTCTTCTTTAATTTCAGCATATTGACCTTTCAGGTCTACCATTTGAATTGCCCGCATATTGCTCCGTATTAGAGGGCACAAAACTATGCTAAAATAATGGTATATGCAATGACTCAATCAGTTATGAACGGTCTGGGGAAAGGGTTACATTTGCTTTCAGAATTACCAACCCCATTCTCTTGAGTATCGTTTTATATAATTTCTTTCTTTGGCTTTATCAGGTAGGTATCCGGATCATTTCACCATGGAACCGTAAGGCGGCAGCCTGGGTAAAGGGCAGGAAAGGGAGTATTTGCTACCATCCGGGCAGCCGGCATCAAAGGCAGTCAGCGGGTCTGGATGCATTGCGCTTCCCTGGGAGAATTTGAACAGGGCAGGCCGGTCATTGAAGCACTGCGAAAGCTATATCCGGATGTCACGATCATCATCAGTTTTTTTTCACCTTCCGGTTACGAAATCAGGAAAAATTATGCGGGGGCAAACCATATCTTCTATCTGCCCATGGATTCCCCCGGCCATGCCAAAAGGTTTCTGGACCTGGTAAATCCAAGTCTTGTTCTCTGGGTTAAATATGATTACTGGTATTATTACCTGCGGGAATTGCGCAGAAGAAATATTCCTGTCCTGCTTGTTTCACCCCTTTTCCGTGAGGACCAGCCTTTTTTTAAATGGTATGGCAATATACACCGGTTGATGCTGGACAGTTTTCATGCATTTTTTGTACAGAATCAAAGGTCCGCAGAATTGCTGGAGACTCTGGGCATCACCCGGTCGGTTTTTGTGAGTGGTGATACGCGTTTTGACAGGGTGATCGATATTGCGGAAGCCTTTGAGCCGCTTCCTGTAATCGCCGCCTTTTGTGCATGATCATCCGGTGATTGTTGCAGGAAGTACCTGGGAGGAAGATGAGGAAGAACTGGATCACTTTGCGAACACCCATCCTGATATCCGGTTTATCATCGCTCCGCATGAGATCGAAGCTGATCATCTCAGTGATATGGAGTCACTGTTCCGCCATTCGATCCGTTATTCCGACCTGGAAAAGCAATTCAACTCCCAAACAACGGGCATTATCCACGTTATACGGGATACAAGAGCGCCGAATGTGCTGATCATTGATAATATCGGCATGCTGTCCCGACTGTATTATTATGCCCGTATCTGTTATGTGGGCGGCGGATTCGGTGACGACGGGGTGCATAATACCCTGGAAGCAGCAGTATACGGGAAACCCGTGATTACCGGGCCGGTGATAGATAAATATATTGAAGTGATGGACCTTGCCGAATCGGGCGGGGTCATCATCATCGACAATGCCCTCGAAGCGGAATCGGTATTCAACCGCCTGCTGGAAAATGAAAAAGAATATTTATTTCACGGCGAGGCAGCCCGTGCATTTGTTTATGCGCGCCGTGGAGCCACTGAAAAAATCATAGGTTATATTCAGGAAAAACGTCTTCTCACGAGCTGGTAGAAATGTTGTACGATATCCCTGGAATCGTCCCAGCCGAGTTTTATTTTCAGTTCCCTTTCCATCCAGTATTCAGCTTCCGGCAGGATGCGGAAATTGTTGATTGTTTTGATACTTCGTTCATACATGGGCTCGTCGCCGCGGAACAATTCATTTATGAAAACAAAGCGATCATTCACTCCGATGGCTTTTCGCAATTCTTTTACAGGAGCGCCCTTTAAAAGAGATCCCAATTCAGCCGTGCTGCCAGATTTGAGGGTATCATGGATGGAAGTGGTGGTATTCCCGATCAGGTCGTTGATTTCCCGGTTACCGGGCTGATGAGATAAAGTGGGTATATCTGCCATCGAATCGCCCATCCAGGCTGCATGTCCGGCAGGAACAGGCTGGGTTGCCTGCGTTGGCCAGGTCGTTTCCATCCCGGCCGGCCTGGTCTCTTTATTCTGAATATATTCCTCCACCACGCGGTGTGAAATATTCAGGGAGGGCATTACGACCGAAACACCCGGGTTTTTTCTGCCCGTAACAGTTACCGTATGTATCTGTGTCAGTTCCGCTTCGATCTGCTTCAGGGTAACAAGCATTTGAAGCGCACTTTCGTTTTGTTCGCATTGTTCATTTAACTTGCTGATGAGTTGATGCAATTTTTCCATTACGGGTTTGAGAAAAATGATGATGACGGTTATATAAAATTAAAGCAAATATTCATCCAAATTCTTACGGACTATGTTTATAGAACCCGCCATTCAGTTTGAAAGACGCGGATGGATGGAAGTAATCTGCGGTTCCATGTTCTCCGGGAAAACCGAAGAACTGATCCGGAGGCTGCGCCGGGCGCGGATTGCCAACCTGCGGGTGGGCATTTTTAAACCGCAGACTGATAACCGCTACCATCCGGAAAATATTGTATCCCATGATGAAAATACGATCCTTTCCATCCCGGTTCCCAATGCAAAAGCCATATTGGAACAGGTTTCCAGGGTTGATGTTGTCGGCGTCGACGAAGCGCAGTTCTTCGATGAAGCCCTTCCGGAGGTCTGTGATACCCTCGTATTACAGGGAACACGCGTTATCGTTGCCGGCCTGGATATGGATTATCTGGGGAAGCCGTTCGGACAAATGCCCGTACTGCTTACCAAGGCGGAATACATCACCAAGTTGCATGCCATTTGCATGCAGTGCGGACATATCGCGAACTATTCCTATAGAAAAACAGGGAATGCCGAACAATTATTGATCGGGAATAAGGATCTCTATGAGCCCAGATGCCGGCTTTGTTATGAAAAAGCTGATTTGTTAAAATAAGTTTAAAGAAACATGTTACATTCTTTCCGGCTCATTATCACCCTGTTTAAAAAAGACATTTTACTGGAATTCCGCCAGCAATATAGTTTTTATGGTGTGTTGCTTTATGTGGCATCCACCATATTTGTACTTTATATGGCCATGGGACAGCCTGAAAACAGGGTCTGGAACGGTTTGTTCTGGATGATGCAATTATTTATATGCGTAAATGCCGTGGCCAAAACCTTCCTGCAGGAGGGCAAGGGCCGGCAATTATATTTTTATTCCCTCTGCAGCCCTGTTCATTTTATGCTGGCCCGCATGATCTTTAATGCCGCCCTGATGCTCCTGATGAACCTCATCAGCCTGCTGCTGTTTATCCTCCTGCTCGGGTCCCCGCTGGCTCACCCTTATGTTTTCCTGGGTATTTCATGTTTTGGCGCATGCAGTATCAGTCTCGTCTTTAGTTTTCTGGCAGCCATTGCTGCCCGTGCACAACAAAACGCAGCCCTGATGGCTATATTGGGATTTCCGCTTATTATTCCACAACTGATGTTGATGATGCGCTTATCCACGCTTGCTTTTTCTGACGTTTTTCAAAGCGGCCTGGTTTCCATTGTCCTGTTGCTGGCCTGCTTTGATATCATGGTCGTATTGTTATCGGTGATATTATTCCCTTTTTTATGGAAGGACTGAATCAAGGTTGTTTTTCGGGTTTGAATGCCTTATCCTATTTTTGCCTGCCGGAAATAACCGGCATTCCTGCCCCCTTTAATATACCTTATGCTTCGTAAGAACTGGTGGAAAATACTGAGTATCATTTTCCTGATTTATACCTTCACGGCCGGTTTTTTAGGATCTGTTCCCATCAAACCGATTCTGAATGAAACCATCCGCAATCTGTATTTCCATGTAGCCATGTGGTTTGGGATGATGATTTTTTTTATGGTCTCCGTGATTTATTCCATAAAATATCTGAGACATAATAAGCCGTCAGCTGATATTTATGCCATGGAATACGCCCGGACCGGAATCGTATTTGGTTTACTGGGACTGATTACCGGTTCCGTATGGGCAAAATATACCTGGGGTGATTTCTGGAGTAACGATCCCAAACAACTGGGGGCAGCCATCGCCCTGCTGATCTACCTGGCTTATTTTGTGCTGCGCAATTCCCTGACGGATATGGATAAATCGGCCCGTATCAGCGCCGTTTATAATGTATTTGCATTTGCCATGTTATTCCCCACCATCTGGATAATTCCCCGGTTGGTGGAAAGCCTCCATCCCGGTGGTATGGGTAACCCCGCCTTGAATACCAAGGATATTGACAGCCGTATGCGCCTCATTTTCTGGTTCGGTGCCATTCCGGGCTGGACCTTACTGGGAGTCTGGATTTCCTCACTTCGTATCCGTTTACATATTTATTCCTTAAACCAAGACCGACCATGGTTAAGTTTTTTTCACGCGTATGCTTATTTTTTACCGGCATGCTGTTTTCTTTTTTTGCACGGGCACAGGACAGCCTTCAAAGGGGAAAACCGCAAATGGCCGACGGAATGCGGTCCAACGGCAAAATATATGTGGTAGTCGTGGTATTGCTCATTATTCTCACGGGCCTGTTTATCTATCTGGTGAACCTGGACCGGAAAATGACCCGGATGGAGAAAAATAACAAGTAGTCTTTGTAAAATTAATTTTTCACATAAAAACGATGTATGGCTGCCAAAAATGAGTATAAATTCTTTGAAGCGGTTGAGAAAAGTTTCGACAAAGCAACGCCCTTTACCAGCTGGGATCCTGGTATCCTGGAGCAGATCAAACAATGCAATGCGGTGTATCGTATGTTCTTCCCCGTTAAGATCGGGGATAAGATCGAGGTGATCAAAGCCTATCGCGTGCAACATTCCCATCATAAAACGCCCTGCAAGGGGGGAATCCGGTTTTCACTTTCCGTAAACCTTGATGAGGTAATGGCCCTCGCAGCCCTGATGACTTATAAATGCGCCATTGTGAATGTGCCATTCGGTGGGGCGAAGGGTGGTATTGCCATTGATCCCAAAAAATATTCGGCCTATGAACTGGAAAAGATCACACGCCGCTATACTTCAGAACTCATCAAAAAGAATTTTATCGGGCCGGGTACCGATGTGCCTGCACCGGATTATGGAACCGGAGAACGGGAAATGTCGTGGATCCTGGACACCTATATGAGCATGAGGCCGGGTGAAATTGATGCCCTGGGCTGCGTGACCGGTAAGCCGATAACCCAGGGAGGGGTCCGGGGCAGGAGAGAAGCCACGGGGCTGGGTGTTTATTTTGGAGTCAGAGAAGTATGTATTATGTCAGATGTGATGATCGGCTGGGGTTACAAACCGGCGTGGAGGGCAAACGGTTGTGGTTCAGGGCCTGGGAAATGTTGGGTACCACGCAGCCAAATTTTTCAGGGAAGGCGGCGCCAAAGTGATCGCCCTGGCGGAATTTGAGGGTGCCATTATGAATCCCGACGGACTGAATGAGGAAGAAGTTTTTCAACACCGCAAGAAAACCGGATCTATTTTAAATTTCCCCGGGGCCGTGAATATTGAAACATCCACGATGCCCTGGAACTGGATTGCGATATCCTGATTCCGGCGGCACTGGAAAATGTGATTGATGGAGAAAATGCACCGCGGATAAAGGCAAAAATCATTGGCGAAGCAGCAAATGGTCCGCTGACTCCTGAAGCTGATGAAGTGCTTATCAGGAAAGGTGTGCTCGTGATACCGGATATGTACCTGAATGCGGGCGGGGTTACGGTTTCTTATTTTGAATGGCTGAAGAACCTCAGCCATGTCCGATATGGCCGCCTGGAAAAAAGGTTCACCGAAAATCTGAACTCCCATATACTTGGACAGCTGGAAGAGCTGACTGAAAAAAAAGTGCGTTCCAATGAAAGGGATTTCATCATGCATGGTCCTGATGAAGCCGACCTGGTGAACAGTGGCCTGGAAGAAACGATGATCAGTGCCACCCATGAAATCATGAATTGCTGGAAGGGCAACCCGGATATTCCCGATATGCGCACGGCTGCTTATGTGGTGGCCATCAATAAAGTAGGGACTTCGTACGCTGAATTAGGTATTTTCCCTTAGAAAGCAAACACTTAAGGCCGGAAATATTTAGGTAACGAAATAAATTCAATGAGCACCCATGGGCGCTCATTTTTTATGGGGAAATCCTGTCAATATTTCAAATGCAGAAAGCTTTTATAACGATTAGGCCATTCATCATATGTTGGCAACACGTTCATCTCTTCAAAATCGGTAAACGCTTTTTTATAAGCATGACATTGCTGGCCGTTGGTGATCACCAGGTATTTGACCGGGATAGCGAGGTTGTAATGGAGCGCCTGCCATAACACGGTTTTATCGAGTGGTTTATTCATGGCCTTGCACTCGATCATCATCCAGGGTTTGGCGGCTTTGTCGTATACCAGGATGTCAAAGCGTTTATTCACCTCGCCGAGTTTCATTTTTTTCTCAACGGCAATATAACTGGACGGGTATTTTTTTACCTGGAGCAGGTATTGTGCGAAGTTCTGCCGCACCCATTCTTCCTCTGTCAGACGCACCCATTGTTTCCTTTGCTCATCAAAAATGAATTCCTTTCCGGACTCCTCTTCTTTGATCTTAAATGATAACGCGGGTAATAGATTTTAATCATACCTCAACAATTTGCTAAATTACATTATGTTTTTTGGCGAAATGATCTATTAGTATGAATCCAGGAATGAATTTATGAAAACTAAAGAAGAAATTGTCACTAACTGGCTTCCCCGCTATACGGGGGAATCAATGGAGAATTTTGGCTCCTATATTCTGCTCACCAATTTTTCCCACTATGTACATTTGTTCGCAGACATGCATAAGGTGAAAATAATCGGGGAAGACAGGCCCATGCAATGTGCAACCTCGGGAGATATCAGTATTATTAATTTTGGCATGGGCAGCCCTACAGCAGCAACCATCATGGATCTGCTCAGTGCCATTTCACCCAAAGCCGTACTGTTTCTGGGCAAATGCGGCGGATTAAAGAAAAGAAATAAACTGGGCGATCTCGTGCTGCCGATTGCAGCCATACGGGGAGAAGGCACGTCGAATGATTATTTTCCTCCTGAAGTACCTGCCCTGCCAGCATTTGCGTTGCAGAAAGCGATCTCCACCACCATTCGCGAATTTGGCGTTGACTACTGGACGGGCACCGTATATACCACCAACCGGAGGGTCTGGGAACATGATGAGGTATTTAAAGAGTACCTGCAAAAGATCAGGGCCTACGCAATAGATATGGAAACCGCCACCATCTTTTCTGTTGGCTTTTATAATAAGATCCCAACCGGCGCTTTATTGCTGGTAAGCGACCAGCCCATGATTCCCGAAGGCGTGAAGACGATCGAAAGCGACCAGCGCGTAACCGGCGAATATGTGAACACCCATTTGAAAATTGGCATTGATTCGCTTAAACAACTGATTAACGGGGGACTAACCGTCAGGCATTTGCGCTTTTAATTATTTTCTTGCATCCACTGATTCAAATAAGAAATCTAACAGTTGATTTTCCGGGAACGGGATCCGCTGTGCCTGCGTTGCAGGATTTTTCAATGGAATTATATCGCTGGCGAAATGCTGGCCGTTGTTGGGGAGTCCGGCTCCGGTAAATCCGTCATGTCCCTTACTTTATGAATTTATTAAGTCAGGTCCGCCCGCATCGTGCAGGGTTCAGTATTGTTTTCCCCGGACGGAAAGGAGCCGGTAAACCTGCTTAGCCCTGCCGGAGAAAAAATTCCGCACTTACAGGGGAAACCGGCTGGCCATGATTTTCCAGGAACCGATGACTTCGCTTAATCCCGTCATGACCTGTGGCGCACAATGAGCGAACCGCTGATGTTGCACAAAAAATTAAACCGCCGCCAGGCCGGGAAAGAGGCGTCATCGATTTATTCTGAAAGTACCGCTGGCGGATCCTTTATCGGTGTTTGAAAAATATCCGCACCAGTTAAGTGGAGGACAAAAACAACGGGTCATGATTGCCATGGCGATGAGCTGCAATCCCGCTCTGTTGATTTGCGATGAGCCCACCACTGCGTTGGATGTAAGAGTTCAAAAAACCATCCTTGAACTTACTGAAAGAACTGCTTCAGTGCAGAAAACATGGGTATCATCTTTATTACCCACGACCTGGGACTGGTCGCAGATATGGCCGATCGGGCGTTGGTTATGTTCGGCGGCCGTGTAGTGGAATCCGGCGAGGTAAAGGAATTTTTTACCAATCCCCTGCATCCGTATACCCGGGGTCTGCTGATGTGCCGCCCTGCATCTACATGCTAAAGGAGAACGGCTTCCTGTGGTTTCTGATTTTCTGGTAAACGAAATATCAGTCGGATTGAAGCTGCCGAACATAAAACCAGACAGCCAGGAAATCCGGACGCGGAATGAACATGATTAGGATGAAAAACTAAATCATCTCACGGGGCCGGGCGTGATAGTGTTGCTTCGGGTACAAGGTCTGCATGCCAGGTATTCTTCAGGCAGGAACTGGCTGGGAAAGGAGAAACAGGGAGTGGATGCGATACAGGATATTCATTTTGAAGTGTACCGCGGGGAGACGCTTGGTCTGGTGGGTGAATCAGGTTCGGGTAAAACCACCCTTGGCGGCGCTGCTGGGTTTGAATAAACCGGAACAGGGAGTTCCATTTCTTACGGGGGTTGAGTTGCTGTCCATGCGAAATCCGGCCCTCTGGCTTTCAGGCGAAATATCCAGATCGTATTTCAGGATCCTTATTCTTCCCTGAATCCCAGGATCATGATCGGTCCGGCCATCGCAGAACCCATCAGAGTACATGAATCCTATCGGCCGGGATGAAAGAAAAGCAAAAGTGTTGAATTATTGCGTCAGGTGGATCTCAGCCAGAACATTTTAACCGCTATCCGCATGCTTTCTCCGGAGGTCAAAGGCAGCGAATTGTGATTGCACGGGCTTTGGCTCTGAATCCCGGGATTTGTGGTGTTTGATGAATCTGTTTCTGCCCTGGATGTGAGCGTTCAGGCACAGATATTAAATCTCATCAACGAATTGAAGAAAAATCTCGGATTTACAGCTGTTTTTATTTCTCATGACCTGTCGGTGATCCGCTATTTGTGCGACAGGGTTATGGTTATGGAAAATGGCCGGATCGTGGAATCCGGAGATGCAGAAATGGTTTATTCCAGCCCAAAAACCGCCTATACCCGGTCACTTATTGAGGCTATTCCAGGAATTTCGCTTCTTAAAAAAGCCTAAAAAATTCCGGGGGTTTTTCTCATTGGGGTATAATTTTTAAGCTCAATATTGTAATTTGATTTTTCTTTACTACCTTCGCCCGCTTGTAAAATCATGCCGTAACATGACCGAATCGGGTGCCGTAAGACCTGGTTTGAACGACCAGTTATACTCAGCTTCATTCGTCTCATGTGCCGGGAACTATTTAAAATTTCTTACTGAATGAAGCTTTCTCAGTTCAAATTCGACCTACCCCTCAATCTGATTGCCCAGCATCCTGCCAAAAGAAGAGAAGACAGCCGAATGATGGTTGTTCACCGGAAAACCGGACAAATCGAAAACAAACATTTCAGGGATGTGATGGAATATTTCGATGATAAAGATGTTTTTGTAGTAAATAATACTAAAGTGTTTCCGGCCAGAATGTATGGCCGCAAAGAAAAAACCGGCGCCAAAATTGAAGTCTTCCTGCTTCGCGAACTCAATAAGCCCAACAGACTTTGGGATGTGATTGTGGATCCGGCCAGGAAAATCCGGGTAGGTAATAAATTATATTTTGGTGATAACGATGAACTGGTGGCTGAAGTAATTGACAATACCACCAGCCGCGGACGGACCATCCGTTTTTTATGGGATGGGACTGATGATGAATTCCGCCAGGTGCTTGAAATCCTGGGTGAAACTGCCCTTCCCAAATATATCAAACGTAAACCGGATGAAGAGGATAAAGAAAGGTACCAGACGGTTTATGCAAAACATGAAGGCGCAGTGGCAGCTCCTACTGCCGGTCTACATTTTAGTAAAGAACTGATCAAGAGGCTGGAAATAAAAGGAATTCGTTTTGCGGAAGCTACCTTGCATACCGGACTGGGTACATTCCGTCCGATTGAAGTGGAAGACCTGAGCAAACACAAGATGGACGCAGAATATTACCGGGTTGATGAAGAAGCCTGTAAGATTGTAAATAAAGCCCGATTCGGCGGTCACAGAATTTGTTCTGTAGGTACTACAACCATGCGTGCACTGGAATCTTCCTTTACCGCAGAAAAACTACTCAAACCTTCAGAAGGATGGACAAATACTTTTATTCATCCGCCTTACCAGTTTAATATTGCCGATGCACTGATCACCAACTTTCATCTTCCCAAAACAAGTCTGCTGATCATGGTCTGTGCTTTTGCAGGTTATGATCTGACCATGGAAGCTTATAAAAGGGCCATCAAGGATAAATACCGTTTCTTCAGTTACGGAGACGCCATGCTGCTCGTTTGAGTAAGAGATACATGATGGAAATGCTGCTTCCTTTTTGAATAAATTCTTTGTAATTTCAGATATCAGGATTAACAGAATGGAATGAAATTTGATTTCCCCAAGAAGATCAGAAGCGGTTATCTGGCAGCATTCATCCTGATGCTACTTTGTTATTTCCTGTCACTCTCCTCTTTTATCCAACTCCGGAAAGAAAATAAATGGGTCGGTCATACCCGTAATGTGATCAATGAACTGGGCATGTTGAATGCCGATTTGAAGGATGTCGAAATCAACTGGCATGAATACCTGCTCAGCAAAGAAACATGAATACCTGAAAGCATATAGAGGAAAGCCGCGACCTGGTCGATTCTGATTACAGGGTATTATTCGGTGTCTTGAGTGATAATTCCTGAGGAGAAAAAGAGACTTGAATCCATGCATGAAATTATAGTACAGGAAATATCATGTGCTGGACGAAGAAATGGGCATCTTTAACGAAAACCATTTTTTGATAAGTGATTCCTCCTGGATTGGATCACCAGGAGAATAAATTACTGGGGATTCCATCGGCTGGTTTCAGATTCCATTAGGGTTGTGAAAACAAATTCTTTGTTTAGAGAACACGGAAAGTAATGTTTCTATAGTATAATTGTTTTCTGGATTATCATTGGTGCCGGACTGGTTTCCTTCCTGCTCATCATGTACTCTCTGATCACTTTTAATATTGAAAGCCAGGCCAAGAAGAAGGCCACAATACAGGCAGAAAACTTATCACGATCAACTGGAAAAAGAGTTGCAGAACTCGCATCTGCCAACAAGGAACTGTGGAATTAAGGAGTCTGGAGAGATTTACCAGTACGGGCCGGGTAGCACGCGTGATCGCGCATGAAATCCGGAATCCACTCACAAATATTGACCTTTCTGCAGCCATCTGGAAAATGATCAAACTTGGCGCGGAGATAAAAAAATTTTTCTGGATATAATTGCCAGAAATTCACGCCGGATCAATGAGCTCATCAATGAGCTGCTTTCTGCAACTAAGTTTACCGATCTGAAATATGAAGTGATCCGGGTGGACGATTTGTTGGACGAATCACTGCATGAAGCCATTGACCGGGCCCAGCTTAATCAGGTTGAGTATTGAGAAAAATTATGCAAAGGAAAAAATCTGGCTGAATGTGGACCGAACCCGGATGAAGATCGCTTTATTGAATATCATTGTCAATGCCATGGAAGCCATGACAGGCGAAAACAGGCCGGCTTATGCTGGAGACTGCACTAGCGGGTGATCACTGTATTATTACAATTCGGGACAATGGACAGGGTATGGATGCTGAAACCCTTGCAAAAGTTTTTGATCCTTATTTTACATCAAAGTCAAACGGAAACGGACTGGGTATGACCAATACACAAAATATTATTCTCAATCACAAGGGTAAAATTGAAGTGTTCAGTGAAGAAGGGAAGGGCACCTCATTTATTATTCGGTTGAATATATTCAGGAAGGAAAACGGGAAATCCGTTTAATGCAATCAGGCTGATACTTTCTCCAGTGGTGGGATTGGCTTTGAAACCTTTATCAAACGATTTCAGTTTAAATGGATCGGGTCGTCCATCCATTTTACTTTTTCACGAAATGGTTCCGTGTTTTCAAAAATCCCCTGAAGTCTGTTCCATCCAGGATGCGAGTTCCCGGAAAAGGGGTCTTCCCGGGCAGTTTGTTATACCCTGGTGTTCGTTATCCGCTATTTGTTTCCAGATCCTGAGACCATTTTTTATTTCCTTTTCATAAAGAAAATCACCCGCGTAAGAATTTCTGCTGAAACCGGCATAAACCTTTCCATTTCATCATTTTTCCAGGAAAGAATACCGTTAATCACTTTGAATTTATATTTTCCTTTGCCGTGCATGTTCTTGTATAAAAATTCATGCGACGGTATTGCATAGGATTTACATAGTCAAGGTAAGAGTTTGTTTTAGAATGAATGGATATTAAGGGTATGATATTTTTTCCGGAATTGGGAATCAGGCGACGACCTAAGGATTAACGACTCACGCCTTTTGGTTTATCGTTCATGGAAGGATGTATTGGGGAAGAAAATGCGGCCCGCTTCACCAGTTCTTCGGTGCCCTAGGTTTCGTAACGAAAGCTGAAATAGGTTTTGCAATTCAGATACATGCGGCACGGAATAAAAGTTTTTCTCCAAATTGTTTCTTTATACTGTCGATGGCCTGATACAGTCCGATCATTTCCTGGCTGTCTTCGAACATATTGATCTGGCAACTGCCTGCAACCAGGTTGGTAAACCGGACGCCAATCAGCCGCACGGGCAGCCGCCGGTCATAATAGTTTATTGAATATTTCCTTTACTTTCTGCAGTAGGATATGGTCATTGGACGTATATGCGACTGGTGGATTGCATGGTAAGGGTTTGAAAATTACTGTATCGTATCTTTACATTCACACATCCGGTTAGTTTATTATGGCAACGCAGTTCAAAAGCAATTTTCTCCGTCATTCTGACCAGTTCTTTATGCAGGAACTGGATGTCGATGGTGTCGGTTTCAAATGTATTTTCCGTACCGATACTTTTTTGTTCGTGGTAAGGGACGATGGGTGTTTCGTCGATCCCCTGTGCCCTTCTCCATAGTTCGATTCCGTTTTTCCCCAGCAGGTTGATCAACATCTCAACCGGGATCCGGCTCAGCATGGAAATGGTTTCCACCCCCATGCGGCGTAACAGGGTGGCCGTCTGGTTCCCGACCATTGGCAATTTCTCGATCGGAATGGGGCCAGGAAGGATTTTTCATTACCCGGTTTCACTTCGAGCTGGCCATTGGGTTTGCATTCATTGGTAGCCACTTTGCTGATCAATTTATTGGTAGCCAGTGCATGGGAAATGCTAATCCGCTTTCCTTTATTATTTTTTTTCTCAAATACTGAACGTAACGTAAGGTTCCGAAAAATTTATCCATCCCGGTCATATCAATGTAGAATTCATCGATACTGGACTTCTCAAATACGGGTACTTCGTCCCGGATGATTTCTGTTACCAGGTTCGAATATCCGGAATAGCTGTCCATATCTCCCACTGATGATGAGTAATTCCGGGCATAAGTCGCTTTGCCAAACGGGTGGGCATGGCAGCATGAACACCGAATTTCCTGGCTTCGTAGCTGCACGAAGCGATGACGCCCGCGGTCACTATGACCCCCTACGGCAATGGGTTTGCCCCGGAGACGTGCATTCCGGAAGTATTCCACATTAACATAGAATGCGTCCAGGTCAAAATGTACGATGGAGCGGTTATCAGGTACGTAACCATTGGAGTTTCTACAATATTACTAAATATTTATAAAACCAAATTTGTTGGGAAGCGATTTAATTGTCAATGTAATGATTGTAAAAAACGAAGGCCCAAGCGACTGCCAATTGCCCTGCGAAATGCCTGCCAACGGCGAAGTCAATGCTATTCCGCCAGCAGATTGTTAACAAGCCCGTTGAATTCCTTCTTATACATTTCATAGTGCGCTCCTGTTCCCGGACCGTTAAAACCTGTTGGATTTTTCTGACCTGTCCTTTTTTATCAATAAAAATAGTTGTGGGAAACCCGACGATTTCACTGATTTCCGGAAGGGTTTTTTCCGTACGGAGGGAGTCCCCGGCTATTACGCCGGTTGCGAGATATGGGGTAAGTTACATGAAATCGGGTGATAAAAGGCTGTAATAGTTTTTTCGTCTCGGCAAATGATGTGGTTCGTTCATAAGCCAGTCCGACCACTTCCACGCCCCTGGATTTGTTTTGTAAGTATACCAGCGCTGAGGAACCGGGTTTCATCCATACAATTGGGGCACCAGGAACCCAGGATCTGAACGATGACCACTTTATTTTTATATAAGGGATCGGAAAGGGACACCCGATGTTCTCCCAGGTCCGGGAATTTGAAATGGAGTGTGGCATCGGCAGAATCCTTCAATCCGGGTCGCTTGTATTCATCCGGCAAGTTTTGCCTGTTCATTTTTTTCAGCAACCCAGGTTTGAACTGAACTGGCCCCGGAATAAAAGTAGCCTCTCATTTTATTTGTATCCATGATTTCACTTTCAAACGAATAAGCATTGGCCCCGTCAAATGTGGACAGTTTCAAGCGTGTCTCCACCACCACACCTTCCAGGAAACGGTAATCTCCCGTAATGGTCAGAAAAGTTCCCTTTACCTCTGATCCCGCCTGTTTGAATTCACCAACAGCTTCCGTGGAATCTTTTTCATTTTTAAAATGCACAGACCATCTGCCGGAAATATTAAAGTCCGGGGTCTTTGGAGCCGGGTAACGTTCCGGGCCGGGAAATACCGCACGGAACGGGGTCAGGATCTGCCGGTTCCCATAGTTTTTTATCCAGCGACCTTCCAGTTTTTGATCATCGAGAATCCGCAAGGCAAAATGCGAATCAAAAAAGGGCATATCAATAAAAAGGGAATCGCCCTGCTGCCGGATCTGGTCAACCATCAGACGTTCGGTTCCGTTGATTACATATATAATCATTTTTCCGGCCAATTTCTTTGTCTGGAAATTAAATGGAATCACATGACCGTCTGTCCGTAAAATTTCTCCCCGCCAAATTCCAATCGAAATTTGATTGCTATCTGCCCGGGTATTTGCTTTTGTAATAGAAACCCCGGTAAGGAATATAAACATATAAATAATCCAGAGCGGCCATTTGAAACGAAACTGCATAGGTAGCATTCAGGTGCAAAGGTAGCTTCATTTACCTGATGGTAAAACCGGCCGGTAGCTTAACTTTAATATCATGAAAAGAATAGCATTGGCTCCATGGCTGATGAGCGTGGCCATTTTATTTTTTCATTTCAATATGAATGCACAGACTGTCATTCCCTTATACGCGGAAGAGATTCCCAACGCAGGCCCCATCCTAATGAGGAAATTTCAACTTATAATCCGGACAGTATCTGGATCGTCAGTAAGGTTTCTGAACCCTCCTTAACCATTTTCCTGCCGCCCACGGAAAGGGCGACGGGTACGGCGATTATCATTTGTCCGGGCGGGGGTTATATCAATCTGGCCATGGGTTATGAAGGGTACGATGTGGCCCGCCGGTATAATGAATACGGTATTACTGCATTTGTTTTGAAATACAGGATCCCGGACGACAGCACCATGCTTCATAAGGAAACCGGTCCGTTCCAGGATGCCCAGCGCGCCCTTCAGCTTGTACGATCCCGAGCCGTTGCATGGGGAATTCGATCCCGACCGAATTGGGATCATGGGTTTTTCGGCAGGAGGTCACCTGGCTTCAACAGCCGGCACCCATTTTGAAACAAATTTTATTTCCAATCCGGACCATATCTCCCTGCGTCCCGATTTCATGATCCTGATTTACCCGGTGATCAGTTTTGACAGCCGGATCGCACACATCGGATCATTGCAGAACCTGCTGGGGACCTGATCCTTCCCCGGAAGAAATAAAAGAATTCTCCAATGAAAAGCAGGTAACGGATCAGACACCACCGGCTTTTCTGGTACACGCAAAAGATGATGACGCCGTACCCTATGCGAACAGCCTGGTGTTTGCGGACGCCCTTAAAAAACACCATGTACCCGTGGAACTGTATCTCTACGACCAGGGAGGCCATGGATTCGGGATGGTTAATAAAACCAGTCCGCAGTCCTGGATGGATCTTTCCATTCGCTGGCTGAACAAAGAACATTTGCTCAGGCAGGATCCAGGGAATTCCTATCCGGTTCCGGACAAATAGCGGGGTGGCCATTCCGGACCCCTGCACGTTTTAAATAAAAGAAAAAATTTGCAACATTTTCCTCCGGATCCGCGTCTATAAAATAAGCCATTCAAGCATTATTAAAACCAGCCCATGTTTAAAAACTTCTTCAAAATCGCTTTCCGGAATCTATGGAAAAATAAAGGATTCAGCCTGATCAATATTTCGGGGCTCGCCATAGGGATGGCCAGCGCGATGCTGCTCCTGCTGTGGATTTATGATGAAATCAGTTATGACCGGTTTCATGAAAAAAGGGATCGCATTTATGAAGTCTGGAACCGGGCGGAATTCAGTGGGGAACTGCATTGCTGGAATACAACGCCCAAGGTCCTGGCCCCGACCATGGAACATGATTTTCCCGAAGTGGAATCAGCCGTCCGCGTAAACTGGCCATCCAATTATTTATTTACCATCGGCGAGAAAAGAATCATGGTGCAGGGAAATATAGTGGACTCTGCCTTTCTGGATATGTTTAGCTTTCCCCTGGTCCGGGGAAATCCACATACCGCTTTGCTTGACATGCATTCAGTTGTTATCACAGAGAAACTTTCTGAAAAATTATTTGGTAAGGAAGACCCGATGGGTAAACTCGTGAAGATTGATAATAAAGAGACTTTCCGGGTAACCGGCCTGGCCAAGAATCCGCCCGGCAACACACGCTTTCAGTTTGAATACCTCATCCCCTGGTCCTATCTGCATCATATCGGCGGGGATGATATTTACTGGGGCAATAATTCCACTCGGACCTATGTGATGCTGAAACCAAATGCCAGTCTGGCTTCCGTTCAGCAAAAAATGCGTATCCTGAAAGGGAGATATGATAAGGAGGAAACCAAATGGGAAATGTTTTTATACCCGATGAGTCGCTGGCGCTTGTATTCCAATTTTAATGGAGCCGTTGAAGACGGGGGCGGATAGAATTTGTAAAACTCTCCGCCATCATTGCTGCGTTTATTCTACTGATTGCCTGTATCAATTTTATGAATCTTAATACGGCAGCAGTGAAAAAAGGGCAAAGGAAGTGGGCATACGGAAAGTAGTGGGTGCCAGCAAGGGCGGACTGATCACCCAGTTCCTGGGTGAATCCGTCCTCCTGAGTTTTTTTTCTGCCCTGGTAGCGTCGGCCTGGTAGCACTGAGTATATCTTCCTTTAACCAGGTGACAGATAAAAACCTGGATATCCCCTTTGGACCGGATCAGTTTTGGGTATTGATTCTGGGATTTATTTTTTTTACGGGTTTCTGGCCGGAAGTTACCCTGCATTTTTTCTGTCTTCCTTTCCGGCCGGTAAAAGTGCTGAAGGGTGGATTCAAAAAAGTGCATGCGCTGGTCACACCGAGGAAAGTACTTGTGGTATTGCAATTTGGTTTTGCTATATTACTCATTATCTGTACGATCATCGTTCAGCAACAGATTAATCATGCACAGGACCGGGAATCGGGTATGACAAAAATAATCTCATCTACCATTTTCTGACCGGTGATACCGAGAAAAATTACAGCCTGATAAAAAATGAACTGATTTCATCAGGCGCTGCAAGTTCAGTTACCAAAACGAGTGCACCGATTACGCAGGCGTGGAGCGACAGCTGGGGATTTGAATGGGAGGGGAAGGATCCCAACGATAAAACAGATTTCGACCGTTATTCGGCAGATGAAGATTTTTTAAAAACAACCGGTCTGCAACTTGTGAAAGGCCGGGATCTGGACCTGAAAAAATTCATTACAGACTCCACCGCGATGATTTTGAATGAATCCGCGGTAAAAGCTATGAAATTTAAAGAACCCATCGGACAACTGGTTAAAGACGGGGATATACAATGGCATGTGATCGGGGTGGTTAAGGACTTTATTCTTCGTTCGCCTTACGAACCCACGCACCCCATGATCATAGAAGGAGGAAAGGGATGGTTTAATGTTGTACATATTAAACTCAGTAATCTGCAGCCTACTTCGAAAAGCCTGAAACAGGCTGAAGCCATTTTCAAAAAATACAATCCGGAATTTCCTTTTGAATATCATTTTGTGGATGAGGATTATGCCAATAAATTCCGGGATGAAAAAAGAACGGCTGTGCTGGCTGCCTTTTTTTCCGGGCTCACAATTTTTATATCCTGCCTGGGATTGTTCGGGCTCGCCACCTATATGGCTGAGACCCGGATCAAGGAAATCGGGATCCGCAAAGTGCTGGGTGCATCCGTTACCGGTATTGGGTTTTTGATTTCAAAAGATTTTCTGCGCCTGGTTTTTATCGCTTTCCTGATCGCAGCACCTGTTGCCGGATGGGCGATGGAAGCCTGGCTGAAAAACTACCCCTACCGGGTAAACATCCACTGGTGGGTTTTTGCCCTGGCAGGCGGAATTTCCTTTCTCATTGCCCTGGTAACGATCAGCTACCAGGCAATCCGGGCAGCAGTTGCCAACCCGGTGAAAAGCCTGCGGTCAGAATGATCGTTGACGGTTATGAGTTATGAGTTATTAAGGGGAGAAAAGTTAGGGAAAACATATAAATTCTGTCCGGTCAGTATTTCTTTCTTTTGGCACGGTTTTTTGCTGTATGAAGTAAACACTTCAGATGCAAACGGTACGTGAGCAACAAACGATTGATATATCACCTGTCCGTCACAATTCCCCGATGATCCCCGCTCCGGTTTCCCCGGATCAGGTGAAGAAACTGAAAATCAGGGAATTCATATCCTGGTCGGTTTGTTTTGCCGTTATAACAGCCCTGACCGGATTGATGAAGGTTTTGAAAGTCGGTGTAACCATGGATACGGTTACTTCCATTCTTTTCTTTTTGTCCCTTTGCGGGCTGATCTTTCTTATTTCCAGGATCGTTTCGCTTTCCCGGAACCCGGTACCCTCGAATCCCCGTTCCCGGAATGACCTGAATTAACAGGTCCCTTCTGATTTATACCTCCATCAAAAAAGCAGATATAATAATACAGAAGTACTATTTGCCTGTCCTCCCTCGCCACATTGATATGAAGGGCTCATAATCTGGCATTTTCTTCGCTCCGGATTCAGGGTCATTCCGCATGCGTATTAATTCCTCGATCTCGCTTTTTATTTTTGCTAAACCTGGTTTTCATACACTTTTTCCTGATAAATATAGTGGGCCTCAGCACAGGACTCCTGTATTCTCCTGATTTTCGTATTTCCATGATCGAATTACGGCCAGCTGGTAATTAACCCGGACCTGATACCCTGGGACTATAAATGCAAGTGTTCGATTTGGTGGTACGGACCTGAATTTTCCCTTCACCCGATCCCATGGGTGCCGTATTAAAAAAAGATTATCCCCAGGTTGAACAATTTACCCGTATTTATACTTCGAATGGACCCAAACAGATCAAGAAAGGAAATCTGTACATAACAGAACATCGGGTGGCTCACGTAGATTCAACATTTTTCGGAGTATTCACTTTTCCTGCGGTATCCGGTATCCCGGAAAATGCCCTGAATGAACCCAATACAGTCGTCATTACAGAATCCACGGCGAAAAAGTATTTTGGAACGACTGAAGCGGTTGGCCGGCTATGAAAATTGGAGAAAGAGAATGAGCCGCTTGGTGGAAGGTACGCCTGATCCTGGCCGACCATTCCAGTTTGGTTTCCTGTTTTCATCAGGGACTATAACTGGGGGAATTCCTGAATCATTGTTTTTGCACATATCTCTGTTGCCGAATCCGAGTGCTGTTTTTAATGCTTTCCATAAAAATTTGTTCAATGCATTGCCAAATTGTGCCGCCCACGGCGCTGTAAAAAGCAGCTCAATGCTTGGAGGATTTTAGAAAAGCCGGAAACAAACTGGAGTACAGGTTAATGCCACTGACCAAAATCCATTTGTATTCTGCAGGACAACATGAAATGGAGCCCGGAGGCAATATTCAGTATGTATATATATTCTCCGCAGTGGCGGTATTCATCCTTTTAATCGCCTGTATCAATTTTATGAACCTGACCACGGCCCGCTCCGCTAAACGGGCGCGGGAAGTGGGAATACGCAAAGTGCTCGGTACCCGGCGCAGGGACCTGGTTCTGCAGTTTCTCTCCGAATCCACCCTGATGGTGATCATTTCACTAGCAATTGCTCTTGTAGCCTGCTTTATTTTGATTCCGGGGTTTAATTCCCTCGCAGGCAAATCCATAAACTCTTCCCTGGTTTTTTCTCCCCTCATAATTCCCTGGATCATCGCCCTGCCTCTGGTTGTGGGTCTGTTGGCCGGATTATATCCTGCATTTTTCCTGTCCGCATTCCGTCCGATCGAAGTGCTGAAGGGGAAATGGAAAATGGGTACTAAAAACGGCTGGAAGTGAGGCGGCCAATGGTTTTTATTCAGTACTTATCATCCGGTTTCTACTGGGAATCTACGGTTATATGTCTTTTATGCCTGACTAATTTTGTTAATAAAACCGTCATCAGGAGCAGAAATGCGAGTGATTAAAGGAAAATCTGAACGCATATAAAACAGAATTGCTAAAGTTGCCCGGTGTATTAAATGGAACAGTCAGTAATTACCTGCCAACCAATTCTTCCCGGAGTGATCAGAGTTTTTCGAAAAGTTCCACCATGTCTTCAACCAATGGTTTTAACATGCAGACCTGGTATGTGGATGAGGAGTACCTGAACACCATGGGAATGCAGTTGCTGAAAGGAAGGAATTTTTTCAAATCCGGTGCTTCAGATTCAAATGCCATCATTATCAATCAAACCTGTGCCGGTGTTCTCGGATATGCTGACCCCGTCGGTAAACAAATATATACGCAGTAATGAAAACGGTAAATCCACGACGGCTTTCACTATAATCGGTGTAATAAAAGATTTTAACTATGAATCATTAAAACAGCCTGTGGGACCTTTGAGTCTTTTTCTTTCCCGATACCCGGGTACAGATCACGATTCCCGGGTTACCTCTGCCGGTATAGAGAGTTTTTTGGAAAGATCAGAAAACCTTTGGAAACAGCTGGCCTCGTCCATGCCCTTCAGTTACCAGTTCATGGATGATGCTTTTGCAGATATGTACCTGGCTGAACGGCGGGTAGGTAAGATTGCTTTTTTATTTGCCGCGCTGGCCATTGCGATTGCCAGTATGGGTTTATTCGGACTGGCAACTTTTATTGCGGAACAACGCATGAAGGAGATCGGTATCCGGAAAGTACTGGGTGCCAGCGTGCAGCGTATCATGGGACTGATGACCCGTGAATTCCTGCGTCTCGTATTTATTTCGTTCATTTTGCTGCACCTGTCGCCTGGTGGGCGATGAACTCATGGCTGAATGATTTTGCTTACCGGGTAGCAGATTTAGCGCATGGTGGATGTTTGTATTTTCTGCCCTGTTGTCTTTATTCGTAGCCCTGTTCACGGTAAGTATCCAGGCTTTCCGCGCAGCCATCATAAAATCCATAAAAAGTTTAAAAACCAAATGAGCCCCCTGGTTATTAAAATTACCGGCAATTTCTGTTCCCGTTTCAAAAAACAAAACAAACCTGATTCTACCCTGACTCCTTTCTGGAAAGACCTTGACCCGAAATCGTACGTGTGACCCTTAAACCCAACATTATTTTTTACTCCCGGAAAAAGCAGGAATAAATACTGAGTGACATCCTTCCCATATAAGCGGGATTAATTACATGCAATAAGAGGTTGTTCACGATGAGCAGCCTGACATCCATGAAAATATAGTAAAATTGCAGCGGTATGACAAATATTTGCATCAGGCCGCTTCGTGCCGGAGACAATGCGGAGATCGCGGCCATAATCAGAAAAATTCTCACGGAGTTTGGGGCAAATAAGCCGGGTACTGTTTTTTTTGATCCCACAACTGATGATCTCTTCCAGTTATTTACAGTTCCGGGTTCAGCCTATTTTATTGCAGAAGCGGATGGAAAAATGGCAGGTGGCGCCGGCGTTTTTCCAACACCCGGGTTGCCTGCAGGCTGTTGTGAACTCGTGAAGCTTTACCTGCTTCCTGAAATGCGCGGACAGGGACTGGGGCTCCGTCTAATGGAGACATGTTTTCAGACGGCTATTGAATTTGGATTCATACAAATGTACCTGGAGACTATGCCGGAATTACACATGGCAATCGGACTGTATGAAAGAGCGGGGTTTACATATCTGCCGGGACCGCTCGGCCAGTCCGGACATTTTGGATGCGATCTCTGGATGATCAAAAATTTATTGTAACTCAAAGAGTTGCATAATGGCGTATAAAATAGTATTACAATACGGACATTGATCCCCTTCTCAATTTTCCTGTTCAGGAAATGTGGTATAAAATGTGCATTCATAAGTAACAAATCCTGAATTAATACGTTAACTTCAGAATATGAAGAATCAAATACAAAAAACACTCTTGCAGGGAATGAGAGAACTGCATATAAAGATTCTCCAATCGAATAACCTTACTGAAATTGGCAATTATTTACAGGAGATCATGGATCGGGTTAACCAGGTTCCTCCTGATTACATAGAGAAATTACGGAGCAGGTACTGGAAGGATGTAAGTAAATCCCACATAATTAGTACGCTGAAAAGTGATATAAGTTCCATCCTTGATGGAACTTACAGCAGGATGGAAATTGCCAGGTATCGGGCCACATTGAATATTGCCTGGTTAAAGAAGCTTTTTACGGACCCATTAACTCAATAAGCGGAAGACGTCCATTTTTCAAAACCGGCCATTACCTGTTTATCACACTGCTGCATACCGGGCTTCCGTGTTATGCTACTGTTTCAATTTTTATCCGGGTACTTAAACGAATCATAAACAGTCCCATTAAAGCAATAATCGCAAAAGACACACGGAGGCTGGAAGCCTGGGCCACATATCCGATCATAGGAGGAACCAGTAAAAATCCCAAATAACCAAGAGAAGAAACAGATGCCAACGCTGCACCCGGATTGGACATGGGAATTTTTCCCGCCAGGCTGAAAACAAAAGGCACCACGCAGGATACACCAAATCCTGTCAGCAGGTAACCAGCAATGTGAGGGGAATATAAGGCGATAAAACAGTCACTGCGAAACCTGAAGTGATTAAAATGCCACTCGCCGCCAGTACACGCTGAATGCCATAGCGATCTGCCAACGATCTCCTATCATTCTGCCGGTGGTCATGGCTACCATATACACAACGAAAGCAATGGTCGCTACGGCTTTTGTACCATGTAATACCTGCCGGATATATATTCCGCTCCAATCATACATCGTATTCTCGCAGGCCATTGAGGTAAAACAGATCATGGAAAATATCAGCATGCCTTTTGGAGGAAGCCTGAATATGGATCTTTTATGTTTATGATCAGGCTGCTGGTCAAGACATCTCTAAATAAATACAACGTAAGCGTAGAAAGGAATAAGCTGACTCCGAGCAAGTGCCAGGCAGGAATGATATTGAGCGTTACCATCATGTAACCGAATGCGGCCCCGGCAAAACCGGCCATACTCCAAACGGCATGGAAAGAACTGATGATCGACCTGCTGTAAAGTGCCTGCACACCAATGGCCTGGGCATTGATAGAAAGATTCATGAGGTTTCTGGATGAACCAAATAAAAATAAAATGATTCCCAACACCCATGTATAGCCGCTGAATCCCATAAATGCCAGAACCAGTTGTACATTATGGTTCCGATCAACATAATCGTACGGCTTTTATAATGGTCGAGCAATTTGCCGGTGAAAGGCATGGTGAGAATCAATCCCACCGGCATCATAAAAAGCAATGTGCCGAAATGGGCATCGTTGAGTTTCAGCGATTCTTTGATGCCCGGTATCCGGGAAGTCCAGCTGGAGTATCCAAATCCCGAGATAAAAAAATAAACGGCATTTGCACGGCGAAGCCGTTTTAAGGAGGGTTCTTCCATTCCGGGAACAAAGATAATGTTTAGGCCTAAAGGCCTAAACGATAAATTGAAAATATTAAGGATCATTGAAAAATAACGGATTTGATTTTCATCTGATCTAATCTGTGTAGGCAACTTTGGTTGGCTAACTGACTAAATCCGTTATCATATTTGAATAGCGCCACGCCAGCGAACGTTGCGAGCAGACCCAATACCACAGTTCCCACTGCATAAAAAAGAAAAGAAAGCATGGATCCCGATTTTAGCAGAACATAACCATCGTATGAGAAAGTGGAGAAAGTAGTGTATCCGCCACAAATACCGGTAATCAGAAATAAGCGCCATTCTTCGGACCGAACCAGGTATATATCGGGAAGCCCGGCGTAAAATGTCCGATCAGGAAACAACCTGTGACAGTTCACCAGAAAGGTTCCCAGGGGAAAAACAACGGGAACATTGCGCGCGATAAAAAAAGATAAAAGATACCGGAATATACTTCCTATTCCACCACCGATTCCTACAAATATGAAGAGACCTCATTTTATATTTTGAACAAAATTTGACAAAATTGGAAATGCATTGAAATGTCAAAGAAAATCAAACATTTTCAATTTCTGCAGTCACTGATTCCCATCAAACAATTTTATCACGACCGCACTTTTAAATAATACTTATTGCACTTTCGTAAACGCATACGGATCATATTCCACAAACGGGTTCTGAGGAGTGGTCAGGGATTTCACCCGGCCGCCGGAAATGTCAAATTTTACTTTGAAAATTCCATAGAGAATATTATTGTACCTGAGCAACCATTCTCCATTGTCCATATATTCAAGTGTGCTGCACTGAGATCCGGTTTTGTTTCATATGATGAATGATGGCTGATCCTTTTCCGGCTGATGTGAATCTTACCATATAAACTATTTGCATAATCACCGGTATAGGCGCTTAAAGGGATTTCCGGTTTGCCGTTTTTCACGCGGGCCTTCCAGCCATTGATCTCTTTTATTTGCTGATGTGGACTGTTTTAAGAAAATCCGGCAATTCCTGCTGGCTTCGGTTGACATACGGAACACCCAGATAGGCATCCAGTATCTGGTGAGCGCAGTTCTTCAAAAAATTCCTGGTTGTCGTTATTGGTCAGGATCGCAATACCCAATTTTTCTTCAGGAACAAAACATACGTTACTCACCATGCCACCAGCTCCCCCGGTATGCCAGTAAATCTGCCGCCCCGCATAGTCTGACATGAATAATCCAAGTCCATAACCCTCAAAATGCGTCGGCATATCTGGGAGATTTCTACACTTCTTAACCCAGGTATTTGCAATCCGGGTTTTTTGAAGGGCTTCCCAGGAAATGATTTCTTTTCCCTGGTACCGGCCACTGTCCAGCTGCATGAACAGCCAGTGGGACAGATCGTGCACATTGCTCACAATGCTGGCTGCCGGGGCAAGGTTGTTCCAGTTATCATAAGGAACCCTGTTAAGCCTGATCTGAATAGGATGTTGTATATGGGGTAGCCACATCCGGCTTGTTTTGCCACACCCGTAGAAAGTACCAGTCGTCTGATCCATACCCAGGGGACTGAGAAAATTTGTCTGAACAAAATGCTCCCAGCTTTCACCGGTAACCACCTGGATTACCTGTCCGGCTGTTAAAAAACAACTGTTGCAGTAACCGAATTCCTGACGGAAATGAAATGGCGGTTTGAGGTAACGCATCCTTCGCATGATTTCTTCCCGGCTCAATGAAGTGTTCCAGAAAGTAAAATCTCCTTCAAAGGTTTTTGTTCCGATATGGTGGCAGAGCATATCGCGGACAGTTACCAGTCGGGTGGTATTGGATTCATATAATCGGTAAGAAGGAAAATATTTGGTAATCGGATCGTTGAGCGATATTTTTCCTCCGTGTTTCCAGCAGAGCCAGTGAACTTCCGGTAAAGAGCTTGGTATTGCTCGCGATCATGAAACAGTGTATTTTCATCCACCGGTTTTTTCGTTTCGATATCCCTTACACCATAGCCCTTCATCCATACAATTTTTCCGTCTTTCACAATCACTACCGAAAGCCCCGGGCAGGTTCCAGTCAGTCAATCCCTTTTTTATATAGCTGTCCAGGCTGTCACGGATAAACGACGGCTGTTCCGGTGATCTGTAGACTGCGCTCTTGAGAGTGCTGGAAAAAAAAGGTAAAGACAGAGCGAAAAAAAATATTTCATATATAAAAATAATATAAATCGCTCCAAACCCCGGGCTTCTTTGCCTTGGGAAAATATGCTCAGACCCTCAGGAAAACTTTTTTACGGTACAGGAAATACAGAAACATCCATTTCACTGCATATAACAGATCGCCATCACTACCGGCGCCCAGATCACCGGCGGTCAGTTCTCCCAGCCACTTAAAAAATCCATCGTCGCGTATTCCCAGTTAATAAAACGCCCGGAAATATAAATCAGGATGGAATTCATCCCGATCACTTTAAAAAAGAAAGCCCATTTTTTGTAGCGAAGCACATCTATGATGTAATAGAAAAGGGAAAAATACAGGAGGCTCAAGCCACCAACAAGACATACAAAGGAACTTGTCCAGAGATTTTTGTTAATGGGAAAATCGAAGTTCCAGATCAAGGACAGGACTACAAATAAAAACCGCAACAGCCATCCAAAATGACTTCTTTTCTTCCGCTATGCGGGCTTTTTTTAATATATGAGCCTGTTAATATACCCAGCAGCCCCGTGCTGATGGCCGGTATGTAGAAACCAACCCTTCAGGATCATGGATACCGAGATATAGTTTTCCCGGGCATAATGCTCCGGTCAATATAGGAGGCAAAATTTCCTTCCATAGTCAGATCGCCCATCGGGAAACCCGGCGCTGAAGTGAATTTTAGCAAAAGCCAGTAGCCAATGATCAGGGCCCAGAACCAGATAATCTGGGTATTTCTTTTTGAATAAATAAAAATGATATTGGCAAACATATAAGCAATACCGATCCTGCCCAAGTACGCTGCCGAAACGTATATCGGAAATGGGCCGCAGATGCAGGCCGTTATTGTATATTACACCAAGAGCGACCAGTATCAGCCCTCTTTTGATTACACGGAATAAAACTTTTTTTCTGCTTGTCCTTTTCCAGTTCCCTGCCCACGGAAAAAGGTGTGGCCACCCCGGCCATAAAAAAAACATGCGGGAAAATCAGGTCGTATAAATGAAATCCGTTCCAGGCCGGGTGGGTAAGCTGGTTGGAAATCCAATCCAATGCCGGAGAACCGGTTGCTTTGAACAAGCTCATTGAAAAATTTCTTCAGCACCCATGATCCAGAACATATCAAATCCCCGAGGGCATCCAGTGAATACAGTCGTTGTCCGCCGGTAGGCCCCAGCGGCGTATCCATTACATGGCTTAGTGGTTGTTTAGTCATGTATTTATTTATTGAATGAATATAGCCAAAATATTGGTTCTGTTTTTTTTGATATCTTACTATTCCATGAATGGAATATTGATCTGTTATTTCTCTGCCTGATTTTCCTGCAGGTCCGATGCCCAGTTTTAGGTCAGTCCCGACGGACATTACCTTCTCCGTGACGGAAAGATTTTTTCTGGCTGGGTGATACGGGATGGGAATTGTTTCACCGCCTGAACCGCGAACAGGCCGATCAATATCTGGAAACCAGGAGCAGACAGGGTTTTACTGTTATCCAGGCCGTAGTGCTGGCAGAATTCGACGGGTTGCATACACCGAATGCCTACGGCGATTTGCCCCTGTTGCAGGATGATCCCACAAACCCAATGAGGCTTATTTCAAACATGGTGGACTATATCATCGATCAGGCTGAGCAGGAAGGACTCGTGGTTGGGCTTCTTCCCACCTGGGGGGATAAGGTGACGATAGGTTCCTGGGGAAAAGGGCCGGTTATCTTTAACGCCGGAAAATGCCTAATTTATGGTCGGTGGATGGGAAACCGGTATAAAAACAGGAAGAATATTATCTGGATACTGGGCGGTGACCGCAACCCGGAAAACGAAACATGATTTAAAGATCTGGCGGTCGATGGCTTCCGGGATCCTGGAAGGTAGCGGCGGGAAAGGACATACACTGATCACTTATCATCCGCAACCCAATGAACAGGGCTCCGGACGAATATTTTTTTAATGATGAATGGTTTTCATTCAATATGTTTCAGAATGGACATTGCAGGAATGCCCCAGTTTATGAAAAATATATACGGCCTGGCAGAGAACACCGGCCAAACCGGTCTTGACGGAGAGCCCATCTATGAAGATCACCCGGTTTGTTTTAATGTGAAAGATCTTGGGTACCAGCAGTGCTTATGATGTTCGTCAGTTTGCCTATCTGGATTTGTTTTCCGGAGCTTTCGGGCATACTTATGGCTGTCATGATATCTGGCAGTTTTATTCGACCGGAGCATGAAGCTGTAAACGGACCGCATGTTTACTGGCAGGAAGCGCTGGAATTACCCGGGGCCGATCAAATGAAATTTGTCAGCAGGCTGATGGAATCTCATCAGCCGATTTCGGACCGCGTGCCGGATCAGTCCCTGATTCTGGAAAATGAACCTCCGGCTTCCGAACGCATTCAGGCCACACGGGGCAAAGATTATATGTTTATATATTCAGCTGCAGGTAAACCTTTTACTGTGGTGCTGGGAAAGATCCGGGGTAACAGGCTGAATGTATATTGGATCAATCCCAGGAATGGCAGTGCTTAAAAGAGAAGACCCTGTTGAAAATAAAGGAAACAGGTCTTAGCACGCCACCTACCATCCGGGTATGGGCAGGACTGGGTTTTGGTTCTGGATGATGCTGAAAAAATTTTTCCAGTCCTTAACAAAATTTACCAGTTCTGCAGTATTATTTTAAGGGTATTTAATCAGAATATAAATGAAAATCACCTGCCAGTCTGTTTTTCATTTGTGCTCTTATGTGGTCAGTTATCAGCGCAATTACGGCTGCCGGCTATTTTCAGTGATCATATGATTCTGCAGAGGGATAAGCCTGTTAAGATTTGGGGAATTGCCAAAGCCGGAGAAACCGTTATGTCAGCATAGGAAAAATAAAAGGTTCGCCACATGGCAGATAAAAATGGCCACTGGCTGATCACATTGGCCGCCTTTGAAGCCGGCGGTCCCTATATCTTCGTATCAGAATCTGAAGAATCAAACGAAAATTTTTTCAGACGTACTGTTCGGAGAAGTCTGGCTTTGTTCGGGTCAGTCGAATATGGAATTCAGAGTGAAGCAGGCGAACAATGCGGCTTTGAAATCCATCGGGCAATAACCCGCTGATCCGCCAGGTGAATATTCCGCATCAGCTGAGTCTGCAGCCGGAACCTTTTATCGATTCAGCCCATTGGGTCATTTCTTCCCCACGAAACCACCGGCGAATTTACGGCAGTGGGATATTTTTTCGCAAGAGATATTTATGAACGGATCCATGTTCCCATTGGACTGATATATGATAACTGGGGCGGTTCACAGGTGGAGAGCTGGATCAGCCGGGATGCCATGACTAAGTTCGGATGAATTAAGGAATATGCCAGGCAAATGCCAGAGAACTGGGACGAAACGGAAGCGCGGATTGAAAAAATATTCAACGATACGCTGAAAAACAGGAATACGGGTAAAATGCCTGACATGGATGAAGCCGGACAATTGCTGAAAGCGGACTATTCTTTTTCCGGATGGATGCTCCTCTGCTGCGCCGGCAGCCTGGGACTGGATTGGATTGCCTGGATATAGGGGTGAAGGATTTATGGTGAGGGAAATTTAGCTGGATTCGTTCCAGGCTGTCCTGCCTTCTGTTATGAATCTCGGTGAAAATGATTTACGGTTTAGCTGGTATGTTAATGGAAAACCTTACCTAAAGCTGCCGGTAGACAAATATTTATGATTTCATCTTCCCGTCACACACCTGGAAGACCGGCAGGAATATTTTGCTGCTGAAGATTGGTGGCGAGCCGGTACCGGAATGTGATGGGTATTGGTATTACGAGGGAGCAAGCGACCAGATCTTTATGGATCTTGATGGGGAAAGAATTTCGCTCGCGGATGGTCAATGGAAAATGTTGCCCTTACTGAATAAGCCGCATCATTTTGTGCGATGGATGAATAATGAAGGGAGTATTATCTATAATGCCATGATTCATCCCATCATTCCGGTTTCCATCCGGGGTGTCCTATGGTACCAGGGTGAATCCAATACAGGCAGGGCTTTTGAATACCGGAAAACCTTTCCCCTTATGATCGAAAGCTGGCGAAAAGAATGGCATGATGATTTTCCCTTTCTCTTTGTGCAGCTGGCCAGTTTTGGTTCGAATGAAAGCAGTAATGCCGGCAGCGACTGGGCGGAGCTGCGGGAAGCGCAGGCCGGGGCACTTCGGTTACCCGACACCGGTATGGCTGTAACGACAGATATCGGCGATCCGAAAAATGTTCATCCGAAAAACAAACAGGAACTGGGCAGCCGGCTCGCCGCCATTGCACTGAATAACGTGTACGGTCTTACGCAAATCTGCAATGGACCTGTTTATGATTCCGTTTCTTTTACAAACGGGGAAGCCCTGTTGTACTTTCATTCTACCGGGAAAGGGCTCCTGGCAAAAGACAGATACGGGTATCTCCGGGGTTTTGAAATCGCCGGGCCGGACCGTAAATTTTATTACGCAGAAGCATTTATCCGTGGAAATCATGTAGAAGTTCATTCGGATTCTGTGCTTCATCCTGTAGCAGTAAGATATGGATGGAGCAATGCACCGGAAGATATCAATCTGTATAACCAGGATGGATTTCCGGCTTCCCCGTTCAGGACTGACCACTGGCCCGGCATAACGGAATCAGCCAAATTCTACAGTAAATAAAATTGCCGTTACATACTGATCAACGAATTATCTGCCGGAATACGCTTCTTTCCCGTTGACCACCGTGAGCAGAATCTTGGTATCCCGGATTCTTTCCGGGGCCATGGAAAACAGGTCTTCAGAGAGCACGGTAAAATCAGCCAGCATACCTGCTTTCAGCTTTCCTGTTTTATTCTCCTGGAAACCGGCCCATGCATTATTGACCGTATAACAACGTAACGCCTGTTCAACGGAAATTTTCTGGTCCGGAAACCATCCGCCCGGATTTTTATCATCCAGGGTGCGCCGGGTAACCGCTGCATAGATGCCGGCAATGGGATCAAGCGGAGCCACCGTCCAGTCGGATCCGAAAGTCAGGATAGCACCGGTCTCCAGTAGCGATTTAAAAACATAGGTTCCCCTGAGCCGGGCACTATCCAGCCTTTTCGCCGCCCATTTTCCGTCATCTATGGCATGGAAGGGTTGCATGGATGGAATGACCTTCAGTTTGGCAAACCGGCCGATATCGTCGGGGGTCAGGTGTTGGGCGTGTTCAACACGGAACCGGTGGTCCCGGGAAGGATGCAGGGCTTCAGCTTCCTGATACACATCCAGGATCCAGTCGTTGGCATGATCTCCGATGGCATGGGTGGCGATATGCAGTCCGGCAGAGTCCGCCTGCAGGATCCATTTTCTTAAGAGTCCGGTATCGGTAACCTGCAGGCCGGTGGAACGGGGCGCATCCAGGTAAGGTTTATAAAACCAGGCTGTGGTGGAGCCCAGGGAACCATCTACAAAACCTTTCAGTCCGCCCCAGCGCAAACGATCATCACCCCAGCCGTTTTTCTTTACAAAGGAATCCAGCTTCTGCCAGGTGTGGATGGCTACAAAAGAATAAATGCGGATGGGCAATTGTCCTGCCGCCTCCGCCCGGCGGTAAGTAGCCATATCGATCCAGCCACCATAAGAACCCATATCATGCACCTGGGTGAGTCCGTGGGATAAAGCATGCTGTGCGGCCCGGGCCAGGGCTTCATCCAGTTCTTTTTCCGTCGGATCCGGGATTATCCTGAACACCAGACTGGTGGCTTCATCCCGCAGAATGCCGGTGGGTTCTCCCGTTTTCGGGTCTTTAACAATCTCACCCCCCGGCGGATTGGGTGTATTTTTTGTAATGCCCGCCATTTTCAAAGCAATGGAGTTGGCGAGACCCATATGTCCGTCGTAGCGATTGATAAAAACCGGGTGTAAGCCGCTCACACTGTCGATCCATTCTCTGCGCGGGAGCTGGCCGCCCCAGGCCTCATGATCCCAGTTGCCACCCCGGATCCAGCTGTTTCCTTTCGCGGAATCTGCGAAATGACGGAAGGCTGAAATAAAACTTTCTTCCGACTTCACCTCATGCAGGTTGATATTGGCCAGGAAATATCCTCCTTCCAGGAAATGGGTATGGTTGTCGATGAAACCCGGTACCAGCATCCTGCCTCCGAGGTCCCGGATTTCAGTATGGCTTCCCACATAAGACTGATAATCGTTTCCCACATAAAGGATCAGTGAATCCCTGATGGCAATTGCTTTTGCTGCCGGGTTGGCGGAATCCCCCGTCCATATTTTCGCGTTCAGGTAAATGCGATCCGCCACCGGATGCTGATTGCAGGAGAGTAAAGAAAATGAAAGACAAACGATCCATATGGGAATTAGATTTCTCATACACTTGCTGATTAAAAATCCAATATAACAATTATCTGAGTTTCCTTTTGCAGGCTGAATGAATTTATATAACTTCATTCCATAACGATCGCAGCTGTATACAGCTGCTTTTTCTATTTTTATAAGTCAAACGGATATTATGTTTCCCCAGGGTTTAATTGATTTATATACGGGTTCGCCGGGGTTTTGGGATGAGATGAGAGAGGGGACTGAATTCCGTGAGCCATACCGGAATGTGATTCAGGCGCTGAAACACCTGGACGTGCACAGCCTCCAGCAAAAGGAAAAACTGGCCAGTGAGTTATTCATGAACCAGGGCATTACGTTTACGGTTTATAATGACGACGCCGGAATTGAACGGATTTTCCCTTTTGATATCATTCCCCGTATCATAACCGGGGAAGAGTGGAAGATCATCGAGGACGGCCTCAAACAAAGACTGAAGGCACTGAATCTTTTCCTGAAGGATATTTATTCTACCCAGAACATCATTCATGATAAAATCATTCCGGCTGAATTAATTGCATCCTGTCCGCATTATATGCGGGAAGTAGCGGGCATCCAGGTACCCCATGATATTTTTATTCATATTTCCGGGATTGACCTGATCCGGGGGGACCAGGGTGTTTTTTATGTACTGGAAGACAATCTCCGTACACCGTCCGGAGTCTCCTACATGCTGGAGAACCGCGAAATCACAAAGCGCCTGTTTCCTGAGCTGGTTGCGGGTTCACGTGTGAGAAGGGTAAGTAACTATCCCCTGCTACTGCACGAGATCCTGCTTTCCCTGTCGCCCGCCCAGATCTCCAACCCGCAGGTTGTTTTGCTGACCCCGGGCATTTATAATTCTGCGTATTACGAACATACTTTCCTGGCCAGGCAAATGGGTATTGCGCTGGTGGAGGGCCGGGACCTTGTAGTGGATAATCATAAAGTGTATATGAAAACCACGCTGGGCCTGGAGCAGGTGCACGTCATTTACCGGAGGGTGGATGATGATTTTCTCGATCCGCTGATCTTCAGACCCGACAGTGCCCTGGGTGTACCCGGACTGATGGCCGCTTACCGGAAAGGAACCGTTGCCATTGTAAATGCTGTGGGGAACGGGGTTGCTGATGATAAGGCCATTTATGCTTATGTACCGGCGATGATCCGTTACTATCTGAATGAAGATCCCTTACTGCCCAATGTGGAAACCTATGAGATGGGTAATCCGGATGCGCGCCGGTATGTTTTTGAGAATCTGGGCAGGATGGTGATCAAACGGACGAATCAATCCGGCGGATATGGAATGATCATGGGCAATAAAGTGAGCGGGGAAGAATGGGAGAAAGCAAAAAAAGAAATTGAATCCGATCCGCGGAGTTTTATTGCACAGCCCATTATCAATTTATCCACGGCGCCCTGTTTCATCGACGGGAAATTTGAGGGGCGGCATGTGGACCTGCGTCCCTATGCATTATGCGGGCCTGCCGGCATACAAATTGTGCCTGGCGGATTAACAAGGGTCGCCCTGAAAAAAGGTTCTCTGATCGTAAACTCTTCCCAGGGCGGCGGCAGCAAGGATACATGGGTTACAGATTAAAATGGCAGTTATTAAATTGGATACACCATGTTAAGCAGGATTGCAGACTCACTATTTTGGCTGAATCGTTATATGGAGCGGGCTGATGGCATGTTGCGCCTGGCGGCAACCCATTATATATTCTCCCTTGACAAGGATGTGAACGGTACCATGACCTGGATGCCCGTCCTGAAAATCTTTACGGACCCGGATGAGGGTAACCTGAATGCCATTGAAAATAATACGGAAGAATGTCTGAAGCGTTTACTGCTTGATACCACGAATACGAACTGCCTGAAGACGCTGGTAAACAAAGCGAGGGAAAACGCAAGGGGTGTACAGGACCATATTACAAAAGAAGTCTGGGAAGAAGTCAACCAGATGTATCACCTGATCAATCAGCCGGATCTGCAGCAAAAAATAGATTCCTTTCTCGGGCTGGAAGTGATGGAGCCGCTCATCAAACATACGGTCCTGTATGCCGGTATCACGGATATTACGATGCCCCGTGGAACGGGATGGTGTTTTATGAACCTGGGAAAATATATTGAACGATGCCTTCAAACCATTGAATTTACTGAAAGGCAACTGGAACTTACCCATTTCACCGAGGCGGATACCAACGATCTGCTGGAATGGAAATACCTGCTGTTCGGTTTATCCGGTTATGAACTGCATGTAAAAACGTATCGCAGTTCCAATTATAATTATAATGTGCTGCACCAGGTGTTGATCAATGAGAATTTTCCGCATTCTGTGATATATTCATTACAAAGAATTGAACATTATTTAAACAAGATCCTCGGCAATCATATCTATGAGGAAAGAGCCGCTTTGCTGCGTTGTTTTGGCCGCCTGTTCAGTAAAGTGCGTTATATGGAACTGGACTCACTGAATAAGGATACGGTTCCTGTTTTTTTTGAGGATATCAAATCGGACCTCGTCGAATTCAACCAGAAAGTGGTGCAACATTTTTTCTCCTATACTTAAGCCGGATATTCATGCCCTTATTCAAGATCCAGCACATTACAACTTATGAATACGACCGGCTGATCCAGGAAAGCGTGAATGAGATCAAAATTTTCCCCTTCCTGTCTCCTGAACAGGAGGTTTTACAGCATGAGCTGGTCATTACCGGCAATCCTGACGTCCAGATTTTTTTTGATTACTGGGGAAATAAAACCGGGATCTTCAATCTGCTTCCGCCGCATAAGGAACTCGCCATTAACAGCCGGCTCATGGTTCGCACCACCGGCAGCGCTGACCTCCGCATCAATTTTGTGAGTGTTTTTAATGAACTGCCCGGAGAAGTGGGCGGTGATTTAAAAATGCTTGAACTTTCACGCCCGGATTATATCCAGTCCCAGGCGCAGATCCGGGAGATCGCCCAGTGGATGCACCCTGCGGATGATTCCGTTGCCATTGCCATAAAGAACTGCAGTGACTATATTTTCAGGGAATTCAGCTATATCAGCGGGATCACGAATGTGGAAACGACGATAGATGAAATCCTGGAGCAGAAAGCCGGCGTCTGTCAGGATTTTGCACATATCATGTTACAGATTTTACGTACTCTTAAAATTCCCAGCCGCTATGTGAGCGGATACATCTGCCCGAATAAAAGTGGTTTACGGGGCGAGGGAGCCACCCATGCCTGGGTGGAAGCCTGGGTTCCCCGATTTGGCTGGGCGGGTATAGACCCGACAAATAATGTTTGGGTGACGAACACCCATGTCAAACTGGCCACGGGTCGGGATTTTTCTGATTGCAGCCCGGTGAAGGGCGCATTTAAAGGACCGGCTAATCAGCATCTTACGGTTTTTGTATCGGTGGATTATGAAGACGGTCAGGTCATTGAAGAACTGAATAAAGTGGATATGAAAAGAGAAAATACAGCCGTTGATTCACCTCATTTTCCCCCGGCCGCCCAGCAATAGGTCGGTATATGATCAGTTACCTTTCATTTTCAGCTTTGTAATTTTATCACAGATTCTCAACAGTTCTTTCCGCAAGCTCACCAAGTGCTTCGAGATTACAACAACTTGGCGCGGCAATGATATTATTTCCGGAATGGGCGAGGTAACGTACAACGACGGATTCTTCGCTTTGCGCATGGTATTTGTTTGAAAACGGGATTTCTGTTTCCTGAATATTATCGAAGCAGGGGTCGTTTTGCTGTTGTTTGATCAGTATATTTTTCAATGCCACAGCCTGCCTGTTTTTAACACTCACGGTATTGGATACCCCGAATAATACCTGGGGTTTTGTTTCGAGGCCGATATTGAAAACATATTGTTCCATCTCTTCAAAGTCGAGGTTCTGGCAGTTGATATACAGGCAACCATCCCGGATGCCCATCACTTTGCCCATATAGCGGTGGCCTTCAGAAACAGATTTTACGATGATCTGCCCGCTTTCATGTTCTTTGAGTATGAAAGGGGGTCTTGATTATATTTTTACTTCCATCTGTTTTTTGGTAATAGAGAAAATAATTTCCCAGGTAATAGCTTTTGATCAGCGACAGGGAAGATTTACCATAACCGTTACCGGAAAAATGGCTTCTGGAAAGACTGGCCGCATAAGGTTCCGCTCTCCGGACGCTTTCTTTTTGCCAGTCGCTCCAGTCGGAAAAGGGAATTTCGAGAAATACCAGCAGGGCATTTATTTTGATATACTTGGCCTCACCTTCTTTCCAGTAACTCTGCAATGTTTTTCCGCTGATCCAATTATAAATCCGGTATTCTCCCAGGTTGCCCAGGTAGCGGATGAATTCAAATACCGTCTGGCATTTCAGGGTGAATAACTGTTTTTCCAGGTGTTGTTTTCCGGTGATCAGGTTCATTTCGACCAGGTCGGGATTGCGTAATACTTCCCGGGTTATTTTCTTGTTGATGATCCGGGCGGCCAGGTTGAACTGGGTACGGGTAAACCGGCTCCAGTTTATTTCCCGGTTATTATTTTTTAAGGCCATCACAATATCGGGATGGGCCTCCACGCTTTTTTTTAATTTATTGGATAACTGCAAAATGAATTAAATAAAATATTTATATTAAAATATTCTTTTATACAAGGCAATTATAATTAAGAAATGATTCATTTTCTCTGTTTAAAGTGAATTATCAATCTGTTTCTTACATTTTTATTATTATATATTATATTATATTAAAAATTTATATTTTAAATCAGGATCAAATTTAACGGTTTGACAACAGGTCATTTTCTGACTAATAAATCTCCCTGCATTTGACCAAGTGCAAACTAATGATTTTCACGCATAAATTATTATCAAAAAAAATAATTTGACTTAGGTTTTTTACCATTTGACTTAATGACATTCATCATCTGAACGAGGGTGCCCGTTGCTTTTTAAAACAGCATTTAAAACCAGAAATCACTGCTTATGAACCGTAAAAAGCTTTCCAGGCTAACGGCAATTATTTTTTTCCTCTTTATGTCGGTCAGCACATTTAGTCAGCAGAAAGAAACACTGATTACAGGAAGGATCATTGGAAAAGACAGTTTACCGCTAAGTGGAGTATCCGTGCAACTCCGGGGGAAACCCAATATCATTGCTGCTACGGATTCAAACGGGGTATTTAAAATAAATTCTCCCCAAACCAACGGAGTCCTGGTAATCACCATGGTAGGTTTCCAGGAAAGACAGGTTCAGTTTACCGGTCCGGACAATCTGGATCTGCAGATGGAAGAGTCCGTAAGTATGTTGCATGATGTGATCCTGACCGGTTATCTCAAGCAGCGGAAAAGCGATATTACCGGCGCGATCTCTTCCATAACCAACCGGGAATTCAAAGATCAGCCCGTTTCAAATGTGGCTCAGAGCATACAGGGTAAACTGGCCGGTATCCTGGTAACCACCCCATCCGGCACACCGGGCGCGGGTTTGCTGGTTAGTGTCCGCGGAGCCAGCAACCCGTTGTATGTGGTAGACGGCGTACCCATGCTGAGTGAAAGCAATTCTTCTTTGTCCACCTCTTATAATACCAACGGGGAAGAGCAGGGCAAGGGGCAGGATATCAGTTCCATCAGCGATATCAATCCGGACGATATAGAATCCATTGAAGTACTGAAAGATGCTTCTTCCGCTTCCATCTATGGATCCCGGGCGGCCAACGGAGTTGTGTTGATTACAACAAAAAGAGGCCGCGCGGGGAAAACGGAATTCAGTTTCAACAGTTTTGCCGGTGTTCAGGATATCCCCCGCAAAATACCCTTTCTCGACAGCAAAGGATTTGTTGCCCTGGAAGAAGATGCCAGGAAACAGGACCTCATCGCATACCAGCAGGATCCGACGCCCTTTTTGAATGCCTATCCGGGCTTTGATCCGGCCGTGCTTACGAATCCATTACCTGCTTCATGGAGTACCGGCGTAAATACAAACTGGGAAAATCAAATTTTCAGAACGGCCCCCATTTCAAACTGGCAGTTGTCTGCCCGGGGCGGGAATGACAAAACAAAATTTTTCATTGCCGGCAATTATTTTGACCAGCAGGGGATTGTAATCGATAACTATTACAAACGTGCTTCGTTCCGGATGAACCTGGATAATAAAGTGAATGATCGGGTAACGATCGGGACCAATCTCGCATTCACGTACGGGCGTAACCGGAGAACTTTTAATGATGATACCTATACGGGAGTTGTTACAAACGCCATTGGGTGCTTCCCCGCTGATGCCTGTATACAATCCTGACGGATCCTATTCTGATTATACCCAATATCAGGCCAGCTGGTTAAGTGATAACCCGGTTAAATCAGCGAAAGAAGTAAAAGCATACACAACCAATTACCGTTTTATAGGAACGGTATTCGCAGAAGCACAAATCCTCAAACCGCTCCGGTTCCGGACCTCCTTCAATGTCGATTATACCAATTTAACGGATAACCAGTTTTTTGATCCGATCACTTCCGACGGATCTTCAGTCGGCGGAAAGGCCATCAACGGTTTATATAATAATCTGACCTGGCTGAACGAAAACAACTTCACTTATGAGAATACATTTGGCAAAAGCCATATAAACGGATTGGCCGGTTTCTCGGTGCAGTCATCCAATTATTCAAAAGCAACAACCCGGGCCCAGGGTTTTCCGGAAGGCAGCGGCCTGCAAAATATTTCCAGCGCTTCCACCATCACATCAGCCACTGCGCAGGATTTTGGCTGGGGACTGGTTTCTTTTATCGGTCGCGTGAATTATGATTATAGTGAAAAATACCTGCTCTCCGCCAGTTTGCGTTATGATGGTTCTTCGCGCTTTGCACCCAATGTGCGGTGGGGTGCATTTCCGTCCTTTTCTGCGGGATGGGTGCTGACAAAAGAAGCGTTCCTCGCGGATTCAAAATGGCTGACCAACCTGAAAATCAGGGGAAGCTACGGACTGACCGGCGACCAGGAAATCGGTGATTTTCAATACCAGACGTATTGGTCACCTGCCCGGTACGACGGCAATGCCGGACTTCGCCCAAACAATATCGGGAATACCGACCTGACCTGGCAAAGAAATAAAATGGTCAACCTCGGACTGGATTTCGAAATGTGGAACGGAAGGGTGAGTGGTTCCGTTGACTGGTTCAAGGGCAACCGCACCAAACTGCTGGCTCAGGCCGTTCTTCCCTCTACTTCCGGGTTTCCTTCCTTTACTACCAATGCGGGGGATATTCAGAACACCGGACTTGAATTTTCCCTAACGGCTTACCCCGTCCGGAACGAAAAATTTACCTGGTCGATCGGTTTCAATATCAGTTTTATTCAGGATAAAATTTTATCCCTCTATTCAAATAATGAATTGCTGAGTGCGTATACCGATTTATTCCCGACACATATTTTACAGGTCGGCCAGTCGGAAGGCACGTTCTGGGGTTATAAGTACCTGGGCGTGGATCCGCAAACGGGTAATCCCAATTATTCTCCCGACGAACAGGTGCTTGGTAAAGGCAAGACCGGATTATTTTGGCGGCATTACCAACGATTTCAAATATCAAAACTGGGATCTGAATATCTCCACCCAGTTCAGTGTGGGGAATAAAGTGTACAACCTGATCCGCACCACCTACCAGACCCTGGGCTGGAGCGACGGTGGCTGGGATGCCAATAATGTTTTATACCAGGTATATGCAAACAACGCAACCATCGTAAATAAAAGATGGGAGAAACCAGGCGATATCACCAGTATTCCCCGGGCTTCCCTGATCTTTCCGAATTATGTACAGAATTCATCCCAGTTTATTGAAGACGCTTCTTTCTTCCGGATCCGGAATGTGAATCTGGGATATACCATCAGACCGAAACACACGAATATTTACAGGTCTTTGCGCGTGTATGCACAGGTACAAAATCTCTGGGTGTTCACTAATTATTATGGCTTTGATCCGGAAGTGAGTTCCAACGGCGGAAACAGCCCCGAAACGGCCGGCGTGGATTATGCCGCCTATCCGCAGGCCCGGACATTCACTTTTGGTGTAAACTTTAATTTTTAAAAAAAATGACCATGCGTTTTTATATATCAATAACCTGTCTGGTTCCTGATTTCTTTTACCTCCTGTAAAAAAATCCTGGACGTGAATTCGCCGAATGCTGTAGAGGATGCCACTGTTTTCACCAGCTATAACGGATTGCTCAATGCGCGGATCGGCATGTACAGCACCCTGCAGGATAAGAATTATTATGGAGGTTCTTTTCCCCTGATCTCTGAATGTTATACCGACAACGGTACCACGGGTGGATATGACGTGATTGACCTCAATGATATCGCGTCACGCACGGTGAAACCTCCAATCTCTATGTGCAGAATATCTACCTGGCCATTTACAATACCATTTACACGGCCAATAAGATCATCAATAATATAGATAAAGTGCCCGGCGTACCGGCTGATCAAAAATCAAATATCCTCGGGGAAGCTTTATTTGTGCGGGCCCTGGGTGAGTTTGACCTGCTCCGTTTATACGGGCAGCACTGGGATAAAACCTCCATTTACGGGATCTCCCTGGTAACGAATACCGATAGCGTCAAGGCCAGTATTCCCCGGAGTACCGTGGATGAAACCTACAAACAGATATTTGCCGACCTGAACCTGTCGATCAGCTCCCTTAATACCTATAACGGCAACCAGTATGTTTCCCTGGCAGCGGCAAATGCATTGCTGGCAAGGGTTTCCCTGTATTATAAGGATTATCCGACAGCCATCACTGCAGCCGGACTGGTGATTGGCGATAATAACTTTTCATTATTCCCGCCCGGGGAAGTAACCAAAATTTATACCGACCGACTGACTCCGGAAAGTATTTTTGAATTGAAATTTGACCTGCAGAACCAGAGCGCATATAATGTTCTTACCTATTCACGCGTCGATGCCCTGCGGTCGGACGTTAATTTCCTGGCTTCACAAAACCTGAACGACTTTTTCATATCCAGGCCGTCTGATACCCGCGGTGCCCTGGTGGATACCGTGAATGAAGATCCAAGCATTGAGCCGGACGGGCGCACCCAGAAATACCGGGGAGAAACAACTAAGGATAATTCCGGTTTTATTCTCCGGCTGGCTGAAATGTACCTGATACGCGCCGAAGCGGCGGGCAGGTCGCTGGGACTGGCTGACCTGAATACCCTTCGCACAGCCCGGGGCATGACGGCCCTGCTGCCAGCTGATGTGCCGGATAATACCAGTTATCTCAATGCCATCCTGGACGAACGGCGGGCTGAATTGAATTTTGAAGGAAGCCGTTTATATGACCTTGCCAGGACGGGTAATGTGGATGCTGTGCTGGGAACGGGCATACAGCCCATCATGCCCATTCCCCAAAGGGAAATTTCCGCTACGAATGGTGTGGTGGTACAAAATCCGGGTTACTGATTTTTATGGCCAGAAATCCATTAACGAATTTTTTTAAAGCCGCTTTTTCGGATGCTTTATCCGGAGATCCGGAATTGGAGAAAACGGTGTACTGCCTGGAAAAAAAACCGGCGCCGGTTTATCCGGGATCTGAGCCTGGCTGCCGGTTCCATGGCCCTGCTACCTGCCTGTTTATTAAAGAAGAAAGACATTCCGGAGATTGTCATTGTGGGAGCCGGCATGGCCGGATTAAATGCAGCCTATCAGTTCAGTAAAAAAGGAATCAAAACCAGGATATATGAGGCTTCTTCCCGTGCCGGTGGCAGGATGTTCACAATGCAGGACCAGTTTGGAGAAGGCATTACCACCGATATGGGCGGAGAATTTGTAGACACAACCCATGACGATCTGCTGAAACTGGCAAAAGAATTGAATCTGTCTTTGTATGATTTGCGGCAGGACCGGCTTTCACCGAAGACCTATTATTTTGGCGGACAGCACCTGGGCCAGGCGGAACTGCGCAGGGAAATTGCGCCCTTTGCTAAACAAATCATGAAGGACGTTCTTTCCCTGCCGCCGCTGATTGATCATACGACGGCCGACTCATTCCGTCATTTGGATGAACAGTCCATTACCCAATACCTGGAAGCACTGGGTATTAAGGGCTGGTTATTTGATTTTATCAATGTGGTCTTAACCCGGGAATACGGAACAGAGGCGAAGGATCAGTCGGCCGTCAATTTTCTGATCATGTTTGTGCCACCTATGGATACCAATAAGGATTACCAGTTATTTGGTCCGGAACATGAGGTATATAAAATCAAAGGGGGCAGCCAGCAACTGACCGACCGCTTATATGAAAAGGTAAAAACGCTGGTAACCTTCAATCACAGGCTCACCGAAATACGGCAGTCTGAATCCGGCAGGTATGAATTAATCTTCAGCCAGGCCAACGATCAAAAAACTGTTGTGGCTGATTATGTGCTGATAACAATCCCCTTTAGCATTTTAAGAAATATTCCGTTTAAAGTACCTATGCCCCCGGGAAAGCGAAAATGTATTGATGAAATTGGCTATGGTAACAGTTGCAAATTTATCCTGGGTGTAGATCAGAAACCCTGGCGAAAGGCAAACCAACAGGGATATACTTTTACGGATCAGTTATTGGGCGCCGGCTGGGACAGCAGCCAGATGCAGTCTGAAGGTAAAGGGAGTTTTACGGTTTTTGGCGGAGGTGATTTTGGAGATTATATGAACGAAGCCAAAGAGGAATTGTTAAAAGAAAAGATGGCGGCTTCACTGGATCTTATCTACCCGTCTGCGGGAAATATATATACAGGTAAAAATATGAAGTGGTGCTGGGGAGCTTTCCCGCTTTCCAAGGGCGGATACAGTGCTTTTAAAAAAGGGCAGTGGTCCACTTTATCCGGTTGGGAAGCTACGCCCGTGGGCAATATTTTTTTTGCAGGCGAGCATGTGAGCAAGGAATACCAGGGGTATATGAACGGGGCGGCAGAAACGGCCCGGGTTGCCGTGGAAACCATGCTCAGTCGGATGAACGCGAATTGAACATTAAATTATACGATTGCATGCCAAATACTGTTTTCAAATCTGTTTTTCCTTACACACAGGAAATGCTGGCTGAATATCCGCTGATGGATGATGCCCGCCTGGACCTGGCCATCAGCAGGGCTTCCACAGCATACCGGTCATGGAAAAAAACGAATTTTTCAGTGCGTGCATCCGTGTTGAAACAGGTGGCGGTGATTTTGCGCCGCGACCGGGAAATGCTGGCCGCCCTTATTACACATGAAATGGGTAAGGTCGTCGGGGAAGCGGGGGGGGAAGTGGAAAAATGTGCCGTGACGGCAGATTACTATGCAGACCATGCTGAAGATTTTTTGAAGGATGAAAGCCTGGTCGCGGGCTATACGAAAAGTTTTGTTACCTATCAGCCCATGGGCGTCGTACTGGGCATCATGCCCTGGAATTTTCCCTTTTGGCAGGTCTTCCGTTATGCGGCTCCTACCCTGATGGCGGGGAATACGACCTTGCTGAAACACGCGCCCAATGTATGCGGCTGTGCCATGGCGCTTGAAAAGATTTTCCTCGAGGCAGGCGCCCCGGAAGGCGTTTTTACCAGCCTGATTATCGACATCACCGGCAGTTGAAAAAATTTTGTCTTCCGATATCGTACAGGCGGTAACCCTTACCGGCAGTGAAAGAGCCGGCAGTTCGGTGGCCTCACTGGCGGGCATTATATAAAAAAATCGGTCATGGAACTCGGCGGGTCTGATGCCCTGATTCTCCTGCCGGATGCGGATATGAAGTCCGCTGTTTCCGTTGCCCTGCAATCGCGGATGCTGAATGCCGGCCAATCCTGTATCGGCGCCAAACGTTTTATTATCCTGCAGGATGCCATGCCCGGCTTCATGCATGAATTCCTGCTTCAGATCAAAACACTTAAACAGGGAGATCCCTTTGATAAAACGATTACAACAGGCCCCATGGCGCGCCCGGATCTGGTGAATGCCCTGGAAAAACAATTGAAGAATTCTTTGCAAATGGGTGCCAGGCTCGAATACGGAGGAGCAGTGGACGGTTGCAATTTCAAACCGGCCCTGCTGGTGAATGTAAAAGAAGGCATGCCGGCTTTTGAAGAGGAAACTTTTGGGCCGATGGCCGCCGTGATCACTGCAAAGGATGAAGCAGAAGCCATCCGGCTGGCCAATAGATTCGAGATACGGACTGGGAGGCAGTGTATGGACCAGGGACATTGAAAAAGGCATTGCCCTGGCAAAACAAATGGAAACCGGAGCGGTTTTTATCAATGCCCTCGTTAAATCGGATCCGCGCCTGCCATTCGGAGGCATTAAAAAATCTGGATACGGAAGGGAACTGGGACGCCATGGTATTTTGGAATTTGTAAATGCAAAAACCATTGCTGCAGAAGCATCAAAATAAACAGTATGACAGTAATCAGCTGAAAAATCCCGGGAACTTTTGGCCAGGAGAAATCAATTTGTTCCCAATGCCATCGGGATCTTCAATCCTTCCACGGCCCTGAGTGCAAAAGGCAGTATCATCATCGACGCCGATGGCCGGGAAATGATTGATTTCGCCGGTGGCATCGGGGTGGTGAATGCGGGCCATTGTCCGCCCCCTGTGGTGGAAGCCATACAGACGCAGGCCGAAACCCTGATCCACTGCAGTTTTAATGTAGCAACCTATGAACGTTACCTGCAGCTGGCGGAAAAACTGGCGAATCTGTTTCCGCATGGGGACCATACAAAGGTGATGCTCACCAATTCCGGTGCAGAAAGCGTGGAGAATGCCATCAAAATAGCGCGGCAGGCTACCGGCCGGTCTGCCGTCATCTGTTACGGCGGCGCTTTTCATGGAAGAACCATGATGGCCATGACCCTGACTTCCAAAGTGGGATATAAGTCCGGCTGCGGCCCCTTTGCACCGGAGGTTTACCGCATTCCCTTTCCGGATAGTTACCGGTACGGCAAAGGAATGAACCCCGATGCCTTTTCGGATATGCATCTCCGTGAGCTGGAGTATTTTTTCAATACCACCGTGTCCGCCGAGCCAGGTGGCGGCCATTATTATAGAACCGGTGCAGGGCGAAGGTGGATTTAATGTGGTACCGGAAAAATATCTGCAGGGTTTGCGCAGGATCTGCGACCAGCAGGGAATTCTGTTAATCCTGGACGAAGTACAGAGTGGGTTTGGACGAACCGGAAATGGGCGGCGTACCAGCATTTTGATGTGGTTCCGGATATTTCCACCTGGGCGAAAAGTATGGGCAGCGGCATGCCGATCGGCTGCGTGATCGGTAAAGCGTCGTTATGGATGCCTGTAAACCCTCGACCATCGGGGGTACCTACCCGGGCAACCCGGTATGTTGTGCAGCGGCCATCGCCACGCTGGATTATATGGAAAACATCAATATCAATGCACTGGGAGAAAAAGTGGGCAATATCGTAAGCGAGAGATTCATGTCCATGAAGAAAAAATTTCCGGCCATCGGGGATGTGCGTGGCCTCGGGTGCCATGATGGCTTTTGAGCTTGTTAAAATACAATGATCCCTTCCAGCCCGATGCGGACCTGTGTAAAAAACTGATCAGTTATTGCGCAGAACAGGGCCTGATCGTGATCAATGCCGGGTCTGCAGGGAAATATCATCCGCGTATTAAGCCCGCTGGTTATCGAAGAAGCCCTGTTAAAAAGGGCTGGACATTCTTGAAGCAGGTTTGGATCTTTTAACAAAACAGGCTGTATGAATAAACTATTTATCAACGCCGATTGGGTGGATGCCCGGGACGGGTCAGCCTATGATCTGATCAATCCTTCTACGGAGGAATTGATTTCGAAAATGGCAAAAGCCGGTCCGGCAGACGCCGTGCTGGCCATCGATGCCGCCGCAGAAGCTTTTAAAACCTGGAGGCAGACTACGCCTTATTTCGCGCGCGGAGATTTTAAAGAAGGCAGCGGCTTATTTACGCGAAACATCTGGAGACCATCGCGACTGATATGGTTCTGGAAACCGGCAAGCCCTTTCCGAAGCCAAAGGAGAATTTGCCGTTGCTGCCAATCTTTTTGAATGGTATGCAGAAGAAGGAAAAAGGGCCTATGGGAAAACCATTCCCACCAACCGTCCGGATAAACGCAGTTCCGTTATCTGGCAGCCCATGGGCGTGATCGGCGTCATCACGGCCTGGAATTTTCCGGCCTATAACCCTGCCCGGGCCTGGGCAGCTGCACTGGCAGCGGGTATACACGGTGGTGGCCAAACCGGCTGAAAGCACCCCTTTAAGTGCACATCACCTGGTGCAGGCCCTGGTTCAGGCGGCCTGCCGAAAGGCGTCATCAACCTGGTAACCGGCGACGCACCTGCGATCGGTGATGCCATGCTGAAAGATCCGAGGTTGAAGAAAATAAGTTTTACCGGAAGTACCCGGGTAGGAAAAATATTGATGGATGGGGCTTCGCTCACCCAGTACCCGTTTATCGCTGGAGCTGGGCGGCAATGCACCGGTCCTGATTTTTGACGACGTGGATACCGATGCCATTGCAAAATCGGCTTCGGTTGCGCGTTTCCGTAATAACGGCCAGGTATGCATCTCGCCACAGCGATTCTATGTGCATAAAAATATCTATTCCGAATTTGCGGCTAAGCTGAGTAAATATGTTTCGCAACTGAAAGTGGGATTATGGGAATGAAGAGGGCGTGCAGATCGGACCGCTCATTACCAAAAAACAAAGGGACAACGTTTTTGAATTACTGGAAAAATCAAAAAAAGAAAATGCCAGTATTTTAACCGGCGGATATATTCCGGATCAACTGCCCAAAGGTTATTTTGTTCAGCCGGCCGTAGTAACCAACCTGGATCAGCAATCCTCCCTGGCAAAACAGGAAATATTCGGTCCCATACTTCCTCTGTTTTCATTTGACGACCTGGACGACGGGATTGAAAAGGCTAACGACACAGAATACGGGCTGGCAGCCTATGTATTCACGAACGACCTGAAAACGGCCATCCATGCTGCTGAGCGTCTGGAGTTTGGTATGGTCGGCATTAATGAATGGGCGCCCCATGGAACGGAACTGCCTTTTGGCGGCTGGAAGCAAAGCGGGCAGGGGCATGAAAGCGGGAGTGAAGGATTGTTTGAATACCTGGAGAAGAAATTAATCAGTATTGGCGGACTTTAATTTTTAATATTAGAACCAACCGGAATGGATTACGGCGCCTTAGCACTCATTCCGCCTTTTGTTGTGATCGTACTGGCCATCATCATGCGCACTTCCTTTGAACCCCTGCTGATCGGATGCCTTACCGGTTTTGTCATTATCAGTTTTCACGACAAGAGTAATTTCTTTACTGGACTTTGTCAATTCTCTCACGAATGTGATCGGAGATCCGCAGTCCGAGTGGTGCAGTCTGGGTGATCCTGGTCTGTGGTCTGTATGGATCGCTGATTGGCCTGATGGTGCGCAGCGGGGGCACGATGAAATTCGGCGAATGGGCGCTGGAAAGAATCAAAACAAAACGCGGCGCCCTGATGGGTGCCTGGGTATTGGGTATTGGTATTTTCCTGGACGATTATCTGAGCGCACTGACGGTGGGTTTGTCCATGCGCAAAATAACGGATGCCTTTAAAGTGCCCCGGGAAATGCTGGCCTATATTGTCAATACGACCTCCGCACCCCTCTCCGTGATTGTGCCGATCTCCACCTGGACGATTTATGTTGGGAGCATTCTGGAAAAATCGCAGGTGGCACCGGTACACGGCGGATTGATCGCCTATTGGAAAATGATCCCCTTTGTCTGCTACGGTTATATTTCAGTACTGATCATCCCCCTGTTCATTTACGGCATACTGCCCTGGTTCGGGAAAATGAAGAAAGCGGAACAGCGGGCCGAAACCACGGGCAAACTGACTGCAGGCAGGATGGCCATGTCGGCCTCGCTGGATGTCAGTTCTCTCAATCCGGCCAAAAAACCCAAAATCATTTATTTTTTATTGCCGATCCTGGTACTGCTGGTTGCGACCCTGTATTTTGATATTGACGCTTTAAAAGGCGTGATGATTGCTGTGGCGTTCACTTTTCTTTTTTACCTGGTGATCCGACTGGGAACATTTACCCAGTTGTCGGAAACCGTTTTCGGAGGTTTCAACAGCATGGTGTATGCCCTGGCGATCCTGATGATGAGTTATGTATTGAAAGACGTGAATGACAAAATGGGGCTCACACAATATGTATTGCATGCGGTAGGACCGTATATTAATAAACAGTTTTTACCGCTGATCGTATTCGCTTCTCTTTCATTGATTGCCGTAACCACCGGTTCATCCTGGGGACTCTATGCAGTAGCGATCCCGCTGATCGTTCCGCTGGCACAGCATTTACATTCCAATGTATTGCTGAACTGCGGTGCCGTGGTGAGTGCCGGGGTGTTTGGGGCCAACGCCTGTTTATATTCCGATTCCACAGTACTCACGGCGCAAAGTACGGAGTGTAATAATCTGGACAACGGCCTTTCCCAGTTGCCCTATGCCCTTATAGCATTTTTCCTGTCATGCATGGTATATGTCATTTTCGGTTATACGATCGCGTGAGTTTTAAATAATTTTTATGCAAAGAACCATTCAGAAATATTTTAAAGAGATCCCGGGCGGTCTTGTGATTCAGCACATGCAGCCGGAACACGCACCGCAGCTGGAAGAATTGCAGAAAACCGTATTTCCCACGCTGGCCGACGATGAGCTGATCCGGGCCGCACATTACCTGCGCCACCTGGAAGTTTTTCCGGAAGGACAGTTTGTAATTACGCACGGAGACCAGGTAGTGGGCATGACTACGACCATGCGCACCGATTTTGATTTTTTAAACTATCATCATACGTTTAAGGAAACCATTGGCGGGGGCTGGCTTACGAACCATAACCCGGAAGGGGAATGGTTATACGGGCTGGATATGGGACTGCTGCCCGCCTACCGGGGCCGGGGACTGGCCAGGTTATTATACCGGGCCCGGCATGAAATTGCAAAAGCCCTCGGACTCAAAGGACAGCTCACCGTAGGTATGATGAGTGGCTATGGCGCAGTGAGCCATGAAATGAGCGGCGAAGTCTATTACCAGGAACTCCTTCGGGGTAAACGAAAAGATCCTACATTAACGCCCCAGATGAAAATCGGGTTCGAACCCATCGCCCTCATGCCCAACCACCTCAATGACCCGGTCTGCGGTAACTATGGGGTCCTGATCAAACTGGATATTAATAAATCAGTATAATTAAAACATAATAGTCTTTATGACATACATACAATTAAAAACAGCCTTACCCGGACCGAAAAGCCAGTTATTATTGGAAAGAAGAAAAAATGCGCTGCCGGCCGGTCTCGCGAAATCCACCGACATCGCTGTGGAAAGGGCGGATGGCGCCCTGGTATGGGATGTGGATGGAAATCAGCTCCTGGATTTTGCCGGTGGTATCGGTATGATCAACGTGGGCCATTCGAATAAGGAAGTGGTCCATGCCATCAGGGAGCAGCTGGATAAATATATTCATACCTGTACGCTTGTTACGACCATTGAGCCCTATGTCCGGCTGGCGGAACTACTGAACAGTGTAACGCCGGGTAACTTTCCCAAAAAAACGCTCCTGGCAAACTCGGGATCGGAAGCAGTGGAAAACGCAGTCAACGTAGCAAAATATTATACAAAACGAAATGCGGTACTCTGCTTCGAAGGGGCTTATCACGGGCGTACCCTGCTTACATTGAGTCTCACAAGTAAATACGCTTTGTTCAAAAAAGGATTTGGTTCTTATGTGTCTGATATCTACCGGATCCCGGCGCCGAATATGTACCGCAAGATCGAAGGCATGACGGATGAAGGTTATATACAATACTGCATCAGGAAACTTGATGAGGCATTTATTTCCCAGGTGGATCCGGAATCGCTCGCGGCAATCATCATTGAACCGGTATTGGGAGAAGGGGGCTTCATTCCCATTCCGGCACCTTACCTTCAAAAATTAAGGGATGTTTGTGACCAGCACGGCATCGTATTTATTGCTGATGAAATTCAGTGTGGCGCCGGCCGGACGGGTAAGCTGTATGCGATGGAACATTCGGGGGTGGTGCCGGATATCGTTGTGAGTGCGAAATCTATCGGTGCCGGCATGCCCATCAGCGCCATCACCGGTAAAGCGGAAATCCTGGATGCCCCGCACCTGGGAGGCCTGGGCGGAACCTATGGCGGCAGTCCGGTTGCCTGCGTGGCGGCCATTGCAGCCATCGAAATCCTGAAAAGCAAAAGTTTCCTGGACCGCTCGGTGGCCGTGGGGAAACTGATACACGAGACCATGCAAAAATGGAAAACCAAATATAAAGTGATCGGGGACGTACGGGGGCTGGGCGCGATGCAGCTGGTTGAATTTGTTAAAGACAGGAATACCAAAGAGCCGGATATGTCCGTTGCGATGGAAGTGATCAAAGAGGCCACTTCCAGAGGACTGATCCTGATCCGGGCCGGTCTGTTCAGTAACTGCATCCGCTTATTGCCCCCGATCGTTATAACGGACGAACAATTGACCGAAGGCCTGCAGGTCCTGGAAGATGCCATTGCGCTGGCCGATGCTAAACGGAAAATATAATGTCTCCTTTACTGATTCATCATGCCCGCCTGCTTTCCTTCCAGGAAGGATTTCAAAACAACTACGACAGTATGCTTGTGGAAGAAGGCCGTATCAAAGTCATCGGGCCTTATGATGAATTAGTATCCCGGGTACATAGCGGAATGACTTTATTGGATGCCAAGGGAAAAACCCTTATGCCCGGATTCAATGATTCCCATATTCATATCTGGAAAGCCGGTAACCTGAAAACTTTTATGCCCGATCTGAGACCGGCAAAAAGTCTCGATGAGATGTTATCCCTGTTATCCGGATTTCATCAGCAACATCCGGAAGCACGGTGGATTACAGCCAGGGGATTTAATGAAGCGTCCTGGACTGGCGGCACACTGCCCACGAAGGAAGACCTGGACAAAGTTTCGAAAGACAAACCCGTTTATGTAATCCGCACCTGCGCTCATATTGCCGTAGCGAATTCAAAAGCCCTGGAACTGGCTTCCATTACAGCGGCGACTAAAATTCCGGCAGGAGGTGACATGCAGCTGGGACCGGATGGACGGCCCAATGGTATTTTCTCTGAGACGGCCCTGGGATTGATTTCCAGTCATATACCTGCGTATACAAAAACCGAATTGAAAACCATGGTCCTTGCGGCCAGGGAGGAAATGTATCGTTATGGGATTACGGCAGCCACCGATCCGGCAGTAGATCCTTTGCTGCTGGAAACCTATTATGAGATGAACCATGACCGGGAACTGGGCTTCCGCTTACATGCTATTCCCATTTTACTGCCGGATGGTTCAGAAAGACCTTACCCGGTTCCCGCGCATTTTTCCTCTCCTTTTTTCACTGTCAATACCGTGAAATTTTTCAGTGACGGCGGTTTGAGCGGGCGGACCGCTGCATTGAAACGCCCGTATAAAAATTCGGCAGATCATGGAATCCTGCGATTGAAAAAAAATCAATTTCTCGAACTGGCCCGGGCTTCCATGGAAAAAGGTCTGGGTATCGCTACCCATGCCATCGGTGATGCAGCGATTGATTTTGTTGTTGACGTTTATAAAGAACTGCAACGTTCCTTTCCCGGGCTGAATAAAAGAATTGAACACCTGGGATTGCCCGTTGCCGGAAATCTGGAAGATATGGCAGCAAACCAGATCGCGGCTTCCATGCAGACCATCTTTATTCATGAACTGGGTAGAAACTTTATTAAATACCTCGATGAAGAATATTTAAATCATTGTTATCCCGTAAAATCCGTTTTACATACCGGCATACTGACCGCCCTTTCTTCCGATGCACCCGTTGTCCAGGACTTCAACCCCCTGAAAGGTGCGGAGGTCGCTGTGACGCGCAGGGACCGAGATGGGAACCGGATTGCGCCTCAGGAAGCCATCACCATATCCGAAGCATTGAGAGCCTACACAGGCGACGCAGCCCGCATCGGCGGTTCCACTGATTTTGGTGTATTGGAGGAAGGAAAGTGGGCGGATATCATCCTGCTGGACCGGGACCCGCTTACAACCCTGCCGGACCATTTATCCGGTATTCATGTGGAGCAAACCTATATCGGAGGCGAATTGGTATGGGAAAGAAACCCGGGTAAATCCTGGTATAACAGCTGATCATCTTATTGACCAAACTGAATCATTTCCAGGCGTCAAAAAATAAAAAAGGGGTTTCTTCCTGTTTATCAGCCGGGCCTAAAATGACGGACAAATGAGCGGATCATAAAACGACCGCAATTTGGATTTGAAAAACCGGTGAGAGTGTTTAAAAAAAGAAAAGCACCAAGCCTTTTTCAGTATGATTGCTATCGCTTTCGTACTTACTGACCCGATGCTCCCTTCGAGTTGCTACACTCCTGTTAAGGATTTCACTTCTCAACTGAGATTCTTCTATCTTTTTTACGGATTTCTGTTTCTCAATTACAATTCTAAGATACATGATCCGGCAACCCGTTTCCAAATTTCAAGGGTTTCAGTTTTGCACCGCTTTCGCACATAGTTATGCACTTTTCTCATGGACCGCTCAGTCCTGCACCAGGCTGTAACCCGGTTATTTCCTATTTAAGAAACTGGCGGAACCTTTTCAGATCGGTCATTTCCGACGGGGAGAGCGGTTCGTTGTTATCGTATTTGGTTTTCAGGAACAGCGCTCCCTTATGGTTCGGAAATTTTGCCAGGATTTCATTTATCATGTGACCTGTAACCTCTTCTTTCTCGAACAAGGGTTTGGGTTCAGGCAGCCCGGATTTGTAGCGGGTGGGCATTCTTTTGATGATTGCCTCGATGGTGGCTAATTTACCCGGAGGCAGATGTTCGATCTTCGAAGCCTTCCCGTACAATCCCTGCAATTGTTTTTTACTTAAGGAACCCCTTTGCAGATATTGCTTGTACAGACTGATGATAAACGACGAAAGGGGATAAGCCTGGATACATTCTTCCAAAACTTCATTGATGATGTCGAGTCTGTCCTTAGGTTGGTGCATATCTGACAGGATATGGGCAAAGTTTCATTATTTTTAATTTTTATTCAAAGTGTTTACTAATGAGTTTTCCTTTCAAACCTGTATTTTTTTTAAATTTCATCTTACTGACCGTTTTGTTTTCCTGCCGGAATCATTATAAAAACGAAGAGAGTGTGGAAAAGGCCATGAAAAAATACGACAGCCTCATCGTAAAAATGAATGCAGATTCTATCGCCATGCTCTATACGCCGGATGGGGACCTGGGAAAAATGGCTCATGGCAGGGATTCGATCAGGAAATTTCTAACTCAATTCAAATACTATAAAGTTTTATCCCAGTCTTCTACTACGGATTTAATTGCGATAGAACGTGATACCGCCCTGCAATCAGGAACTTACCAGCAAAAAGTGGTTGTTTTTGGAAAAGATACGGTAACTGTAAAAGGGGTATTTAATACTAAATGGATCTGGCTGGAAGGTAGCGGATGGCATATCAGGCGCATGGAGACCCAATCCGGTAAATGATAAAAATCCCGGGTATTCCGGAGTTGCTGACTGAAATGCTGACACCGGGCATACCCGGACCTGAATAAACGGAATAGAATGAATACCTTCCTTTTGTATACGAATATGGAGGTTTGGTCGCATTTTATTCCTGAAAATACAGTCGGATTTATACTTTTAAAGGATTGCTTTTCGCCTTACCGGCGACCGCGGTTACCGGGGAAGTTACCGGAAAATCTATATTAAACGGCCCGACCGAAACGATTTCACAACTATAATAACGATTGCCATGAAAGCCGTCTCCTGCCATCGATTCCGGTTCATTCGCCTCTTAAGTATTTTTGCATTTGCCGCCAGCCTGATGACCTTATCCTGTAACCGGCCGGATACCACTACAGTTGAAAATCCGAAGGATACCGTTAAACCGGATGATAACCGGTTTACACCGGTTACGCTGACAACGCCCGGCGCACTCGATGAACCCATGAACTTTGAAGTGCTGAAAGACGGGCGGGTATACATCAATGAACGCAAAGGTGACCTGAAAGTCTATAACCCCATTGATAAAACGGTCAGCCTGGTAGGGTCCATTCCGGTGAATACCAAATATACCAGCAAGGACGGGGTGGTAACCGAGGCGGAGGAGGGTTTTATCGGCTTCACCGTGGATCCCCATTTTGATGAAAACCACTGGGCTTATTTGTATTATGCGCATCCGACCATCTCCAAACATGTACTGTCCCGCTGGGAAATACGGAATGATAAACTGGTGCCCGGGTCAGAAAAAATCGTGCTCGAAATACCTACACAAAGGGAGGTCTGTTGCCACACGGGTGGCGGTATGACCTGGGATCAGGCCGGTGACCTCTACCTGGCCGTCGGGAACAATACCGGCAATGTGGCTGAGAAATCCCAGACCGATGAACGTCCCGACCGTAAAAACTGGGACGACCAGCGGGGATCCGGCAATACCAATGACCTGCGCGGAAAAATATTACGCATACATCCGGAACCGGATGGAACCTACACCATCCCGGAGGGAAATCTCTTCCCGAAGGGAACGCCTAAAACCAGACCTGAAATTTATGTCATGGGAGACCGGAACCCCTGGCGCCCTTCCATCGACACCAAAACCGGGTGGCTTTATTGGGGAGAAGTGGGCCCGGATGCGAATGAAGACACGAAGACCACCCGGATGGGCATGGATGAATTCAACCAGGCCCGTGCGCCCGGTTATTTCGGATGGCCGTATTTTATTGGTGAAAATGTGGCATATCCCATGTATGATTATGTGCATGATTCGGTTTATCCGGGTCAGGATCCTGCTAAACCGGTCAATCATTCTGTCAACAATACGGGCCTGACGGAATTACCACCGGCCCAGCCGGCATTCATTGCCTATCCCTACCGCAATTCGGAGAAATATCCGCTGGTGGGTTCGGGCGGCAGATGTGCCGTTGGCGGTCCGATTTATCATCGTACGAATTTCAAAACGGCAAAACGCCCTTTTCCCGGATATTATGAAGGAAAATGGATCGTGGCCGATCTTTCGCGCGGCTGGATCATGGCCATCAGCATGAAGAAGAACGGTGATTATAAATCCATGGAAAAGTTCCTGCCTTCCTACCAGCCGATAGAACCCATAGATATCAAATTCGGACCTAACGGTGACCTCTATGTGCTGGAATACGGCAGCAACTGGTTCAGGAAAAGTGATAATTCGAAACTGGTGCGTATTGAATTCAATTCGGGCAACCGCACACCCGTCGTACAGGCTTCTGCCAGCGTAACCGGGGGAACCGTTCCGCTGACCGTACAGCTCTCTTCCAAAGGAACAAAGGATGCTGACGGGGACTCACTGAAATATGAATGGAAAATAACTGATGCCGGCGGTAAAACAACGATGACCTACAACACACCGGATCCCACAGCCGTATTGAATCAGCCGGGTGCATACACAGCCACACTGACGGTAACAGACCCCGGCGGAGCTAAAAACACTCAGTCATTAAAGATCATTGCCGGCAATGCCCCGCCGGAAATCAGTTTAAACATATCCGGTAACAGGACCTTCTTTTTCCCGGGTATGCCGGTTGCCTATGAAATCAAAGTCACGGATAAAGAAGATGGTCTTATCGATCCGCGGCAGGTGGCGGCCAGTATAGATTACACTTCGGAAGGTTTCGATTATGCAGAACTGGTCCAGGGACAGCGCAGCGTGGATGCGTCCACCCGGTTTGCAGTTGCACAGGCAATGATCAATAAAGTGGACTGCAACAACTGCCATCACCTGGATACCAAATCCGTTGGGCCCATGTTCATCGAAATCGCAGAAAAATATAAATCGAAACAGGCATGGGCGCTGGATTCCCTGCCCAGGAAAATCCGGTCCGGCGGCAGTGGTGTTTGGGGAACGGTGAATATGCCCGCACATCCTGCAATTTCACTAAACGACGCCCATATAATCGTTAATTATATCCTCAACAGTAATCAGAAGACGATCCGCACGCTGCCCTTGAAAGGCCGTTATACGCCAAGAATTCCTGAAGGAGATAACGGGAAGGGAAACCTCGTGATCCGGGCAGCTTACACCGATAAAGGGGCAAAATCTTCCGGGCCGCTCACTACAGAAGAAGTAAAAATTCTGCGCAGCCAGCAGATCAGTCCGGGTACTGCCGATATCATACATCATGCGGAGACCAGTCTTCAAACCATGTTTGCTGTTTCGCTCAATGTGATTCCCAAAGCGGGCGGTTATATCGGGTTTAAACAAATCGATCTCACCGGCATACAGCAACTGGTGATATATGCCACAGCTTTCCCTTCCGAGGGATATGCCGGCGGAACGGTGGAAGTCAGGCTGGATGATCCGGCCGGCGAATTGCTGGGCCAGGTGCAGCTGGAAGCAGTGAACCCTTTCTGGATGGCGGCAGATTCCGCGCAGAACGCGGGGGGCGCGAAAACGAAGGCAACAAAGTCAATGGCAGCTCCCAAAAAGGCGGTCAAACCCATGCGGAAAATTCCGGATGATTTTAATCCCTTTGCGGGTGCCGGTCTGAAAACTGATGTCAAACCGGAGCGTGGGTTTCATGATCTGTACTTCGTTTTCAAAAACGATAAAGCAAAAGCAGGGCAGCCATTGATGTCTGTATCGAATATCCGGTTTAATAATGTGAAGACGCCCTAAACGGGTCATCGAATTATTATAAAAAGCCAAAAACATTTACTCATTTTAAAATATGCACCATGTATAACAGGAGAAAGTTTTTCAGGAATTCCGGGGCCCTGGCCCTTGGCGGACTTATATTATCCGGCAAAGGGTATGCCTCTGTATTTGGAAAATTTGCCATGCACCCGGTCGGATTGCAACTATATACCCTGGGTGGAACCATTGATCAGGATGTGCCCGGCACCCTTAAAAAAGTTGCAGAGATCGGCTATAAGGACGTTGAATCCGCTTTCAGTGTTAAAGGGGGCTACTACGGGATGACTTCTAAGGAATTTAAGAAAATGACAAAAGACATGGGCCTGTCCTGGGTATCCCACCATACCATTGGCGCTCCTTTTAAGATGCCCCCGGGCGGATTTAAAGTGCCCGCCGGCATGGACACGACCCGGCTTCACCAGCTGAGGAGTATGCCGCCAATGAAAAATTTAAAGGAGAACTACCAGCAGGTTATCGATGAAGTGGCAGAAGGGGGCCTGAAGTACCTGGTATGCGCTTCCATTCCTCTCGGCAACTCCGATGAAATTCACCAGGCGATTGAAATACTGAACCGTTCCGGTGAAGCAGCTAAAAAATCAGGGATCACACTCTGTTATCACAATCATACGCACGAATTCGAAACGGTTGACGGAATGGTTCCCTATGATATGCTGCTTACACAGACCAGCCCGGATATTCTTAAAATGGAACTGGACCTGGGCTGGGCAACCAAGGCCGGGGCAGATCCCGTTGAACTCTTTAAAAAGAATCCGGGACGTTTTCCTTTATGGCATGTGAAGGATATCAGTGCTGACCAGAAAATACCCACTGAAATCGGAAATGGAACGGTCGATTTCAAAAGGATATTCGCCGCGTCTAAGGAATCGGGCATGCAGTATTTCTTCGTTGAGCAGGACGGGGCCACGCACCCGATTGAAAGTATTACAGCCAGTTACAGGGACCTGACGACGAAAATTCTGGTTTAATCGGTAAAAAATCCATCCGGTCCGTAAGCAGTTCATTGAAGAATTTCCATGTGAGCGGTGCAATTGAAAACGGCCGGATGCTTTTGGGAAATTATTATAGGTTGCCTGTTTCAATAATGAAATATCTTTGTACCGGATATAAATTGAATTATATGAAAAAAGGACCAACACAGGGAAAAGACGAACCCAAAAAAGCAGATAAATTCCCGCTTCCGGTTTATTCTGATGAAGAAGATATTTACAGTAAGGAAAAAAAAGTTGTGTTTGAAGAGGGGGACCTGATTGATGAAAAAAAATTAAAATTAAAGGAAAATATTCCGGGCAATGATCTGGATATTCCCGGTTCTGAACTGGATGATGTGGACGAGGAAATCGGGGAGGAGGATGAAGAAAATAACTATTACAGCCTCGGTGGCGAAAGGCATGAAAACCTGGAGGAAGATAATGGATAAGGGATCGTTCTTCCCCCGTTTATTGCAAATGAATGACACCATCCTGAAAAAGTTTTCGGGTTGAGGCTGCTAAATAAACCGTGATTGTACCTGTAAAAGACTGGGTCCCGGTAAAGGGCCTGTGTACTGCAAAATGGATATAGCTTAAAAAAGACGGAAGGCATATTCAGCGGATGGATACGCAACCGGTCAAATAATGTATTCTTTACACTGAAGGAATACAAATTCACCTCCAATTATAAAGCGGAAGCAACTGTTTACAAAGTTGGCGTGTCATGCTAATGGCACATGAATCAAAAAAAGTTGCTAAATGACTGCCTGAAAGGGAAAGCCTCGGCTCAGCGTGAACTGTACACGCATTTTGCCCATGCGATGCTGGGCCTGTGCTATCGGTATACCAAATCCATGGCTGATGCAGAGGATGTGTTGCAGGAAGGCTTTATAAAAGTGTTTAAAAATCTGCATCAGTTTAACGGTTCCGGCGAACTGGGCGCGTGGGTAAGGAGAATCATGGTGAACACGGCTATTAATTACCTGAAAAGTCAAAACCGATATCAATATGATCTTTCATTCGCTGAAAAAAGCCTCCACCCGGTTTCTGACGAAAATCCTGAACTGATTTTAAATGCAAAGGAACTGGCTGACCTGATCAGGCAGTTGCCCATCGGTTATCAAACCGTATTCAATATGTATGCAGTGGAAGGCTATTCGCATGTAGAGATCGGGAAAATTTTAGGCGTTCATGAAGGTACGTCCAAGTCGCAGTATGCCCGGGCCAGGGCTTTGCTGATCAGCTGGATTACCAGGAATTCTCTGGATAATAAAACGGGCATCTATGCACGAAAATAATTTTGAAAAACAGGTCCGTGAAAAAATGGATCATCTGGGCTTTGACCCTTCAGATGGTGTATGGGCAGGTGTGAACAGGGAAATCAATAAGGAGAAGAAACGCCGCAGACCGCTGTTCTGGTTATTCTTCCTTTCAGGCCTTTTGGTTACCGGTGGTGGTTATTATTTTATTTCGGGTGAAAATAATTCAATACCTGTTGCAAAGGACAGACTGCAAAATAAACCGGATAAAAAACAGGAAATGCAGCCTGTAAATCAGGATGACATCAGCATGAATGAAAAAAGCAAAAAAGATAAAGTTCCCCCGAATGTATTTGCCGGGAAAGCCAAAACAAGGGGACTGACTAATCTCTTTCTAACCGGTAAAACGGGCGACAATAATCTGAGAGGACCGGCCGGTTATCGTTTTGGTAAAATCATGAAAAGCGGTTTCAGTGAGAAAGGCTTAAAAGATTCCATCCTGTTGAATGCCGGCGGGGATGAATTCAACAAGGGCGGTGGCGTGGAAACGGAAAGACAATCAGATACTTCCATGGGAAGGAACATGAAAGGCATTGCAGCGGGCAGGATTCCTTTGAAAGATTCGGCTGATGGTGGGGTGAAAGCCGGCGAAAATAAACAACAGAAAAAGTCATCCTCCTGGAAAACCGGGTTTACGGGAACTGCCGGTATTTCATCGATCAGTCAGGGTTTGTTCCATTCAGCGTATACAGCTTATCCGGCTTATCTGGTGAATGCTCCATCAGGGTCCTCCGCAGGACCGGGTGTTATGTACAAATCATCGGGTTTAAATCCCGGCTTTGCCTTCGGCGCCGGCGTTTTTGTGTACAGGGATCTGTCTAAACGGATTTCGTTTTCGGCAGGTATAAATTATCGTTATTATTCAACAAAAATCAACACGGGCAACCGGGTGGACAGTCCGGTCTCCGTCTATACCGCTTCTGTGCAGGCATCGGCGGTAAACAGTTTTTACAGAAATGGCAATGACCAAACCTATATCAATCAATATCATTTTATTGAATTGCCTTTAGCCGTTGACTTTCAATTGAACAGGAGCAGTAAGACGCCTGTTATTTGGGAAGCAGGTTTTTCACTCGCCTACCTCGTAAGCAGCAATGCCCTGTATTTCGATCCTTATTCAAATGTGTACTATAAAAACAACCAACAGTTCAATAAAGCCCAGTTAAATACGGCAACGGCGATCCTGGTCGGCTTCCGGCTGGATCATGCTGAGCTGCAGGTGGGCCCACAGGTTCAATACGGACTGACAGGTCTTGTAAACAGCAGCTCCGCCGACCCGCAGCATCTTTTCTACTATGGGCTGAAGATTTCCCTGATTCCCGGGAAAAAATAAGAATGACATGCAACGTTTTGTATTGATTTCAGGTCAACTGCAAAACTGCATTTATGAAAAGGGGATTTTGGCGTTTGACTAACAGGTGCCTTCCGGGTTTTCTAGTATTTCTATTCATGGGATGCATGAAGGATAAGGTTACAAAAACCTACCAGATCAGGACGCCGGTATACGAATCGCTGTCAAAGTACAGGGAAGGCATAAAAAGTCAGCCGCCGGTTGATTTTTCTGTTACCGGAAAAATAACGGTGGCGGCGAAATACATTTATTTATCGGAGCCTTATAAGGGGATTCATGTTATTGATAACAGCAATCCTTCACACCCGGTTAATGTTTCATTTATCAATATTCCCGGGAATGAAGATATGGCGGTTCGCGGAAATACCTTATATGCTGATGCATACGGCGACCTGGTAACTTTTGATATCAGTGATCCGCTGCATGTGGTTGCAAAAAATTTCGCGACAAATGCATTTCCGGATCACAGTATTTACAATATTTATTATACCGGGGCCGGCTACAACCCGGGGACTATGCCCAGTCCGGATTCCATCAACGTGATTGTTGGATGGAATACCAAGGATACAACGGTTGCTTATGATCCCGGCAATATCGGGTATCCTGTATTGTATGCCGGTTGTGCATATTGCGCCTCTGTCGCATCCAACATGTCAGCTTCGGCAGATGTAAAAGGAAATCCGCTTGGTACTAATGGTTCGATGGCCAGGTTCAGCATCATTAATAACTTCCTTTACACGGTAGGAAATAACAACCTGTCAGCTTTTGATATCAGTGAGCCTTTTTCTCCGGCTTATGCCAGTTCCGTGCTGGTTGACTGGCATGTGGAAACGATCTACCCGTTAAAAGATAAATTGTTTGTTGGCACCAATAATGGCATGTATATGTACGATGTGCTGAATTCGCCCGATAAACCTTCATTGATTGGTTCGTTTACTCATGTCCGTGCCTGTGATCCGGTAATAGCAGACGGGGATTATGCCTATGTTACGCTGAACGATTCAAGTGCCTGCCTGGGATCTAATAACCAATTGCAGATTGTGGACATCAAGGACCTGGGAAATGCTTACCTGGTGAGAACATACCTGCTTACCCACCCGATGGGTCTTTCAAAAGACGGAGATAATTTATTTGTATGTGATTCGCGGGACGGGCTGAAAATATTCAATGCCTCGGATGTGAATAACCTGCAATTGATAAAGCAATTGAAAGACGCGGTCGTGTATGACGTTGTAGCAGAAAATGGATTGGCCATCGTGGTGGCTGCTGATGGACTTTATCAGTATGATTATTCTGACCCGGGCAATATTCATTTGATAAGCAAACTTTAAAACCTGATCATGCTTATAATGAAACGATCCATGTTCATTTTCTTCCTGTTGGGTATAGCTGGAATTTCATATGCACAGCAAAAAAGTATCCCAGCACAGTGGCAGTTTCGTTCTGTCATGAATGTGGGTCTGCTGGAGGGACAGGCCGGCTCTGCCTTCCAGTTGCAGGCAATCGGCGGCGCCGGGTACAAGTCCTGGTTTGCCGGGGCGGGAGTGGGGCTTGATTATTACAGATTCAGGACGATACCCTTGTTTTTGGATATCAGGAAGGAATTTGGAAGGAGCACTAATAAACTATTTGTCTATACGGATGCGGGTACCAGCTTCAGCTGGGTTACAGACAATGAAAAAATGCAATATGCTGCGGGTGACCGTTTTGGCAACGGGTTTTATACTGACCTGGGATTCGGGTATAAGATAGCGGCGGGAAAAAATAACAGCTTCCTGATCAGCCTCGGGTATTCATATAAAAAATTAACGGAAACGTATCAGAATCCGGTCTTGTATTATTTGCAATTTCTACCTCCGAACGGGCAGACCGGACCTACCAACGGGCAGACCGATCGGATTGATTACAGCCTGAACAGACTCAGTATTAAAATGGGCTGGGAGTTTTAGTTTGTCAGAACATGAATCCCCTGGATCCTGCACATTAATAACACGATAACCCCGGTCCGGTGAATCAGATTCCGGCTGACCTATTTTAATCCGTATACGATTACCTGGTTTGAAAAAGTTGCCAGGTATACATGACCGTTAGCAATTGTTGGCGGGGAAAACTTGGCAAAGTTACCCACCTCGTCGCCCAGGGTCTGATTGCTGTTCCAGAGTTCTTTCGTGATATCATTTGCATCAAATGCCCTTAAAATGCCTGGACTGTTTGCATGTCCGGCATCGCCGCTGCTGGCATAGGAAGCCCAGAGAATACCGGTTCCGTCCAGGGAACCGTTCGAGGAAACAGAAAGATCCGCTCCGCTTCCCCCGGACGGACCACTTACGTTTGAAACGATCTGGGTGTTCTCAAACATGTTGCTGGCCCGGTTAAACGAAAGTGCGCGTAACTGATCATTTTCAGACCATACATATACAAATTCATGGGCGCTTCCCTTAAAATAGGAGGGCTGGCAATGCAGGCTTGTATTTAACGGGACCGTTTGCTGCACCTGGTTGGATGAGCTGGAATATCCTCCCATATTATCCTTATCCAGCAGGTACAGATTGCCGTCTTTGCAACCCGTTAAATAATAGTTGGAATTCGGGATCAGCATGGTTCCCATAACGCCATAATCGAGGTCATTAATATTCAGGTTCAGATAATTGGTCGGTGTGAAATAACTGCTCAACAGTAAAGATGAGCCGGAGGGCGTCAGCTTTAAGGCAGACTCTCCCCGGTTCGTGGGATCGGCCGGGTTCGGGTTTGGTGTAATTTCACTGGTTCCGTTGCTGGTGCTGGTGTACAGGTTTCCCTGTCCCACGGTTCCGTTACCGGAAACGACATAGAGATTACCCTGCGCATCTGCGGCTACTCCCTGGCCGCTTTCCCAAAGCCCGCCATTTTCCCCGCTGGGGGTATCATTATAAACGGTTTGCTGCTGCAGTGTTTGCGCATTATATCCCAATATCCATCCGTGATAGGGATTCCAGTCGCAGTGGGAAGAAAAAGAAATATACACCACGCCATTGACCAGGACCAGGCCCTGCCGCTGGTTATTGCGCATGGGATCAAAGCTGACCACGTTGTTGATATTCCCATCTCCGGTGCCCGGTACGCTGGCGCTGATTGCAACCGGGCTGCCGGCCTGTTCAGTACCTGTTACCAGATTCACAGCGTGTATATATTGCACAAATTGAGTTCCGTCGGTACTCCGCGCTACGAAATACAGGGTGCTGGTGGCCGGGTCGATCACCGGCGTGCCCACAATGCCGATGTTGAAATTGAAATCCTGGTAAGGGTTACACCAGCCCGATTTCATATCTCCTGAATTGGGGGGCCGCATGCCCGCCCGGGTATAGTTCATTTTCCAGTACAGGTTTCCGTTATCCCCATCGAATGCATAAACCGTATTATTGACGGTCGCAATAAATACCACATTGTGATAGCCGGATCCAACAGGCAGATTGCCAACAACAAGAGGCTGGGCATACACCTGGTCATCAACCGAAAGACTGAACAATTTTCCAAACTGCTGCTTATTCACGTTGGATGTGGTCAGTTTCAACTCCAGGTTATTCAGTCCCGCCCTTGTATTGTCATTATGCTGGGTTACCACTGAGATATGCTGTGTGTTCGGCGGATAGCCGGCAGTCGTTCCGGTCTTTTTGCAGCCCGAAAAAATAAGGTTTAATAAAACAGAGAGGACAAATATTTTTTTCATAAGACGGTCTGTTAATAAATAATCCCGTTAACCTGACTCAGTGATAGCCTGTTCGTTAAAAGTATTGTTTTTATTCTATTGTAAAAAGAGCTGCCCGGTTTATGTTTAATAACGGATCCTCCGGATCTGGTTATTCAGATAATCCGCCACATAAATATTACCTGCTTTATCAGCGGCCACGCCATAGGGCCTGAAAAAGGAAGCCAGCGTATCCCTTCCATTGAATGATCCCTGTGCTCCGCTTCCTGCAAATGTTGACACCACACCATCCGGGGTGATCTTACGTATTCTGTTATTTCCGGCATCAGCGACATATATATTCCCATCCGGACCTGCGGTAATCCCGGCAGGATGTGAAAAGGATGCGGCTGGTCCCTTCCCGTTTTGAAAACCGCGGGCTGTTTTACCGGCGAGGGTGCTTACAAGACCGTCCGGACTGATCCTGCGGACCATATTATTATAGGTATCTGTTACATATAAATTACCCGCAGCATCCAGCGCGATGCCACCCGGTAAATAAAAACTGGCGGAGGACCCGGCACCGTCTCCTGCACCCGGACTGCCCTTTCCGGCCATATTGAAAACTTTTCCCCCCGGACTGATTTTCCGGATGAGGTTATTCGCCCAGTCAGCCACATACAAATTCCCCGACCTGTCCACTGCGATTCCGGCCGGGTTGTCAAATCTCACCGCAGTATCCATTCCTGGAACGGTATGGTAAATCCGCTGGCCTGCAATGGTGGTTACAAATCCATCCGGGCTGATTTTACGGATCAGGCTGTTATGGGTATCGGCTACATAAACGTTACCATTTTTATCTACCGCCAGACCCTGCGGATAAAAAAACGAAGCGGTATCTCCCCTGCCATCCACCGATCCGGCGGCGCCACTGCCGGCAAGTGTTGAAACCATCCCGTCTGCACTGATTTTACGAATCTGGTTATTCCGCGAGTCGGCTACATAAACATTTCCCCGGTCATCGGTGGCCACTCCCATCGGGTTTGAAAAAGAAGCGGTTTCTGCATTGCCATTCGCCGCACCCATGATCCCGGATCCTGCAAATGTTGATACCGTGGGGCATTTATTTTGCCTGTCGCAGGAAGTGCAGAGTAATAAGATGAAAAAAAATAATCGCGTCCCTGATGTATTCATAAGATCTCATTATTGAGATGAACATACGGCATTCCGGCATGTTCATATTATTTGTATTCATGCTGAATTAAAGGCCCTGTATTTTTTGAATAATATTTTCTTTTTAGCCGGAACGCCACATTCACCAGTCCGATCAGTGCAGGGACTTCCACCAGCGGACCGATCACACCGGCAAATGCCTGTCCTGAATTGATACCGAAAACGCCGATGGACACGGCAATGGCCAGTTCAAAATTATTTCCGGCAGCGGTAAACGATAAAGCCGCATTTTGTGAATAGTCGGCACCCAGGTACCGGGCAATGAAAAAAGTGACCAGGAACATCAGGGCAAAATAGATTACCAGCGGGATGGCAATCCGCACCACATCCAGCGGAATCGAAACGATCAGTTTTCCTTTCAGGCTGAACATCGCGACGATGGTAAAAAGCAAGGCAACCAGGGTAACGGGACTGATAACAGGTATGAATTCTGTTTCATACCATGCCTTGCCTTTTATCTTCATCAAAGCAAAGCGGCTTATAAAACCGGCGAAAAAAGGAATGCCCAGGTAGATCATTACGCTGTTGGCAATCTGGCCGATACGGATAGGTACCACCAGACTTTTCAAACCAAAATAGGGAGGCAGAACGGTAATAAATAACCAGGCGAAGAAACTGTAAAAAAGAACCTGGAATATGCTGTTCAGGGCGACCAGTCCGGCGGCGTATTCCCGATTGCCCTCAGCCAGTTCATTCCATACAATCACCATCGCAATGCAACGGGCAATACCGATCATGATCAGCCCCACCATATACTCCGGTTTGTCCCTTAAAAAAATGATGGCCAGCAGGAACATCAGGATGGGTCCGATAACCCAGTTCATCAGAAGGGAAAGAGTCAGTACCCTGGTATTTTTAAATACCTTTCCCAATTCTTCATACTTTACTTTGGCCAATGGCGGGTACATCATCAGGATGAGCCCGATGGCAATGGGGATATTGGTTGTCCCGGACTGAAATGATTGGATGAATCCTGCCGCACCGGAAATAAAATAGCCGATACCGACACCGGCTGCCATGGCACCAAAAATCCAAATAGTCAGGAACCGGTCTAAAAAGCCCAGCTTTTTGCGCTCTGCCGGGGTACAGTCCTTTACACTCATTGCGGTTTTTTATTTATTAACATGGATCATTTACCGGATCATCTGCGCCTTCCGGAGACCGGTTCCTTTATCAGGGATATCAAAGTTTGCAGTTCCTGCCAATACGCCGGAAACGTTGCCCGGCATTTCCTATTTAACGTAATATTACGATAAAGATCGGGAATCAAAAAAACGGTTAGAAGAAATCCCGGTCTCATCCTTGTTATAGTTTCCATTCCGCATCGTAACTTTATCGATCAATTCATTAAAGTATGAAAGCATTTTTAGGAACCGGCTTGCTGGGCGCCAATTTTACACGGGCCCTCTTGAAAAAAGGAGAAAAGGTACAGGTCTGGAACAGAACGGCGGAGAAAGCAAAAGCTCTGGAGGCCTATGGGGCCAAAGCGTTTGACCGCGTGGCTGATGCCGTTAGAGGTGCGGATCGCATTCACCTGACACTTTCTGATGATCAGGCCGTGGATGAAGTGCTGGAGCGGGCCGCTCCGGGATTTGATCCGCATGCCATCATCGTCGATCATACGACGACCTCTGCGCCTGGTGCCGCCAAACGTTCCGCTTACTGGAAGCAAAAGGGATATACGTATATGCATGCACCCGTTTTTATGGGTCCGCCCAATGCCCTCGAAGGAACCGGCATCATGTTGATTTCCGGTGACCAGGAGATCGTAAAAAAGCTGGAACCCGAACTCTCCGGAATGACGGGTAAACTCTGGAATTTGGGAGAACAACCCGAAAAAGCAGCTGCAATAAAATTATTGGGAAACCTTTTTCATATCGGCCTGACGGGCAGCATAGCGGACCTCCTGACATTAGCCGGTTCGCTTCATGTGCCTGCTTCCGAACTCAGTACGCTGCTGGAGTCATTGAATCCTGCGGTAGTTGCACAGGGGCGGTTGAGAAAGATCACCAGCAATACTTTTGATCAGCCGTCCTGGGAGCTGGGTATGGCCCGCAAGGATGCCCGGTTGATGATCGAACAGGCAACATCCACGAACAAATCATTAACGGTGATCCCTGCTATCGCTAAAAAAATGGATCTCTGGATAGAGAAGGGTCATGGGAAGGATGACTGGACAATAATCTCTAAGGAACTTGCAATGACACCCGTTGTGTGATAGATTTTGAGTGCCGTTTCCGGTACAAATTCATTTTATGAAACGAATCCTCATCGTGGCTTCCTTATTTTCAGGCCTTTTCCTGGCATGCCATGCGCAAAATAAATCCCTGGCGGTCGGCGACCCGGTCCCGGTATTTTCCCTGCGTGATCAGAACGACAGTCTGTTTAACAGTGCCGATTACGTGGGTAAAGAAATTCTCGTCATCTATTTTTATCCTAAGGATGAGAGCAGCGTGTGTACCAAGGAGGCCTGCGCCTTCCGGGATGGTTATGCTGATTTCATTAAAGCCGGAGCAAGAGTAATTGGCATTAACCCGGGAACCGTGGAGAGTCATAAAAATTTCGCCCTGCACCATCAGCTGCCATTTACTTTATTAAGCGATCCGGATAATAAAGTGCTGAAGATATTTGGCGTAAAGGGTAAGTTTGTCTTCACCGGAAGAGAAACCTTTGTTATTGATAAAACAGGCCGTATTGTTTTTACCTACAACTCTTTTACAAACGGACCCGCGCATAAAGAGGAAGCCCTGGGTTTTATCAATAAAATGCCGGCAAGGTAAAAGCGGTTGTATGCCTTTGCCTTATATAAGCAAGGACGGGACCGGTTTTCCCTTTACCTGAACTGATAATCCTTTCTCTTTACCTGGGTCAGCAGGTATTTATTCTCATCCGTAGCGACCACCCGACCTTCCAGTTTGGGAGAAACCGGAGAATGGACTTTCAGATATTCCCTGAGTACCTCGTGCAGGTTGAATCCAAGCTTTTTAGGATTTTGTACGTTTTCCACCCTGCATAACGTGTTGTCCGGATCTCCTTCCCGTTCACAGGCAACGATCCGGTAGATTTTATTTTTTTCAACGGGTTCGTTGTGAACCAAAACCCTGTTTACCCTTTTACCATTGGGGTTCCGGGCTGTGATGTTGATCTGCATACCTGCAAAGCGGACCATCCAGCCGCCAAAAAGTTCAGCGGGATTATTGGAAAAGACGCTTTTCATTTCATTTTCCAGCCAGTGCAGTAATTGTTCACCGGTAATCTCCCCGGTTTTTGCTTCACTGTTCACCGGGAGCATGCTCCAAAGGAATTCATCCGTTATATCCGCCGATCCGGTGGTTGGATCCGGTACCAGCGGAGGGCAGAAGCGAAAACCATTGCTGAGTGCAATATCCGGCTTGAACTTCCACAGGATGGCATCGGTGATCATATTATCCATGGGCGTTTCCATCACATAATATCGCATCAGCGGGGTGGTTGTTTTGCCGATCACTTCATCCAGCCTTTCCTTATAAGGCTCACGGGCTTTTGTGATCAGGGACATCATTTCCGGATCAGGGGAATATTTTTCCGGATCCACATCCAGCAACTCATAATGCTGGTCTTTAATTACCCCGTCCTCGATAACGATGTCCAGTTTTGAAATAAAGGATCCGAAAGAACCGGGTTCTGTGACCCGGGCATATTCAGATTCGATCGGTGTTCTGATACGTTCATGCGTATCCGCACCTAAAATATAATTCACACCTTCAATATAGGACTGATTACCCAGGTCAATCTGCTGCGCCATACCCATATGGGTCACCAAAAAAACCAGCTGGCATTCTTCGTACTCTTTCAGTAAACGGATGTATTTGGCGACGTTCAGTTCCGGATGGGTGAATTCGATCCCTTTACTATAATCCGGGGATTGTCTTTTTGCCGTAAGCGGGTCATTGTAACCTATGAAACCAATCTTCAGACCACCGATCATTTTTGTCCAGTAAGGCGGAAACAGCAAATCCCCTGTACTTCCGTCTGGTTTCTGGTTCCACATATTCGCACAAACCTTATTGGCTGTATAGGCTCCCAGGTCTTTACGCATCATTTCCTTTCCATACACCACTTCCCAGTTACCCGGAAGGACCAGATCGTAGCCTATGTTGTTGATGAGCGGAATGATAGCCTTACCCTCGCTTAGCGAGGCAACGCCACCTCCCTGGAAACAATCGCCCCCATCAATGATGAGGGTGTTTTCGGGATTCTGAGATTTCAATGTATACAACATGGTTTTTAAAACAGCCAGTCCACCTCTTTTTTTGAATACGGGCTGATTGTTTTCCCAGAAGAATTCATCATGGGTATACAACTGGGCATGAATATCCGCTGTATGTAAAAGCGTTATATGTTGCGCCTTTCCACTGGAAATGGATTTGCTTTTGGCTATTTGCCGGGCATGGGTAGAATGACCCCGAACTGCGGATGCTATTTGCGGCAGCCCGCTCAGGGCCAGACCGGCTAAGCCGGTATCCAGTATAAACTTTCTTCTGCTGCCGGACTTTTTAGTATTCTTAAAGTCATTATCTATCAGATTCATGTTGAATGCACATAACATGTAAATAAGGTAACGAATTTAATGAGGTAATTTTTCTCTGTTTAAATTTAAAATTCAGATAATCAATTAAATAATATAGTGATTTATGTCACGGTCGCATCCGGTTGCACTCAATACATGAATAAAACTGAATTTTGGGTGCATTTCCAAAAGAGATAACTTACTCTGTCAAAACCTGTTAAAATGATTGACCACTCAGCCGGCGCGGACAATCAGGAAGGAAAATTAAGGGATCATCTGGCGAATGAAAGAACCTTTCTTGCCTGGATGCGCACCAGCATAGGCATCATGGCCTTTGGATTTGTTGTCGTAAAATTTACGCTTTTTGTAAAGCAAATATCCATTGTTTTACAAAAGCCCCTGCCGGTGTCAGAGCACGGGTATTCTTCCATCATCGGAATTTTCCTCGTCGGTTTTGGTGCCATCATTGGTGCAATGGCTTTTTTCCGTTACCGGTCTGTGGAAAAACAACTGGTCAATATCAATTATCATCCTTCTGCTTTTCTTTCGACCCTTTTAACTATTTGCATTCTTTTTATTGGAGTATTCCTGGTAATCTATTTATTACGCAGTATTTAAGGATCATTTCATTTTGAAAGAAAATTGCCCGGTAAGCGCATGCCCTGCTCATCGTTAAGCACTTTGGCCATTACTTTCCGGAGACCTTTCGGTATGATCTTTTCTTCTTCGGGAGTCAGCGGTTTTGAGATTTCATGAAACTCGTCATCATCGTCATAATAGCCAAAATACAGTTCATACCGGTCTCCGGCGCGTAATCTCAGAGATATTTCTTTATCTTCTTCATAAATATGCATGGTGATGACGGACCATTGATCATTATCTTCGAATTCAAACCGGACCTCCGCCGCGTCTTTACTGATTACTTCAGTCACCAGTTTTTCGATCATCTCACCCGAGTGGTTCTTTACCAGTTCTTCATAAGTCATATGCATTTTCTTAAAAGTCTGCCGAAGGTAAATATCCCGCGCTGATTTGGGAGATCATTATTTTCCCGTTTTTGGAATTCATAATAAAAACGGGTGGTTATTTCCAATTTTTCTTTGTCTTTCTGTACGAGTTTGGTTCCAATAAACGTTTAATGAAGGTAATCCGATCCGTTTTTACCCTAAACTCCCGGAATCCTATGAAACCCATAGAATATTTATATTTCAATATATACAATCATTTTTATCAGCGGAGCTACGATTCCCGGGGTTATTATGCACGCATCCAGGCCATGTATCTGGTCGCTTTATCCGCGGGAGGATGGATTCTGTTATTGGAAGCTGCGTATTTGCGTATAATCAGTCATTCCTGGTTCTCTTCCCGGCCCGGGGCAACTCTGTTTGCCGCTACCGTTTACACACTGACGGCGTTGATTTTTCACCACATTTTTATAGTCAATGAACGCGATCTGAAAATTCACGGGAAATATGAAGAACAATGGGATCGCAATCCGAAGAAAAAAAGAGACCTGATCATTTCAGTCTTTGTGATAATAGTTCCGTATTTATTCCTGGTGTCGCTGGCTATATTTTTTCCGAGACATGCATAAGCGGAACATTATGGCAAATTAAATGATCACACTGCCTTATTCATTCATGCAAAAACAAATTCGGTATCGCACAGTTTTGGCCGGCTTATTACTACGATGCCGGCAGATATGCTTTTTGCAGGGCGCTGATATATAGATCTTTAAAAACCGAACAAATCCGGAACCGGGATATTACGGCGCTTTTCCCCAGTTAAATTTTACAAAAAACATTTGCATTTGGGTGATTTACCGGCTATAAATCGGACATTTGCCGACTGTATAAACCCGTGCATCATGAGTCTGAAGAGCAAATACCCGTTCATCGCGAAAAGTTTCATGTTGGTTTTAACCGGCCTGGTTATTCCCGCATTATTTGCTTCTGCAGGCATTAACCTTAAAAAGAGTAAGGCTCTGGTGAACACCCAAAACATGAATGCTCCAGTAACTGTGGCGTTGTACCGTTTGCTGTCGCTGGACAGTCTCGGTTTGTCCAAAGAAGCATTCGATGAGGCCATAACCGGGTTTCAGAATCTTCAAAGAAACGGAAACATTCAAAACGGGGGTATTTTGTCTATCGTGGATTTCAGTCAGCCTTCGTTCAAAAAAAGGTTGTTTGTGCTGGATATAGAGAACGGAAAGCTGCTTTTCAATACGCTGGTTGCCCATGGCCGTAATTCGGGCCAGGTACTCGCCACCCGGTTTTCAAACCGGTTCAGGAGTTTTGAAAGCAGCCTGGGTTTCTACCTGACGGGAGATACTTACAATGGCCACAAGGGATATGCCCTTCGTTTAATGGGCATGGAGCAGGGCATTAACGATAATGCTTTTAAACGGGGAATCGTTGTGCATGCCGCTGCTTATGTGAATGAAGAAATTTCTAAAATCTACGGCCGCCTGGGCAGGAGCGAAGGATGTCCGGCCATTCCTTTCGATATTCACCGTTCCCTGATCGAAACCATTAAAAACGGAAGCTGTTTTTTCATCTACGGGAAAGACAGGAGATATACGAACCAGTCCAGACTGCTGAAAGAACCGCGTCTTTCCTGATGTGGCAGGTGTCATTTTCTTAAAACTTTTTTCTGTAACGGTATTCCTGCACGCACCACTTAATTTATTTTGTGCGCTCCCTGCCGGGTTCCTTTTTTCAAATAAACCAATTGCCCGTCTCGTAATGCCTGGGATTCCCGGTTCTTCCCGGGAACCCCGCCGGTGCCTGTTTTGTCATTAAACGGTTTTTAAAGCCCTTTACTTCAGTATTTATTCTGCTATGACAGGATATGAATTCGGGGATTGTCCGGGATTTGTTATGGGTTAGTCCGGGGTTAGTCCGGTATATACCGGACTAACCCCGGACTAACCCTTATTGCAGATAGAATGAATCTCGAACAGGAGTAGAAGGAGGTACGGACCGTTACCGGGAATGGCAGTAGTCCTGCATTCAATCCAATGGCCAGAACATATAGGTTTTCCGGAATTTATTCTCTTACCTGTATAGTTATCTCAGGACTGGTCCATCTGACCAAAAACGTACAGACTGAATATCAATAACGGACACTTCCCTGTAAACACGCGATTATAAAGATATGATTATGAATGCTTTGAAAAATGGCATTGTTTCGGCACGGGATCCTGTTGAATGCGTCAGTTTTCAGGTCATCAAAACAGTCATAGGCCCGCAGTATGCTGCTTTTGTTTTGAGTGCGCTTTGGGTATGGAAAAATTTCAGGAACAGAATAAAAAAGCAAATCCATGATCAAAAACTTATTGCTCATTGCCCTGCGCAATTTTAAAAAAGACAAATGGTACAGCCTGCTGAATGTACTGGGCCTTACCGTGGGAATTACATTCAGCCTCTTTCTTATTTTTTATATCATAGATGAACTGAATTACGACCGTTATAATGAGAAGGCGGACCGCATCTGCCGGATTGTTTCTTATATACATGAACGGGATAAAAATACAAACTGGACATTAACGCAGCTGCCGCTTGCCGCCACCTTGAAAAAAGATTTTCCCGGAAGTGGAAGAATCGGCCAGGTTACTTAGCAGGGAAAGAACTTTATTTAAAATGGGGAATAACGAGTTTTTATGAAACTAAGGTTTTTTATGCCGACAGTACCGTTTTCAACGTTTTCACCTGCAAGTTTGTGGAAGGTAATGCAGCCAATGCATTGAACAAACCCAACAGCATCGTGATTTCAAAAACACTTGCGGAAAAATATTTCGGCAAGAACGCCCCGGTTGTCGGAAAAACGCTGAAGACTGTTTACGATTTGTATAAAGTAACCGGAGTAATAGAAGATGTGCCTAAAAATTCGCATATCCGTTGTGATATGCTGATATCGATGTCTACTATTCTGAAAGACAACAAGAGGCGGCGAGGACAACTGGGGCAGCTTTTAACAACTTTACCTATGTTCTTCTGAAACCCGGACCTAATCCACAGGCATTTCGACAAAAAACTGCTGCCGATGTATGATAAATATATGGCATCGATTTTCTCAAAATTCAATGTGAAGATTCAATATGGTGTTCAGCCGATTACATCGATACATTTGCATTCTACACCTGGAAGGAGAGCCAGAGGAGCTGGGCAGCATGTCTTATATCTGGATATTTTCTGCAGTTGCTTTTTTTATGCTGCTGATTGCCTGTATCAACTATATGAACCTTACGACCGCCAGATCAGCCAGAAGGGCAAAAGAAATTGGTATCCGCAAAGTGGCAGGCTCAACAAAAAAGCAATTGGTAAGCCAGTTCCTGAGTGAATCTGTGCTTACGGCATTGTATGGCTTTGGTATTGAGTATTGTTCTGGTTATTCTTTTGTTGCCCGTTTTTAATTCCATTTCCGGCAAGTCGTTTACGATATACAAACCCTGCTGCAACCCTTTAATATTATTCTCCTGTTCAGTATCATGTTGTTTACCGGATTGGTTGGCGGCAGTTATCCTGCATTTTATCTTTCGGGCTTTCAACCCGTGAGCATTTTGAAAGGCGCTCTCTCAAAAGCATCCGGCAATGTAAACCTGCGACGCACACTGGTGGTATTGCAGTTTTCCATTTCCATGATCATGCTGATCTGCACCTGGGTGGTGTATTCACAGCTGTCCTATTTGCGAAAGAAAGATGTTGGGTTTAATAAAGAATCAGGTGATGACGGTTACGGTGAATACCGGTGAGGACGAACGCAGCAAGATATTTGCCATGAATAATGATTTCCGGCACCTTCCGGGTGTAAGGATTGTGGGTACAGGTAATTGTTATCCGGGAAATGCCAATATCAACCTTAACCTTTTTACAGTACAGACCAATAACGGGCATGTTGATAAAGCAATTGAATGTTATGGCATTGATGAAAATTTCCTGGGTTCACTGGCTATCCCGGTTGTAAAAGGCCGTAATTTTTCAAGCCCTGCCGATACGCTGCACAGCATTCTGGTGAATGAGGCCATGGTAAAACATTTTGGATGGGACAACGCTATTGGAAAGCGGGTTAAATTTCCCGGGGACACTTCAGGAACATTATCTGGAAGTGGTCGGTGTGATAAAAGATTTCAACCAGAAATCCCTGTATAATCCGATCGCACCACTTCTCTTGTTTTATTCACCTAACAGTAATATCATCCAGGTAAAAATGAACCCGGGCGATATCAGCACGACCATTGCCCAGGTTGAAAAGTACCTGGAAAAAATATTTTCCGCAACTGCCATTTGAATATAAATTTCTTGATGAAGATTTTAATTCACAATATGCTGCTGACCAAAAGCGTGGAAAAATATTTGCCGCATTTTCGATACTCACCATCATGATCACCTGTCTGGGGCTGCTGGGACTTACCGCGTTTACCACGCAGCAAAAGCAAAAGGAAATCAGCATACGCCGGGTGATGGGTGCCAGTATCGTGCAGGTGGTTTCGATGATCACCAAAAATTATCTGTGGCTTTCATTCATTGCTGCGGGAATAGCGTTTCCGGTTGCCTGGTATTTTATGAGCAACTGGCTGAACATATTTCCCTATAATGCCGGCTTGTCTGTCATTCCCTTTATATTATCTGCTTTTGTTATTGTGATTACCGCATCGATTACAGCCATGTATCATTCTGCAAAAGCCGCGTTAACCAACCCGGCAAAAATTTTAAGAACGGAATAGAAATATTTCGGTAGAAACCAAGTGCCGGAAGGATTAGTTAGTCTGGGGTATTAAAAACGCTGACCGGGTGGACGGGCCGGATATATTGCCGGCCGCAGTCGCGGCAATCCGAAAGCCGCGTTATGGATTCATTTTATTTCTTCAATCTTCGGTTCGTAGCAGAGAAGTATATTGCCGGATTTAAATGTTTGTGTCCTAATGAGATTGAGCTTAATCCGTTCGCCAGACGGTTTGAACAGTGGCTTACCCTCACCTAAGACACCCGGGCAAATCATGATCCTGTATTCATCAATCAGGTGCAGGCGGCTTAAGGCTGACGCGAGGATGGCGCTTCCTAATATAAGAATGTCTTTACCCGGTATTTGTTTTAGCTTCCTGATTTCCTCTTCTATATTCTCACGGACTACTCTTGTATTGTTCCATTAAGCATTTTCAATTTTCCCGGAGAAGACTATTTTTGAAATGGAATTCATTTGATCTGCGGTGACCGGGTCGTTTTGTATCGCAGCCGGGGTAGGCCAATAGCCGGCCATTAGATCGTAAGTAATCCGTCCGAATAACAGGGTGCCAGCAGACTGCATCTGGTTGTTTGCGAACAAATGAAATTCTTCATCCACATGGTGCCAGTCAATTTCCTGTTTTAATCCTTCAAAGAAGCCATCCAGGGTTATCAGGTTGAATAAAACTACTTTTCTCATGATCGTTAAGCAGATTATTTTATTGAAAATTTATACCTCTTTTCTGAGAATTTCCAGGGGCGGTTTGCGAAGAATTTCACGGCTGTTAAAAAGGCCAATTAAAATGGTTAACAGGGAGATGGACAAAAAAAGCGCGAGCAGGGCCGGCCATTGTGGCGAGAAAGAACCCTCAAAACTGTATTTGGCCAAAGCCCAGGTGCCAGCCAGGGACAGGAGAATTCCGGTGCCGGCACCCATGGCGCCCAGAAAGAAAAATTCCAGGCCGGTAATGATCAGGATTTGTTTTCGACTCGCTCCCAGCGTGCGCAGCAGAACACTTTCCTGTATGCGCTGGTATTTGCTGATGAGCACAGATGCAATCAGAACCACCAGGCCGGTGCAGATACTGAAACCCGCCATAAAGCGGATGACAAAACTAATTTTGTCCAGGATATCATCCAGCACACTCAGGATTAATCCGAGGTCAATGATGGAAATATTGGGATACCTGCGGACGACGGCCTGTTGAAAATGTGCGGACGCTTCAGGGGTGGGCACATGCGTGATCAGTACATAAAATTGCGGCGCCGTTTCCAGAACGCCCCTTGGGAATACAACCCGGAAATTGGGCTGAACCCTTCGCCAGTCTACCTTTCTTACACTTCCGACGATGGTGTAAATCGGCATGCCCTGCACATTAAACCGGATCCGGTCTCCGATCTTCACATGAATCCGGGCTGCATACCTTTCTTCCAGGGATATATATGCCGTATCACCGGGGTTTTTCACAGTCGTTTCGAATCTGCCGGCGACTATTTTTTCTGTTCCCAAAAGAGAATCCCGGTAAGTAACCCGCAGTTCCGACAGGAAAGCGCGATTGGGTATGGAGTCCGCGCTGTCTTTCAAGGCCTTTTCAGCGCTGATGCCATTGATGTCTTCAATGCGCATGGTTACGATGGGTACCTGTTGCATGACCGGCAGGCCATATTGTTTTGTCAGGGAAACCAGCGAATCTTCCTGGCGCAGGCTGGATGTCAAAGAGAAGCATATTGGGCTGACCGGCACTTGCTGACATAGAAACCCGCCTGATCAGCATGTTTTGTACAGAGTACAGTGTGCCGATGAAGGCCGCACCCAGGCCGATCGTAATAATCAGGATAATGGTTTGGTTATTGGGGCGGTATAAATTGGCAAAGCCCTGTCTCCACAGATAATTCCAGGAAGAAGGGAAAAAGCGGCGTGCCAGCCACATCAGCAGTCGCGCCACCAAAAACAAAATTAAAGAAGTAACGAGCATGCTGCCGGAAAAAAACAGGGCTTTGGGCCAGTTGTGCATCTGCCATCGGGAAAAAGCGGCAATGAAAAACAGGATCATCGCATATAAAAGCCATTGTAACGGATCGCGCATACGGCGTGCTGGCTCAAAGGACAAACGAAGCGTGTTCAGTGGTGAGACATTCCGAATGGAAATCAGGGGTATCAGTGCAAATAATACCGTTATGATCAGTCCCAGGACAATGCCCTGGGCGATCGACAGCCAGGAAATGGCTGTGGTAGGCTGGAAGGGTAAAAAATCTTTCAGAACGACCGGCAATGCCTGCTGAATCACCGTGCCAAGAACGGCACCGAGTATGGATCCGGTCAGGCCAATACCCGAAACCTGGATCAGGTAAATAGAGAATGTCTGTGAGGATCTGACACCCAGGCAACGCAGAATGGCAACAGAACTTATTTTTTCGCGGATATAAATATGTATCGCGCTGGCCACGCCCACGCAACCCAGTAAAAGGGCTATAAAACTGATGAGAGTCAGGAACTGGGTAAAATCGTCGAATGCCCTGCTGGTATTTTTTTTCCTGCTTTCAACTGTTTCATATTCCATACCTGCTTTCTCCAGCCGGGGACCAATGGCTGAAACCAGTTTTTGTATATCTGTTGCTGAATCATATTTGTAATAATAACGGTAGCCGATCCTGCTTCCTTTTTGCATCAAACCGGTTTGAGCGAGATAGCGAAGCGGAATATAAACCGGTGGTGCAGCCGTGGTGGAAATTTCATTACGGCCCGGCGCTTTATTCAAAATGCCGCTGATGGCAAAACTCAGTTCCCCGATCTTTATGGAATCACCTACACGGGCCCCATATTGTAACATCAGGGTTTTGTCCACCAGGGCCCGTTGTCCGGACCTGAATTCCAGACCTGCCTGAGCAGGGGTGGTTTCCAGGCTGCCATAGTAAGGATAACTGCCTTCCAACGCACGTACCTGTACCAGCCGGGTCCCCTGGTTTTTGATAAAGTAGATCATCGAAGCAAACGTGCGCTCCCGGGAGCGCTGATTGCCGAGAGAATCCAGGAGGTGCTGCATTTCCGGTTCCGGCTGCCGGTTATCTTCTATGACGAGGTCAGCCCCGACCAGCGCCCGGGCCTGATCGTTAATATCGTGTTGCAGATTATAACCAAAAGAAAAAGTGGCCACCAGGGCGGCTATCCCCAGTATGATGGAAGATAAAAATAAGAGCAGGCGCGAGCGGTTCCGGCGACTGTCACGCCAGGCCATTTTGAAAAGCCAGCTTATGTTTGCATGACTAGGACTTTCTTTCATCAGCAATAATACTGCCTCCTTTAAGGCGTATGATACGGCGGGTTCCTGCTGCCAGTTCCGTATTATGGGTTACGATGATCAGGGTGGTACCTGCTTCCGCATTCAGATCAAATAACAATTTGATTACTTTTTCACTTGTTTCTGAATCGAGATTTCCTGTGGGTTCATCGGCAAACAATATTTTTGGATTATTGGAGAATGCGCGGGCCAGCGAAACCCGTTGCTGCTCTCCTCCGGATAGCTGGGCAGGGTAGTGATGGAGCCTGTCGCCCAGGCCCACTCTGTCCAGCAATTCCCTGGAACGGTTCCTGATATTTTTTTCCGCGCGAAGCTCCAGCGGTACCATGACGTTTTCCAAAGCAGTTAATGTGGGGAGGAGCTGAAAATTCTGAAAAATAAAACCGACATAAAGATTCCGGACTTTTGCCCGTTCATCTTCACTGAGTTCATTCAGGTTTATATTATTCAGTTCGATGCTGCCGGTGGTTGATCGATCGAGGCCGGCACTTAAACCCAGCAGGGTCGTCTTCCCGCTGCCGGAGGGTCCGACGACGGCCACCGTTGATCCGGCTTCCACCGTTAAATTGATATGGGAAAGAACCGCCAGTGTCCGGCCGGCACTGGAATAGGTTTTGCCTAAATTCCGGATGTTCAAAATGGTATCCACGTAAGTAAACTAATTTTTGGTAATCTGTGTTTTTAAAATACCTTTTAGACCGGTATAATTTACGGACTTATGTGTAAAGCTATTGTTATTATTGGCTCATTCTTTATGATGTGGTTGTCTTCAGGATGCAATTACAGTGCCCCGACAGAGAAACCTGCAATTGCCCCGGTTCCAACCCTTGTTGAAAATGAAAAGGCAGAATTTAAGGAGACGCGAAAAAATATTGTTTTTTTCGGCAACAGCCTTACGGCAGGATACGGTGTTGATCCCTCCGAAGCTTTTCCGGCCCTGATACAGGCTAAACTGGATTCATTGAACCTGCCTTACCAGGTGATCAATGCAGGATTAAGCGGCGAAACTTCTGCCGGCGGGAATACCCGCATTGACTGGATCCTGCGTCAGCCGCTATATATTTTTGTTCTGGAACTGGGAGGCAATGACGGATTAAGGGGAATTCCCTTATCCGAAACCTCAGGGAATCTGCAGACCATTATAGATAAAGTGAGGGGAAAATATCCCTCCTCCAAAATTATCCTGGCCGGCATGCAGATCCCACCGAATATGGGAGAAAAATATGCGTCCGAATTCAGAACCCTGTTTCAGCAACTGGCTGCCAGGAATAAAATATTTCTGATTCCGTTCCTCCTGGAAGGAGTGGGCGGTGTGCCAATACTGAATCAGCAGGATGGCATTCACCCGAATGTTCAGGGTCATAAAATAGTGGCGGAAAATGTGTGGAAAGTGCTCAGGCCCATGCTCTGAGACCATCTGTAATTCTGAAGACCTCCATTTTTATATAATTGTTGTAACAGTAACCAGGCCTTATCAGCATGGAATTCATGGGTGAACTTCTACTTCGCTGAATTCATCGTGATGATGTATCTTAAAATCGAATCCTGTTGTTTTTCGTCAATGACTACTTTTCCTTCTTTTTTATTGAGTTTACCGATCATTTTCGGAACGATTTTATCCCATTTCTTTTCGTTTCGCGACATGGGATTTTTTAGTTTGTGACAGCGGTTGCAGGTATGCTGGAATAAGGTTTTACCGCCGTTTAATTCGGCGAGTGTATAACCCGGGTATTTCGTGGAAATCCTGTCCACGTCTGATTGTGCAGGAACAGCAAGCTGCACACTACAGGCAGTAAGTGCTGTTAATAACAGAATGATTATCGTTGTTTTCATATATTGTTGTATTTAATTTTTTTACCTGTTATGCCGCGGTTCAATTCCTAATCAATTATTCAAAATAAATCTGTAATCAGGATTGCCGGAAAGGTTAACAATATGTTATTCGCTGAAAAAGGAAACGTTTTTTAAACGGTCTGGCAAAGAACAGGAACAGGAACCTGGAGTAAATAATACATTTACAATCGATTACAGGGTTGTCAAACCGGAGTTCCTTCATCCCGGGATTCAATATCCCCCTGGGTGCCGGTGCAGGATTTTTGTCCTGAATGCAGATGGCAACGAGTATTGTGCCTGAATAGTCACTGCTTAAAATTTCGCGAAGGCCTTTTTTGAACCTGAGTAGGGAGGGCCAACGGTTCCCGGCAGCAGGGACAGGCTGCGTGTGCCTTCGAAATAATAACAGGTAGCAATAAATTTTTTTACGTAATCCCGGGTCTCTTCCGGAAGCAGATATTGGAGTTTCCAGAAATTCCTGGTTCCGGACTGACGTATGGCCGAGTTAAGAGGACCCTCTCCGCCATTGTACGCAGCGAGAACCAGTAACCAGTCTCCGAATTCTTCGTGCAGGGCGCTCAGGTGCCGCGCTGCAGCCCGGGAACTTTTGTAATAGTCTTTTCGCTCATCACAATGGGCGTTCATTTTAAGTCCCAGGATACGGGCTGTTGCAGGCATTAACTGCCAGGGGCCGGCTGCGCCCACTTTGGAAACCGCTTTTGTTTTCAATTCGGATTCAACAACGGCGAGGTATTTTAGCTGAACGGGCAGGCCATAGCGATTGAGCACCGAATCGATGATGAAAAAAGGAGAATGGCTTCTCTGTTTTATGCTGTGTAGATTTTTGCTGTTTTCCCGGATATAAATTTTCACAAACTTTTTTACATTACTGTTTAAAAACGCATGATCATTTCTGTTAAGATACATATCGGAAGTGCCGGCATCAACTGCCGGAACTACAATCAGCAAAAAAGTGCAGGTAGTAAAAATATATTTTAGTAACGCGAATTTCAACATGGTTTTAATTTTTAATAATTACCCGGAATTAGTTGTGACACCTGGTAGTAAGAAAACAAGTGGTGTCGGGGAAACCTTGCCTTACATTTTTCCTGTGACAGACCAGATTTCTTTTTCAATAAGATGATTTTGACTGCAACGATCATCTTTTTCACTACATGCCCCTGACGCAAAACCCGTTTCGGGCATTGAATAAATTTCCTGTTGTAAGTTGTTCTGTTTCATAACGGATCTGTATACCGGTGAATCCAATCCCGATGCCGCTTTATAAAATATTGAAAAACAATAATTTATAGTAATAAGGAAGGGTGAATTGTTCCCAATTATGGAAAGAAAAACATGTATTTGGAAAGGCTACAATAGGAAGCCAGCCCATGCCGGTGTATTTCTGCCAGGATTTGGGCATCCCCAAACCCCTGTCCCTGCTCACAACGATTCCGATAGTGGCAAAACGGGTTTCCATTCGCTTATCATAATCATTTATGGAATCCGGAATGAAAAAATCGGCCGGTAATACCAACGGGTCGACGCTTCCAAAGAAATAAGAATGTACCAGCCCTTTTATATGCAGCGTGAAAGGTGTGAATGATGTAACATATTACTACTGTTTTGTAACCATTGCAGGTACCAGGACGTTTAATTTTGCTAAATAATAATTCACAACATGATCAGCTCAACAAAAATAACAGGCAATTGGAATGAACAAAAGGGAAAACTCAAACAAATGTTCGCGTCCCTTACTGATAATGACCTGATGTTTGAAGACGGGAAAAGAGATGAAATGATGGGAAAACTTCAGATTAAATTAGGGAAAACCGAAGAGGAACTGAATAAAATTATTTCAGTGATTACACTCAAATAACAGGTTTACAGGAGGCACAGCATCACGCATCAAATTGAAAAAATGAAAATATATCTTTTATTATTTATGTCAGTAACCGGCAGTTTTTTATTACAAACAGCGGCCGCGCAGGTTCATGCGGATGTCCAGGTAAATATAGGAGCACAACCGGTATGGGGGCCTGTCGGATATGATCATGTGGAGTATTATTATTTACCTGACATAGATGCATATTATAATGTTCCAAGACACCAATATGTTTACATGCATGAAGGGCACTGGATGTTTTCAGCTTATCTGCCTTCCCGGTATCGCGATTATGATCTGGACAGAGGATATAAGGTCGTAATCAATGATCCGACGCCCTATCTACATAATACTCAATACAGAACGGATTATGCTAAATACAAAGGCAATCATAACCAGGAAATAATCCGGAACAGCCATAATTCAAAATATTACCAGATAAAAGAACACCCTGAACACGACAACTGGAAGAAGGAACAGCATGATCACCATTGATGAAAATGTATGACTGCTGACTTCTGTAGAATGATAAAGGATTTTTCTGAAGCGAATACATGATTTAAGATTTTTAGTTTTCCATAGGATATTGGAATTAAAAACAAAGGGCTGGATTTCTATCCTGGCCCTTTATTTTTTAGTTTTTATTACCGGTTCAGAATCAATTTACTAACGCTCTTTTTATTTTCCGCAATCTGTTGAGCCGGCCATAGGGAATTTTTAAGTAACTGTTTCCCATTATCTTTAGACGTTTTACCGGTTTTCCAGGATATGTATTTCATCACAGTAGCTGATAACTATGGCTTTAAAGAACATTAAAACACTAATGGTTTGAAGATCTACATTAAATATATGGTCAGCATTCGCTGCAAAATGCTGGTCAAAGCAGAAATGGAAAAACTGGGACTTCATTATAGGACAGTGGAATTGGGTGAAGTAGAGATGGAAGAAAATTTGAATCCTGAACAGTGGAATGCCTTAAATACAAACCTGAAAAAATCGGGCATTGAATTGATGGAGGACAAAAAAAGTATCCTGATTGAAAAAATTAAAAATGTTATTATCGAACTGGTACATTATTCAGAAGAGCCGCTCGATATAAAATTTTCCCAGTACTTAAGCCAGAAGCTAAACCACGACTATACCTATCTTGCCAACCTGTTTTCGGAAACCCTGGGCATTACCATTGAGCATTTCTTAATTGTTCACAAAATTGAACGCGTAAAGGAATTGCTGATATATGATGAACTCAATATTACCGAAATTGCCTGGAAAATGCATTACAGCAGTGTTGCTCATTTATCCACCCAGTTTAAGAAGATAACCGGCCTCACCCCTTCCTTCTTCAAAAAAATCAAAGATAAAAAGCGGAATACCCTGGAGGATTTCTGATAGGGATCTCTGCAAAGGTATGCGCATTTTTCAAATGTGTGAATAATATAATTTTTTCACAGGTTTGTGTAATGCCGCCTGTTAAAAAAGACATCAACTTTGTGGTGGAATAAATGCCTGTGTTATTCCATATAAAGGTTATTATGGATAAAATAATTGCAAAGGGCAAAGTTGAGGATACCGGGTTGGAAAAATCAAAATCGCTCATTATTGTTGAAATTATTGAATATATGACCAACTCTGTGGTGATCAAAACGATCATCAAAAAATCTACGGGGAACATCAGCGTGATGTCTTTTGACAGCGGGGAAGGGTTAACCGAAAAAACTTCTCCCTTTGATACGTTTGCCCAGATCATCGAGGGACAGGCTACGATTGTAATTGATAAGGAAGCTCACCTGCTTATGTCAGGTCAGGGAATTATAATTCCTGCCCATTCGCCAAATTATATAAAGCCAAACGGGCGGTTTAAGATGATCCTGACGGTCATTAAAAGCGGGTATGAATAAACGTAAGACTACTCTTTCGAAAACAGGATTTATTTATTTAAAAATTACGAATCATGGGAAATTTACTTTATGTCATTGCAGTCATATTAATAATTGGCTGGGCAATAGGTTTTTTTGGATATGCCGCCGGCGGCCTGATACATATCCTTCTCGTTATAGCCATCATTGCTGTGATACTTAGACTTGTTCAGGGAAACAGGATTTAGCAACTGCCGGTTAGAAAGTGTTGCTTTTAACCGGAATTGCCTGATGGTGTATTTTAAAACTATTATGGAGACCTGAAGTCAGGTTAAATCTAACAGTATGATTATTATTAACTATATACTCATCGTCTTCTTAGGCACAGGTTGGGCGGTCAGTTTTTTAGGTTTTTACCCTGGAAAGGAGGTGCATATTTTACTTGTTCTGGCTATGATTACGGCATCAGGAATTATGAGCCGGAAAGATCTGCCTTTAAAAGGTGAAAATTTTACAATCAATAATGCCTGATTCCACTTGGCAGGATGGGTATCTGGTCAGGACTAATGTGGGGGAATGACCAAAATTTATATAAAATGTTTTTTCAGGTTATTGCTGATTCTGTTCCTATGTGCGTTTTCGCCTGTATTGTCAGCACAAAATGCGCCTGATCTGAGTCCTGCGAACAATACCCTGAAGGATACGGCACATCAGAAGGATTTACTGGACGTTTATGAAAAATGGTTTAAGCTTCCGGCAAAACGTGAAAATCCACATCCTGAAAACAAAATCTATTTCACCATTAATCCCCTGGCTAATATGCCGACGAGTTCCGGAAACGCGTTGGTGACCAGTACAACGGCCAACGTTTACCTGGGTCCCCGGTCAACGACCTTTCTGTCCACCGCAAACTTTGCTCCCTACTTCAACTTCAACAGGAGGTATGGATTACCGCTCAGGTCTTCCATCTGGTTAAAGGACAATGCCTGGAATATACAGGGAGACATACGTTTCCTGGTCTATCCCCAATATACCTGGGGTTTGGGCACTTCCCATACTGATGAGGAAAAGGTATGGGTTAATTACAAATACATCCGGTTTTACCAGGCTGTACTGAAACGCATCAACACCCATCTGTATGCAGGTCTTGGCTATGACCTCGATTATCATTTTAACATCGGTGGTGATTCCGGGGTCAATCTGCATGCATTCACAGGGTACCCGTACGGGCTATCGGGCAATTCACTGTCCTCCGGCATCACGTTCAATATATTATACGATACACGGAACAGGAATATTTATCCTTTTCCCGGAACATTTCTGGATATAGTTTATCGTATGAACCCTGTATTTTTGGGAAATTCAAATTACTGGCAATCCGTTTTTGTGGACCTAAGGAAATATCTTGAACTGAATACATCCACTAAACAAAGCCAGCAGAATACACTGGCATTCTGGTCCTTTCTATGGTTGAATTCCAATACAGGAACACCGTACCTGGATTTGCCCAGTACGGGATGGGATGAATTTAACCGCTCTGCAAGGGGGTTTGATCAGAACAGGTACCGCGGAAACGCCCTTTATTATTTTGAAACAGAATACCGCAGGGATATAACAAAAAACGGGCTGCTGGGATTTGTTGTTTTTTCGAATATCAATACCGTCAGTGGTTCCGGAACCATGTTCAGGTCCTGGCATCCGGCCGGGGGATTTGGTCTGCGGATTAAATACAGCAAGGCCTCCAATTCCAATGTCGCCGTCGACTATGCCTTCAGCAAGGGGTACCAGACAATACTATTCAACTTCAGCGAAACATTTTAATATGCGGGAAAAACGGTCTCTTCTCCTGGATCAGTTATGAATTTCAAATTCAACACCGGGAGGAGGCATCGGCACCGGTTGATGATGCCTGGAATACTCGGGGCTGTGATGATGATTCTCGTGATAATAATGTTCCTCTGCGCATCCGGAAATACAAAATGTCATTACTAAAATGAGAATAATAAAACTGAGAAATTTATATTTCATAATATGAGTTTAAAAAAGCGGTTTATTTAAATCAGGCACTATGTAAAATACCCATCTTCATTGCTAATAGTTCCGTCACCTGTATTCATATAAATAGGTGGTGGATGAAGGATTCTTGTAAAATTCGGAACAAATCGTCGGGTAAGCGTTACATAACTCCGGGAATAAATTACATCAATCACAGGTTATCTCCGGCCGGGAATATTCAGTTATATAATTCATCAAACATCTGAATTTGCCGGTGGAGAAATCTCATCTCTTTCATCACCCAGCAGCATGCCCCAGGGTTTCAGGTTTCCGATCCGGTCGAAAACGATTTTGATGATGGCAATGACCGGAACCGCAAGAAAAGCTCCGGCAATACCCCAAACACTGCCGCCCACAATCACACCAATGATGGTGATGAGTGCATTGAGACGTACTTTAGCCGCCACCAAAAGAGGTAATAAAAGGTTTGCGTCCAGGAGGTGAATCCCGAACAGGGTAACTATCACTAAAAGTATCTTGCCAATGCCCGCGGTGGCGAAAGCGATCAGGGTGCTGATCAGCAGGGAGAATAATATCCCGACGTATGGAATTAAATTAAGCAGCCCGGTGAGCAGGCCCAATAAAACGGGGTAGTCCACCCCCAGTATCCATAAGGTCAGGCAGCATACGGCAGAAACAATGACCATTTCCAAAAGCAGGCCCTGTATGTACTGACCAATTCTGTGTTGAACCTGTGCGATGATATCGTAAACGGCTTCTCCTTCTTCTTCCCTGAACACGGCGATGAGAAATTTAACCAGCAGCCTGCGGTAGTACAAAAGGAAAAACGTGTCAACCAGGGTAAAAATAATGTATAAAAGAGTGGACGAAACAGAGCTCAGGATGGTGTTTATTATCGAAGGACCATTGGTCAGCATCTGCGATGCGGCATTATTCAAATAGTTATTCTGCCTGGTTGTATTGATATGGAATTTCACGTATATCCACTGGTGCAGGTCTTTCAGTGAAGACAACAAATGGAATTTAAACTGAGGCCATTCATCTGCCATCGTGCGTATCTGGGAAACTACTATGTATATGACTATAGCAATGGAGAGCATCAGTAATATCACTGATATGGCAGCTGCCAGGCTTCGGTGAATGCGCAGCTTTTTCTCCAGGAATCCGGCTACCGGCAGCAACAGAACGGAGAACAGGAGAGCGAATAAAAGTGGCGCCAGAACGTCTTTTCCTAATATGGCGATATAAAAAAGGCAGATCACGCTGATAAGTACCATCGCCAGCTTGGTATAAAAAGGAGGGGCTGGTTTTGAGGAAGTCATTGGTTTAGTATTTAACGGAATGAATGACCGGTCGCACAAATCAGTTATTAAACGGGGGAAAGGGAATTTGCCTGCCTGCCGGTTTGTGATGATTGAGTTTTAAATATGACGGATCTTTTTAAATGTTCATTGCCCGGCTTCTTTTTTTTGCTGGTCTTTTACCTGTTCTTTCTTTAAATTCTCCGCTTCCTTTTTCTTCTTTTTGAAGTAGCCCCGTAATAAAAAATTGTGTTTAACCGCTTCCATATTCTCATCCAGGCCCTTCGAGCTCTTTTTAAGATTACTCATGGTTTTGGTAATATTGTTGGCAAACAGGGTGTCGCCTATAAGCCTGGAAAGTGCTCCATTGCCGTGATTGATCCGATAGGCTATTTTAGAAAGTTCATCGGTGAATACCGCGGCATGATCTACAGATAGTTTCAGGCTTGCCAAAATGGAATCCATCTCAACGGGTTCATTTGAAGTAAGCAGGCTGCCTTCCGTAATTTCCTGCCGGCTGAACAGGCCCGGGGAGATCACCATCACTTTTTCACCCATTAAGCCATCCGAACCTATACTTGCGCTTGCATCTTTTTTTATAAACTTTTTAATGTTGCTTTGGATGGCCATCACTACATTCACCGAAGTGTCGGTTATCAGTTGGATATTCTCAACGGTCCCAACGGTTATACCGCCGAAACGTACGTTGCTACCCACTTTAAGTCCTACCACGTTGGCAAAAACGGCATGTGCCCGGAGAACGGAACTAAAAAGGTTTTTTTGATTGCCAATAAAAAAAATCCCGGCCAGAAAGACCCCGACGCCAATCAGGGTAAACATGCCCACTTTCCATTTCGAACCTGATTCCTTTTTCATTTACATATATTTTTCTTTAAGCAAAAAACGTTCTCACCCATTCATTGTCTGATGCGGCGAGTTCATCATAAGTCCCTTCAGTTTCGATCATACCATCTTTCAAAATGACAATTCTGTCGGCTGTAATTTTTGCACAGGCCATGTCGTGGGTGATGATGATTGAGGTGGTTTTATTTTTTTTCTGCATGGAAACGATGAGATCGCTGATTTCCATTGCCGTCGCGGTGTCCAGGCCGGTTGTTGGTTCATCATAGAGCATAATTTCCGGTTTCAGTATTAATGTTCTGGCGAGACCGATTCTTTTTGTCATGCCGCCTGATAATTCGGAAGGCATTTTATCAATAGAATCTTTTAAGCCAACGCTGTCCAGTTCGTCGTAAATCCTTTTATCTATTTCTTGTTCCTTGAGATGTTTAAAATGGTGTTTCAGGGGGAAATACAGGTTTTCACCAACCGTCATGGAATCGTAAAGAGCTGCATTCTGAAAAAGAAAGCCAATTTTCAGTCTCATTTCATTCAGCTGCCTGTAATTCAGTTCCGTGATGTTTTTTCCAAAAACATACACTTCACCTTCATCCGGAGCAACCAGTCCGACAATGCATTTAATTAAAACAGATTTGCCCGAACCGGATTTGCCAAGTACAACCAGGTTTTCGCCTTTTCGGATGGTTAAATTCAAATCTTTCAGCACCTCACAATTGTTATAGGATTTCCGGATTCCTTTCAATTCAATTACCGGGGCGTCAGTTGATACACTTGTATTCAGATATTTCCTTGCACTGGTTTCATTGTTCATAACAGGTCGGTTATTTGTACTGCAATCATATCCAAAACAAAAACTGCCAGGGAAGCGCTTACTACCGCGGAATTGGCTGCCCTGCCCACACTTTCGGTACCGCCCTTTGCATTATATCCCTTGTAACACCCGATGATCCCGATAAAAAAGCCAAAGAAGAATGATTTGATCAAGGCCGGGAATACATCGAAGAAATCAATATGTATCAGGGCCTCGGTATAAAAACGTCGCAGGCCAATATCGGTGTGGATGTTCATGGCGATATAGGATCCATAAAGCCCGATTATATCTGAAAAAATGATCAGAAGCGGGACCATCAGGGTGGTCGCAAGGACCCTGGTTACAACGAGATACTTATAAGGATTGATGGCTGAAACTTCCAAAGCTTCAATTTGTTCTGTTACCCGCATAGAGCCAAGTTCCGCACCGATGCCCGAACCAATTTTACCTGCGCACAGGAGTGCAGTGATCACGGGGCCGATCTCCTTAATGATTGAATTGGATATCATACCCGGAAGCAGGGATTCTGCCCCGAACTCCACCAGGGAGGGACGTGACTGCAACGTCATTACAAGGCCAATGATGAAACTTGTCAGCGCGACAAGCGGTAATGATTTATAACCTGTCTGAAAACTCTGTTTAATGAATTCGCGGGGGAAATAGGGCGGCCTGAATAATTCCTTAAAAAACCGGACGGTGAAATGGGTAAATTCTCCGGTGCTTACAAACGTTTCCTGTAAGTACCCGGCGATTTTGTTTTGCTCCTGTATCAGTTTTATATTTTTCAATAAACAGGTATTTTATGATTGCGCTTTTATTTTAAAAAGACTGTAAACGGTACAAATTATTTCTCCCCGTATTTACGTATAAGAGTGAATAAAATGTCTTGCCCCGGCGGGTCATTTTTTGATATGTACGAGTTAACAGGCTGACCCGGTTATTCAGGTAAGGTGAAAATAGTTTTATTATCATTGGATTTGTTACACAATACCATAAATCAGTTGCGTTATTCACACCTGGGAATCATTATTGAGAATTGCTGATTTGGCTCTGGTGAGGTTACTGGTTTTACTGAATTGAAGTAGGACTGTAATTTATCTGTTTTCGGGGCCGCATATTTTTATAAATGTGTGAAAGATGTAACCTTTTACCGGATTTGTATAACAAAACAGGTCATTAAAGAAGTCACCTTTAATTAATAACCAGGTTATGGAAATTATCAGCGATAGAGAATATAGTCTGTTATATTCCGGATGGTTTGAGAAATTTTAAGAAGTTTATATGGAAAAAAGGCTGTTGGGGATCATTCTTTCTATTTTAGGCGTAGTTGGCCTTGTTCTGGCGGGATTTAATTTCATTAATAATGATCTGGGGACAAAGAGTATCAAGATCATTTTGCTGTACGCTCTGTTAGGAGCTGTTTTCTTTTTCGCCGGAATCAGTCTTGTTCGAAATACAAAGGATAAAGCCACCTAGCGTTGGTTTTTTGTTATCGTCACCGGCAACTATTACTGTACAGGCTCATTATTTACCGGATGAAGCGTTACCGGTTTTATGGAGGAGATCCGGGGCAGTTGCATTAAGGCACCCAAATCCAATAAATCAGGTAGCAGATTGCTCCGCCTACCAGTACCAGCCATAATCCGCTTACCCTTTTTTTCTTAAGAAAAAACAACATAACCAGGCCGCTCACGGATACCAGCGTTAAGAACCCCGCCGAAACATCAATGAGCCAGCTCCATTTTAATCCGCTGTCCCTTCCCTTATGCAGGTCATTCAGCAGGGCAATCAAACCCATACGAAGTTCAGTGAGCTGAAATGTCCCGTCTTTACGGCTTATGAAAGCGTCTGCACTATAGCCCGGACCTTTAAAAGACAGCGAACATTGATCTTCCTGGATCAGGAAGTCGCTTACATATCCTTTGATGCCATACTGTTTGCGAAATAGTTCCACGATCTCCAGCTTTTTTACCTGCGCTGTATCGGGCGTATTCACCCATGTTGCCGGTACAATCCCCGTGAACTTCTTTTCCACCTGCTTACCATCAAACCATTCGGCATGGTTTAAGGTGATCCCGGTCACGGAAAAAAACAACACGACGAGAAAACTGAGCATCGAGAGATAGACGTGCAGCCATCGTGAAAAAGCGGCCGTACGCTTCTTCCAAACGGATTTCGGGCCGTTGGATTCTTTTGGTGAACCCTTTTGCGTCTGGTTGTCAGTTTCCATTTGTTTTTTTCCGGTAATCCAATGAGGCTGAAGTGAGTTCCGTGTTACCCGGAATATCGAAATGCTGGGGGTTTTTGGTCGTGATTTCCCGGCTCATGAGCTGGTAGGTGCCATGCTCCCGTGCCGCTTCAATATACACGGTATAAGTTCCCTGTTTCACGAGGTTACCCTGATCATCCTTTCCATCCCATTTTAACTTGTATTTGCCGGGCGAACGGGTTGCGCTGGAGGTTGAGCTGATATTACTGCTTCCTGCCGAAAAATTGCCGTAGTAAGCTGCATACCATGAACGTATTTCATTCAGCCACCTTGGCTTATTATACCATAAGGCAATCTGCCTTACAGGCTTTTTATTTTCGTCAGTCACCCATACGGCTACAAAGGGGCGGTGTACCCGCATTCCCTCGATGGTCGCCAGTTCCAGGTTGATGACCAATTCATAATCGGGATCCCAAAGTTTGTTTTGGTCTGTTAAAGGAACATTTTTAATGGCAGGCTTCGTCTCCGGCATTTCAGCTTTTTTCCAGCCGTCACTTTCCATTTGTTTCCCGTCGGAAGTGATCAGCATGTATTCGGCGCCGGGAACAGTGGACACCAGTTGTTTGGCCTCTTCCGGGGTGAGTACATTGAGCGCCGTAGCCAGTGCCCCGGCATCTGTGGCCTTGTCAGCAATAACGGTTGCGCTGATCACCCCGTTTGCGGGCAGACCTGTACGGGGATCAACAATATGGGAATACCATTTTCCTCCGACTTGTTCGCCGCGACGGTAATTACCGCTGGTCGCGATGGTTTTGTTGTTGATCTGCACCTGCGCTACCGGCGGATCATTTTCCGCATCCGCTTGGGGATTGCTGATCCGGATCTGTTCGGTATGGTCACCACGAACCAGGATATCGCCGCCGATATTCACTACCAGTCCGGTCACGCCCGCCACAGCCATCGCAGCCTGGGCTGCCTTGTTCATGATATAGCTTTTTGCAAATGAATTCAGGATCAGCGCAGCGTCGCTGGTGCGCCAGGCAGTATGATTTTGCTCATTTAGAATATAGTGCTGCTCATGTACCGTGTGTAGCGCATCAGCAATTTCTTCAGATGAGGGAAGCCGGTTTTGCTTTGCCGCATCACGCCAGACTTTGCTGATAGTTTCTGCAGAGGCATCCAATGCGCCATTGCTTTTGATACGCCACTGCTCAAAAAGAGCGAGTACCTCATAAAGCTCCGGTGAAACGGGAACCGGTTTCCTGTCTGCCTTCATCCAACGCCTGAACTCACTGGAAGGGTCATAACCACTTAGAATTTTATTCAGCCGGTCCACCTCAGCCAGTGCCGCCTTTTCTGCTTTTGCCGCATGTTGCTGTGCATCAGCTGCAATTTTTATTTCCATGGATGTGCCCAATACATTCTCGTAGTCGGAGACGTAGAGTTTGTCCGGTCGGTCCGGGGGCAGCGAGGCGCTGCCCAACAGCGTGACCAGCAATAAAGCGCCGGATAGCGGGCCTGCAATGACGATTGCATTCAGACGGTGCGGCAGTCGAAGGAAAGAAAGGATTCGTTTAATGCGGTTTGTATCCGCAGATGCGTTTTTCATAATGTACATTTTCAGCACAAACTTATTTTATCGTGTTGTCTGTATTCGGGAAATGATGCCATTCTCAGAAATGTTGCGGCGAATACCGAAATGAGTTCAGTATTTTATATCAGGACAGACCCATAAATGTAGTGAATAATGTACCTGAAAATCTCTGACAGAGGAGGGTAATCGCGTAAGTTTCCCGCGGGCTGACTGGTATGCCGGTTTCGTTGAAATGAGAACAGGAGCAGCAGCAATGGTTTTTAAATTTCTTTTTTTTAAATCATATGTTAAAAAGCACAGGGAGACTGACCAGGTAAAAATAGAAGTGAAGGAATTTGCTGAAAATCTTCAGGCTGCCTAATTTTGATGTCTGAAACTTAGCCCGGGTAGGTTCATAAAATAGTTGAAAACAGTATTTCCTTTCCGTGAGTGGATTTACGTGATCGCTTTGAAAAAATCCCAGAAGATAAACAGCTGGTTGTCATGATACAGATTGTTGCCGGATAGCAGCAGGGCGTTCTTTATTACATTCCGGGTTAGCGGGATAAGTTGACATTTTTAAAAAGGGTGAAACAGTAAAAGAAATATTTAAATGAAAACCATGTATTTAGTATTAGGCTTATTTCTTTTAGGACTTATGGCAGGATGGCTTAGCGGGTTGATTGGTATAGGTGGCGGCATTATCATCGTTCCGGTACTCTACTTTTTATTTTCCCTTTCCTTACGAACCGCGCAGGGAACTTCCATTGCTGCCCTTGCGCCTCCCATTGGGATTTTTGCAGCTTATGTATATTACAAACAGGGAAATGTTGATATTAAAGCTGCCGGTTTAATCGCGGCAGGTTTTTTTATTGGCGGGTTTCTGGGTGCAAAATCAAATTACCTGCTCAATAAAGACGTGGTAGGTAAAATGATGGCAGTACTTTTAATTGGAATTGGAGTCAAAATGCTTTTTACAAAATTTAATTAGCAGGGTAGGGGGAAGTCATTCTTTAATGCCCTGTATCATCGCATAATCAGGGAGGCACGCAGTACCGTTGGTGTGGATCCCAACAGCGGACCTCCCCAGTCAGTCTCGTCGCCATTCAGGATCCTGCGCATTTTGAATTCGCCGTTCTCATATTGACCTTCTTCCACTTTTGCATATTGCCAGGTCCTGTCCTGGTTTTTGCCGGTCGGACGAAAGCTGATCCGGCAGCCTGTACCCATCAGCAAAAAATTATTTTCATCCAGTTGTACGATGATCGCCTTGCCGGAGGCCTGTGCATTGGGCCGGAATGCATTTCCCCTGCCCGAACCAAAATAAACTACCGCCTGCCATGAACCCAGATCGAGGTGCTGGTCCCCATGATCTTCCCTTTCCATCACCGCTTTTATTTTTCCTTCAAATGCCCATTCCGCCATTTCCGGCATCATAGGTCCGATCAGGGCGTATTCCTGTGCAAATTGAGCCAGGCGTCCGGTTGTTTCAGTCTTTGTTTCACCCCGGCCGTTATCGTCGATGCCAAAGGGGGAAAAGCCAATGCCTCCACGGGCTATCACCTCATACAGAAATTTAGCATATTCCGGAGTTGAACTGATCTCGGGTACAAAGAGGGCATTATCCGGCCGGTCATACAATTCCAAAACCTTCATCACTTTGTCGCTGCCTGACAGATAAATATCCGGCGCCAGGAAATCGATGGATGGTGCCGCGGCTTTCCAGATAGGAATCACATTATCCGTGGGTCCCCCGCTTTCATATTGGGTAGCCGGTGGGTTGGTCAGGGGATCGCGCAGCGCCGCATTCACATACATTGGCAAAGGATATTCCGCCTTACCGGCAGCTGTTACCTGCCCGATATAACGGGCAATGGACCAGGCATGAAAAAATTCATCAGCCCGGTCTCCAAAGACTTCTTTCCAGGAACCTCCTGAAACGACAGGAACCTGCAAAGCCTGCAGCACGCCGGGTTTCAGCAATTCAGGCGGTACAGGGGCTTCTATTAATTTTTGGGCCGGGGCGGAGAAATCCCGCACGCTGCCCCAGGAACCGGATTCATTTTCCACCTGAACCATGATCACGGTATGCTGTTTATCTGCCTTTTTCAAATACCGCATCACTGCCGCAAAAGCCTTACGGTCCGCTTTCATCGCTGCCTCGGAATGGGGCGATGGCGAATCAACGGGCTTTCCGTTTTGTCCGGTTATATTGGGATACATCACTGCATTCCTTTTCATCCATTCGGGCATATAATGATTGCTCCCATTTTTCCATGTCGCAAACCAGAGAAGAACCAGGCGGGCCTGATGCGCCCTTGCCTGAATGAGGAATGTATCGATCAGGGTAAAATCAAATGCTCCCTGCCGGGCTTCGACCTGCTCCCAGTAGACAGGTATTTCAAGGGTATTGGCATGCATCGCTTCATAGGCCGACCATACTCCGGGCAGCATCGCCGGCCAGCCGCTTGAATTATGGGCCTGTCCTCCCAGTACAAAGTAGGGCCTGCCATCCACCAGCAGGGCATGGCGCCCGTCTTTTTCCATCATCTTCGGCAACAGGTTAGAGCCGGACTGTCCGTAAGTCGTGGAGACTGCCAGCAGGATCTGAAGAACACCTAAAACAACGGGTCCTGTTATTTTCATTCTGGTCACTGATAGTTTAAAAACCGGTAACGAAAGATATATAATCATTTGACAAAAAAATTAAAAACAGGTATGGAGTTTCATTATTTATGAACCTTACCGAAGAAAAAATAATCAGCCAATGTATAAAGACTATTTCAAAATCGCATTATGAATATCACATAAAAGTAACCCGTAGTACGGAGACAGCCCCGGGCATGAGGTATGCTCATCAATCGAAGCGGTCATATTCTTTGCAGAAGCATTTTCCGGGTAGTTCGGTTTTTGTCGCAACATTTAGCTGATTGGTCGCATAGGAAGAATAGGTAAGGACCGGCTCAATACTTTAGCCATTGGGAATGAATTGAAAAAGTTTTTATTCGTTCTTTTGGTTTAACAAGGGTTGTTTTTTCTAATTCAACCCTTTATTTTTAATTTCTTTTGTGCCGCTCATGTAAAAAAGGCGGCACCCGCAACCCGGAAGGAGTCCGGGATGGTATTTTTATGTGAAAAATTATTCTTTTGAAATAAATTGCGGGCTCCGCTCCTTTTACGCGCTAAGTAATTATTAACTTTTTCTGTCATCTGTGAATATTATGAACAAAGCTTTGTACAATCAAATCTCAAAGAATATGAAAGAAGTAAAATCCGGCCTGACCAGATCAGGAGCTGTACATTTATTATTGATTGGGTTCGTTTTTTCTGCAGCCGTATCCGCCGCCCAGTCTACACCTTCGCGATCGCTGCTTGCCCTTTCGAAAGGGGACCATATCCTCGCAATTATTGATCCGGTAAGTCTGAAGGTGATCGCGCGGGTTCCGGTTGGCCCGGATCCGCATGAAGTAATTGCGTCTGCTGACGGGAAAACGGCTTATGTCTCCAATACCTATAGTGAACCTTTTCATGAGATGGACGTGATTGACCTCGTTGCGCAAAAACCGTTACCGCCTATTGATATAAAACCCTTTGTCAGTCCCCACGGATTAACATTTGCCGGATGGAAAACTCTGGTTCACGGCGGAAGGTTCCCAGTCCGTTGGCCGTTATGATCCGGCCACAGGCCAGATAGACTGGTGTATGGGAACCGGCCAGGACCGGACCCATATGATTTATGTGACACCGGACGGCAAAAATATTTTTACGACCAATGTGAATGCAGGAACGGTGAGCATCCTGGTGGATACCCTGGTTCAGCCGATGTTTCCCCGGGGCGCTAAACCGCGCCAGCAGTGGAAGGAGACGGTTATTCCTGTGTCCAAAGGATCTGAGGGATTTGATGTATCGCCCGATGGCCGGGAGTTATGGACTGCAGCCGCTGATGACGGAACCATTTCTGTCATTGATATAACGGCCAGGAAGCTATCTGTTAAAATAGATGCGAAAGTGTTGGGGGCTAACCGCCTCAAATTTACGCCGGATGGAAAGCGGGTGCTGATTACGAGCCTGAGAACCGGTGATCTGTTCATTTATGATGCCGTTATCGCGTAAGGAACTGAAGCGGATGAATATCGGCCATGGTGCGGCAGGCATACTGATGGACACGGATGGATCAAGGGCTTTTTTGGGCTGTACCCCCGACAACTATGTGGCGGTAATAGACCTTAAGACTCTAGAAGTTACCGGACATATAAATATTAGCGGAGGGCCGGATGGTCTGGCCTGGGCGGTCCGGCCTTAAGTGGAAGTTCCGGACAGTTTGACCAGTAAATTCCGGATAGTACATTCATTCATGAGTATTGATATTCAATAGCTGCAATGGTCAATTCAAAACATAATGGATGGATCCGGGACTTCGGAATTTCCAATTGTAAGTATATCAACGGGCAGGTATGGTAATTTCCTTATTCTTTCCGGATTTCATTTCCCGGAAATATTTAAACGGCACCCATAACATTCCGAAACATTCTCCATCTTCCTTTCCAAGATGCTTGTGATGCATCTTATGAGCCCTTCGGATGGCTTTTAAGTAAATCGTGTCTGGTATGGCGAAATATTTTTATGCGTTGATGGATAAAAACGTCATGCACCAAAAAATACATCAGACCATAAATACAAATCCCAATCCCAATCCAGAACAAAAGGCTATATCCGCTGCGGATTCCGAATAACAGTGCAGCAATTCCGGGAATGGCGAAGATCAGGAAGAAGAAGTCGTTGTGTTCGAAAAACCCATATATATTCCTTTTTATGATGATCCTTGTGAAGTTTCCACAAAGGCACCATGCATCAGGTATTTATGAGACAACCAGGCAACGGCTTCCATGCCGCAGAAAGCAAAGAGTATCGATCATCAATTTCAGGAGGATATTTTCCATTTTATGCCCATTTCATTTGTAACAGACTGTTAAACATCAGGCCCATTTTTTTGCCATTGTTGATCCTGACCCGTTTCATCAGTAATCCTTGTACGGGCAGTCTTTTTATTTTATTAAAAAGCGATTGGTAATATACGTAAGCCAGGTAAACGCCCATTCTTGAGGATCGTGGCAGTTTTTTAATTCCCGGCAGGGCCATTGCAAAATCCATTTCAATATCCTGTTCAATTTGTTTTTTTGCCTGCAGGGTAAATTCCATCGGGTTTAGGTTCGGGAAATAGGTTCTTCCGAGAAAATGAAAGTCATCCTTTAGATCCCTTAAGAAATTAACTTTCTGAAAAGCGGAACCCAGTTTCATCGCGAAGGGTTTCAATTCTTCGTAAGTCTTTTTGTTTTTTTCCGTAAAGACGTGCAGGCACATCAAGCCGACCACTTCTGCCGAACCTAATATATACTTTTCGTAGGTTGCCATATCATAGTTGATCCTATTCAAATCCATTTCCATGCTCTGGAAGAAAAGTTCAATCAATTCATATTGAATATTGTAACTATGGAAGGTCTTCTGGAACGAATTTAAAATGGGGTTAACGGAAATCCGTTTATCCAGGGCTTCCCTGGTTTCGGTTTTGAAATTTTCCAGCAACGACTTTTTGTCATACCCGTCAAAGCTGTCAACAATTTCATCCGCAATGCGCACAAAACCATAGATGGCATAAATATCGCCCCTTATTTTCTTGTCTAATATACAGAATGCCTAAGGAAAAGCTCGTGCTGTAAGAATTCGTTATTATTTTACTTGTCCTTGAGGAAAATTGGTCAAATAGCAACTTCATGCTTATTGATGTTTAAATGTTTAATCAGTTGGTTGGCTGCGATTTTTCCGGAAATCAAAGAAGGAGGAACCCCTGGACCGGGAACGGTTAACTGGCCGGCATAAAAAAGATTTTTAATTTTTTTATTCTTTATCCTGGGTTTCAGGATCGGCCGTCTGAAATAATGTATTGGCAAGACCATAGGCGTTGCCCTTATAGGAATGATAGTCATCCACGAAATCTGAAACCGAATAACTCTTTTTAAAATCAATAAATGCACCGGATCTCTGTCCCTGCGATAATTTTCAATCCGCTTCATCATGATGTCAAAATATTTTTCGCGGAGACTTTCGTTGTCACCGAGACCCGGAGCAATCGGCATTAAAAGGAACAGGTTTTCGTGGCCACCCGGAGGCCACTCCATCATCTGAACAGGAAGGGCAACAGAATAAAAGAGGGGCTTTGTTGGGCCATTGGGGGTGTTTATAAATTTCTTCTGATGCTGTAACCAGATCCTCATCAAAAAATAAGGTGTGGTGATTTAGTTTATTTATTTTTTTTGATATGCCGATAAAATATATCAGGCAGGAAGGCGCGAGGATTTTTTTGTGCCAGTAGGCTTCGTTGTAATTACCGAAGGATTTGGGAAGGAGGACTTTTTCGACATGATGATAGTCCGCAGTGGCCAGCACGGCGTCAACCGGAATGGAAATACCACCTACTACGACGCCTGTTGCCCTGTTGTTTTGAATAATTATTTTTTCAACCGGAGAATTAAAATGAAATGTTACTCCGTTACGGGATGCCAATTCATGGATGGAGCTTATGACCTTCCCAAAACCTCCTTCGGGGTACCACGTTCCGAGTTTTAATCCTGCATAATTCATGAGACTATAGAGCGCCGGTATGTTTTGAGGCATAGCCCCCAGGAAAAGAACCGGAAACTCCATCAGGGCGATGAGTTTCGGATGGGAGAAATATTTGCGAATATGGCTGCTGAAAGAAGAAAACAGTTTCAGACGTAAGGCATGCTGTATCAGTCTGATGTCTGCAAATTCTGTAGGCGAGAGCCCGGGCATATAAGCAAAGGTTTTCATACCAATATCATATTTGTACCCTGCTTCCTCCATGAATTTATCCAGTTGGAGAGCAGCACCTTCTTCAATGGATTCAAAAAGTAAACGTAATGCGTCATAGTTTTCCGGAATGCTCATTACGTCCTGAGTACCAAAAATGATGGTAAAAGATGGATCCAGTAATTTCAGCTGGTAAAAATCAGCAACGGCGTAACCAAAATCATTAAAAAATCTTTCAAAAATATCCGGCATCCAATACCAGCTCGGTCCCATGTCAAATACATAACCACTATCTGTAATCAACTGCCTGGCTCTTCCGCCGGCTGATGCATTTTTTTCGTAAAGATGCACCTGGTGCCCTGCCGCGGAGAGATAACATGCTGCACTCAGTCCGGAAAACCCTGCACCAATGACGGCAATCGTAGCCATTTTCGTATGTTTAATAAGATTTATAAAAAGTTAAACAATATGGTCTGACAGCAACTGATCTAATTCCTTGGCCGATCCAAGGAAGCGCACTTTTTTATTTGATTTTAACTGAGAAGAAAAATTCAGTTTTGCGGCTACATATATTTGTTGAACTTTCAAATCTCCACTTATCCTGTCCAGGTATTTCTTAATATTTCCGGGAAGATCATGATGGACAAAAAACATAAGAATATTTTCGGGCCTTACATCATTGACAGCTTCTTTGAGGGACGACTCAGGAACATTGCCCCCCAGATAAATGACCTTTTGGCCTGAAAGGCGAATGAGATAAAAAGCCAGTAATAAGCCTATTTCATGGAATTCATTTTCCGGTAAAAATAATATCCAGGTGGGGCTGCCTGGTTTCGGAGGGGGTAAGGAGTCAATGGCCGTATAGAGTTTTTGGCGGATTAAATTACTGATGAAATGTTCATTCGCTGTTGGAAGGGAATCATTCAACCACATAAGGCCAATCCTCGTCAACGTAGGATATAGAACCAGCACATAAGTATCTTTCAAACCGTACCTCAGTAAACAATGGGAAAAGATGTTTACGAACTGGGGTTCATCAAATGTTAACGCTGCTGCAATCAGTTGTGAAACAAAGTAATCCACTGTAGCAGGCACGGTTGGATTGAACTTTGTTCCATGGAGAGACTTCAGCTTTTCATCTGGCATGGCACACAATTCGGATATTTTATAATCAGCACCGAGCAAACTGGAGATATTCAGGAGTCGTTTTAATTGTTTAGCGTCGTAATGACGGGTATTCCCCCGGGAACGATTTGGTTTGAGCGCATGGTAACGCTTCTCCCAGATTCTGATGGTATGGGGTTTTATCCCCGAATATTGGGATAATTCTGAAATGGAAAATGAATCCATTCTATTTGTGTTTAAATATAAATTAAAAAAGTTAAACACAAATATAATGCGATATTTTGGTACAACACCAAATTTTGTTTGATATTGCCATTGTGTGCCTACAAGTGGATGTTACGGACAGGGTGACCGGTAAATTCCGGGAAGTACATTCATTCTTGAGTATTGATATTCAATGGCTGCTATGGTAAATTCCAAACGGAATGGATTGATCCGGGACTTCTGAATTTACAAACATGAAAAAATCGAAAAACCGGCAAACCGTCGCCAGCAAAGGTTTTTAACGATTTTTAAGTTTCGGGTAGAAACCTGGAAAATGCCCGGGACTGGATTTTCTTCGCACCCTTCGGGTGCTCGGAAGATCTGCAATGGTGGTCTTACCCAAGGTCCTTATCCGCTTCGCGGATTGCGTCTTTTTGTTTGTCTGCTCTGGCGAACAGGTTCGCCCCGCATCCAAACAAAAAGCCCCACTTGTCTTCGACAAGCAGGGCCTTGTGCCCGGGACTGGATTCTTCCATCATGGGATTCATTATCTTATAAGTACTGTGTGTCAAATATGTGTCATGAATTTAGACGCCGATCAAAATACTGCGTTTAATATCCACTTCTTTACGTTTCTTCTCGTTTTCAACGCAAAGATATAATTTACTCATAGTATTTGAAAAAAGCATTAGATGAATGATTTAATAACCCTCAGTTTTGCTAATTTATTTTGCTTCTGTTATATATAAAGGAGAAGTTAACCTTGGGTAACTTGCCATTGCATTATTAAGCCAGGCTATAGTGAAATTTAAATATTTATGTCGCCGAGAAAATTTATGTTAGTTTAAGTTGACTGGGTATATTTGCCAAGACAATGAACAAATTCCTTCATATATCTTCAGCGATATATTTAGCTCTAATCATCTTAGTCAGGATGATGGCGATGCCGATATCCCTGATGGAGTACTCATTGAACGAAGGTTTTATCGCAGATAATTTGTGCGAAAACAGAAGTAAATCTGAAATGCACTGCGGCGGCAAATGTTATCTGAGTAAAAATCTGGCAAAGGCTAACGACAATCAGGATTCTCAAAATCAAAAAAGCGGAGCTAAAATAACTATAGTTGATTATTGCGAATCTTTTGGCAGGCATTCGTTTCAATTAAATCCCACAAGTCTGCAGCATTTTGGGCTTCTTCTCGTGTCTCGTAATCCCAAAAAGAATGTTTCGGCTATTTTACGTCCTCCCATTGCATAGTCGATTTTCGGCATCGGCTTAGGAATCTAATCTAATTCTTATTTCAATTTATTAAAATGGTCGGCCAAAATAATTGGCATGACCCACAAGTGATCTAAAAGGTCTGCAGCAGTGTGTTTGTTGCACTTATTCTCACACTGACTGCAGTTCCATACTTGAATTTCAAAGAATAATATTGATCACGGGTACTATATTTTCAAAAATATTTTTATGAAAATTGTTATTTTTCTGACTTTTTTACTGCTTTCCATATCTGTTTACTCTCAGAAGATTATAACTGGTAAGATTAGAGATGCCAGTAATGGCGAGCCCCTGCAGTTTGCGGTTATCAGTCTGGAAGCCGGCAAATGGATATCGGTTAACTCCGACAGGGAGGGTTATTTCCAGTTGTCTGTTCCACAGGCGGCAGATTCGCTTGTTGTTTCCATTATCGGCTACCGTAGACTGGCGGTCTCAATATCCGGAGCCAACAGGTCGCTGAATATAATGATGCAGCGGGGACCTGTTGATCTGAAAGCAGTCACGATCACCGCCGAAACGAATAACGCTTCTTTTCATACGTTGAGCGCCATTGACCTGCATATCCGTCCGATCAACTCTGCGCAGGATCTTATGAGGTTGGTGCCCGGGCTCTTTCTGGGGCAACACCATGGTGGCGGTATCGCGGAACATATATTTCTCCGGGGCTTCGATGCCGATCACGGTACGGACGTAAATGTTTCCGTTGATGATATGCCACTCAACCTGGTATCCCAGGTTCATGGCCAGGGATTTTCTGACCTTCATTTTCTGATTCCGGAACTGGTAACCAGTTATGAATTTGGGAAAGGGCCTTATTATGCGGAACGTGGCGACTTCACCACAGCTGGTTATGTAGGTTTTCATTCTGCGGATGTGCTGGACAGGAGCACCATCAAATTAGAAGGGGGGCAATTTCAATCCGGACGTATCATGACCTCGATTGATCTGTTAAGTGCAAGAGCAAAAGAACGGGGTGAGAGTGCTTATATCGCCGGTGAGGCAGCGTATACGAATGGACCATTCGACTGGCCTCAGCATTTCAGCCGGATTAATCTTTTCGGGAAGTATAACGTAAACCTGGCGCCCAAAGAAAGACTTACCGTAACGCTTTCAACATTTGGCAGTCAGTGGCGCTCTTCAGGAGAAATTCCGGAAAGGGCCGTGGATGAAGGGTTGATCGGTCGATTCGGTTACCTGGACAGTCTGCAGGGGGGCAATACTCACCGCAGCAATATCATCGCGAGGCTCACTTCCACGCTTTCCGATAACTGGTTCATGCAAAATCAGGTTTATTACTCCTGGTATAATTTCTCGCACCGGTACAACGATACTTTCTTTGCTGATGACAGCGTGAATGGAGACCGGCTGAGGCAACAGGAATCCAGAAATCTGTTTGGTTATAACGGGAAACTTACGAACCATACATATTTTAAGAATAACATCGACCTGACGTCATCGTTCGGACTGGGCATGCAATTCAACAACATTCATAACAGTGAACTGTCTCATATCGATGATCATTTTCAGGTACTCGAATACTTACAGTTTGGAAACATTCAGGAAAACACATTCAATATTTATGTGGATGAAAATCTCCGGATGGGCAAATGGCTTTTTGATGCAGGCCTTAGAATGGATTATTTCTATTTTAACTATGAAGACAAACTCAATCCGATGATGCCATCCCAGACGAAAGGGATATTGAGTCCTAAACTGAATTTGGAATACACTGCCAGTTCAGCTATTCAGATCTATTTGAAAACAGGTAAGGGCTTTCATTCCAATGATGCCCGGGTTGCTGTTGCCAATGATGGACATGAAATATTACCGGCTGCTTATGGCGTCGATCTGGGCGTAAACTGGAAGCCTGTTGACCACCTGTTTATCAACGCAGCTGTTTGGTATCTGGCCCTGCAACAGGAATTTGTTTACAGCGGAGATGACGGAACAATCAATCCGGGCGACAAAACCAGAAGACAGGGGATCGATTTTTCAGCCCGGTATCAGTTCAACAGTTGGCTGTATGCTTTTCTCGATATAAATTATTCCAATGCGAAAGATATTCAGGCACCGAAAGGACAGGATTATGTTCCGCTGGCCGTGCCATTTTCCAGCGCGGGGGGACTAAACTATAAATTTGCCAATGGCATAAATGGCGGACTCAGTTATCGCTATATGAAAGACCGGCCGGCCAATGAGGATAATTCCCTGGTTGCCAAAGGATATTTTGTTACGGATCTCACTGCGTTTTATACGAAAAAGAAATTTGAATTCGGGATAGAAATTCAAAACCTGTTTAATACCCAGTGGAGGGAGGAGCAATTTGAAGTGACATCCAGACTGAAAAACGAGCCGGCTGCGATTGATCAGGTTAACTTTACTGCCGGAACACCATTCTTTGCCAAACTGGAGTTCGCATTCTTCTTTTAAAAATTATTTATGAAGAAAAAGAAAAAGGATAAAATGACTATTACAACAAAAGTGGCGGGCTTTGTTACGCTGGTTGTGTTGACGGCAGGACTGGTTTATTTTATTTCCATGGTATTTGGTGGCAATAAGAGGTTGCCCGTGCTGGGGGAGCCGGGTCATGTAGCCGGCGCATTTTCATTTGTTAACCAGGATGGTGAAAAAATAACAGACAAGACCGTTGAAAATAAAGTTACGGTGGTGGAATATTTTTTTACATCCTGTCCATCTATTTGCCCGATTATGAATAAAAATCTGAAACAGGTGTATTCTAAGTTCAAAACGAATGCGGATTTTATGATTCTTTCCCATACCGTCGATCCGGATCGGGATTCATCTGCCGTGCTGAAAACCTATTCCGGGAAATTTGGTGCAGTTGCACCCGGTTGGGAATTTCTCACCGGGAACAAAGATTCTTTGTATCAGGCTGCCAGGCGGGATTACCTGCTTGCTGTGGAAGATTCTTTCCGTTCAGCTTTTATTCATACACAATACGTTGCCTTACTTGATAAGAAAAGGCAGGTCAGGGGTTTTTATGATATGAGTGCAGAACAAAACATAGCAAAGCTGAACAGGGATATAGAAGAGCTGCTTAAACAATAAAGAAAAAATTTAGTGATTTTATTGGGTATTATAGTCCAGGAAAAAGGTAAAAACAAGGAGTACAAAAACAATCAGTACAAGTATTGTGCGAAAACGATGAAAATATAACCATCGGTCCAACAAATATTCCCATTTATCAGGTATATGGGTAGTTGTCCAGCGCAGAATTTGTTTATCGATTGGTCGGTTACCGAATTGAGAAACAATTTCACTAGATACCAAGAACACACCGGATATTAAAAGGGGAATGAAAATTGAAAGATACTTATTTTGTAAATAGGCCGAAGCCAAAGTCAATAATATCGAGAGAAATAAGAGCATAGGCATTTTGCTTTTGAAAGCTTTAATGAATGATTTTGTTCTTTCGATACGGATGACGTCTGAACCCGGCCTGATCCTGGATCCAAGATAAACACCAGCCATCAGCCTTACCATTAGTCCAAGTACTAGAATGTCAAGAATATGAATGACGAAGACAACTTTTAACATATCTTTCGTTTGTAGAATTGCCGTGAGTTGTCATTAATTCTTTAAATCAAAATCCAACGGAAAATCCAATTTGAATTCAATATTTCTACCCATGTTATAAATACCAAGGTGGCCATTGGGTGATGATGAATACTGCTCAAAATATTTCAACCTGCTCAGGTGATTTTGATAAGCCACATCAAACAGGTTATTCCCCATGATATAAACATTTACAATGGTTTTCCCCTTGTTATTCGTAATTCCCGCCCCAATTCCAGCGTTGAATAAGGTGTAACCTGGGGTTGGCGTTTCTGTGTTGTCAGTCAGATAAACTCTGTTTTGCGCTGCATAATACACCAGCTGAACTTTTATGAAACCATTGACAATATGAGCGGTCTTGCTTTCTATACTGTATTTCAGTTCCGAAATACCATGTAAAGGAGGAATGAAGGGCAAATATTTATTACTATCCGATTGTAATTTAATGTCTACTCCCTTGTTGAGGGCATATACCGCAGACACTGTATTATTGAATTGCAGTGCTTTCGTAAGATTAAAATCCATGACCAATTCTCCACCATATAAAAGAGCATTGCCTTGTTGGAATTTAAATGTTTGGGTACCTGGTACAATTACGGAATCAGCTCCGGTAGCGGTTACAACTTTTTGATTAAAGATGTAGTTTGAAATGCTGTTGTTAAACAAACTCAAATTTATTAAGACGTTTTTTGATGAATATTGCGCCCCAATATCTTCCTGGATATTAAATTCCGGTTGAAACTGGTCATTCCCAATTTGATAGCTGTTTGTTCCAGGATGTACGCCATTAGAGGAGATTTCTGCAATATTCGGCGCCCTGAATCCCCTGGATATGTTTGCTTTTACGGAAAACTTTTCTGAGAAAATATATGTTGCCCCAGCGCTTCCTGTTAATCCCGAAAAGACATGGTTGTAATTAGAAAATACTTTATTGGCACCAGTGGTGTCTGCACCGTATACCGGCATGTCAAATCCGGTAAAGGGATTTGGATTTGTGTACAGTTCGGAATTATTAAAAGATCTGCTATCATATCTCAACCCACCGGAAATATCCAATTTATCAAAATTCTTTTTGACCAAAACAAAAGGGCCAATATCAAACTGATGATAAGAGGGGATCACAAAATCTGTCCCGTTTGTAACGGTATTATCCTGGTACATACCATTGACTCCGGCAGTCAGATTCCAGCCACCAATTTCAGTAAAATAATATTTCAAATCATAAGACCAGGTATTGAGCTGTAAAAATAATCCTGCAGTAGAAGGATCCTGCGGATGGCTAAACTCTCGCCGCACACTTCTTTGATATCCGAGATTAACTGTTAGCCTACCGTTGCCAATTTTAAAGTCGTTATTCGAATATATGCGGTAATGCTGTATGTGCTGATGCAAAACGTCAATGGCGTAGGTGTTCAATTCCTGATCCGTTACGATGGGCCTCACGGTATCTGCTTCAGTAATTTGCTTGGTAAATTTTCTGGAAGCGGAGTCTCTGCTTCCATCTGGAATTTCCTGCAGGTCATCAAAGAGTGAGAAATTCAGACGGGAGAAGCCCCAAGGGCGGTTTATTCCTACCGAGAATCCAGCATCAGACTCATTAAATGCAGTATTGTAAACACGTCCGTCAATTGAATTTTGGTAATTTTTGGCTTGTTTATGTGATACTCTGGCCATCCACTCAAAACCGTTTTTAGTAGACCCAAGCATCACCGATCCTCCGAATAACCCATTATTGGTTTGATATTCTCCAAGTATATCGCCGATTAGTTTGCCCTCCGGCGCAGGGCGGTATGGTATCAGGTTTACCACCCCCGCGATGGCATCGGAACCATAGGCCAGGCTGGCCGGACCTTCAATGATTTCAATTCTTTCAACACCGTATTGATCGACCTCTATTCCATGTTCATCACCCCATTGTTGTCCTTCCTGCCTCAATCCATCATATAGAGTTAAAACGCGGTTATAGCCTAATCCTCTGATAAATGGTTTGGATACATTTGGGCCTGTGGTCAACGCGCTGACTCCAGGCACATTTGCGATGGCGTCGATGATGTTTGTGCTTAGATTGGTTTGAATATAATCATGACTCACTGCCACGATGGGTATGGGGGTTCTCTTAATTTGGGTTGCTTTGGACAACCCGGTTATAACAACCGGGCTTTCCTGAAGAGTAGATTCTGACAATTCAAAATTTTCAGTTGTACTTCCCTGAATGATGACATTTTTTATTTTAGTAATATATCCTACGTAAAATACCTCAATGATGTAGGCTCCGGTTGGTAGTGAATTGAATTGATATTGGCCACTGTCATCTGCTACAACTCCCAGTTTTAAGTCAGGAATATATACCGTGGCACCTTGCAAAACAGTTCCATTCGCTTTTTCACTCACTTTACCGGAAAGGGTTCCCGAAGTACTGGCTAATTTTTTTTTCGAGTTTGCTGAAGAGGCGCTCTGTGAGAACAATAAATGACTGGCTGCAAGGCATAACAAACACATTGAAAGTGCCCGAAGTGCAATTGTTTTCATTGCAATTAGTTTATCACGTTATTAATTTGCCCGAAGGAGGAGAGGATTTAGCAGGATATCACTTTAACAGTAATCTTACCGGTATTCTTACCAATAATATTATTCATTGCATAAAGTCTGGACCTTTGATTTTCAAGTCTAGGGGCCAAAATTGATATCCGGGAATGGCAGGTCTTACGATATGGGGGGTCCTCTTAACTGTCCTGCATTGGAAGAAAAAGAAGGAATATTACCCTTATAACCAGGGAACGATTGCTGACTCCAAATCGGGAGCGGCAGGCATATTGCAAAAGTTTCTGTATGATGTAATGCCAGAAAGAAGTCTTCTAAACAACCATCATTAGATTGAGAAACGGAAGATTTGTTATTACTGCTGTTTGTAATTGCAGCAATTGATGTTTTATGATACCTGTCATGTATAAACAGGCGCACGCCTGCCTTCTCTATAAGCAGTAGTAAAAGAAGGAAACTAATATATTTTTTGACCTCTTTTCTCATTCAATAAAATGCCATAACGTACAATATTAACACTTATTATTAAAAAGGAGATGCCCTAAGAGTTGAATTAACAAGACATCGGTTTAAGAAGTTTTAAAGTGATGGTAAAAAAATAATAGTTTGTAAAATATTCAACTACAATCAGTTAAGTGTATTTATGATGCTTCAATTCACAAATATTTTACTTGCTGCCTCGGCACTCAAATAAACCTCTTTTTTCCCTTTAAGTTCTACCAGCACCGATTTGTCAAAATCCTGAATTGCTTTTACGGTAATGGATTGATTCAATCCAATACCCTGCTTTTCCAGATAGCGAAGAAAATCTGCCGAACTATCAGAAACGTTTGTGATCCTTATTTTACGATTTACTTCTATATCAGACAAAGGTTTTGATGCAATTGCAGGGAGGTGACCATTGGATTGTGGGATGGGATCTCCATGCGGGTCATATTTTGGAAATCCAAGAAATTTATCCAGCCGGTCCGGGAGGTCGTAGTCCCTTATATGTTCAAGTTGCTCGGCGATATCATGAACCTCATCCCAGCTGTAGCCAAGCTTATCATGCAGGAATACCTCCCAAAGCCTGTGCTTGCGTACGATTAACAGGGCGATTTTAAGGCCGGCGGCTGACAGAACAGCCCCTTTATTTTTATCATACTGGATTAATTTCTTATCGGTAAGCCGCCTGAGCATGTCCACCACAGATGCCGGGTTATTGTCCAGTTCTTCCGCAATTGCCGTAGCACTTACCTTACCAGATCCCTGTTTTTCAAGGTGATAGATGGCCTTCAGATAATTCTCTTCGGATAGTGTGTGTGTCAGGATTTTAACCATGAGCTAAAGTTAGTAAATATTGCCTTATTGAAAAAATTAGGTGGGACTAATGAAAAATATATTGTAAGACTAAAAAATGAATATATTTGAACTAATTGTTCAGAGGTCTATGAAATTTATTATTTTGATTGGCTGTTTTTTTCTTCCTGAGTTTATCCAAGCCCAGTCCCGGACGATTAAAGGAAGTGTGTGTGATGGAATTTCTAAAGAATTCCTTTCTTCCGCTTCGGTCAGGATAATAGGATCTGAAAGAGGGACAACAACAAATGCAAAGGGTGGTTTCAGCTTGTCTATTCCTGTAATCAATCCAATATTAATTATTTCGTATTCGGGTTATCAAACCGATACTATCCAGGTAATCCCGATTAAAGCTAATTATCTGATTGAATTAGTTCCGGCTGTAAATAGTCTGCATGAAGTTTTTGTAACAACAGGTGTCTCGAAAGCCACGGCTATCAAAGAAACTCCGGTGCCGGTGATCGTCATTTCAGCCCGTGCTATTGACCGGGCGACGGAAGAAAATATTATAGATGCTCTTGCTCAGAGTGCTCCAGGCTTTAATAGCGTGAAGACCGGTCCGGGTGTTTCAAAACCCTTTATTCATGGTTTAGGGTATAACCGCGTTCTTACACTTTATGATGGCGTGCGGCAGGAAAGTCAGCAGTGGGGTGATGAACACGGAATCGTCGTGGATGACTATAATATTGAAAGGGCGGAAATTATTAAAGGACCGGCCAGTATAATGTACGGCTCTGATGCACTGGCCGGCGTAATGAGCCTTTTCCCGGTTATGCCCTATAATACGCAAGGGAAATTAGTTGGCAGATATACATCGGAATATCAAAGCAATAACGGACTCATCGGGAATGGAATACGATTCATTTATGGCAGCGGCCACTGGTCATATGCCGTACGTGGTTCATGTCGGATTGCCAAAAATTACCATGATCCGGTGGACGGTTGGGTTTATAACACGAATTTTCGGACAACCAATGCTTCATTCACTGTTCAGTATAAAACAGTGGCCGGATTTACGACATTGAATTTGAATCTGTATGATCATGAACAGGGAATACCCGATGGAAGCCGGGATTCCCTGACAAGGCTGTTCACCAAACAGATCTATGAGATTGGTGGCCAACCCGGAGATAATATAAAAGACAGGCCCATTGTTCCCTATGATTCGCTGAATAGTTATTTATTGAGCCCGCTTCACCAACGCATTCAGGATTATAAATTTTATTCCAATAACCATTACGAATTCGGCAAAGGGTTTTTAGATGGTCAGCTGGCTTTCACGCAAAATATCCGCAGGGAATTCGATCACCCGACAGATCCTCTACAGGCAGGTCTGTATGTGAGGCTTTATACGTTGAATTACGGAATCCGATATACGAGGAAGTTTTTTACAAATACTGATCTGACACTTGGCATCAATGGTATGTACCAGAATAATAAAAGCCTGGATGCTACTGATTTTCCAATTCCTGATTTTAACCTGCTGGATGTTGGCCCTTATGTATATCTGCATCATAAATGGGAACGCTGGTCACTCAGCGGTGGACTGAGGTTTGACAATCGCTTTCTTAAAGGAGCTGATTTTTACACAAGACAGGATACAGTCACCGGGTTTTTCAAGCATGTGATTTCTCCGGACACTGCCGGTTCCTATCTGCAGTTTCCGGCTATTAATAAAACCTTTGCAGGTCTTTCTTTCAGCGCCGGGATGACTTATCAGGTCAATCAGCAGATCAGTTTAAAAGCCAATGTGGCCAGGGGATTCAGGGCTCCGAACATTTCTGAATTTGCGTCAAATGGCCTTGATCCCGGCGCGCATATCGTTTACCTGGGGAACCGGAATGCTCTTCCGGAATTCAGTTTGCAGGAAGATGCAGGGATAGAAATGACATTCAAGGACATTTCAATATACTTCAGCATATTTAACAACTACATCCAAAATTATTTATATGAGGCCCAGGAAACCGATAGTCAGGGAAATCCGGTCACTATTGTTCCGGGAAATAAGACTTTTCGTTATGAACAATCAAATGCTGAGCTCTTCGGTATTGAAGCAACGGTGAACTTCCATCCGGAATCAATAAAAGGTTTTTCATTTGACAATTCATTTTCATTTATCCAGGGTTATAATTTAAGTTCTGCTTATAAAAAGATGGGTGTGAATGGTGAATACCTGCCCTTTATGCCACCTGTGCGTCTGGTTTCCAGTGTCAGCCAGGAGATAAAGACAAAGTCACCTGTTTTTACATCATTCACAATAAAAAGCGTTGCAGATTTCAATGCTGCCCAAAATCATTATCTGGCCCTGGATAATACCGAAACAGCCACCCTGTCTTATACATTAATTAACCTGGGCATATTAACTACTATCCGGTATACTCAAAACTTTTCATTCCAATTCCAGGTTCAGGTGAATAACCTGTTGAACACCACCTATCAGTCGAATCAAAGCCGGTTAAAATATTTTGAGTATTATTCGGCTTCTCCAAATGGGTATCTGGGCATTTATAACATGGGAAGAAATATCTGTGTAAAAATAATTGTGCCTTTTTGAAAATAAAGAATGACTAAACCCTCTTTATAAACTGGACAGTATTATATAGATAGTTCTGTGCTTGTCATTTTAAAAAAGCGTTAAGAAACGAAAGAAAAACGATTTTCAGAAAGTGAGAGTATGCGGGAGAAAGCGTGAAAATTAAATCATATTGTAAAAAATAAAACCTTGTAATCAATCGATTTACAAGGTTTTAAGAGTGCCCGGGACTGGATTTTCTTCGCACCCTTCGGGTGCTCAGAAGATCCGCAATGGTGGTCTTACCCAAGGCCCTTATCCGCTTCGCGGATTGCGTCTTTTTGTTTGTCTGCTCTGGCGAACAAGTTCGCCCCGCATCCAAACAAAAAGCCCCACTTGTCTTCGACAAGCAGGGCCTAGTGCCCGGGACTGGAATCCTTCCTTCCTGGGATTCAATATCTTCTAAGTTCTGTATGTCAAATGTGTGTCGTGAATTTAAACTTGAATCAAATCTTTCGTTTATGGCTCACTTTTGCACGCTTTCTTTTTATTTCAATTCAAATATAGGCATTAGTAAAATGATTATTCACTCTTAGAAGAATTACTAACAATGTTCCATAATAAAATAGAAGAAAAACACTAAACTGACATAAAATGGCGAAATTTCTTACGGCGCACTTTCCATTCCGCATTCCATAATTGACCATTTTTCTGCAGATTGATCCATAATTGCGCGGTTTTGGTATCCCTTCTTATCGGCAAATACTCTTTATATGATAATTTGAAAGTCCGTTACCTGCAAAATATCGAATCTCAAAGTTTAATGCTCAAAGATCGTTAATATATCGTGCTCATGGATACGCCAATAAAAATGCTTCGTATAATAGTCATTTATTCACTTTTCTCCTCCAGGCAACGGCATATTTTCCTCTTGATTATTTAGCTGAGATCGAAGCTGGAGTTGGCAAAAAATGTTATTCAATCTCCTTAGGGTCCGCATAATTGTTGCGTTCTGAGAAACCAAAATGAACTTTACGGGCTGCGTTTGGACCGGACCAACCCAGCCACCTAACATCTCCGCGGCGTCAGCATGGATTACTATTTAGGAAATGTGATCCTTCTGATCAGGTTATTGCCATTGTCGCTCACATAAAGAATATTGTTGTTTCCGGATGTGGTGAATGCAATCCCGTAAGGTCCGCTGAATTCGGCCTTGTCGCCCGGACCATTTACCATTCCGGCATTTCCATCTCCGGCAATCGTAGTAACCAGACCGTTTGGTGTTACCTGGCGTATTTTGTTGTTATACGTGTCAGCAACATATATATTACCATCGCCGCCCATGCAAATAGCCATGGCACCACCGAAAGAGGCCTTGTTACCTACGCCATCCTTACTTCCCAGACTGTCCCCTGCGATCGTTATTGCCTTTCCATCAGAAATTTCCTGAATGGTATGTTTGGCCGAAATATAAATATTTTTCTGGGTTGCATCCATGGTCATCGAACTGATGATGCCCACGTCGTTACCACTTAATACGTTAACCAGGACCTGGTCTTGAGCACGTATTTCGAAAATGCCATTGTAGGTATCGCCAATAAAAATATTTCCTTGAAAATCCTGACAGGCATTACTCATATCCGGATAGAGATTATAAGGATTTTCATATTGGATCGCGCTGGAATGACCCGTAGTACCGGCAACTTTTGCTTTTCCGCAGCCATAATCGCCGATAAAGATCTGTTCGTCCGGACTGAACCACAAATTACCGGGAAAAGTGAGTGATGGATCACCCGTTCCAAATGGATCATCAAGACAACCGGGATTGTTGAAACTTCCGCTGAAATAACCGATCGTTTGAAGCAGGGGATCGATTTTGATGATGCAGTTGTGGTTGGTTTCCGATACGTAGAGAAAGCCATTATTGTCAATGCACATTTGTGTAGGACCGGAAATAATACTCAATGGTCCGTCTCCGGCATAGGTATCCACCATATATTTTGATGCCGGTGGTATGATCGTATCCCCACCGGAAGGCCCGCCTGTATTGTTTTGTGGAGTACTCTTGCTGCAGGATTGTAGGCAGGCTGCTGCTGCAACAAGAAGAAGAGCGGGAAGAAATTTATGAATACGCATAAAATTGTGTTTTAGTTAAACTGTTTCGATTAGATGACAGATGACAGAAGACAGAGATTACAGATGAAAGATGACAGTTGGCGGTCCACGGTCATCGGTCAACTCCAATGAATAAGCATTGTCAGCGCCAGCAGGAAAAATAAAATGGCCAGGGCCAGGAATAGCCATTTTATAAAAGATGAATTTTGATTTGATGCCATGAGGTATGATGACTTGGTCTACGAAGAGGATTATTCTGCAATCACCCGGTAAATTTCGTCTGAGTGATGTTCGGGGAAAATCAGGGACTGCCACATTTTTCCCGCAGGCTGCATGGTTTTGTCTTTCATCAGTTGTGAGATGATTTCATCCTGCCTGGCTTCTGCCCTGGTCACATCATCCCAGCTTTTACATTCTGAGATGATCAGTACCTCCCTGCTATCATGTCCATACCAGTGGCCTGCTATTTTAGTGCTGGTATAATATTGATTCGGATCCAACACATATTTCTTCATGATCTGTAAAATAGAATCTATGTTTATCATCCTGTTATCATTGGTTGTATTTAAATACACTGTGTGAACCAATAATGGTTTGCTGTTCTGCATTTCCTGTGCTTTGGCTGACAGGCAAATAATAGACAGGATAAGACCGGCGGATAACATTTTAATCTGTTTCATGTTCATTTTTTTGTTTATTAAAATTCATCAACCCCGATCAGGAATCAGAGAATAACCGACCAACGCCGGTTTTAAATCGTCAAAAAGAATGAAGTAGTTATTTTTCCCAGCTGAATACTACGGCGAGTTGGTTGTTGTCCCGGGAGACGAAAAACAATTTGGCCTGGATGGAAGCCGCCAGCCCCTGTGCGATCTGCAAACCGAGTCCGGTGCTTTTACTGTCCACCTGGCTGTTGCCCAACATTGCGTTTAAAGTTTCGGCATTGGTCCGCGATGCCTGGTTGATTATGAATATTTTTTGCCTGTTCGTTACGATGGAGATGGTGCTGTTTTCGTCACTATATTTGATGGCATTCTGGAGCAGATTTCGGATGATCACCGCGACAAAATTTTCATCTGTATTCTGCATAAAATGTTCAGGCATTTCGTTTTCAACCCTGATATTCCGGTCTTCCAATCTTTGTTGTGTGAGGGATAATTCTTTTTGAATGATATTTGTGATATTCACCGGTACAAAGCGCGGTTTGAAGGACTGCATCTGGCTCTTGCTCCATAGTAAAAGATCCTCCATAGTCTCAAGTACGTTTTCGGAAGCCGTTTTCAGTTTTTCTTCATGTTTGGTTTTTGCTTCACCGGTGAGCAGATGCGGATTTTCTTTTTGTAGTTGCAGGAGCTGAACGATCTGGCTGACGGGCGCCCGCATGTCGTGCCCGATAATGCCAAAGAGTTTTGTCTTGGTATCATTGGCGATCGCCAGTTCGTGATTTAATTCGTCCAGCTGTTTGTTCTGCGCATTCAATACCTTATTCAGATTTTCTTTGTTCCTGTAAATAAAATAGAGCAGCAGGGCGATGATGCCGAGTGAAATCAATCCGAGGATTAAAAATAACCGGGTGCGCGACGCATTTTGCAGTTCGAGCACACCCAAACGGTTTTCCCTGCTTAGCAATTCGATTCGCTGTTCTTTCTGCCTGGTCTCGTAACGGGTTTCCTGGTCCGCCAGGTTACGGGAAACTTTTTCTTTGGTGAGCGAATCCGATTGGTCGATATAGGTTTCATAATACCGGATGGATTCCTTGAGATTACCTGCACCTTTTTGGGCAAGCGCCATGTATTTCAGGGCTTCGGTATATTGTTCCTTACTGATCTGTTTTGCTACGGGTATTGACTGGGCGAGCTGGGAAATGGCCTCGGTATATTTGCCTGTTTCTTCCAGCCACCTGCCATTCCATAACTGCGCCTGGTAGAGCAGGATGGGTGACTTACTTCGATTCGCCAGGGTATCTGCTTTTGTGATATAGGGAAGCGCTCTGGCGGTTTTTCCGTGTTCGATATAGTATTTAGCAATATTGAGATTGGCCGATACCATTTCAGAAAGTACGACCGGACTGTTTTTGGTATGTAACTCCAGCTGCTGCTCATAAAATAAAGCAGAATCAATTTGACCCAGCAGCGCATAGATCTCTGTAAAAGAACTCAGGTATCGAATGAATACGGGCGGTGAAAAATTAGCAAAGGGTTTTCCTTCCTTTAGTATATCCAGACTTTTGGATAATACATCGGTATTCCCGTATTGCTTAGACAGTAGGTAACACTGAATGGCATAGTCTGCTTTTAATTTGTTGTCGCTTGTGGTATCGACCTGTTTTTTTCTCAGTTCAATACTCTTAATAAAAAAATCCTCGGCGGTACTGTAATACGATTTCTGTTGGTAATAACTTCCCATGGCGGAATATCCGTCCCGTAAAATATTTTCATTTTTAGTGGTGTCCAGTATCGTTTGTAAAATATTTTTACAGCTGTCTACTTTCTCCTGTTGCCGGAGTTGAAAGTTGAGGGGTATCAGGCCGACGCAGGCTTCTGCAATAAATTCAGCGTTATTGGCCTTCTGTGCTTCATGAAGGCTTAGGTATAAATAATATTGTGCGCTGTCGAATTTTACCTGGTAATAACAGGCGAAAGCTTCAAAAAAATAAAACCTTGCCCGGTTGGAAGCGTCTGTTGCAGGTGTCATGGCTATTCCTGCGAGGGCGGCCTGTTGCAAGGCTGGGAAATTATTTTTCCCGGTTTTATTGATCCGGAGGGATTCGCAATAGGACATCCATGCTTTTATTTTTTCCTTCGTTCCGGAAATCTTAGACAAATCTGGCTCCTGAGCCCGTAGAAACGACGAACTACAGATCAAACCCAGCAGTAAAAATACAATCAGGATGTTCCGGCGTGTTTCCATTTGATGTGATCAGAAAATTCCGTCCAAAGCATTTTTATACAGCTTGCCCATCGGCAGCTCAAAGCCTCCCACCCATATTTTATTTCCCTTTGTTGCGCTAAGCTTATCCCGGTTCACGATATAACTGCGATGTATGCGGACAAACTTTTCTATGGGAAGCCGTTCATGTAAACCCGCCAACGTACACAGGACCAGGTGACTTCGCGGTTGTGGTGACGATTTTTGTGTAATCTTTCATTGCCTCGAGATAAAAAATATCATGAATCCCGATTTTATATTTGTCGTAGCCCTCTTTAATGATAATATGATTGGATTCAATTTCTTTTTCCAGCGCTGAAACCTTTTCCTGAAGCTGAAAAAAATCGTGCAGGCGATTGGCGCATCTGGCAAAACGTTCTTTTGTGACCGGCTTCAGCAAATAGTCAAAAGCTTCAATTTCATATCCGTCTATCGCGAATTCGGGATGCGAAGTAATGAACACGGGGGCTGGAACTTTACCCGATAATCTTTTGATCAATTCAAGTCCGGTCATGCCCGGCATCTCGATATCGGCAAATACAATATCGGGTTTAAAGCGTGTGATCAATTCAAAAGCCTCCAGGGCATGACCGCATGTGGCTATTTTTTGGAGGAATGAGAATCCGGAAGCTGCTGATTCGAGTGTCAGCCGGTCAATTTCCTCATCATCTACAATCAGGTATTTTAACAGGTATGCCATGAGCCGTGATTCACTGGTAATTTATGAAAAAAAAGCAGGTCTTCATCTAAACCATTTGTTATTGATCCCGATGAGTCTAACGGACAGAAGAGGGTACCATTTGATACACCATATTATATTTAGATTCAGAATAATTGGAGGGAATCAGGAACAGGGAGGCGGGGAATGATTTTTGTTCTGCTTTGATCAGCAGTTGTTTCATGGAATACTCCTTTCCGGAAACAACCAGCTTCACAAATACCCCGCCTCCTCCTGCATTTTCCAATGTCCTGGTCATTCCGGTTTTGATGGTTTGGAGGCTGGTCATTTTTTTATAGAGGGGATAACCCGGAACGGCCGTGCTGGCCCAGACATCCATGGTGGAACTGTATTTGAACCTGCCTGATCCGCTGGTTGTCTCAATTCTTGAATGCACACAGGGATAACCCTGAATGGTTTCTGTTCCGATCCGGGTCACCTGGTAAGTTTCCTGTGTTTTTATCATGTATGATGTATCCAGGATTTTCAGGGAGTATGTTTTTGATTCAGGGTATAACATAATCGTATAATCGGGTTGGTTTACGTGTCCGATACTGATCATCTTATTCATGCGCACGCCGGGTATGGGTATTCTCATTTCGCTTCTTCCTTCTCCGCCATTGGTAAAATACAATTCAGAACTGTCTTTCGTGATGGATTTATTTCCGCTCATGGTAATCGCATATTCATAATGTAATCCGGATCCGCCGCCAGCCGTCATATATGCTTTGATGGCATTTGCGGAATCCTGTGCTGAAACTTGTTTTTCGCCGGCCATTATTCCAAGTGCCTTCATGGTCAGATCTGCTGCCGATGTATCGTTGGGATTGTCGGCAGCCGCCCTGGCGAACGCGCCCAGTACACCATGTACAGCTGCTGTTTCGGTGGGGGATGCGGATGATGCGCCTGAATTTCCCGAATGTGATTTGGATGGGGTGGCAGGGTCAACGGGGTCTATGGCTTTATTGGTCTCCTGGGTGGCTGTATTATTTGCGCGATTCTGCGCAGTGCCTTTTACTGTATTGAGCACATCCCGCATAATCCCTGACTGGCCTCTGGCTGAGAGTGCAAAAAACAGGAACAGGAGTGGGGAAATGGAACGGGTGAAATTATTTTTCATGGCCGGTATTATATATCATGAATAAGGTGTTGAAACATTTCACACCAAATATGATGATATAAATAAACGCCCGCCGCATGGGTCGACGAACACCCGTTTAAAATCGTCCGAAATATATCTTACCCGGCTGATTTCCTGTTGAACCCACTTTATTTAGGTAAACGGAAAGGAAATAACATTCCGGCTTTCCAGTTTAACAATACCTCACTTACATGCCAAAGGACAGCGTGAAATAAGGACCGGACGGCCTCTATACTGAATGCTGATTGACGATTCTGCTCTGAAAGGATCTGTGTGAACAAGGGGAAAATACATTCAAAGTCCGCCGAATCGACAGAAATCAAATTCGTCCCGCTAATATTAAAAAAGGGAACAGTTTTAGGAAATTAGTTTCTGAATTGAAAAGTAAAAAGCCGGATTTAAAAAAGGTGCAATAACCAAACCAATCTCCTTTCTTCTCCCACCTGACCACTTGACCCGGCGCCACGCACAAAATAAAATATTTCGGGTTTGTAAATGTGTTCTCGTTCAGTCTATAAGTCAGATCCTTAGTTCCTGGATTTATTGCCAAGGTATAAAAGTCAGCACGAGGGGGCAGGGCGTTTACCGTTAAATTGTTGGTTTTTGCCATGTCGAAACAATGAGACCCCTTGTATTTTGATCTGAGGCTTGAATCTGTGATCTCGTGCAACTCGTCTATTTCTTTATAGAGTGGGATGCCCTTCATAAAAATTGGTTCCAAAATAAACGAATTTTCCGGTTCCTCCAACCACGAAAACATATCTCATCGCTGCCATTTTCGTGGGTCCGTCACTGAAGGGAAGCGATGTTGTAGACGTTTTGGAATGAATAAAAAAGAGCCAATGATTGTCCCGAAAAGATATAATCTCACTTCCCGCCGCGATTTTCGTCAGAATGAAATTATTTCGTGAAATAATTTCATTCTGACAGTCTTCCGACCTTCTCGGATTGTCAAAATTTCAGGATTTCGCTCTGGCATTCTCCTTGTTATGCAATTTTTTATCCATTCACCTTAAAAACAAAAGGAGGAAATCATGAATAACATTATTAAAAGAGACAATGGCCGCCAGCCGGCAACTTTTGGAAGTGTTGTAGATCAGATCTTCCAAAATAACCTTGACCGTTTTTTTGATGATGAATTTTGGGGCTTCAATGGAATAAGTAAATCCCCGAATTTAACTCAGGTTCCTGTAAATATCCGGGAAACCGACAAAACCTATGAACTTGAATTTTCTGCTCCGGGCCTTCAAAAACAGGATTTTCGCTTAAACCTGGAGGGAGACGTGTTAACCATCTCAGCAGAACATACCGAAGAAACCAGGAAGGAAGATAAGAGCGAAGGGTGGTTCAGAAAGGAATTTAAAAAAGGTCAGTTTACCAGGTCGTTTAATCTCGATGACACAGTTGATGCTGGTAAAATATCTGCTAAGTATGAGGACGGCATTCTTTATCTCAGTATTCCGAAAAAGGAACATGCTCAAAAAGTTACCCGGTCTATTGAGATTCAATAATCCAGATTTGTTATCGTTCAAATTCGGGCGGGACGTCCATCCCGCCCTTTCATTGGGATGGAAACTATATTTTATATATTGCTATATATTAAGACCCCGCAAGGTTTTGAGAGTTTTGGCCAGATTTTATATCGGGAACAAAAAGGAGTTAGCCCGGCAATTATTTGATAAATTAAAAGGGAGTAAAAAAGAGATCGATGACTGTATTCTTCAAATGGATCTCATGGAAACCCAAAACAATTTACCCGTAAATATTAAAGTTATCGGATGCACTTTGGAGGAGATGGCTGAGAATTGTAAAGTCATCACTAAGGAGGCGTTTAAAATATTCGCATTATAAGTTTGAGTTAATAAGAGCAAATGTTAATTTTAAAAAGGGAAAGAAGCGAGCGAAAAAAGACTATTAGAAAGTGGGGGATATGGTGGGGATTCGCTTTCTTATATATACTAAATTCTTTTAAATTAGTGGGTGACTTACATCGGACTGGGAAAATCAAAACTGAGCAAAGAAAGCTGTCGAAGATATTTCGAAGATTCACTGATTTTAGCCGGTCGCGACACCGAAGGGAAAATTATGCTCTCTGATGTTTTGTAAATCCTCCCATTACCTGCTGCATAATCTTGACTTTTAAAAACCTGGGGAGGGTTCGTAAGGAATAAACTAAAACCTTTAAAAGCAGTCCTGGAACGACATCCAGAGACTCCCGCGAGGGGCTGTACAAAAACCTTTACGTGCCTTAATTGAATTATTTATCTAATTTTTCCAATTGAAAACTTTTTTCTGGCAATTATTAATTCCAAATTGAAAAATGATAGTTAGTAAAGCAAATGATCGAATTGAAATTCCATTGAGCAAAGTGAAATTGACAATGCTTATTGTTGCCGCTATTGTATTTGTAATTATAGGATTTTGGATTTTAATTTTCCAACCTAAGAGTATTATATTTAGAAATCAAATTTTTAATTCTATAATGAGTATTGCAGGAATTTTGTTTTTTGGATTGGGAGGGTTATTGCTTTTGTTGAAGTTAGGGGATTATAAACCAGGAATCACAATTGATAAATTCGGTATTAATGTGAATGCTGGTTCGTTTTCCTTTGGACTTATAAAATGGGATGACATTGAGGAGATAAAGGAAACCTTATATTATAATCAAAAACTTATGCTAATTCTAGTAAAGAATCCTGAATATTATATTCAAGGGCAAAATAATGCATTTAAAAGAAAACAAATGGAAATGAGTTTGAAATACCTTGCTACACCTATCACCATTTCCGCTAATAGCTTAAATTGTAATTTTGAAGAACTGAAAAGCATATTGTTGTTGAAATTCGATGAAAATTGTAAGTCTTCAAAAACTTGATCCAGCTTTATTATTGGGTCAATTATAATCTAATTAGATCCAAGATATATTTTAATTTGATCCTAAATTTCTAGAACTTAATATTATGACGTGAGTGCTAGTGGTTTGCTGTAACTGACAACCTAGTTTTTGGTGTCGATATTATAGTACAACAAACACTTATGATTACATCGATGGTTTTGTTTACCAGGGTGTATTCAGTAGTTTGAGATATTCGTCCACTTCCAGGTTTGATTTGATGGATTTTGAGGGGTTAGATTTGGTTTTAATATCCTCGGAAGGATTATACCTGAAGTATCCCTCTTTGGTAGCTGCTTTGACTACCCACTTGAAGCGGGCGTAGTAATTGGCCGGTGTGTCACCTGTAAATCGATCCAATAAATACTGACGAAACCGTTTGCAGAGGTTTTCATTGATATCAATCGGTGAAATAAAATCTTTTTGGAGGAAATTCTTAAACTGAATTAGGCTACTTTTCAAATGACGGTTCCCTTTACGTTTGTTTAGATCAACGTACTCCCAGTAATATTCCAGAAAATTGCCTTTGAATTTGTGTTCCGGAATAAAGCCGCTTCCGATAGCCTGGTGCTCCAGTGAAAGTTCGGATTTCCTGGTGTCTAGTAGGCGCAAAGCTTCTTTGTTGTGATTCTTTTCGATTTGGTTTTTAGGTTCTGTATAGGTGAAGATTCCGGTTGTAATCCGACTACCAGCACACCGACCGAGTTCAAATGAGTAGTAATCCTTTTCACAATTTCTTGAGGTTCTTTTGACGATATTCATCTTGGAGTAATTTATAAAGTGGAAAATATTGTTCATAGGCCATGCCTATAAGTCACTACCATACAAATTGTTCGGGTGTTTTCCTGATCAAAATTTGTGGAGGTTAAATGTGTTAAGTTGTAAAAAGAACCGACAGGAAGGGAGGAGAAGTTCCTTTGGTTTTTCGATGAAATAACGAGAAAAACAACAATGAACTGTGTGTCATTCGTGTGTCAATCTGTGTGTCAAGAGTGGTAAAATTTAGCCCAAAAAAGGGGCTAAAAAATGCCTTAAAACCCGCATCTGTGCTGGTTTTGTTCGGGAAATTTTTGTGTGTCATCTGTGTGTCATTTGTGTGGCATTAAAAGAGAGAGAAAGCGTGAAAAAGCGCTAAAAACACACATGACCTAAAAAGAAAAAACTTGTAAGTCAACGACTTACAAGTTTATGATGTGCCCGGGACTGGATTCGAACCAGCACATGGTTTCCCACGCTGCGACCTGAACACAGTGCGTCTACCAATTTCGCCACCCGGGCAGGAAAACCGGCATTTACCGGTTTGGTTCAGGGGTGCAAATATAACAGAGAAACCGCAACCGCCAAAAAGCTTTGTCGTTAAGCCGTTTCATTTTCCTGCTGCATTATTTCCAGAGACAGACAAAATGTTGGTTACCTTATCAATTCTGATTTTACCCCTAATCCTGTCCAAACCTGTCCGACACAGAATGAGTCAAACAGGTATATTCTCATTTTGCTACCGCCAATGTGCAGGCAGCACGGGCTCTTTTTGATCCTGCCATCGAATGGCACAAATGCATCAGCATGCCCTTCGTGAAAGGGGGCGGCATTTTCACCCTGCCGGATGCAGTTGTCGCGAATGTATTCATGCAGTTGCCGGCTCATCATGACGGATTCCCTATTGCCTTGACTGAAATATCCGGAGCAGAAGATAAGGTGGCGATGCCGGGCTGTTACCAGGGTGCCAATAAGGCAACAGGGCATGTTTTCAAAGCCAATGCCACCCATATCCGGACCAAAAAAAACGGGAAGATGGCCCATTTTATCCCGCTGTGGATACCGCAGCTACCATGAGCTGACCGCTTTAACGTCTTCAGAAATAAAGGAAACTGCATAGAAATGAATGGGTTAGACTGTTATGGGCGATGTGTCCTACGGGAACTTCTTACAATGGCAGGCTCCGCTGATTTACCCGGTTTTTTCGTATTTTTGCAGCCCCGAAATAAAACCTTCGGGTATTTTAATTTTTATGGAAGAAAACCAAATTGTAAACGCAAACGCTGAAGGTCAGGAGTCTGCTACCGCAACGGAAGCAACTACAGCGACAACAAATGCACCTGCCGCAAACGGAAAGGGACATCATTTCCCTGCCCCGACCGCTCACGACGATTTCGACTGGACCATTGACAAACGGAACGTCGCAGCTTACAACAAGGAAGAAAAAGAGAAGTACGACAAAGTGTATGAAAATACATTTGTACAGATCACCGACGGGGAACTCATCAAGGGTCTCGTGGTGGGCGTTACCAAAACGGATGTTGTCGTGAACATCGGTTTTAAAAGTGACGGTCTCGTTTCCCTCAATGAATTCCGCGATCTTCAGAATCTGAAAAGCGGTGATGAAGTGGAAGTGATGGTGATGGAAAAAGAAGACCGCGAAGGTCATCTGCACCTGAGCCGCAAACAGGCCCGCATTACCCGCGCCTGGGAACGCATTGTGGAAATTCACAAAACAGGTGAAGTGGTTACCGGTACGGTTACCAGCAAAACCAAGGGCGGACTGATCGTTGACGTATTCGGCATGGAAACCTTCCTGCCCGGATCGCAGATCGACGTGAAACCGGTTACCGATTACGATCAGTTCGTGGGTAAAACCATGGAGTTCAAAGTGGTTAAAGTAAACGATACCATCAAGAACGCCGTTGTTTCCCACAAGGCACTCATCGAAAGCGATATCGAAGCACAGCGTGCAGAGATCATGAGCAAACTCGAAAAAGGCCAGGTACTCGAAGGAACCATCAAGAACATCACCGATTTTGGTGCGTTCATGGACCTCGGCGGACTGGATGGTTTATTATATATTACCGATATCAGCTGGGGACGTATCAGCCATCCGAGCGAAGTACTCAAACTGGACCAGAAACTCCAGGTGGTGGTGCTCGATTTCGACGATGGCAAGAAACGTATCAGCCTCGGTCTGAAACAGCTCACCCCGCATCCATGGGATGTGCTGCCTGAAACCATCAAGGAAGGTGAAATCGTGAAAGGCAAAGTCGTGAATATCGAAGATTACGGCGCTTTCCTCGAAATCATGCCCGGTGTGGAAGGTCTGGTGCATGTGAGTGAAATCACATGGGCCAATACCCCGATCAATGCCAAGGAATTCTTCAAACTGGGTGATGAACACCAGGCACGCATTGTTACGCTCGACAAAAACTCGCGTAAGATGAGCCTGTCCATCAAACAGCTGAGTGAAGATCCATGGAGCACCATCGAAACCCGTTTCCCGCAGGGATCAAAACACAATGGCCTGGTAAAAAACATCACACCGTATGGCGTGTTTGTGGAACTTTCTCCCGGCATCGGCGGTATGATCCATATCAGCGACCTGAGCTGGCTGAAACGCTTCAACCATCCGTCTGAATACACCAAGGTCGGTCAGCATATTGATGTCCTGATTCTCAGCATCGATAAAGATAACCGCAAACTCCAGCTGGGACATAAACAACTGGAAGAAGATCCATGGAATGCACTGGAAAACACTTTTGCGATCGGAACCATCCACGAAGGAACCGTTATCCGCAAAGATGACAAAGGTGCCCTGGTACAACTTCCCTACGGTCTCGAAGGATTTGCGCCCGCCCGTCACCTCGCAAAGGAAGATGGTAAAACGGTGAATGCAGATGAAACTGAGAAGTTCATGGTGATCGAATTCGACCGCAATGAAAAACGCATCGTTTTATCGCATACCCGCATCTGGGAACAGGCCAAGGCCGAAGAAACAGCCGTTGCGCGCAAGGAAGCCAGGACCGATGCCGACAAAACCCGCAAAGCCGTGAAGACGATCCAGAACAAGGTTGAAAAACCAACACTCGGTGATCTCGGCGCCCTTGCTGAAATCAAGGAAAAGCTGCAGCAGGAAGAAAAAGGCAACGACGAAGCTGCGAAATAAGCAGACGTTTATGAATATTCAATACCCGCTCATCTGATGAGCGGGTATTTTTATTTAATGAGTTGTATGCTTTACTTTCTTAGCAAAAATGCGTTACGTGTTAAACCTTCCGTTTTTCTTCATGAAAATCATGCTCCATATTCACCCCCCAGATACCGGTCCGGTCTTTTTGATTGCTGATGATATTGTCTACAGCAATTATGGCGGTCATCATACTGTGATCGGTATTATTATAACGGTGCATGCCATTACGCCCGAGGCAGTATAAATTACCTATTGAATCCAGGAATTCCTGAACTACTGCAAACTGATCGTAGGCCCCAATATAGGATGGATAGGCTTTGGGTACTTTAATAACGGTTGCGTCAAGCAATGTTTCTTTTTGAATTAAACCCGTTTGTTTGATTTCTTTTAAGGCTAATGCTATCATTTCTTCACGGGACTTTTTCCATATTTCATCGGTCTCCGAACAGAAATATTCCAGCCCGATCCATAAATTCCTTTTATCCGCAACCATCTCCGGGCTCCAATTATTAAAGATCTGAAGTCTTCCGGCAATCAGTTTCTCATCCTGCAAATAGATCCAGTTATCTGTAAGCATCTCAATTCCTTCCCTGGTTTTAGCTTCCTGTTTTTTAAAAAGCAGCCCCACCATAATAAAATCACGGTACACCAATCCTGAAGCAACTTCTTTTACAGGGCCGGGAATTTTTATATTTTCCATGGAGGAAATAAGGTTCTTAACCGGCATTGTTGAAAAAAAACAGGACCCGGTCAATTCAGTCTGTTTACCCGTAAGCCCTTCCCTGCAGGTGACTGAGCGAATTTGTTGGTCATCAGCCACTATTTTTACTATTTCAGTTCCCAGTCGGATTTCACCGCCGAGTTCCAGCACTTTTTGGGCGACCGTATCCCACATTTGTCCGGGACCTTTTTCCGGATACAGGAACTGCTCAATCAGGCTGGTACTTACGCCATGCTGGTGAATACTGTTATTAGTTGAAAAAATCGATTTGAATGATTGAAGAATGGCCTTGCTGATATTCAGGTCTTTGATGCGTTGATGGCCCCAGTCGGCCGGGATCCGGTCGCAGGTAACGCCCCAGATTTTTTCAGTATACCTTTTAAAAAAAGTCTGGTACAATTCTTTTCCGAAGCGGTTAATGAAAAATTGTTCCAGGGATTGTTCATCTTTTATGGGAAAAAGTTTAGAACGAAAATAGGACAGGGCAATCCTGCTTATTTTGGGAATCCCGAAATTCCGGATCATTTTAGGATTTAAAGCAAGCGGATAATCAAAAAATGCACGGTTAAAATAGATGCGCGATTTTCTTGGCCGGATAAGCATTTTTCCACCGGTGGCCGTATTATTTAAAATGCCTTTATGCAGTTCTATGGTTTGATTATGATAGGTAAGGGGGATGTCCGTGGGTGACGCTTCGTCCAAAGGAAGAAACCGCAGCCACCAGTTGGTGATTGTTTCTGACTTCGAAAAAAAACGATGCCCGCCGATATCAATCAGGTTTCCTTTGTAATTGATTGTTTTGGAAAGTCCGCCCACCTGCTGATCCATTTCAATGATCACCGGCTTGATATTTGTTCGCGTCAGCAGTTCGTAAGCAGCGGTAAGTCCGGCCGGACCTGCACCCATTATGATGGCTTTTTCCATACAGGTTGATTAAAACGTGAGGAAAAAACCAGCATCAGCATGGCGGTAAGCCAGCAAAATTCTCCGATCAGGTGTCGCATGGGCAGCCATTGTACATTTGTAATATTCAGCAAAAGACCCAGGATCAACAGGATAAAAGCCCCGTTTCTCCAACCGGTTATCAAAAGAAAACCAGCCAATACCAGGGAGAACCACTGAACCGTATTGTATTGATGCCTGTGGATGGGATTGAACAGTTCAACAATCATATATAAAGTGAAACCAAATAATGCGATTTGCAGGTCCTGCACCGGATATTTCCGGTTATGGATATAGAACCATAATGATAAAATCAGGATCGTGGCCACCGAACAGGCATTCAAAACAGCCAGTGGAAGTTTTGAATGGGTCAGTTTATTATAAATTACGAATATATTTCCGTTCTCAGAATAAATCCGGATTGGATATTCAGTATTTAAACGGTGTACTTCATTCATATCAAATCCTTCCAGGATGGGGTAGGGTGATGTTCTCATTGCATGTGACGTTTCTGCCTCCGGGCCTTCCTGCTGATGCATCTGCACATGCCTTTTCATATTATGAACATAATCCCTGTAAAGTGCTTTTTGATACGGATTCGCCAAAACAAACACCCCATATACTGCTAATGCGGCAAAAGACACCCCCAGGAAAAGAAGATATTTTTTATACTGAAACAAAAACGGAATAAACATCACGATTCCAATCGGACGGGTAAGTGTGAAAACAGCAGCAATGATGCCTGCAATAACAATTGTTGTTTTTTTATTTATGATCAGGGAGAACAGGATGAATCCCATCAGGAAACCCTCGAAAAAATACAATTGTCCGGTTGCAATCATATCTTTCCAGGCTTCGGTCGCTGTAAATAAAATGCCCACATTGAGGATCATCCATTTTATTTTTTTATCCCCGGTTAACGCCCCGGTCATGCCGATCAGACAGGCCAGAAAAAAATACTGGAGCCCGAGCCAGATCCGGGAAACCGTTTGTTGTGGTAATTCAAAGAGCGGAATGAAGAGTTGGTGAAAAAAAGGGCTGGCAGTGATATTACTGAAACCCGATCCTGTATTTTGGTTACTGATATCAAAATACCGGGGGCCATCCGCCGGATGCCAGGCATAAGCGTAAGGAAGTTTTCCGTCTTTTTCCAACCGGGCGCCCACCACCCGGTTTCTCAGATCTGCCGGGTATTGTCTTTCCAGCATGAGATCGCGGTTAATGGAATGGGCAAGCAGAACAACCAGCAGGATTCCGTTCAGGATAAGGAATATTTTATTCAGGTGATTTTTTTTATAGTTAAAAGTAAAAATTCACTTACGGCCAACGCCCAACCGTCAACCGTCAACCGTCAACCGTCAACCGTCAACCGTCAACCGTCAACCCATCACAGCCCCGGCCTCACCTGGATAAACAATGCTTTTAATTCATCTGCATCTTCGGGCCGCATCTTACCGCCGAGGATCAGCCGGAGCTGGCGACGGCGCAGGGCGCCTTCGAACAAACGTTTTTCTTCATCGGTACCCGGCACCAGTTCCGGAACGCGCATCGGTTTTCGGTTAGCGTCCAGGGCAACGAAAGTATAATAGGCTTCATTGCTTTTGTAGCGCTCCTGGTTTTTGAAACTTTCCCCCCACACTTTCAGGTGGACTTCCATAGACGTGGAGAAAGCCCGGCTCAGTTTGGCTTCGATATGTACTACATTTCCCAGCTCGATCGCACTTTCAAAGGAAATATTATCCACCGAAGCCGTTACGACCTGGGCATTGCAATGTTTGGTAGCGCAGATGGCCGCGGCAATATCCATCCAGTACATGAGCCGGCCGCCCATCAGGTTGCCGAACACATTGGTATCATTGGGAAGAACGAGCTCCGTCATTGTGATCTGCGAATCCATAGGTGATTTTGCCATGCGTTTATTATTTGTTCAACATGATGAAATGGTTTCCAATTTTTCTTTTTTCAATTTTCCTTTTTATATACAGGTCTGCTCACAGGTTTTTAAAAAGTTTTCGTCCATATCCGCTCCGATCCCGGGCGTGTCGGGCAGTTCCAGGAAATAGCCTTTAAACTGAACACCACCCGTCACCGGGTCAGCCTGGTGGCCGAGCAGGCAGGTGTCCATATCATAAAACCGGATATTATTTTGCGAAAGGGCAAAATGCGCAAAGGCCGTCAGGGCCAGCCGGCTTTCCAGCATGCCGCCCATCATACAGGCGATTCCGTTTTCTTCACAAACCTGGTTTATCCTCAGGGCTTCGGCGATGCCGCCGGATTTGGCGAATTTGATATTGACATAATCACAGGCGCCTGCCAGGATCAGTCGTCGTGCATCATGGTGATTGAATACACTTTCATCCGCCATGATTTTGACGGGAGACATTTTCCGCAGCGCAGGCAGGAGGGGATCATTCCAGTTCCGCATGGGTTGTTCGCAAAATTCAATCCTGTATTTACCCATTTTCACCAGGAGCTCTTTTGCGGTTTCAAAATCCCAGCCCTGGTTGGCATCAATCCGCAATGTAATGGAATCACCCACCGCCTCGCGGATTTTTTTAACCCGGAGCAAATCCGTGAGGCCATCTTTTCCCAGCTTGATCTTGATGATGCGGACACCTTTGTTTTTAAATTCCAGTGCGGTAGCAGCCATGATCTCCGGATCCCCGATCCCGATAGTGAGGTCCGTTTCGATGGGTTTTATATTTCCTCCCAGGAATTTATACAAGGGCAGGCCGGCTTTCTTTGCCGCCAGGTCGTACAGCGCCATATCGAACGCGCTCTTTACGGTTGCATTGAAGGCCGTGAAATCATCCAGTTCCTTCAAACGGCCATGAATATCCGAAGCGTCCTGGTCTTTCCAGAGCCCGGCAAATTCCTTCGCCATTTCATAACAGGTGGCCTGGGTTTCGCCAACGATCATCGGAAAGGCGGAACATTCACCCACCCCCGTCAGTCCGCCGGTAGTCTCCACCCGGATGAAGAGATTCTGTGCATGGTACATCGTGCCCGTCGCGATCCGGAACGGATGCATGGGGATGGAAAGTTTGTATATGCGGGTTTGCAGGATCTTCATGGGTAGCCGAAAATACGCAATAATTAACTATGGGGTATGACCTGATACAGCCAGACGTTGGCTTTTCTGTTACATTTGTGCAAGCCGGTTTTTTATGATACATAATGACTTTTCTTTCGAAAATACTGAAAATGCTTTTGCCTATAAATCAGATGCAGAACTCAAAAAAGCAAAGTTTCTGTTTCAAAGTATGGACAAACCCTTCCTAGTGAAATGGGGTATCCGCCTCACGCCCTGGGCCATCCGCTGGAAGCTGCCGATCCGGGGACTGATACGCAAAACGATTTTTTCCCAGTTCGTGGGTGGTGAAAATCTGGAACAAACGGCACCCGTTGCCCGAAAACTCGCTGCCTATCATGTGCAGGCCATCCTGGATTATGGAGTGGAGGGTGGTAATAACGGGGAAGCCGGATTTGACCAGGCCTGCGAAGAATTTATACGGGTCATACACTATGCGGCTTCACAGCCCAATATTCCATTTATCAGTATTAAGATGACCGGCTGCGCCCGCTTTGAACTGCTGGAGAAACTGGATCGTTCCCTCGACCAGACTTCCGGCTCCCTCATGAAACGTTATGCTGCTGCACTGGCGACTTTTACAGAGGCGGAAGCGGCGGAATGGGAACGGGTGCGCAACCGCATGCATAGAATATGCGTGCAGGCAGCCGAAAAAAATATTGCCGTTCTCATAGACGCCGAAGAAACCTGGATCCAGGACCCGGTGGATGTGCTAAGTATCCAGATGATGGCGGAATTCAACAAAGAAAAAGTGATTGTTTATAATACCGCACAACTCTACAGACACGACCGGCTGGTATTCCTGAAAGATATGCTGGAAGCGGCCCGGCTCAAGGATTTTGTGCTGGGTGTGAAACTGGTGCGCGGGGCGTATATGGAGAAGGAGAGGGCCCGGGCAGTGGAAAAAAACTATCCCTCTCCCATTCAGCCGGATAAGGAATCGACTGACCGGGATTATAATGACGCCGTGGCATTTTGCATTGATCATATAGAACATATTGCCTGCATCGTTGCCTCCCACAATGATTACAGCAACCTGCATGCAGCCGAATTACTGAAACAGAAAGGCCTTGCTTATGACCATCCGCATATTCATTTTTCCCAGCTCTATGGTATGAGTGATCATATCACCTTCAACCTCGCGAAGGCCGGATGTTCCGTGAGCAAATACCTGCCCTTCGGCCCCATTGAAGATGTGGTACCTTATCTCATGCGCCGGGCCGAAGAAAACAGTTCACTCAGCGGACAGACGGGCCGCGAACTGATGCTGATCAGTAAGGAATTAAATCGGCGAAAGATGAAAAATGTTCAATGAACATGGATTTAACCCGTTTAAATAATAAAACCTCCGATAATCTGCCTGAAAATTCTTTCTGTTTATATTTGAAGTCTGCTTTTTAATTTTTCAAACCCGGAAGCTGGATGAGTAAACAGAAGATAAGAATTTTCAGTGTGGTTGTGTTATGGGGTTACTTATCGGCTTGCTCACATAAAACAGATCCTTCCAAACCGGCAGCATCGCCTCCCACCATCGTAGACGTCCTGGTAGCCACTGCAAAACCCATTTCCAATACCCTCGAAGTAAATGGAAGCGTAGTGGCAAATGAATACGTGGAATTGCATCCGGAAGCCAGCGGCCGGTTAACGTATTTGTTTGTTCCGGAAGGGAAACTGATCAAAAAAGGAACCCTGATTGCAACGGTCAATAACGCTGACCTGCAGGCGCAACTCGAAAAAAGCAAAGTGGCCCTGGATCTGGCGATGAAAACGGAAGAGCGCGACAAGCAGCTGCTCGCCGTGAACGGGATCAACCAGAGTGACTACGATGCCGCTTTAAATATTGTAAATGGTTTTAAAGCGGATATTGAATATAACCAGGCTTTGCTGGATAAAACTTTCCTGAAGGCGCCCTTCGACGGTTATATCGGCTTACGGCAGGTGAGTGTGGGCGCTTATGTTTCTCCCACAACCCTGATAGCCACCCTGCTGCAGCGCGACAAAGTCAAAATAGATTTTACCATTCCGGAAGATTACAGTTCGGTTTTAAAAGTGGGTGCAACGGTGGATGTGGAAATGGATCAATCGGGGAAAAAACGTCAGGCGCGCATCATCGCGATGGAACCCCAGGTTAACCTGGCCACCCGCAATATGACGGTGCGGGCCATACTGGAAAACAGCGATGCCAATCCCGGTAGTTTTGCGAAAGTGTCGGTGAATGCCGGTATGGACAAAAAAGCTATCCTGATCCCTACCAATGCCCTGATACCCGATGATAAAAATAACCAGTTGGTTCTTGTAAAAAACGGGAAAGCCAGTTATGTGAATGTGGCTGCAGGAATCCGCTTATCTAATAATGTTGAAATAACATCAGGAATTAATGTGGGCGATACCGTGGTGGTAACAGGTGTTTTATTTGCGCGGCCGAATGCCCCGCTCCAGGTAAGGAATATAAGAACTCTGGAAGAATTCGCAGCCATGAATAACAACCAGGCTGCAAAATAGAATGATGCGCGAATGAATATTTCGGAATTATCCCTGAAGCGGCCGGTGCTGGCGACGGTCATGAATCTCATGCTGATCCTCTTCGGCGTGGTGGGATATAACTTCCTTGCCGTCAGGGATTATCCGGCCATCGATCCACCTATCATTACCGTCAACACGTCCTACACCGGCGCCAACCCGGATATTATTGAAAGCCAGATTACCGAACCATTAGAGAAACAAATCAACGGGATTCCCGGTATCCGTACGATCTCTTCCACCAGTTCCCTGGGAAACAGTTCGATCACCGTGGAATTTAACCTGGGCTATGACCTGGAAGGCGCTGCCAGCGACGTGCGGGATAAAGTGGGACAGGCCGCGAGGAACCTTCCGCTGGATATAGATGCACCACCGGTAGTTTCCAAAGCAGACGCCAACAGCGATTTCATTTTATTGCTGGTGGTGCAGAGTCGCACGAAGAGCCTGATGCAGCTCAGCGATTATGCCGATAATGTACTGCAGCAGCAACTGCAGACCATCGACGGGGTCAGTTCCGTGAATGTGTTTGGCGATAAAGGTTTTGCCATGCGCATCTGGCTGGATCCCGATAAAATGAATGCCTATGGAATTGCATTCAACGATATCTCGGCAGCCCTGAATGCGGAAAATGTGGAAATTCCCCCGGGGAAAATTTATGGCAATAATACCGAGCTCACCATTCAGACCCAGGGCCGCCTTACCAGCGAAGCGGATTTCAGGAACGTCATCGTACGTCAGGACAGTCTCGGGATCGTTCGCTTCGGGGATATCGCGCGCATTGAACTCGGTCCGCAGTTCCCGGAACAAAACTGGAAATACAATGGCGTGAATGCCGTGGGACTGGCCATGATTCCCCAGCCCGGCGCCAATAATATTGCCATTGCCAATGATTTCAATAAAAAGCTGGCGGCGATCGAAGCGTCTAATAAAGCGGACCTGGAATTCAGCGTACTGATTGACAATACAACCACCATACGGCAGTCGCTCAACGAAGTGAAAGACACCCTGATCATCGCTTTTTCACTGGTTGTGCTGGTGATCTTTTTCTTTTTCCGTAACTGGCTGATTGCGATACGCCCGCTGATTGATATCCCGATCTCGCTGATCGCAACCTTTTTCATCATGTATCTGGCGGGCTTCACCATAAATATCCTTACCCTGCTGGCGATCGTGCTGGCCACGGGGCTGGTGGTGGATGACGGTATCGTGGTAACGGAAAATATTTTCAGGAAACTGGAAGAAGGACTGCCGCTCCGTAAAGCGGCTGTGGAAGGAAGCAAGGAAATATTTTTCGCTGTTATTTCCACCTCACTGACGCTTGCGGTCGTATTCATGCCCGTAGTATTCCTCCAGGGTTTTGTGGGAAGACTGTTCCGGGAATTCGGCGTCGTGCTCGCATCGGCGGTATTGATATCGGCGTTCGTCTCTCTCACCATCACACCGGTTCTCAATGTGGTACTGACAAAAAAAGACGCTTCGCACGGGAGGTTCTATGAAAGGACGGAACCTTTTTTCAAAGGCATGGAAAACGGGTACCGGCGTTTGCTGCTTTCCTTTTTAAAGATCCGCTGGTTCGCCTGGGTGATCATTGCGGCCTGTGTGACGATGGTGGTGTTACTACTCAATAATTTGAAAAGCGAACTCGCGCCGCTCGAAGACCGTAGCACCCTGCGCTTTACTGCCACGGCACCGGAAGGAACGAGCTTCAGCTACATGTCGAATATTTCAGACAGCATTGCCAGTTATTTATATGATTCGGTTCCGGAGCGGAGTTTTGTTTTCGTACGCACGCCGGCCGGCCCTTCGAATAATACTTCGATGCCCCGTATCGGGTTCACGCTTCCTAACGAACGGACCAGGACCCAGTCCCAGATTGCCAACGACCTGCAGCAGAAATTAAACCGTTTTAATGACGCCCGGATCTTTATCATCCAGGAGCAGACCATCGCCGTGGGATCCGGTTCAAGGATCGGACTGCCCGTGCAATTTGTTCTGCAAAACCAGAACCTGCAAAAATTAAAAGAGTTTATTCCCAAATTCCTGGCAGAAGTGCGGAAGGATAAAACGTTTTCCAATGTGGATGTGAACCTCAAGTTCAATAAACCGGAACTGGATATCAGCCTGGACCGGATCAAGATCAAAGACCTCGGCCTGTCCACCTACGATGTAATAAGCGCCATGCAGTCGGCATTCAGCGGCGGACGCCTGGCTTATTTTATACAGAACGGATACCAGTACCCGGTCATTGCGCAGGTGGACAGAACCGACCGGAACAAACCCATGGATGTTTCCAAACTATATGTGCGAAATGCAAAAGGAGACCAGATTCCGCTGAGCGCTGTGTTGAAGATGGAGCAAAACAGCAATCCTTCAACCCTCTATCATTTCAACCGTTATAAATCGGCAACGGTATCCGCATCACTGTCCGAAGGGCATACGGTGGGAGACGGGATCAACGCCATGCAGACCATTGCGGCCAGGGTGCTGGATCCCACATTCCAGACCGCGCTGACGGGTACAGCCCGGGACTATGCTGAAAGTTCTTCCAATATCCTGTTTGCTTTCGGCCTCGCCCTGATTTTAATTTATCTCGTGCTGGCGGCCCAGTTTGAAAGTTTTATCGATCCGCTGGCCATCATGCTCACGGTGCCGCTGGCCCTGGCCGGTGCCCTGCTGAGCCTCTGGCTGTTCGGACAGACGCTGAATATATTTTCAGAGATCGGAATGATCATGCTGATTGGCCTGGTAACCAAAAACGGGATTCTGATCGTTGAGTTCACCAATCAGAAAAGGGAACAGGGGCATGAAAAAATGCAGGCCGTGGTGGAAGCATCTTCCCAGCGCCTGCGACCGATTTTAATGACCAGCCTCGCCACCTCTTTAGGAGCTTTACCGATTGCCCTGAGCCTGGGCGCGGCTTCCACGAGCCGGATTCCTCTGGGCATCGTGGTGGTCGGCGGGATTCTTTTCTCCCTGATCCTGACTTTGTTTGTGATTCCGGCTGTATATACATTTATTTCCGGTAAACATAAATCGAAAGTGAAAGAAGTGAATGCGCTGGGCGAATAAAAGTTAATATGAGCATGATCCGGATATTTATTTTTTTATTTTTCATCCTGATAACCCAGGAAGTGGTTTCCCAGCAACTGAGCCTGGACAGCGCCATCCTGATTGCCCTGAGGAACAACCCGGGCCTGATGATCTCTAAAAATAATATGGATATCGCCAGGCTCAGCAACAGCTTTGGTATGGCAGGCGGCCTGCCCCAGGTATTGGTGAATTCGTCCGTGACCCAGGCTATGACGAGCCTGGAACAGAGATTTTCAAATCCCCTGAATAATAAAAGCAGTAACAATGCAAATTCGAATAATATAAATGCCGGCCTGGCCGCGACTGTACCGGTTTATGTAGGTAGCCGGGTTCAAAATGAAAAGCGCCGGCTGGATGTTGTTGAATCACAAACAAAATTACAATACAGTTCCCGTGCGCAAACCGTGATTTTTAATGTGATGCTGAAGTACTATGATATCGTTCGGCAACAGGGTTATGCGAGAACCCTGGAAGCATCCATCAGGGCATCGAAGCAGAGGCTGGAAATCGTAAAACAGCAACAGGCTGTGGGAGTCGCCAATGATGCCGATCTGTTCCAGAGCCAGGTTGACCTGAACACCCAGATTCAGAGCCTGATTGCCCAGCAACTCGTAATTGACCAGGATAAAACGGATCTGTTAACACTGATGATACTGAAACCGGATTCGGTCATTGAGATCCGGGATACGATTATTGTAGATCAGACTATCAAGCTGGATTCCATACTGACAGCTGCTTTTCAGAATCCGGATATTCAGGCTGCCTACGAACAGATCCGGATCAATCAATACTTCGAAAAAGAGGTGGGCGCATCGCGGTATCCGTCGGCTTCGGTGAACCTGGGATATAATTTAAACCGCACCACCAATCCCCAGGGCTATAATATATTAAACCAGACCTATGGTCCCTTTGTGGGTCTGGGGCTTACCATTCCTATATTTAACGGCGGCATATATAAAAGGCAGCAGCAGATTGCAGGGATCAATGTGAATACGGCCAAACTGCAGAAAGATACCCTGCTGCAGAATGTGCAATCTGCTGCGGTAAAAAACTGGCAGGCTTACCTGAATAATCTGCAGCAGCTGGAAACCGCCCGGCAGAATTATGAGCTTTCCCAAAAGCTGCTGAACCTGGTCCTGATGCGGTTTCAGCTTAAAGTGGCCACCATCGTGGATGTGACCCTGGCCCAGCAAAGTTTTGAATCTGCGGGATACCAGATGATCAATGTGAGTTTTGCTGCCAAGGCCGCTGAAATCCAGCTACGCAGGCTGGCGAACCAGCTTCCATAAATTTTTCCGCGGAACCCGGCAGGTAATTTTTGCGGGTTAGCCCCCGGATTTTATAAACGGTTTGAATTTCTTCCCTGCGAACCTGTATTTTTGTTCTTCTCCGGACTGTTAGCTCAGTTGGTTCAGAGCGCTGCTTTGACAGAGCAGAGGTCACTGGTTCGAGCCCAGTACAGTCCACATTTTCCTATATGGTGATTTCCACATAATTTCCTTCCGGGTCCAGCGCTACACTTTCAAAATACCCGTCACCCGTTGTTCTTGGTTCACTGATAATTGCATAACCATCCTGCCGGAGCCGTTCTGTACGTTCCATTACTTTTTCCCGGCTGCCGACGGAAATGGCAAAGTGGGCAATGCCCTGCTTCATTCCCCGTTGCCCGGCATGGGGCATGATATCCGGGCGGTGCATCAGTTCGATTCTTGTCCGGGCTTTTTCGAAATGCAGAAAATAGGAAGTGTACTGTTTTTCCCGATTGTTGTATTTATCTCCCGCGGACATCCCGAAATACCTGGTATAGAATTCCCGCATGCGTTCCAAATCGTGGACCCAGAGGGCGAGATGTTCAATTTTCATGATCCCGTAAATTTTTATTCCGCGGCCGTCTTGACATAAATTTCAAATAATTATTAAAACTTTTAAAATTTACCTGGTTCAGTATATTTATAGAGGATTTAACGATAAAAGCGCGCCATCATGAAACGAATCTCTGTTCTTTTTTTATTCATCATCAGCCTGCTGGGTAAAACGGGGTATGCTCAAAAATCCGTGACGGTCTATACGACGGCACAAAACACTGAATACCGGTTAAACCAAACCGGCAACCCGGTTTTTTCAGATTTCGGCCAGCCGAAAGAAACACAGGTCTGTGTATTCGTCGATCCGACCCATGTTTTTCAAACGGTCCTGGGCATTGGTGGCGCTATAACAGATGCGTCTGCTGAAACATTCGCCAAACTTCCCAAAAATGTGCAGCAGCAATTTCTCACCGCCTATTACGATCAGGTGAAAGGCATCGGGTATACCCTGGGAAGGACTACCATTCACAGTTGTGATTTTTCAAGCGGCAGTTATACTTATATCGCTGAGGGAGACTCTGCATTAAAGACCTTCAGCATTGACCACGACCGGCAATACCGGATTCCGCTGATCAGGCAAATCCTCTCGGCTGCCGGCGGAAAACTGGTGATGTACGTGAGTCCCTGGAGTCCGCCCGCTTTTATGAAGGATAACGGATCCATGTTGCATGCGGGTAAATTATTACCTGCCTACCGCCAGCCCTGGGCGAATTATTTTGTCAGATTTATCCGGGCATATGAAAAAGAGGGCATTCCGATCTGGGGCCTGACACTGCAGAATGAACCACTCGCCAATCAGACCTGGGAGTCCTGTTATTTTTCTGCAGAAGATGAGCGCGATTATATTAAAAACTATTTAGGGCCCACATTGAAAAACCAGGGAATGGGCGGCAAAAAAATAATTGCCTGGGATCATAACCGGGACATGCTTTATCAAACGGCCAGTACCATTTTAAATGATAAGGAAGCAGCGAAATATATCTGGGGCATCGGCTATCACTGGTATGAAACCTGGACGGGAAGTGCCATGCTCTTTGATAACGAGAAAAAAGTGAATGAAGCATTCCCGGATAAGAAACTGATTTTTACGGAAGGTTGCGTGGAAAAATTCGATCTTGCCCGGGTGAATGACTGGTCCCTGGGAGAACGCTACGGCCATTCCATGGTGAATGATTTTAATAGTGGGACCGTGGGTTGGACGGACTGGAATATACTGGTAGATGAAAAAGGCGGACCCAACCATGCAGGTAATTTTTGTTTTGCCCCGGTGATCGGGAATACGAAATCGGGCGAATTGATTTTTACCAATGCTTACTACTATATCGGGCATTTTTCAAAATTTGTACATCCGGGAGCGCGACGGATCATCAGTTCATCCAACCGTGATATACTCGAAACAACCGCTTTTAAGAACCCCGACGGAAAGATCGCAGTGATTGTCATGAATAAAAGCGATCAGCAATTGCCTTATATTCTCTGGGTTGCCGGGAAGGCTGTACAACTGGAAAGCCTGCCGCATTCCATTGCCACATTAGTATTCTGATTTTGTTATTTCTTCGTTAACCAGCGCGGTTTCAGCAATAAAAAATCCTCCTTCTAATATTTAGAGGCATTAAACCCTTTTGCTATTTTTCGGTCTGATCCCTTTATTCTATTAAACTAAAAATGAAAAAATGAAAAGGACAATCTTAGCTACCCTAGTTTTTCTCGGTTCCATCAGTGCAACTATGGCGAGCGGTCATCACCCGCGCCGCGCCCAGGTAAACCATCGCCTGGCTAATCAAAATGCCAGGACTCATGATAAAGTGGCCGATGGCCAGATGAGCAAGCCGGAAGCAGCCAAAATTCATCGTGAAGATCACCAGATCCGCCAGGAAGAAAGGGCGATGGCTTCCCAGAACAATGGTCATATCACCAAACAGGAACAGAAAACCCTGAATCAACAGGAAAATAAAGTCAGCAGACAGATAAAGAATCATTAAAATTTTCCTGATCAAATTCCACAGTGCTTCCTTTTGGTTTTCGTACGAATTCAAAAGGGAGCACTTTTAATTTCCCCTGATGAAGACCTTTACCCGGCCAGCCTTCTATTCCCTACTGGTTTTGATTTTCCTTATGGGAACTGCCCATGCGCAATCAGCTGCAGATTCCGTAGCGATCAAACCGGTTTCTCAGGTGAAAGATACTTTGATCCTCGTCCGGGATTCTTCATTAAACAAGAAAGATCCCCCAAAGAAATCTCACTTGGAAGCCGGTATGGACTATCAGAATAATGATGTGTACCTGGGAAGAAAGGATTCCACTGTATTGCCCTATTTTATTCCATCGGTGGGTTATTATCATAAATCCGGATTGTATGCGACCGCTTCCCTGAATTATTTAAAGAATGCAACGGAAAGCCGGATTGACCTGGTTACCCTGGAAGCAGGGTATTTATTCAGTGCGGGAAATTATGACGGTCAGTTCTCCACCTCGAAATATTTTTACAGCTCGCAGAGCACCAGCGTAACTTCAGAACTCACGGGCAGCTTCGCTTATGAAAACAGTTATGACCTGGGCTTCATCAAACCGACTCTTACCGGCACACTGAATATCGGCAGCAAGACGGACTTCACCGCTTATTTCGGACTGGAGCATGAGTTTACACTACCCGGTGATCAGCTGGATTTCACGCCTGCCATCGCGGCGAATGCCAGCACGCAGAATTATTACAATGACTATTATAAAAAGCGACGATACATTATTCGGAAGGGACAAAAACTGCAATCAGGGGTTGCGCGTATCACCGGTACCGTACTGGAAGCCTCTGCATTCAAATTACTGGATTATGAACTTTCCCTGTCCGTTAATTACAGGATCGGGAAATGCACCATCCATTTTACACCGACCTATTCGATTCCGGTCAATCCGGCTAAAGTAGCCATACAGGCAGTCATGAATAATGGTACCGTCATAAATAAAACCAGAACAGAAAAAATTGAGAACACGTTTTACTGGACAGCGGGTGTAAGCGTTTCATTATAATGGTGAGCCAGGCGTTCAGGATCCGTATAAGTAGGACTGCAATATCCGGTTCAGCCGTTCTTCCTTTTCTATAAACCGTTTCATCAGCACGACCTGGTTATTGGCGCGGACCAGGTTTTGATCTGCATATTGTGTCTGATAATAAATATCATTATTTAAATAATCGGTCAGAAACCGGAGTGCCTGCATATAGATCGCAAATTTTCCGGCATAAACGAAATACTGTTTTTCCCCTTCGCTGAGTTCAGACTGCATTTCCCCCAGGTACCCTTTTACGACCTCAGAAAAATATTCTTCCCTGATCTCTATCCGGTTAAAATCTTTTTCCTCTTCGCTGGCCGGGGATAAATAAGTCCGGAGCATATCTCCCACATCACTGATATAATACCCGGGCATCACCGTATCCAGGTCTATCACGCATAGACCCCTGTTGTCCCCCAGGTCAAATAAAACATTGTTGATTTTTGCATCGTGGTGAATGACTCTTAGCTTACAGGATACATCGTTCTTTATTTTTTCAAAAATTGTTACCATCACCGACTGGCTTTTTAAAAAGGCGATGCTATCTGCTGACATTTCGATCCGCTGGCGGGCGCCCTCCTGTAAAGCCTTTTCAAATTGCTGATATCTCAGTGTCAGATTGTGAAAATCAGGAATCGTCAGGTGCAGGCGGGCCGGATCAAATCCTGACAGCAGGCTGGTAAATTTCCCGAATTGCCTTGCCGCTTCGAATGCCAGGGAAGAGCCGGATACGGTATTACAGGTATAGGAATTGTTTACAAAGGGAAACAATCTGTAATAGTTGTTTTCCGCATCGATCACGTAATTCTGGTGATTCTTTGCATGGAGTGGCGCAACAAAGAGATAGTCCGGATGATTAGTTTTGAAATAATCTGACAGGAGCCTGCAATTATCCATGATATCTGCCGGCCGCGGGAATACCTGTTGATTGATCCGCTGCAGAAGATATTCCTTCCCGGCTGAAATAATTTTCCAGGTATGGTTGATCAGGCCATTGCCATACGCTTTAACGGAATACTCGCTTTCATCCAAACCATACAGGGGCAAAATGGAACCGAACATACCGCAAAGTTAGTCTCTCAGGTTCCCCGTTTATGTGGGGATGCCATTTTTTATTTACATTCAGGGAGCCATTTGAAATACCATGAATGAACAGTTGCCCCTGCCCAACCGCTTAGCGTCCCTCGATCTTCTTAAAGGCATGACCATGATCCTGCTGGCCCTGGAAAGCACCCTGCTTTTCGAACACCTGCTGCCGGTAGTGCAGGGAACCTGGGCGTCTCCAGTCCTGAACCAGTTCTTTCACCATCCCTGGCACGGACTGCATTTCTGGGACCTGGTTCAACCCACGTTCATGTTTGTAGCCGGGGTGGCGATGGCTTTCTCCATGAAAAAACAACGCCGGACCCATACCTGGGGACAGGCATTCGTTAAAATACTGAAAAGGTGCGGCTGGTTATTTTTCTGGGGCGTACTGGACTATGCCGTAAGAAAAAACGGCCTTTCCTTTGAACTTTGGGACGTACTCACCCAGTTATCCTTTACCACCCTGGTCGCTTTCCTGATCATGGACTGGTCTGTGGGGTCGCAGCTCATTGTAAGCGCCCTCTGCCTTCTTTTGCCGGAATTCCTTTATCGCTTCACCAATATTCCCGGGTTTAACCAGCCTTTTGTTGACCAGCATAATTTTGGAAATTATATGGACCTGCAATTGATGAATAAGATCAATCCGGCCGGATGGGTGGCGATTAACTGCATCTCAACTTCTGCACACACGATCTGGGGTGTGCTGGCGGGCAAACTTTTATTAAGCGATAAAACAGATGGTCAGAAAATGAAAGGACTGCTGTTAAGCGGCTGTATGCTGTTGCTGCTGGGATTCGGACTGGATTGGGTGAATATAACGCCCATCATTAAGCGAACTGCGACCAGCTCTTTCGTACTTGGCATCAGGGGGATGGGTCGTTTTGTTTCTGGCTTTTTGTTACTGGTGGGTTGATATAAAAAAGCACCGGAACTACCTGTTGTTGTTTAATTTATTCGCCCTCAATTCGATTTTCATCTATTTATTCAATGAAATTGTGGGAGACCGGTGGTTTACAGGTTATGTGCTTACTATTACGAATGGATTATTCGGAATCACGCATATTCCGGAAATTACCGCTGCTAGTTATGGGATCCTTCGTCGTTTTTGCATTGGAAGCAGGACTGCTTTTTTTCCTGTACAGGAAAAAGATATTTTTTAAGATTTGATTGGAAATATGAAACCGGGACTGCCCGCAGTCCTATATCCAGTACCGGGACAATAAACCTTCCTTACCATATACGGGATCAAGTTTTGGCACCGGGACTTTTTTTATGTTCTTATCTGTTCCCGGTCGTTCGCCGGATTTTCCCAGGTTGATATCGAAATCTTTTCCGCCCGGGTAGGCGCCAATACATTTAAAATCTGTAGAAGCGCCAATATTTTTATGAGCCACGCCGGCCGGGATCAGCAGTACATCCCCTTTTTCCAGAAACAATTGAATGCCGCTGTCGCCACCCAGTGATACATGGCATTCCCCGCAGTAAATCCCAAGTACTTCATGGGTAATGCTATGGTAATGATTGTAAGTAAACATGCCGTTTCTCCAGGAATTGAACCAGCCATTGTTTTCAAAAACGGTTTCCATCACCCCGGGTGAATGATCATTAGGAAGATGGAAGACGGCTTTATAAAGCAATACCGGTAAAATAGAATTCGGAAAGATCCCGTTATCCGGGATGATATAATTGGGAATTTTAGCTGGTGCCGGACCCAGTGTTGTGTTGTTTTCTTTTTTCATAAAAAATCCCGATTAAACTTTTATAGACAGATTTCATATCCTGTTGTCTTTCCGGATGGCATACTCCAGTCCCCGTATTTCTGCAAGCCCGCGCAAACGGCCGATAGCCGAATAACCCGGATTTGTTTTCTTTTTCAGGTCATCCAGCATCTGGTGCCCATGGTCCGGTCGCATGGGAATATTCAAACCTCTTTTGTGCATCATATGCACGATTTCATTCATTACCGAAAACATGTCCACGTCGCCCTCCAGGTGATTTTCTTCATAAAAATCACCGGCCGCATTCCTGCGCGTACTGCGCAGGTGCAGGAAATGAATTCGATCGAAAAATGACGGATCATGCCGGGAAGATTCATTATCCGCCCGCACACCAAAGGAACCGGTACAAAAACAAAGCCCGTTGGCTTCGGAAGGAATTTCGCCGGATCAGTGCATCCACGTCTCCGGCCGTGCTTACTATCCGGGGAAGCCCGAGCAGGGGATAGGGTGGGTCGTCGGGATGAATCGCCAGCTTCACGCCATTTTCTTCAGCAACCGGAATAACGGCTTTTAAAAATTCAACCAGGTTGCAGACGCAATTTTTCTGAATCGATATCTGATATGTGTCCAGCGCTGCCTGAAACTGTTCCAGCGTAAAACTTTCCTCACTGCCGGGCAGTCCCGCGATGATATTTTTTTGAAAATGTTTTTTTTCACCGGCCCCCATCGTTTCGAAACGTTTCTTTGCTGTTGCGCGTTCGCCGGGTGAATATTCCTTTTCCGCGCCGGGTCGTTTCAGGATGTATAGATCGAAGGCAATAAATGCTGCTCTTTCGAAGCGCAGGGCCAGGGATCCGTCGGGTCTGGGGAAATGCCAGGTCGGTGCGCGTCCAGTCCAGCACCGGCATAAAATTATAGGTGATGATATGGATGCCGCATTCTCGCGAGGTTCCGGATACTGGTTTTATAATTTTCGATGAGCTCCGGTGAAATTCCCGGTCCTGGTTTTTATGTATTCGTGCACCGGCAGGCTCTCCACGACCACCCATTGCAAACCCGGCTTCTTCCACCTGGGCTTTTCTTTTCTCAATTTCCTCCCGGCTCCATGCGACTCCGTTGGGCAGGTGGTGCAGGGCCGTTACAATGCCGGTACATCCTGCCTGCCGGATATCCATGAGGCTGACCGGGTCTTCCGGACCATACCAGCGCATGCACTGAATCATTTTAATTCCGTTTTTTTCCATTGATTTTTAGTAGCAAATTTATCCAGAAACACCATGTTTTATTTTTTTCCCGGCTTCGCAATAATAATCATCCCGATTCCGTCGTTATAAGTAAAGTGATTATCATAACTGAAGTTTTCTCAAGCCGGTGTTTCTACACTGGCTTCTTTTTTTCTGCCATTTAGCATCTTTTTCCGACCCTTCCCTGTAAAATTACGATTCCGGGATCGCAAAATTCCGAAACCAGTCTTCCTGTTCTGAGGTTTTTCCGGATCATTCCTTTAAATTGTTCCTCTAAAGGAACCTATGGCCGGCCATTCGAAAATTTCACTCTATTTTCCTGATAAACTTTCTTTTCGGAATAAAAAAACTATCATGCTGGGCGGCGATGCAGGAGGAACCAAAGTCAACCTGGCTTTTTTTGAGGCCACAGACGCCGGGTGAACATGTTGAAATGTTCCACCTATCATTCGTCCCAGTTTCCTTCAGTTCATCATATTCTGCAGCAATTCCTCAGGGAGTATCCTGAATTTCTCCCTGAAAAAATCTGCCTGGGTGCAGCCGGTCCTGTTTTTGATGGACGTGTGGAAGTGACCAACCTGCCCTGGCATATAGATGCGAATGAAATCGCGGCAGCAACGGGTATATCGCAGGTGATTTTGTTGAACGACCTGGAAGCCACTGCCTATGGAGTTGCGGGCCTGGAAGAAAAAGATTTTCCCTGCTTTCCGAAGGGGATCGGGGATGCCGGCGGTAATATGGCCATTCTTGCTCCCGGAACCGGTTTGGGAGAAGCGGGTTTGTTCTGGGACGGACCATCGCATCATCCTTTTGCGACGGAAGGAGGTCATTGTGATTTTTCCTGCCGGAGTTCCGCAGACCTGGAGTTGCACGATTATATGCTGAAGAAATATAAAGTCGTCAGCTGGGAAAGTATCATTGCCGGACCGGGAATCTTTTCCATTTACCAATTTCTCTGTGAGGTGAAAAAGCAGAAGGCAAATCCGGCACTGGCAGAAAAAATGAAAGACACCGATCCCTCTGCAGTGGTCAGCGAAGCGGCTATTCAGGAAGCAGATCCCGTTTGTGTGGAAGCCATGCGGATTTTTGTCCGCAATCTGGCCCGGGAATGCTGCAACCTGATTTTGAAAATGAAATCAACGGGCGGGCTCCTGCTGGCCGGCGGCATTCCGCCCAAGATCCTGCCTCTGCTGCGCGAACCCTGGTTTTATGAAAATCTCCTGGATTGCGACCGCATGCAGGACCTGGTAAAAAAAGTACCCGTTAAAGTGATCCTGAATGATAAGGCGCCCATGATCGGTGCCGGCTGGTATGGGGCATACAGTTCACTATCCATGGTTCATTAAAAAAAATAAACACATGACCAACAGGCGTTCTTTTATCCGACAGGCAGGCGTTTTTGCCGGCAGTTCCATCCTTGCATCTGCTTTTCAGCAATCCGCTTTCGGGGCCCTGGGCCACCCGGATGGCGGCCAGTGACCGTATCCGGGTGGCAGCCATTGGTATCAACGGTATGGGCTGGGCCGACCTGGTTTCTTCATTAAAACAACCGGGCGTGGAAGTGGCCATGCTGTGTGATGTGGATAAAAATGTACTCGACAGGAGAATGGCCGACCTCTCCAAAATGAATGTAGACGTCTCAAAAATTAAAACGACGGGCGACTATCGACAGGTGCTCGATCATAAAGACGTGGATGTTGTTATCATCGGCACGCCGGATCACTGGCATGCCCTGATCATGATGGAAGCCTGCGCCGCGGGGAAAGACGTATATGTTGAAAAACCAGTCGGGAATTCGATCGGGGAATGCCGCGCCATGGTTGCCGCGCAGAAAAAATATAACCGTGCCGTACAGGGCGGCCAGTGGCAGCGCAGCCAGCAACATTTCCAGGATGCGCTGGATTTCGTTTATACGGGACAGTTAGGTAATATCCGGACGGTGAAAGTATGGTGTTACCAGGACTGGATGAAACCCGGACCGGTCGTGCCTGATACGCCGCCACCTCCCGGTGTGGATTATAAAACCTGGCTCGGTCCCGCACCGACCCGGAGTTTTAATTCCAGCCGCTTCCATTTTAATTTCCGCTGGTTCTGGGATTATGCGGGCGGGCTGATGACGGACTGGGGCGTGCACCTGCTGGATTATGGTTTATTGGGAATGAAAGCCGGCCATCCGAAAACCATTGCGGCCCTGGGAGGTGATTTTGCTTATCCTGACCTCTACCAGGAAACACCGGATACACTCACCACTTTGTATGAATTCGATCATTTCAACCTCGTATGGGATAGTGCCATGGGCATTGGAAACGGGTCCTACGGAAGAGATCATGGCATTGCTTATATCGGCAATAATGCGACGCTGGTATTGAGCCGGGGCGGATGGGAAGTGATTGATGAGAAAATGAGCAAAACAAAAATCGAAAGGCCGCTGGCCAAACCAACGGATAACGGCCTGGATAACCACTGGAAGAATTTTATTGATGTTGTGCGTTCCAGGAAAATGGAGAACCTGCATTGTCCTATAGAAGCCGGAGCCCATGTGGCAACCGTTGCCCAGCTCGGCAATATCAGTTACCGCAGCGGAAAAAGACTTACCTGGGACGCGGACAAATTCACTGACGAAGCCGTGAATAAGGAGTATCTCATGAAGCAGTATCATAACGGGTATATGCTGCCGAAGTTGTAGTGGGTCGTTGGCCGTGGGTCGTTGTTTGGCCGTTGTTCGTTGGCCGTTGGCCGTGGGCCTGATGAATAGTCTGTATGAGTGGGAAGGGAATTCGTACCGGAATTACTAGCTTCGGTTCAAATTCATTATATGCGTTACCTGACGTATGGCTTCGGAGTACTGTTCAGTTTTGCCCTCATGCCGGCATTCAGCCAGACATATTCTAATACCAATCCATTATTGGTTCATTCCAACAGTCCCATCCCGTTTGATAAAGTGGATGCAAAAATGATCAGGCAGGCTGTAGGCCGGCTCATGCATCAATCAGACAGCCGCGTAAAAAATATTATTTCCGGACTGAAACCGGGGACCGGCCCGGGCAGCCTGCTGGCGGCTTATGATCAACTGAACTACGAACTGGATGACCTGGCGATGAAACTGGAACTGATCCAGGAAACGTCTGTTTCAGACAGCACACGGAATGCAGCGAACAATGGAAGCCAGGCCCTGGCTGATTATCAGACTTCCCTCGTTTTGAACGAATCTTTATATAAATCGGTCAAATCCTACGCTGCCGGATCGATGAAGTTGCTGAAACCCAATCAACAGAAATATATTAAAGAGCAATTGCAGATTTTTGAAAATAACGGGGTCATGGACGCTAAAACCGGGCAACGTTACCGGAAGGAAATTCTGGAAGTTGCAGGCAGTCAGCAGGAAATGGATATGCTCCGGCATTTCCTGGGAAGGGAACCGAATTCGGATGCGTTCATGAGATCCATTGGGTTATAAATTCAGGGCCTGACGCTTACATTTTGCTGCCAGCTGTATACAATAGCATTAGGCCGGAAAAATAAAACCCATTAGTGGAAAATCAGCAATCGTTCATTGCTTTTTCTTAAGGCAACCTTTAAAGATTACAAGGTCTGGTCAGAGGGCTTTTATCCGGATGTTGCGGAACCATACATCAAAGCCATGATCCTGCAGATCGATATGACCGGATTTGTACTGGGCGAAGCCCTTCCAGGGTCCGAATTTGCTGGATTTCACCAGGGCATCCCAGTTTGCGTCCCACAGGGTCGTGGTTACCGTATTAACGCCATTCAGAAACAGGCTGAGTGTACCATGGTCCAGTTTGATCTCCATATCATTCCATTCACCCACTGCGTGTACCGGTTCACTGGAAGAAGCTATCAGATCGTATAAATCTCCTGTCCGGTGTTTATGAATTTTTCCATCAGGATGACCGTCATTATCAAGGATCTGCATTTCGGGACCCGTTAAATAGGGCGCATCATATTCCGGGGATTCATGCACGAGAAACATAACTCCGCTGTTTCCGTTTTTTGAAATTTTCCATTGCAGTTTCAGGTCGAAATTTTCATACTCCCCATCTGTGCAGATATCACCTGCTTCGCCCTTTTGCCGTGGAAGCATCCCGGTATAATGTGCCATTTTCCACTTTCCATCCCGGGCCGAAGGTTTTTTGATTATAGGTATGCCAGCCTGGCAGTGACTTTTTCCGTCGAATAATAATTTCCAGCCCTGTTGTTTATTCAGCAGCGGTAAGCTGGTTGCTGGTTTGTGCATGCGCAGCAAGCATCCCCACCAATCATGAATATGAAGGTGAAGCCCGTTTTTTTTAACATGGATTAATTTTTTAGCGTAAGAATATAGGTCACCATTACTTTCACATCCGCCGGGGTCAGTGCCGGATGCGGCGTCATGGGAATACGCCCCACACACCGCTTCCACCGGTAATGATTTTATGAACCAGCCTGTCAACGGTTGTATCTGCAGCCGGTGCATATTTGGCGGCCACTTCGCTGTAAGCCGGCCCGATGGATGGCGCCTGCAGCTTCTTTATGCAGGCGATGGCAGGTGGTACAATCGCTTGCCCCGATCAGTTCGAGACCTTTATCAGAAGCATCTGAAGCAGCCGGTGCGGCCGGTGCTGCCGCTGTGTCAGTCTGTGTGGCTGAAGAAGTGCCGGATGAATTACATGCCAGGATTGAAGCTGAACCAATCAGTAAAAAGAAGAATTGTTTTTTTCATTGTTGTCGATAATTATATGTGAAAAGATAAATTTCGGGAAAAAAATAGGGAACCGTTTAGGCTTATTTTATTCCGAGCACAGAGCGGTTAAAGGATTCATCGGAACCTGTTCCGGCAAAATCATCAAATGCTTTTTCGGTGACGCGGATGATATGGTTTTTAATAAATACAGCTCCCTCTTTTGCGCCGTCTTCCGGATGTTTCAGGCAACATTCCCATTCGAGTACGGCCCATCCGGAATAATCATAAGCCGTGAGTTTGCTGAAGATGGATTTAAAATCCACCTGTCCGTCGCCGAGGGAACGGAACCTGCCGGCACGGTCTATCCAGGGCTGGTATCCGCCATAAACTCCCTGTTTTCCGGTGGGATTAAATTCCGCATCTTTTACATGGAATGCGCGTATGCGTTCATGATAAAAATCAATATAAGCCAGGTAGTCCAGTTGCTGGAATACAAAATGAGACGGATCATAGAGCAGGCAGGCGCGGGGATGGTTGTTGACTTCTTCCAGGAATCTTTCATAAGTGACGCCGTCGTGAAGGTCCTCCCCGGGATGAATTTCATAACAAAGGTCCACCCCGTTCTCTTCAAATACATCCAGGATGGGTTTCCATCTTTTCCCGAGTTCTTTAAATCCCGTGTCAACCAGTCCGGCCGGTCTTTGCGGCCAGGGATAAAAAGTAGGCCAGAGCAAGGCGCCGCTGAAACTGGCATGGGCATTGAGTCCCAGGTTTTTTGAAGCAGCGGCCGCATATTTTAATTGCTGAACGGCCCATGCCTGTCTTGCGGCCGGATTTTTCCGGTATGCTTCAGGCGCAAATCCGTCGAACAGTTCATCATAAGCCGGATGAACGGCCACGAGTTGACCCTGGAGATGGGTGGAAAGTTCGGTGATTTCCAGACCGGCAGACTGTACGATCCCTTGTATTTCCTCTGCATAGGTTTTGCTTTCTGCCGCTTTTTTCAGATCGATACAACGGGCATCCCAGCTGGGATCTGCACGCCGGCATATCCGAGTGATGCGGCCCATTTGCAAATGGAAGCGAGTGTATTGAACGGTGCTTCCTCTCCCATGAATTGCGCGAAAAAAATTCCGGGACCCTTAATTGTTTTCATTTCAAATTTTTTATGTTGTTCGTTGCCGGTGTATTGGTTGAGGAGTTAGGAGTTATGACGTTGATGAGGTTGACGGTTGAGTGACGGTTCTCAGCTCTCAGACTTTCATACTCTCATACTTTGTAGTCATGCCATTTTTGTTCGGACTGTGAAGAAGCAACCACATTGTCAATAAACGCCATTCCGCGGATACCGTCTTCCACGCCGGGGAAATCCAGGCTTTCGGGTGAGGGCTGTTTTCCATCGATGCGGGCAGTAAGGTTTGTGCAAAATTGCGGTAGATATTTCCGAATGCTTCGAGGTATCCTTCAGGATGCCCGCCGGGCGTGCGTAAGTTATGGGTGGTGAAAGAGGAGAGGGGTTCCTTATATCCAACGCCTGCGCGGAAAATCTGCGTAGGCTGATCCAGCCATTTCACGATGAGGGAATTGGGTTCCTGCTGACTCCATTCCAGTCCGCCTTTTTCTCCGTAGATTCTGATCCGTAAAGCATTCTCTTCTCCTGCGGCTACCTGTGAAGCCATGAGTACGCCTGAGGCTCCGTTGTCAAACTTCAGCAATACATTTCCGTCATCGTCCAGCGGCCGGCCCTCCACGACGATGTTCAGGTCCGCGCAGATTTTCGCAATCTTCAGTCCGCTGATATATTCTGCGAGATGGGCCGCATGGGTACCGATATCACCCATACAGCCACTCTTACCCGAGCGTTTGGGATCGGTTCTCCAGGCAGCCTGGGCATTGCCTTCGCGTTCCGTAAGTCTGCTGAGCCAGCCCTGCGGGTATTCCACCCAGATTTTGCGGACCTTCCCCAGTACATTATTTTTTATCATCTGACGAGCCTGCTTCACCATCGGGTAACCGGAATAGGTATGGGTAAGACAAAGGATGAGCCCGGTTTCCTCCACTTTCTTTTTTAACTGTCTCGCTTCGTCAATAGTAAAGGCGATAGGTTTTTCGATCACCACGTGGAACCCCTTGTCCAGGGCCATCATAGCGGGAGCGAAGTGTGCAAAATTAGGTGTGACGATGGTCACAAAATCAATTCTTTTATCTGCCGGCAGTTTACTTTCTTTCTCCAGCATTTCATCATATTTCAGGTAAGTGCGTTCGGGAGAAAGGAATAACATTTCACCGGAAGCCTTCGCAATCTCCTCATTGATGCTGAGCGCACCGCAGGAAACTTCGATGAGTCCGTCCATATGTGCCGCAATGCGGTGGATGGCCCCGATAAATGCATCTTTACCGCCGCCTACCATGCCCATTCGTAATTTTCTGTTCATATCGCAGATTTTATTATTATTTTCACTGCAAGTTTAGATAATAATATACATATTCGCGAAGGAAGACCCATTGTTTGCTTTTTTTATTTCATGAAATAAAAATTACATTTACTTCCTGTTGCACCCGGCTCTGATGATCTAAACTAAAACGATTGCTATGTCCTCCAACGCTATTCCGCGTCAAACAGCTTATTTACTGCCAGCTGCCTTGCTTTACTCGTTACTTCACTTTCTTTCGGTATCCGTGCAGGAATCCTCGAATGATCTGGGTGTTCGAGTTTAACCTGAATGCCTCTGAACTGGGTACCATTGCAGCGACGGCTTTCTGGGGTTTCCCGCTGGCGGTGGTGATCGGTGGCTTTATCGTGGATATCATCGGTATGAAAAGACTGCTGGAAATGGCTTTTTTGTTTCACCTGGCAGGCATCATCCTTACGATTTTTGCCACGGGTTACTGGACCCTGTTTCTTTCCACCTTACTGATCGGCATTGCCAACGGAACGGTGGAAGCGGCCTGTAATCCCCTGGTCGCCTCTTTGTTCCCGGATAATAAAACCACCAAACTCAACCATTTTCATCTCTGGTTCCCGGGAGGAATTGTAATCGGCACCCTGATTGTATTCGGACTCAATAAACTGGGTGTGAGCTGGCAGATTGAAGTGGCCACCATGCTGATTCCCACCCTGATTTACGGATATCTGTTCTTCAAATTGAAATTCCCCGTTACCGAAAGGGTGGCGGCCGGCGTATCCAATGCGACCATGTATAAATCCATTTTTACCGGCCTGTTTTTATTTATGATCCTTTGCATGTTTGGCACAGCGATCACGGAATTATTCACAGCCCAGTGGATTGACGTTCTGCTGAAAAATGTTACTGACAATGCGTTATTGATACTTACCCTGGATACCGGAGTCATGGTCGTCGGAAGGGCATTCGCCGGACCGGTCGTTAAACAGTTTTCTCCACAGGGCGTGTTGCTGATATCGACCATCCTGGCTTCACTGGGGCTTTACCTTCTGGGGCATAGTACAGGTAATATGATATTTGTTGGAGCCCTGGTCTTTGGTATGGGCGTTTGTTATTTCTGGCCCACCATGCTGGGTTTTGTATCTGAAAACCTGCCCAAAACGGGCGCGGTGGGTATGAACCTCATGGGTGGAGTGGGAATGTTTGCTGTGGCGCTCTATACCATTATTATGGGCAAACACTATGATGCGCTGGTTGCCGGCAAATTGCCTGCTGGGGCTGATATTTCATTGTACAATAAGGCGGCAGCCGGCTCTGATATGGCGAATGCATTATTTGAAGCAAAAAAAGCGGCCGGACCGGCCATCATCAATTTCACACTGATGATTCCCCTGGTCCTGATCGTTGCTTTCGGCGGTTTGAACCTGTATATGCGCGGACGCAAAAAACCGGAGATCCTGGTGCATGCTTCCGCTGGTCATTAAATCCCTTGGTCAATCGGTTTCATTTCGTACATTCAATTTTCTTATTAAGGCTCATGAATCCTCGCTCATCCAGGCGAAAACTGATTAAAAGTATGCTTGCTGGTTCGGCTGTTCTTGCAACAGGAACCCAGTTGCTTTCTTCTTATATACCCAAATCAAAATCTTCAGGTTCATTGAAACTCAAAGGGAATATCCATCATTCAGTCTGCCGCTGGTGTTATGATTCCATACCACTGGAAACATTCTGCCAGAATGTAAAAGATATGGGCCTGACAGCAATCGACCTCATACCGCCGAAGGACTGGCCCATGTTGCAGAAATACGGTCTCTACAGTTCGATGTGTTATGTGGCCGGAGATATCAGTCTCACGGATGGTTTTGCAGATACGAAATTCCATGCCAAACTGATTCCGCAATACATGGAAGTGATCCCCCTGATGGTGCAGGCGGGATATAAGGATGTCATTTGTTTCAGCGGCAGCCGCCGGGGCATGGATGATGAGACCGGCTGGAATAATTGTGTGAAAGGACTTCATCAGGTATTACCCCTCGCAGAAAAAAACGGCATCACGATACATATGGAATTGCTGAACAGCAAAGTGAACCATAAAGATTATATGTGTGATCATACGGCCTGGGGCGTGGAGCTTTGCAAAAAACTGGACAGCCCCAACTTTAAACTTTTGTACGACATCTACCATATGCAGATAGATGAAGGAGATGTGATTCGCACCATCGGGGATAATCATTCCTATATCGGACATTATCACACCGGAGGCGTGCCCGGCCGGCATGAAATAGACGAGACCCAGGAGCTTTATTATCCGGCCATCATGAAAGCCATTGTGGCGACGGGTTTCAAAGGATATGTTGCCCAGGAATTTGTGCCGGCGCAAACGGATAAAATCGCCTCTCTTCAAAAAGCAGTACTCATTTGTGATATATAAAATTAAAAAAACAAACAGCTTATCATGGCAGACAATGTTTATGACGCAATTGTAATCGGGTCCGGGATCAGTGGGGGATGGGCCGCCAAGGAACTCTGTGAAAAAGGCCTGAAAACAATCATGCTGGAAAGGGGCAGGAATATCGAACACGTAAAAGATTACGTGAACGCAAACAAAGAGGCCTGGGACTATCCGCATCGCGGCCGCCGCACCCAGGAAATGATCAAGGACTACCCCGTGCTAAAAAGAGATTATCCGCTGAATGAAACCAACCTGGATTACTGGGTAAAAGACTCCGAGAGCCCGTATACGGAAATAAAACGCTTTGACTGGTTCCGCGGATACCATGTGGGTGGACGTTCCCTGATGTGGGGCCGGCAGTCCTACCGGTGGAGTGATCATGATTTTGAAGCAAACGCCCGGGATGGTCACGGGATCGACTGGCCGGTTCGCTATAAAGAAATTGCACCCTGGTATGACTATGCAGAAAAATTTGCCGGCATCAGCGGTAACCGGGACGGACTGGACATTTTGCCCGACGGACAGTTCATGCCACCCATGGATATGACCTGTGTGGAAAAAGATTTTTCTGAAAAACTAAAAGATAAATTCAAGGGAACCCGTCACGCAATCATTGGTCGCACGGCCAATATCACCGAACCCCTTCCCGGAAGGACCAATTGCCAGTTCCGCAATAAATGCTGGCTGGGATGTCCGTTCGGCGCGTATTTCAGCACCCAGTCCTCAACCCTGCCGGCCGCCATGAAAACCGGGAATCTGACCCTGCGCCCCTGGGCTATCGTAACAAAAATCCTCTATGATAAGGATAAGAAACGGGCTACGGGTGTGGAAGTGCTGGACGGTGAAACCAATAAGACGTACACTTACAATGCAAAAATCATTTTCCTGAATGCATCCACCCTGAACAGTGCCTGGATCCTGATGAATTCCGCAACAGATATCTGGCCCGACGGGCTGGGAAGCAGCAGCGGAGAGCTGGGACATAATATCATGGATCATCACCTGGGCGTGGGAGCAGGAGGCGTTGTGGAAGGATTTGAAGACAAATATTATTTTGGCAGGAGGGCGAATGGCATCTATGTTCCGCAATTCCGGAATGTCGGCGCAGACAAAAGAGATTACCTGCGCGGATTCGGATACCAGGGTGGTGGCGGCCGGGAAGGATTTATGCGCAGTGCGGAAGAAATCTCTCTGGGAATCGAACTCAAAGAAGCCCTGGTGGAACCGGGCACCTGGACCCTGCGCCTGGGCGGTTTCGGAGAAACCCTTCCTTATCATGAGAATAAAATAACGCTGGATAAGACCAGGAAGGACAAATGGGGGCTGAATATTCTCGCTTTTGATGTGGAATACAAGGACAATGAGAAAAAGATGCGGGTGGATATGAAAAACGACGCGATGGAAATGCTCACAGCGGCCGGTGTAAAAGATGTGAAAGGCCATGAAGGGGATGGAACACTGGGACGGGGCATTCATGAAATGGGTTCTGCCCGCATGGGTAAGGATCCGAAAACATCGGTGCTGAATAAATACAATCAGGTGTGGGATGCACCCAATGTATTTGTTACCGACGGATCCTTTATGGTTTCTACATCCTGTGTGAATCCTTCGCTTTCCTATATGGCGTTTACGGCCAGGGCGGCTGATCATGCAGTAAGTGAATTAAAGAAGGGGAATTTGTAAATTTGGGAAATGGGACATGAAAAGTGTTAGACTTTCTGTGTTAAGCTTTAGGCTTTTTACTTTATTAAAATAAAAATTATGAACAGAAGAGAAGCATTATCATCGGTGGCACTCCTGCTCGGCGGCACGATCATCGGGGCAGAAGCTTTTTTATCGGGGTGTACCAATGCGGATAAGAAAATCGGGTCTGCCGGTCTGAATTTTTCCCCGGACGACATTTCATTCCTGGATGAAGTCGGGGAAACCATTATTCCGGTTACCGATACGCCGGGCGCCAAGGATGCGAAGATTGGCGAATTCATGCATACAATCGTAAGGGATTGTTATGATGACAAGCAACAGAAGATTTTTACAGAAGGCATGGGCAAACTCAACGATGCCAGCAAACAGAAGAACGGAAAATACTTCCTGGACGCCAATCCGGAGGAACGCAAAGCATTGCTGATCGACCTGGACAAGGAACAACAGGCATATATGGCGAAGAAAAAACCGGAGGATCCCCCGCATTATTTCCGCATGATGAAGGAACTGACCATCTGGGGTTATTTCACTTCCGAACCGGGTGCTACCAAGGCACTCCGTTATATAGCAGTTCCCGGAAGGTATGAAGGCTGTATCCCGTATAAAAAAGGCGACAAAGCCTGGGCAACTTAGGCGGCTGATTGTAATAAATAAAAAAGGCATGGGAAAATGATCCTCATAATTCCATGCCTTTTTTTATGCCGTCAGGTACGGGACAATTATTTTCGATACTATCAGGGAATGATTACCTGGAACCATATCCGACATACCCCTGCGTAGCTTTGCATCCGCTTCTTCCTGAAGTTCGGTAGCTGGCGCAGGAGGTAAAAGCAGATGCGGTAACTGCGATCAAAGCGAGCAATAATACTGTCTTTCTCATTTTCCTTGGGTATTTAAAATTAATAATAAAAACCTGGCTCCAGGCAGATCTACCAGGTTGTTCAGAGGAACGGATAAATGCTTAAAGCTGAGGGCTTAAGGCCAAAAGCCAAGCAGAAAGACAATTGTCGGGGGTACGTTTCAGACCTGGAACTCAGGCTTCATGCCAAAAGCAGGCCAATTATGTGTTGTTTCGAAGGATCAGACGGGAATAAGACAAAATAAAACAATAAAATCTGAATATGCAATAGTCCGGGTGATTTAGATATTTTTTGTGAATCCGTTTGGCTAAGATACTTTTAGACTGGCTGGTTTAACGGGAGCTTCCCGGAACAGACAGGATCCGTTACCGGTCCCCATAAGACCGGAACTCCCGGCATCCAATGAAATTACCCGGGCTTCGCCACATAAGGGCTCAAAGTGATCAGTCCGGCACAGGAATTGTCGCAACAGGCTCAGGTCGCTGTCTTACGAAAAAACGAATTGGCTGCTGAAGCGTACCGGCAACTACGATGGATTATTGATATTGTTACCTTTGCAAAAGAAATTACTGCTTAACCCATAAAGATTCATGTTACAATTAACCAAACCCCTGGCGGTTATCGACCTGGAAACTACCGGAATCAATCTTGCCACAGACAGAATCGTTGAAATCGCCATCGTAAAACTCATGCCCGATGGAAGTAAGAGCGTCAAGCATAAACTCATCAATCCGGAAATGCCGATTCCCAAACAAGCCTCGGATATCCATGGGATTACGGATGAAAAAGTAAAAGACGCGCAAACGTTCCGGCAGGCAGCCAATGAACTCAAACAGTTCCTGGATCATAGTGATCTGGCCGGTTATAATTCCAACCGCTTTGATATTCCCCTGCTCGTGGAGGAATTTTTACGCGTGGGCATTGAGATCGATATGAAGGGCAGAAAACTGATCGACGTGCAACGCGTGTTCCATCTGATGGAACAGCGCACCCTGACGGCGGCATACCGGTTTTACTGCGATAAATTACATGACGGGGCACACGGAGCCCAGGCCGACGCCGAAGCGACCCTGGAAATCCTGATGGCACAGATCGACCGTTACCCCCAGCTGGGCGCTGATCCGGAAAGCATCGTTAAATTTACAGGGGATGACCAGGTTGTGGATTTTGCCCGCCGGTTTTCTATGGAAAATGGGATTGAAATCTTTAACTTCGGTAAACATAAAGGCAGGGCCGTTGCAGACGTATTAAAATCGGAACCCCAGTACTACGATTGGATGATGAAGGGAGATTTCCCGATGCATACCAAACAAAAGCTCACAGAAATTTTCAACCGTACGATGCTGAAAAAAGATAAAACGGCCGGCTGACCGCAGGGCGGAAATATTTTAGGAACGGATTTTCAACATAAGTAATCAATTTTCCCTGATTGGAAAAGATTGTCATCATACCAACCTATAACGAGCAGGATAATGTTGGCGCCATCCTGGAAGCTGTTTTTTCTCTTAATCAGGGTTTTCATGTGCTGATCATAGACGACAGTTCTCCGGATGGCACAGGGGAAATTGTCAGCCAGCTGCAACAAAAATATCCGGGCAAACTTTTCCTGGAAGTCAGGAAGGGTAAGCTGGGGCTCGGCACTGCCTATATCCATGGATTCAAATGGGCTGTGGAAAAGGGGTATGCATTTGTTTTTGAAATGGATGCCGATTTCTCCCATAATCCCAAAGATCTGGACCGTTTATATCATGCCTGCAAATTCGAGGGTGCGGACCTGGCCGTCGGCAGTCGTTATGCAAAGGGCGGCGGTTTCGTCAACTGGCCCAAAGACCGGATCTTATTATCGAAAGGTGCTTCCCTGTACACCCGCCTGATTACCTGGATGCCGGTAAATGATCCGACCGCAGGATTTGTCTGTTATAAGAAAGAAGTGTTGGAAACGATCAACCTCGATGAGATACACTTCGCGGGTTATGCTTTTCAGATCGAAATGAAATTCGCTGCCTGGAAACTCGGATTTAAAATAAAAGAAGTGCCCATCATTTTTGAAGACCGCAAACTGGGCGTTTCGAAAATGAACAAAGGCATAGTGAAAGAAGGCATCCTCGGAGTGCTCAAACTCCGCTGGAATGCCATGTTCAAGAATTACCGCCGGCGTGTTAAGAGAACTTTGGAAACCGGCCCTGTAAATCATTTTTCCAAAAATATGGCAGTGGAAGGAAAATAATCTTTCTTTGCGCTCCCATGAAGAAGGCGTTTTTCCAATTACACATTGCGGTTTTTCTTGCCGGTTTTACCGGTGTCCTGGGCAGGCTGATCACCCTCAATGAATTCCCCCTGGTTTGGTGGCGTCTCCTGATCACCTGCGGGGCGCTCTGGGTCTTCACATTATTCAGGAGAAAAAAAAGGAGCGCCACCCGTACACAAATCTGGAAAGCCTCGGCCATCGGATTTATCCTCATCCTGCACTGGGTCACGTTTTATGGCGGGATCAAAATATCCACGGTTTCCACCACCCTGGTCTGCCTGTCCGCCATGAGTTTTTTCACGGCCATCCTGGAGCCGCTCCTGCTGCGCCAGCCTTTTGATCTGATTGAAATTTTACTGGGTTTACTCGTAATTGCCGGGATCAGCATCGTATTTCATTTCGATCCGCACTATAAAATCGGTATTATCATTTCCCTGATATCTGCATTCCTGGCCAGTATTTTCCCTGTACTGAACCGAAGCTTATTGCAGACCATGGAGCCGGAAGCAGCCACCCGCTGGCAGCTGAACGGCGGCTTTGGGTTCATTACGATTTTATTGCCGCTGTACCTCCATTATTTCCCCGGAACGAGGATCGTGCCCACCTGGTCTGACTTAGGATGGCTCTTTGTGCTGGCCATCGCCTGCACCGTGCTGGCTTTCGATCTGTTCATGAAGGCCCTGCAGAAGATACCGGCATTCACCGTGAATCTGTCTTATAACCTGGAACCCATTTACGGGATCGCGATGGCATTTATTATTTACCGGGAAGACAGATCCGTGAGCCCCGGTTTTTATTACGGGTTCAGTCTGATCATTGCGGCCGTTGTTTTGCAAACGCTGCGGCTCAGGAAGATTTCGGGCAGGGTACAGCCTTAAATCAAACGGCTTCCGCTTTATTTGATATTTCAATTATGAAAGGAGTGTGTAAAATCCGGGAGCTGTAAAACACGATATCAGGCCGGGGTGGTGGCAGACCGGCTATAACCAGATATCAGGCAGCCTTGGTGGAGATATAGCGGACCAGGCTGCGCTTGGCCACGGGCAGTAAGGTTTCATCCAGCGGGAACTTCAGACTGGTTTCAATCGCATATACGGCTGGGTGCGCCAGCTCCGGTTTACGGTACAGCAATTCAGATTTGATCTGCTCGTAGGTATTGATGATGCTACGCTGCCAGCTGTCAATATATTCGGTGCGCATGCTGCGGTATTTCTCATCGTGCTTTTCAAAAAAACTGAGATAATAACTGTAAGCGCGGGTTTCATTGGCCGATCCGTCGCAGAGCAAAAAATACCCTTCCTTCGAATTCATGGGCATGATGCCTACGGGGTGGATGCTGAGCTTATCTTCCACAAATTCATAAATTTCCGTGCCGTTTGTGATGGCTGTCTTCATATGTGCCGTGGAATACTCGATGATATCTTCCAGTTCCCGCATCAGTTCATCATCCTGTATCATCTGTTCATAGAGCACTTGTATTTTCTCCATCTGCATACCCGTTAATTTTTTCGGGAACTGTTCCTGCAGGAATTTTTTGTTTTCGCGGAATGCGACCAGGTTGTTGTAATGGAAGATCACATCCGCCAGCTGCGGATAGAGTTTGTTTTCCTGGAAATTACGGTTGATTTCCTGCAGGTAGGCCAGCAGGGTGTATTTTTTCAGTTCGAAGTCGATATAACCATCGGCAAACCAGGTTTCGGAAAGTGTTTTCATCGTCGTTGGTTTAGTAAGTAATGGAATTTACAAAACTTCTCTAAAATAAGAACGACAATTTTGGGGAATTGTTATGATGTCCAAGGTCTAAAACCTAAAGCCCAAAGCCTGAGGCAATGTGAAAATGTGTAAGTACGAAAAATCGGGAAAGTAATATCAGGATTCGAAATGGATTCAGCCGTCATTCGTTGTCTGTCATGATAAATTATCAGCCCTGAAACGATTCCAGCTCTTTGGCAACAGCCGTTAAAAAACTCGCGCCGAGGCTTCCGTCAATGATCCGGTGATCATAACTCATGGAGAGATACATCATATGCCGGATACCGATTGAATCCCCCTGTTCGGTTTCTATAACGACCGGCCGCTTTTTGATGGCTCCCACTGCCAGGATGGCCACCTGGGGCTGGTTAATGATCGGGGTGCCCATCAGGCTGCCAAATACACCCACATTGGTGAGGGTGAAAGTTCCTTCCCGGATATCTTCCGGTTTTAATTTGTTATTGCGGGCATTGTCGGCTAAAGTATTTACCTGCCGGGCCAGTCCCACCCGGTTGTAGTTATCCGCGTTTTTGATCACGGGCACGATCAGGCTTCCGGAAGGAAGGGCTGTGGCCATACCGATATGGATATCCCGGCGGATAATGATTTTATCCCCCTGCAGTGAACTGTTGATCAGCGGATATTTCTTAATGCATTTTATAATGGCTTCTATAAATAAAGGAGTCAGGGTTAGTCTGGTGCCTTCCCTTTTTTCAAATTCGGTTTTTTCTTTGTCGCGCCAGAGAACGAGGTTGGTTACATCGGCCTCAGAAAAACTGGTTACATGCGGACTGGTCTGTTTGCTCCGCACCATGTGTTCGGCAATCAGCTTGCGCATCCGGTCCATTTCCTGTATCTCTACATTACCGCTAACAGGCGCTTCGGCTGTTTCCACGAGCCGGCCTTTATCATCTCCGAAATAGGTACTGCCACTGGTTTTGCTTTCCACAGCGGATCCATAGTCCCTTTCGGCGACCGCCGGGCGGCCGTGAAATCCGTTACCGTCTTTTCTTCTGGTTACATAAGAAAGTATATCTTTTTTGGTTACCCGGCCTTCGTTGCCTGTGCCTGAAATTCTTTCCAGTTCAGAAAGACTGATTCCTTCATTGCTTGCAATATTCAGCACGAGGGGGGAATAGAAACGGTTTTCGTTTCCGTTGGCATTTGACAGTTGACGGCTTGCAGTTGACAATTCTTCGGTGGCCGCTGGCTGGTTTGATTTTTCCTCTTTGTATTCTGCTGACGGTTGACGGTTGACGGTTGACAGTTCGTTGGCCGTTTTCTCATGTACATGCACCTGCGGGCCATTTCCTGTTTCATCCGGGATGGAAGCATTTACTTCGGTTTCAATTCTTGCGATCACGGCTCCTACTGGTACGACGGCATTTACGGGAAAGCAGATTTCTTTCAAAACGCCGGCTGCTGTGGAAGGGACTTCGCTGTCCACCTTATCGGTGGCTATATCCAGTAAAGATTCATCCTGCTGAACGGTGTCGCCGGGCTGCTTATTCCATTTGAGAATGGTGGCCTCCATGATGCTCTCACCCATTTTCGGCATTAACAGATCGACAATGGCCATGAAGATGATCTTTTAATTCGTTCAAAAGTATTAATTAATTAATTAAGTCCCGCAGAACGCCAACCGGGGGCCGGGACAAAATAAATCTTCTTAACAAGTTGAGCACATTGACTGCTGTCAGTTCGGTATTTCGTTGTCTGTCAAACCGGAACCAGAGCTTTTGCGTAATGATTTCACGGGCATTCCCGGCGGCGATCCAGACGGTTCCCACAGGTTTATTTTCCGATCCGCCATCCGGGCCCATGATGCCGGAAGTTGCAATGGCATAGTCCGATTCCAGGTTGCGGACGGCCCCGCTGACCATGGCCCGTACGGTTTCTTCACTCACTGCGCCATAAGCCGATAAAATGGCCGGATCCACACCCAGCATTTTTTTCTTGATTTCGTTGTCGTAGGCAATCACAGATCCCCGGAAATACCTGCTGGATCCGGGAATGCTGGTGATCAGGTGCGCTACATACCCGCCCGTGCAGCTTTCTGCGGTAGCCAGGGTCTGCTTCCGGGCGCTCAGTATTTTTCCAACCACCTCCTGCAGGGCTATGTCTTCATCCGTAACCAGCCATTCCGGGACCCTGGATTTCAGATCTTCAAATACATGTTCTAATTGCGATTCCAGTCCGTTTGCCCACTTGCCCGTTACAGTGAGGCGCAGGCGGACCATGCCATAATTAGGAAGGTAGGCCAGTTTGATTCCGGGTGGCAGGGACAGTTCGAAGTCCCGGATATGGTCAGCCAGCGTGGATTCACCCACACCGGCTGTGAGCAGGGTGCGGTGTGAAATAAAATCCTTCCCAAACCGGGTACTGATCCAGGGAATGATCTCTTCTGTCAACATACCCTTCATTTCGTGCGGCACACCCGGCATGGAAACAAATACTTTCCCGTTTTTTTCAAACAACATGCCAGGCGCCGTGCCCCGTTTATTCTGGATTACCTGGCAGGAAGCCGGAACTTCCGCCTGTTTCAGGTTCCGTTCAATCAGCGGGCGCTGCAGGATTTTTACGAAAATATTTCTCACATTCTCCAGCGCTTCTTCGTTGATGACCAGGGTGGTGTTGAAGTATTCACAAAGCACAGGTTTGGTGATATCATCTGCCGTCGGGCCCAGGCCTCCGGTAATCAGGATGATATCAGACCCTTCAGCTTCTTCATCCAATGCGTTCAGGATATCGTTGCGGTCATCCCCGATGGCCACCCGGCGGTTCACCCAAAAGCCGGCTTTATTGAGTTCCTGTGCCATCCATGCACTGTTGGTGTCTACGACCTGGCCAATCAGCAATTCATCGCCAATGGTAATGATGGAAATTTTTGTCATACTCGTATTACCGGTAATGAACCGGTTTTGGTTTTACCACTAACTTTTTAAAGGAAAAAAACGTTGCAGGAGGGTGCGCAGGCTTTCCGGCATGCGGGTCTTTTCAAAACTGCCGATTTTTACAAAATAGAGGATCACTTTTCCCAGGGTCAGTAATTTTTTTTCCTGGTTATACACTTCGTGTTCGAACAGGATCCGGTGGTCTTCCGGCAATTCCCGCAATATGGTTTTGATGGTTAACAGATCGTCATAATGTGCAGGCCTTAAAAATTTTGTCTGCATTTCAACCACGGGCATCATCACCCCAGCGGCCTCCATTTGTTTATAGGTAAAACCCAGGTTGCGGATGGATTCGGCGCGGGCTACTTCAAAATACTGCGCATAATTGCCATAATACACCACATTCATCTGATCTGTTTCCGCGTAACGGACGCGGATCTGGGTTTCGGTAATAAACATCGGATCGTATATTTATAAATGACTTAGGGACATTGAGCTCTTAGCATGAAACTTATTTCCCCATCATCCCGTCCACACTCACTCTTCCCGGACCTATAATCATAACCGTAAATACACTCGCCAGGTAAATGGCGCCGAGTTCCACATTTTTGAAAGGCTGCCCGTGGTGATATATAAAAACGGCAATGGATAAATCGACCACGATGATAAATGCAGCGATGCGGGTGAACAAACCCAGTACGATGAACATGGAACAAAATAATTCTGCGAGGATGACCAGTATCAGCGAGTACCGGTGACCGATACGAAAGGGGTCATAAAAACTGCCCGACAGCTCACTGAAATTAGAGATTTTTGGAAGTCCGTGCCCGATCAGCAGCAGGAGTCCGGTAACAACCCGTTGTACCAACAGTGCAAAATTGAAAGCACTATCGGAATAGCCAGTCGACAATAATTTTCTCATCTGTATTTATTTAATCAAATGTAAAGGTTTTACCCTTTTTTAAGGTTGATCTAAAGAAATGTTAATCATATCAGTTATCCACAAGCTGTTTGGAACAATCTTTGGTATTAGGGGAAATAAATCAGAAACTTGGGCGTGTGAATAATAAAACCCGGATGAAACGAGCGATTCTTCCATTCTTTCTTCTGATCTGTTTTTTTGCGCGTGCGCAGCAGACTTATTTCCTTACGGATCCCCAGGCCGAATATAAACAGGCCCAGGAATACTACCAGAAACAGTATTATAGCCTGGCATACCCGATATTCAGGGAACTGGAACAGGACCAGGCCGCCCGTCCGCAGGTTTATCAATCCTTCGGTTATGAGAATGTACATTATTATACGCTGGTCTGTTCACTCAACCAGGACGACAGCACGGCAGTAGACCCCGCCCGGGTTTTTATAGAAAGGGAAAACAACGCTGCCCGCGGGCAGATGCTTGCCTACCACCTGGGGGAATACGAGTTCCGCCACGGTCATTACGATGCTGCTTTGACGCTCTTCGAAAATTCCGGGATTGAAAACCTGGACAATGATGAAATTGCCACTCTGAAATTTCATAAGGGGTATGCCTATTTTATCCGGAAGAATTTCGATCTCGCCAAACCCCTGTTCGATGCCATCCGCCAGCTTCCGGGAAACACGTATTATGTTGATGCCAATTATTATTACGGGTATATCTGTTTCTACCAGAGGAAATACGATGATGCGTATGCGGCATTTTCTATTGCTGAAAATCATCCCAAATACGCAAAAATCGTCCCATATTATATAGCAAATATTTACCTGCTGCAAAATCAGAAAGAGAAGGCCGTTTCTTATGCCGCTGCAAAACTGGCCACCGGCAACCAGTACTATGATGCTGCAACTCAGGCAGCTTGTGGGCCATGGATATTATCAGGAAAAAGATTTCGCAAAGCCCTGCCTTACCTGGAAGTCTATGTGAATAGTTCGAAATCGGTCAGCCGTCAGGACCTGTTTGAATTGTCCTATTGTTATTACCAGGACACAGAAGCTATGTAAAGCGATCGGGGGTTTAAGCAACTGGGCGGAAAGGACGACTCACTGGCACAAAACGCCATGTACCTGCTCGGGGATGCCTATCTGAAAACCGGGCAAAAAGCAAATGCACGGAATGCTTTTCTTTTCTGCGCATCCAACAGCAGTTATCCGGCACAAAAAGAAATTTCCCAGTTTCACTATGCCAAACTCTCTTATGAGCTTGGGTTATACGGATGTAGCCCTGTCGGAATTCCGCAGTTTTCTGCAACAGTATCCGAATTCGACCTATGCACCTGAGGCACGCGAATTATTATTGAATGTGCTGGCCAATACCAGTAATTATAAGGATGCGCTGATCGCTGATGGACAGTGTGAAAAACCCCTCGGCAAGTGCCCGGCAGTTAAAAGCCCGAATACTCTATGGAAGAGCCACAGAGCTTATCAACGACGGCTTGCTCGGCAATGCATTTGAATTACTGGACCGGGCTTCCAAAGAGCCGAATAATACAGCCCTGCTTCCCTATATCAATTTCTGGAAGGGTGAAATTTCCTATCGGTACCAACCGGATGGATGATGCGATTCCCTATTTTTTTGAATATCTGAAAGCCCCGGTGAGCCGGGGAGAAGTAAGTCCCAAAAATGCCAGGTACGACCTGGGTTATTGTTACCTGAAAAAAGAAAATTATCAAAGAAGCACTGAATTATTTTTCCCAGGTGGTGAGGAGCCCGGGTATCAACGCAAACCCTCTCGAGCAGGATGCTTATATCCGGATGGCCGATTGTTATTATATGAACCGGGATTTCAAAATTGCCGTTCCGATGTATAATAAGGTGCTGGAATATTCCTGGCCGGCATCGGACTATGCCACTTTTCAAAAAGCCATGGTGGCGGGCGTCAATAGTTCATCAGAAAAAATCAGCCTGCTCAGCGGCCTCATCCGGAAATATCCTTCCTCCGGCCTGGTGCCGGATGCCAATATGGAAATCGCGAATACGTATCTTTCAAATGAACAGTACCGGGAATCACTGCCTTACCTGAAAAATGTACTCGGCAGTTCGGGGAATGATGCGCTGAAACCCAGGGCCCTCCTGCGTTCCGGCCTGGCTAATTATAACCTGGGTAATAACGCGGAAGCCCTCAGTAAATATAATGACTTATTGAAACAGTACCCGAACTCCGTGGAAGCGCAGGAAGCGCTGGACAATGCGAAATCCATTTATGTGGAAGAAGGCAGGACCAGCGAATATGTCAATTTTGCAAAAGGGATGGGGATTTCCATTTCTGCCAGCCAGGAAGACCAGCTGGCCTACCAGGAAGCGGAAGTACAGTTCAACAACGGAAATTTTTCCGGGGCGCAACAGAAATTTGAAGATTACCTGAAAAGATTTCCCGACGGCAAATATTTCCTGGAAGCCAATTTTTACAAAAGTGAAATGTATGCCAGCCAGAAGAACTGGGTAAAAGCAACGGCCGGTTATGAAACGGTCGCAGATAAAGCGCCGAATAAGTTTGCAGAAAAATCCCTGCTGCAGGCCGCCCGTATCAATTTCTTCAACCTGAAGGATTATGCAAAGGCGGAAATATACTATGCCAGATTAAAAGATTTCGCGAGCACCCAGGAAAATAAAATGGAGGCCATGCGCGGATTGCTGCGCAGCCAGTTTGAATTAGAGCAATGGTCCGCCGCCAGTGATAATGCCCGGGACCTGCTCAGTCAGAAGGGTATGGGGTCGGATGATAAAATCATTGCCAGCATGATCATGGGTAAATCCTACCAGGCCGACGGGAAATGCGAATCAGCCATTCCGTATTTCAAAACGGTGGCATCCCTGAGCCGGGCGGCTTACGGAGCGGAAGCCCAGTACCAGATCGCTGCCTGCCAGTATGACCAGAACCGTTTGAAAGAAGCGGAGAAATCGGCTTTTGAAGTGATCCACAAATCGGGCTCTTACGAATTATGGGTAACCAAAAGTTATTTTCTCCTGGGCGATATTTACCTGAAAGAAAAGGATTATTTCAATGCCAAAGCTACTTTTCAGAGTCTGGTGGAAAATGCGAAAATTGAAGAGATCCGGGTGCAGGCTGAAGAGCGGCTCGATGAAGTGAAAAAGGAAGAGTCGGGAAATAGTAAAATCAGTAATGACAATTAAGAAGCGTCTGAACCCATTAAATATGATGAAGGGAATAGTTTGTTTCATGTTGTTTTTATTTGTGGTTTCCACAGCCGTGCGGGCGCAGGATTCGACGAAAAGAAAGACCATCAATATTACTTCTATTTTCAAGCCGGCATTGAAAAATACTGCCAAACTCAATTTCAATGCAGATGCGCCGCTCATCGACACCAGCCGTCCCGATTTAAAATACAACCTGCCGGTGCAGTTCCTTTCACTGGTATATCAGCCGGCCGGATTAAATCCCGTCGCCCTGCCTGCCGACAGCCTGGAAACATGGAATAACGACAACTATATTAAAGTGGGTGCCGGAAATGTTCACCTGCCTTACGTGCAGGCCGGACTGAGTTTTGGAGACCGGAAACATTCTTTTTTCAATGTTTTTGCAGAAGGATACGGTTCCAAAGGCAACCTTCCGTTTCAGGAAAATAACAGGCTGGCTGCTTCTGTCAGCGGTACCATCAAAACATCAAATCATATTGAATGGGACGGGGGCCTGGGTTTTCGCGGCAGATGACTATTATTTATACGGATTCCAGCCCGATACATTAAAATTTGTAAAAAGCCAGCTTCAGCAGCAGTTTCTCACTTTTGACGGGCATATCGGGTTTCGCAATACCGTGCCCTCAGCCTTTGGCCTTACCTATCATCCCAATGTGAAAATTACCGCTTTCGGCGAAAACAGCTCACCCCGCGCATCGGAGGCCGACCTGGTGGTGAATGTGCCCGTAGAGAAAACTATCAATGAACATTTTGCCATCGACCTTGGGTTTACGGCCGATCTCACCAATTATACGAACGGGAATATTGCCACAATCAACAACAATCTTTTCCTGGTTTCCCCCGCGGTGATCTATCATACGGACAATCTGGCTATGCACGTGGAAATGACACCTTCCTGGGACCAGGGGAACTTCCATCTTCTGCCGAATTTCAGGGCCGACTATACCACCGACGACAAGCGGTTTACACTTTTCGCCTCCCTGGATGGCTATTATGACAAGGGAAGTTTTCAAAGACTGGCAGGTATCAATCCCTGGTTATGGGAACCTGCCAGTTTATAAAATACCCGTGTCAACGAATTTTTTGGAGGCTTTAAAGGGTCCCTCTCCCCGCATATTTCCTATATGGCCAAAGCCGGGTTTTCGCAATCCCATAATATGCCCCTTTTCCTGAATGACAGCCTGGACGGAAAGAATTTCAGGGTCGTTTATGAAGAAAGGCTGGATGCTTTCAGTGTTCATGGAGAAATGACCTATCTGGAAGGGAGAGGATTTTAATGTGACCGCCGCCCTGACGCTCACCAATTACAAAACGAACAGCCAGTACAGGGCCTGGGGTATGCTGCCTTTCGAATTTACCACCACCATGCGCTGGCAGATCATGAAGGATCTCTGGCTGAAGGCAGATCTGTGGGCTTTTGAAGGCGCTTACTGGCGATATATCAATAAAGCTGTCAGCAGCGGCAATGGCGGATTTGATGTCAATGCCGGACTTGAATTCCGGATTACAAAGCAGCTGAACCTCTGGCTGCAGATGAATAATCTCTTCAATGATAAATATCAGCGCTGGAACCAGTATTCTGTGTACGGATTTAATATCTTAGGGGGTGTAATATTTAATTTCGGACGATAGGCCCCTTTAAATAAATTTATGTACGACATCCTGAACAGGTATCTTTTTTTAAATAAGAGTATTCCGGTACCCGGCCTGGGTACTATTTGCATGGAAAGTCAGTCGGCGACCACTGATGCGAGTACCCGGAGCATCCTGCCGCCCACCTACCGTTTCCGCTTTGATAAATTTTCTGATTCGCCTGACAAGGATCTGTTTGCCTACCTGTCGTCAGAACAGCATATTTCAGATTATGAAGCGCTGCGCCAGTACAATGATTTTGCATTTTCTCTCCGGGACCGACTTAATTATTTCCGGGAAGCGCCCTGGGAAGGACTGGGTATATTGAAAAAAGATGACATGGGAGATATCCATTTTGAAACCTCCATTGTGAATCCTTTTTTCTTCAACCGGTTCCTGCGGAAAAAGTAGTTCATGCCAATGCAAAACATATGCTACTGGTGGGGGACCGTGAAAGGATCGAACAGCGAAATGAGTGATTGGTTTGCGGAAGAACCTGTTCACGGGAACAGACTTTGGTGGCTGGTTGCCCTCCTGGTTGGCATTGCGGCTGTATTCGTGATCCTGTTTCATTTCTCTTCGCATGGATGGAATGTGGAGTCTACCGGAAACCAACAGATGATCCAGGTAAAAAAATAATCCGCAGGCTGGCGATTAATAACCCCCTAAATGATGAATCCCGCAATAGTATCCATGGTAACCTGCCCGGTATGTAATAGTGATGAGACCCGTTTTGCTTTAAAAGTTAAAGATCATTCCGTCAGTGGAGAATATTTTGAAATTTATGAATGCACACGGTGCAATCTGCGATTTACCAAGACTCACCTGCCGGGCGAATACCAATCGGCCGCTATTACCAGTCGGAGGATTATATTTCACACAGCAATACCCGGAAAGGAATCGTAAACAGTTTATATCATATGGTCCGCAACCGGACGCTGGCCAATAAATTTCATTTGTTGAAAAGCACTACGGGAATGAAACAAGGTCGTCATCTGGATATCGGTGCCGGCACCGGCGCATTTGTTCAGTATATGAATCATCATGGCTGGAAAGCGAGGGGATTGAACCGGATGAAAAAGCCAGGGCGCGGGCGCTGGAACATCATCAGACAAAACTATTGCCGGCTTAGCTTTGAAACTTTTTCTCCGAAACGTTTTGATGCCATCAGTTTATGGCATGTGCTGGAACATGTGCATGATCTATATCCGTATTTGCACCGGATTAAAAATATTTTGAAACCGGGTGGTGGGTTTTTATTGCAGTTCCGAATTATACCTGTTACGACGCAGTGAAATATGGAGCAGACTGGGCCGCCTATGATGTTCCCCGGCATTTGTATCATTTTTCTCCTGCTTCCATGCAATGGCTGTTGAAAGCTGCCGGATTTCAATTTAAAGAAATAGTTCCGATGTGGTAGGACAGTTATTATATCAGTCTGCTGAGTGAAAAATATGCAGGCGGCAACGCTTCCCTGCTGAAGGGATTTTATACCGGCGTTTTATCAAACATAAAAGCCATGGGGGATAAGGAGAAATGCAGTTCGCTGATTTATGTTGCCGAAGGTATAAGTCTTAAAGACTAAAGCAATTCTACTGTGAACAGGCCGGATTACGTTGATCAGACAGGTGACTCAAAAAAAGCCATTGGCCTTCTCAATTATTCAGCCTCACTTCGTACGTATTCGGCCACAGCTTTCCCGTGATATATATTTTATTCTTTGCAGAATCCCAGGCGATCCCGTTCATATAATCCACGTCGGGATTTTTTAACTTGATTTCTTTCACCAGATTACTGAAATCTGCTTTCCCCAGCACTTTGCCGGTATTGGGATCAATCCGGATGATATAGGGTGTCTGGTACATGTTGGCCAGAATATTCCCGTTCACCCATTCCAGTTCATTGACATTCCCGACGGGGCCATTATTGTCGGTCACACCCACGATTCGGATCGTTTTAAATGTGACGGATCCAGGTAGGTCAGGTTGCTGCTGCCATCACTCAGGATGAGGCTGTTCCCGTCGGTCGTCATACCCCATCCTTCCTTACTGGGAATATTGAACTCACCCAGTTTTTTAAATGTTTTCAGGTCATAAATAAAACCTTTTTTATTGGTCCAGGTAAGCTGGTAAAGTTTGTCGTGCAATATCGCGATACCTTCTCCGAAATAGGTTTTCCTGTCCAGCTCTGCTTTTACGGCGATTTTGCCGGTTGCGGGATCCACAATACCTACGATGGACCTGGTTTTATCGTTATCCTGGGGTGCGCCGGAGCTTTCATATAATCTGCCGTCGTGCATCAGGAATCCTTCGGTATATGAATCCTGGTCATGGGGCAGGGCATTGAGAATGGTATAGCTGATGGCGGGCGGTTCATCACTCACCGTCGTTTCCGGAATGGAGCTCCCGCCGGAAGAGTTTGAATTATCTTTACAGGAAATGATAAACGCAAACAGGAAAAGCGGTAAAAAATATTGTTTCATGAGCGCATGGGTAGGTGCAAAAATAATTGCTAATATCTTAATATATCGATAAATCGGTCATCGGTCACCAGTCAAAAAAAAAGCGCCCCTTCCGGGATCGCTTTTTTCATAGATGCATTTATAATGTAACAGTTTAAGGTTTCTGCCTCCTGCTTAAATATGTGATTCGATCTTTTTTACAAAATTGCTCTTGGGTTGTGCGCCCACCAGCTTGTCAACGACCTTGCCGCCCTTGATAAAAAGAATGGCCGGGATGGAGGTAATGCCATAATTAACTGACAATTGCGGGTTGTGGTCTACATTCACTTTGCCCACATTGATTTTTCCATCATATTCTTTGGAAAGTTCTTCAATAACCGGACCGATTGCGCGGCAGGGCCCGCACCATTCCGCCCAGAAATCAATTACCGTTAACTTATCAGATGCCAGTACCTTCTCCTGAAAGTTCGCATCGGTGTATTCAAGTGCCATAGGTTGCTATTTAATTTTAGGTAAAATTCCGTCTATTTTTCTGAATTCTTTGTCGTTTCACCGACAAGTGCAAAAATGTTTCCATTTATACCGGAAACCCATTCTGTCATACCAGCCGCTGTCAGGATACAATCTGAACCTCAAACTCAGGACAGTCCTGCAAAAAGGCAGCCATTTCGTCATTCATTTCAAATCCGTTTTCCATACTATACAGGCTGATTTTAGCATTTATTTTAGATTCCTGCACATTGAATTTCAAACCTGCCTTACCTGGGTGCTTTTTAATGTTTTTTTCCAGGAACCTCACCATGTTTTCATTCAGGTGACGTGCGTCCAGGTCGATCACCAGTTGTTTGGTAAGCAGGGGTTTGATACTTTCGAGCAATAACATCCTGTCTACCTTAAATTCATATTCGGTCTTGTTATAGCGTGTTCTGAAATAACCCGTCATGAATATGTTCTTTCCTTTTTCCAGGTAGTTTGAAAAGCGGGCATAGTCCTCACTCCATAAAATGAATTCGCTTTTTCCGGAATAATCCTCTATGGTAAATGAACCAAATTGCTTGCCGGTTTTTGTTACCCGGTGTTGTGCTTCAATGACCAGTCCGGCGAGCCGGTAAGGTCTGCCCGGATTGGCCTGGAGACTGACAGCATCCTTCACTTCATTGAATTCGGCCAGGTTGAGAATACCATAATGGCCGATTTCAAATTTGAAATGATCCAGCGGATGTCCGCTCATGAACATGCCCGTTACTTCTTTTTCATGATCCAGTAATTCCGTGAGCGACCAGGGTTCGCAATTTAAAATCTTGGGCGTCTGCACTTCATAACCCGCAGATGACCCGCCAAACAGGGTGTTGCTCTGCTGTACATTTTGCGCCTGCACCACATTCCCGAAACGGATTATTTTTTCCAGCCCGGTGGTTGTGTCTCCGGGTGCGATATAAAAATATTGCGCGCGGTGCAATTGGGGGAAACAATCGAATGCACCTGCATAGGCGAGGCTTTCCAGTGTTTTTTTATTGACGGTGCGCTGGTTGATGCGCTTCACCATATCAAAAATCGAAATGAACGGGCCGTTCTTTTCCCTTTCTTCGATGATGGAAACCACGGCCGCTTCTCCAACGCCTTTTAATCCGCCCAGACCCACGCGGATCTCCCCCCGGCTGTTGACAGCAAATCCCTGTTTGGATTCATTGACATCGGGGCCCATCACTTTCAATCCCATCCGTTTGCATTCTTCCATGAAGAACGTGATCTTTTCAATATTACCCTGGTGATTTAGTACGGCTGCCATGTATTCGGAAGGGTAATGCGATTTGAGGTAGGCCGTCTGGTAAGCGACATAGGCATAACAGGTAGAATGGGATTTATTGAATGCATACTGGGCGAATGCTTCCCAGTCGGTCCATATTTTTTCCAGTGCATGCACAGCATAGCCTTTTGATGTAGCGCCGGCAATAAACTGGCTTTTCATTTTGTCCAGGATGGATTTTTGTTTTTTCCCCATGGCTTTTCGTAAAACATCCGCATCTCCTTTACTGAAGCCTGCGATTTTCTGGGCCAGCAGCATCACCTGTTCCTGGTACACCGTAATGCCATAAGTGTCTTTCAGATATTCTTCCATCACCGGGAGATCGTACTGGATGGGCTCCCTTCCCGTGTTTCCGGTCAATGAAGGCCGGTATATAAGCCATGGGACCGGGTCTGTACAGGGCGTTCATGGCCGTGAGGTCGTCAAATTTATCCGGCTTCAGGTCGCGTAGGTATTTCTGCATGCCCGGACTTTCGAACTGGAACGTGCCGATAGTATCCCCGTGCTGGTAGAGTTCAAATGTTTTTTTATCGTCAAGCGGAATCTGATCGATGTCGATGGCGATACCGTGGTTCTGTTCAATGAGCTCCAGGGAAGTCTTCAGGATATTCAGGGTGCGCAGACCCAGGAAGTCCATTTTCAAAACACCGGCTTCTTCAATGATACTTCCTTCGATCTGAGTTACGAGGAGTTCGGAATCTTTTGCCGTGCAAACCGGGATGATATTGGCAAGGTCCTCAGGGGCGATGATGATGCCGGCTGCATGAAGTCCGGTATTCCGGACGGAACCTTCCAGTCGTTCCGCTTCATGAAGCACGCGGCTCCGCAGATCGGTTCCCTGGTAAATTTCCCGGATTTTTTTTACCCCCTCCAGATCGTCCCCACCGATACCTTCTTTTTCTTCCAGAGATTTTTCTCCGTCTTTTGATTTCAGGGGGGCATGTAATACCCGCCTGAGACTTACTCCTGGCCGGTCAGGTACCAGCTTGGCCAGTGCATTGGATTCGGACAGCGGAAGGTCCAATAACCCGGGCGACATCCTTGATGCTCATTTTGGCAGCCATGGTACCATAAGTGACGATCTGGGCCACCTGGTTCCTGCCATATTTTTTTACCACGTAATCAATCACTTTTTGCCTGCCCTCATCGTCAAAATCCGTATCGATATCGGGCATGGATTTTCTGTCCGGGTTCAGAAACCTTTCAAAGAGCAGGTTATATTTGATCGGATCGATATTGGTAATGCCAATACAGTAGGCAACCACGCTGCCGGCAGCGGATCCACGGCCGGGTCCAACAAAAACGCCCATTTCCCGTCCCGCCTTGATAAAATCACTGACGATTAAAAAGTATCCCGCAAAACCCATGGTTTTGATCGTGAATAATTCAAAATCAAGTCGTTCTGTAATTTCCGGACTGAGGTCCGTATATCTTTTTTTTGCCCCCTGGTAGGTGATCTCTTTCAGGTATTCCCATTGGTTCAGGTTATTATCGGCATGGATCTGGAATTCTTTAGGAATGGGGAAAGCGGGGAGCAGGATATCTTTTTTCAGGTTTAAAACCTCTACTTTATCCGCTACCAGACCTGTATTGGCAATGGCTTCCGGGATATCCAGGAAGAGCTCGGACATTTCTGCCTGGGTTTTTAAATAAAACTGGTCGTTCGGGAATTTAAAACGCCGGTTTTTGAGGCTTACCTCATCGTTTACAAAATCATCAAATCCCGGCGTGGATTGTTTTTCTCCCGTATTAATACAGAGCAGGATATCGTGGGCATTATAATCTTCCCGGTCGGTATAATGACTGTCGTTGGTGGCAATCACGGGAACCTGATATTTTTTAGCGAGTTTGAGCAGGAACTGGTTGATCTTTTCCTGATCGGGGATCTGGTGACGCTGGAGTTCTATAAAATAATTATCCCCGAACATATCGAGCCACCATTTGAATTCCTTTTCTGCCTTTTCCTCACCGGCGTGCAGTATGGTTTGAGGAACATAGGCGCCGATACAACAGGTGGTCGCGATCAGCCCCTCATGGTATTGTTCGATAAGGGCTTTATCAATGCGGGGGTACTTGCTGTACATGCCCTCCATATAACCGAGGGAGGTGAGCCGGATCAGGTTCTGGTATCCGGTTTTATTTTTTGCGAGTAGCACCTGGTGGAAACGTTCATCCTTTTGTTCCTTTGTGAATGTTTTGCGGTGCCGGTCGGCTACCACATAAAATTCGCAGCCGACGATGGGTTTTACTTTCAGGCTGCCGTCTTCTTTTTTATGTTTATATGCTTCCGCCACAAAACTGAATGCGCCGAACATATTGCCATGGTCGGTAATGGCCAGGGCAGGCATTTCATCCTTCACTGCCTTATTATAGAGGTTCTGGATGGATGCGGCTCCGTCCAGCAGAGAATACTGGGTATGAACATGAAGATGGGAAAATGCGGGCATCGGTATGAACTTGGGTTATGCAATTAACAAAGAAAAAAGCTGTCCCGAATGAATGGGGGGAAATTGTTAAAAATGAACAGAAAATCCAGAAAGTGCTGATTTTGAATGCTCCGGCGGCTGCCCGGGATTCGGAGTCTTTTCAATAAAAACGTATCTTTAGGCGTTCGAGATCTAAACAATGAAATGAAAAATCAGTTCATTTTTCTGCTGCTTCTGATCAACCTGTCTGCCTGCGAAGTGTTCCGTCCGGCAACCCGCCGTACGGACAATTTGTCTGCCGGAACGATTGACCAGTCATCCGGGAACCGGTCAGAGCTTAGTTTTATCCGGAATATTTCCACTGAATCCTCCGGATCTGAAATTAAAACAGCAGATAGGTCCCCTTATAAAACGGTTTCATCCGGGACAGGTGTTTCAACCGAAAACGAGCCTTACGATCCATTACAATTCAAATTTGCCATATTAACGAATAGCCCGGTAGAGGAACTGACTAACCGGCGTTTGCTCGCTTTTATGGATAAGTGGTATGGGGTTCCCTACCATTGGGGAGGTAACAGTAAGGATGGAATCGACTGTTCTGCTTTTACCTGCCAGCTGGTTTCGGATGTTTACCACGTGAACCAGCTTCCGCGGATGAGCGCCGACCAATATAAAGCCACCCGGCGGGTACCCAAAAAGGATTTAAGGGAAGGAGACCTTGTTTTTTTTCATACCATGGGCAGGGGTCAGCGTGTTACACATGTGGGTGTTTACTTATATAATAACCGGTTCGTGCATGCCTCTATTGCCGGGGTGCAGATCAGCGATCTGGGCCAGGGTTATTATTTTCATCATTATGTGGGTGCGGGCCGTGTCACAGAATAGTGACGGTCTTGCAAGAATCATGTCATTTAGCCATTCCGATTCCTAATTCATTGTAAGATAAGGGCCGAATGACTGCCAAGTCTTCCCATTTCGCCCCTTTCATCGGGATTGGTACAAAATTTAGTGTTACTTAGCTGCCCCTTCTGAAGGGCATCTTAAACCTTTCATTAAAATTAAATTGATACAGTCATGGCTAAAAAGTTAGCGATCTCACCAATCGCAGGTACCAAAAACAGAGTTTTTGTGAAACCTGCGCCAGCAGAAGAAAAAACCTCCGGTGGTATTATCATACCTGACACGGCAAAGGAAAAACCCCAACGCGGCGAAGTCGTTGCGATCAGTGAAATAGATGAGGACGGTAAGAAGCCTGTCGTGAAAGTAGGCGACGTCGTTTTATACGGTAAATATTCCGGCACTGAAATCAGCTTTGAAGGACAGGATTTTCTCGTCCATGAGAGAGTCCGATATTATTGCGAAGTTCTAAGACAAATTTGAAAATCTGAAAATTTGGGAATTTGAGAATAAAATCAAATTTTCAGGTTTTCAGGTAAGTTCTATTTTCAAATTCAAATATTCATAAATTCTCAAATTTAATATTATGGCAAAACAACTTTTCTTCGACATCGAAGCAAGAAATAAAATGAAAAAGGGCGTGGACATTCTGGCCAACGCGGTAAAAGTTACCCTGGGACCCAAAGGCCGCAATGTGGTAATTGAAAAGAAATTTGGTGCCCCGGTCATTACCAAAGATGGTGTAACGGTTGCAAAAGAAATTGAACTGGAAGACCTGATCGAAAACATGGGTGCCCAGATGGTGAAAGAAGTTGCTTCCAAAACGGCCGATATCGCCGGTGACGGTACCACCACTGCAACTGTACTTGCCCAGAGCATTATCAGTGAAGGTTTGAAAAATGTTGCCGCCGGTGCCAATCCGATGGATCTGAAACGCGGAATTGACAAAGCGGTTGTTGCAGTTGTCAATAACCTGAAAGCCCAATCACAGACTATTGGCAACGACAGCAAGAAAATCCAGCAGGTAGCTTCCATTTCTGCCAACAACGATGAAACTATCGGAAAGCTGATTGCAGAAGCATTTGCAAAAGTCGGTAAGGAAGGCGTTATTACTGTTGAAGAAGCAAAAGGTACTGACACAACTGTTGATGTGGTGGAAGGTATGCAGTTCGACCGCGGTTATATTTCTCCCTATTTTGTTACCAACAGCGAAAAAATGGAAGCTGAATTGCAGAATCCCTATATTCTTATCTATGATAAGAAGATCTCTGCCATGAAAGATATTTTACATATCCTGGAAAAAGTTGCCCAGGGTGGACGTCCGCTGCTGATCATTGCTGAAGACCTGGAAGGTGAAGCACTGGCTACCCTAGTAGTAAATAAATTACGTGGTACGCTGAAAGTGGCTGCTGTAAAAGCTCCGGGCTTCGGCGACCGCAGAAAAGAAATGCTGCAGGATATCGCGATCCTTACAAAGGGTATCGTGATCAGTGAAGAACAGGGTTACAAACTGGAGAATGCTGACCTCAGCTATCTGGGAACCGCTGCTTCTGTTACCATCGACAAAGACAATACAACAGTTGTTGGCGGAAAAGGAAAGAAGGAAGATATCAATGCCCGTGTAAACCAAATCAAAGCACAGATTGAAACCACTACTTCCGACTACGATAAGGAAAAATTACAGGAACGCCTGGCTAAATTAAGCGGTGGTGTTGCTGTACTGTATATCGGTGCTGCCACCGAAATGGAAATGAAGGAAAAGAAAGATCGTGTTGATGATGCCCTGCATGCAACAAGAGCTGCCGTTGAAGAAGGTATCGTTCCCGGTGGCGGAGTCGCCTATATCCGTGCTATTGAAGGCCTGGAAAACTGAAAGGCGCCGCCAATGATGATGAAACAACCGGCATCCTGATTGTTAAACGCGCGACTCGAAGAACCTCTTCGCCAGATCGTTTATAACTGCGGTATTGAAGGAAGCATTGTTGTACAGAAAGTGAAAGAAGGAAAAGCCGATTTGGTTTCAATGCCCGCTACTGAAGTATATGAAAATCTGTTCAAGGCCGGTGTAATTGATCCGACAAAAGTTACCCGTATTGCACTGGAAAATGCAGCTTCTATTGCCGGAATGCTGCTGACCACAGAATGTGTGGTTGCAGACAGACCGAAAAAAGAAGAAGCACATGCACATCCTGGTGCCGGTGCACCCGGAATGGGCGGAATGGATTATTAAGCGTAAAGCGTTCTATAATGAAAAGGCCCTTCACATCAGTGAGGGGCCTTTCCATTTACAGGATTTAAAGACCTCAGGCTATTAATCCCTTGGGCTTCACGCTTCTTATCAGATCAGCAATGGTTTTTTTTCAAGTAATCGGAGATTGGCATCCCGCACCTGGATCAGAACATCGCGCAGGCCGCAATGTTTTTCATCGCAGTTTGCACATTTTTTATAAAAATGAAGGCTCACACAGGGCAGCAGGGCAATCGGACCGTCGATCAGACGCATCACGGTGGCCAGGGTAACCTGGCCGGGATCCTTTCCAAAAAAATAACCGCCGCCTTTTCCTTTTTTACTTTCCAGGATACCCGCCTTTTTTAATTCGAGCAGGATATTTTCAAGGAATTTCAGGGGAATTTTTTTCTTTTTGGATATTTCTGCGATGAGTACAGGACCTTCCTTTTCCTTTTCGGAAAGATACATCAGGGCCTGGAATGCGTATTGGGATTTTTTTGAAAGCATAGGAAAATTCTGTTACAAGATATATTTTAATAATAACAGTTTAGGATCTAAAGAGTTGTGGTTTATGAGCTATGAATTGCTGTGGTTGGCAGATGAACCGGGAATATGCAGCACGGAAAAACCCTTTCACGTCCACCTGAACTCATCACTTATCATTCATAACTCCGGATTAAAATCCAAGCACGTCCTTCATGGTAAAAATTCCTTTTTTATCGCGGATAAATTCAGCGGCGCGCACCGCGCCGCCTGCAAAACCTTCCCGGCTATGGGCCGTATGGATGATTTCTATATCATCGATGGCAGAATGATATTTTACGGAATGGGTTCCCGGGCGCGGGATCCATCGCGTTCACTCATAATGGGTAATTCCCCTTCATGGGTATCCGGGCTGTTTACCCATTGTTTGATGGAAGGAATTTCCGCCATGGATCTGTTCCGCCAGGGTAATCGCGGTTCCGCTGGGGGCGTCTTTTTTCTGGGTATGATGAATTTCCCGCATCTCAACGGTATATTCACGATAAGGTGCCATCAGTGCCGGCGAGTTTCTTATTGAGTTCAAAAAAAATATTCACCCCGATACTGAAATTGCTGGCATATAAAAAAGCCGATCCGCTTTTTTCAAAAGCATTTTTAACTGCTGGGATAGTTTTCCAGCCAGCCCGTGGAACCGCAAACGACCGGAATGCCGGCATCCGCACATTTAAGAGATTGGCCGCCGCGCGGAAGGGCCGGTGAATTCAATAGCCACATCGGCTTTGGATAAATTTTCCCGTGGTCATTTCCTGGTCGTTGTCCAGGTCAATTTTCAAAACGATTTCATGGCCCCGGGTTAGCGGCAATCGCGTTCAATGGCCCTGCCCATTTTTCCATAACCAATCAGTGCAATTCTCATAGTCGTAAAGATATTCATTCATCATCAACCGCCTTCAGAGCGCTAAATATCCCGATTATCGTATCCCGCCTGATGACTCACTCGGAGTTTATCGGTTCCTGATTTCAATTCATTAGGAATCCACGCGGTCTGGGTTTATGGATATCAAAAGCCAGGGTAATGCCGCCGATGGGGGTGGGCCCGGAATAAACATCGGTTTTATTTTAAAACTCAGATCACTGTTCACATTGAAATCTTTCAGATGCGCATCCACCGTGGCATCCACGATGTTCAATCCATAGAATAACAGAAAAAACATAACAGAATAATCCTGGTTTTTCCGGAAATTGTCCCGGTTGGTGATGAGCCGTTTGCGTCGCCGGCTTTTACAAAGGGCACCAGCTGCGGATCCACAGCTTTCCAGGCTGTCGCCGGTGCTTCCGTTCACGGTTACTGTAAGCGCATACTGGCATTTGTGATACCAGTTTTTATTGATAGAAAAATGCATAGGCCGGAATACCCATAGCAGCATACATAATGGGCACTTTCCAGTATTTTTTATTATAAACCTGTCCCGCCCCGGGAGAATGGCTGAATAAAGCGTAGCCCTTTTGTAATTTTTTCATTTGTCCTCTCAATGGAATCCCTGCCCGAGTGGGGTTCTTATACCGGAATACATGCCGTCTTTTTTTTCAAGCACCGAATCAGAAGGCTGTTTTACCTGCGCACTGTCCTTTTGCTGGGCATTGGCCTGAAGTGTAAAAAAAAGACCTGCAAAAAATAAAATGAAAAATACCTGCCTCATACTGAACGCTTAGTTAATCTGCACGCCGAGCTGGTCCAGAATTTTATTTAATTCCTGCACGGAATAGTATTCAATGCTGATACTTCCTGATCCCTTTGGGATGATGATGCAGTTTGACCCGGGTGCTGAAATGCGTGGCTAAATATCTTCTATTTTTCTGTAGGATTCCGGCAGGCCGGCTTTTACCGATTCTTTAACAGCGGGCGGGGTTTTGTATAATTTGCGGACCAGTTCCTCTGTCTGCCTGACAGATAAAGACCTGTTTTTAATTTCACTGAAAAGGTAAAGTTGTTTATCAACGGTATCCACGTTGATCAGTGCCCGGGCATGGCCCATTGATAATCAGGTTATTGCGGAGGGCCACCTGGATATCCGGCGGAAGTTTCAGCAGCCGACATAGTTGGCAACTGTACTTCTTTCCTTACCCATCCGTTCAGAAACCTGTTCCTGAGTATAATTCAGTTCGTCCATCATGCGCTTATAACTAAGGGCCACTTCCATGGCATTCAGGTCCTCTCTTTGCAAATTCTCCAGCAGCGCGAGTTCCAGCAATTGCTGGTCATTGGCCTGCCTGATATAAACAGGGATATCTTTTATGCCCGCAATTCGGCCTGCCCGGAACCGGCGTTCCCCGGAAATCAGGCGGTATTTTCCGGAAGAAAGTCTGGCCACTGTAATCGGCTGGATGATGTCGTGCATCCGGATGGAGGCTGCGAGTTCCTGCATTGCAGTTTCATCAAAATCTTTCCGGGGCTGTTTGGGATTGGTTTCAATCTGGTCGAGCGGAATGCGGAGAATTCCCGTAAGATTTTCTGCCACAGCCGGCCGGAGATTTCCCGCAGCGAGTTTTTAAATCTGAATCAATATTCTGAAGCAGGGAACGGATTCCTTTTCCGAGTGCTTCCTTATCTTTTTTATTCGGAGTCGTCATGATGGTTGGTTCAATTTCTTCGAGGCTATTCAAGGATACGTTCTTCCTGGCTCATCCGGGTCATATTATTTTTCTGCAATACTTCCTTGGCCAGGTTCAGGTAATTCATAGCGCCCTTACTGTATGCATCGTATAAGATCACCGGTTTGCCCACACTGGGGGCCTCACTTATTTTTGAATTGCGGTGAATGATGGTATTAAAAACAATTTCATCAAAATGTTTCCGCACTTCACTCACTACCTGGTTACATAGACGTAAACTTCCGTCGTACATCGTCATCAGAATTCCTTCAATAGCCAGTTCCGGATTCAGGCGGCTCTGAACAATTTTCACAGTGTTGAGAAGTTTTCCAAAACCCTCCAGGGCAAAAAATTCTGTCTGCACCGGAACGATCACCGAATCGGCGGCCGTCAGGGCATTGACGGTAATCAATCCCAGGGATGGAGAGCAGTCGATGATGATAAAATCATAATTCTTGCGGACGGGCTCCAGGATATTCTTCAAAACACGTTTCCCGGTCGGGATAATTGATCATTTCTATTTCGGCCCCCACCAGGTCGATATGGGAAGGAACCAGGTCCAGATTGGGCACTTCGGTTTTAAGAATCACATCCCGGGCAGGAACCCGATTTACCATGCAGTCGTAGAGGCTCTGGGTGATATTATGCAGGTCGAACCCGACTCCCGTGGTGCTGTTTGCCTGCGGATCTGCATCTACCAGCAGGGTTTTGAATTCCAAGAACGGCAAGACTGGCCGCTAAATTGATGGCGGATGTTGTTTTACCGACCCCTCCTTTCTGATTCGCCACCCCGATAATTCTTGCCATGTTCCTTTTTACGTTGTTTTATGTTTTTTTCATTTCCGGGTGTCGCCCGGATCAAGATTTCGTGAAAGTACAAAAAACCCTTCCCTTTCAGGCCGCTAAAGCGTAAAAATACAAACTTGGCGGCCGAGTTCAGAAAAATAACGATTCGTCTTAACTTGCATCCCCATGTATCTTATCATATCAGGCACCAACCGGAAGGATAGTTTTACCCTGCGGATTGCCGAACTCTATCATACGATTCTGAAGGGAAAAAATAGGGAGGCCCCGGTACTTTCCCTGGTAGGTCTGGACTTGCTTGAGCGCAATGCCTCCGTACTGCAACTGGAAAAAAAATGGCTCCTGCCTGCCGAAAAATATATTTTTATCAGTCCGGAATATAATGGCAGTATCCCCGGGGTGCTGAAATGCCTGATCGATGTTTCGGATGTGAAAAAAGTCTGGAAAGGGAAGAAAGGCCCTGCTCACCGGTGTTTCCACCGGAAGGGCCGGAAACCTGCGGGGCATGGACCACCTGACAGGCATCATGCATTATGTGGGTACGGTGGTACATCCGAACAAACTTCCTATTTCCATTGTTGACACCCTGTTCAAAGAAGAAGAAATGGCCCATCAGGAAACCCTTCGGGTAATCAACCAGCAACTGGACGAATTCATTCGTTTTTAACGGATCATTAAATCAGACTCATGCGAAGTGCAGGTTTTATCTGGATTATAGCCCTTGTTGATGCTGCTGGTTGACTTTTATGTTTTCCAGATCGTTAAAATGCTTTGCCTGGGATCATCCCACCGGTACGAAATCCATTATTTTTACCGGCTACTGGGCGCTTTCCATTTCGGTCATTATTTTTTTCATCTTCCTGCCCTTTCTCAATACCGAACGCTGGCCTAAAAATCTTCAGGAATTATTTGTTTGCCACCATCGTCGGATTTTTCTTTGCCAAATTACTGGCTTCTGTTTTTTTCCTGGTCGACGATCTGCGCACGCGCCATGCAATGGGCCGTGGCTAAAATATTTTTTCAGGAATACGGAAGGAGAAAACCAGGTGAAGCGAGGGTATTTCCCGTTCTGTTTTTCTCAGTTGGCTGGGAATAGGCATCGGCGGAAGCCTGATCAGTTCTCTTATTTACGGATTTTCCAATAAATACAATTACCATATCCGGAAAGTTCCGCTTCGTTTACCAACCTGCCCGATGCGTTCAGGGGATTGAAAATTGTACAAATTTCTGATATCCATTCCGGGAGTTTTGATAATAAGAAAGCTGTTGAGAAAGGGGTGCAGAAGAGTGCTGGATCTGAAACCGGACCTGATTTTATTTACCGGCGATCTGATCAATGACCGCGCTTCTGAAATGCTCGGATATGAGGATGTTTTCAAACGATTGAAAGCACCCATGGGGGTTTTTTCCACTCTGGGTAACCATGACTATGGCGATTATGTTAAATGGCCGAATGATGAGGCCCGGAAACAAAATCTCGAAGATCTGAAAAACCCTTCAGGCCCGGATGGGCTGGCGGCTGCTGATGAATGAACACGTGGTGCTGGAAAAAGCAGGGACAGGAAATTGCGCTGATCGGGATTGAAAACTGGAGCGCCAAAGCACGGTTTCCCAAACACGGGAAAATGTGGGAAGCCTATCCCGGTGCGGAGAAATATCCTTTTAAAATTCTGATGAGTCATGATCCCAGTCATTGGGATGCCGAAGTGAGACCTAAATATGGGGATATTGATTTGATGCTGGCAGGGCATACCCATGGCATGCAGTTCGGAATCGAGATTCCCGGATTTAAATGGAGTCCGGTGAAATATGTTTATGACCAATGGGCAGGACTTTACGAAGAGGGGAACCAAAAACTATATGTAAATCGGGGATATGGATTTATCGGTTACCCGGGACGGGTAGGAATTCTTCCCGAAATCACCCTGATCGAACTGTTGGTTAATTTCATGTAGCTTGCCTGCTCATTTTAATTAAGCTGTAGATTAATTTTTAGTAATAAATTTTCAGCTCTAACCAAATTGCTCCGGAATTAATACGTTCAGGGTAAACGTAAGTCAACATTCAAAATAAATCACTTATGAAGAAAGTAAGTTTGCTTGTTTTCGCCGTTTTAGTTTTGTCTGTTTCTATACGCCAGGCGCAGGGTTTTCATCTTGGGGATAAAATCCGGAACCAATCTCTCACAGATCAACAGTCGTTCATTTGATCAGGGATTTCAATGGGGATTTAGTGCCGGTGCTTTTGCCGAACTTAATTTCACCAGTAAATGGGGCATTCAACCCGAATTGTTGTTCAACCAGACCAAACACAAACTGCCAACAATTTTAATGATATCTATGTGGAATGGTATCAATAGCCAGAATGTAAGTCTCAATTATATGAACATTCCCGTTCTACTTTCCTGGAAAATCATTCCGCTGCTGAGCATTCAGCTCGGTCCCCAATTTGGGATTCTGATGAATACCAGTGAAATGATTACAACCAATGGTTAATGCTTTAAATCCGGCGATTTCTCCGTGGTCGGGGGCGCCCAGGTCAACCTAGGGGGCTTTATATTCGGCGCGCGGTATGTATCCAGGGTTTACCGATATCAATAATTTACCCCACCAGATGTGGATACCTGGAAAAATCAAGAGTTTCCAGCTTTATATTGGACTAAGAATATTTTAAATTGTAAGCGTAAGGTCTAAAGCCCAAAGCCTAAGGTGAACGTTTTTGAAAATGGTAAGAAACGAGTTAGTCTCTTACCTTTTTATCTGTCAATTCTGACATATTTTCAGTATTCGACTTTTTATCAATGGGAAATGCTTTTAGCCTTAGGCGTTCAGCTTTTAAGGTAATGGCACCAAACTTGAATCTAAAGGGTTCAACCATAAAAAGATAGGATAATACCCAAAGAGGTGTTATTTTGTCACCCTTTTGTATTTATGAACGAAAAACTTTTTTTCCAGCGCAGCGAACAGGAAATGGATTTCATGCCCATTATCCCGATCAATGAAACAGAACACGATAACCTGGCAGATACCGAGATCCCAAAGGAAATTCCCATTCTTCCCTTTACGAAATACTGTTCTATTCCCGGGAGTCGTACTCCCGATAACCGTTGGACGGGATAAAAGTATCAAGGCTGTAACAGGATGCCTATAAGACTGACAAATTGATTGGCGTTTTGGCACAAAAAGACAGCAGCGTCGAAGATCCGACTTTAAATGAACTGGTGGCTGTGGGAACCATCGCCCGTATTATTAAAGTGATTAAAATGCCGGATGGTGGAACCACGGTCATTCTTCAGGGTAAAAGAAGATTTAAAGTAGGGTCCATTACGACCGATGATCCTTATTTTAAGGCCCAGGTAGTCCTGCTGCAGGAAGAAGAAGCACCAAAAGACCAGGATTTTGCGGCTTATGTTTCCAATATTAAGGATCTGGCCGCCCAGATCATCCAGCTTTCACCCAATATTCCGACGGAGGCCTCTATCATCCTGAAAAATATTGAAAATCCTTCCTTCCTGATACATTTTATTTCCAGCAACCTGAATTCGGAACTGACCGAAAAACAGGAACTGCTGCAAACTGATCATATCAAGGCCCGGGCAGACCTCCTGATGCAACTTCTGCAGCGGGAACTGCAGTTTGCCGAATTGAAAAATAAACTCACCAACAAAACAAAGACTGAACTCGATAAACAGCAAAGCGATTATTTTCTGCAGCAGCAGCTCAAGAGTATCAAGGATGAACTCGGCGGAGACAGCAATGAACGGGAGTTGCGCGACATGCAGAAAAAAGCGGAATCGAAAAAATGGCCGCAGGCAGCAAAAGATATTTTTAAAAAAGGTATCGAGAAACTGGAACGCATGCATCCCAGCACACCGGATTATTCCATCGTGTACAATCACCTGGACCTGATGCTGGATCTGCCCTGGAACGAATATCACTGATGACCAGTATGACCTGAAGAAAGCATCCAAAGTGCTGGACCAGGATCATTACGGAATGAAAAAAGTGAAAGAAAGAATCCTCGAATATCTCGCTGTGCTGAAACTGAAGGGAGATATGAAGAGTCCGATCCTTTGTTTTGTGGGCCCGCCGGGTATTGGCAAAACTTCCCTGGGGAAAAGTATCGCCAATGCCATCGGCCGGAAATATGTACGTATAAGTCTCGGCGGACTGCATGACGAAAGCGAAATTCGCGGACACCGGAAAACCTATATCGGCGCGATGCCGGGAAGAATTTTACAGTCCCTGAGGAAGGTGAAATCTTCCAATCCGGTAATGATTCTGGATGAAATTGATAAAGTGGGAACTGACTTCCGTGGCGATCCTTCATCGGCATTGCTGGAAGTGCTGGATCCGGAACAGAATAATACTTTTTATGATAATTACCTGGAACTGGAATATGATCTGAGCCGGGTATTATTTGTTGCTACGGCCAATGATATCAGTCATATTCAACCGGCTCTGCGCGACCGCATCGAGATCATCGACCTCAGCGGATATGCCATTGAAGAAAAAATTGAAATTGCCAAACGCCACCTGATACCCAAACAAAAAGAAGCCCATGGACTGAAAGGGCTGCCCGTGAAATTATCAGATAAAAACCTGGCCAAAGTCATTTCAGATTATACGCAGGGAAAGCGGGGTGCGGGAACTGGACAGACAGCTGGCATCTCTCATGCGATATGAAGCCAAAGAATTTGCTTTCAAGTCCAAACTTAAAGCCTCCATTACTGAAAAAGATATTGAAAAAGTGCTGGGTAAACCCCGGTATAGCAATGACCTCTATAAAGTGGCCAATATGCCGGGGGTGGCTGTGGGGCTTGCCTGGACCTATGTGGGTGGAGATATCCTCTTTATTGAAACCAGTATCAGCGATGGGAAAGGGGATCTTAAACTCACCGGGAACCTGGGCAATGTGATGAAGGAAAGCGCCACCACAGCACTCACCTACCTTCATTCCAACGCAAAAAAATATGGGCTGAATCCAGATGTTTTTGCGAAAAAAACCCTTCATATCCATGTCCCTGAAGGCGGTACACCCAAAGACGGGCCCAGTGCCGGAATCACCATGATGACTTCACTGGCTTCGGCCATCACCGGCAAAAGAGTGAAACCTTATCTGGCGATGACCGGTGAAATTACACTGAGCGGACAGGTGCTTCCCGTAGGCGGGATCAAGGAAAAAATCCTGGCTGCCAGAAGAGCCGGTATCCGGGAAGTGATTCTATGCTGGCAAAATGAAAAAGATGTCAGTGAAATTGATTCCAATTTCATCAAAGGATTGAAATTTCATTATGTGAAGACCATGCAGCAGGTGCTGGATCTGGCGCTTGTTGATAAATAAGTGAAGGATTAACATGTCTTTCACATATTGTATCTAAACCATTGCATTGCCCTTACGTTATAATTACAACCACAAAGATTTTCATGTTGGTTGTTTTAAGGGTTAAAAAAAGTTCCTCCATGTCTATGGAGGAATTCTTTTTTTAAGCGGAAAGCTTAGATATAAGTTGTAGGGGTTGGAAATCTGAGCATAATAACATTCTATTTCCAAATTTCACTCTCAAATTCACCAACCCCAGCATCAACAGTTATCATATTGCCACACATTTCTGCTATGTGATTACTTCGAATTTACATCGGGCTTTAAACGCTTCCATTGCATCGAAGACCCAGCAAGTTGCAACATGGCATTGATCTTCTTCAAATGAAGGATTTGGGGTCGTCAGCAGTTTATCTCCTGCAAAAATCGAATTGGCGCCCGCCATAAAACAGAAAGCCTGTTCAGGGATACTCATTTCCGCTCTGCCGGCACTTAACCGGACCATGGACTTCGGCATCAGGATGCGGGCCGTGGCAATCATGCGCACCATTTCCCATATATCCACTTTCGGATTGTTCTCCAGCGGTGTTCCCTTAATCCGCACCAGGGCATTTATCGGAACACTTTCCGGATGTTCCGGCAGGGTGGACAGGGTGTGCAGCATTTGGATCCGGTCCTCATGGGTTTCCCCCAGGCCGATAATACCCCCGCAGCAAACGCTTATTCCTGCTTTACGCACATGACCCAGCGTTTGGAGCCGGTCGTCATATGTGCGGGTGGTTATGATTTCATCATAATATTCCGGGGAAGTATCCAGGTTGTGGTTGTAAGCATAACAGTCCTGCATCCGCGAGTTTTTCAGCCTGTGATTCGGTCAGCATGCCCAGTGTACAGCATACTTCCATACCCATGGCATTGACGCCTTTGACCATCTCCAGACACCCGGTCAAAATCCCGGTTATCCCGCACTTCGCGCCAGGCCGCACCCATGCAAAATCGGGTAGAACCGGCCTGTCTGGCTTTTTCGGCGTATTCAAGAACTTCATCCGTCTGCATCAGGGCATGTACCTGGATATCCGTATGGTAACGGGCTGCCTGCGGGCAATAGGCGCAATCTTCGGAACATCCCCCGGTTTTTACCGAAAGCAGGGTACAGACCTGCACTTCAGCTGTATTATTATAGGAGCGGTGAACCGTTGCTGCACGGTATACGAGTTCCAGCAAGGGCAGCTGATATATTTCCTGAATTTCTTCTTTTGTCCAGTTGTTGCGGATCATAATGCCAGATTTTATGTTGAACCGAAATTATAAATGGTAATTAAAATTCGTCTTCGGGGTCAGTGCCAGCAGGGTTTCGTAGATCAGCAGGATGGTCTGCTCAATATCCTTGCGGTTCAGCATTTCCACCGTGGTATGCATATAACGAAGGGGTATGGAAATCAGCACAGAAGGACAACCTTCATTGGAATAGGCAAAGGAATCCGTATCCGTACCCGTACTCCGGGAAACGGCCCGGAGCTGGACAGGGATATTTTTTTTTGCAGCCGTGTCACGTACAAAAGACAGGAGCAGGTTGTGAACAGCCGGACCGAAGGCAAGCGAAGGCCCCTTCCCGCAGGTGATTTCTCCTTCCATCAGTTTGTTCACCATGGGTGTGGCCGTATCGTGGGTTACATCGGTGATGATGGCTACATCGGGTTTGATCCGGCGGGCGATCATTTCAGCCCCGCGTAGTCCCACTTCTTCCTGAACCGCATTTACAATATATAAACCATAGGGCAGTTTCTTTTTATTTTCTTTCAGCAGGCGGGCCACTTCGGCAATCATGAAACCGCCGATGCGGTTGTCGAAAGCCCGGGCAATCAGCGTATCATAGGCCAGTTCGTCATAACCTTCCTGGTAGGTGACGACTGAGCCCGGATGAATACCCAGGTCTTCCACTTCTTTCCGGTTACGGGCACCGCAATCCAGGAAAAGGTTTTCAACCTTGGGATGCACTTCTTTGGCATCCGTACCCATACGGGTATGAATGGCCGGCCACCCGAAGACGGCTTTCACCGGTCCTTTTGATCCATGTATGATTCACCCGCTGTCCCGGTGCCACCTGATGATCTACACCGCCATTTCTTTTCAGGTACATGAGACCTTCCGGGTTGATATAATTGACAAACCAGCTGATTTCATCAGCATGTGCCTCAATCACCACCCGGAACCCGGATTTCGGGTTGATCACGCCCACGCCGGTTCCGTAAGAATCCGTAAAATAGGAATCAATATAGGGTTTCAGATATTCGATCCATAATTTCTGTCCTTCACTTTCAAATCCGACTGGTGACGGTGTATTCAGGTATTTTTTCAGGAATGCAAGAGAAGCCGGCGTGAGAATGGAATTTTTTGAAACAACTGCAGATTTGGCTTTGGCCATGAATGAAATTTAGGGCCAAAAATAATCAAAATGGCAGTAATGCCATCAGCAAAGCAGAAAGCATCATTAATCCGTCCAGAAAGAAATAATAGAGATAATCAGAAACGCTGTTTTTTGCACTGGGATAAATGAAAAACAGGATGATCCCGGGGATCATTAATATCAAAACGGATATCAGGGAAACACCTGATAACAACAGGCCGCCGGTAAAAAAAATAAAAGCAATCATGGAAAACAAAAATAACCGGTCTACACCCGCTTCGTCGAAATAATTTACCATGGTGCGTATTCCTTCTTCCCTGTCATCCGCCCGGTCACGGAAATCAAAGAGGATGCAGATACCATAAATCAGGAAAAAACGGCTGGCTGCAAACCATTTCATTTCATGGTTGAAATGCTGTCCGGCGATGAAAACGGGCAGGATTGTCGTAACATAGGTCCAAACTGAAGTCAGGAAGATGGTTTTCCCAATCGCCACCTGTTTGAGGAAGCGGAAAAAGGGCAGGGGGATTTTAGGTGCCGAATACAGAAAAGTGAGCAGGACCGCAAAAAAAAGAGCTGCCCCGTGCTGCCGCAGTTTATAAAAAAAAATGACCGATCCGATCACTCCGCCAAAATAAAAAAGCAGGTGTGTCGTCTTGTGATGCGACGACCATAGTATCCGGTCGCCGCCGTTATGGGAATGTTGTGTCAGGTACCAGTGAAAATTATAACTGCAGATGGTGGAAAAAAAGACAAACCAGTAATAATCGCGGGAAAAGGAAAGATGCATCAAATGACTGCTCTGCCAGAGCATAATCACTGCGCAAAGGGCTATATATATACTGCTGAAAAGAAAAAAGTCAAAGACTTTCCGGATCCAAACCAAGGTGCATATGATTATTGAAGTACAACAACTTTGCCGGTCGTAACCGTATCACTGTGATTGCCATTGATATCGACCAGCACAAAGCGGAAATCAAATGTATCGTTTTCCCCGTTGATACCATAACTGATATTTGCCCAGGCAAGCGACACACTGAATTCAGCGTTGCTTGCATTAGGTGTTTGTGGTAACAGGGTTAACAGGGTATCGGGTGTTTGTACCCCAATGGGTATCGGCGTCTGGTTATAACGATGGCGGATGATGGTCAGGCTGTCCCCGGAAAGGTTTCCGCTTTTCTGGGAATAAGTAAGGACTGCATTAAAACTGCCATTGGAATTTACATGATCCGTGTAGGATTTCAACTTGATGGCAGGTGTTGTCTGATTCTGGTCTTTGCTACATCCCAGCAACATCAAAAAGATACAAAACAAAACGGGCGGCCCTGGCTTCATGTACATGATTTGAACAGCACAAATTAAAGGATTTTCGCGAAAAGCTTTAGTATTGCACCGGTTAAACTTTTGTTTCGGCATTCCACCCCGCATACAGGTTATGAAAAGCGATTCTTCCAACTATCAATACGACAGGATCTTTGCCGGGTTGCCCCGGGACTTTCAATCCAGGGCGCTTGCTTTGTTTAAAAATCAATATTCCGGAAATACACTTTACAGGAATTTCGCTGACCGTTTTCATGCGGTTCCGATAACTGTCCGGGAACTGAATCAGATACCGTTTCTACCGGTATCTTTTTTTAAAACGGAAGCTGTAAGAACAGGCGTTTTTACTCCGGAAATTATTTTTGAAAGCAGCCGCACCACGGGTCAGGCCCCGGCCCGCCATTTTGTAAAAGAATCCGGACTGTATCGTGAAAGTTTTGTTAAAGGGTTCGAATTTTTTTATGGTTCTCCGAGGAATTATTGCATACTGGGTCTATTGCCCTCCTACCTGGAAAGAAACGGTTCGTCCCTGGTATATATGGTTGATGAACTGATCAGGCTCAGCGGCCACCCCGAAAGTGGTTTTTATCTTTATGATTTTGAAAAACTCCACGATGTATTATTAAAACTCGAAAAAAACAAACAGCAGACCCTTTTAATCGGAGTCAGTTTTGCTCTACTGGATTTTGCAGAAAAATATTCCCTCGAATTGTCCCATACCACTGTAATGGAAACGGGGGGCATGAAAGGCCGGAGATTGGAAATGACCCGGATTGAATTACATGAGATACTCAAACAAAAACTGGGCATTTCGCGGATCCATTCGGAATACGGCATGACGGAACTTTTATCCCAGGCCTATTCGAATGGAGAAGGGTATCTATAAACCTGCACCCTGGATGAAGTTGCTGGTCCGCGAGGAGGATGACCCGTTACAACTCCATGAAACCGGCGAGGGACTGCTGAATATCATCGATCTCGCAAACCGGGATTCCTGTGCATTCATTGCAACCGATGATGTAGCCAGATTATTTGTCGACGGAAGTTTTGAGGTGCTGGGCCGCATGGATAACAGCGATATCAGGGGCTGCAGCCTGCTGGCTGTTTAAGGGTATTCCACGTCGGTGAGCCCGGTACAAACCACCCGGCATTTTTTTTCACTGCTCTCCGTGGCCATTTCAATCAGCCGGATCACATTATATCCATGTTCCGGTTTTACTTTCAATGGCTCTCCGTGGCGGATGGTACGATACAGGTCATTATAGAAACCACCATAATTGCCCGTTAGCGAGGGATATTTTTCTCTGATAACCAATCCATCAATTTCTGTATGCAGGAGTCCGTAAATATCTTCGGATTCCCGGCCCCAGCTGGAGGCCGTTGGAAGAATACCCTTTCTGAGCAGGGCTTCCTGCGGATCTTCACCAGATTTTAAAAATGAGCCCTTCATGCCGTGAATGGCATAACGCGGTCCGGGCTCACGGACAAGCATACCCGCTTTTAGAATGATTTTTGTAAACCCGTAATCCAGCCATAATTCAAAATAATCGGTAGTTGTTGCATGGGGTCTTTGATTGCGTATATCAGCCGTTACATATTTCGGCATACCAAAAAGACAAAATGCCTGGTCGATCAGGTGGGCACCCAGGTCGTATAGTATGCCACTGCCCGGTTCATTTTTTTCCCGCCAGGCATTGGGTCTTTGTTCAGGACGGTACCGGTCGTAATGTGCTTCGAATTCGACGATACTGCCCAGTTTTTTTTCCTTCAGCAACTGCCGGATGGTTAAGAAATCAGATACATACCGCCGGTTTTGGTATACACTTAAAATGCGTTCTTTTTTTCAGCCTGGGTTATAAGTTTTTTTGCGTCTTCCGAACGGATAGTAAAAGGTTTTTCCAGCACCACATGTTTACCGGCTTCCAGGGCGCGCCATGCATAGTCAAAATGGGTATCGTTCGGGGTGGTGATTACGATGAGTTCCAGGCTTTCGTCGGCCAGCATTTCTTCCAGACTGCGCACGACGTGTACCGAAGGATATTTTTCTTTGGCTTCATCTCCATGCCGCTGCAATATGGTTTGCAGGTCAAAGTCCGGATTGGTTACGATAAAGGGCAGGTGCATAAATTGTGCAGCCACACCATAACCGACTACGCCCGTTTTCATAATTTTCCGTTTTTTTTCCGAAGATAAGCAGGAAGGACGGATCAACCTTTTGCGGTTATGATTTAAGTTGAATGACCAGCTGATCCTGTTCCAGACGGGTGACAAATTTTTTCAGTGCCCCTTCAGAAGGACCTTTTTTCACCTGCCCGTCAACCGTATACCGGCTGCCGTGCAGGGTGCAGATAAATCCGTTGCCATCGGCAATCAACTGGTTTTTCTGGTGGGTGCATTGCAACAGCAGGGCTTCATATTGGCTGCCGGCTGTTTTCCGCACGGCAATATCATAGATCCAGCCTTCGGGCCTGACGATCTGCATAGATTGTTTGTTGAATGATGTAACGGGCAGGCGCACCGTATCATCCTGAATCGGAAGCCGGCTGATCCGGGTTGCAGGACTGCATGCGGTCAGGTCAGAAATCAAAAAACCGGCTCCTGTAAGAAGGCAGGCTTTACAGGCCTCATGGAGGAATTTTCTGCGTTCGATTTGCATGGAGCGTTTAGCTGGATTAAAAAGAATATCCGATGCCGAGATGTAAATACCGGTTATTTTGCTGGTAGGGTGGGGCATTGGGATCGGGATTTACTGCGAGGGCCGGATTCTGCGGCCCGGTATGCAGGAGCCGCAGATCCGCCTTGACCACCACGTTTGGCAGGGGCAGGTAACCAAGTCCCAGGATCAGATGGGTTTGTTTTTCAGTTCCGTCATATATGCCATTTCCGTTATCGGCAATACTGGAGTTCATATTCAGGGCTTCCAGCCTGGCAAAACTGATGAAACTGGCTTTCGTTGATTGTGTAAACAGCCAGTTGTACGCGATTTCCGCATATGCACCGAACATGCCCGTGGCCGTATTATTTCCATACACCGAATTCATTTTTCCTGCATCCGGGTAACGGATATATGCTCCCAGGGCTTTTACTGACCACGCATTGTTTTCATATTGCGCATCGGCTTCGACCAGGTAAATCGGTGTACCGAATGCTCCACTGTTAAGGCCAAGACTGTCAGACTTTTTAGGACTGCCGGTTACTGTGCCGCCGCTGTATGCTGATACCTGGAATTTAAAGTTCTTCCAATAATACTGGAGAGCGGCTGTGACGGCGATATTATTTGCAGATGCCAGATTACCTTCTGCCCGTCCGCCCCGGATGCCTGTGCCATGTTCGAAATTTGCACCATCCAGTCCGTTCAACAGGGCGATACTGTAATTCAGGGGGATTCTTTCACTGGTTCCGTAAAACCCGATTCCCAGTTCACGCCAGGTAGCCGGAATGATCAGGGTTTCGACCATCGGCCTTTCCACACCATTGAAATTGACGGGCAGGTGGTTTTCATTGAGGATGCCGATACGGGGTGTAAATAATCCGGCGATGATGTACCGGCGGGCATTGAGGCTGAATTTGAGAAAAGCCTGTTCCATGGATATTTCGGCGTCGTTGCTGACCCCGCCTTCCACTTTGGCATTTTCCAGTTCCAGTTCAGAAAAAAAAGATATTTTCGGAGAGAACTGGTGTCCCACAAAAAGTACGGCCCTTTCCAGGGTTGTAGTCGATTGCTGTTCGTTAAAATTTCGCTGGTAAAAAGCGCTTCCGTATCCCGAAATAACGGTCTTCCGGGTGTTGGATCCGGCCTCGAGGGAATCCTCGCCGGTCATGACGAGTTTTTGGGCGCTGGTCGTTATAAATTTTTGAGCCTCAGTGTTTAGACTCATTATAACCGTAAGGAGACACAGGAAATGGGTGTATTTCATAAGGCAAAAGAATTATTTTATCCGGGTATCCTGTTACGGTTTCGGTAAATGCATTTACACAATTAGGAAAAAATGGGCAGCGGGTGGTTTAAAAAAAATCTGGATCTTTAACACTAAATAAAAAAACACTCTTATGAAATTTAAACAATTGGGAATATCCCTTTTGCTGGCTGCAACAAGTTTCAGTGGCATTCGGGCCCAGACAGTTGATGATATCATTAATAAATATGTGGACGCGATTGGCGGCAAGGATAAACTGGAACAGGTCAAAACGGTTTATATTGAAAACACGGTGCAGGTGATGGGCAACGAGGGGCCGAGTACCACCAATATCGTGAACGGAAAAGATTACCGGGTTGAATCCGAAGTGAACGGTCAAAAAATGATACAGGTACTGACAGATAAGGGCGGTTGGCAGGTGAATCCTTATATGGGAGCCACCACACCACAACCTATGCCCGATGAAGTATACAAACAAAGCAAGGGCCAGATTGACGTTACAGGTCCGTTGTATAACTATGCTGCTAAAGGAAATAAAGTGGAACTCGAGGGTAAGGAAGGCAATGCATATAAAATAAAAATTACCAATCCGGATGCAGGAGAAACCACGGCTTATATTGATACCGCGACCTATTACCTGACAAAGATTTCAAAAACGGGCACTATGATGGGACAGGACATGGAAATAACCCTCAGTTTTTCTGATTTCAAGAAGACGGACTTCGGAGTCGTATTCCCGTATTCCACCGAAATCAGCTATGGCGGCCAATTCAGCGTTACAACTTCTACCAAAAAAATAGAACTGAACAAAACGATCGATCCGGCCATTTTTGAAATGCCGAAATCCTAAAGCCGAAGGTCCAAAGCTTACAGCATTTAAATAAAACCCCCTGCCTGTCTGAGGCGGGGGTTTTAATTCAAATGATTCGCCGTTTTCAATGAATTTAAGAAAAGCGTCAGGCGTTCAGCGATTAACCTCAGGCCCCAGGCATTTTCCAGGCTTTTCATCTCAGAAAATGAGCATTTTGTCGCATCGGGGGTTTCGCATATATATTATATACTGATCTTGCAGGAGATAAAAAATTTCATGAACACCCCCTGGTACAGGTCCCGCTTTACCGTAGTATTTTTTCACATCCTCGCCTGGGTGGTATTATTTTCATTACCCCTGCTTTTCCATCGCGACCCCGATCAGGCCGCGACCGAATTGGAAGGCGGTGCTGAATGCCCGTTCATTAATTTTTGATGTCCTGCTGCATTGCTTTTTTTTACCTGAATTCCCTGGTCCTGATTCCCCAGATTTCTGAACCGCAAAAAAATGGGCATCTATATCCTGCTCATCATCAGGGTTGTTTATCATTTTTCTGAATTTATTGAACATCGTTCCGATGGACCGGGCCATCGAAGGGGTTTCCAGCGCGACTCACTTTTTGCCATCTTTCCTTATTTGTTCATCTGGGCCATGAGTACGGTTTACTGGTTTGTGACGGATAAAATAAAGCACCGAACAAATGCTGAAAGAAAGGGAAAATGAAAATCTGAAAACGGAACTTTCTTTTCTAGCGTCCACAGGTGAGTCCGCATTTTTTGTTTAATGTGCTGAATAATATGGTCGCCATGGCGCGGCTCAAGTCGGACCTGCTGGAGCCTTCTCTGATCAGGCTTTCCGGACTTATGCGGTATATGTTCTATGAATCTGACGAAGCTTCGGTTACCCTGCTCCGGGAAACAGAATACGTAAACAGCTATATAGAACTGCAAAAAATCAGGTATGCAAAAACGCTCTGATATTAAAGTGGATATGGATCCGGGAGATAACCAGCTGATCGAACCCATGTTGCTCATTCCTTTTATAGAAAATGCCTTTAAACACGGAACCGGTGCACATTGCCGATCCGGTGATCGATATTTCACTGAAAATTTCCGAAGGACTGATTGATTTCAGGGTAAAGAATAAATTTGATCCTGCCAACGAAGAGATTAAGGATACGGCTTCCGGTATCGGATTGCCGAATGTGATCCGCAGGCTAAATTTATTATATGACCAGAAACATATCCTTACCATCAATAAGGAAAACGGCTGGTTTATCGTTTCGCTTCAGTTAAAACTGCATTAAAAATGAAATGTATTGCGGTAGATGACGAACCGCTGGCCCTGGCCCTTCTGCAGGATAATATCCGGCAGGTACCCGGCCTGGAACTCGTGGCCTCCTGCAGTACGGCCATGGAAGCACTGAAGGTTTTAAATGAACAGGAAGTGGACCTGATTTTCCTCGATATCCAAATGCCCGGTCTGACCGGACTTCAGCTTCTGCAATCCCTTTCCGTAAAGCCCATGGTCATTCTGATTACGGCGTATGAAAAATATGCACTGGAAGGATTCAACCTGGATGTAATTGACTATCTCGTAAAACCTGTGCCATTTGAACGATTTCTTAAAGCCTGCAATAAAGCGATCGATTTTTACCGGCTGAAAAAAAATGTACCGGCGGAATCACAAACCTGGCCGGAATATTTTTTTGTAAATGCGGAATACGGCCTCGTGAAAATTGTTTTTTCTGATATCCATCTGATCGAAGGATTGAAGGATTATCTGAAAATCCATCTGGGAGAATCAAAGCCCCTGATCATACGGATGAGTTTGAAAACCATTGAAGAAAAACTCCCGCCGGGGAAATTCTTCCGAATCCACAAATCCTATATCATCGCGGTTTCACATATCACTGCCATTCGTAGAAATTCCGTTTTCCTCGGAGACCTGGAACTGCCCCTGAGCGACCTGTATAAAGAAGATCTGATGCGGGAGATAGGACAGGGAAACAAATGATCCTGCATTTGGTCGCGGGATTTTAACCACTCGTCTCAATTCAACATGAAATGCGAAAATGCCGGACTAGTTTTACGTCCACAATAAGATATTATGAAAAATTTGACGCTGTTGTTGTTTTTTCTTGCGGGGTCATTTCATCTTAAGGCGCAGTTTCCTGGAGGCGGGGCGGGAAAGGGGGTTCCGAATATGGGTCATGTTTATGGGAAACTCGTGGATAGTTCGGGAAAGCCTATTTCAGATGCTACCGTACTGCTGCTGCATAATAAATATGACTCTGCAACCAAAAAATCAAAACATGGTATTGTTCAAAGGTGTAACCACCACGGCAAAAGGTGAATTCAGTTTTGAGGACCTTGCCTATTTTCGGACCCTTAAAACTAAAAATATCTGCAACGGGATATAAACCCATTGAACAGAATGTGGTGTTCCAGGTGAAAATGCCTGCCGGGGGTGCTCCGAAAAATGTAACGGATCCGGCCCAGGCCGCCAATGCCATGAGCAGCACCATTAACGGATTTGATAAGGATCTTGGAAATATCAGGATGACGGTTGATGTAGCACAATTGCAAACCGTAACGGTAACGGCTACCAAGCCCACGCTGAAAATGGATATTGATAAAAAAGTTTATAATGTGGAGAAGGATATCGTGAATGCAGGCGGTACTGCGATGGATGTTATGAAAAATGTCCCTTCTGTAAATGTGGATATTGACGGGAACCTTACCCTTCGTAATGCACCGCCGCATGCTTTATATTGACGGAAGGCCCACCACGCTGACGCTGGACCAGATTCCTGCCGATGCCATTGAGAGTGTGGAAGTGATTACCAATCCTTCCGCCAAATACGATGCCTCCGGTGGCAGTGCCGGTATCGTCAATATCATCCTTAAGAAAAACCGGAAAACAGGCTATAATGGAAATGTCCGCGGAGGTGTGGACAGTCATGGCGCCATTAAATGCGGGATTGAATTTTAATGTCCGCCAGGACAAATTCAATTTTACGGCCAATGGTTTTTATAACCAGAACAAGGGGTAACCGAATGGAGATGTAAACCGGTATAATTATACAGATACGCCTACATCCATTTACCAGACCCAGTACAGTAAAAATAACGGGGCATTTGCCTTTGGAAGTCTGGGCCTGGATTTTTTTGCAACCAACCGCACCACATTTTCCTTGACTGGTCATTCATGTTCATGGTGAATTCAAACCCAACCAGCTACTAAATATTAGAATTATTATGTATTACCCCGGTACAACGGAAACCGATTATAGCCAGCGGAATGCAAACACGCAACCGGATGTTTAACGCCAATGGTGTTGCAGTTTGCCTTTAAACATCTGTTTCCGAAGGAAGGAGAGAATATTACCGCCGATGTGAATTATTTCGCAGGCATGAATCACTAACAATTCCTTAACGGCTACCAATTATCTGACCGGTTTGCCCGGGTCGCCGTGCGGCATTTACCCAGCAACAGATGATAGACGGAAACGGCACCAACAAGTTCCTTACCATACAAACGGATTATGTGCATCCGTTTGATGCTAAAACGAAACTGGAAGCCGGTTTAAGAATGTATACCCAGCACCTGGTAACAATACCATACACCTATTACGATACAACAGGCAAGGGAAATTTCTATCCTGATTCCTGCAGCTTCAACCAATTACCAGAATACGAATAATGTGTATGCCGGCATATGTTTCATTTACCAGCGCCATCAAGGATTTTGGATACCAGGCGGGATTGCGGGCTGAAAGTTCGAATTATACAGGAGAACTGATCAATGACAAAGCAAAATTTCAACAATTCCTATCCGATCAGTTTATTCCCTTCATTATTCCTGAGTCAGAAACTGAGCAATAAGCAGGAATTGCAAATCAGTTATACGCGCAGAATCAACCGTCCGAATTTCTTTCAGCTGATCCCGTATACGAACTATTCTGACAGTCTGAATATTACCCAGGGTAACCCCGACCTGCTTCCGGAGTTCACCAATTCACTTGAATTTTCTTACCTGAAAACCATTTCGGGAAACAATACATTTCTGGCATCACTGTATTATAAAAGGACCGATCAGCTGATCACCCGGTACCTGGATACTTTTACCAATGCAATCACCGGCAAACCGGATATCGTGAGTACCTGGGTTAATGCCAACTACAGCCAGACGGTCGGCGCCGAATTTACAGCAGTCAATACAATTACCAAATGGTGGGACCTGACGACCAATATGAATGTGTATAATTCCTATATCAATATACCAATGTCAACACAGAGCTTCCCAGCCTGCTTTATGGAGTTGGTTTGGGAAACTGAATACCAATTTCAAACTTCCCTGGAAATTGAAACTTCAGGTTACCGGTTTCTACCAGTCTAAATCCAACCTGCCTGTGAATTCTACAGCAGGAACGGAAAGGGCCCGGGCGGAAACGCAGGTGTCACGCAGTGCATCTCAAGGATATATTTCATCCTTTCTGGGCCGTGGATGCCGCCATCAGCAAAAGTTTTCTTAAAAATGATGCGGCTTCTGTCAGTGTCTCCATCAGTGATATCTTTCGCAGCAGCTGGACCGACCAGTATTCCTATCAGCAGGTTTTTTAACCAGCAATATAACCGGATCCGGGATCCCGCAGTTGGTCAGGATAAACTTTACCTATCGGTTCGGGAAAATGGATGTTTCTCTTTTCAAAAGAAAGAATATGAATAGTTACCGGATCCCAGGATGCGATGCAGGGAATGCAATAAAATTGAAAAAAGAAATTGAATCTGGAAATGGATTTTGAATTTCAATTTATCGCAATACTTTAAAACAACTACATATGAAATGGATTTCAACGATTGCTGCTGCCTTATTGCTGCATACGACAGGTTTCGCACAGGAACAGGCTCCCCAACTAGGTAAGGCTTCCGTAAAACAGGTAGTTGCCGCCATGACCCTGGAGGAAAAAGCAAAACTGGTTGTGGGTATGGGATTTAGAATGCCCGGCACACCGGCGCCGGCAAAAAAAACAGATTCCGGTAAAATCAAAAACAGATTCTGTAAGTAAGGAAGGATTTCGATTGCCGCCCATCGATCCGGCCGATGCAGCCATGCCGGAAAAAGTTCCGGGAGCTGCAGGAAGAACACATGCCATACCCAGGCTGGGGATTCCCAGTATGACGGTTTCTGACGGCCCTTCCGGCGTACGCATCGATCCCATCCGGAACGGGGACAGCAGCAAGAACTATTATGCGACAGCTTTCCCGGTAGGAACCTTACTGGCTTCTTCCTGGGATACCGCTCTGGTTCAAAAGGTGGGAACTAGCATTTGGTGCCGAAATCCGCGATTATGGTATTGATGTCATTCTCGGGTCCGGGTATGAATATTCACCGCAATCCGCTGGGTGGAAGAAATTTTGAATATTATTCCGAAGATCCCCTGCTGACCGGAAAATGGCCGCCGCCATCGTGCGGGGCATTCAGTCCAACGGCGTGGGAACATCCATCAAACATTTTGCTGCCAACAACCAGGAAACCAACCGGAACCAGGTCAATACCATCGTGAGTGAAAGAGCCTTGCGGGAAATCTATCTGAAAGGTTTTGAAATTGCCATAAAGGAATCTGCCCCTGGACGGTGATGAGTTCCTATAATAAAATTAACGGCGTATACACTTCGGAAAATTCCGGCCTGCTTACCACCATTCTGCGGAATGAATGGGGATTTAAAGGAATGGTCATGACCGACTGGTTCGGGGGAAGAAACCCGGTGGAACAGGTGAATGCAGGCAATGACCTGCTGATGCCGGGGACGGCACCTCAAACCAAAGCCATTATGGATGCCGTGAAATTCAGGTAAGCTGGATGTTGACATACTGGACAGAAATGTGGAAAAAATCCTGCATACCATTTTGCTTTCTCCTTCATTTCAAAAATTTACATATTCTGATAAGCCCGATCTGAAGGGCCATGCAACTATTGGAGGTCTGCTGCGGCAGAAAGCATGGTTTTGTTGAAAAATGAAAACGCCCTGCCCATTAGCAGCAAAGAAGAAACATAGCCCTGTTCGGAAATACTTCCTATGAATTGATAGCCGGCGGTACCGGAAGCGGCGACGTGAATAAAGCATATAATGTTTCCCTGAAACAGGGACTGAAAATGCCGGTTATCCATTGAATGAAAAACTTACCGGCAGTTATGAAACGCTTTTAAAAGATGAAACTGCGAAAAGACCCAAACCCCGGTTTTTCTTTTTGCTTCCACCGCCGATTCCGGAAATGAAACACGAATGGAACTGCTGAACCAGGAGGCCGAAGAATCTGACCTGGCCATATTTACACTGGGCAGAAATGCCGGAGAAGGTCAGGACAGGAAAGTGGATAATGATTTCAATCTTTCGGATGATGAAGTAACCCTGATAGACAGATTTCTGAAGCATTTCATAAAAAAGGAAAAAAATTAATCGTGGTCCTGAATATCGGCGGCGTGGTGGAAACGGCCAGCTGGAGGGATAAGCAGATGCCATCCTGCTTGCCTGGCAGCCCGGGCTGGAAGGCGGTAATTCCATGACGGATGTACTTTCCGGAAAACAAAATCCTTCCGGGAAACTGGCTACCAGTTTTCCTTTAAAATATGAAGATGTTTCTTCCGCAAAATCTTTCCCGGGCCGTGAACTGGATCCCAACTGCTCCCGTGAATCCGATGACGGGTAAACCTTCAGAAGTGATTTATGAAGACGGGATTTATGTCGGATATCGGTATTATCAGACTTTCCATGTAAAAACGGCTTATCCGTTTGGTTATGGCTTATCTTATACACAGTTCAAATATTCCAATCTGATACTGGGCAGTACTTCATTCAAAGATAAGATGCAGGTGAGTGTAACGGTTACCAATACCGGAAATAGTTGCCGGGAAGGAAGTGGTGGAATTGTATTTGACTGCACCCGCAGGTAAGATGGACAAACCCGAAGAAGAATTAAAAGGCATTTGCCAAGACCCGTTTGCTGAAACCCGGGGAATCACAGACCGTTCAAATGTTTTGGATGCTTCCTCCCTGGCTTCATTCAATACCTCCCTGACCAGGTGGGTGGCCGATGCAGGAACCTACCAGGTAAAAATAGGAGGAAGTGCAGAAGATATCCTGCTGAAAAAGGAATTTACACTGGAAAAGAAATCCTGCTGCAGAAATTAAATAAAGTGCTGGTGCCGGCGGTAGAGATTGAGGAAATCAAACCATAGATTGGGCATGAGTTGATGAGTTGATAAATAATAGTTTATTTATAACTTATAATTTTTTTAAATTTTACCAGAACTTAATATAAAGAGCCGTAAGCATCAGCAGGATCATAACAATCAATGCGGTTGTTTGCGGCTTTAATTTAAACATGGAAGTATCCAGGATCGAATGCTTTTGGATTTATTTTAGGACCGGCCAGGCTGATGAATACCATCATCAGTATGGTAAAGAAAAAAGAAAGGCCCATGGCAATCAGGAAGGGAATTTCATAATCCACCCTTTCCATTAGGATAAGCTGTCCACAACCAGGTATTGTTTCCAAAAACAGCCGGAGCCATATTCATTAAAGAAAATAACAAAGGCCCAGCCCGGTGATCACGCCCACAACGGCTGCAGCACCAGTCGTTCTTTTCCAGAACATGCCGAGAATAAACATGGCAAATACGCCCGGACTGATAAATCCCGTATATTTTTGGATATAGGTGAAATCCGCCTGCGCTGCTGATGCCCAGTACATCTTTCCAGGTAAACATAATCGCGACGATCAGCGCCACGAGGGCAACCGCACGGCCGGTCCAGACCATTTTATATTCCGATGCGTCCTTATTGATGTATTTCTTATAAATATCCAGTGTATAAGATCGTTGAAATGCTGTTTATTTTTCCGGCAAGTGAAGCCACGATAGCGGCTGTTAAGGCTGCGATGGAAAGACCTTTCAATCCGGCGGGCAGAAAACCCAGAACGGAAGAATAGGCATCATCCATTTTATCCAGCGGATGCAGATGTCCCTGTTTCACCAGCACATAAGCTGCAATGCCAGGAAGCATAACGATCAGTGGCATGATCATTTTCAGAAGTGCCGCAAAAATAAGCCATTACGGGCTGTCTGCAGATTAGCACCCAGAGCCCTTTGGGTAATATACTGGTTGCAACCCCAGTAATTCAGATTCACGATCCACTGGCCGGCTGCATACATAAGGATACCCGGCAGGATCAGATATTTATTGATGTCCTCCTGGGTGGACAGCGCGGTGGGCCTCTTAAATATCATATGAAAATGGTCCGGCGCTTCCTTCATCAGGGTCGAAAATCCCTGCACGGCGCCATGACCGCCGCCCACTTTATCCAGGGCCATATAGGAAGTTGCCAGTCCGCCGATTATCAGCACGGTCACCTGGATCACATCTGTAAATCCGATCACTTTCATACCGCCCAGTGTGATGAAAATGGAAAAAACGGCCAGGGCGATCATGACGATATGCAGATAGTCTATATTGCTACCCTGCGGCAGAAGCCCGCTGATGGCCACAGCACCGAGATATAATATGGAAGTCAGGTTCACGAAAATATAAATGAACAACCAGAGTATGGCCATGATCATCGCCACAGTTTCATTATACCGCGTTTTGAGGAACTGCGGCATAGTATAGATCTTATTCTTCAGATAGATCGGGATAAACCATACGGCGATGATGATAAGTGACAGGGCAGCGATCCATTCATAAGCTGAAACGGCAATGCCGACAAAGAATCCATTGCCGCTCATGCCAATGAATTGTTCGGCTGAAATATTGGATGCGATCAGACTGGCCCCGATCGCCCACCAGGTAAGGGATCCTTCTGCAAGAAAAAATCCTTTTGAATCGTGTTCCTTGCTTTTACGTCTATGATATATCCAGTATCCGTAGGATCCGACTAATACGAGGTACAGGACAAAAATCAGGTAATCTGAAAAAACCAGTTGATTATTCATGTGTCAGCAATCGCATTTAAGGATATTGGTATAGGCGAAATTTATGAATTCAGTTTGTAATACATATCATTCCATCTCAATTCATTTTTGAATTGATAAATATCTGTATTCTTTCCTATTAATACAAACTCCATTCCTGCCATCATCTGCGAAATCCTCCAGACATTGAACAGCTCAGGTTCTGGCTGTAGCAGGTATGATGGGCACCGCCTGCAAGTATCCAGGCTGTACAGGCTGATTTGAAATCCGGAAGGGGTTTCCATAGGACGCGGGCCACAGGAAGTCTGGGTAATGTTTACGGGAGGTTTTACCGCCTCGACCGTATTGACAAGCATTCGAAACGTTCTCCCATATCAATGATGGATGCATTTAATGCAGAGCCTTCGCTGCCGTTAAAAATCAAGCCTCACCGGATCAGCTTTACCACCAATGCCCAAGGGATGTATTTCGCAGGATGGTTTTTCCGTTCGTGATGGACGGACATATTTCAAGCATATGCGCACCCAGCACCATTTCATTTCCAGGTTGCAGATGATAGGTATAATCTTCCATAAATGAATTTCCGCCATCCAATCCGGTAGCCATCGTTTTCATCGCTCTCACGAATGCCGCCGTTTTCCAGTCTCCTTCTCCTGCAAAACCATAACCCGCCTGCATCAGCCGCTGCGCAGCCAATCCGGGCAATTGTTTCATGCCATGCAGGTCTTCGAATGTATCCGTAAAACCTTTGAAGTTTCCCTCTTCCAGCACTTCTTTATTCCGGCTTCAATTTTGGCAGCGTCCCTTAATGCTTCATGTTTTGGATTACTCCTTTTCTTAATCCGTCTGCAAGTTGATAGCTTGCTCATATTCTTCAATAAGTGCATCTGACTTCCGCTCTGACACCTCTGAATGATAGCCACCAGATCGCCTACGCCATAGGTATTCACAGAGTAACCGAATTTTAATTTCTGCTTCCACTTTGTCTCCCTCTGTTACGGCCACCTGCCGCATATTATCACCGAACCGTAAAAATTTTGCACCCTGCCAGTCGTTCCATCCGGCAGCGGCCCTTGTCCAGTCGGCGATCTGGCGGACACCTCCTGGGATCCTGCCAGTAACCGGTTACCACTTTACGGTCAGTCGCATACGGCTCATGATGAACCCAAATTCCCTGTCGCCATGGGCCGACTGGTTCAGGTTCATAAAATCCATGTCGATGGTACTCCATGGAATATCCCGGTTAAACTGTGTATGTAAATGGAGGATCGGCTTTTGCAATATCTTCAATCCGTTGATCCACATTTTAGCAGGAGAAAAAGTATGCATCCAGCCAATCAGTCCGATGCAGGCTGTCTGGTTGTTTGCGTCTCCCGCATGCCCTGGAAATTTCTTCCGGCGATGTGACGATGGGTTTGCAAACCAACCTCACGGGCATCACTGTTCTCATTCAGTGACCCGGGAATAACGCCGGCATGTTCCTGTACGACTTTTAATGTTTCTAGTTCCGTATAAGATGCTGGCTGCCCGTGAGGAACCATACTTCCCAATGTTTCAGATCTGCCATGGTATGCAGATTTTATTGACCGTAATATGCGTCCGGTCCGTGTTTTCTTTCAAAATGTTTTTTTATCAGAGACGCTTTGAGCGTTTCCGCATTTGGATTTATTTGTTCGGTAAGCAGGGCCATCTGCGCAATGGATTCCAGTATGGCGCTGTTGTTTAATGCCTTCGACGGAATTTTTGCCCCAGGTAAAAGGGGCGTGATTGCCGACCAGGATCATTTCGATTTCTTCCTAGGAAATTTTTTTCTTTTAAGTGGTTGATGATCTGTAATCCGGTCTGGTATTCATAATTCCCGCTGATCATTTCATCATCCATTGGCGGAGCGCAGGGAATGGGACCGGTAAAATGATCCGCATGTGTGGTGCCATATAAAGGGAATCGGCCGTCGTGCCTGCGCCCAGGCAGTGGCATATGTGGAATGAGTATGAACTATCGCGCCGATATTTTTCCAGTTTTTATATAATACCGCATGGGTTTGTGTATCTGAAGAGGGTTTTAATTTTCCTTCAACCGTTTTTCCGTCAAAGTCAACTATGACCATTTTTTCAGGCACCAGTTCGTCGTAAGGAATGCCGCTGGGTTTTATGGCGAAAACCCTGCTGACGGGATCGGCCACACTGCAGTTTCCGAAATTAAACATCACGAGTCCCATGGCCGGGTAACTGCCTGTTCCCGCAGCTAGGCTTCTTCTCTAATTTGCTGATATCGACTCATGATATTTTGCAATGAGATATTTTCTAACATGGCTCCCGGTATTTTTATATTTCAGGTATCTTTTTTGATAAATCACCGTTATGTGTTTCGTTCGGGAGAATAGGTTTTTTCAAATCCTTTTCCCATGGCCTGCATGCTGACGACACGTTTTGATGCAGTCCCGCGGCCGTGGCGGCAAACATTGCGGCACCCAGGGCGCAGGTTTGTTCAGACCGGTGAATGCGAATATCCATCCCTGTTATATCCGCCATCATTTGCATGATGAAAGGCGATTTTTTGGAAACGCCACCGAGGCCGATCAGTCCTTTGATGGGGATTCCTTCTGAAATAAACCGGTCCACGATGGCCTTGGCACCAAAACAGGTGGATTCTGCCACAGCGCGGAAAATTGCCGGTGCATCAGCTGGCCAGGTTGATGCCGTTCATGGCTCCTTGAATTGCTGGTTGGCATCCGGAGTGCGTCTGCCGTTGAACCAGTCCATGGCCATTCCGCGTTTTCTGTCACTTCATTTTTTCCGCCTCCCTGCTGAGAGCCGGAAGGATTTCCGGCATCATTCTTTCAATAAAATCTCCGCTTCAGTAACAGTATTTATGGGAATTCGTTGTTGACAGTAAACGAAGTGGCCAGGCCAGTAAATTTTTAAACCAGGCATAAGCATCGCCAAATGCCGACTGGCCAGCTTCCATGCCCATCATTCCGGGAATCACGGACCCTTCCACCTGTCCGCATATACCTTTCACGAGTTTTTCTTTCATCTCCGTCTAAAGGAGCCACCAGCATATCGCAGGTGGATGTTCCCATTACCTTACTCAGGAAATAAGGCTCAATCTGACCACCCACGGCACCCATATGTGCATCAAAAGCACCTGCCGCTACCACCACATTTTTCGGCAACCCCAGTTTTTCTGACCAGTAAGTACTCAGTGTTCCTGCACTTTGATCGGCGGTATAGCAGCTTTGGCACCCAGCTTCGATACAAATCCTCCGAGCAGGGGATCCAGGGTGAACTGAAGAATTTATCAGGAGGAAATCCGCCAAAGGATGGGACCAGAGTGCTTTATGTCCGGCGCTGCATACGCCGCGTTTTATTTGATGTATATCCGTTTGCCCCGTAAGTACAAACGGAATCCAGTCGCAATGTTCCACCCAGCTGTAACAGGCATTGCGGACTGCCATATCGGTGCCGAAGAGTATGTAACAATTTTGCCCAATACCATTCGGAAGAATATATGCCACCAACATATTGAAGGTAATTAACAGGAAATTTTTCCGCATGCCGGTTGATTTCTGCGGCCTCCTGAATCGCTGTGTGATCCTTCCACAATACAAACATCGCGTTGGGATTTTCTGCAAATGCGGGAAGCAGGGACAGCGGCGTTCCTGATTTGTCTACAGCTACCGGACTGGAGCCCGTTGTATCTATTCCAATACCGCTATATTTTCACTGATCGTCTGCAGGCACTTGCCGGAGGCAGTCACGAATGCCTTCTTCAAACCTTCCAGGTAATCCAGTGGGTGTTGCCTGAACCGGTTTTCGGAAGGATTGCAATATAAACCTGCTTTCCAGCGCGGATAATCAAAATAGTGAGGAAGCGGTTTCCTCTCCGGTGAATGCATCCGTAATAGATGGTGCGCACAGAATCGGTTCCGAAATCAATTCCGATAACCCATGATTCATTTTTCTTACGGATCCTGCGTGAATTCTTTTCCATCGTGAATATATGGATTGTTCCCTAAATTCAGACAGTCTCCGTATGACTGGCCATTTTTGATGAATGCTGTTTATCTTTGCATCCACCTATGACCAATACAAGATTTTCTGCTCAACGAAACGGGGATATCCAACCAGTATAAAAACTGGTTCCTGGATTATGCTTCCTATGTAATTCTGGAAAGAGCCGTGCCCGCCCTGCAGGATGGTCTGAAACCTGTACAACGACGCATCCTGCACGCCATGAAAGAAATGGACGATGGCCGGTTCAATAAAGTGGCTAATATTATTGGTCAGTCCATGCAGTATCATCCGCACGGAGATGTTTCCATCGGAGAAGCCCTGGTGAATCTGGGGCAAAAAGACCTGCTTATTGAAACACAGGGTAACTGGGGCGACGTGCGCACCGGTGATGACGCGGCAGCCGCCCGTTATATCGAAGCACGCCTGAGTAAGTTTGCGCTGGAAGTGGCATTTAATCCCAAAACCACAGAATGGCAGCTGAGTTATGACGGTCGGAAAAATGAGCCCATCACCCTGCCCATGAAATTTCCTTTGCTCCTGGCTCAGGGAGCAGAAGGAATCGCCGTCGGACTGGCTACCAAGATACTTCCCCATAATTTTTGTGAGATCTGTCTGGCAGCCGTAAAACATCTTCGCGGAAAGAAATTTGAACTTTATCCGGATTTCCAAACGGGCGGCATGATCGACGTCACTAATTATAATGAGGGCCGACGTGGTGCACGCGTACGCGTCCGGGCGCATATTGAAGAAGTGGATAAGAAAACCCTGCTGATCAAAGATGTGCCCTTTGGAATAACTACGAGCCAGCTCATCGATTCCATCATTAAAGCAAACGACCAGGGCAAAATCCGCATAAGGAAAGTAACCGATAATACGGCAGCCGAAGTGGAAATCCAGGTTGACCTTGCCCAGGGTATTTCACCGGACATCACGATTGATGCGCTGTATGCCTTTACGGATTGTGAGATCAGTATTTCTCCCAGCGCCTGCGTAATCAATCAGCAAAGACCGGAATTTCCTTCCATGCCGGAACTGCTCAGAGCCTCCGTAGATCAGACAAAGGATCTGCTGAAAAGAGAACTGGAAATCAAACTGGCGGAGCTGCAGGAAAAATGGCATTTCACCTCACTGGAAAAAATATTCTTCGAGGAAAAGATCTATAAGGAACTCGAAAAGAAACACGAGAACTGGGAAAAAGTGCTGCTGGCTATCGCCAAAGCCTTCGAACCCTTCCGCAAACAATTGAAAAAGAATATCAGCCGCGAGGATATTGTCAAACTAACGGAAAAGCCTGTACGCAGAATATATAAACTGGATATTGATGAGCTCAATGCGCAGATCAAATCCCTTGAAGCAGAAATCAAACAGGTGAAATACGATCTGAACAACCTGGTCGATTTTGCTGTAAATTATTACGAAGAACTGCTTCGTAAATACGGCAAGGGCAGGGAGAGGAAAACCGAGATCCGGCCATTCGAAGCCATTCAGGCAAAACAGGTAGCCATTGCCAACACCAAAATTTATGTAAACCGTTCTGAAGGATTTATCGGTACCGGTCTGAAAAAAGATGAGTTTGTTACCGAAGCTTCCGACCTGGACGATATCATCGCATTCACCCGCGGGGGTACGATGAAGATTGTAAAAGTGGCCGAAAAAACATTTATTGGCAAAGACATTGTACACGTGGGCATTTTTCAGGAAAAATGATGAAAGGACCACGTACAATATGATTTACGGGGATGGTAAAACCGGGATCAGTTATGCAAAACGGTTTAACGTAACGGGTGTTACCCGCGAAAAAGAATATGATCTGACGAAATCGGAAAAGGCCAAAGTGCATTATTTTTCTGTTAACCCAAATGGCGAAGCCGAACTGGTACGCGTCATCCTGAGTCCCGCATGTTCTGCAAGGCATAAGGAATTCGATTTTGATTTTCAGACCCTGGAAATCAAAGCCCGTGCTTCACTGGGAAACCAGGTGACGAAATATCCGATACGTAATGTGAAATTCAAACAGGCCGGGAAAGGCCACACTGCAGGCAAGAAACCTCTGGTTTGATGATACTTTCGGGCAGGCTTAATACAGAACAGAAGGGTAGTTTTCTTGGGAAATTTGGTCCGGAAGACAGGCTGCTGGTTATTTACAATGATGGGAATTATGAGCTGACAGACCAGGAACTCACCCAGCGCTTTGATGCGGATAAAATACTGCTGATAGAAAAATTCGATCCTGAAAAAATTGTTACGGCTATTTACCTGGACAGTGAAAAAGCCCAGTACAGCATCAAACGGTTTAAAATCGAAACCAATTCCCTGCACAATAAATTTTTCTTTATAAAAGAAGGAGAAGGTAATCGGCTGGAAGCAGTCAGTACCGATGATGAACCCATACTGATTATACAGTCAGGACGGGGTGCCCAGATTCGAAAGGCCAAAATCAAAACGGTCAAAGCGGTGGAAGTGATGGGATGGAAGGCTGTGGGGGCCAAGCTCACGGAGTATGCCAAAAGCGTAACCATGGAATGGGAGCAAAAAAAAAAACCTGAACAGCCGGAATTATTTGATTAGCCGGGATCGTTAAGAGAAATGTTTAAAGGACAGGAGGGTCCGGATTCGAATTTCAAGGTTGTCAGGTTAATTTGGGTTGAATCCGTATATTCAGGATCTGTTTCACCAACGATTGAACAATGCCCGCTAATAAGAGATCATCTGCCATTATCCTGATTACCGCACTGTTTTTTTTATGGGGTTTTGCATTGAACCTGAATCCGATTTTGATCCCCCATTTGAAAAAAGCCTGCCAGTTATCAGATACGCAGTCTGCTTTTATTGATTCTGCTTCCTATATCGCCTATTTCCTGCTGGCTGTTCCGGCCGGTTTATTTATGAAAAAGTTTGGCTATAAGGGCGGGATCATCCTGGGGTTGATGTTATTTGCCACGGGTGCTTTTCTATTTTACCCGGCCTCTGTTACCCGCTCCTATGCTTTTTTTCTGGCCGCTTTGTTTATCATTGCCAGCGGTCTCGCGTTTCCTTGAAACAGCTGCCAATCCCTATATGATCGTATTGGGGGATCCGGCCACAGCCACACAGCGCTTAAATTTTGCCCAGTCCTTTAACGGGCTGGCTGCATCTCTGGCGCCGCTGATCGGTGGTAGTTTTATCTTGTCCGGGAAAAGCTGACTGCAGGAACAAACCGCCATGGGTCCGGATCAGCTCAATGTTTATCTGGATCATGAGGCGGCATCAGTGCAGATTCCGTACCTCATTATCGGGCTCGTTGTACTTTCTGTGGCTTTTCTATTATATAAAACGCATTTGCCTGAAATAGTTGAAGAGGATAATTCGCTCGAGATAGGGATCCATATTTAAAGAAAAAAATCTCATGTTCGGGGTGCTAGCCCAGTTTTTTTATGTGGGAGCCCAGGTTTGTATCAGCAGTTTTTTTATCCGTTTTTGCCGGACAGGGTCGCAGGTTTGGAAGAAAAACCTGCCGCTTTCTTTCTATTTATCGCGCTTCTCGGATTTATGATTGGGCGTTTTGTTGGGACGGCCCTGATCCGTTTCATTGCAGCCTCCAAAATTGCTGGCTGTTTACAGCTGATCAATATGGGTCTTATTAATCGCTGGCCGTATTGACACAAGGGAAAATTCCGGTGTATATGCGTTGATGGGTGTTGAATTTTTTATGTCGATTATGTTCCCGACCATTTTTTCCCTTGGAGTCCGCGGGCTGGGAACAAAAACCAAAAAAGGTTCTTCGCTGATCATTATGGCGATTGTGGGCGGTGCAGTATTTCCGGTGATCATGGGCAGGGTTTCGGATGTGAGTTCCATCCAGACAGCTTATCGTGGTCCCGGCAGCCTGCTTTATTGTCGTTTTATTATTTGCATTGAAAAATATCGATGTGGAAAAATTAAAACTTTCCATGGCACATTAATAAAACTGTATGAAAAAATATTGTCTGGCACTTGATCTTAAGGAAGATAAAAGCGCTATAAATGCCTATGATGATTATCATAAAAAGGTATGGCCGGAAGTGAAAGAAAGCCTAAAGGATGCCGGCATCCTGGATATGGAAATATACCGGACCGGCAACCGGCTTTTTATGATTATAAAGTTTCGCCGGACTTCAGCTTTGAAAAAAAAGCGGCGCTTGACGCTTGCCAATCCCAAAGTGCAGGAATGGGAAACCCTGATGTCGCAATTTCAAAAACCACTTGCCATGGTCAAGCCCCGGTGAAAAATGGGTATTGATGGAGCGGGTATTTAAACTGGAACCTGGGGAATAAATAAATTGATCCGGTATGTATTATCCTGTGATTGACGCTCATCAGCATTTCTGGAAATTTGATCCCGGCCGGGACGCCTGGATAACCGAAGAGATGCAGGTTTTACGCAGGAATTACCTGCCCGAAGATCTCGAACCTGTATATAAACAAAAAAAAATAACAGGTTCTGTGCTCGTGCAGGCTGATCCCTCAGAAAATGAAAATGTTTTCTTCCTGGAACTGGCAGAAAAAAATCCATTTATCCTGGGCGTGGTCGGCTGGATTGATTTACAGTCTGACAAACTGGAAGAAAGGCTGGCTTACTATCAACAATTTCCGTTGATGAAAGGTTTCCGTCATCTGCTACAGGGAGAACCGCAGCGGGATATGATGCTAAATCCCGAATTTAAAAGGGGGATCGGTTTGTTGAACCAATACGGGTTTAGTTTTGACCTGCTGATCCTACCCGATCAGCTTGGATTTACTGAAAAACTGGTTGCTGAATTTCCGGAACAGCGATTTGTTATTGACCATATGGCCAAACCTTGTATAAAACAGGGTATCATTGCCGAATGGAAACAGGCCATCAAAAAGTTTTCACTCTTATAATGTGTATTGTAAAATTTCCGGACTGGTAAAGGAAGCAGACTGGGAATTTTGGGAACAAGCGGATTTCCGGCCATATATTGATATTGTGGTAGAGATCATTTGGAACCAAACGTATTATGTTTGGGTCGGACTGGCCGGTTTGCCTGCTGGCCGCAACTATGAACAAGTAAAAGATATCGCAGAGAATTATTTTATTCCTTTACTACGGCTGAACAGGCTGATTTTTTTGGCAACAATGCGAAAGACTTTTTATCATCTGGATTAAAAATGTTCTATGAACCTGGGTCTGGAAAATAAAGTGATTATTGTAACCGGGGGCGCCAGGGGAATCGGGGAAGGTATTGTCCGGGTATTGCGCAGGAGAGGAGCCATTCCGGTGATTGTTGGCCGGAATGAGGCGGACAATCAAAAACTGCAAGAAGAAATTGAAACCACGGGAGGCATCGATTTCTACGTGCAAGCGGAGTTGAGTGACCCGTTAGCCTGCGAAAAAGCCGGTTATCCGTGATCAAAAAATTCGGACGCATAGAAGGACTGGTAAACAATGCGGGCGTGAATGACGGAGTCGGACTGGAATCCGGCGATTATGAGAAGATTTATGAAGAGTCTGCATAATAACCTCGTGCACTACTACCAGATGGCGCATTTTGCACTGTCCTATTTAAAAAAATCAAAAGGGGCGATTGTTAACATCAGTTCGAAAACGGCTGAAACCGGGCAGGGAAATACTTCTGCCTATGCAGCCGCTAATGGTGGGCGAAATGCACTGACCCGGGAATGGGCGGTGGAATTATTGAAATATGGCATACGTGTCGAATTCCATTATTGTGGCGGAATGCTGGACACCCCAGTATGAAACCTGGATCAATACCTTGAACAACCCGGAAGAAAAGCTAAAAGAAATCCTGGCAAAAATTCCGCTGGAACAACGGATGACGACCCCAGAGGAAATCGGGAATATGGTGGCCTTTCTATTATCTGAAAAATCCAGCCATACTACCGGTCAGCTGATCCATGTGGATGGCGGATATGTGCACCTGGACCGGGCCCTGGCGAATGCGTGATATTTATTGTTGACGGCAGTTGACCGTAGGCAGTAATTGCAAACATGAAAGCACTGGTTTGCACAAAACCCGGCCAATGGATTATATTGAAATGCCGGAACCGGAAAAGAAAACTGGTTATGCGATCGTCAGGATCCGGAAAATCGGTATCTGCGGAACGGACCTGCATGCATTTGAAGGCACTCAGCCTTTTTTTAATTATCCGCGTATCCTGGGCCATGAGTTATCCGGCGAATTGGTGGAATTTGATGAGGCGCCCGGTTTTCAAAAAGGGAGACATCGTAACTTTTCTTCCTTATCTGAATTGCGGAAAATGTGTAGCCTGCCGCGTGGGGAAAACAAACTGCTGTACCACCCTTCAGGTTTGTGGAGTTCATATCGATGGTGGCATGTCTGATTTTTATGCGGTTCCTTCCCGTCTGCTGGTACCTGCGCAGGGGCTGGGACCTGACTGAGCTGGCCATGGTGGAACCGCTGGCCATTGGTGCGCATGGAATACGGCGGGCGGAGGTCAGACCTGGAGAATTTGTGCTGGTGATGGGAGCCGGACCGATCGGCTTGGGTTTGATGGAATTTGCCCATATCCGGGGAGCAGAAATCATTGCGATGGACACGAATACCCGCCGCCTTGATTTTTGCAAAAGTGAGTTGGGTATTAAAATATATGATCGCGGGCTGCGGAAATGATGTAATGCATCAATTACTGGATATTACCAACGGAAATATGCCCACCGTAGTTATTGACGCCAGTGGTAACCTGAAAGCGATCAACCAGGGATTGAATTATCTGGCCCATGGCGGAAGGTATGTACTTGTAGGTTTGCAGAAGGAAGAAATCGTTTTCAGTCACCCGGAATTTCATAAAAGAGAAGCCACGCTGTTGAGCAGCCGGAATGCCACCCGGGAAGATTTTGACCATGTGATACAATGTATTAAAAAAAATTTGATCCATCCGCTTTCATTTATCACGAACCGGGTTAACTTTAAGGATGCAGCGGCAGGATTTCCCGGATTGGCTGCATCCCGACAGTGGTGTTATCAAAGTGCTGCTGGAAAAAGATTAAATAGCTGATTATGAAATCTATCCAAGCAGAACCTGCAAAAAATTGAAAGGGCCGGATCGGAAATACCCATGACGAAAATATATTCGCCCTGCCTGAAAAAATTCTGCAGTTCGGAACCGGTGTGCTGCTCCGGGCGCTACCGGATTATTTTGTTGACAAGGCAAATCGCCAGGGCATTTTCAATGGAAGAATCCTGGTTGTCAAATCCACTTCTTCGGGGGATACAGATGCTTTTAGAGAGCAGGACGGAATGTATACACTTTCAGTTCGGGGTTTGGAAAACAGGTGTTTCCGTGGATCACCATATTATTTGTTCCGCCATTCATCGCGTATTGTCGGCTAATCATCAATGGAATGAACTGCTGGCTGCTGCTGCCAATGAATCATTGCAGATCGTCATTTCCAATACAACGGAAGTCGGAATTCAACTGGTTCAAGAATCCATCTTTCAAAATCCACCGGCTTCTTTCCCGGCAAAACTGCTGGCCTTTCTCTATGAACGATATGTTATATTTAAAGGCGCTCCGGGCTCCGGGATGCTGATCATTCCTACGGAACTGCTTACGGATAATGGTAAAAAATTAAAATCCATATTAACTGGATCTGGCGGAATTCAATCGAGCTGAATCACGCCTTTTATAGAATGGCTTGACCGGCACAATCGTTTTTGCAGTTCCCTGGTAGACCGGATCGTGCCGGGCAAACCCGATCCTTCCACCAAAGAACTGCTGGAAAATCAATGGGGATATACCGATGAACTGATGTCCGTTTGTGAACCCTATCGGTTATGGGCGATTGAGGGGGATGATGCTGTCCGCGAACTGCTTTCTTTTTATAAAGCAGACGAAGGAGTTGTTATAACGCCCGATATCACAAGGTATAAGGAACTTGAAATTAAGCATGCTGAACGCCACGCATACCCTGAGTTGCGGACTGGCTTATTTGTCAGGATTCCAAACAGTTAAGGCGGCTATGGAAGACCATCTTTTCGAATCCTTTATTCAAAACCTGATGATGGATGAAATCGGTCCGGCGATACCATATGATATAAACGAAAACGAAATCAGGGAATTCGGATTCAAAGTGCTGGACCGGTTCAGGAATCCATATTTACAACATCAGTGGCTTAGTATTACCATGCAGTATAGTTCCAAACTGGCCATGCGGGTTGTACCTGTTCTGATAAATATTATGAATTGTTTCAAAAAGCCACCTGAACTTATTTCCATGGGCTTTGCTGCTATATTCTTTTTATGCGGCCGGTTAAAAAAGAATCGGGCAAGTATTATGGGATCCTGGACAACCAGTATTACCTGATTAACGACGACCGCGCCGGGCATTTCTATGGATTGTGGGAAGAAAGATCGGTGGATACCATTGTTACAAAAATTCTGTCGAATACAGATCTGTGGACCAGGGACCTGAGCTTGCTGGAAGGATTTGCCCCGTCCGTCGGGAATAAATTAAAGGGTTTTATCAGGCAGGGTATCCTGAACGAAATGGCCGCCTATTCAAAACCGGCAAAATAGTTCGGTATAAAATTCTCATGATGATTGGAAAAAATCCATGCATGTCAACTATTTCAAAAGATACTTTTTCTTTTCTGAACCGGCTTGCAGTAAACAACAATAAACCCTGGTTTGAAAAAAACCGGACCCTGTATGAAAAAGCAAGGGCGGAATACCTGGCTTTTGTAACCAGGCTGGTGGAAGGAATCCGGAAGATCGAAGTGATACCGGAAAAGGAGCCGGCCAAATATGTTCAAAGGATCTACCGGGATATCCGTTTCTCAAAAGATAAAACGCCGTATAAAAAATTCTTCAGTTCCCTTATTGAACGGGGTCCTGAAAACAGGAATTGCCCGTTATTTATACTCATCTCAGCCGGGAAGATCCATGATGGGGGGCGGGGTCTGGGATCCAACAACGGAAACACTGAAAAAAATCCGTCAGGAAATTGACTACAACATGGCCGGGTTAAAGAAAATCATTAACGCGAAGGATTTCCTGACGCATTTCGGAAAAATTCAGGGAGAGAAACTAGCCAGGCCACCGAAAGGATATGAAGCAGATAATCCCGGACATTGAGTTGCTGAAATTCAAACAACTTTATATACAGCGGGATTTTGATGATGAACTGGTATTATCGAAACAATTCATCCCGGAAATATTAAAATCCTATAAAGCCGCTCTTCCATTTTTCCACTTCTTTGATATGGCAATGGGAGAATAAAAGATGTATGATATGGCCACACAGTCATTTAAACGACAGGCAGATCAGTAAAAAATTTATTGACGTTCCCGTATTCAGAAAGTTATTTTTGCTGCTTCTTTAAGGATTAAGCAACTGCCATTGCGGATGATTCCGATATTCCGGATTTTTTTGACATCCAGAAATCCGCGGTTTCCGCGATTATTTTTTTGATGATTTCATCCTGCAAATCAAACATATTGGAGGCGGTTAACTTTCGGTCAAATAAACGGGACCACACCTGTTCGCATGAATTGGCATGGATCAGTTTGATATTTAAACGGACCCGGTTGGCTTCGAGATGTAAGTCACCTGTAAAAAGATATTGGGCGCCGGTCTTTCTGGTTATATCCCTCAGGTAAAAGGGCTTTTCATCCAAAAAACGTAAAGGATAATAGCCGATGACTGCAAGACTTTTTGTGCCGGCCAGTTCTGTGCTCAATTGGGAGGCCAGTCCTTCAGCAAATGATGTGATGGTTTTACCTTTTCCAAAATAAGTTAAGGGCATAACAGCAACGGAAATGGAATGTGCAGGGATTGCGGTTATGGCATGATCTTCTTCCGGTGTACAGGCGTTTTCTTCCGGATTTTCATTTGAGCCGGGCTCGTAAAACAGGGGAACATAATTTCCCTTGGGTATGGAAATCCGGAGATGGTCCTCTTTTCCTGCGCCGTCATAATAACGATTCAATGCCCTTCTCAACCGGCAGGCATGTATTCGTACAATAGCATCTAACTGAGGTTTAAAATCAGAAGGTTTATTTAACACATTGACCCCGATGGTGTATTCTTTCAGCTGATTGGACCGGCCTTCCAGTTTTTCCTGAACGATAAAAGAAAGAAATCTTTTCAGGATATCTGAAACAGAAAAAATGGGGTCTGAAATGACCTTTTGCAGATGTTCTTTGGCGGATTCCGGGGAGAATCCGGAATTGTAGGCTAATTGCTTAAAATATTCCATCGAATTAGGTTTATTAACAGGCAATTTGCAAAAACCGGAGACAACAATAAGTGATTTAAATCATCCGGTTACCTGAGATCTGTCATTTTCATGCGAATGCTGTCAACAGCGGCCTGTCCAGCTTGACCTGGCATGGAAGACATCCTTTTTATCAATAAGCAGGGGGAGCTCTGTAATAGCAACCTCAGGGATTAGTTGCAACTGCTTACCAGCGTGGTATATATGGTACTGGTTATGGGTGTACCCCTGATGACTTTCCTGAAAAAGCAGGCTGTATTGCCCATTAAAAAGGCAGGTGTATAAATGGCCGGCCCGTGTCCGGCACCAATCACAAAATTTGAAATAACGGGTTTTTTATAATGTACCAGTCTTCTGTTTATACAGGCTGAGCCATACAGCATGGGATAATTGGAGCAGGATTCACTGTATCCGAAATCGTATGGAACCACGGTATCATCGGTTCCGTGAAAGGAAATGGTTGGAACTGCGCTGGTAGCCGTAATCAGATTTGAATCAGGCAATGCACCCCACATATTGCAAATTCCTTTAATAGTAAAAGAATTGGTCAGGGTGTTATCCGCAGTATTCAGAGGGCCGAGCAGGGCGTAATCCGCTGGTAAAAAAGCCAGGGCGACCGCATTGGGAATATAAGCTGTATTCAAAGCCAGGATGCCGCCGGCGCTGCTGCCCCCGAGAAATACCCACCCGGTATCAATGGCATACTGCGCGGCATGGGCTATTAAATAACGCAGGGCCGCATTGGCATCCTGCAATGCCCGGTATCCGGCTTTCTGCAGGCTGGTTTCATCCCCACCGCAAGGTTTATTACCGCTTCTCCAGCCCAGCCTGTAATTAATGGATGCAACCACGAATCCGGAATCAGCCAGGATCTTACAGTCGTCATACAATTCCCCTTTATCTCCATTCAGGTAGGAGCCTCCATGTATCATCACGGCAAGTGGATATTTTCCGGCATTCGTTGCATGTGGCGGAAAATACAGATCCATTTTCAACGAAACCATCCTGCCGCTGGTATCTTTATTGGCTCCATATAAAATATCAGGCTGGTTGGATAGTGTCTTTCCCGTTGCAGTTATACCGCCTGGTTTATTGGATTGGCCGCTGGATCCGGCGGACTTTGAGCAGTCCGCTAAAACGGAAGTTAATATCAACAGGACGAGTATTTGTTTCATTCAGGGTATAATGAGTATAAAACGAATGTCCAAGGTAAAGAATTATAGCATCATTAGAAATCCATCATTGAATTGACGACTGTAAATACAAGGTTTTGTGGGTAAATTCAGAGCGGATCTGGTTGGCGGAACGATTTATTCAATTTATTTATTTCGGGCGCCTGCGATCAAAAGGTGAAAAAGAGGAAATCATCCGACGGATAACGGCCGATACCGGACTTACAGGCTAAGACCAAACAGCGTATACCCTAAAAGTATTCATGCAGTAAAATGCTGGATGCAAATCCATTAAATTTTCACTTTTCCGCTTTATCAAAGTATTCTTTTTCCCATAAAACTGGTTGTGTCCTATTTTTATATCCCATTCTTGAGATTTGGTTTGAAGATCCACCATGATACGCATTACCAAATAAAAAGCCAGCAAACAAAAAAGGTGATAACTAAGCAGTTATCACCTGTAACTCTCGTCGGGATGACAGGATTCGAACCTGCGGCCCCTACGTCCCGAACGTAGTGCGCTACCGGGCTGCGCTACATCCCGAAAACTTTCTCTCAGTATGGGTTTTAGAGCTTTTTTCTCCTCGGTTTTACCCCCCCCGATTCTCCCGGTTTGGACCGATTTGGATCCGGAATGCGAATTTAAGGATATCCCGGAATTCTCAAAACTCACGTTTAAATCCCTTTAAGGCACCTGAAATGAAAAAAGCTGTGATTACTGAAAACTCCGGGTCTTAGATAATATGGAGGGATTTAATTCCCTGCAACCGAATTCCTGCGCAGCTTTAAGCGGATGGTTGCATTGCCTTTGAAATCGCTGGAAAGAAAAGTTTCATATCGTTTGTCGCCGTCGCTGATCACCATCAGTGCCGTATTGGGCGGATATTTTCCGAGATTTTCAGCAAACATGCTCACTTCATTTATTTCCCGGTTGCTGTCCAGCTGAACGTACACATTAAAAGCGCGTTCACTCAGTGCCTGGTGTGCCAGGATCAGCCTGCCATTCAGAAATACGGAGATGCTGTCCCCGTCCACTTCCGCATTGTCGTAAAAACTCAGCCGCACACTGTCGGAAGCCACTTCGATCTGTTTGCTCACGACCTGTTTTCTTTTCTTAAAGCTTTCATTGATACTGATAATGTCCGGCTGAACGGCGGGCCGTTCATCCAACCGGGGGGATGCCGGAATTTTCACCGCTGCTGTTAGTGCTGATTTATCGCCGGCGCCTGATTTCAGACCAGTCCCTGATTGATTACCAGCTTCCGATCTCAGGTCAGTTACAGTTTTTTCAGCAGATCCGGATTTTTCTATCCGGTTTTTTGCCTTATCCGCTGCGGGATCCGTAATGGCCTGCATCTCCGTTTCCCGGTGGGCGTCATTTCCTTTCACAACCTCCGGTTCCGGTGGCTGGGGCTTCCAGAAACTGCGGGTGCTGGACATATCTTTGAAAATACTGTCTGTTACTTTGGCTTCTGTAAACAAGGTATAATTTACCCGCAGATCAGGACAGGTATAGGTGTATTTCTTATCCCGGTAGAAATAACCCATCAGTTCTGTTTTTACTTTGGATACCCGCAGGGTCCCGTAAAAACTCGTGATGCAATCCACACTGTTCATCGTGGAATTGGTTCTGAAATAAATGATCGGGATATCGTGGATGATAATCTTCCTTGATTTCGGGTCGAAAGTTCCCTTCACCACAAAACTCTGGTAAACATCTTTGAAATAATATCCGAAAAACCCCTTCACCCGGGTGCCCTTCTGGGAAATGATCAATTCCGTGAGATAATTGTTCTGGATACCTGCCATTTCCACATTGGCCTGTCCGTACCAGTATCCGGTAACTTTCTGGGCCTGAACGGTAAATGCACTGAATAGAATGAAAGGTAAAACCAGATACTTCATGAGCTTATGTGAATTGGTTGACGCAACACAATCTAACGCGGGAAACCGGCAATCATTATACGATCGGGGGTATATTTTAGGCCCGGGACTGAAAAACGGCCGTTTTTAACAACCGGCTATTATTTATTTCAGAAACCGCTTCATTTCCCGCTGGGTATCCCTTTCCCTGATGGTCTCGCGTTTATCATATAGTTTTTTTCCCCTGGCCAGCCCGATCTCCAACTTTACCAGCCCTTTTTCACTTATAAAGATCCGCAGGGGAATAATAGTGTATCCCTTATCCCTGAGCTTGTTTTCGAGTTTTCTCAGTTCTTTCCGGTTCAACAGCAGTTTGCGGTCATGTACGGCAATATGGTTATTGGTAGTCCCAAAACGATACTCGGCAATATGCAGGTTGCGGACCCAGAGTTCACCTTTGAAAAACATGCAAAAACTGTCAGCAAAACTCACTTTCCCTTCCCGGATGGATTTAACTTCAGTACCCACCAATACCATACCTGCATCGTATTTTTCTTCGATGAAATATTCATGATAGGCAGACCGGTTTCTGATTTCAAACATGTGGACTGTAAAATGAATGGACGGGGGTTAGTTCTTCAGCAAGGTCAGCACGGTGGCGATTTTATGCTTCAGTTCCTTACGACTGACGATGAAATCCAGGAACCCGTGCTCGAGCAGAAATTCGCTCCGCTGAAAACCTTCAGGCAGATCTTTTTTAATCGTTTCACGGATGACGCGGGGTCCCGCAAATCCAATCAACGCGCCGGGTTCGGCAATATTCAGGTCGCCCAGCATTCCAAAAGAAGCAGAAATGCCCCCGAATGAAGGGTCTGTCAATAAGGAAATATAGGGGATTCTGGCATCGGTGAGTTGGGAAAGTTTGGCGGAAACCTTGGCCAGCTGCATCAGGGAAAAAGCACTCTCCATCATACGGGCACCGCCTGATTTGCAAATAATCATCAGAGGCGTTTTATGCTGCAGGCAATAGTCCACCGCCCGGGCAATCCGTTCACCCATCACACTGCCCAGGGAACCACCGATGAATTCAAAGTCCATGCAACCCACCACCATGTGGTGCTCCCGGACCTGACCCGTACCGATCCGGATGGAATCCGTAATATCTGTTTTGTGCCAGGTTTCCTCCAGTCGTTTCTGGTATGATTTCAGATCGGTGAAATGAAGGAAATCCTTGCTCCGTATGTTCTCAAAGAGGACCTCGTATTTATTGTCGTTAAAAAGAATCTCGAAATATTCATCACTGCCAATCCGGTGATGATGGCCGTCTTTGGGACAGACAAACAGGTTTTCCCTAAGTTCTGTGACCGTACAGATATAATTACAGCTCGGGCATTTGGTCCACAGGCCTTCGGGCGTTTCTTTTTTCTCCGCCGTACTGGTCAGGATCCCTTTCTTGATTCGTTTAAACCAACTCGATTTCAGTTTCCTCTGTAGTCCCTTCCTCACCCGAAAGATTGGCTTCAAAATCTTCTTCTCGCTTCATCAAACAGATTTTTGAGGGGCTAAGATAGGGATTTCCCGTTTCCTGACTTACTTTTGCATTATTCTCCAGATTCTCAATTTTCAAAGCAACTATGAAATGGTCTGAATTTTTTACCTCGTCGATCGGCAAAAAGTTTATCATGTCCCTGACCGGGATTTTCCTCATTACCTTCCTTGTAGTGCACGTAGGCATCAATGCCTGCATCTGGGCCAACGATGGCGGGGGGATGTTTAACCTTGCTTCGCATTTTATGGCTACAACTGTAGTGATCCGCATTGTGGAAGTCGGTCTGTTTGCCGGCCTTGTATTACATATTGTCCAGGGCCTGGTGCTTGAAGTGCAAAACCGTTCCCGCCGGAAAACGGGGTATGCCGTTTCTTTGGGAAATAAAGGAAGCAAATGGTACAGCCGGAGTATGGGACTGCTTGGAACCCTGCTGCTTTTCTTCCTGATCATGCATCTCTCGCATTTCTGGGTTCCTTCCCGTTTCACCGAATTGCCTTCCACAGAATATCAATGGAAAAGAAGTGGCAAATCAATATGCAGAAATTCTCCGAGTGTTTCAGAATCCGCGTGGTTGTTGGTATTGTATGTGCTGGGTTGTATTTCCCTGATGTATCACCTGCTGCATGGATTTCAAAGTGCGTTCCGGACCCTGGGTGTTCCCAATGGGAAATATATCTCCCTGATCAAAGGTGTAGGATTTGGATTTGCGATCATTGTTTCACTGGCTTTTGCGATGATGCCGGTTTCTGTGTACTCTGGGTTGGGTGAGTTAATTATTTTAAATTTTCAAAATTTTCAAATTCTTCAAATTTCTTTCATGCTCGATTCAAAAATTCCTGCAGGACCTCTGGAACAAAAATGGAATGAATATAAAGGACATGTGAAGCTGGTCAACCCGGCCAATAAACGCAAGATTGAAATCATCGTTGTGGGAACCGGACTTGGCAGGAGCATCAGCAGCCGCTTCCCTGGCAGAGATGGGCTATCAGGTTAAAGCGTATTGCTTCCAGGATTCCCCGCGTCGTGCACACAGTATTGCTGCACAGGGAGGTATCAATGCAGCGAAAAATTACCAGAACGACGGAGACAGTGTGTTCCGGTTATTTTATGATACCGTGAAAGGAGGGGATTACCGGGCCCGTGAAGCCAATGTACACCGCCTGTCTGAAGTAAGTGGCAATATTATTGATCAATGTGTGGCCCAGGGAGTTCCTTTTGCCCGAGAATATGGCGGACTGCTCAGCAATCGATCGTTTCGGCGGAACCCAGGTGCAGCGGACATTTTATGCGGCAGGTCAAACCGGCCAGCAATTGCTTATCGGTGCCTACCAGGCAATTGAAAGGCAGATCGCCCTGGGAAATGTGACGATGTATTCCCGTCATGAAATGCAGGAACTCGTTTTGATAGATGGCAAAGCGCGTGGAATCATTACCCGGAATCTGGTGACCGGTAAACTGGAAAGGCATTTCGGACATACTGTTTTACTGTGCACCGGCGGATACAGCAATGTATATTATTTGTCGACCAGTGGAATGGGATGCAATGTAACCGCAGCCTGGAAAGCACATAAACAGGGCGCCTTTTTTGCAAATCCCTGCTTCACTCAGATTCATCCTACCTGTATTCCGGTATCAGGAGATTATCAGTCCAAACTCACCCTGATGTCTGAATCCCTGCGTAATGACGGCCGCATATGGGTTCCGAAAAAACAAAATGAAACCCGCAAACCCGGCGAGATTCCCGGAGGAGGAAAGAGATTATTATCTGGAAAGAAGATACCCTGCATTTGGAAACCTGGTACCGCGGGATGTAGCGAGCCGTGCTGCCAAAGAGCGATGTGACGCAGGTTATGGCGTGGGTACATCCAGGCAGGCTGTTTACCTGGATTACGCGGAAGCCATTAACCGTTACGGAAAAATTGAATGTAATAAAAACGGAATCGCAAATCCTTCCCCGGAAATCATTAGCAACATGGAATGGAAGTCGTAAAGGAAAAATATGGCAACCTTTTAATATGTATGAGAAGATTACCGGGGAAAATCCTTATGAAGTACCCATGCGCATCTATCCGGCGGTTCATTATACCATGGGCGGGTTATGGGTCGACTATGAACTGATGACTACCATCCCCGGCCTGTACTGCCTGGGGGAAGCCAATTTTTCTGATCATGGCGCCAACCGTCTGGGGCATCTGCCCTGATGCAGGGACTGGCAGATGGTTATTTTGTCATTCCCTATACCATCGGCAATTACCTGAGTGACGAAATTGCACAAAGGAAATTCCCACCGATCATCCCGCCTTTGAAAAAGCAGAGATAAGTGGTTGCGGACCGCATCAGCCAGTTGAAAAATATCGGCGGAACAAAAACAGTGGATCATTTTCATAAACAACTGGGAAAGATCATGTGGGATAAATGCGGCATGGCCCGAAATGCAAACGGTTACTGCGCGAAGCGATTGTAGAAATTCATCAGTTGAAAAAGGAATTTTACAGCGATCTGAAAATTCCGGGTGATATTTATGAAATGAATCCCGAACTCGATAAGGCAAACCGTGTAGCCTGATTTTATTGAGCTGGGAGAACTGATGTGCATGGATGCATTGAACAGAAATGAAAGCTGTGGCGGTCATTTCCGGGAAGAAATGCAGACCGAGGAAGGAGAAGCTAAAAGCGATGATGGAAACTTCACCTATGTAGCTGCCTGGCAATTTAAGGGAGAACACGAATGGGTGCTGCATAAGGAGACTCTGGATTTTGACGTGGCTAAACCATCGCAGAGAAGCTATAAATAAGCAGGGAGTATGAGAGTCTGAGCATGTGGAACAGTCGAGAAAAACGATCAGTTACAGAGGTCTGATTACGAATCTTTAAATAAATTAAGAATATTAACAGGGAAATTGAAATGGGTTGGTGAAAAAATAAACCGGGAAATCATTTAATTTTCACACTGCCGCACTTTCATTCTTCCACATTTGTTTTCCGTATGGAGCATTACAAGATGAATCTTACATTAAAGATCTGGAGGCAAAAAAATTCAGAAACAAAGGGTCGTTTTGAGTCTTATAAGATAGAAGATATTTCTTCTGAAATGTCTTTCCTGGAAATGATGGATGTGCTCAATGAAAAGCTGATCCGGGAAGGGCAGGAACCGGTTGCTTTTGACCATGATTGCCGGGAAGGTATCTGCGGAACCTGTTCGATGTATATCAACGGAAGGCCGCATGGGCCCTGGCATGCGAATACAACCTGCCAACTGCATATGCGGGCTTATAAGGACGGAGATACTATCACGGTGGAACCCTGGCGGGCCAATGCGTTTCCTGTCCTGAAAGACCTGATCGTTGACCGTTCAGCCTTCGACCGGATCATTCAGGCGGGCGGATATATTTCTGTGAATACCGGTAATGCCGTGGAAGCCAACTCGATCCTGGTGCCCAAAGACCAGGCAGATTCCTCTTTTGCAGCGGCAGCCTGTATCGGTTGCGGAGCCTGTGTGGCAGCCTGTAAGAACAGTTCTGCCATGCTTTTTGTTTCCGCAAAAGTGTCCCATCTGGCGCTTTTACCTCAGGGGCATCCGGAAAGAAAAACCCGCGCCCTGAATATGATTGCGCAAATGGATAAGGAAGGGTTTGGCAGCTGCACAAATACCCAGGCCTGTGAGTCCGTCTGCCCCAAGGAAATTTCCATGACTAATATCGCGAAGCTGAATGCTGAGTTTATTCTGGCGGGTTTGAGTGAGTAAAAAACGCCACACTCCCCCCCACCCAGGAGCGGTCCTTGTTATAACGCACCCCAATCATTTTCCCCTTGCTCAGGCGTGCGAGATTGATCGCCGGCACGGGCCTGGCAGCCCCTTCAGGCCATAGGTACATGATCCGTATTTCCACTTTGGCGGGTTCATCCATGGTTTGAATCACCGGCGCATAATGTACTTTCCTCTGGAGAATCCAGTTCGCAGGATCCTGGATCGAATGGATGTTTTCCGGACTGCACATCGATGATCACCCCCTGGCCGGCGAATGAAAACAGGGGTTTCAATACATAATTTTCAAGATCGGGCGGAATCGTTTTCACCTTGTCGAGAAAAAAAGTTTCCGGCACATAGGGGTGTCTTATAAACGGAAGCGTATGTTTAGAAATCCGGTAGAACCAGTTGGGATGCGGGACCCACTCCACGTCCCATTCCTTCTTTAAATCAATATGTTTGCCCAGGCTGTCTTGTTGTGCGTGCAGGTCGTCGAAGATGATTCGGTTATAAATTCGTTTAACCTGTATTTTCTTTTTTTTCTCCCCCTCATAATAAAATAACCGGTTCCCTTCTTCCATCAATTCGGTTATACACACGGGCCGGATGCCAAAATAATCCTGTGTACAGTAAAAATCGATCCTTGTTTTTTGCTCGTGTGGTTTGATTTCCAGCAAAATGGTGTTTTCAGGTTCCCCCCCGCCGAGCAGGATTTTTTTTAATGCTTCCAGGTAGGAAGCCCGGTCATACCCGCCGAGATATTGGGTGAATTCCGCCGTAACCGGGAAATGTTTCTGAACCATTTCAGGATAAAAGACCTGGAATGCATAAAGCGTAGGAAATCCCTGCATTTCGATCAGTTGCGGTTCGAGTTCCTTTTTTTCATTGATGCAGACACCGAAATCAAAAGCAATAAAATGGGCATGCCTTTCTTTCCCCGGGACACAGTCGCCCGGCGGAATTGCATGATTTGTTGCTTTTATAAAACCAGGTGCAGTAAAGATGTCCACAATCGATTCACAGGCACTGATCATTTTATCCCGGAAATCATCAGGCACGAATACCGGAGTTTCTGCCACGCGGAACTCAATACTGCCGGGATGCCGGGCATGGAGGTCCTCCAGGAAGGACTGGTATTTTTCCTCCGTAAACGAATCATTAAATCTTTCACGAAGATGTGGAATCATGTTTTACGTTTAACGCCTTACATGGCAGTTAAAGATTGAAGTTTTTCATTCAGAAAATATTTTTCCTCACTTCATTTACATCCGCCGGCTGGCAGACCCCATGTTATAATACCTTCCCACGTGCGATATTTAAAAAATTCGGGATCACCAGTGAATAGGTTCTCCTGATTTTATCCGGATCGTTTAAATGCTGGATCATACTTTTCCATTTTTCTTCCCCGTATCCTTCTATCACCGTTTTCTTTTTATCAGCTCTTTGCAGGTACATACTCATACCCGACGCATCAGCCTCCGGATGGAACTGGGTACCCAGCATGAATTCATTGAAACGGATGGCCATAATGGCCCGCTGCAGGGGAACATGCGGTCTTTCTTTTTCGATAGCCAGTACCTGGGCCCCCTTCATTTTAAGATCTGCTTTATCTTCTTCGATAACCTGGTAATCCCGGCTGTCCACTGCATAAAACGGATCTTTCAATCCATGAAAAACAGGTTCTTTCTTACCTTCGGGTCTCATATGGACCGGGAAAACACCAAATGCGGTGGATTTTCTTTTTGTGACTTTCCCTGTTTTAAAAAACCGGCATGCGAGTTGGAATGAATGACAAATGAAAAGCACATGCTTTTTATCGGCTTCCGGTGCCACTTTATTATGTTTTATCAGGCCATGCAGCCAGTCCATGTATTTGTTATCCCAGGAAACGCCCTCGGTTTCCAGTGGACTGCCCGGTCCGCCGCTTGACAAATAAATATCGTAGGAGAGATCCGGAAGTTCTTCTTTTAACCGGACGTCGTATATACGGGACACTATAGGTAAACCCTTAACCAGGCTGTATTCCCGGAGGATTTGTTGAATGCAGCGCATACCTTCGTTCGGACGTCCTTCATAAAGATCCAGTATTGCAACACGTAAGGTTTGATTCATCCTGCAAATATCTTCAAAAAAATCTGTTATGTCTGCAGCAAAAAAAACGCACTTCAAACCATCAGAAAAATTTGATTCACGTATAGAGCTTCCGGGAAGTTTCAGGAATATTCCTGTCGGAAAAAACATGGGAAATACTTCCTTCAATGAAGTGATCGAAGTGATGATCCGTCTCAGGAGAAAAACGCCGATCCGGAATTTTGTCCGGGGAATTGCCATTGGAAAGAATAAACCTGTAAGCCGGGAGGATTTTAACCGCCGCTTCGGTGCAACTCCCGATGATATCAGCCTGGTTGTTGAATATGCCCGCCAGCATGATCTGACGGTTCTTGAAACCTCTGTTCCCAGGCGCTGCGTCATATTGAAGGGCACCGTACAAAAATTCAGCGAAGCATTCCAGGTGTATCTCGCCAATTTTATTTCCGATTCCGGTATGATCTACCGGGGCCGCAGTGGCGCCATTCATATTCCTGAGATTCTGCGCGATGTTGTTACCGGGGTTTTCGGACTGGATAACCGTACCCAGGCCCGTCCCATGTTTCATTTATTAAAAATAGAAGGTGGCATCGTCAATCCCCGGGTCGCTTCTGTTTCATATTATCCGGATGCAGTGGCCAAAGCGTATAAATATCCCCGTGATGTGAATGGAGCCGGTGAATGTATTGCACTGATCGAACTGGGCGGCGGATTCCGGAATGCGGATATGCAACAGTATTTCAGTAAACTCGGCATGACCCTGCCCGTCATTATTGCGCGGTCGGTAGCAGGAGGTCATAACGCACCTTCCACCCCCGACAGTGCAGATGGTGAAGTGGCGCTGGATATCGAGGTGGCCGGAGCCGTGGCACCGGGCGCAAAAATTGTCGTTTTTTTTGCACCGAATTCCGACAAGGGTTTTCTGGATGCAATCAGCACTGCATTACATAATACGGATCATCAACCATCCGTCATTTCCATCAGCTGGGGCGCCGCCGAATCCCAATGGACCGGACAAGCGATGCAGAATTTCAACGAAACCTTGATGTCGGCTGCCGCCCTGGGTGTGACCATCACCGTTGCTGCGGGTGATAATGGTTCCTCCGACCGTCAGTCAGACGGGAAAGCGCATGTTGATTTCCCGGCCAGCAGCCCCTATGCCCTGGCCTGTGGCGGCACCCGCCTGCTGCCCGGTTCGGAAACCGTATGGAACGACCTGGATGGCTGGGCCACCGGGGGCGGCATCAGCGAAACATTTCCTGTGCCGGATTATCAGAAGAAAATTTCATTACCCGCATCCGTGAATTCCAATAAAATAAAAGGGAGGGGTCTTCCCGATATTGCTGCCAATGCGGATTCGGCAAGCGGGTATAAGGTGCTGGTAGACGGACAGTGGACTGTAGTCGGCGGAACCAGCGCGGTGGCGCCCCTGATTGCCGAACTGATTGCCTTGGCCAATCAGAAATTAAAAAGAAAATCCGGTTTCATTCATCACAAAATATATGCAGCCCGGTCGCCCGTGTTCAAAGACATAACCGTGGGGAATAATATCACTGCAAAAATCGGGGGTTACCAGGCAGGTGCCGGCTGGGATGCCTGCACGGGACTCGGAGTGCCGCTGGGCAATGTGATCAGCATTTTATAATTGCTATTCATATTTTCTTCCCTTGGTATACCAGAAATCACGGAATGAGAAGATAAAGCTGGCCACCGCATAATTTTCCCTGATCAGGTTATTGGTCGTGGTACCCCTTATTCCGTACTGCAGCACAAAGATAAAAGACAACGGGGAACGTTTAGAATTCACACCCAGTCCAAGGGAGCCGCCCACATCGATAATGGGAGTGCCATTCACGATGAGATAGGACTTATTATAATAAAAACCGGCCTGGTAGAAAGAAGTTTCGTACAGGGTATTGTAAACTATTTTTTTGTTGGAAATTTCCAGTCCTACTGAGGCCCGCTGGCTGTTTTCATAAAATACCCCCCCCGTAGATCCGCCTAGGCTGGACCAGTTCTGAAATTTGTAGTCTGCCAGCAAAGTATATTTTTTATCCTTGGTGATAGAAAATCCCAGTCCGTAGCTTGTTGGAATATTATAGGTGCCCACGGTTGTTTTTGATCGGAGCACGCTGGAATCCAGGTTGAGGACGGTAATATTTGTCTCGGTACTCAGGGCCTGCTGGTTGGCATAGGTAGCTCCGATGGTAAAATCCCAGTGTTTGCTGATGGATCCGTAATACTGCAGGCCATAATCCACGTATAGGTTCGTGTAGGACGTTTTGTTGGTTTTGGATAAGTAAATGGATGAACCCTGGCCGAGAATAATATTATTATTGTTTATAGACCCAAACAGATAAGAGGTGGTAATACCAATGGACAGGTGATGGAAAAATTCATAACCGTTTGCCCAGAATACCTTGCTGATACCGCCGTATCCCTGGTTGTAGGATGGAACCTGACCGCCGCTGTAACCAATGGGCTGGATACCGGAATACTCGTAATTCTCCTCACTGTAAGGGACCAGGCCTACCGCACTTCCCCAGTGTTTGAAAATTTTTGTTCCAAGCGCAAATCTTTTAAAAGTAATATCCGACGACTGGTGATTGGTCTGGCTGACCGCATTTCCGGAATAATCTACATATTTGCTGTTTACCCCGAGTTCACCGATAAAAAACTGGTTGTCGAGCCCACTGAGGGCTGCGGGATTGTTCGTGATCAGGTTCCTGTTATTCCGGTATGCCAACCCCGTCGAAGCGAGGCCGCTCGTGCGGTTGATGATATTGTCAGTAAGATCCCCGATTGCATGAATGGAATAGGGAGAATTATTGTTTTGCGCAAAACCCGCTGAAATCAACAGAACGGAAAATGATATGGTGAGCCAGATTCGCATAAAAGAAATACCGTTCGGGTTGGTCATATTAATAATATGAGGCGTAATATATTTTCAGGGAAATCTGATTTGATAATTGTGGATTATGCGAATCTCCGAATACAGCCCGGTTAAAAGTAGTATTGAATGTGGTAGCAGGGGTGATCAACATCAGGCCGTTTATAGCATTGTTAGGGGCCCCCTGCGTAAGTGCTTTCTGTATATACGCCGTGATATCATAGGTATAATTTGTATTGGTTCCATACAGATAATCGATGGTCAGATTTCCGCTTCCATAAGGAAGTACGGCGCTGATGGTGTTGGCATAGTTGGTCAGCGCCAGGTTGACCGCCGGTGGCAGGTTCAGGATCGGACTGTAAGTTCCCTGAACCGGTTTGATGATTAACTGGGCTTTCATAACGGCCAGGTAATCGGGATAACCCAGCAGATCGGTAATGGTTGGAAAAAGAAGTTTTGTATACAGGCTGGTTATGGGCTGCAGGAAGGCCTGGTTTCCGGTTGCTGTGGAAGGGAGTTCCAGGTTTCCCGGGCCAAGGGGAGCCGTAGGTGTTCCGGTCCGGTCTGCTTTGATCTGGTTGAACTGGGTCGCGGGATTTACGAGAGGAAAATCGGCAGTTTTCTGCACCATCACCACGCCGGGCTCATGATAAAACAGGCGGAGTACGAGTGAGTCCATAAACCCATAAACGGCTCCGGGTAACGTAGTATCCGGATAAACCGTCAATCCTCTGAAATATCCCCGGAATAACGATGCATTCGTGATCGTATCGGGCTGCCTGTACAAAAGGCCAAACAATTGTTCGCCCATACTGTTGGGCATCGTTATTTTTACCGAATCACCCATTCGCTGGCTGGTTAAACCTGCCGTAGGATTGATCTGCACATATGCGGACCCAAGCACTGTCGGATCGTAGGGAATGGAATTGTTGCTGTAAAAAGCAGTTTGTATTCCGGGATAATTCATCACCTGGGTCAGCTGGCTCACCAGGAAGCCCTGTATTTTGCTGGTATCCCCGTAAAATGTTTTGTTGATCCGCAGAATCAGCTGGATTGAATCGTACACTGAAAAATTGGTAAGGGTGGGCAGTGGATAAGGGGCCCCGATATCAGAATAACTTCGGGAAGTGACGGTTCCAAAAAATGGATCGTTATACCGTCCCAGTAACTGGGATTTGGTACCGGATGTGGTGAAAGAGTCGAGAAAAACAGTAGAAAGCTTAACGGAAAATGTATCTACGGCAACCACATTGGTCGCATTGTCTCCGTTATATGCATTTGAAAACTGGATTTGCGGTTTGGTGCAGCCAACGATCACCATCATGAGGAAAGCAGGTAAGCAGCATACAAATAATCGATTCCTGAAAAAACATTTCCTTCCCATGTTTAGTTTCTGCTGATTAAGGTTCCGGTTTCGGATAATTGAAAAAAACTGACTGGGCTGATGCGGAAAATCTCGTTGTCGGGTATCGGGTTACGTATATTTCATTTATTCGTCTTTCCGCACTTTCTAAAAGGGCAAAAGTATGTTTTTTGAATTCGATTAACAATTGAAACGCATTGCGTTATTTGATAAATTTTTGTGAAATCCCCTGAATTGTCCGTATTTCGCGCTGCAAATAAAATACTTTTATCGCTACAAAACACCGGATTTTTAATACAACAATATGAAGCGGATCTATCATCCTTTTATTTTCACTTTTCGTTTTATTCTCTTTGTCTTCCTGTCATTCAATACATATTCCCTATACATCAAAGTGGTGACTGGGCTGCAGAATCCCAATTGAACGGACCCGCCCGCAGTGAAGCTGTTTCTTTTGTTATCGACAATTTTGCTTACGTCGGAACGGGTTGGGATGGTCTGAATACGCGTTACACATGATTTCTGGAAATATGATCCCACCCAAAATGTATGGTTGCAGGTAGCCAGCATGCCTTCCGGAACGGCCAGGAGTTCGGCTGTTGGTTTTAGTGCGAATGGCAAAGGATATGCGGAACAGGTTATGACGGATTTAATTATATGAAAGATTTTTATGAATACGATCCGGCGACTGAATGCATGGACGCAGAAATCAGATTTTCCCGGAAGTGCCCGCTATGAAGCTGTCGCGTTTGGTCTGGGTAATTTGGGATATGTGGGAACCGGGTTTGATGGCGCCAATGCCCTGAAAGATTTTTATCAGTACGATCCGTCTATCGATACCTGGACTGATATCGGATTCAGCGGCAATAAAAGATATGGCGCGGTTGCCTTCACCTATAACAATCAGGCTTATGTGGTTACGGGAGTAAATAGCGGAACTATGCAAACGGATTTCTGGGTATTCAATCCCGCTTCCGATACGGCAAAATGGTCCGAACTCCGGCATATTACAAACTACAGCAGGATCATATGACGATGGTTATACCACCATCACGCGATGGAATGCGGCGGCTTTTGTGATTCCGCCATACGCTTATATCAGCTGTGGTGAAAATGGTGTTTTATATACGCTATACCTGGCAGTATGTTTTCCCGGATGGTAAGGGCGGAGGTGATTTATGGTATGAAAAAACTCCATTCGAAGGACCTGCAACTACAGGCGCAGTCGGATTCTCATTAGATGCTACCCCGGGTGGTGGCGGATTTATCAGCACCGGCAGAAGTTCTCCCGGGCAGGCAGGCGCATCAGATTATTTATGGCGAGTTCTTCCCGATTCATACCGTAAATCCGAATGACAATTAGAAATAAATATTCTCTGATCGGTATTACCGCGTCGCTGCTCTGCTTCGCGATAATTTTCTTTAGTCCGTCATGGAAATCATGATGGTAAAATCTTTCTTCATGCGGTACCGGTAAAAACGGACTATGGCTGGGGATATAATGTTATGGCCGGAGAAAGGATTTATATAAAACAGGAATTTATACCCGGCTTTCCCGGTAAACTGGGCTTTACATCTGCAGACGACGCCTTGCGGTGGGCAACCTGGTTGTTAAAAGAATCTGTGCGAATCAGCCTACCACGTGCCGATTACAGTCCGGGGATCTTGGACAGAATGTGCGATGAGTCTTACGCGAAAGCATAATGAAGCATAAAGCCTTTAAGCATCTTCGGCTGTTTTTACGCTTCCGGTTCTACTCCTCATTATGCTTTAACTTTAGGCTTTCGGCTTTACGCTAAAGGCATAAATGAAAAAGCCACTTCATTCAGGAAGCGGCTTTTTTCAATTCGTTAAACCGGGTATATCAACATATAAACTTGATCATGAAGGTATCGAACTTGTTTAAAGGATCCGGTTTTCAACGATACTGGTTTTCTGGTTTTTCATCAGGATGGACTCAGGTTGGTTGCGCATTTTCATAGGATGATCGGATGGGTTTTCTGGATTGGATTCTTGCTTTCTGATTGGTTCTTCTCGGATTTGGATGCTTTCGGTTTTTTTCGGATTCGGATTTTTCTTCTTCAGGTCAGGGTTTAGGGGTTGAATTCGGTTGGTTTTTCAGGATTTCAGATTTCTCGGTTTTTCAGGTTTGGATATGGTTTTTCAGGATTCGGTGGTTTTCTCAGGAATCGGTTATTGGTTTTTCAGGATTCGGATCATCTTGTCGACGCGTTGACAATACAAAGATGCTCCGGAAGCTGCCCTTTTCATAACTTATTCGACAAAGGAGGTCATTCCTTCGATTTTCAGTGAAAAATAGACGATTAAACGAAAAATCCCCATTGCCGATTCCTCATTCCTCAATACTTTTGCCCCTCCTTAAATTCATATAAATGAGACAAATCGCTTTCCGGGAAGCTTTACGCGAAGCCATGAGTCAGAAGAAATGCGCCGGGACGACCGGGTCTTTCTGATGGGTGAGGAAGTGGCAGAATATAATGGCGCGTATAAAGTGAGTCAGGGTATGCTGGATGAATTCGGCGCCGAAAAGAGTTATCGATACGCCCATTTCTGAACTTGGATTCACGGCCGTAGGTGTGGGGGCGGCCCAGAACGGGCTTCGGCCCGTTCTGGAATACATGACCTGTAACTTTGCCGTTCTGGCACTGGACCAGATCCTGAATACGGCTTCCAAAATGCTCGCGATGAGTGGCGGCCAGGTGGGCTGTCCCATTGTATTCCGCGGACCGAACGGATCTGCCGGTCAGCTGGGCGCTCAGCATTCCACTGCTTTTGAAAGTTATTATGCCAATATTCCCGGACTGAAAGTGGTTTCACCCAGTAATGGGTATGATGCCAAAGGGACTGCTCAAACAGGCCATCCGTTATGAAGAGGATCCGGTTATTTTTATGGAAAGTGAAGTGATGTATGGGGATAAATCTGAGTTCCGGAAGAAGAATATTATATTGAACTGGGGAAAGCCCATGTAGCCCGGCCCGGAACAGACGTGACTATTGTGAGCCTACAATAAAATGATGAAAGTATCACTGGCGGCAGCTGCCGAACTGGAAAAAGAACAATATCAGCGCCGAAGTGATTGACCTGCGGACTATTCGTCCGCTGGACTGGATGACGGTACTGGAGAGTGTTAAGAAAACAAACCGGCTGGTGATTGTGGAAGAACAATGGCCCTTTGGCTCCATTTCTTCTGAAGTGGCTTATACGATACAGAAAGAAGGTTTTGATTACCTGGATGCACCCATCCGCCGGCTGACTGCTGCCGACGCGCCCCTGCACTATGCAGGCAACCTGGTGGCTGCCGCCATGCCTTCTGTAGAAAAAACGGTTAAAATGGTAAAGGAAGTCATGTACCTGAATAAATAATATATTCGGGCAGGACTACCAATAAACATCTCAGATGAAATTGTTTTACACGATCCTGTTCTTTGCTGCCTGCTTTAGATGTTTCCCTGGCCCAGCCGGCATACCAGCCTTCTGTGAAAACCTGGCGGCCAGAAAATGGTTCGACAGCGCCCGTTTCGGGATGTTTATTCACTGGGGTGCATTCAGTGTTCCCGGAAGCGGTGAATGGGTCATGAACGAACCGCAATATCACAGTTTCCGAATACAGCCAGCTCCAAACCATTTTTAATCCCGTTCGCTTTGATGCACAAAAATGGGTATCTGCCGCCAAACGCGCCGGTATGCAATACATTACGCTGATCACGCGTCACCACGATGGTTTCAGCAACTGGGATACCAAACAATCCGATTGGAAAATCACCAATACCGACTGGGGAAAAGGACGCGGTTCAACTCATGGCTGAAGAGTGCCAGCGGCAGGGTATCAAATTATTTGTTTATTATTCCCTGCTGGACTGGTACCGAAGCGATTATCAATATGAAACCGGAAGGACCGGACATGGAACGGGGAGAACCGCAAAAAGCGACTGGAACCATTATATCGCTTTTATGAAAGCCCAACTTACGGAACTGCTCACCCGTATGGTCCCATTGCCGGAGTATGGTTTGATGGTTACTGGGACCAACTTCCCAATGATCAGGACAAAAATAACCAGCCCCGGGTCGACTGGCACCTGCCGGATATTTATGCCCTGATCCACCAGTCTGCAACCACAATGCCTGATCGGCAATAATCACCACCTGACGCCCGATCCCCGGTGAAGATTTTCAAATGTTTGAAAAAGACCTGCCGGGAGGTAACAGCACCGGGTTTGGCGGACAATCCGTTTCCAGCCTCCCGCTGGAAACCTGTGAGACCATTAACAATTCCTGGGGATTTAATATCACAGATACGCATTATAAATCCTCCAGGGACCTCATCCGGCTGCTGGTGAATGATGCGGGCTACGGGGCCAATCTCTTATTGAATATCGGTCCCCTGCCCAACGGGGAGATTCAGACGGACTTTACCGACAGGCTGGACAGCATGGGCAACTGGCTGAAGACAAAACGGATATGCGATTTATGGTACCCATTCGGGTTATATGAAACCACAAACCTGGGGCGCTATTACGGAAAAAGGAGACAAAGCTGTTTGCTCCATATCTTTAAAACCGATGGGGATCAAATTTTTCGTGAAGATGCCTTATAGAGTGAAAGCGGCGAATAATGGCAGGCCGCAGGCTGCAGGTGCAGACATTGGCAGACAACTATATTATGATCAATTTAAAAGGGATTCCCTTGGATCCTGTGGATGCGATCGTTCAGCTGGAAGTCATAAAATAAAAATCCCGGTGGCGAGGGGCTGATCCGGGAAATGTCATATTTAATGAATGGCTTTCAAAGCAGTTCCCATCAGAATCAGGGAAACATAGGCAAAGCCGATTAATACAAATCCAAATACGGTCAGTTTTAAAAACACTTTGGCCGGTGCTTTTGCGGAATGATCTAATTCCTGTCTCATAGGGTTAAATTTTAATATCTGGTTTTTCTAAAAATATTGACGTCACAAAATAAGCAGACAAACTGGCTCCTGCAACGTATTTTTACGAAAGTAAAAGGTACATCGGGCCAAATGACAGAACACCTTTATCCCAAATGACCCGGCGTTGATTTAAATTGCGGTCTAATAGGCTGAAAATCCCGCCCTTATTATATTGAAATCGAGAAAATATGTCGAATATTCTGATCATTGACGATGAAAAGGCGATCCGGAAGACCCTGAGTGAAATCCTTTCTTTTGAAGGGTACAAAATAGATGAAGCCGGGGATGGGGAAGAGGGATTTAGGAAATTCCGGGATAAAGAATACGATGTTATTCTCTGCGACATTAAAATGCCCAAAATGGATGGCATTGAATTCCTCGAAAAAGCAAAAGAGGCAAACCCGGATTTACCCATCATTATGATTTCTGGTCATGGTACCATTGAAACTGCTGTTGAAGCCGTCAAGAAAGGGGCGTATGATTATATTTCAAAACCGCCGGATCTCAACCGCCTGCTTATAACCATACGCAATGCCATGGATAAAACTTCGCTGGTGGCGGAAACCAAAGTGTTGAAACGGAAAGTGAGTAAGGTACAGGACATGATTGGTGAATCCGCGCCCATTCAGAAAATCCGGGAGACGATCGAAAAGGTGGCACCCACGGATGCACGTATTCTGATCACAGGTGAAAATGGCGTCGGAAAAGAACTGGTAGCCCGCTGGATACATGAAAAAAGTAACCGTTCTTCAGGACCCCTGATCGAAGTGAATTGTGCAGCCATACCCGGGCGAATTGATTGAAAGCGAATTGTTCGGGCATGAAAAAGGTTCGTTTACTTCGGCAGTCAAACAAAGAATCGGGAAATTTGAACAGGCAAATACAGGGACGCTTTTCCTGGATGAAATCGGTGATATGAGTCCCAATGCCCAGGCTAAAGTGCTACGTGCCCTGCAGGAAGGAAAGATCACCCGGGTGGGCGGAGATAAAGACATCAGTGTGGATGTGCGTGTGATTGCAGCAACCAATAAGGATTTGCTCAAAGAAGTGGATGAAAAAAATTTCAGGCTGGACCTGTATCACCGTCTCAGTGTGATTATTATCCATGTTCCTTCATTAAATGAAAGGAAAGACGATATACCCCTGCTGATCGATAAATTCCTGCCAGGATATCTGTAATGAATACGGAATCGCCCGAAAAGGAATTGATGAGGAAGCCATACAGGCTTTGCAGGAATATAACTGGACCGGTAATATCCGCGAACTGCGCAATGTAGTAGAGCGGTTAATCATCCTTTCTTCCAAATCCATCAGCCGCGAAGACGTCGCCAATTATGTTCTTCCTAAAAAATAGACTTTATAAAAATTGCATAAATGTGCCAAACGGTTCACCGGATCCAGTCAGCTTGCAGTATTTTGACAGCTGGTAATCGTGGAATTTTTGGCCAAATCTAAAATTGCTTAAATGACAGCCCATCAGATCCTGGTTCTTATAATAATATCCCTGGTTTTATTCATCCTGCCTGCTTTTGGCTTGTATTTCATGTTCAAAAAAGCAGGAGTCCCGGCATGGAAAGGACTGGTGCCCGTGCTCAACAGTTATGAAATGCTGCGGTTGAGCAAAAGACCGGTTTATTTGTTTTTTATTCAATTCATTCCGGTGGTTGGCTGGTTTCTGACACTGGCCATTTGTGTTGAATTTGTAAAAACTTTCGGCAAGTTCAGGTTTTATCAGCATGCGCTGACCGTCTGTTCGGGCGGTCTGTATTTTTTATATGTCGGGCTGAATAAAAAAGACCGCTTCATTGGGGCGGATGCTGCAAAAAAATATAAAAAATCAGCTGCGCGCGAATGGGTAGATGCGGGCATTTTCGCTGTCGTGGCCGCCACGCTGATCCGGACTTTTGTTTTCGAAGCCTATGTGATCCCGACGCCATCGATGGAAAAAACGCTGCTGGTAAATGATTTTCTTTTTGTCAGTAAGTTCAGTTATGGACCGCGTATTCCCAATACACCCATCGCCATGCCCTTTGTGCATCATACCATGCCCGTCTTCGATATGAAGTCGTATGTGGAATGGATTCATATCCCATATACACGCTGGTTTCCCGCCCCGGTAAAAAGAAATGATGTGGTAGTATTTAATTTCCCTGCCGGTGATACGGTCATCAATAAAGAAGGATACCAGTCCGAGCAGCCATATTATGACGTGGCGCGCATGCTCGGAAACGGAGATATTAATGTGGGCCGCCAGATTATATCTCAATGACCCGGATCAGTATCCGCTGATCGTGCGGCCGGTTGACAAACAGGAAAATTATATCAAACGTTGTGTGGGTATGGCCGGGGATACCCTGCAGATCAAAAACCAGATCGTATTTATAAATGGGCGGGAAACGAAACTGCCGATTATTCAGAAACAAATTATATTGTCATTACCGGGGGACAACAACTGGATGAAACGGTAATGCATGATGAATATGATATTGATATCAACAACGGGGAAGAATTTCAACAGACCGGAGTTCCAAACCGGTATGCCATGCTGCTTACCGCCATTGCACGCGATAAAATGATAAAAAGCGGGCTGGCAAAGAACATTACACCCTACCTTGACAGCAGCAGGCAGGTGTATCCGTATGACCCGCAGTATAACTGGACCAAGGATAATTATGGTCCCTTCTGGATCCCGAAAAAAGGAGCCACCCTCACCCTCAATACATTCAATTATCCTTTTTATGAAAGGGCGATCCGGGATTATGAGAAGAATAAACTGGAAATACAGAATGGAAAAATATTTATCAACGGCAGGGAATCCAACAGTTATACTTTCAAGATGGATTATTACTGGATGATGGGGGATAACCGGCACCAGAGCCAGGACAGCCGTTATTGGGGATTTGTACCCGAAGACCATGTGGTTGGGGAAGCCTGGATGATCTGGATGAGCTGGAAAAACGGGGTTCGCTGGAGCCGGCTGTTTAAGAAAATCAAATAACCTGTTTTCGTCCCGCATGAAGCAAACCCATATAAATATTCCGTTCCAGATTTTCCCGGATTTAAAATCACTTGATGCGGCCGATGCCCAACTGATGGAGGCCGCGCGTGTGGCTACAGGCCATGCGTATGCGCCTTATTCAAAATTCAGTGTGGGCGCAGCGATCCGCCTTGAAAACGGGAACATCCTGACCGGCTCCAACCAGGAAAACGCAAGTTTTCCTGCCGGTATATGTGCCGAACGGGTGACCCTGTCGGCTGCTTCTGCAACTTTTCCCGGAATTGCCGTGACGTCTCTGGCCCTGACCTATATCAATGTGTCCGGCACCGGCAACCGGCCAATCAGTCCCTGCGGAATCTGCAGGCAAACGCTGGCAGAATATGAGCAACGTTTTGGACGGTCCATACGTCTTATACTCGGTGGGTTCACCGGTGAAATATTTTTGCTCAGCCGGGCAACGGATCTGCTTCCATTTGCGTTTAGTAGCCAGGAATTAAAACAACTTTAAATTTTTGTCATTAATATTGCACCCGTTATGAAAAAATTATCATTTTTGTTTTAGCGGTTATTGCCCTGATAAGTTATTATTCGTGCGCCAAATCCACACCGAATTACCCGTCTTGTACCAACGCACCGGTCACTGCAGATTCTGCGACTCTGATTCATTTTGCCAATGATTCAATTCATTTTTATCCTGATTCAATTCCGCTTTCCTATGACACTTCCGGATTATATTATCATATTGTGGATTCCGGATCTTCTGTTAAACCGGTTTTTTCATCAACAGTCACCGTGAGCTATATTGCGAAATTGATGAATAACCAGATTTTTGATTCTGCATCCAATACAAATCTGAACGGGACCGGTTTCTATAATCTCATCCTCGGCTGGCGACTCGGCTTACCTAAAATCGGTATTGGAGGCCAGATTCAACTGTTTATTCCTTCAGCCCTTGCCTGGGGATGTACCGGTGTATGGGATTACCATTGTGCCTGCCGATGTCACCGGTGTATTTTGATGTTAATTGCTTGGAGTGAACTAGTTTTTCCTAACTTACGTTTCTAAAAATTAAAAATTTATGAAACGTACTGCCAACGTAACTTGGAAAGGATCCGGAAAAGATGGAGCAGGAACATTGACCACGCAAAGCACTGCAGTAAAAAATGCCCAGTACTCTTATAAATCCCGGTTTGAAAACGGGGTAGGAACCAATCCTGAAGAACTGATCGCTGCAGCGCACGCCGGCTGTTTTGCTATGAAGCTGAGTTTTGTTTTGCAGGCACTGGGCATTACCCCGGAGAGCCTGGATGTTCAGGGAGAAATTACCCTTGATGGCACGATTACCGCAGTCCCATCTTATTCTAAAAGCAAAGATTCCAGGTATTACCGAAGAGCAGTTTAAAGCAGCTGCTGAAGATGCCAAGCTGAACTGCCCTGTCAGTAAAGTTCTCAATACAAATATTACACTGGACGCATCCCTGGTATAACAATAAAATGTGATACAACATAGGCTAAAATACAAATCCTCTGTATTCGACAGGAGAGATTAAAAAAATCCTGCGGAATATTCTTAAACTCTGGCGGCCGGCGGATTCTTTATCCTGCCCCGTCATGTGCTGGGACGCGGATTTACGGCACCCAGCGATAAATTAAATATTGCCGGCGTGGGTGTGGGAGGCAGGGCAGAAACAACATTCCCGAAGCCTATAACAACGGATCTGATAATATCGCAGCGCTTTGTGATGTTGACGACCGTATGGCGGTTAAAGCCCGGAGTAAATGGCCCAACGCGCACTATTATAAGGATTACCGGGTGATGCTTGAAAAGGAAGGAAAAAATATTGACGCGGTAATGGTCACCACTCCGGATCATATGCACGCACCCATAGCGATGGCAGCTATGGAGCAGGGTAAACATGTGTATGTTGAAAAGCCGCTGACACATGATATTTATGAGGCCCGGATGCTTACGGAAGCAGCAAAAAAATACAAGGTCGTAACCCAGATGGGAAACCAGGGAAGCAGCGGAGATGATATCCGGCTTATTGAAACCTGGCTGCAGGATGGCTTACTGGGAGATGTGCACACGGTGCATGTGTGGACCAACCGGCCCACCTGGCCGCAGGGCATTCCAACGCCCACCGGTCAGTTTGATATTCCGAAAGAACTCGACTGGAATCTGTGGCTGGGTACTGCCCCGTTCAACGGGATTATAATCCAGCCTTCCTGCCGGCGATCTGGCGGGGATGGGTGGATTTCGGATCCGGTTCCCTGGGAGATATGGGTTGTCATTTTATTGATTCGCCTTATTTTGCATTGAAACTGGGTTATCCGGTTTCTGTGGAGACCAGTATTGGCTCTGTTTACAAAGGATATTTCCAGGAAGTAATCAATACGGATGGATTTCCTCCTTCGGCAAAATCATATATACAATTTCCGCAAAGGGGATCCCTGGTTCCTGTTAAAATGGTGTGGTATGATGGTGGAATCAAACCGGAAAGACCGGAAGAACTTTTGCCTGATGAACCCATGGGTGATGAAAGTGGAGGCATGATATTCGAAGGAACCAGAGGAAAACTGATGGCAGGAATCTGGGGGAAAAATGCAACGCTTCTTCCGACAAGCCGAATGAAAGATACCGTTTTGCCAAAATCGAAATTTCCCCTGGTGGAGGGGGCGCAGAAGGTCATCAGCAACAGTGGGTTAAGGCCTGCAAAAAGGGATATGGGGCATATACCAGTTCGGATTTTGCCATTGCCGGTCCGCTGACCGAAACCGTACTGATGGGAAACCTGGCTGTGCGAAGTTACCAATACAGCGAAACCAACAGCATGGGTCAAAAAATATTCCCCGGCCGCAAAAAATTGCTCTGGGATGGTGAAAAAATGGAAGTCTCCAATTTTGCACCCGCCAATCAGTTTGTAAAAAGAAACTACCGGTCTTATTAAGCCTAAAACTTGAAATCTGAAGCCCGACTGTGTTTTTGGAAATTCAAAATTAGATTATTCCGTAACTTATAACTTATAACTTATAACTTTAACTATAACTCATAACTCATCAACTCACATCTCATAACGGTCATCCGTCATCGAATCAATTGTCAACAATGAAATTAAAAGAACAACAAATCCAGAAGAGATTTTCTGAAATCCACTTCAATGGCTGCAGCTGGTTTTTTTATTGTGCCCAGGCACGTGCTGGGGCGGGGTTTTGTTGCACCGAGTGATAAACTCACCATTGCGGGTATAGGTGCAGGCGGGAAAGGGGAGAGTGATTTATTTGAATTCTCAAAAAGCCCCAATGCCAATATTGCCTATCTCTGCGATGTGGATGACCGGCAGATAAAAAAATCATTAAGCCGTTTTCCCAAGGCAAAAAGATATTACGACTTCCGGGAGATGCTGGAAAAAGAACATAAGTCCATAGATGCGGTTTCGGTTTCCATTCCGGATAATTGTCATGCGGTAGCAGCCATTGCGGCCATGCAACTCGGGAAACATGTTTATGTACAAAAACCTCTTACGCATGATATCTATGAAGCCCGGATGCTGACGGAAGCTGCCAAAAGGTATAAAGTGGTTACGCAGATGGGAAACCAGGGCGCTTCCGGAGACGGCGTGCGCATGATGCAGGAATGGTATCAGTGCGGGTATCATCGGAGATGCCACGGAAATCCAGGTTTGGACCAACCGCCCCGTATGGCCGCAGGGAACAGGAACACCCCAAAGCAACGACCCCATTCCGGATGAGCTCAAATGGGATCTCTGGCTGGGACCGGCAAAGGAAGAGCCCTATCATAAAGAATATGTACCCTTCAGCTGGCGGGGATTCTGGGCCTTTGGAACAGGCGCACTGGGCGATATGGGTTGTCACCTGATAGATCCTGCATTTAAAACGGTAGGCCTGGGATATCCGTCTGAAGTGGAATGCAGCCAGGTGGCATTATTTGAAAAAATGTGGACGCCGGATTATTTTCCAGAAAGCTGTCCGGCGGCTTCTTCCGTCATCCTGAAATTTCCTGGTAAGGACGGGAAACCGGATGTGAAAATGCATTGGATGGATGGTGGTATCATTCCGGAAAGACCGGAAGAACTGGGCGCTGACGAACAATTCGGCGATAATGGTGGCGGAGGGGTGCTGATTATCGGCACCAAGGGAAAAATCATGTGCGGAACCTATGGGAGTGATCCCAAATTACTACCGACTTCCCGGACAAAAGAAGTGAATGTTCCGCAAACGCTGGCACGCGTACCGGAAGGTCATTATGTGCAATGGGTAAATGCCTGCCTGGCTGGTTATGGACGAAATGAAGTAAGTTCTCCTTTTGAATATGCAGGCCCTTTAACTGAAACCATCCTGATGGGTAACCTGGCACTCAGGACCTGGAATATCAAAGTTGAAAAAACAGTGAACGGAAGGGTTCAGAGATCATTCCCAGGAAGAAAAAAACTGATGTGGGACGCTGCCAACATGAAGATCACCAATTTTGATGAAGCCAATCAGTTTGTAAAAAGGGAATACAGGAAGGGGTGGTAAAGCAAATTTGGAAATTTGAAAATTATAGTCCTGCTATACAAAGAGGTCAAGATTTTCAAATTTCCAAATTAATTAAATCATCACAATAGCATTTTTCAAAAATGCATCCATGATTTCGAGCATGAGTTCATTACGTATGGTGCCTGTATCCGACATATCGGGCACCCAGAATTTAACTTCATAATTGACGGCATTATTTGCAAAATTGTCAACTGTAACGGCGGGTTTGGGATCCCGCATGATCTTTTCATTTTTATTTAATTCTTCCAGGATCAGTTCACTTGCTTTCCGGAAATCTGATTTGATAAGGAACGCTGATCAGGATCTTCACACGTTTGTTGCGGTTATGTACGGTCCAGTTGATCAGTTGCTGGGATAACAGGTCACCGTTAGGAACGATGATATTGGCACCTTCCCCGTTATTGATGCTGGCTGGACCTTACGCCGATTTCCTGTACTGTTCCGGTTTTCCCTCCGATTTCAATGATATCCCCGATCTGGATGGGCCTTTCGAAGGCAATGATAATTCCGGATACGAGGTTGTTAACCAGGTTTTGCAATCCGAAGCCAATACCTACGCCCAGGGCTCCGATCAGAATGGAGATTTTATTAATCGGGATACCCGCTGCGGCAACGGCGATGAGAAAACCGGCGGTCCATATTCCGATACGCACGAGCAGGGCGATCGAACCCAGCCGGGTCTTTTTCTGAGGCCCCGGATTATGTCTTTCGTCAAAGAAGAAGTTTACAAACTGGGACAGTACGGAAGAAATCCAGATGATCAGTATAAATAAAATTCCACTGGCATAAGAGAACGTGAAACTGCCGATGGTTCTTGGTTCATTGATGAAATAAAAAATGAATGCTGCTGACCCGGTCATATAATATCAGGTTCCTAAGTATGGAAAGTATCCATACGAAAACAGCCACCACCCACAATACCCTGCGCATTTTGTTTTTCAGGTCAACAAACTGCAGGAAAGCAAAAAACCGGTTCTGAAAAACTTCGGATTGCAGATAAACAGCATCAATGAGAATCGTGCAGCAAACATTCAATGTGACCGCCAGCACCAGACTGTCAATCGAGCTGAAGGCCAAAAGTTTACTGATCGTCACCCGTCCGGCCAGGTTGCAGCCGATAGAAAATACGATCTGCGTCAGGGTAAATGCAAGAACCCATTTACGTGCGCGCGGGTTTTCCAGGGTTTTAAAAACAATTGTATTCTTTCGTAACAGCCAGATGCATATTACGGCCAGGAAGATGCCGACTGCCATCAGCCCCCATCTTTCACCATAGGCTGAATCCAGTAGGATATCATCGATGGCAAACCCGGTCCAGATAACTGCCAGGCTAATCCAGGCGGCCTTCCCCCGTTTGGAGAGGTAGGGTGAAAGCAGGATGGATAATAACAGGAGGCGGAACAATTCGTTGAGATGAACATAAGATGCGGGGGCGCTTACATAAAGGAAGGGGCCATAAGTTACTAGCAGTAAGAGACTGGAGAGAACGGCCGATTTATTAAGGAAGGTCAGATTACGGATGATATGTTCACGTTCTGTTTTTTTGCGTACCAGTGCCCAGTGATCAGAAACCAGATCAGGAGCAGGAGCCATATGCCCAGGTTAACGGACCGGGTGTCCCAGGTGCTTGACATAAAAATCCGTATAACGCGCAGGGAACGAACCAGGCCATCCTGTACCACTTCGTAAAGCGTGGAATCATAATCTGTGGCACAGGATTTAAAAAAGGGTGCTTCTTCCTGCTCCCATATCGCGCGGGTGACCGCCTGCCGGCGGTCTGTTATTTCCGACTGCAGATCTTTAACCAGTAACAGGTTTATGGAAACACGGTTCCTGAGGGTATTGATTTTTATCGTGGAATTGTGCAGTATGGAATCCAGAGAAAGCGAACGGCTATATACGGCGCTCATCTGGCCACGCAGAATGATGTTCAGTGAATCATTCAATAAACTGCTGTCATGTTTTACCACCCGGATTTGCTGGTGGGTATTATTTAAATGAGTGATATAAACCGTCAGCGACTTATCCCAGTCCTCCAGCGTTTCCCGTGCCTCACCCAGCATCACGTATGCCGTGTTCAGGCTTCGCAGATTCATTGGATTGTCATTCCGGTTAAGCCGGTTATGAAAATAATTCAGCCTGCGTTCCAGGCCGGATATGGAACCCAGTATATCTGTTGTGTCGGTGCCTTGATCCAGAAAATTTTCGGCGCGGTTCAGACTGAAAGAATAGGATTCAACCTTATTCACCATATAGGGAACCGTAGTATCCTTGATCTCTGTTTCCCTGAGGATGGAATCGGAGAGGTGGCTGTTTAAATCCATGGACCTGGTTATCCGTTTTCCTGTGATGGGGCTTACGCTTTTTTACCTGCGCTTTGGCGAGGGAAAGAAATCAGGCAGCATAAAACGGAAACAACGATAAACCGGAGCCGGCTCTTAGCGGGCATGTAAAGGGAATTTTATCCAATTTACGGTATTGCGGTGGACACCCTACAGAAAAATAGATCGTCCCGGAGTCTATTCACTGAGCATACGGGAGAGCATGAGAAGTTCAGTTTTTTTATAAAGGTTCGACTCATTGTCGAAACACCTGCTGAATTCTTCCAGCAGCGTCTGCATGATACGGATATGGCCGGAGGGTTTGAAATGTATATCCGAGGGTGTGATGGCAATACGACTGAAATAATTCATAACATCCTTATGGGTGAACACCTGGCCGCTCATGGGATCAATGAAAAATTCGATGCGGTCGATCGCCTTTTTTTCATTTCCTTCATCGGCCAGTTCCGGTTTTATATAAGCCAGTACAAACTGGCGGGGAATATTGATGGCTTTAACCGGAATATCCAGCAGTTCGCTCAACAGCAGATAGACGAATGCCATTGATGATGGCATTTCCTCTTTTGGTTTCGATTAATTTATGAATCAGGAATTCCTCCGGATGCTGGTACCCGACTTCGGTTCCTTTCAGATTGTAATAACCATAAATGATGCTGGTGAGCACATTTACCTGTTCCAGCGGGGTGAGATAGTTATTTAGCTCCAGCCAGATATTCCGGCGCAGTTTTTCAATTTCCTCCAGGACCGGACTGGTAGCCAGATCCGGGTACTGAAATTTGGAATACGAGCAGGCTGGCGGTGAGCAGGTCGTGATAGCTGCTGGTTTTCCATCTTTGAAAATCTTCGGTGAGGTCCCTGTAATGCAGCCGGTGGATAAGCATTTCAATTCTTTCCTGGATTGAATCCTGCATGGTATTTTCCCACAGGTATTCCAGGTTGGGGATGATTCCCCGTCCGTAACTGATGATGCGGTCGCTGACTGTAGTGAACACTTCTTCATCCGGATCATCGATGAGATGAAGCAAAGCTTTGATTTCCTCTGGATTCCTGCATGGGGTGGATGTTTTTTCTTCAGGCGATATACAGCCGGGGTTACGCGGGATGAATATCGCAGAAGTTAAAAATAATGCAATGACAATCTTATCCACAAATCCATTCCGGATGTTTATTTCCGGTGCGGATTATGCCTGCACTTATTGGATAACGCAGGAATTTTAAAAATCTTATGAAGATTTCTTTTTCTTCGGAACTCTTTTGGGCGGATTGGCTTTCACTTCTTCAATGATGGCTTTATTTCCGGCAGTTCCAAGCGATTCCACGTGCTCCTGCTTTTCCTTGGGAATCTTATAATTGCGCAGGCCCTGTTTGATATAGGGACCATAGGGCCCACGAAGGAGTTGAATTTTCTCCTTTTCGAAGACTTTGATCGTTCTTTTTTCTTTAGCGGCCCTTTTTTCCATTATGATGGGCATGGCTTCCTCAAAGCCGATGGTATAAGGATCAAATTCTTTTCCGAGTGAATAAAATTTCTTGTCATGGGCGATATAAGGACCAAACCGCCCGATACTCACTGCCACATCACTAGCCTTCGAAATTGGCCCAGATTTCTGGGCAGTTTGAAAAGTTCCAGGGCTTCATCAAGACTGATGGTCTCAATACTCTGGGTATTTTTTAATTTGGCGAAACGGGGTTTTTCTTCATCATTCTGCTCGCCGATCTGCGCCATCGGTCCGTATCGGCCCATGCGTACGATGAGTTTTTTCCCTGATGCCGGATCCACGCCGAGTTCCCGTTCCCCGCTGATCCGTTCTGCCGTTTCGATGGTATTGTCAACATCTTTTTTAAATGGGAGATAAAAATCATCGATCATCATGGTTCCATTCAATTTTTCCGTTGGCCACTTCATCAAACTCAGCTTCGATACGCGCGGTGAAATTATAATCCATGATATCATCAAAATACTGTCTTGAGGAAATCCGTAACCACGAGGCCGAGGTCGGTTGGAAATAATTTTGATTTCTCAGCACCCGTTGTTTCCTGTTCGGAAATTTTGCTGATTTTATTTTCCTTTAGTTTCAGGATCCTGAAATTTCGGACTACTCCTTCTTTATCCCGTTTTTCCACATACCCTCTTTTCAGGATGGTTGAAATAGTAGGGGCATAGGTAGAGGGTCTTCCGATGCCCAGCTCTTCGAGTTTTTTGACCAGGGAAGCTTCTGTATACCGGGGCAGGGGCCGGCTGAAACGTTCCGTGGCGCGCATTTCCACCAGCGGCAGATGCTGACTGACTGAGAGCGGGGGCAGCATGCCTTCCTGGTTTTCTTCTTCCGGTGGCATCATCATCATCGCGGTCTTCCCGGTACACTTTCAGGAACCCGTCGAATTTCAATACCTCGCCGCTGGCTTTCAATTCTTCTTTATTTGTTGAAATCTGAATCAGGCAGTCGTTTTTTCCAGTTCGGCATCTGCCATCTGGGAAGCCATGGTCCTTTTCCATATCAGTTCATACAAACGGCGGCAGTCCGCATCTTCCACGCTCATGTTCTCCATATAGGTCGGCCGAATGGCTTCATGGGCTTCCTGGGCGCTTTCATTTTTATTTTTGAACGCGCGTTTCTGGTAATATTGAGTTCCGAATTTACTGTTGATTTCCGACCTGAGATTTTCCATCGCCGTTTCGCTCAGGCTCACGCTGTCGGTACGCATGTAAGTGATCTTACCGCTTTCATATAATTTCTGGGCGAGCAGCATGGTACGGCTCACGCCATAACCGAGTTTGCGGGAAGCTTCCTGTTGGAGGGTGGATGTCGTGAATGGAGCGGCCGGTGATTTTTTACCGGGTTTTACCTGGATGTCGGTAACTGTATAATTAGCATTCAGACAACTCTGCAAAAAGGCTTCGGCGTCTTTTTCTTCTGCATATTTTTTTCCTTCGGCAGAAAATATCACATTTTTATCCGATATGTCTTTTGCCGAAAAACTTGCTTCGATCCGGAATGTGCTCAGCGCGGTAAATGCATTGATCTCTCGTTCCCTTTCGGCAATGATCCGGACAGCCACACTCTGCACCCGGCCCGCACTCAGGTTATTCTTCATGCTCATTTTACGCCAGAGCACCGGGCTCAGTTCAAACCCTACAATCCGGTCCAGTATACGCCGGGCCTGCTGTGCGTTCACCAGGTGCATGTCGACTGTTCTCGGCTTCCGAACGGCCGATTCGATGGCAGGCTTGGTAATCTCATGAAATACAATCCGTTTGGTTGTTTTCGGGTCCAGGCCCAATACTTCACACAGATGCCAGCTAATCGCTTCCCCTTCCCGGTCCTCATCCGTTGCCAGCCATACTTCACCGGATTTTTTGGCCAGGCTTTTTAATTCTTTGACAACTTTCTGCTTGTCTTCCGGAACGATATAACGGGGTTTATAATTATTATTCAGGTCAATGCCCATGTCGGCGCGCTCCAGGTCGCGGATATGGCCATAACAGCTTTTCACCTCAAAATCTTCTCCCAGAATTCTTTCAATGGTCTTCGCTTTAGCCGGGGACTCCACGATCAATAGATTCTTCGCCATACTGTTTCAAATGTTGTTATTCCTGCCTCAAGGCGTGCAATTTTACAGTATAACATTGAAAGTAAAAAATGACCTGAATGCCAGCCGGGGGCTGAATGCCTGCTTAACTCATTAATTTATAGGACTATCCGTGTTGTTTTGAAGATTCTCCGGGTCTTCCTGTTTGTTCTTTCGTTTGAAAAGCGATACATCCACTTTACCGAAACGGTAATTGAACTGCAGCCGGAAGAACTGGGGATCGCGGTAACGGAGACTGTGCTGGTCGGAATAGGCTGAGTTAATATATACATCATATCGGCGGGTGGCCAATAGATCAGACATACTGAAAGTGAGGCTGGCTGCCTTATTTTTAAGGAATTCATATCTAAGTGAAGCATCCATCCCGCCGGTTGGCAGGGAATAACCCTGTGAATTGCCACTTACGGTAACGCCCCTGCCACCCCCTCCCTGGCCGGATGTTCCGCCGGGCGGCAGAACGGTTTTGGAAGTATAGTCCCCCGTAATTTGTAAAGTCAGGTTTTTGGGCAGCCTGAATGTCGTATTGATCTTGGCAAACCAGCTGTAACTGGCCGGGGCGGTATGAATGGAATCAGGGGCGTTGATTTTTGATGTATAGATGTTCAGGTTGGTAGTCAGGTCCCACCAGGAAGTCAGGCTGTTTCTTCCGATCAGTTCCAGCCCCCCTATATAACTCGAATTTGCATTGATATAAGTATTGACGAGTACCACCGAGTCAGTCAGTGGGTTGATTTCCTTGGTCTGGTACCTTGTAATGAGGTCGGTGGTATACTTATAATATACAGTGGCCAGGAAGGTGTTTTTCTGATAATTTAACTGGTAAGCCATTTCCAGGGAATTTGTAAACTGCGGTTTGAGGTTGGGATTGCCGCGGCTCAGATTCAGTGAATCCGAATAGTCTGTAAAAGGCGAAAGCTGGAGAAATCCGGGCCGGTCGATTCTTCTTGTATAATTCAATTGCAGGTCCTGATTATCGCGCAGTTTTTCTGTTAGAAAAATACTGGGGAACAGGCTGATGGGATACTGATTGCTGAAAGTGCCCAGGGTGTCTTTTAATCCGTCCGGACTGTTCACATCTTTTTCAGCGTAGCTGTTGGATCCCTGGTAAGCCGAATTTTCAGCGCGGAGGCCCATTTGAATTCCCAGGCGTCCGACTGTATTCGAATACTGAATATAACCCGCCAGCACCTGGTCGTGGTAACTGTAATTGGATGAAAGAAGGGGCTGATACAGCAGATTCCCCGCACTGTCGGCGGTATAGAAATTATTCAGGTTGCTGATATTTCGAACGGCCATCCGGGCTCCTGTTTCCAGCTTTGATTTTTCGGTGAACGGATTGGTGAAATCCGTCTGCGCTGTAATAAATTCATTTTTCCCGGATGTATTTTGTTGTTGATTATAAATACTCGAAAGTGGTCCGCCGGGTATTTCATAAAGTTCCGAACTGGTCTGATTCAGGCTGTTTGACTGCCCCTGGGTATAGTTTGCATCGGCTGTCCAGTTTTCGCCGGACCGTGGAAAATTATGTTTAAAGCTCAGCATGCCGGATTTGTTATTGAATTCTGTGCTGGTATTGGAGAAACGCCGGGTAAAGGAACTGTTGGATGATCCGTTTTTATAAAGGGTGTCCTGGGTGAGAATGCTGTTTGTGGTTGGATTGGACATGCCATGCACGAGGGTGCCGGAAAAAGTAATGGTATTGCGGTTATCCAGAAAATAATCCAGGCCGGCACGGGCGAATGTGAACTGACTGTTGGCTAAATTACTGTCCACCTGGTGAAGCTGGTATTCCGGATAGGATATAAACGTAAGGCGGTCCGTGGTTCCCGGGGAAATTGTTTTTCGGTTATTGTAACCGACACTGGCGAAAAAATTGATTTTACCCTGCTTGATATTGATATTTCCCCCCGCATTATAACCGCCTCTTTTGGCAACGCCTGCCCGTACCGAACCGTTATATCCCGGCTTGCGGTTTTTTTTCATAACGATATTCAGAATGCCGGAAACGCCGCCGGATGCATCAAATTTTGCTCCCGGATTGGTGATGATCTCAATGCTTTCTATTTCATCTGCAGGAATCTGGTCCAGGGTCAGCGTGGTGGGCCTGCCGTCCACGAAGATGGTGGGTGTACTGTTCCGAAGCGTAACATTTCCGTCGATATCAACTGCCAGGGAAGGTATATTTCTCATGACATCCACGGCTGTTCCGCCCGAAGCGGATATGTCCTTTTCCACGTTATATATCTTCCGGTCAATGCCTAACTGTATCAAGGGTCTGGATCCGGTAACCGTCACCTGCTGCAGGCTTTGGGTATCCACCTGCAACCTGATATTGCCCAGATCCCTGTCAACGGCGCCCAGCCGCTGTTCCGGATCGGCACTTTGCGCTTCTTTAATACTGAATGTAATTTTCTGATCGACGGATTTATATCCGATGGCAGTCAGTCTGAGGTGGTAATTACCGAAAACCGGCAGGTTCTCAAAACTGAAATCCCCGTTGGAGGGCGTGATGGCACCCCGGATCACAGAATCCCTGCGGCTGTGAATGGCCATATCTAAAACGCTCATCAGGAGTTGAACCGATGCGCCGTCCATCCCTTTGTTGGTTTTCGCATCTACAATCCGTCCATAAAAATGCCCGATGGCCGGAGATTGCCTGGAATTTCTGCGCGAGGAGGGAAAAGCCCGGCGGGCAGAGTCCTGCGAAAATAAGTTACCGGAAATCAGGAGCAGCAGGCTTCCTGTTAAAAACCGGCACATGGATAATCTCATAAAAGTGGAAACAGGCCATACTAAAGGTCTGTTAAAGGACCCCGGGTGGTTGCTAAATGGTTGTTAAGAGGAATCTTTCGGAAAGGGAGAAATCTTTCCGATAATCGTAAAATAAAAAACTGGGTGACTGATGGGGCTCGAACCCACGACCCCTAGAACCACAATCTAGTGCTCTAACCAGCTGAGCTACAATCACCGTTTGGGAGGGCAAATTTAGGAAAATTCCAGTATAATCAGGGATCGGGATCTAAAAAAGTTATGAGTTGTGAGTTATGAATTATGGATGATGGGTTTGGACCACGGTTAAAGCATAAAATTTTCATTAAACGCATTATTCATAGCCCATAATTCAAAACGTTTTCCTCATAAACCCTCCCGGGTGGTTAATATTAAGTGAAGCAACAACAATACAGGGTCATAAATCGTTATTTTTGAACAATGTCAAAACTGCTCTCATATATGTTGAATAAAAGGAATCTGCCGATTGTTTTGCTCGTATCCGCCCTGGGAATCGCCCTGGTCCTGAAAACTTTTGCCTTTAGCAGCCAGCCCCCGACCAAATACGAACGGATACTGAAAAACGTGAGTGAATTACTGGAAGAAATTCATTACAGCCCAAAAAATATTGATGATCAGTTTTCAAAAGAAGTATTTAAAAAGTTTTTGGGAGAAGTGGATGTAGAGAAAAAAATCTTCCTGAAATCAGATATTCAGGAGTTATCTAAATATCAAAACCTGATAGATGATGAAATCCTTGGCAAAGCACCAGTGCAATTTGTACCGGCTGTTTTGGCGGATTACAAAAAAAAGTTGCAGGAAAGCCAGAATATTTCAGATGAAATCCTTACCCGGCCTTTCGATTTCAACATAAAGGAAACCGTTAACCTGGATTATGATAAGTTGGATTTTCCTGTTAATGCCGCTGCCCAGCGGGAAGAGATCCGGAAAAAACTGAAATACATGACGCTCGAAAAATATGCGGACCTGCTTGAGCAGCAGGAAACAGCCAAGGGGAAATCCGGTTATGTGGCAAAGACCAATGAACAATTGGAGAAAGAGGCCCGGGCCAAGACTCTGAAAATTACAGACCGTTTTTACGATCATCTGAAGATCAAAGCCGATGAGGATGATTTCTTCAATATGTTTGTTGAAACCATTGTGCAAAGCATGGATCCGCATACCGACTATTTCCCTCCGGTTGAAAAAAGGTCTTTCGATGAAGATATGAGTGGCCGTTTTTATGGGATTGGCGCTGCCCTGCGCGATGAAGACGGTAATATTAAAATAGTGACCCTGATAACCGGTAGCCCGGCCTGGAAATCCGGACAGGTCAATGTCGGGGATATTATCCTGAAAGTAGGTCAGGGTGACCAGGAACCCGTAGATCTCTCCAGCTATATGGTAGAGGATGCCGTTAAAATTATCCGGGGAAACAAGGGAACCGAAGTCAAACTTACTTTGAAAAAAGCAGATGGTTCCGTTAAAGTGGTTTCCCTGATCCGTGATGAAATTGTACAGGATGAAAAGTTTGCCAAAAGCGTCATCATTCAAAGTGACAAGGGTAAGATCGGATATATCTTTCTCCCGGAATTTTATGCAGACTTCGACAATCCGAAGGGTAACCGTTGTTCGGTTGATGTTGCAAGGGAACTCATAAAACTGAAAGAAGCAAAAGTTGACGGCATCGTGCTCGACCTGCGCAATAACGGGGGCGGTTCCTTATATGACGTCGTGCAGATGGTCGGCTTGTTTATTGACCAGGGCCCGGTGGTGCAGGTGCGCGATCGCGATGGCAAACCCCAGGTGTTAAACGACCGGGATAAAACAGTTTTATACGACGGACCCCTGGCTGTTATGGTGAATGAATTCAGTGCCTCCGCGTCAGAAATTTTTGCTGCAGCCATCCAGGATTATCACAGGGGCGTGATCATTGGCAGTACAAGTACCTATGGTAAAGGAACCGTTCAGCGGAATATCCCCCTGGATAAAAATATTGGCTTCAATGATGTAAATGGTCCATTGGGGACCGTTAAATTAACCCTGCAGAAATTTTACCGGATTAACGGAGGTTCAACGCAATTGCGCGGGGTCTCTTCAGATATTGTGCTTCCGGACTTGTATGAACATTATAAAGTCCGGGAAAAAGACCAGCCGGATGCACTGGCCTGGGACGAAATGCCCAAGGCTGATTATACCACGTGGAAATATGCCTATGATATCAATAATATCCGAACATCCAGTACGGAAAGAACCAATACCAACAAGGCGTTCAGTACTATTTCCCGTGATGCGGACTGGCTGGATAAACAAAATGATAAATTGTATCCCCTGAATCTGAAAATTTACCAGGAAGAACAAAAGATGATCCGCTCAACGGTAAAGCAGATTGATTCAGTCAGTAAACTGACCGTACCCATGGCGATCAGTACACTGCCTCAGGATACGCTCAAGTATGGTGATGATAAGGATAAGGCAGACCGGTATAAGCAATGGGTCGACAGCCGGAAAACAGATATTTACCTCAAAGAAACCGTCAACGTGATGGATGATATGATTTCGTTAAAATCAGTCGTATATAAAAATTAAAATAATAAGCCCAAAGTCCGATACCAGGGTGTGCGTCTTGATCATAAATGACAAGACGCATTTTTTTTAATTCATCTGTATAAACCGGGGCAGTACTAAATACCTGCTTTTTTATGAGTTGGTTCCATACGGGTTTTAGAGGCGATTACCGCAATCATGGTTCCCATAACAGCAATCAGGCCAAATGAAATACGCAGGCTGGTGGCCTGGGCAATGAATCCGATAAAAGGCGGGCCAAATAAGAATCCCAGGTAACCGATAGTGGATACGGCTGCAATGGCAACACCGGGCGACATCCCTTTGGATCTGCCGGCGGCACTATAGATCATCGGTATAACGGAAGAAACGCCGGCGCCGACAATTAAAAATCCGGTCGTGGCGGTGATGAACTGTGGGAAAAAAACGGCGAGCAGCAGGCCGCTTGCTGTGAGGATGCCACTCAGTTGCAGCATTTTTTTCATGCCGAGCCGGAAAGCCACCCAGTCTCCGATAAATCTGCCGGTAGCCATGGTACACATGAAGGCGGTATATCCCACCGTAACCAGTGTGGGATCCGGCTTTACAACTTTTGCAAAATAGATTCCGCTCCAGTCGAACATCGCCCCTTCACAAATCATGGAACAAAATGCGATCAGTCCGAAATTAAAAATCGATTTATCCGGTTTGGCAAAAAGGGGTTGTTTCTGATCCCGGTTAAAATCCTTCCGGATTAATTTTCCGGAGAAAATAATCAGGATGACCACGGCAAGTGCTGTGATAGAAAGAAAATGATAGGGTGGTATGATACGTACGTGAACCATTAAGGTTCCAACGGCTGCACCAGTAAAACCCGCCATGCTCCATAGGCCGTGAAAGGATGCCATGATGGGTTTATGGTAAAGATTTTCTGTACCGACGGCCTGGGTATTGACAGAAATATTGAACAAATTGCCGCCAAATCCAAATACAAAGAGGGTGATCATCAAATGGGTGGTGGAATTTGCAAAACCCAGCATAGGAAGGGTAGCGGAATATAAAATGGCCGCGGTCATCACGATGATCCGGCTTCCGTATTTTGCCACCAGGAAACCGGCTACGGGCAGGGAAGTAATCAATCCGACGGGCAGGCAAAGCAGAACGCCTCCGAGGGCTGCACTGTTCAGTTGCAGTTTGGCCTGGATGTCCGGTATTCGGGAGGCCCAGGAAGCAAAGCAGATCCCTGCCAGAAAGAAAAAGCTGCTGACTGCTATCCGGTGGATTCGTCGTTGGACCAAGGGCATAAAAAATAGCAAATTACTATAAGCAATTTGCTATTCGGAAAATATTCAGCGAAAGCCGGACTAATTTCTTTCTTTCTTGAGCGTGGATTTTAAAATTTCCTGATTCCTGGGTTCAGACATGGCGGAGGCCATTTTCACGGCCCCGTATGCATTCAGGATCCCGCCGGAAGCACTCAGTTCGGATAAGGGAACCATCTCGTTTTCAGATCCGGGTTTTTTTGCTTTAGTTGCCGGCTGGTAGGCCGATTTGTCAATGCAATATTTTACTTCTTCAGGACTCAGGTTTGGAAAGTATTCCAGGATCAGGGCTGCTACCCCGGTTACCACCGGTGCTGCCATACTGGTACCATCCAGGTTCCCGTATTTATTTCCTCCTGGCAGGGTGGAATAAATACGCGTGCCCGGGGCAAATACATCCACTTCTTTTTTTCCGTAATTGGAAAAGGATGCCGTGTAACTTTTAAAACTTTCCTCAGCCAGGGGATCACTGCTTGCTCCCACAGTGATCCAGTTTTTTGCCTGAAACTTTGAATTTTTATAATTCGGATTCGGGAAATTGTCTACGGAATCCACGTCCTCTGCATCATTCCCGGCTGCATGTATCAGTAACACGCCTTTTGATTCTGCGTATTTAACGGCATCGTCCACCCAGGTTTTTTGGGGGGACAGGTTTTTCCCGAAACTCATATTGATAACCCGGGCACCATTGTTAACGGCATACCGGATGGCCAGGGCAATATCTTTATCATGCTCGTCGCCATTCGGAACCGCGCGGACCATCATGATCCGCACATTGTCGGCAATCCCGTTGATTCCAATGGCATTGTTTCTTTCTGCACCGATGATCCCGCTTACATGAGTACCGTGCATAGGATCCGTTGCCATGATATCATTGTTGCCATAGATACTGTCCTTAATGTCATTTTCATTGTCTTTGACAACATCCCCGCGGTAATTTTTGGGTGCTGTTTCTTTTATTTCCATTTTCTTTTCTTCCCGGTCAGCCTGCTCCTTGAAATCGCTGAGGAAAGTTGTGTTCGTCATATCCATGATATGATTTTCCTTGAACAGGTAGAGCAATACGGACCTTGCTGTGCGGGATTCCATATTTTTAGCTTCGAAACTATCCAGGTCATTGCCGGTATATTCTTTTTTACCGATGGCAGCCTGCATAATGCTGTCACTTTTTATACAGGCATTCACAACACGTTTCAGCATGAGGAGGTCTACGCCGTTATCGCTTCCGTCGCCCATGATTTTCTTTTTTGCCTTCACCCACATTTCATAATGATCCCGGGCATCATTACTCAGACTGTCCATCCGGATATTTTTGTTGTCGAACTGATCTTTGTATTCATAATACACCCGGCCTTCTTCCTGTGAATCATCTTTTACATTGGTTCCATCCTTTCCCCCGATGAAATTCCAGCCATGGATATCATCCACATAACCGTTATGGTCATCATCCATGCCATTTCCCGGAATTTCTCCGGGGTTTGTCCAGAGAATATGGATGAGGTCTTCCTGTAAAGTGTCCACGCCGGAATCAATGACCGCAACCAGTACCGGTTTACTTTTCAGGTTTTTGGCATCGCAGGAACTCATATGCTTTATCCAGGCTGATCCCGTACACCCCGTCTTTTTCTTTATCGAGCAGGTGCCAACCTTTAACGAGTTCGGTTTTGGAATAAGTTCCCTGGGCAAATGATGAGAATGAAAATAACCAGCAGGCTGAAAGCGAAGCAGGTTCTTTTCTGATACGGATTTTCATCGTGGAATTTTTATATAACTGATAATCGTTTTCGAGCGACTCCGGGTTTTGAAATTATTTTAATTATTTGGACCTGCAAAGATCATCATTTGTTTAATATATAGGTTAATCCGGCGACAGGTATTTAACGGTTATTTAATTGAAATATGCATACTACACGCCGGTTTTTTGCTTTCCCTGTGCAGTGTCAATTATCCGCAACCGGCCGGGTATCTCCATATCCCTTTACTGCATCCGGTTTCTGCTATGCCGAGACTGAGCAATACTTTTTTTACCGCTTCGGCTCTTTCCAGGGACAATTTCATATTATAAGCCGGCTCGCCGGTATTATCGGTATGGCCTTCAATCAGCAAATCATGATCGGGATTTGTTTTCAGGCTGTCTGCCAGTTCCCTTATCGCCGGGTAGGAATTTCCAGTGAGCCTGCTGCTGTTCACCTGGAACATGACATTGGCAGCAAGCAGCTTGAGCGCGTTGAATTGATTTCTGCTTTCACCACAGGGCAACCCTGGTTTTCTGCAGGTCCGGGCTGATCCGGACATTTGTCCATTTCATCATTTACACCGTCCTGATCCCTGTCGGGAACCGGACAACCGTGATATTTTTCCAGTACCAGGTACTTCTTTACATGAATCTTCTTCATCATTGATGCCGTCCAGGTCCGAATCCGGTATGGGGCAGCCATGATATCGCGGATTTCCGGGAACCGTTTTACAGGAGTCCTCTTCATCATTGACTCCGTCGTGATCGGAATCCGGTATCGGGCAACCATGCCACCTGGGACGGCCGGGAATTGTTTTACAGGAATCTTCCGGATCCGGGGTGCCATCCAGATCTGTATCTCTTGACGGCTCCGGGGCAGGTTTTGGATTATTCAGCCAGATGCCGAAGGATCCGCCAAAAACCTGGTTATGAAAACCGGCAGGGTAACCGGCGGTATAGGCGTTTGTAAGTCCCCGGCTGAAATAAGCGCCGAGTCAGTACATTGCCCAGTTCAAACCCTGCTTTGGCGCAAATGCCGATATCAAATGTTTTATACTTTCCGGGCCATTGCCAACCAGCAGGTCTTCCGTGCCCGACTGGTAAATATAATTGCTGGAATTATAGTGCAGTACCCGGTTCTGGTAAGACTGGGATACTCCGTAAATAAAAGCAAAATAAGGTCCTGCACTCAGGTAAAAATTGTTTCGCTGGTTTTTTGAAAGGGAATACCTTCCAGGTCAGATAGAACGGTAATTCCACATAATTCAGTTTCAGTGTGTGCTGGTTATACAGCGTATCAGTTTGATAAAGGGACGAATCATAAAACCGCTGGTATTGATTTCCTTTCGCGCTGTACATAATGCCGGGCTGAAAAAAAAGTTGTTTTTCTCCAGGGGAATTTCGGCGAGTACCCCCAGTTCAAATCCTGTTCTAGGAGAATAAATATTTCCGTTGGCAGCTTCAAATCCCGGGAATGGAGTTTTTCTGAAGGAAATTGGAAGAATGGACGCCTCCCAGTGCCGCCAGTCTGATCTGTGCCTTAAGAGAGGAGTGTAGCAGCAGGAGAAGAGATACGGGTAAAAAGCCACGGTAAATCCGGTTCAGGTTCATTGCATCGCGTATCCACTATGAACGTATGGCGAATCATTATATTATCTGTATCTGAAGGCATAAAGCCTGGCGGTCAGCGGCCAACTATACTCAAATGTCAAAATGTATCCCTTGTGCCAGTGGGAGTTTTGTAGAATAATTAATGGTATTGGTTTGGCGGCGCATATAGGATTTCCAGGCGTCACTGCCACTTTCCCGCCCGCCACCGGTTTCTTTTTCCCCTCCGAAAGCACCTCCGATTTCAGCACCGGAAGTGCCGATATTCACATTGGCGATTCCGCAATCGCTTCCGTTTACGGAAAGAAATTGTTCGGCTTCGCGCATGTTCAAGGTCATAATGGCGGAGGAAAGACCCTGGGGCACGCTGTTCTGGATCTTAATTGCTTCTTCTAGGGTTTTATATTTGAGCAGGTAGAGAATGGGGCAAATGTTTCCTGCGATACAATCCCGAATTCAGGTCTGGCTTCAGCAATACAGGGTTTTACATAGCAACCGCTTTCATATCCTTTACCGGAGAGAACGCCTCCGTCCACTACAAAATGGCCACCTTGTTTTTTACAGGTTTCAATAGCCTTCAGGTACATATCGACGGCCTGCTGATCAATCAGTGGGCCCACATGATTTTTCTCGTCCAGCGGATTACCGATCTTGAGTTGTGCATAGGCGCTGATCAGTCTGTTTTTTACTTTTTCATAAATCTTTTCCTGGATGATCAGCCGGCGGGTGCTGGTACATCTCTGACCGGCAGTACCTACGGCACCGAATAAAGCGCCGAGTACGGCAATATCCAGATCTGCCTGTTCACTGATGATAATGGCATTGTTCCCCCCAAGTTCCAGCAGAGATCTGCCAAGCCGGGAAGCAACGGCAACAGCCAGGGCCTTGCCCATCCGTGTGGATCCTGTAGCGGAAACCAGGGGAATCCGGTGATCCCCGCTCATCCATTCTCCCGCCTCCCGTCCCCCGGTTATGATGCAGCTGACACCCTTCGGGAACTTCATTCTTTTTAAATATTTCTGAAATGATCTGCTGGCAGGCCAGTGAACAGATGGGTGTTTTTTCAGATCCTTTCCATACCGTTACATTTCCGCAAACCCAGGCCAGCATGCTGTTCCAGCTCCATACGGCAACGGGGAAATTAAAGGCGGAAATAATGCCCACAATGCCCAGGGGATGCCATTGTTCATACATGCGGTGCCCGGGCCTTTCGCTGTGCATGGTGAGCCCGTGCAGCTGTCGGGAGAGGCCGACGGCAAAATCGCAGATATCAATCATTTCCTGTACTTCCCCAAGGCCTTCCTGCAGACTTTTGCCCATTTCATAGCTGACCAGACTTCCCAGGGCATGTTTTTTTTCACGAAGCGCTTCACCCACCTGCCGGACCACTTCACCCCTCCGGGGTGCGGGCCAGGTTCTCCATATAAGATAAGCTTCCTGTGCTTTATGAATGATCTGGTCATAATTTTCTTTTGTAGTTACGGATATAGCCGCAATATGTTTACCATCTACCGGGGAAATTGATTCAATGGCTTGTTTCGAGGTTGTCATAACCAGTTCGTTCCGGTTGAACTGCCCGCGTTATGGCCTTGGATTCCCAGTTCTTTTAAAAATTCCATATGATTCAGTTGAGGACGCAAGTTATTAAGATTAGAATAAATGGGATTCCCGGTCACGGGCCGGGTATGCGCCTGGAATTAAAATAAAAAGCCACGCGGCCCGCGTGGCTTTTTAAAAAGTTTACTTTTTAATATTTATAAATTCAGAACCATTTTAGTGAATAACCTCATTCCATTGTAACCCATTTGGACGGCATCAAAAGGGCCGCCGGATTCGCTGTCGCCCCAGGATGCATTTTTTGCACCAGCGGTTGCTGATATATCCGGATGAACATTGAAGATATTATCCACACCTATAGATCCAGGAGACATTTTTATTTATTTTATAGGAGAAATAAAAGTCTGTTGTCATTTTGCCATTAAAAATAAAATTTTCCGGAACGGTTGCCTAGTTCCATCATCCGTTGCTACATAGGGATAATATCCCAGTCCTGCATTTGAAATGCCATCGCCCCCCGGTGTACCAGGTGCTGCGCCTGCCATGGTATTATATCCATATCCCTGTGTGGATAATCTGCCATAATAGGTAAGATGGGTTCCAACGGCAAACTTATTTACATCATATTCGAGATTCAGTGAAAATTTTGATTTGGGAGCAGAAGCTATAAGGAATGCCTGTTCGCGGGTACTGAAAAAAGTCTGCTGTTCAAATACACTGTTATTCAGCGGAGCAGGCACATTAATCTTGTCTATGTTGATGGTTTGAATATTTCCTGCAAATAATACTTTAAAGCCCTTATTGCCCCACCTTTTTGCATATTCCAGCACGATATCAACTCCTGCATTCGTTGTGTTCACTGCATTTGCAAAAAACTGTACAGAATTGAGCGGCGGGCTCAGTTTAGGGATATAGGGTGCTAACACCGGATCCGTTGCAGGGAATTGTCCTGAAAATATAACCCGGTTCTTTAACTGGATCAGATAACCATCAACGGTAATCGTCAAGTTACTTACTGGTTTCCATGCAAACCCCAGGCTGTAATTCACAGAGGTCTCCTGTTTTAAAGGTGGGATGCCGGCTGCTCTGGCAACAGCACTTGTATTGGGTGCCAGCCAGATGTACTGTAAGCTGACTGCAACTATATTGGTATTGATATTGCTGAAATTGATCTGCTGAAGAGAAGGCGCACGGAAACCGGTGCTTACGGATCCCCTTAAATTAAAATTATCTGTCACCTTATAGCGGGTAGCGAATTTGTAAGTATTAACAAATCCGAAATCCGAATAATTTTCAAAACGAACGGCTCCGTCCAGCAGCCATTTATCAGTGACGTCCAAAGATGCCTCCGCATAGGCGCCTATATTGGTGCGGCTGGCATTTACCACATCCGTAGGCCTGAATCCGGGAAATCCCTGTGAGCCGGATGCGACATCCCGGGTATCGCCGGTTATCGGAAATGATTTCTGTGTTGGCGGGTATCCCATCCATGAAGCATCTTCGCCCTGATATATCTTATAATTCTCATAACGGAACTCGGCACCAAATGATAAAGTCAGTCCTTTTGCAACGGAACTAAACCGTTTGCTCAGATCCAGGTTGGCTGTATTCTGCAAAAAATTAAAGCCCCCATCATCAAAGCGCGTTTTGGTTGCCACTTCATTTTCAGGCAATGTTGCATTGAAGGTGTTGTTGCCATAATAATGGAAGTCATTATAACCAATCACATTGCTGAGATCCCAGTCCCAGTTATTGCCCATGGTTCCTCTGAGTCCCATGGCTGCAGAGATATCCTGTATATAAACATCTTCCTGGGGATTATAGAAAACATGGGCTGTGTCCAACACACCGGGTGTCGGGTCATATACGTGCATAATACCCGGCACAAATAGCAGATTCCCATTTACATCAGTCGGGAATTTTTCCGGGTGGTCTGCGAAATTTCGAGTCCAGGCATACACATTGGAATGCTTGTAATTATAGCTCCCGAAGGAATAAAAAGTTGTTTTTGTTCCTGCCAGGGGGATTTCCGCATTGTACATGGCTCCGCCCGTTGTCAGGGAACCGTCTCCAAAAGCCCTTCTGTATTCAGCGATATAGGGTGCAACCGTTTTAGAGTTCGGGTTGGTAGACCAGTTGGTATCGGGAAGGGCCCTGAATGTTTTGCCCTGTGTGAGCAGGTTGGCGCCGAAATTGATAAAGCCGCCGTTTTTCCCAATGGGCAGCCCGTAATTGATATCAATCTTTAATGTTTTACCGTCAATTTTCGATCCGGTATAATATTGGCTGGGATCCACATTATAAAGCGTATTGTACGTGTATGATCGTAATAACCGCTGTATCCGGCAACAACCATATAATTTTTTTACATCTTTTTTCAGGATGATATTAATGACCCCTGCGATGGCATCCGAACCATATTGGGCAGAAGCCCCGTCCCGCAATATTTCCACCCGGTCAATCGCCGCTTCCGGAATGGCATTCAGGTCCGTGCCGGAATTGCCCCTTCCCCTGGTTCCAAATTCATTTACAAAGGCAGATAAATGGCGGCGTTTGCCATTAACCAAAACCAGGGTCTGGTCATATCCCAGTCCTCTTAAACTGGCAAAATCTATCGCGTCCGATCCATCGGCACCGCTTTGTCTGTTATAATTAAAAGAGGGTACCGCCATATTGAGCTGCGATTCGAGGTCCGGCCTGGCGGTAGTTTCCACGATCGAGTTCATTTTAACAACATCTACCGGAACCGGGCTTTCTGTTTTTACCCGGGGCATACCGCGGTTTCCCGTCACAACTACTTCATTGAGCTCGGTCGTGCCTTGTTCCAGTGTTATGGATACATCTGATGACGCGCCCACAACGACCGTTTGGGTCTTGTAACCGATATAACTAATCTCAAGCCGGTCATTTGGTTTTGCCTGCACTTTAAAAACACCTTCACTATTGGTTGTCGCCCCTTTTGAGGACGCATTTATTCTCACCGAGGCGCCGGATATTGGGACGCCGGTTTTGACATCCGTAACCTTACCTGTGATGGTGGACTGGGCAAAGATCAATGTTGACGCAAACAAAAAAAACAGGACAAATAGCCATTTTCTCATAAATCTTTTGTTTTGGTAATGAATATCTAAAAATAAAAAAGATTCAATATGACAATATATGACGAAGCAGACTCCAAATTATGAATATGAGATCAAAAAACAATATATTACTATAAAATATATTTTATCCAGTTAAGGATTTGATCGGGTACAAAGACTGTATTTTCCGTTTTTTCTTTTAATTAATTATGAGGGCTGAAGTTTTTTCGCATTCTTTGAATCCCAGGCATCTGTTGAAAACCTGTTATTGCCGGTTTTTTTATTCCCGTCAACCCTGAAAATCCGGTACCAATCAAGTTCCATCATCCGTGAAGGCTTATTATTTACTTGATTCATACCCCCATCATGCGCCCTGATTTCAGGATTTCTTTCACCCTGCTTTTTTTATGTCTTGCTGTCCTTCATATTTTTGCCGGAACGGGATTTGCCGGGCCGGTCAAAAAAAACACCTTTCAGTTGAATCCTATTGGGAAACAGATTCCTTACGGCCTGTTTCAGTATCTGTGCAGGCAACAGAACGGGTTCCTCCCCCCGTCAAGGATGTAAAGGCCGCATCCGGCGGCCGGATTTGTTTCTGCCAGATTTTAAATCTGGGATCTTCCAATTATGACCACCGGCTTGTAGTGCTTCTCGCAGAAAAAACAAATGACGGAAGCCCTTCAGTTTTAGTGTGGCTAAAAGCCGCATTCAGAAAGAAAAAAAATATCTGAAACAGATGTTTTATGAAAAAGTAAAAGTTGTCGCTGAAATGCAGGGAACCGGTTCCTGCAAATCGATGTTTTACCAGCTCCGGTCGGCCGACAGCCACCTGCAGTTATATGAAATCCTGAATGCAGATATTGCTGACCGTTGACGGTAGATGGTAGACGGATGACTGAGATGTTCAGCCTTCAACCTAATATTGTTCCTGCTCGCTGGGGAAGTCGTTCGATTTTACATCTTTAATATACCGCTGTACGGCCTGGGTGATGGGTTCGTGGAGGTTGAGGTACTGGCGCAGGAACCGCGGTTTGAATTCGGTATTGATGCCCAGCAGGTCGTGCATGACCAACACCTGGCCATCACAATATTTTCCGGCGCCGATCCCAATGACCGGGATGCGCACGGTTTCTGCCACTTCTTTGGCCAACATGGCGGGGATCTTTTCCAGCACGATGGCAAAACAGCCGGCTTCTTCCAGTAAAAGCGCGTCGCTCTTTAACTTTTTGGCTTCCATTTCCTCTTTTGCACGAACGGTATAGGTACCGAATTTATATATGGACTGGGGAGTCAGGCCCAGGTGCCCCATCACAGGCACACCAGCAGCCAGAATTCTTTTCACGGATTCCATCACTTCTTCACCGCCTTCCAGTTTAACACCATGGGCGCCGTCTCCTTCATGATCCGGATGGCGGATATCAGGGCTTCTTTTGAATTGGACTGATAGGACCCGAATGGCAGATCCACGATCACCAGGGAACGGGCCACCCCGCGAATCACGGATGATGCATGATAGATCATCTGGTCCAGCGTAATGGGCAGGGTGGTTTCATGACCCGCCATCACATTGGAAGCGGAATCTCCCACCAGGATCACGTCGATACCCGCCTGATCAAATAGTCGCGCAAATGAAAAATCATAGGCCGTGATCATAGAAATCCGTTCCCCGTTCAACTTCATATTCTGAAGGATATGGGTCGTAATTTTTTTTGGCACCATTTAATTGGGTTGGGGTATAAAGATATAATGTTTTAGTTGTCGGTTGACCGTTGACCTCTTGGACGTAAGGTATTTCAGCTTACTCCGTAGGCAACAGCTGGCAGGCCTATTCGGCCTGCCGTTCCCGGTATAACGCCTGTATTAATCCGTCTGCCAGTCCGATTTTGGGGACGAAAATTTCATCCGCATCGATCCAGCGCATCACGTTCACATAGATCTGAAGGGCCGGTACGATCACATCTGCCCGGTCTTCCTTGAGATTATATAAGCCGCATACGGTCCGGCACCGAAAAGCTGCTGAGTTCCTTGTAATAATCTTTTAATAATTCCAGAGGAAGTGGTTTACCGTCTTTTCGTTTTGAGAGGGAAAAAACTTTATTGATATTTCCACCCGAACCAATGGCTGTAAGTATGTTTTACCATGGATCCGCATTTCTTTTTTCAGGAAATCCTTCATCTGGTCCCAATGGGCTTCCGTAACCTGGTTCTTAATCAGCCGGATGGTTCCGATATTGAATGATTTCTTGAACAGAAGTTTATTGTCAGCAAAACAGGTTAGTTCCGTACTTCCGCCTCCCACATCGACATATAAATAGGAATTGTCCGTGTTCAGGTTTTCTGCAATATGGTTTTCATAAATAAATGCGGCTTCGTCGTCCCCGCTGATGATCACGATACGGATGCCGGTGGACTTGGCAACGGTCTCCAGAATCTGCGGGCCATTCTGCGCATCCCGCATGGCAGAAGTGGCAGCAGCTTTATAATCCATTACCCGGTATGCGTCCATCAGATATTTGAAAGAACGGATCGTGTTGAGCAGCATAGAAGTTTTCATTTCTGAGATCTCCTTCTTTTCAAATACATCAAAACCCAGTCGGAGCGGAACACGAACCAGGTTCAATTTCTCAAAAACCGGTTTCTTTTCTGTTTCGGATAACTTCCGTAATCAGCAACCTGGCTGCATTACTCCCGATATCTATGGCTGCCAATATCATGGGTGGTGGATTTTAAATGGTGACCATCGGATCAGCCGGTTCGATGGGAAGCCATGCTCGGGCAAGACGTTCATTTTACCTGTTTTCTGATTCAGGTATTGGTATGTCTCGATTTGTGAACGCACTTTCCTGGATTGATCTTTTTTATAATGATTCTGCAAATTATTATCAAGCCACCTGGCTTTCACATTATCTGAAAGCTGGATCTGCAATATTTCATTCAGCTCCTGGCGGATTCCGGCATCCAGCACCGGACAGGTTGCCTCGACCCGGTGATCCAAATTACGCACCATCCAGTCTGCCGAAGATATATAAACTTTTTCTTTGCCCTGGTTGTGAAATATGAAAATACGGGCATGTTCCAGGTATTCATCCAGGATGCTGACAGCCGTTACGGGCTTTTTGAATTTCGCATTTTCAGGCATCATGCAGAATATTCCCCGTACGATCAACCGGATTTCCACGCCGGCACGGGCTGCTTCATATAGTTTGTATATGAGTTCTTCGTCAGAAAGCGAATTCACTTTGAGTGTGATGGATGCGGGCTTTTTATTTTTTGCCGATTTGATTTCCGAGTTGACCATACGGTATAATTCTTTACGCAGGTATATCGGGCAGGGGATCAGGGTTTTGCATGCTTTTAATGGAGCCAGTCCGTTCTTCCATTTCTCCATATAGGTGAATATGCGGTTTACATCTGCCATTATATGGCGGTTGGATGTGAGCAGGCAATGATCGCTGTACATCGTAGCCGTTTTTTCATTCAGGTTGCCTGTGCTGACAAAACCGTAATAGAGTGAACGTGCAGCCTTTCTTTTTCTTGATCAGGCAAAGTTTGGCATGTACTTTCATGTTCGGAATCACATCAATCACTTTCACACCTTCTTCTTCCAGCCGTCCTTTCCATTCCAGGTTGGCTTCCTCGTCAAAACGCGCGCGGTACTCCATCATGGCAGTAACCTGTTTCCCATTTCTTGCCGCATTGATCAGCGCATTGATCACTTTTGAATTGGCGGCGAGCCGGTAACAGGTTACTTTTATGGCCGTTACATCCGGATCGATAGCAGCTTCCCGGAGCATATCGATCACAGCATTGAAAGAATGATAAGGGAAATGCAGCATCAGGTCCTGCTTCAGCACCACATCCGTAATGCGGTGTGAACTCCTGACGAGCGGGTGGGGAAATGGTTTTTTACGCTGTCCTTTTCGCGGGAACACATCCGGGAAATCTATGAAATGCCTGAAATTATGAATTCGTCCGCCGGGGATGATCGTTCCTTTTTTTGCCAGGGAGAGACCTTTGATCAAAAATTCAAGGAGGTCCGTATCCATTTCCTTATCGTAAACAAAACGGACGAATTTTCCTTTGCGCCGGTTTTTTAAACCCTTTTCAATTTTTTCAATCAGGGAAGTGGACAGATCATTGTCGATATCTATTTCCGCATCTTTGGTAACCTTGAATACCCAGGAACGGTAGCGGTCATAACCAAAATAGGAAAATATATTTTTCAGATTAAACCGGATCAGATCTTCCAGCAATATGATATAGTGTTCATCCGGAGAAGGAGAGGGCAGCAGCACAAATCGGCCAAGCAGGCGACTGGGAATTTCAATCAGGGCAAATTTTTTTTCTTCTTTCTCCGTCGTTTTTCTTGAAAGCACAACCCCCAGATAAATGGATTTCTCCCTTAAATATGGAAACTGGGGAATACTCTGGATCATCAGGGGAATGATATTGGCACGGGCTTCTTCTTCAAAATAATTCTGTACAAATTTCTGCTGGTCTTTGTTGAGGTCTTTTTCAGTTACCAGGAAAATCTTTTCATTTTTCATTTCCAGATAAATATTTCTCCAGATCTCGTCAAACCTTTCCTGCTGCAGCAGGACGATGGATTGGATTTGTAAAAGGATTTTTTCGGGAGCCGTTTCCATATGCATATTCAGCCTGCCTTTGCCGCTGAATTCCTTCATCCGGTTCAGGGCCGCGACACGTACCCGGAAAAACTCGTCCAGGTTATTGGAAAATATCCCCAGGAATTTCACCCTTTCCCGTAGGGGAACGGTAGGATCCGCTGCTTCCTGTAGTACCACGGCCATTAAAAGCCAGCCAGCTGATATCCCTGGGAATCGTCTTTCTTTTCATAACCGACATCTGCCCTTTTTTTGCAAAGTATTGAAAGGGAAGTGATTGGAAAATTAATTAATTATGAATCAGGAAGTGTAAAGATAGAAAGTAAGGGAGTATGGGAGTCTGGATGTTTATGGAGAGTGCATAAGGATGGGTGTGATAAGGTTCAGACAGAAATGAACGTCCGGATTACATGTGTCAGCTCAATTTGAGTCAGTTTTTTCACTCCCGGACTCCCATTTCCCGAACTTCCATACATTATCCCAGATTTTCTTTGAAAATCTGGGAATTATCCCGACCTTTGCCGTCCAAAATTCCGATAGTATGTCCAAAGTATGTCATGTTAACGGGCAAGCGGCCAATCACAGGAAACAGCGTTTCCCATTCAAATATTAAAACGAAACGTCGTTTTTTACCCAACCTGCAGCAGAAACGTTTTTTCCTTGCTGAAGAAGACAAATGGGTAAGCCTCAAGCTTTCTACAGAAGGCATCCGGACGATCAATAAAAAGGGTCTCTATTCGGTTGTAAAAGAATTGCGTAAAGCAGGGGAAAAGATCTAAAAGCAGACCGAGCGTATAAATTTATAAATTCAGTAAAATGGCAAAGAAAGGAAGCAGGGTTCAGGTGATTCTGGAATGCACAGAACACAAGACCAGCGGTAAACCAGGTACCAGCAGGTATATTACTGTTAAGAACAAAAAAAACACTCCGGAAAGACTGGAGCTGAAAAAATTTAATCCGATCTTAAAGAAAGTAACTGTTCATAAAGAAATTAAATAATCATGGCAAAAGCAGCAAAGACCGCGATCAAAACAAAGGATGCACGTGCAGCGGCTGAAGCAAAGAACTGGACCAAAGTCATTAAAGCCGTTCGCAGCCCTAAGACCGGCGCCTACACGTTTAAGGAAGCCATTATCCACAAGGATAATATCAAACAGTTTCTTTCCCAGAAATAATGGAAGCCCCAAACTTTTTATCCAAGCTGTTCCCTACCGGAGCGGCTTTTTTCTTTAGAACCTTTTAAAAAACCGGAATGGGACTTTTTGATAAACTTTTCGGAAAAAAGGAAAAACAAACCCTGGATGAAGGCCTGCAGAAAACCAAGGAGAGTTTTTTCACCCGGGTAGGCAAGGCGATTGCCGGAAAAACCACGGTGGATGAAGAAGTGCTGGACAATCTGGAGGAAGCGCTGGTCAGTGCTGATGTAGGTGTGGATACTACGATCCGGATCATCGATCGCATTGAAAAACGTGTGGCCCGTGACAAATACCTGAATACTTCCGAACTGAACGTTATCCTGCGCGATGAGATCGAGCAGATGCTCCTTGAAAGCGGTGCCGGCAGTGTTCGGAATTTTGAAGTCCCTGCCCGGAAGCCCTATGTTGTTTTAGTGGTCGGCGTAAACGGCGCAGGTAAAACCACCACCATCGGCAAGCTGGCTTATAATTTTAAAAAAGCGGGATATAGTGTTTTGATGGGTGCAGCAGATACCTTCCGGGCCGCTGCAGCCGACCAGTTGAGTATCTGGAGTGACAGGGCCGGAGTGCCGATCGTAAAACAGGGTATGGGCGCCGACCCGGCTTCGGTAGCATTCGATACGGTACAAAGCGGGTTATCCCGGGGAACCGATGTGATCATCATTGATACGGCCGGTCGCCTGCATAATAAGACCCATTTAATGGAAGAACTGAGCAAGATCAAAAGGGTCATGAAGAAACTGATACCGGATGCCCCGCATGAAGTTCTGCTAGTATTGGATGGAAGTACGGGGCAGAATGCCCTGGAACAGGCCCGGCATTTTACTGCTGCCACTGATGTGACATCCCTGGCCATAACCAAACTTGACGGAACCGCCAGGGGTGGCGTGGTCCTGGCCATTGCCAGCCAGTTCAAAATTCCTGTCAAATACATCGGGGTGGGTGAAAAGATTGAAGACCTGCTGCTCTTCGACAGTCATGAGTTTGTGGACAGTCTTTTTAAACAAACCCTTGCCTGATATCGCTTTTACGCAGGCTGGCATTTAACAGGATCCATCCCAGCAGCGCTGCAGTTAAGGAAGCAACCAGGACGGCCACTTTGGAACTTTGAACCATTTTTTCGTCGGAACTGAATGCCAGGTTGCTGATAAATATTGACATTGTAAAGCCGATTCCTGCCAGCAGGCCCATGCCAATCAATTTCGTCGTATTCATTCCTTTGGGAAGTCTGGCAATGCCCAAGGCAATACCCAGGGCGCTGAAGCTGGCAATTCCCAGGGGTTTGCCCAGGAGCAGGCCGAGGGAAATACCCAAACTGTTTGAACTAAAGATTTCGGACTTCCATTCGGGAGTCAGGTGGATGGCTGTATTGGCCAGCGCAAATAAGGGGATAATAAAAAAATTCACGGGTTTATGCAGCGCATGTTGTAAAATGGAAGAAGGCTGTTTCTCCATGTTTTTTCGGAATGGGATCGCAAAGGCTAACAACACACCGCTGAGGGTTGGGTGTACACCGGACCTGTATAGAAAATACCAGAGCCCGATTCCGGCAGGCAGGTAGACCCATAATGTAAATACGTTTTTCCGGTTAAGTAATAATAATATCAGGAATAGCCCCAGCGCAAAGCACAGGTATAAAAAGGAAAATGACTGGGTGTAAAAAATGGCGATGATGATAACCGCACCCAGGTCGTCTATGATCGCCAGGGCGGTCAGAAATATTTTCATGGATAAGGGAATCCTTTTTCCCAGGAGCGATAAAACGCCCAGTGAAAATGCAATATCTGTGGCCATCGGGATGCCAATACCCGCCTGTTCCGGTTTTCCATGGTTGAATAAAAAATGAATGAGGGCCGGTATCACCATACCCCCTATCGCCGCCATGATTGGGAGGGCTGCATTTTTGAACGATGACAATTCGCCGATATAGAGCTCCCGTTCAATTTCAAGTCCGACCAGTAAAAAGAAAATGGTCATCAAGCCGTCATTGATCCATTCTTCGATGCGGAAAGGAATTTGCAATGCTCCGAATTGCAGCGCCGCCGGCATATGCCATAAATGAATGAAATCGCGGCCATAGGGAGAATTGGAAATGGTCAGGGATAAGGCCGTACAGGCGATCAGGATCAGTCCCCCCGCTTTTTCACTGTTAAAAAACTTTTGGAATATACCCGGGGCCGGTTGCACCATTCTCATAAATCCGAAGATAGGGCTTTTAGACCTAAAGCTTAAAGCACAAGGCGTAAGCTTTCAGACTAAAGCCTTAATTTTGCCCGGCATGAAAACGAAATCAATCCGCCGGGATCAGGTGAATATTATTACCCTCGGATGTAGTAAGAATATGGTGGATAGTGAAGTGCTCAGCGGTCAGTTGCGCGCCAATGGAATTGAAGCAGGTCATGAGAACACAAAAAGAGGTTCCAATATCGTGGTTGTGAATACCTGTGGTTTTATCGATAAAGCCCGGGAAGAGTCGGTAAACACCATACTGGAACAGGTGGCATTGAAAAAAGAAGGAAGCCTGGAAAAAATATATGTTACGGGATGCCTGAGCCAGCGCTACCGGGAAGACCTTGAAAGGGAAATTCCCGAGGTGGACGCCTGGTTCGGGACGATGGAAATGCCCCTGCTGCTGAAAAGACTGAATGCGGATTATAAGGCTGAATTGCTGGGTGAACGAATGCTCTCCACGCCACAGCATTATGCTTACCTGAAAATTTCGGAAGGATGTAACCGCACCTGTGCATTCTGCGCCATACCCCTGATGCGGGGTGTCCATATCAGCAAACCCATCGAAGCTGTCGTACAGGAAGCAGAGAATCTGGTTCGTATGGGTGTGAAAGAACTGATGCTGATCGCACAGGAACTGACCTATTACGGGCTGGACATTTATAAGAAAAGGGTATTGCCTGATCTGCTCAACCGGCTTGCCGATGTAAAGGGACTGGAATGGATCCGCCTGCACTATGCCTACCCGAGCAGGTTTCCCCTGGAGATCCTGGACGTGATGCGCGACCGGGAGAACATCTGCAATTACCTGGACATGCCTTTGCAGCACGCCAGCGATGCCATGTTGAAAGCAATGAAACGCCAGATCACAAGGTCAGAAATGACAGAACTCATACATGCCATCCGGGAAACAGTTCCCGGTATTTGCCTGAGGACAACCCTGATCGCCGGTTTTCCGGGCGAACAGGAATCTGATGTGGAAGAATTGAAGAATTTCCTGACCGAACACCGGTTCGACCGGGTAGGAATATTTACGTATTCCCACGAAGAAGGCACATCTGCCTATGGGCTGACTGATGATGTTCCGGCTGAAGTAAAAGAAACCCGCGCCCGGGAGGTGATGGAACTGCAGCAGGAAATTTCCTATGAAAAAAACCAGGAAAAAATCGGGAAAGTTTTCAAGACCCTGGTGGATAAAAAAGAATCCGGACGGTATATCGGAAGAACAGAATTTGATTCGGTAGAAGTGGACAATGAAGTGATCATTGAGACAGCCTCTCCGTTGAAAATCGGCAGTTTTGTTTCAGTTAAAGTAACAAAGGCCTATGATTTTGACCTGGAAGGACAGGTGGTGACAACGGATTCAGAAAACTGAACAAAATAAATAGTTTGATGTTAGGTATTCGCTTAACCACCGTTAGCTCATTCCCAGTCATTCAATTATGAACTTTACTGCCAAAACGGTTCTGTACCAGCAAACAGGATATTTTTCCAAAGTCATAACAGATTATCTGAACAGGAATGAATTCCTTCAGCCATTTTATGAACACCCGGTGTCCTTTGCCGGGATGGAAGCAGCTATGAGAAACCGGGAGCAATTTCCGACCGACCGCAGTTTACTGGTCAGGGTACTGGAAGAACAATATGCACCCTTGCCTGTGCAGGGTGACGTAAAAAAAAATCTGGAATACCTTTCAGAAAAAAAAACTTTTACCATCACAACGGCCCATCAGCCAGCCATCTTTACCGGAAACCTGTATTTCATTTATAAAATCCTGCATGTCATAAAAATTGCAGAATCACTATCAGCGCGTTACCCTGACCGGCATTTTGTTCCCGTATTTTATATGGGAAGCGAAGATGCAGACCTGGATGAGCTGGGTCATATTTATCTGAATCGGGAGAAACTACTTTGGGATACTCCGGCAAACGGGTGCTGTTGGCAGGATGCATACTGCCGGACTGGAAAAAATCATTCAACGGATCGAAGGTGAATTTGCCGGTATCTCCATCGGGCCCGAACTGATCCAGATGCTGAAGGAATGTTATCTGGGACGCGGAAAATATTCAGCAGGCAACTTTTAATTTGCTGCATCGCTTTTCGGATCCTATGGACTGGTTGTGCTGATTCCTGATAGCCATTTGTTAAATCTGCCATGAGAGGTGTTTTCAGGGATGATCTCACCAGCCATATTCCTTTTCGAATCACCGAACAAAATATACAGCAACTGTCAAAACATTATCATGTGCAGGCGAACCCAAGGGAAATCAACCTATTTTATCTTAACGATGATATGCGGGAACGCCTGGAGCTGGAAGGACGGCCGGTTTTTTGTGAATAATACCAATTTTCATTTTTCTCCGGCGGATCCATGGAAAAGGAACTGGCCAATTTTCCGGAACGGTTTAGTCCGAATGTGATCCTGCGAGGCCTTTACCAGATGACCATCCTCCCTGATATCGCTTTTGTGGGCGGAGGCGGTGAAATGGCTTATTGGCTTGAATTCAAACCACTTATTCCATCACTACCGGGTTCCTTATCCCCTGCTGGTCTTCGTAATTCCTTTTTGCTGGTTAAAAAAAATCTGGGTGCGAAAATGGAAAAAGTCCGGCACTCACGCCTGAAGTGGTTTTTAAAACGGAAGAAGTTCTGATGGAAGAATTTGTCCGAAGCCATTCCGCCCGCCAATTAAGCCTGGATCAACAATTCAGGGAACTGCACAGATTTTATGCAACTGTTAAAAATATTTCCGGGGCGGTCGACAAAACTCTGGAACAACATGTGGAAAAACTTGAAACTCAGGCTTTGCAAAAACTGGAAGAACTGGAAAAAAAGATATTACGCGCTGAAAAGAAAAATCATGAAGAAGCAAGGCGCAAAATTCATGAAATAAGGGAAGTCCTATTTCCAATGGGAAACCTGCAGGAAAGGGTCGATAATTTTATTCCCTGGTATGCTGAATACGGGAAGGCATTTATCGAAGGATCTCTATCATCACTCGCCCGCGTTGGAACAGGAATTTAGCATCCTGGAAGAAAAAATCAGTTAAATGCTGCAATTAGGCCCATGAAAAAGGTTCTCCCGAAGCAATATGGCTGATGCGGGATGCCCGGCAATTTGGGTTGAAGCCACTGTACCAGCCATTCCATGCCAGGTTCTTCACTGTACGCATGACCCAGAACGATTAATGAAACCGGTTTTCCCAAAGCCCTTGCATCCCGGATATATTCAGGTGTTTCCCACTCACTGGTTTCTCCCACAATGATCAGGTCGGCCTTACTACTGATAGCCGTACTCAGTTGCTTTTGTCCGCCCGGGGCACCCGGCAACAGGGCGATGATACTGCAGGTGGCAGCCGGATCACCAATATAACGCAGGTGTGGAATAGTCAAAGTCTGTTTCAGGGTCCTCATAATATCACCCAGCGGTTGTGCGGGGATCTGAAATACGGCTTCTTCTCTGGTATTATAGGTCAGCCATCCCGTCTTTAATAAGACCACCATGCAGGATACCATCTGGTTTCATACGGTGCCAGTAATCATGAAACCGCCAGACGGCTATCTGGTGTTTTTCAAGCAGGGCTATTTTTTCTTTTACCACTTCGTTATTTTCCACCCAATTCACTCGTCGTCCGGTGGTTATAAAAAGTGGGCTCATGGGCAATGATAAAATTTGCTTTCATTTTTATCGGCTTCTGAATCACTTTCAAGTGGCAAACATGGTCGTTACGATTCCCGTCACCTACTGGTCACCGATCCGCTTTTAAGGGTATCTACTGTTTCGTTTATCTTACCTCCCGGAACCTCGGCCAGAATTCTGTCGATCACCTGTTTACGGTCAGGGTATCGCTGGAGGTAAGAAATGATCCAGGGCGGGTGCGGCGAGTATGCCTGCAGCGCCTGCTTTTACAACAGTACCGAAAAAATCCCTGCGATTATAGAGATTGTTCATTCCATGGGAGCATGCAGTATTCATATGTCAAAATTATTTTCCCAGCCGTCTTTTTTAAGCTTTGCGATTTTCGCGATCACTTCTGCTTCCAGCTATTTTTTATAAGCAGATAATTTTTTCTGAAATTTTTTCATCAAAAGCGCCCAGGATGGTGCAGCCAGTATGCCTGCATTTTTTGCCGCGTTCAACGCTACGGTAGCGACCGGTATGCCATTTGGCATTTGCAGGATGGACAAAATGGAATCCCATCCATTCAGCGAATTGGAAGATTTGATGGGAACCCCGATTACCGGAAGGGAGGTGAGTGAAGCAACCATGCCCGGGAGATGGGCGGCTCCTCCCGCTCCCGCAATAATTACTTTAAAGCCTCTTTCCTTTGCTTTCGTGGCATAACTTACCAGACGCTGTGGAGTCCTGTGGGCAGATACGATGGTTAGTTCAAATGGAATTCCTAATGATTTGAGAAATTCTGCGGCAGGCTGCATGACCGGAAGATCGCTGTCGCTGCCCATGATGATGGCCACCTGGTTCATACGGTTATTTGAGGTTGACGTGAAATGATTCGTATTTTTTGTTTGATGGCTTTTGCTTTAAAAACCAGGTCAGATTTTTCCGGACTTAAGATGGTGGCATGTCCCATTTTCCTGCCCGGTCTGGTTTCTTTTTTGCCATAAAGATGTAAGAAAAACATTTTCCATTTTCAGTACTTCGTCCATTCCTTCATAAACTGACTTCGCCGGAATACCCTTCACTGCCGACCAGGTTCACCATCGCTGCAGGGACAATATGTTTTGGATTTCCCAGCGGATAACCCAGCATGATCCGCCAGAGCATATCGAACTGCGAACTAGAAATTCGCTTCTATGGTATGATGACCGCTGTTGTGTACGCGGGGGGCCGTTTCATTCACCAGCACATCCCCATTCCTATCAATAAAAAGTTCAACGGCAAAAATGCCCGGTGATTTTAAATCCTTAACCACTTTCAATGCGATCGCTTCGATACGCCAGGTGGTTTGCTGGGGAATCTCTGCGGGACTGAGCTGGTAATCGAGTTGGTTCAGTACCTGGTTAAATATCATCTCCACGGGTGGGTAAAGTGCTGTTTGCCCATCCCCATTCATGGCTACAATCTGGGAGATTTCTTTATGAATATCCACTTTTTTTTCAAGTACCGATGGCTGGTCAAAACCCAGGTGCATGTCCTTTTCACCCCCCAGGACCTGGACGCCCCGGCCATCATAACCACCCGCAGCCAGTTTATGAACAGCCGGAAGAAAGTCGGAAAAATTCTTCAGATCCGCGCGTTTTTCCGTTATCCGGAATGCGGACGTGGGGATTTCATTTTCCTTATAAAACTGTTTTTGTAAAATCTTGTCCCGAATGATGCGGAGGGCGGACGGTCTCGGGAAAATTTTAACGCCTTCGTGTTTCCAGTTTTTCCAGAGCTTCTACATTAACGGATTCTATTTCAATGGTCATGCCGTCCAGTTGTCTGCCAAATTGATAAACATCATCAAAATTCCGGATATCCCCCAACGTAAAAGCATGACAAAGATGAGCCGCAGGGCATTCGGGATCGTTTTCCAGCACATAGGTTCGTACCGGATAGTTTGCAGCAGCCTGTAAAAGCATCCTTCCCAACTGGCCTCCCCCTAAGATTCCTATTTTGAGCATTTTTCCAATTATGGCGTGAAGATAAAACAATCTGGTTTTCACGCCTTATTCACATTCAAGGCATAATAATATGGCCGGATTTTTGTTTTTAATAAGTAATTTTATCCGTACCGATGCATCATATTTTTTATTGCATGAAGAAAATCCGGTTTCTTTCCCTGGCAGTCTGGCTGATTGGCTTCAATTTATGCTTTTCACCCCTGCATTCCCAGACTTCTGCCTATAGTGTTCATTTTCTGGATAATCAGAAAACCTTTCCCAGGATCAGTGAAATGATGAGCCGGGAAGATGATACCCTTCAAAAGCAGTTTCAGGCAAAACAACTGATCTGGCCCGCACGGTTTGTATATATCCGATCCTTCAAATACGACAGTGAACTGGAAGTGTGGGTTAAGAATAAGCCGGGCGAAAAATATAAACTATTTTAAAACCTATAAAATATGTGCCCTGGCAGGATCTCTGGGACCTAAAAGAATGGCTGGAGATTATCAGGTACCGGAAGGTTTTTATTATATCAATGAATTCAATCCGCGGAGTCTGTATCATTTATCACTTGGTTTGAATTACCCGAATGCTTCCGACAGAATGCTTTGTGATATGTCGCAGCCGGGAGGTGATATTTATATTCATGGAAGTTGTGTGACCACTGGCTGTATTCCGATTACCGACGGGCAAATTGAAGAGCTCTATGTGCTTGCCGCCCATGCCAAGGATATGGGACAGGATTTTATTCCGGTTCATATTTTCCCGGTCAATTTTAGTAATCCAGAGAAGTGTGGCCTACCTGAACCGGTTCCTTATAAATTTTAATGAATTTGTTCCTTTTGAGAAAAGCATGCAGAATGCTTTTTATTATTTTGAAAAAAATCACCAGGTGCCTCCTGTTGTGGTAAACGCAAAAGGTGAATATGTGCTGGAAGACGTAGCCATACCCGCCATACATCGCCAAAAATAGAAACAAGAACAGCAAGTCGGACTCCATCATCCCGAACAACCCATCCCGGAAGACGAACTTGCCATCAGCGTGGATAAACTGCCTTTATATCCGGGCGGAAATCCGGCTTTTAAATTGTTTATCGACAAACTGAGTGCGGATATGATCAAAGAACTCGAACCCGGCCAGCGCAAGGCTTTTGTATTAATGGAATATATCATTGATGAAAATGGCAAAACCATTTATGCCAATGCGATCAGCGGGGGAAATGATAAAATGAATCTGAAAATCGAGAAAGCCTTTACCGGTATGGCCCTGTGGAGCCCGGCAGTACGGCAGGGAAAAAATGTACCCATCAAACTCAAAGCAAACCATCATGGTGGAAGCGCCCTGAATCGCCTAATCTGTACAATGATAAGCTTAATTGACTTGCAATCATTCAATACATCAGGGTCTGAACAGTTTCCGGTGTCCATTGCTGCAAAACAATTTTCCTTTCCCCGGTGAGTTTTTCCAGGCATTTCCTTTCGATAATGCCTGATCGTTAAAATGGTAAGCCCTTTTTCCACTTGCACGTCAAAAAGCAGCGAGGCTTCCTGAGCCAGTTTCTCAATCTTCCCGGGAACATGATCCGCACATACCTGTAAGGTAACGGCTCCGGTTTGCAGGAGATTGGCCTGTATATGCAAGGCCGATAATATATTATATAATCGTGGCTGTGCTCTCTTCACCCACAAAAGAATAATCCCTGGAACGCAGATGAATCAGCACCTGGTTTTGTTTCAGCACGATAATGGGGGGCAGGTCTTTATATGTTTGGAATGGATCAGCGTACCCGGTAAGGAGGGATCCAGAAAGCATTTCACGTGCAGTGGAATATTTTTGTTCTGCAGGGGTTTGATGGTCTTGGGATGAATGACCTGAGCCCCGTAAAATGCCATTTCAATCACTTCATCGTAACCCAGTTCCCTGATGAAACGGGCATCGGGAAAAGCTTTTGGATCTGCGTTCATAACGCCTTCCACGTCTTTCCAGATGGTCAGGCTGTCTGCATCCAGCAGGTTTGCAAAAATAGCTGCTGAATAATCACTTCCTTCCCGCCCCAGGGTCGTACTTTCATTGGCATCCGTGGAACCGATAAAACCCTGGGTAAGCACGATATGGATTCCATTAAATAGAGGAATGATTTCTTCCTTCAACCGGGCTGCAGTTTTTTCCCAGTCAATATTGGCCGACCGAAACTGGTCGTCCGTTGCGAAAATATCCCGGACGTCTACCCATTGATTCGGAATCCCGGCCATATTCAGATAATGACTCAGGATAGAGGTAGACAGGAGTTCGCCGATACATACGATCTGGTCGTAATAGTAGTTGAAATCCCTGGCGGGTTTATCATGCAGAAGCCATTCCACTTCTGTGAAAAAATCGCCCATCCTTTGCTGAAACCCGCTGATGTCCGAAGTTCCGAGGGACTGCGCTATCTGCAGATGGCTCTGCCTGATTTCCCCGAACAGTTCCAATGCCAGTCCAGTGTTACCTGCATAAAAAGCTTCCGCAACTTTTTCCAGCGCATTGGTCGTTTTACCCATCGCAGAGATCACGATCAGCAGTTTCTCTGATTCGTAGTTTTTCAGGATGGCGGGCAGGTTCAGGATCCGTGAAACAGAGTCGACACTGGCACCCCCGAATTTGAAAACTTTCATGAAGTCGTGATTTACAGAGGCGCAAAGATAATGCGGTTCCGGATCGGAACGACAGGGCTATAACCCGGCTATTACTTTTTGCAGCCTGTTTCTGACTTCAATTGCAATTTCCCCGAGTTGTTTGTTTTCTACTGATAACATGGAAGCTATGGGATCCACTGCCGATACTTCTACCTGGCCAGCTGTTTTTTCCTGTACAATGACATTGCAGGGCAACATGGTCCCTATTTTATCTTCTGCCTGCAATGCTTTATAAGCAAACGGGGGATTACAGGCGCCCAGTATCCTGTAATTATAGAAATCAACATCCAGCTTTTTTTTCAGGGTGGATTTTATGTCTATTTCTGTTAATATACCAAAGCCTTCGGCTTTGAGCGCATCAGTAACTTTTTCAATGGCCTGGTCGAAACCACAGGCCAGGACCTTGCTGAAATAATATGCCATGAACCATAAATTTAATATGAAGTTAATCCGGGTGAACAGGCCAATGGGTGACTTAAATCACGGGTCGGACTGTTTTCTGTCATTTTTATAATGTATACTCCCGGTTGTTATCCTGATTATAACCATATATCCGGAATCACCGGGCAGGTGACTTAATTTTTGATATTTTTAAGACCGGTACATTGATTTGATTCCAAAAAATTCTGAAAATTGTATTCTTGGATAAAACAATTGGAATATGCCCGGGATTTTAAGTAAAATAAGCCTGTTGCTGATATTCGGTTTGGGTCTTCAAAACAGCCTGGGTGCGGCCCGTACAGACAGCCTGGTATCGGATATTTATAAATACGTAAATGAAGACCGGCAGGAGAAGGGGCTGGCCCTCCTGAAGATGAATGAATTGGAATCTTCTCTGGCGACCCGGCACAGCCGGGATATGGCGACCGGGAAAGTAAAATTTGGCCATGACGGATTCAACACCAGAGCCCGGACCATTCAAAAGGCATTGGGCAGCCAGGAAGTGGGCGAAAATGTAGCTTCAGGCCAGATGACAGCCCGTGAAGTGGTGGATGGCTGGCTGAAAAGTCCGGGGCACAAAAAAAATATCGAAGGAAATTTTACACTAACCGGGATTGGCTATGCCCGAGACAAAAAAGGAGATATCTATTTTACGCAGATTTTTTCAAGGTAAGGACTACAAGTGGCGGCCTTTTAAAATGCATGCATTAACTTGCCCTTCATGGAAAATCAGGTCATTATTTCAGTTCGGGAGCTTTCAAAAAGATACGGTGAATTTGAAGCTGTAAAACAAGTCAGCTTTGATGTGTACGAAGGAGAAATTTTTGGGCTGCTGGGCCCCAATGGCGCAGGTAAATCCACCACCCTGGAAATTATTGAAACGCTTCGTGAAAAAACATCCGGAAAAGTTATTGTTGACGGGATTGACCTGGATAAAAGCCCCAACGAGATCAAAAAAAGGATCGGCGTTCAATTGCAGACCTCTGGTTACTATCCGAATCTGAACCTGACCGAACTGCTGATGTTATTCGGCGGTTTGTATAACCGTCATATCAAACCAGCGGATTTCCTGGGGAAGGTGAACCTGCTGGACAAGGCAAGATCGAAATATAAGGAACTCAGCGGAGGACAGAAACAAAGGTTTTCCATCGCTACCACACTGATTAATCAGCCGAAAATTATATTCCTGGATGAACCCACTACCGGACTCGACCCGCAGGCCAGGAGAAACCTCTGGGATCTCGTGCGGGAAATCCGTAACTCGGGCACTACCGTTATTATTACAACGCATTATATGGATGAAGCGGAAGTGCTTTGCGACCGCGTTGCCATTATGGATTCCGGGAAAATCATTGCCCTGGATTCACCCGACCTGCTCATTGATACACTCGTGGCTTCCGGATTTGAAAGACCAAAAGAAGTGAAAAAGGCCAACCTGGAGGATGTGTTCATTCATATGACGGGCAAGGAGTGGAGGGAGGAATAGGAAAATTTGAAAAATGGGGAATTCCATCATTTCATTTTAAATTTCTCAAACTTCCGTTTTTTTAAATTTCAATAACCAGAACCCGGTATTCATAACTCATATCTCATAACTCATAATCCATGTCTGATCCTCGTTATCCCATTGGCAAATATGAGCCCCATCCTTATTCAGAGTCCCAAAAACTGAAATGGCTGAATCATATCCGCCAGCTGCCGACTGAACTGGAGTATGCCATACAGAACCTGGATGCAGCCCATTTGCAGAGCCCGTACCGGGAAGGAGGATGGACCATACAGCAGCTTGTTCATCATATTGCAGATAGTCATATGAATGCCTATATCCGCTTTAAACTGGCGCTTACGGAAGACCAGGTTACCGTTAAATCCTACGATGAAAAACTCTGGGCAGATCTGGAGGATGTGCAGGCGGTTCCTGTAAATGTATCCATTACACTTTTGCATGCTTTGCATACCCGGCTTTATGCGGCAATCGTAAATCTGAGTCACGAGCAATGGAACCGGACCTTTCATTATCCGGGCAAACAGGCCCCTGTTAGTATCTGGTTTTTACTTGGCCTGTACAGCTGGCACGGCAAACACCATGTGGCCCATATTCTTGCTTTTCGTGAAGCTAATAACTTATAAACATGAAGGATCTTCGCTGGAAAAAAATTTCTTCAGAGTACCTCTCGCGCGATATCTGGGGAACCGTTCGTAAAGATGTATGTCAAACGGGTGAAGGGAAAATCATCGATCCTTATTATGTATATGAATTCCCTACCTGGGTTACGGCCGTAGCCATTACAGAGGGAGGAAAAATTATTATGGAACGCCAGTACCGGTATGCCCTGGACGTAACCTGTTATGAGATTCCGGGTGGATGTGTGGACGAGGCCGACAGCTCACTGGAAATGGCGATTGCTCGGGAACTTCTGGAAGAAACCGGTTACCGGTTTTCCAATTTTGAGTATCTGGGTAAAACTTCATCGAATCCTTCTACCAATAATAACTGGATGCATATGTTCCTGGCAACCGGTGGCCGGTATGAAAGGGAACAGCAACTGGATCATAACGAAGAGATAGAAGTGTATTTATTTACACTGGAAGAGGTGAAAAAACTGCTTGCGGAAAATCAGATAATACAGAGTATGCATGTAACCACACTTTACTATGCGTTGGCTAAAATGAAATCTCTCTGAGATTGACTTCACCTGCCAGAAAAACGCTGCCGCAAACCAGGATCAGGTCCTTCGGGCCTGCTTTTAAAACAGCCGCTTCCAATGCCTGTTTCACATTCGGGAAACTCCTTCCTTTCAATCCCAGGATTTCCGCTTTTGCGGCGAGTTCTGTTTCGGGCAGTGCCCTGGGGATCTGCGCCCGGGTAAAATAATAACTGGCCAATTTGGGTAAATGCCTGAGGATATGTTCTATGGCCTTATCTTTTACCATCCCGATAACGATATGCAATTCTTCATGCGAAGTATTTTCAATTTGTTTCGCAATGGCCTTCATGCCTTCCTCATTGTGGCCTACATCGGTCACCACCAGGGGATTTTCATGCAGTATGTCCCAGCGGCCATGAAAACCCGTAAGGGATTTTACCTGTTTCAGTCCCTGTTGCATGGCCATATCGGAAATATTGTATCCATTCCGGTTCAGGAGGGAAATCACCTCGGCAACGGTAACGATATTTTTCAGCTGGTAAAGACCCGGCAGGTCGAGCTGAAAATTTTTCTTGGTATTGTTATGTGTTTCTGTCAATTGCACATACAATAGCTTACCTTCTGTTTTCCATTCCCCGGCGAACCTGTTCCGGCTGGCAAAATGAACCGGGGAAGCGTTTATTTCAGCCACCTGCAGGAAAACATCCTTAATGTCTGGTTGTTCTTCGCCAATGACTACGGGAACGCCGGGTTTGATGATGCCGGCTTTTTCAAATGCAATTTTTTCAAGGGTATTGCCCAGGAGATCCATATGATCCTCACTGATATTGGTGATCACGGAAACCTCCGGAATGATTATATTGGTACTGTCCAGCCGGCCGCCAAGCCCGGTTTCAACCACTGCAATATCCACCTGCTCCCGGGCAAACCAATCAAATGCCATGGCAACGGTTATTTCAAAAAAGGAAGGTTCGGTCTGTTCAATAAACGGCCGGATCTGTTCTGTAAATCCGGTTACTTCGTTCTCCGGAATCATTTGCCCGTTGATCCGGATCCGTTCCCGGAAATCATGCAGGTGGGGCGAGGTATACAGACCGGTTTTATATCCGGCTTTCTGTAAAATGGCGGCCAGCATATGGCTTGTTGAGCCTTTCCCGTTCGTTCCGGCAATATGTACGGATCTGAATTTTTTTTCCGGATTGCCCAGCTTCAGGCAGAGTGCCCGGATATTCGTCAGGTCTGATTTATAAGCGGCTGCCCCAATCCGGCTGAAAAGTGGCAGGCGGGCAAACAGATAGTCGATTGTTTGGGGATAATCCATATTGAGAACACCTGAAAGAGCGGTCAGTTGTTATTGCTGTTCTTGAAATCACCCCGTTTCCAGGCCTGAATAAAATCTGCCCAGGCCAGCGGGTTAAAGATATTTTGCGGTGGAAGCTGTCCATAGTAAGAATATTTGGCAGCACTCTGTTTTAGGTAATAGTTGGTCGCTTCACGCGCATCCGAGGGCATTCCCTGTGCAAGGATTCTTCGTTTGACAGCATCGTTATTTTGCCGAGCAATCTCAATCTGGTCATCCGGGACTTTTGTATTCACAAAATCCCGTTCGAATTGTTCCCGGGTGGGGCGCGGACGGATAATGGTTGCAGGCAGAAACATGGTATCAGTAACCATCAACTGGATAATGCTCCATTGATTGCCCTCCAGGTTTTTGGGAACATTCACCAGTCTGGGTTTATAACCAATGCTGCTGAATTCTATCTGGTCCCCCTTCATCACCACGATGGAAAATACGCCCTGGTCATTAGTAAACGTTCCACGGTGCTGACCTTTTACCACGATACTTACGGATGGGATGCCCTGAAGGCTGTCGGCCGTCATCACCACGCCATAAAACTCAACAACGGAATCCTTCAATTTATCAAATTGGGCTTCCAATGCGTAGGGCAGGCTCAGGAATAAGAAGTATAATATAAATTTTTTCAAAACTGCGCCAAAAATAAAGTTTATAAACCGTAAATCATTAATAAATTAAGGTCTTCATAGACTAATTTTGCAAGCGGTTTCTTCTTTTTAACAAATCATTACGCATGAAAGTTGAAAATGTGTTACAGGCACTTGGTACGGTCCAGGAACCGGATCTTGGAAAGGACCTGGTTACGTTAAATATGGTCCGGGATATTGTGATCAAGGGTAACGAAGTTTCATTTACCGTGGTGCTGACCACGCCCGCCTGTCCGCTGAAGGACATGATTAAAACGGCCTGTGTGAAAGCGATTCATCAGCTGATTGGGAATGAGATAACGGTTAAAATCCATTTTATTTCCGAGATGAATACGAATCGCACAGATCCGGAAATTGTAATGCCCAAAGTTAAAAATATTATTGCTATCGTCAGCGGGAAAGGCGGGGTAGGCAAGAGTACGGTGGCTTCGAATTTCGCTCTTGCCCTGGCAGCGGACGGCGCGAAAGTGGGACTGATGGATGCAGATATTTACGGACCCAGCCAGCATATTATGTTCGGTGTGCGGGGAGAAAGGCCCCTGATGCAAACAGTTGACGGGAAGGGTATGATTTTACCTTTGGAAAAATACGGGATCCGGCTCATGAGCATTGGGTTGCTGGTTGACGAAAAAAATGCGGTGGTATGGCGAGGACCGATGGCAAGCTCTGCCATTAAACAATTTATAACAGAAGTACTTTGGGGTGAACTGGATTATCTCGTCATTGATATGCCACCCGGTACAGGCGACATTCACCTGACCCTGCTGCAATCTGTTCCCGTAACTGGTGTGATCGTGGTGAGCACGCCTCAGGATGTGGCCCTGGCGGATGCAAAGAAAGCCATCGCCATGTTCGGGCAGGCCCAGTTAAAGGCGCCTGTGATCGGACTGGTCGAAAATATGAGTTATTTTATTGCCGAAGAAGCGGCGGAACACCGCTATTATATTTTTGGGAAAGACGGTGGAAAACGCCTCGCGGAAGAATATGATATTCCTTTTCTTGGCCAGATCCCGCTGATGCAGCGAATCCGGGAAGGCGGCGATGAGGGAAAACCGGTGATGATCGGGGAAGATATAACAGCAAAAAAGGCATTTCTGGATTTTGCAGGTAACGCTGCCCGCAGTATTGCGATGATCAATGCCAATATCGATACTGAAAAAAGAGCCGAACTGGTAGTTGCATAACTTTATCTATGTACGATGTACCATATTTTAAAGCAGGCCATCCCGATGAGGTCCTTGCCTATATGCAGGCACATCCATTTGCATTGATCTGCGGGGTGGATACAGAAGGAAAACCCGTTGCCACTCAGGTCCCTTTGTTATTTGAAAAAAAAGCGGATCAATTATTTCTGCAAGGTCATTTCATGAAAAAGCAGGATCATACAGATGCATTTTTTCGGAATCCGACAGGTACTGGCCGTATTTTCAGGCGCACACAGTTATGTTAGTGCCAGCTGGTATGAAAACAAACAGGTGGCAAGTACCTGGAATTACCAGGCCGTGCAGGCTGGAGGTAAGATCTGTTTCCGGGATGAGGATTTTCTACATCGGTTACTGACCAGGTTGACTGAAACATTCGAAGCACCTGGTTCAGTATCCCTGGTGCAGCATATGGAACCTGACTATGTGCAGCGGATGATGCAGGCCATCGTGGCCTTTGAAATGGAAGTGCTTTCCATCCGCCATGTATTTAAACTGAGCCAGAACCGGGATCCCCAATCCAGGGCGAATATTATTTCACGGCTTAGTGAGCAGGAAGGGGATGCACGGGAAATCGCCCATGCCATGGACGTAAAAATAAAATCACTTCATGACCCGCGCAACCCTAATAGAACAAATCCGGTTGAAACAGTCCTATCTCTGCGTGGGCCTGGATACAGATCCCCTGAGTGTTCCGCCTTTTTTGCAAAGTTTTCAGGACCCCGTTTTTGAATTCAATAAAAAGATCATTGATGCAACCCGGGCCCATTGTGTTGCCTATAAAATCAATACCGCTTTTTATGAAGTATCCGGTGCTGCCGGCTGGGAGACCATGCAAAAAACGGCGGACTATATCCCTTCCACGCATTTCAAAATTGCAGATGCCAAACGGGGTGATATCGGCAATACTTCGTCCCTGTATGCACGTGCTTTTTTTGAAACACTTTCTTTTGATGCGGTTACGGTGGCGCCCTATATGGGTGAGGACAGTATCCGGCCCTTTCTGGAATATCCGGGCAAATGGACGATCCTGCTGGGCCTGACCTCTAACAGCGGCGCTGCTGATTTCGAATTACAGGCAATCAGGATGGCCTGCTATATGAATCTGTTCTCCGGAAGGCTTCCCAGTGGGGCACCATAGAAAACCTGATGTTCGTTATCGGCGCTACACAGGCCGGTTGGTTTACCAGGATCCGGGCAATCACACCGGATTATTTTTACCTGGTACCCGGAGTGGGTGCACAGGGTGGCAGCCTGAAGGAAATTTCCGGGCAAGCGCTGAATAGAGACGTCGGTTTATTGGTGAATGCAAGCCGGGCAGTTATTTACGCCGGTTCGGGGGAGGATTTTGCAGAACGGGCGGGCGCTGTCGCGGCAGGATATTCTGCAGAAATGGCGGGCTATTTAAATAAACATGCATCCGTTAGCTGAGGGATGCATGTTCCACTGACCGTTGCCCGTGTACTTTTTCGGAATACAAATTATACATAAAGGGTTAAGCTTTGTGCCTAAAGCTTATGAACTACAGATTCACTTTATCCCCGCCCTTTTCGTCGTCTTGGTCTTCATCATGGGCATCTTCTTTGTCAGCAGATTTATCATGTATGCTGGCCAGGCGAACATTCCCGAAACTGCTTTTGATTTTAATTTTAGCAGCCCCGCTGCCAGCTGAACCGGAATAATCCTTATCAAATTTCGGTCCGGAGTTATCATCTTCATTGTCTTCCGCAATATTGAATTCCGTTTTGTTTTTAAAACTCCCGAAATTGGTATGAATATCAAATTGGGCAGAAAGGTCGTCTGGTACTTTCAGATTAATGGTGGAATAGGATTCAAATACTGCCAGATCGCTTACTGTATTGTCAATCGTCAGATTCACCTGGCTGCAGAACTGCAATATGAACTTTCGAATTGCCGCCCATGCCAGCCACATTGGATTTGCTGTTGAATTTTAAAATGACATCTGCATTTTTCAGCGTACCGATTTCTGCTTTGCCAAATTCCACGTGCATCAGTTTGGCGTTTGCCAGTTTGCCAGTAGTCAGTTCACCGAACTTGCTGGTCAGGCTGGCCATGCCGCTGAAATCCGGGACGCTGATTTTGCCAAAACTGTTTTCGATGCGGAGTGGATTTTTGGGCAGGCATGACTGATTTTATAATCCACGTAAAACCTCCTCGTTATCTTCGTTCTTGCTCCAATTGTTGTTTCCTTTCCCTTACCCATTCGGCCAATGTCGGTTTTAAATTCAATCTCCTGGCCGCCCTGGTGTCGGTCACGTTTATCTGATCCAGCATTTGCTGTGCTTTTTCTTCAGACGATGCACGCACGCCGATTTCGACATCTACCTGGATTTCATTTTTATCCCAGGTCGTGCATAACGTACGTTGCCGAATGAATTTTCAACGGATAACCGGTCGTCCGGATCCTACACGTATAGGTTTTGGAGATAGCTTCGTTTCTTCTCAATATTATCCCCGTCATGTGCCTGGCCCAAGTAAAGGGGTAGCGCATAAGGCAAGAAGAACTAGGGTCTTTAAACGGATTTATACGCTTTTTCATACGCTGATTTTTTGGAATGTTTGATTTGTTTGATAATGTCCAACTGTTTATTCAATAATCCGATCTGAAGCTGAAGATTTGAAATCATGGCTTCAATCACCTGTTCCCGGTTGGAATTGTTCGGTAACTGGGTTTTAAGGGAATGGTATACACTGTCCAGCTTTTGCACATCGCCGGAGAACTGCCTGTACAGGAGCGGTTCATCCTTTTCAAGTGTTTTGAGTTCTTCATGTTTGAGTTCTATCAGCTTTGCATAATAATACATCTCTTTATTTTCTCCGTTATCGGCAGGAGCCTGGGTTTGATCTGCGGGATACTTTTTGTCATGGATTCGGATCTGCTTTGGCCATGACGCTTGCGGGGGAATCAACCGTTGTGTTGGTCGTTGGCAGGTGACTAGAAGGCTAGTCGATTTTGCCAGTGTTTTATTTGTGCAATCCATCTGGGTTTTATCCTGGTGCATGGTAAGGTACAGGACGCCCGGCAGGCCCAGAACCACCACTGCGGCAGCGGCGGAAAACCAGCGTTTAAAAGGCAGGGAGCGCAGGGGCTTTATCTTTTTAGTTTCCCTGGGATCCATTCTCCACTGATCTTTCCCAAACCCGGGGATCCGGTGCGTCTGCATCGAATTTTTCCCGGTTTTCCAGAATGAATTTTTCTAATGGACTGCTCATGATAAGCCTCCTTGTTTTAACAGTAATAACAATTTTTGTTTTGCACGCATATATTGTGTTCGTACGGTAGCATGTGAAATCTGCATAATTTCTGCGATTTCTTCCTGGTCATACCCTTCAAATAAATGAAGGCTGAGCACAGTTCGTATCCGTTCGGCAATTCCTTTACCGCTTTTCTGATCTCTTCTACTTTAAAACTGATCTCTTCTTCATCATAACCCGTTTCCTCTGGTAAATGCCCCAGATTTGTTTTTTCAATGTCAATGATGTCCATCTTCCTTTTTCTGAGGGCATTGATCGACTTATTGATGACAATTCTTTTCAACCAGGCCCCGAAGGTTGATTTGTAACCAAAACTGCCGATCGCTGCAAAGGCATCACAAAATGATTCCTGCAATACGTCTTCTGCATCCGCAGTATGATTCACAATCCGCAGACTGGTATTATACATGGCTTTGGCATATTTCTGGTACAGTTCGCCATAACTGCGGCGGTCTCCCTGCCTGCAGCGTTCTACCAGTTCATCTTGTTGTATAGGTGCAGTTAACTCCAACAGCCTCGTATTTTATTTCTATATTAAGTACACAAAGAAAAGCAGGATGTTGCATCCTGCTATAACTAAATACCTGAATTCTCAGCCTGGTCGGCACCCGGGCAGGGATTTTTCCTTATTTTGCTCATATTCATTGATTTGAACCCCCGGGAACGATATAACCCGGTTTATCATTGACCAATTGTGCTTTCAACTATCAGGCCTCTTGAGTATTTTCGCATCCAACTTTATCGCTATGGCCTCAAAAACCGATGTTTTTCAAAGTCCGGATTATTACCAGGTAGACGATCTGCTTACAGAGGAACATAAGCTGGTGCGGGAGGCCGTGCGCAACTATGTAAAAAAGGAAATCAGCCCGATTATTGAAGACGTATGCCCAGAATGCTGCCTTTCCGGAGCAGATCGTTAAACAACTCGGGGACCTGGGTTGTTTTGGTCCCACCATTCCGGAAGAATATGGAGGGGGGGGGCTGGATTATATCAGTTATGGACTGATGATGCAGGAACTTGAGAGGGGAGACAGCGGTGTCCGGTCCACCGCTTCGGTGCAGGGCTCCCTGGTGATGTTCCCGATCCATGCTTATGGATCAGAGGAAATGAAGAAAAGAATGCTGCCCAAACTGGCTTCCGGTGAATGGCTGGGATGTTTTGGCCTCACGGAACCCGACCACGGATCCAACCCGGCGGGTATGCTGTGCAATTTCCGGGATGCCGGGGATCATGTGGTTTTGAATGGCAGTAAGATGTGGATCAGTAATGCACCTTTTGCCCAGATAGCTGTTGTCTGGGCCAAAGATGAACTGGGGGAGATCCGGGGCCTGGTGGTAGAAAGGGGCATGGAAGGATTTTCAACCCCGACCACCCATGGAAAATGGAGCCTGCGGGCATCAGCCACCGGGGAACTGGTTTTTGACCACGTAAAAGTTCCAAAAGCAAATCTGTTTCCGGATATCCGGGGACTGAAGGGCCCTTTAAGTTGTTTAACAAAAGCCCGATATGGAATTGCCTGGGGATCGGTAGGAGCGGCCATGGACTGTTATGATACGGCACTGAGGTATAGTAAAGAAAGGATACAATTTGGCAGGCCCATCGGGGCTTTCCAGCTTCAACAGAAAAAACTGGCTGAAATGATTACTGAAATTACCAAGGCCCAGTTAATTAACTGGCGTTTGGGAGTTTGATGAATGAAAAAAGAGCAAGCCCGCACAAGTTTCGATGGCGAAAAGAAATGGGTGCGACATCGCAACAGATATTGCGCAGGGAAGCCAGGCAGATGCTGGGGGGAATGGGTATCACGGGAGAATACCCCATTATGCGGCATCTGATGAATATGGAAAGTGTATTGACCTATGAAGGCACTCATGATGTGCATTTGCTGATAACCGGAATGGACGTGACCGGTTTGAATGCATTTATGTAAATCACAAATCATTTGACGATTGTCGATTGATAAGCGACGATTTCAATTTCTTTAAAATTTGATTGGCAGCGTATGCGAATATTTCTGATTGGGTTTATGGGCTCAGGTAAAACACACTGGGGAACCCGGATTGCGGAGAAATTACAAATTCCTTTTTACGATCTGGATGCAGTGATCGTAAACGCCGAAGGCATGAGCATTTCAGAAATCTTTGCCATCAAGGGGGAAGAGTATTTCCGGTATATGGAAAAACAAACTCTGGAAGACCTTGTATCCCGGGAAGAACATTTTGTTTTATCGGCTGGAGGCGGAACACCCTGTTTTTTTAATAATATTAAGTTTATGAAAAAGAATGGAAAAGTGCTTTGGCTGAATACCTCGCTGGAGGCCCTGAACCAGCGTCTGCTGAAAGAAAAAAATACGCGTCCACTGTTAAGGGGAATTAACGAAGCCGGACTAAGGGCTTATATCATCCGGAAACTGAGTGAAAGGAAAATGTATTATGAACAGGCGGACCTGATGGTTCATGAGGAAACGATGGAGCTGGAACCTTTAATCGGCTTGTCCAATAAATTTTTATTTCAATCAATTGTGATAAAAATTATAAATTTAGGCTATGAATAAATTTTTTTGATTTTTGCCTCCATTGCGGGTGCACTGGCTGTCGTATCCGGAGCCATGCTGGCCCACCAGTTGAAACAAAGTATGCCTGTCGCAGCTTTGAAGTATATGAAATAGCGGTTCGGTATCAGTTTTATCATGTTTTTGCTTTGTTCGCTGCCGGGTATACTCAGTGAACGTTTTCACGGTGCCTGGATGAATCTGGCCGGAACTCTGTCTTTATTGCCGGGCATCCTGCTTTTTTGCGGTTCACTCTATCTTATTTCGGCAATGATATCCAATGGAATTTCTGTTCCTGTCGGCCCTGGGTATTCTCACGCCGCTTGGAGGACTTGGATTTATAGCCGGGATGGATTTCCATGACTATTGCCGTACTGAGGGGCAGGTCTTCCTGAAATAGTTTCCTTTTGGGGCATTTAATTTCTGCATAGCCGGGTGCATATCTTTGTCGTCATGGCTCAGCGTTCAAAATCAAAGAAAAACCTATCCTCCGCTCCGCTTCCCTGAAAACAGAGAAGGATGCCAAACTCACTGTTTCACAGGTTCTGCGCGATGAGCGGACTCATAAGATTACCGGCGCGGTTTTCATCTTGATCTCTGTTTTTTTATTTATTGCTTTTACTTCTTATCTCTTTACCTGGAGGGAAGACCAGGACAAGGTATTCCGGGGTATTTCCATCCTTGCTCCATCACATGAAGTGAAAGTCGCCAATCTGCTCGGCAATCTCGGCGCCTATATTTCCCATCTGTTTTTTTATAAGGGATTTGGACTGGCGAGTTTTTAATCTGTTCGTTTTTTTTTATAACCGGAATCAACTGGCTATTTGCGAAAAAATATTTTTCCATTAAACGCAACCTGCGATATGTATTGATCGGCCTGCTTTATTTTTCTACCACGCTGGCTTTTATTTCATCGCGGAGTTTCCTTTCCCTGGGGAGGGGCCTTCGGGGATATGACCAGTGACTGGATGGTGCGTTTTCTCGGTAAGATCGGCACAGCCTGTGTATTATTTGCTGGTGCCCTGGCTTATTTCATCTGGCGTTTTAATCCGGAATTCAAATTGCCTGAAATGGCGGATAAAAATAAAGCTGCAGCCATACCGGAACCAGAGGAGGAACAGGAAATTGCCGGCGCCCTGCTATTTATTGAAGAACCGGTTGCCAGGAAGTAAAAAAAATAAAATAAAGGAGGGGCAGGAACTTCCCCTGGTCATTGCTGGCACTGAACAACAGGGCTCCGGTGCAAGGCTCCGTATCTACGCGAAGATCCGCCCGTAAAACAGGTTCCATTCATGCCCGATTACCCGCCTTCCTAAAAAGACTCCGTTCCGGACAGGATCCACTGGAATTGGAAATCAAAGCTGTTCCGGATGCGTTCACGGATGAAACTAAATATTCAACGGAGAGCCGGCCGAAACCGGATGTTATGCCGGATTATGAGCCGACCCTCGATTTGAAATCCTATAAATTTCCGCCACTTGAACTGCTGCAGGCACATGGCAATGACCGGATTATCCAGGATCCCGCCGAACTGGAAAATAACAAGAACCAAATCATCGGCACGCTGAAAAATTATGATATCGATATTCATAAGATCAGCGCAACGGTGGGTCCGACAGTTACCTTATATGAAATCGTTCCAGCGCCCGGCGTGCGAATCTCCCGAATAAAGAACCTTGAAGATGATATCGCTCTCAACCTGTCTGCCCTGGGTATCCGGATCATTGCTCCGATTCCTGGTAAGGGAACCATTGGGATTGAAGTACCCAATGTGAAAAAAACGATCGTGAGTATGCGCACAATGCTCGCTTCCGATAAATTTCAACATAACAACTTTAATCTGCCCATAGCGCTTCGGTAAAAAAATTGATAATGAAAATTTTATTGTGGACCTCTCTACCATGCCCCATCTTCTAATGGCCGGCGCAACAGGCCAGGGGAAATCTGTGGGTCGTGAACGCCATCCTCGTTTCCCTTTTGTATAAAAAACATCCTTCCCAGCTCAAACTCGTTCTGGTGGATCCGAAAAAAGTAGAACTCAGTTTATACCGGATCATAGAAAAACATTTTCTTGCCAAACTTCCCGGGGAAGAAGAACCGATCATCACCGATACCAAAAAAGTGGTTTATACCCTCAATGCGCTTTGTATTGAGATGGACAACCGCTATGATCTGCTTGAAAGAAGCGGGCACGCGGAATATCCGGGAATACAATGATAAATTCATCAAGCGAAAACTGAATCCTCAAAAAGGGCACCAGTATCTTCCCTTTATCGTGCTGGTCATTGATGAATTTGCCGATCTGATCATGACGGCCGGAAAAGAAATCGAAATGCCTATCGCCAGGCTGGCCCAGCTGGCCAGAGCCGTAGGTATACATCTGATCATTGCCACTCAGCGGCCTTCCGTCAATATCATTACGGGTACCATTAAAGCAAATTTTCCGGCCCGTATTGCATTTAAGGTTTCTTCCAAAATCGACTCCAGAACCATTCTCGATACCGGCGGGGCAGAACAGCTGATCGGGAAAGGGGATATGCTCGTATCCTATAATGGGGAAATAACGACGCCTGCAATGTGCCTTTGTGGACACGCCGGAAGTGGAGGAAATTGCGGAATTTATCGGGAAGCAGCAAGGATATCCCCAGGCTTTTCTTTTACCGGAATATGTGGATGAAAAAGAAGCGGGTGACAAAGAATTTGATGCCGATAACAGAGATCCCCTCTTTGAAGAAGCTGCCCGGCTTATTGTGCAGAACCAGGTCGGCTCCACTTCTCTGATCCAGCGGCGAATGAAACTGGGTTATAACCGGGCCGGCCGGCTGATGGATCAACTGGAAGCTGCCGGGGTTGTCGGACCAAATCAGGGAAGCAAGGCAAGGGAAGTGATCATAAAAACGGATGCTGAATTATCCATTTATCTAACCCAGATGGATGGATGTTACACAACCACATTTTAACAGTGCCAGCATAAAGATTGCAAATTGAATGGCATATCTTGCGGCCGTTATTATCAAATTTCCCATATGAAAGTGATATTCAGTTTTTTATCCGGAATATTTTCTGTATGACTTCCGCCTTTCCCAAAGTAGTGATCCGTCTGCAAAACTGATTTTAGATCAAAGCTTCCGCAAAAATAAAATCATTCAAATCGGTAAAGGCCTTAGTTTACTCTGCAGATTCAGGATGCCCAGGGAGTTTCCCAGGGAACTAAAGAAAGGGACTGTTTCACATGAAAGGACGTCAAATATATTGTCATGATTGGCAGGGCAGGAGATTTATTGCGACGGAAAAACGATCTGGACCTACGATAAATCGTCCAATGAAGTAACCATTACGAAAGTTGACCCCACATCCGATGCGCTCTCCCCCCAAAAACTGTTTACCAATTTTTATGACAAGGATTTCCTGTATAAAGTGAATGGCGAGCAGAAAATGGGAACAAAAACGCTTGTTGAAATTGAAATGACTCCGGTCGACAAGACTCGGAATTTTCATAAAGTGTATTTATACGTTGACAAGAAAACACATCTGATAAGCTCCGGTAAAGTGCTTGAAAAGAATGGCAACCGCTATATATACACGATGGACAGTCTGAATGGAAATGCCGGTTTAACGGACGCCAGTTTTACCTTCGACAAATCCAAACATCCCGGTGTAGAGGAAGTCAACCTGACCCAGTAATCTAGAGGCATAAGGTATATAATTCAGCTACAACCAGCTAACCAGCCTTCAGTTGTTTTCAGATCCCCAGCGAAAACTATTCAGATCGAACCCGGCCAGGTCAATAACACGATCCACTACGGTGGCTGCCAGGGCTTCTATTGTGGCGGGTTTGCTGTAAAAAGAAGGGCTCGCCGGACAAATAATCCCGCCTGCCAGCGTTATGGTTTCCATATTGCGGATATGGATGAGGTTATAAGGGGTATCTCTGACCACACAAATCAATTTCCTTCTTTCCTTTAAAATGACATCGGCTGCCCGGGTGATCAGGTCGGAAGAAATACCTGTGGCAATTCTTCCCAGGGTGCCCATAGAACAGGGGATGATGATCATAGTATCATATCGGGCTGAACCGGAAGCAAATGGCGCCGAGAAGTCGTTGGTTTCGTAGACTTGCAATGGCAGATCATTATACGACCGGTTATTTCAATTCGGTTTCCCAAACAGCACGTGCGTTACCCGTCATTACGATGGAAGCCGTATCCCATTGAGAGCGGATGGATGATAATTTTTCGATCAGTAAACTAGCGTACAGGGATCCGCTGGCTCCGGTAATGGCAACAACTATTTTCCGCATGGCCCGATTTTCATGGAATTTACAAATTAGATGATTTGATATTGATTTGCATCAAGTTAACTACGTTTAAAAAAATAATTCAGTGGTGTAACACAGTAGATTACTCAAATATTTTATATTTGACTTTTCATAGGATAAGGTTTAATGGTTAATGGTATTTGATTAGTGCGGCCTCCCTTCAACAAGGAGGCTTTTTTTATAGGTACTCTTTAAGGTCGGAATGGATCGTTTACTTATTGCCAAAATTGAGTATAGCCAGGTGGGAGGGATCAAAATGGTCGGCAGGAATCCGGGCAAGGCCCTGTTTATATAGAGCTGATACCTGCAATCGCAGGAAAATATTTCTTGTTTTATGGTCTGCTGCCTTTATTACCCGGTCAAAACTTTCCTTATTATAAATACCCAGGCAGTAAATACTGATATAATATTTCCCTTTGGGCAAGCTGACCTGAACCTTATTTTCTGTATCCGGATAAAAAACTTTTTTTACGACACCCGCTCCGCGCAGATCAAAACGGTCAAATATTACAAAAACAGAATCAATTTTAGAGAGTTTATCCGCAGCGTTCTGGAGGGTAATGATCACCGTACCCGAATCCCTGGATGTGATGATTTTATTTCCGTAACAATGGCAGGCTATTATGACAAACAGGGGCAATATGGTTTTTCGCAGGAACATCCGGTAATGGGAATAATTGGGTCATAGATATCTCTGCATGCCCTTTAAAACGAAAAAAGCAGGTTTTTATGCCAAACCTGCCGGAATATTTTCGTAACTCATTAAGCTTCAGCCATATCTGGAATGGCTTCCATTTTGTAATCACCCAGATCCAACTTCTTTTTAGTGGCTTCAAAAGCGGCCAGTGTGGCCTCTATATCCGCATCGGTATGAACAGCCGTGGGTATCAGCCGGTAAATGATATGTCCTTTCGGAATAACCGGATAAACCACGATGGAACAGAAAATACCATAGTTTTCACGGAGATCCATGACCATGGCTGTTGCTTCCGGCACATCCCCTTTCATATAGATCGGTGTGACCACGGAATCAGTTTTACCGATATCAAATCCTTTTTTCCTGAGCCCTGCCTGGAGTTTTTCGGCATTGCTCCAAAGTTTTTCTTTTAAAGCCGGATTGGTTCTTAACAGTTCCAGTCTTTTAAGATTACCGAGCACGAGGGCCATTGGTAAACTCTTCGCAAAAATCTGGCTCCTGATATTATAACGGATATAATCCACGATCTGTTTTTCACCCGATACAAATGCACCAATCGAAGCCATGGACTTAGCGAAAGTGGAAAAATACAAGTCGATATCATCCTGCACACCCTGCTCTTCTCCCGCGCCGGCCCCCGTTTTTCCAAGTGTTCCAAAACCATGTGCATCATCCACCAGCAGGCGGAACTTATATTTGGATTTTAATGCCGCGATGTCCTTTAGTTTTCCCTGGTCTCCGGCCATGCCGAAAACCCCTTCTGTAATCACCAGCACACCACCGCTGCCTTGTTTTTCAATCAGGGCATTGGCACGCTGAACCTGTTTTTCAAAATCGGCGAGGTCGTTATGCTTGAACACATATCGATGACCCGCATGCAAACGGAGACCATCTATGATACAGGCATGACACTCCGCATCATATACGATCACATCGTGCCTTTCGCACAATACATCAATAATACTCACCATGCCCTGATAACCGTAATTGAGTAGCGCGGTATCTTCCTTGCCTACAAAATCAGAAAGTTCTTTTTCCAGTTGTTCATGCTGATTGCTGTTCCCGCTCATCATCCGGGCACCCATGGGGGAAGCAAGCCCGTATGCAGCCGCTCCTTCAGCATCTGTTTTTCTTACTTCCGGATGATTTGCCAGCCCCAGGTAATTATTCAGGCTCCACACGATCATTTCCTTTCCGCGGAATTTCATCCGGCTGCCGATTTCGCCTTCCAGTTTTGGAAATGCAAAATAACCGTGGGCTCTTTCACGGTGCTGTCCGATAGGTCCCTGGTGCCTGGTGAGTTTTTCAAAAATATCTGCCATAAATTTTGATGCGATGGTTAAAAATTGATGCAAAAATAATGCATTTGCGCAACCAGACAAGCCGCAATTGCTGATACCTTTGTTCAAATCTCTTTGTAACATGCGTAAGTCCTTTTTTTTACTTGGTTTAATTTTTTTCCATTTAGGTCAAATACGGGCCCAGGCTACAGGCGGATTTTTGGTAAGACCCAGGCTGGTCGTGGGTATCGTGGTTGATCAGATGCGCTGGGACTACCTGTATCGCTATTATAACCGGTATAGCGAGGGGGGATTTAAAAGGTTATTGAAACAGGGATTTTCCTGTGAGAATACCTACATCAATTATCTGCCTTCTTCTACCGCGGTTGGCCATACCTGTATTTATTCCGGCTCTGTGCCTTCCATTACAGGTATTGCGGGTAACGACTGGACGGATCAGGTAACGGGTGCCCGGGTTTATTGTACCGACGACAGTACGGTAAAGGCGGTCGGGGTCAGTACTTCGCCGGAGGGAAAAATGTCGCCCCGCAATCTGCTGGTCACAACCATAACGGATGAACTGCGTATGGCAACAAATTACCAGTCGCGCGTCGTTGGCGTTTCATTAAAAGACCGGGCAGCTATTCTTCCGGCCGGCCATACGGCGAACGCTGCGTACTGGTTGGACGATTCGAGCGGAAATTTTATCAGTAGTACCTATTACATGAATAAGCTGCCGCAGAATGTGGAAGATTTTAATAAGAGTAAACGAATTGAACAATTTCTGGCAGGCAACTGGAACACGTTATATCCCATCAGCACCTATGTTGAAAGTGACTCGGATAACAGGTACTATGAAGGAAGACTCCCGGGTGAAGTATCGCCTGTTTTCCCGCATAATATAAGAGCGGCGTATGCGAAAAATCATGAATCATTCCGTACCACCCCATTTGGAAATACATTAACACTGAATTTTGCGAAAATGATCCTGGACGCCTATCAGCTGGGGATGGGGCCGGCCACTGATTTTCTGGCCATCAATTGTGCGTCTACGGATTATGTGGGCCATGTATTCGGACCGAATTCAATCGAGATCGAAGATACCTACCTGCGGCTGGATCTGGACCTGGCGTCATTTTTATCTGCCCTCGATGCTAAAATAGGGAGGGGGCAGTATGTGGTATTTCTGACTGCTGATCATGGTGCCGCACATGCCGTGAACTATTCGCAGGAAAACCGGATGCCAGCTGATTTTTATTCTGCAAGGGATATTGTGTCAAACCTGGATCAGCTGATCGCACAGAAATACGGCCTATCCAAAGCCATACGCTCCGCCGGCAATTACCAGATCAATTTCGATCTGGATAAGATTGCAGCTGCCAATGCAGACCTCGAGGGTATAAAAAAACTGGTGGTCGATTACCTGAAAAAGCAATCCGGGGTCAGTTATGCGGTAGATATGGATCACGTACGGGAGGCAGCGATTCCGGAACCCATCCGCACCATGATCGTCAATGGGTATAATTATAAGCGAAGCGGTCAGATCCAGGTGATTTTTCAGCCGGGCTGGCTGGAGCGTTATGCACAGACCGGAACAACTCATGGAACCTGGAATCCCTACGACACCCATATCCCGCTCATTTTTATGGGCTGGGATATTCAACCGGGCGCTACGGCAAACCGGGTCCAGATGACGGATATCGCACCTACCCTGGCTACGTTATTACATATACAGCCGCCCAGTGGAAATATCGGAACACCCATCGTCGATTTACTAAGCAGGTAATACAGGTGGTATCTGTGTTAATGGTATATGCTTTAGAAATTGCCTTAGCCATTAACCTTAATTATTTTTGTAGCTTAGCAATCATCATGCAAAAACTATCCCGGACCGAAAAAATGTGGTTGATTTTCTTCACCCTGGTACTGGTCGGACTGATGGGAGGCTGTATGTATGAAACCGTGACCAACCACAAACCCCTGGGGCCGAGGCCTACTATAAAAGAACAAGATCAGCCCTGATTATTTCGGGCTCAACGCCTGCCTGATTCTTTCGGCTATATCCAGTAAATGGTATCTGCTCAGTTTATCCGTTGAAACATGGGCTGAAGTCAATATCCGGTTACGCAATACACTTAAGTGACCACGTGCGATGGAAGGGATATCCGTGTTTTTGATATCTGCACCGAAAAAGAGCATCAATGTCCGGGGTAAACCGGCCGGAATAACCGGTTGGACGGGATTCAACAGGGAAATCATGATATCCACGTATTGTTTCTGCAGGTTTCTTCTGAACGGGTCGATGGCTTTCCTGCTGGCAAGTTCTTTCCAAAGCCCATTTTCCAGGTCAGTTACCAGGTTGTCCGGTCCATATACAAAAGATGTTCCAAAACGTTCCGACATGGTTTCCATCCTGAATAACCGGGAAGTAGATAAAAGAGAAATCAGGATACTGCTCTGTGTATTGGCGATCATTTCAGATGAAGAAGGACTGCTGATCTTATTGAGTATATTATTATTGAGCAGCCAGTAAGGTGTTTCAAATAATTGATTCTGAAGAAAAGCCACTGCCTGTTCCTGTATGGGTTTTGGTGTGGGTTCATATACGTCCCCGGGTTGTTCCACACTTTTGAAAGTTTCATAAATCCCCCCTACATTTTTGGAAACGTGGTTCATATAACGGCTGAATTGTCCGATCAGCTGGGAATACATATCCTGCAGGTTATTATAAGTGTCTGCTTCTTCCTTCGTCCATTGGGGGAGGAGCAGGATAATCTTTTTCAGGTTGCGAATTCCGTATTCACTTGCTTTTACAGCGTTATTGCTGAGGTCTTCTGTTTGTGATCTCGGGTCAAAATTCTGTCCTTCTCCGCCAAACCATAATCTGGGATTTGATTTGAGGCTGTCAATGGTCCAAAGGTTCAGTATTTTTTTATCTTCTTCAGCTGATTGGGTACCTGGTATCCCTTTGTATCCCCATTGGATGGCCCAGTAATCGTAGGGCCCGATACGGGGATACAATCCTTTGGGCCCGATCCGGTCTTCCGGCTGAGCCACATAATTAAACCGGGCATAATCCATAATGGAGGCAGTATGTCCGTTGGCTTCCACCCATGCTTTGTCCCTGAGTTTTTCCACCGGGGTCTGGCTGCTGCTTCCCATATTATGACGAAGTCCCAGGGTGTGGCCGATTTCATGTGACGAAACAAACCGAATCAGGGTTCCCATCAGGCTGTCATCAAAAACCATTTTACGCGCCCGGGCATCCACGGCGCCTGCCTGGATCATGTACCAGTCGTGCAAAAGCTTCATTACATTGTGATACCAGCCAATATTGCTTGTCAGGATCTCCCCGGTACGGGGATCTGCTTCATTGGGTCCGTATGCATTTTCTATATCAGAAGCGAAGTAACGTATCATGGAAAACCGGGCGTCTTCCAGGTTCATCGTACTGTCGTTTTCAGGCCACTCTTTTCCCATGATGGCATTTTTAAATCCGGCTTTTTCAAAAACCGGCTGCCAGTCGTTGATTCCGGCGATCAGGTAGGGCCTCCATTTCCTGGGAGTTGCGGGATCGATATAAAAAACGATGGGTTTTTTAGGTTCAACCGGTATTCCTTTTTTCCAGTTTGCCATGTCTTCCTCCCTAGGCTCGAGGCGCCAGCGATGGATAAACGTGCTGGTTTCCACTTTCTGCTGGGTATCGTTGTAGACCGAATAATCACTGGCAAAATAACCCACCCTGGGGTCGGACAACCTTTTGCGCATAGGGATAGCCGGTAGCATAATGAAAGAATTATTCAGTTCCATGGTAACGGCGCCTGCCACTTCTGCGGCTGGCAGGCTGGTTAAAGATCCGAAAGGGCTGGCGGCAGGAGCGGACGAAGAGCTGAACGTCTTTACGGTACGCACTTCTGTATTGAGCGGATAACTGTGTATATAGGATATAAAGGACCTGTCGGCAGCTATGCCACCGAGTGCATATCTTCTCTTCAGGTCCGGGCTCAGGCTGACTGGTTGGTTATCCCCTTTGAAAAAGTCAGTCACATCAATTACCACACTGGCCGAATCCTTTCCGAATGCTTTGATATCAAATGCGGCTGCGATGGGTTCCACGTTTGAATTCCTGACAGCCTGTGCAATGGGCTGGGACGAATCGGGCGCCACGCTGACTATGGTTATTACGCGCAGGAAAACATTATCTGTCGGACCTTTTTCCCAGCGAATAGTCTGTTCATTTACTTTCTCCCCGCCATAAGAACGGCTGCCTGCAGGGGATTTGACAAAACGGGTAATAGCCAGTATTTCGCGGTTGAAAAGGGAATCCGGTATTTCGAAATACCATCTTTCATCCACTTTATGAACCGTGAACAGTCCTTTTTGCGTTACCGCTTTATCGGTGATCACATCCTTATATGGCTTTGGACTGTTTTTTAGCGAAGCCGGGATGACTGGGGTTACAGGAGTTGCAGGTTTTTTGTTTGCCGGATTGTTAGCCGGTGGTTGCTGGGCAAAACAAATACAGGTATATGTCAGGCATATGGACAGGCACCAAAGTGATTTCATCAGATGAATATAGATAAAAAGGCGTAACGCCTAACGCCAGAAGCTTAAAGCTTTTTGTACGGTTAATAGTGGATGGTAAATGGTTTAAAACCGGATATTGGCAATACATTGCCGATCGGTTCTTACGAATCGCAGATGTTTAAACTATGCACGATAATTAATTCCGTCATAAACGGAACGTGCTATGGCGTTATACTTCAGGCCTTGGTCATAAAGCCTTAAGAATTGCGATTAATGCAATTCAGATCTTCAAAAGCTGTTTGTAAGCGGCTGATAAAACTTTCTTCTCCCTTACGGAGCCAAACGCGGGGATCATAATATTTTTTATTCGGTTTGTCCGCGCCTTCCGGATTGCCAAGCTGGCCCTGGAGATAGGCTTCATTTTTCTTATAATATTTCTGAACCCCTTCCCAGAAGGCCCATTGCAGATCCGTATCGAGATTCATCTTAATGGCACCATAACCAATGGCCTCCCGGATTTGATTCTGGGGTGAGCCGCTGCCGCCGTGAAAAACAAAATATACCGGTTTCGGTTTTGTTTTTAATTCCCTTTCAATAAAATCCTGGCTGTTCTTAAGAATCACCGGGCGTAGTTCCACATTACCCGGACTGTATACGCCGTGCACATTGCCGAAAGCTGCAGCAACACTGAATAATCTCCCCACTTTACTGAGTTCGGTATAGGCATAGGCCACGTGCTGTGGCTGGGTATACAGTTTATCATTTTCAACCCCGCTGTTATCAACTCCATCTTCTTCTCCACCGGTTACCCCGAGTTCTATTTCGATAGCCATGCCCAGGGGTTTCATTCTTTTAAAGAATTCAACGGAGGTATGAATATTCTCTTCCAGGGGTTCTTCTGATAAATCCAGCATATGGGAACTGAACAGGGGTTGCTTTTTTTCCTTAAAATAAGCTTCACCGGCATCCAATAAACCGCTTATCCAGGGAAGCCATTTTTTGGCAGCGTGGTCGGTATGAACAATCACGGGCACGCCATAATACTTGGCAACGGTATGTATATGTAAGGCGCCGGAAACACCTCCGAAAATATTGGCCTGTAATTTATCATTGGGCATTCCTTTGCCGGCAATGAACTGGGCGCCCCCGTTGGAGAACTGAATAATGATGGGGGAATTTACTTTCGCCGCAGCTTCCAGCGCCGCATTAATAGTATCCGTACCGGTCGTATTGACGGCGGGTATGGCGAACCCGTTATTTTTTGCATCTTGATAAAGGGCTTCTAGTTCTTCGCCAAATAATACGCCCGCTTTGTATTTTGCCATGGTTATGTTTTTCCTGATTTAAAGGACGCAAAGATACGGGTTCTGCCGGGCACTGTCAGTTCAGATTCCTTGAAATTCCTCTAAAAATTAATCTGCTGGTTATATGAAACTTAGAAAACTTTCAGTCCTGGAATTTTCCAAGGCTTTTTTGAATCAGGGCCAGGTTTTTCTGTAGTGTTTGTTTTAACTGTCTTTTTACCAGCTGCCCCATGGAACGGCATTTCAGAAATACGGGTGCCTGGAATTCGGATGCCAGTTCTTCGCGTAGCTGGATGAGTTTTTCAGGAGTGGAAATATTGTCGGCCGACATGGTATTCAATAAAAGCATCAGACGAAACCGGGAAGAGGCCACCCGGAATGCCATCAGGGTTCTTTCTTCAGTTTGATATTGTTTTATGGAATCCCGGTTTAAGTATTTTATACAGATATCCACAAGTGGTTTATTTTCTTTAAAAAATTGCGGCAGGTATAAATTCTTTCTTCCTTCATAAGACTGCTGGTCAAAATCAATGGCCCGGATCCGATACTGGATGTCTTCTATATCGGGTGTGATATCGACTACGAAATTATATGAGCGCATATCTCCCAGCAAACGAACAAAACACCGTTCGTTGAATTTTACAAATTCCTTGGCGAACCGGATCCGGTTGGTGATCGGGTCCTGTAAATAATTCTGGATGAAGACATCCCCGGGAATACCCGGAATATGTTCTTCAATCAGTGTTTGCTGATGGGTGAAAAAACTGATCCGGTTGGGGGAAAGCAGGTGTTCCAGTTCGAGGCCATAAATCCGGGATGCATCGGCCTGTTTGATATAGAAATGATCGTAGTTGTCGTTGAACTTGTTTACAATACGTATCCGGAAAGGACTGGAGTTGGCAAAACTGCAGAAATCCACCCGGGCTACGTCCAGGTGTTTACTGAAACTCAGGTCCCCTTCTGTTTTTAAAATGGCATACATTTTTACCAGCCCTTCCCGGATATATTGCCAGTGCTGCATATCGTAGGAAACGGTTTCCCATAAACTGTCTTTCCCGTTTTTGTCTTTTAATGGAACCGAATAAGCCACGTGTAAAAGATCGGCATATGATACGGGCAGCTTTACTTCACGGCCGTGAAGCTGCAGATAATGGCGAAGTCCCTCACTGACCGGGTAAATGGGTTTTTTCCGTGAAGGTTTATTCGTATAATTTTTATCCGGCGCATTGACGTCGAATGAAAGATGCATTACAGGGGCTTTATGGCAAAGATCATCTTTTTAAGGTGAACGATCAATGCTGAAGCCATTCCGATGGGTACCTCCCGCTAAATTGTTTGGAAAATTTAGCAGGAGGGCACTGGATAAACAGTTGGGTTTTAATCACGGGTATTGGAACTGTTACCGGTTTCCCCATGGATCTTGGATTTCAGGAATGTTTTTCTCAGGATTGGATTTCAGAATAAGGTCAGGTTTCCGGGTCCGGATTGGTTTTAACAGGATTTGGATCGGCTTCTACAGGATTGGGTTCGGTTTTCAGGATCGGATTAAACGGGCTCGTTCATAGGATAAGAAAAAATGAAGTTGACTGATATCGGATTTTACGTGGAAATTCTATCGGATATTGGATTAAGGACTTTGAACGGTTTTCGGATATTGTTCTGATTGCTTGTGTATCAATCAACTTCAGAATCAAAATTAAATTATACACATATTAACAACAATAGCCCTTTTGCCTGATTTTAACAGTTCATGAATTACCCCGGCACAGGTAGTTTAACGAATCATATGAATCGTAAATCTACGTATTTGATTAAAGGCTTTACGCTTTATTTGAAAGAGATTGCAGCACATCATATTTTGTTACAATATGGAAATGGCCGCTGTCGTCCCTGGCGAGTACCGCGCCATTTTCCCTGCTGATGAGGGAGCTGATTCTTTCCACCGGTGTGTCAAAAGCGACAACGGGATAGGGAGTTTCATATACTTCCCGGATTTTTTTTTGCCTGATATCCGTACCGCCTGCAATAAGGATATTGAATAAGCCGCTTTCACTGACAGCGCCAACCGGTACTCCGTCTTTCATCACTGGAATATTTTCAATATGCAATTCGTTCATACGGTCTACCGCTTCACCTACGGTCTGTTCCGGGCTTAAGGTAACCAATGGCTGCGCCGTACGTGTGTTGACGATGTCGCGGAAGGTTTTGACATCCAGGAATCCGCGTTCCATCATCCACTGGTCGTTGTAGATTTTTGCCACATACCGGCTGCCATGGTCATGAAATATACAAACGACCAGGTCGTCTTTTTTCAATTTGTTTTTTAACTGCATCAGTCCCTGCATACAGCTGCCGGCACTGTACCCGCAAAACAATCCTTCTTCCCTGGCCAGCCGGCGGGCCATGATGGCACCGGCTTTATCCGTTACCTGTTCGAAATGATCAATCACTTTCATGTCGTAATTCTCCGGCACAAAATCTTCGCCAAAGCCTTCTGAAACATAGGGATGCACTTCATGCATATCGATCTCACCTGTTTTAAAATACTTCGTAAGCAGGGAGCCATATACATCAATAGCCCAGACCTGTATGGCCGGGTTTTTTTCCTTTAAATACATTGCTGTTCCGGTAATGGTTCCGCCGGTTCCTGCCGTACAGACCAGGTGCGTGATCTTTCCGTCAGTTTGTTTCCAGATTTCCGGGCCGGTGCTTTCATAATGTGCCAGCCGGTTGGCGAGATTATCGTACTGGTTGCAATAGAATGAATTGGGAATTTCTTTTGCCAGCCTTCGGGCAACAGAATAATAACTGCGCGGATCGTCGGGTTCCACATTCGTAGGACAAACAATCACTTCCGCACCTACGGCTTTGAGGATATCTGATTTTTCCTTGGACTGTTTATCGGTCGTGGTGAAAATGCATTTGTAACCTTTCACGCACGCGGCCAGGGCCAGGCCCATTCCGGTATTCCCACTGGTGCCCTCGATGATGGTCCCGCCGGGTTTGAGTTTTCCCTCTTTCTCTGCCACTTCAATCATTTTGACGGCCATCCGGTCTTTGATGGAATTTCCGGGATTGAAATAATCAACTTTTGCCAGTACGATGCAGGGAAAGTCCTTCGTGATTTTATTCAGTCGGATGAGCGGCGTATTGCCGATGGTTTCAAGAATATTGTTTTTTATATCCATGCAGCAAATGTACAAAGGATTAGGCACTGTCGCCTTTGGACCAGTGGCCGGCCTGCCTGGTATTTTTCTTTTCCTGCATGAATTTATCTGCAAGAATCAGCCCCAGGATCACGTTGATCCCGATAAAAATATTCAGATAGGTATTGTTCAACAGTTTGCCCCAGTTCAGTTTACCGGCATCCAGGTTATATTTAGGCAGAAGGCTGTCGGAGGAATTGCCACTCCACCGGATCTGTCCGACGAAATAAATTAGAAGGCCAATGATCATGACCAGGAAAAAAGCCGTAATGCCCCGGATTACGTTTTTATTGATATAATTCCTGGTGGCCGGTGCCACCTGGTACCGGGAAATCTCTTCCATTACATTTTTAGTAAACCGGAGGGAAGGCATATCGGGTTCTTCACTTTGAAGCAACACATGTATGCCCATTAATTCGGTGTATTTGCTCTGCCAGACCGGATTTTCTGCCAGGTTTTTGGAAATGAGGGCCTTTTCAGCAGGGCTGCAGTGGCCGTCAATATATTCCCAAATGCGTTGTTCCATTTCCTGATCCATAATATATTTTTTAACAGGGGAATGATCCCATGACTGATTTGGTTCTCCTTTAATCCGCATATATCTCCCGTACCTCATGAGCAAAATATTTTTCCATCTTTTCTTTCAGACGCTGCCGGGCCCTGTGGAGTTTCACTTTCACGGTATTCGGTTCCAACCTCATAATTTTTCCAATCTCCTCCAGGGTCTGGTCTCCTTTATAAAAGAGGTTCAGCACCTGGGCGTCGTCCGTGCTCAGCATGGCAATCGCCTGGTTCAGCATGGCGTGCTTTGATTTCTGCTCAACGACGTTGGCGCTGTATCCCGACTCCCTGTTTTCCAGCTGGATTCCGGTCCTTTCATTGTCCAGTGACCGGGTATCCAGCTTTTTCTTCCTTAAGAAACTTAAGCAGGTTGTCCGGGTGATGGTAAATAACCAGGTACTGAATTTTGAGTCCCCCCGGAAATCGGCCAGGGAACGGTAAGCTTTCACAAAAACATCCTGGGCTATTTCTTCAGCATCTTCCCGGTTTTCAGTAAACCGGAGCACCAGGGTAAATACATAGTTTTGGTGTCTTTCCACCAATAAGGCAAATGCAGACTGTTCCCCTTTCAGGACCTTGTTTATAATTTCGGTATCTGGTGGTTGTCCGGTCATTTCCACTTGTATAAGACGATGGTTGGTATGGCCTGGTTACAGGCTAAGGTACATTTTTGGAAGGCCGGTATTCAAGGATATTTATATAAAAATGGGTTAACCTGTAACCTGGGCAGAAAAGCCGTAGTCTGATGGGTATAAAACAATTGGTAAAAATTAAAAAACAAGTATATGGGACCCGATCAACTGGTATTTTTCTGGCTTATCCTCAGCACCCTGGCGCTTTGTGCATTACTTTTTGGCATCCGGTATTTTAACAACCGGGAAAACATGGCCATGATTGAAAAAGGACTGGACCCGAAACTGAAACCCGAACGGCGGCCGGCCCCTTTCCGTAACCTCAAGTGGGGGCTGCTGATGGCCGGATCAGGTATCGGATTATTCCTCGCTTATCTTTCTGGATAATTTTATCTTAATAAGCACCCGGCACCGGGTTCCGAACGAATTCGATAATGATGCCAATGTGCCCATTTATTTTGCCCTGATCGCCATTGGCGGCGGAATCGGCCTGATTCTGTCTTACAGAATTGAAAGAAAGCATTTTCCGGATCAGAATTAAATGCTCTCAACGTGTTTTTACAGCAGATGGCATGGAGTTGCCGGAGTCCAGCAGCTCCATCGCTTTTTTAAGCACGGGATCCGTTTGGTTCATTATATAAATAATATCCGGGCGATCGCCAGATCAGTCTTGCGAGCAGGGCCTTCACCCGGATTTCAACCTGTGCTCTTTCGGGGCCGGTCACTTCATCCAGGCTGATTGAATCCTTTTTTACATAGGCACTGAGTTCATCCCAGACGGCTGCATCTTTTTTAAACCCGGTATAAAAAGCGGCGGGCGAGGGGAATTGCTTTAATTCCGCCTGGTTATGGATATAATATTCGTATATAAAACTATTCAGGGAGCCGCTGATATATAAAGTGCTCAGGTTGCCTGACATCTGGGTCGTGTCGAGGGCAACGAAAACGTCGGGTGTAATCCCGCCGCCTCCATACACCCTTCTTCCGGCCGGTGTTTTGAATACCGGACCTGCATGGATGTTCGAGGTATCGCCATGTATCACTTCTCCGTTATGAAAGCGGTCGATCACTTCTTCATCATAAGCCGCCCGGCCCCTGTTATAAGGTTTCTGGATGCTTCTTCCCAGTGGTGTATAATATCGGGCAATCGTTAACCGCAGTTCACTGCCGTCATTCAATTCAAAAGGCTCCTGGACCAGTCCTTTCCCGAATGTGCGGCGGCCGACAATGCTGGCCCGGTCCCAGTCCTGCAGTGCACCCGCGAGGATTTCGCTGGCCGATGCCGTTCCCTCGTCAACCAGGAGGATGAGTCTGCCTGTTTCAAAACTTCCCGGCCTTTGAGCATGATATTCCTTACGGGGACTTTTTCTTCCTTCCGTATATACAATCAGTTCGTCGTTCCCGAGAAATTCGTCGGCCATATTTACCGCTTCATCCACAATGCCTCCGCCATTCCCCCGGATATCCAGCACCAGTTTTTTCATGCCTTGTTTTTCCAGGGCTTCCAGTGCCACCATAAACTCTTCAAAAGTGGTCCTTGAAAATTTGTTGATCCTGATGTATCCGGATTCCCGGTCAATCATATACGACGCATCCAGGGCAGGAAGGGGAATGATGCCGCGCCGGATGGTGATCAGTTTGGAGGCATGGTTGCGTAACAAGGTCACATTCACCAGGCTGGCGCCGGGCCCGCGCAGAAATCTTTTAATCTTTTCAGCCGTAATACCATTGCCCGCAACAACCGAATCATTTACCCGTATAATCTGGTCGCCCACGAGCAAACCGGCTTTGTCGCTGGGACCCCCGCTGAGCACACTGGTAATATTCACGGTATCATTGAGAATCTGGAATTCCACGCCGATGCCCTGGAAATTACCTTCGAGGTCTTCGTTCATTGCTACCTGGTCGGCTGCCGGTATATAATAGGAATGTGGGTCCAGGTGGCGAAAGTATACCCTGGATGGCTTCATCGCTTAACGAATCCCCATGAACTGTATCCACATATTTATCCTTAATGATATCCAGCACTTCCTGGACCGGCGACAGTTTGCCCGTCTTAAAAAAGCCCCCGGTACTGGTATTCGGATATAGCCTGAAACCGATAATCATTCCAAGGATCATGACCACCGCAAATAAAAAGGGCAGCCAGAAATTCAGTTTTTTCATGTACTTGATTTCTCCTAATGGGCTGCAAATTAAGCAAAGGATGGCAACCGGAAGGAAAGTTCGGACGAACGGTTTCTCCGGTTTGCACTATACCTTCGCCCTGGGAACATAAAAATCAAAATATGGCCATACTGATTGCAGACAGCGGCTCTACCAAATGTGAATGGTGTTTTATATCGAATGGCCGCAAACAACTGATCGAAACCCAGGGTGCCAGCCCCTATTTCCTCAATGAACCGCAATTAGTGGCCATGATGCAGCAGGAACTCCTGCCTGCCCTGAGAAAAAAGACGCCCAGCCATGTCTATTTTTATGGCACCGGTTGTGCAGCTGCTGAAAACCGGGCGATGATCAGGAGGGCCATCCTGAAAATATTCCCCAAGGCAGGGATTGAAGTGGAACATGATCTCACCGGTGCGGCGCGGGCGCTTTGCGGGAAAAACAAAGGTATCGTGGCTATCCTGGGAACCGGCAGCAATTCGGGATTTTATAATGGAAAGAAAATCCAGCGCAACAGCCCCGGACTGGGCTATATCCTGGGTGATGAAGGAAGCGGGGCCTATCTCGGGAAAAAAGTTCTGCAATATTATTTATATAAAACATTTGATGCGGAACTGAATGATGCCTTCCATAAAAAATATCAGGTAACAACGGCCGGGATCCTGGAAGCTGTATATAAAAAACCATTGCCCAATCGCTATATTGCTTCTTTTGCGATGTTCCTTGCTGAGAACCGGGGGCATTATATGATTGAGAATATCATCGAGGACGGCCTCTGGGATTTTTTTTCCGTTCACCTCGCACAGTATCCGGAGTCCGGAAAAATACCCATCCATTTTACAGGTAGTGTCGCTTTTGGGTTTCAGGATATTCTGAAAGAACTTTGTAACAACTTTGGATGGGAAGCAGGTGAATTTTTAGCCAAACCCATGCAAGGACTCATTGCATATCATAAAAAGAGATAATGGATTTTGAAAAAATTACCGAAGAACAGGGACCGTACCGGCATTTGGAAAAAATGAGCGCATTCGAGCTGCTCACTTTTATCAATAAGGAAGACCAGCAGGTTCCACTGGCAGTTGCCCAATCGATACCCCAGATTGAAAAACTTACGGAAATCATAACAGATAAAATGCTGGCTGGCGGGCGCCTTTTTTACCTGGGTGCTGGCACCAGCGGTCGTTTGGGTATACTGGACGCCAGCGAAATTCCGCCAACTTACGGAATGCCCTACGGGCTCATCATCGGCCTGATCGCGGGCGGCGAAAAAGCCATCCGCACGCCGGTTGAACATGCGGAGGACGACCGGGAACAGGGCTGGCTGGACCTTTGCGAATTTGAGGTAAATGAAAAAGATGTGGTCATTGGCATTGCTGCCAGCGGAACCACCCCCTATGTGATCGGCGCATTGGAAAAATGCCGGGGGAACAATATAATCACCGGTTGTGTCACCTGCAACCCGGGAACACCCCTGGCTGCGGCTTCGGATTACCCGGTTGAAGTGATCGTTGGTCCCGAGTTTGTAACAGGCAGCACCAGGATGAAAAGTGGTACAGCACAGAAACTGGTATTGAATATGATTTCAACGACCGTAATGATACGGATCGGCCGGGTGGAAGATACCCGCATGGTCAATATGCAGCTCACCAACAGTAAGCTCATCGAGCGGGGCACCCGGATGCTGATGAACCAGAGCGGTATGACAGATTTCCCGGAAGCAAAAAATCTGCTGTTAAAATTCGGGAGTGTGAAAAAAGCTGCTGAAAGCAGGAGGAAATGATTTGGCATTTTTTGACAGTTAGTAAAATCGATCCGGAATCCAGATGCACGATATAGAACCATATTATAACTGGCGTCATATTTATGTGAGTGAGGAAGATGAACGTTCCCCTTTTTTCGGACGCGTTTATTCCGAATTTGAATTTACCCAGGCGATCTATAACTATCTCATCCATCCGCAATGGGACGAGTTTGGTTCGAGAACACTTTATCTGAAAGTGCTGCTGGCTGATTACGAAGAGAAATACGTGATTATTGAATTGATCGGTGAATGGAATGATGCCATTGAAAATGATATCATGAGCCTTAAAAGAGAAGTGGCCGACAAATTCATGGCCGAGGGGATATTTAAATTCATCCTGATAGCGGAGAACGTGCTGAATTTTCACAGCGGTGATAAGGACTATTATGAAGAGTGGCAGGAAGACGTAGAGCAGGAACAAGGCTGGATTGTCTGTATCAACATGCCTTCACAGACGCAATACGACTTCCACAGGGCCAAACTGGACCGTTTTATCGGCCTGATCGAGCAGCCGGACTGGCGGATTTTCAAACCCTTTCACCTGTTCAAACTCGTAAGTGACCTGCAGGAAAGAAAACTAAACCCCTGAAGGGGGCGAAGCCCCGGGAAAATAAATTTGCCGGATCACACAGAATCATTTATTTTTGAATTCTTATATGTCAATCAGCAACAGCATACCGTTATTTCGGATTTTATTTTTTCTTCTATTTTAGAAGCAAACCGGGAATGCTTTTGTTAACCAGTCATTAAATTTTAGAACTTAACAATAGAATCCCGGTCAAAAGCCGGGATTTTTTTTTATCATATGCAACACCCCGTTCAACGCGTAGCCATCCAGGGATATGAAGGCAGTTTTCACCAGGAAGCCGCCCGGATTTTTTTTGGTGAAAAGACGAATATCCTGGCCTGCGCCCGATTCCAGGACGTGGTGAAATCGGCGGCAGATCCGGGCCTCTGTGATGCCGCGGTGATGGCCATCGAAAATTCCATTGCCGGCAGCATTCTTCCGAATTATTCCCTGCTCCGCAACAGTGACCTGGTGATTGCAGGGGAAGTATATCTGCAGATCCGGCAAAACCTGGTCGTGAACCCGGGGGTAACCCTGAAAGATATTAAGGAAGTGCATTCCCACCCGATGGCGATCCTCCAGTGTTTGGATTACTTAAACCAGTACGACTGGAAACTGATTGAAACGGAAGACACGGCACTCAGCGCAAAGCATATTCACCAGCGCAAGAGCAAACATATTGCGGGTATCGCCAGCAGTCTCGCTGCCAGCCTGTTTCAGCTGGATATGATCGCGCCGGACATCCATACCATGAAAAATAATTATACCCGTTTCCTGGTGCTTCACCGGAAGGAAAATGCTTATCCTGTGAAAGACGCCAACAAGGCCTCGGTTACTTTTCATACCGACCATTCCAGGGGGAGTCTGGCAAGGGTGCTGACCCTGATTGCCGATGCGGGTATCAATCTCAGCAAACTGCAGTCCTACCCGATTCCCGGGAGCGACTGGAAATACAGTTTTCATGCGGATATGGAATTTGAAAATACGGATCAGTTTGAACGCGTGGTGGAAATCATCCGCCCGGCGATCTCGGATCTTAAAGTTTATGGAGTGTATAGAAAGGGGATACAGGCATAAAGCGCAAAGCCTAAGTCTTTTGTTGACCGATGACCGATGAAAAGTTTGGGATTTTAGAATTGACATAAATAAGAGTTGGGCCTCGGGCCTTCATATTCAAGTCTGGAAGATGAATACTGCTAAAAGATTAGACGGAATCGGGGAATATTATTTCTCCAGAAAATTACGGGAGATCGAAGATCTCAACAGGGAAGGGAAGCCTATCATCAGCCTGGGCATCGGAAGCCCCGACCAGCCGCCCCATCCGGAAGTGATCCGCGTTTTAAATGAAGAGAGCAGAAAGCCCGATACGCATGCTTACCAGAGTTATAAAGGGTCCCCGGTATTGCGCAAAGCCATGGCTGCCTGGTACCGGGAATATTATGGCGTAACCCTGAACCCGGACCTTGAAATCCTGCCTCTTGCGGGTTCCAAGGAAGGGATCATGCATATCTGCATGACCTATGTAAATCCGGGGGATCTCGTCCTGATCCCCAATCCGGGGTATCCAACCTACCAGAGTGCGGCGAAACTGGCCGGCGCCATTCCCGCATACTATGAGCTGAAAGAAGAGAATAACTGGATGCCCGATTTTGCGGAACTGAAACAGTTCATTAAAACAAAACCTCGAGGCCAGGAAACCGTACTGATGTTTGTGAATTATCCGCAGATGCCCACCGGGCAGCTGCCCACTAAAAAACTATTTGGGGACCTGGTTGCCTTTGCCAGGGAGAACCAGGTATTGCTCGTACATGATAATCCCTACAGTTTTATCCTGAATGATGAACCCATGAGCATATGGCAGGTGGCAGGCGCCGATGGCCACGTGATAGAGTTAAATTCACTCAGCAAGTCGCACAATATGGCGGGGTGGCGGGTCGGCATGATGCTGGCCCAATCGCATCATGTAGAAAATGTGCTCCGGTTCAAAAGTAATATGGATAGCGGTATGTTTCTTCCCCTGCAGCTGGCTGCAGCCAGGGCCCTGTCCCTGCCTGCTTCATGGTATGAAGAAGTAAATACAATATATCGCAGGCGCAAGCAGGTTGTGGAAGCCATGCTCGAAGGACTGGGCTGCCGGTTTTCGAAAAACCAGGCGGGCCTTTTTGTATGGGCAGGTGTGCCGGAAGGTATTTCCGATGGTTATGCCCTGAGTGATCTTTTATTATACAAGGCCCGTGTTTTTGTTACGCCGGGAGGCATTTTCGGAACTGCCGGAAACCGTTACATACGTGTGAGCTTATGTGCGCCGGAAGAAAAAATACGGGAGGGTTTTGACAGGATACAGAACGCAGGTTTTATAAAACCGGAACATCATGTTTAATACAGTTACCATTGTTGGGGTGGGTTTGATCGGGGGATCATTCAGTCTCGCCCTGAAGGATCATAAGCTGGTAAAAAAAGTAATCGGGGTGAGCCGGAGCGGCGCTACGGCTCAAAAAGCGCTGGAGCTTGGAATTATTGACGAAGTATTACCCCTTGAAGAAGCAGTTAAACAGAGTGATTTTATATATGTTGCCATCCCGGTCGACGTAACCCTGCCAGTGATGAAAACCATCCTGGATATGGTAACCCCGAAACAAATTGTTGCAGACGCCGGTTCGACCAAACAGGCTTTATGCTCCTTCCTGGCGGATCACCCGAACAGGAGCCGTTTTGTAGCCACACATCCGATGTGGGGAACCGAATACAGCGGACCACAAGCGGCCGTGCACGATGCATTCCGTGGCCGTTCCTGCGTGATCTGTGAACGAGAAAAATCAGATCCGGAAGCACTGGCCCTGATTGAAAAAGTATATACGATCCTGGGTATGTCGCTCGTGTACATGGATGCAGAAAGCCATGACGTGCACGCTGCCTATGTGAGTCATATATCGCATATTACATCCTTCGCCCTGGCCAATACCGTGTTGGAAAAGGAAAGGGAGGAAGATGCCATTTTTGAGCTGGCCGGCGGAGGTTTTGAAAGTACGGTAAGGCTTGCGAAAAGCAGTCCGGCTATGTGGGGGCCGATCTTTATGCAAAACCGGGAAAACGTGCTGGATGTGCTGAACGAACACATCATGCAACTTCGTAAATTCAAAAGTTGCCTGGAGAAGGAAAACTATGCATATCTACAGGAGTTGATGGAGAATGCGAATAAGATTAAGCGAATACTGGAGTGAGACTCAAGCCTGTTAAATTGGGAAAAAGCAGGTTCATTGTAAAGTTTGCATTAATGAGTTTTCAGATTATAAATCGATGGACTTTTTAAAAATACGTTAGGCGTTACGCTTTAAGCGTTACGCGTTAGGCCTTGGACCTTAGGACTTAAGCTTTGGTCTTAAAATTGTACCTTTGCGCAAAATTTCAGAACTGTATGAGCACATTTGAAGGGCTTGGGTTACAAGAGAATCTCCTGAAGGCAGTAACCGCATTAGGGTATACCCAGCCCACCCCCATTCAGGAGAAGGCCATTCCTGTATTATTGAGTGGTACCAAAGACCTGGTCGGCCTCGCACAGACAGGAACCGGGAAAACTGCTGCATTCGGTTTGCCGCTCCTGCACCTCCTGAATGTGGAGCAGAAAATACCCCAGGCCCTGGTGGTTTGTCCGACCCGAGAACTCTGTCTGCAGATCGTGAGTGAATTGGAACTCTTCAAAAAATTCATGACCGGCGTCCAGGTTTTAGCCGTTTACGGCGGGGCTTCTATCGGGATGCAGATCCGGGACCTGCGCAGGGGTGTCCAGATCGTGGTGGCAACACCCGGCCGGCTGATCGACCTGATCGAAAGGAAAGCCATCAACCTCGAAGAAATAAAATACGTGGTGCTCGATGAAGCCGATGAAATGCTGAATATGGGCTTCCAGGACGATATAGAATTTATTTTACAGAATACACCCAAACGCGACGCTACCTGGTTGTTCAGTGCGACGATGCCCGCCGAAATCAAAAGGGTAAGCCGCAAATACATGAAAAATCCCATGGAGATCACGGTGGGCAAAATGAATACCGCCAACCTGAATATCGATCACCAGTATTTTGTTACGAATGCGCATCACCGTTATGAAGCGCTGAAACGCATGATTGATTTCAACCCCGGGATTTACGGAATTATTTTTACACGCACCAAGGCCGACGCGCAGAATATTTCTGAAAAACTGACGCGTGAAGGATATGATATTGATGCTCTGCATGGCGACCTGACCCAGCAGCAGCGGGATAAAGTGATGGGGGAATTCAGGGAAAAATCGCTTCAGTTACTCATCGCCACCGACGTGGCAGCCCGCGGTATTGATGTGCAGGGGATCACGCATGTCATTAATTATGAATTGCCGGATGATGTGGAAATATACACGCACCGGAGCGGAAGAACAGGCCGGGCCGGCAATACCGGTGTTTGTTTATCTATTGTCCATTCCAGGGAAATCGGAAAACTTCGCCAGATTGAACGCATCGTGCAGGTGCCTTTTCATAAAGTGGAAATCCCGACGGGCAAAGATGTATGCCGCAAACAATTTTTTCATTTTATGGATAAACTGCTGAATGCAGATATCAGTCACGGGGATTATGAATCCTATGTGCCCATGCTGGAAGAGAAATTTGCCAACGTGAGCAAAGAAGAAGTGCTGAAAAGAGTGGCTGCGACAGAGTTCTCCCGGTTCCTGAAATATTATGAGAATGCCGAAGACCTCAATGTACGCGTGCAAAGAGAAAGGGAAGGACCCGTGCGGGGACCCAGGGAACGCATTCCTCTGGGTGGGAGCGAGGCCCTCTCGGCCATCTTTTTCACCGGGCAATGGCGACTTTGTAAAATTGTTTGTGAATCTGGGTACGAAGGATGGATTTTATAAAGCCAGTTTTCTCCAGTTTGTACTGGATATGAGTGACCTGCGGAAAGATGTGCTGGGAAAATCGATATGAAGGAAATGAACAGCTGGATTGAGATCGACAGAAAGTCGGCTCCCCAGATGATCCGGGCAATTGACGGGAAGAATTATAAAGGAAGGAGGATCCGGATGAATGATGCGAACAGCAGGTAATTTGAAAATCCGGAAGTTTGGAAATGAAGTTGATTCATTTTAATAATCCGGCAAAATTTTGTCTGTAATCAATTTGTATATTTCTATTATATTTTCAATTTTGCAAATTTTCAAACTAAGGAAATGGTAGCGACTAAATCAATGAAAGAGATCACCCAGCAGGCCTGGGTAAAACGCCCCCTGATCATCTCAGGCCCCTGCAGTGCGGAAACCGAGGCGCAGGTTATGGAAACGGCCGTTGAATTACAAAAAACAGGCAAAGTAGATATCATGCGGGCGGGCATCTGGAAGCCCAGAACCCGTCCGGGCAGTTTTGAAGGCATCGGAACCAAGGGCCTGCCCTGGATGCAAAAAGCGCGGGAGATCACCGGCATACCCGTTGCCGTGGAAGTGGCTACCGCCAAACAGGTAGAAGACGCCCTGCATTTTGATGTGGATGTGCTTTGGATCGGCGCCCGCACTACGGTAAACCCGTTCAGTGTGCAGGATGTGGCAGATGCCCTTCGCGGGGTGGATGTGCCTGTGCTCATTAAAAACCCGATCAACCCCGACCTGGAACTCTGGATCGGTGCGGTGGAACGCGTGGCAAAAGCCGGCATAAAACAAATTGGTCTCATCCACCGGGGATTCAGCTCTTACGGAAATACAGAATACCGGAATGCACCTATGTGGCACCTGGCCATCGAAATGAAACGCCGTCACCCGGGTATGTTATTCATCAATGATCCTTCCCATATATGCGGCCGCCGCGATATCCTGCAGGAGGTGGCGCAAACAGCTATTGACCTGGACTTCGATGGACTGATCATAGAAAGTCATATAGATCCGGATAAAGCCTGGAGCGACGCCAAACAGCAGGTTACCCCCGCCCGTCTGGGTGAGATGATTTCAGCCATCCGCTGGCGTAATGAAGACGTGGCTTCTGAAGAATACCATGCGGCCCTGGAAAAGTTAAGACAGCAGATCAACCACCTCGACGATGAACTGATGCAGATCCTGGGAGAAAGAATGAAAATATCAGAAAAGATCGGTCAGTATAAAAAAGATAATAATATTACAATCCTGCAGACCAGCCGCTGGAACGCCATCCTGGAAAGGGCTTTCCGGAAAGGCGATAAACTCGGCCTGAGCCATGAATTCATAACAAAATATTTTGACGCCGTGCACATGGAAAGTATTAATCACCAGAATAAAGTGATGAACTCTTAAGATATAATCATCTATGCTGAAAAAGACTTTTTCATTTTCTGCTTCCAAAACCACCTGTTATTTTGATGCATCCTTTGCGCAGATCGGGAACCTGGTTGAGAAAGACAGGTCTGTATTTATTACAGACCAGCATATTTATGAACATCATAAGAAACACTTCAAGGGCACAAAGCTCATCCAGATCCGCCCCGGCGAATCCTATAAAATACAGTCCACGGTCGACCAGATCATCGACCAGCTAATTGGTTTTGGCGCCGATCGCAAAATGACTATCATTGGAGTAGGCGGGGGTGTGGTGACCGATATTACGGGTTATGTCGCTTCCGTTTATATGCGCGGTGTTCCTTTTGGTTTCGTTCCGACATCCATTCTCGGTATGGTGGACGCTTCCATCGGGGGTAAGAACGGGATTGACGTGGGGCCCTATAAAAATATGGTCGGCGTAATTCGGCAGCCGGGATTTTTATTTTATGATGTGGGCCTGTTGCAGACCCTGCCCAATGAGGAATGGATCAATGGTTTTGCCGAAGTGATCAAACATGCTGCGATCAAAGACGCTGCCCTATTCCGGGATCTTGAAAAAAATACGGTCAACAGTTACCGGAAGAATAAGAAAGCCCTGACAGAACTCATCCGGAAAAATGTGATGATCAAATCAGCCGTGGTGCAGAAGGATGAATTTGAAGAGTCTGACCGTAAACTGCTGAATTTTGGGCATACCCTGGGACATGCTGTTGAAAATGTGTACAGGCTTCCTCATGGTCATGCGATTTCCGTAGGCATCAAGGCAGCCTGCCTGATTTCGGAAGAAATGTTGAATTTCAAAGAGACCGCCCGCGTGACCAGCCTCCTCCAGCAATACGGGTTGCCGATAGACATACCGGTTGATTTTGGAAAAGTGATCGAGATTATGCGCATGGATAAAAAGAAAATGCGGGATATCATGCACTATGTATTGCTGGAAAAACTGGGTAAGGCGGTGATCAAACCCATTCCCATGAACCAGCTTGAAAAACTGCTCTATTCAATTGCCCGCGCCAGATAAAATAAGATGAACGTTACGATTTCCCCATCCGCAATTCAGGGCAGCCTGAAGGCACCTGCTTCTAAAAGTTCCATGCAAAGAGCTTGTGCGGCTGCACTGGTTTCGCAGACGAAAACACATGTCCTCAACCCGGGTTCTTCCAATGACGATCTGGCAGCACTCCGCGTGATCCGCGGCCTGGGTGCCCAGGTTGAAAGTCTTACCGATGGATCCCTGCTCATCGAAAGCCGTGGGATTCAACCCGTAAATGATTTTGTTAATTGCGGCGAAAGCGGACTCGGAATCAGAATGTTTGCCCCACTCGTGGCCCTGAGTCCGAATACAATGACCATCGAGGGCGAAGGAAGTCTCCTGAACCGGCCCATGGATTTTTTTGACGAGATCTTTCCCCGGCTGGGCGTGGAAATCCAATCCAATATGGGTAAACTGCCACTCCGGCTCAAAGGTCCCCTGGTCCCATCAGATATTCAAACCGACGGTTCACTGAGTTCGCAGTTCCTTACCGGCCTGCTGATGGCCTACGCGGCATCAGATGCAAAAGATGTTTCTATTGAAGTCACCAACCTGAAAAGCCGTCCCTATATTGACCTGACCCTGTCTGTAATGCGCGCCTTCGGACTGAAGGTTCCTGAAAACCGGGGCTATCAGTATTTTTATTTTTCTCCCGAACCCTGGATCAAACCGGCGGCCATGATCGAATATACAGTGGAAGGGGACTGGAGCGGGGGCGCCTTCCTGTTGGTTGCTGCCGCTATTGCCGGACAGGCAACGGTTCGCGGACTGGATCCTGGTTCTACGCAGGCGGATAAAGCGATCCTGCAGGCCTTGCAGGATGCAGGCGTTCCGGTGTTTACCAGAAATAATGAAATCCAGGTCGGGAGTGGGCAGCCGGTTCAATTGAAAGGATTTCATTTTGATGCGACCGATTGTCCCGATCTTTTTCCTCCTCTCGTGGCCCTGGCTTCAGTTTGCCATGGTTCCAGTTTTTTCAAAGGCGTCAGCCGGCTGGCGCATAAGGAAAGCGACCGTGCCCTTACCCTGCAGGAAGAATTTGGGAAACTGGGCGTGGATATAATGATTAACGGGGACGTGATGGGTATTAAGGGGGTTCATACTTTAAAAGCAGGCACGGTTCATTCCCGGCATGATCACCGGATTGCCATGGCAACGGCAGTTGCAGCTTTGCGGGCGGAGGGACCTGTCCAGATTGAAAAGGCAGACGCCATCAATAAATCCTATCCCGCTTTTTTTGATGATCTGTCCGGACTGGGCGCATCCGTTCATGTATTAGATAAGATATTTTAATATGAATTCATTTGGCCGTTTATTCAGGATGACAATTTTTGGTGAATCCCACGGAGCCAGTGTGGGCCTGGTCCTGGATGGTTGCCCTGCGGGGCTGTCACTTGTGCCGGAAGATTTTAATTCCGATATAGAAAGAAGAAAAGGCGGTATACAAAAGGGTACCACGCCCCAGGCAGGAGTCCGACCTGCCAGTTTTTAAAACGGGTGTTTTCAACGAAAAAACCACCGGGGCTCCCATCACCATCCTATTTGAAAATAATAATACCCGTTCTGGAGATTATGAAAAACTAAGGGCTATTCCCCGGCCGGGTCATGCGGACTTTGTAGCGCACGAAAAATTCGGCGGTTTTGAAGACTACCGCGGAGGCGGTCATTTCAGCGGACGACTTACGGTGGCTCTCGTGGCAGCCGGTGTGATCGCAAAAAAATTATTGCAATTGACGAATACGGAATTGCATGCAGAAATAAAAGAAATCGGCGGCCTCACAGACTTGGATGCAGGACTTCAGAAAGCCATTGATGCCAGGGATTCCGTGGGAGGTATTGTGGAATGCCGCGTACAGAAACTGCCGGCGTCCCTGGGTGAACCCTTTTTTGACAGCGTAGAATCCCTGATTGCACATGCGGTGTTTTCCATACCTGCCGTGCGCGCAATCGAATTCGGAACCGGCTTTGCGGCAGCCCGTATGTTTGGATCCGAACATAATGATGCGATCGCTGATAAAACATGGCAGAACCGTCACCAATCATGCCGGTGGCGTGGTGGGCGGAATCAGTAACGGCAATGAATTGGTATTCCGGATTGCTGTCAAACCAACGTCTTCCACACCGAAAGAACAGGAATCTTATAATCGGGATACAGGGAAACGGGAAATTTTTTCAGTAAAGGGCCGCCATGATCTTTGTATCGCCCTGCGCGTGCCGGTAGTACTGGAAGCCGTAACAGCCTTGGTACTCGCAGACTTACTCATGCTGGAACAAAAAATCCCGCGCATTTTGAAATAACTGTCTTTTAGTGGTTAAAAGCGGGTCGTAGTTCATATACTGATCTGCGATAAGCGAAATGTCAGCCCTGCTTTTATTTCTTTTGAAGTCTACTCAGTTCTTCGAAATCCAGGTCCAGCACTTCGAAATTTTCAGGATTTGGCCAGCTGAAATGCCACCATTCGGTGGATAGCGGGATAAATCCATATTTTTTCATTTCCTTTTTTAATAATTCCCGGTTTGCGAGTTGCTTCGTATCAAGTCCCATAAAATCCTGGTTCGCGGTATCAGAAAAATTATCGAAACCGGTAGGCATGGGAACTAGTTGCTGCGTTTTCGCATCTGCCATCGTCAGATCAACGGCGATACCCCGGTTATGCCCACTTCCTTTTGCCGGATTGGCGGCATACCGTTCATCCGTCACAGTTCTCCATAATTCTTCCGTAACTCCATAAGGTCGATACGCATCAAAAATAACCAGGACCAACCCCTGCCCGGCAAGGTCTCTGGCTCACACGTTTCAGTGCCCGGTAAACGGGTTTTCTCAGAAAGGTCGTTATTGTATTTTCAGGATACAAATTTCTAAGCATGAAATTATTATGGGAAACATAACGCAGGTCCAGTATAATTCCGGGAATATCCGAAAGGGATACCATCTGTTTTTCGGGATGATTTATTAAACTTTCCCGGTAGAACGAAACGCTGTTTATATAATGGCAGGCCATAGGGACTTACCGGGAGCTTCTGAGCGGGTAGCAGGCAGGAAACTGCCAGAAAAATACCTGTTAAACATGCTTGTTTTATCCCTGCTTTCATTATTTTGTTATTCATTCAATATGTCGTTTCTTTAAAGGCTTTCGTGCCGGCAAAGCTTTAACGATGGCGGCTTCCTGAATCATATACAAACCGGGCTCACGCTGATGAAACAATATAGATCGTTTTTTTTGATTTTGCTGACAGGTATTTCTTTCGCGCAATGTAAAATAAAAAGGGAACGCCACCTGAAAAAGATATCGTGTTCAATCCCGGCAAACTGGACTGAAAACACGGCCGGGGATATTCACCATACACTTGAATATCTGCAGACACACCAGGGCAATCTCAATGATTCCGTAGAGCTCCATTTTACAGCCCTGATGGATAGTCTGTATGATGCCAATCAATACAAGCCTATCTGGATCCGAGGCGGGAAAGACCATACCGAAGGGCATTCATTCCTGAATCTCATGCAAAACAGCCGGTCTATGGGGACTTATTCCCTAATGATTATCACTACAACATGCTGTCTTTTATCGACCGCGCTTTTTCCTTGGATACCAATGCCGCACGGAATGCTGCTTTATGGGCCAGAAAGGACCTCTTGCTGACGGATGCATTTTTTCAGATGGCTAAGGATCTGAAACAAGGCAGGATTCCCTTCGACAGTGTTACCCTGCGGACCGACACTCTTATTACAGGACAGTTTTTACACTAACAGCCCTGAATCAGGCCATTGCAAACAGGCAATATTCGCCAGGTTCTGCATAATCTTGAACCCAGATCGAAGGGATATGATTCTCTGAAAGTCTATATTGGCGCTTTTCCTGGACTCGGCCAGTTTTTCACCCTATACTTATTTCCTTATCCTTATACGGACTCAGTCGGTTTTTTACCATTTATTGCAGAAACGACTGGTGGAAACCGGATACCTTTCTGATACGGTGCCACCGATGGATTCAGTTAAATTCAAATCAGCTATCACCGTTTCCAGAAAAAAAATGAATTCAAAATCACCGGCCATATTTCCAATTCCATTGTTGATAAGCTCAACAATACAGATCTTGAAAAATTCAAACGGATTGCGGTTACCCTTGACCGGTATAAACAATTGCCTGATTCCCTGCCGCAAACTTATTTATGGGTAAACCTGCCCGCGTATACTTTGTCTCTGTTCGATCATGATACGGTTGTTTTTTCTTCTAAAGTGATTGTGGGCGGGCCCCAGACCCGCTCCCCGGTACTAACCAGTGAGATTTCAAATTTCATTACCATGCCGCAATGGACGGTACCTTTCAGTATTATTTTCAAAGAGATGCTGCCCAAGATCATGACAAATGTGGACTTTTTGAAAAGGAAAACCTGATGGTGGTTAATGATGAGGACAGCGTGATAGACCCGACATACCATTAATTGGAAAAAACTCAACAAAACGCATTTCCCCTATCAGTTAAAACAGCGCCAGGGAGACGACAATTCACTGGGCGTCATCAAATTCAATTTCAGGAATAAATATAGTGTTTATATGCATGACACCAATGTGCGATGGATGTTCGGCAAATCCTACCGGGCAATCAGTCATGGTTGTGTACGGGTAAAAGAATGGGAGTAAACTCGCTGATTTCCTGGTTCGTAACGACAGCCTTCGCTATCCGCCGGATACCCTGAAAGCTTTTATCAAGCGGGGTGAAAAACATATCGTCAGCGGGTTTCATAAGCTGCCCCTCTACTTCCGTTATTTTACCTGTGAAGGGAAAGCAGGGGAAAATCGTTTTTTATGAAGATATTTATGATGAAGACCGGAATCTGATTCAAAAATATTTTATGAATAAAAGCGTTTTTTAAACTAAAGGCGTATGGCGTAAAGCCTAAGGCCTGGTATAAAACGCTGAACGCTTCCATCATGAAAAAATGCCTTCTCCTCCTGGCCTTCATTGCATGCACCCTCCTGCTGAAAGCACAGGGAAACACCGGGACAACCTCCAGGCCGGAAAAGCATCATAAATCAAAAAAATCAAAACGGGAAACCAGTAAAGAGAAAATTCATTATGGCACGGCGAGTTTTTATGCAAATAAATTTGAAGGAAGAAAAACGGCAAACGGGGAAATTTTCAGCCAGAAGAAATTAACGGGCGCCTGCAATATTATTCCCCTGAACCAATGGGTTCGCGTTACGAATATGCGTAATAAAAAATTCGTAGTAGTGCGCATCACCGACCGCATGCATAAAAATAATAAGCGGCTGATTGACCTGAGTAAATCAGCCGCCAGGAAATTAAATTTTACCGGTTACGGTCTGGCGCACGTCAAAGTGGAATTGCTTGGAAGGAAACCCCCTGAAGGAATTGCCCTCGACTGATCAGGCAACTGCTTTATTCACCAGCGACGCTGCTTCGCTGAGTAATATGGCAGACTGCACTTTCAAACCGCTTTCCTCAATCAGTTTTTTTGCTTCTTCGGCATTGGTTCCCTGCAGGCGCACGATGATGGGCACATGGATAGTGCCAATGGAATGATAGGCGTCTATCACGCCCTGTGCCACGCGGTCGCAGCGTACGATACCGCCGAAGATATTGATGAGGATGGCTTTTACTTTGGGATCTTTCAAGATAATACGGAACCCGGCTTCTACAGTCTGCGCATTGGCGCTTCCACCCACATCCAGGAAATTCGCGGGTTCGCCGCCGCTAAGTTTTATCATATCCATGGTAGCCATAGCCAGTCCGGCTCCGTTTACCATACATCCCACATTGCCGTCGAGTTTTACAAAATTTAGATTGTATTTGCCGGCTTCCACTTCTGTCGGATCTTCTTCGCCGATATCCCGCATCCCTTCCAGGTCGGGATGGCGCATGAGGGAATTATCGTCTAGGTTCATCTTGCAATCCACCGCGATGATTTTTTCATCGCTGGTCTTGAAGAGGGGATTGATCTCGAGCATGCTGCAATCGAGACCCACATAGGCATTATAGAGATTGGTAACGAACTTTACGCAGTTCTTGAAGGCTTCACCGGTCAGCCCAAGGTTGAAAGCGATCTTCCTCGCCTGGAAACCCTGCAGGGCAGCGCCGGGGAAAACCCATTCCTTGAATATTTTATCCGGAGTTTTATGCGCCACTTCTTCGATATCCATACCGCCTTCCGTACTGTACATGAATACATTCTGTCCCCGGGCACGGTCCAATAGAATGGAAAGATAAAATTCCTTTACCGGGTTGGGCCCGGGATAATAAACATCCTGAGCAACCAACACTTTGTGAACGATCTTTCCGGCTTCGCCGGTCTGGATGGTAACCAGGGTGCCTCCCAGCATATTGGAGGCAAAATTGCGTACGTCTTCCGCATTTTTGGCCACCGATACGCCTCTTTGCTCGGTTCCCTTGATCTTTCCTTTTCCACGGCCTCCTGCATGGATCTGGGCTTTCACAACGGCAAAAGAGTTGCCGGTATTCACTTTGATCTGTTTGTAAGCTTCTTCGGCCGCATTGGCGGTATCAACGGGGATTCCTTCCTGGACGGGTACATTGTATTTTTTAAGAAGTTCCTTGGCCTGGTATTCATGCAGATTCATGGGGGAAAAATTTAAACGAATTTAAGTGATAATATGTAAATCACGAATGATACCAATTAATTCACCGGGGTATCGTCAATTCCGGGAAATTATAAAATAAAAATATTGAGTATGGCCTGTTGAAAAAAAATACCCCGGCGACGGGGTATTACAATATTCACAAAAACAAAACACTTAAGGCTTGGCCGGGGCCTTTAATTTATTCTTAAACACTTTTTCGAATTTTTCCACTTTGGGTCGGATCACGAATGTGCAATACGGTTGTGATCCGTGCAGACGGTAATAATCCTGGTGATAGTTTTCAGCAGCATAAAAATGACTGAAAGGGGTAATCTCAGTGACAATGGGATTGTTATATGCGCCGCTTGTGTCCAGCCTGGCTTTGTACTCTTCCGCTTTTTTCTTTTGCCGGGCATCGTGATAAAAAATCACGCTGCGGTACTGTGTGCCCACATCATTGCCCTGACGGTTCAGCGTAGTCGGATCGTGGGCTTCCCAGAATACTTCCAACAGTTCGTCAAAACTGATCAACTGGGGGTCATAAATGATCTGCAGGCACTCAGCATGCCCGGTAGTTCCGGAACAGACTTGTTCATAGGAAGGGTTTTTCACGGTTCCGCCGGAATAACCGGAAGTCACTTTTAAAACGCCTTTTAATTCCTGGAAAACAGCTTCCGTGCACCAGAAACAGCCGGTTCCGAAAGTAGCCGTATCGGTCTTTACACCGGCCGGGATGATCTCTTCGCTCATAGCTATAGGTTGTGATGATGATTGATTACAGGAAACCAGCGAAATTGTGCTGTATAAAATGGCGGATAACATAATGATTTTCATTCTTTTTCCATTGCAATGTACGGGCGAAACCCGCGACCGGAATGCAAGATATATGACAAATGAAGGCTTTTAAATGTTCGTTAACTAACTTTGTTTTGAATGATAAGATATTTCCCGGAATCCGCCCTGGGGCAGCTTGAATTTGATAAGATCAGGGATTTGCTTGCTGAAAAATGCAAATCTGCTTATGCCAGGGAAAAAGCTGCTTCCCTCCGGATCCATACGCGCCTTGAATTTATTCAGATCGAACTGCAGAGAACCAGTGAGTTCAAAAGCCTGCTGGAACAGGGACAATATTTTCCCAGTGAAGACAGTCTCAACCTCTCCCGGGAACTTAAATTGCTTGGCCTGTCCGGAGCGGTTCTGAGCGGAGAACAATTCCTTCAGATCAGGAAGCTGGCTGATGCACTCCGGCAGGTTTTTCATTGGTTCGACCGGGAACGGCGCCTCGCATATTCAGGGCTCGCTTCCGTGATTCAAAGATACCTATTACGAAAAAGCCATTATCCAGTTAATCGATGAGATTCTGGAAGAAAACGGCCAGGTGCGCGACAAAGCATCGCCTGAACTGGCCGAAATCCGAATGTCTTTATACAGGAAACGCAATGAGCTCCGCCGGGTATTCGACCGGATCGTGGCCAAACTCAATAAGGCCGGCTTTGTGGCCGAAACAGAAGAAGCATTCCTGAACGGACGTCGCGTGGTAGCCCTGTTTGCCGAACACAAACGACAGGTAAAGGGTATCCTGCACGGGGAAAGTGACAGCCGCAAAACTTCGTTTATTGAACCGGAAGAAACCATCGGGCTCAATAATGAAATATTTTCCCTGGAACACGCAGAGAGCCGGGAAGTGAACCGCATCCTGCGCGAACTGACTGCCCGGCTTTCGGTATATGCCCCCTTGTTGAGGCTTACCACGATATCGTGGGGGAATATGATTTTATCAACGGCAAAGCCAGGCTTGCCATCGAAATGAACGGAATTTATCCAAACCTGCAGGACGGGTCCCATATTCACCTGATCCAGGCCCTTCATCCGCTTTTATTACTTTATCATAAGAAATCCGCAGAAACCAACCATTCCGGTCAATCTGAAACTGGATGATAAAAACAGGATACTCGTGATCTCCGGTCCTAATGCCGGTGGTAAAACAGTAACCATGAAAACCGTGGGCTTACTGCAATGTATGGTACAGGCGGGGCTTCTGATTCCGGTGCATCCGCATTCCACGATGGGCATCTTCAAACAGATCATGATCCATATCGGGGATACCCAAAGCCTGGAATTCGAACTGAGTACCTACAGTTCGCACCTGATCAACATGAAACATTTCATGGAAGCAGTCCAACGGGCGCACCCTGTTTTTTATTGATGAACTGGGAAGTGGCAGTGATCCCAACCTGGGCGGGGCCTTTGCTGAAGTCATCCTGCTGGAGCTCGTAAAAAAACATGCATTTGGCATTGTGACCACACATTACCTGAACCTCAAAGTGATGGCCAATAAAACACCCGGTATCATGAATGGTGCGATGGCTTTTGATGAAAAAAGCCTGCAGCCCCTGTATCAGCTGATTATTGGGAAGCCGGGAAGTTCGTATACATTTTCCATTGCCGAGCGGATTGGTCTGCATCCTGAACTGATTAAGCAGTGCACGCAAACTGGTAGACGAAGAACATTTCAGGCTGGATAAATTACTGAACCGGACAGAGCAGGATCTGCGCAACCTCGAACAAAAGGATAAAGAACTGCAGAAGATGCTCAGGGAAAATGAAAAGCTGAAAACAGAACTCGAAAAAACCCTGCAAAAGGAAAAACACCAGCAACAATTGCAGATTCTGCAGGAACAAAATAAAATTTCAGCTGAACGTTATGCCTATCCTGAAGGAAATGGAAAGAAAGCTCAAACAGATTATATTCGACTGGCGGAAAACCGAGAACAAACAGGAAGTGATCAAACAGATGCAGGCGCTTTTGTTCAACCAGAAAGAAAGACCCGTGACTGAGAAAATAAAAAAGAAATTCGAAGCGAAATATATGGAAGTAGAAGGAGACATTCAGGCGGGCTCGCAGTGAAAATGAAAAAAAGCCATCAGCTGGGAACGGTTAAGGAATTCGGGGAAAAAAAGCGGTGGTGCAGGTTGGCCTGATACCCATTACCATCGATATTGCAGATCTGGTGCTGATCCGGGAGAAAGTCAATCCCGAAACGCCTGTTTAAAATTTTTTATGAATGCAAAACAACTGGCCGCAGAAAAAGCGGTTTCTTTTCTGGATAACGGCATGACCATCGGACTCGGCACCGGCTCCACGGCTTATTGGGCCATTGAAAAAATTGGAGAAAAAGTAAATAAGGAAGGATGGAAAATGAAAGCCATCGCCACCTCCATCCGGTCTGAAGAACAGGCACGCGGACTCGGCATTCCCATTGTGGATTTTTCATCCGTTCAACTCGATTGATGTAACCATCGACGGGGCTGATGAAGTGGATGCGCAATTGCAGCTCATCAAAGGGGGAGGGGGTGCCCTGCTCCGTGAAAAAATTGTGGCCACCAATAGCAAACAAATGATCGTGGTGGCAGACGAATCCAAATGGGTCCAGTCCCTCGGCAGTTATCCATTGCCGGTAGAAGTGATTCATTTTGGATGGGAACGGACTTTTGAAAAACTGCAAACTCCTGGGATGCAAGGGCGAACGGAGGATGAATGGAACCGGACCGTATCTTACGGACAACGGGAATTATATTATCGACTGCGCATTCGGGGAAATAAAAGATGCACCGGCCCTGCATGAATCCGTCAACGCCATCACGGGTGTGGTGGACAATGGACTGTTTATCCGGATCGCCACTAAATTGGTTCTTGGTTTCAATAACGGCGAAACCCGTATCATCAGCAGATAAATCGTACCGTCATGATTTTTTCCGGTCTGCTCCGGTTTACAGGGAAAGCACTTCGCTTCATTCTGAAGAAGCCTGTCACCCGGCTCGCAGAAAAAGTTTCATCTGCGCCGGATAAAAATGCGTTATGGAGGCACTCACTGAATTATATGAGGAAGCGGGTAAACCGAAAAGTAAAAAGCTGAAAGGATTGACCTGGAAGCGGACGTGCCATCGCATTATTATTTTCAGTGACCAGCACCGGGGTAACAGCGATGGCTCGGATGATTTTGCTGTTTGCGAGAACCTGCTATATCAGCGGCCCTGGAGTATTATAATAGGGAAAAGTTTTATTTTATAAACCTGGGCGATTGTGAGGAACTCTGGGAGAATACCCTGTTTGGAATAGCAAACATAATGAGGATGTATTCTGCCGAAGTCAATTTATAACAAGGGATGCATATTGCAAGATATTCGGAAACCATGATCTTTTCTGGGACAATGATCCGTTGGCCTCGTTCTGGCTGAAAAAGATTTATGGGGGAAAGCCATCCGGATTTTTACCGGAATGCTGATCTGTGTGGATTTTCGGTCAAATCCGGGCTTGAAATCTTCTGTACCCATGGACACCAGGGCGATAAGCAAAGTGACGGGAATGGTTCAGCAAATGGTTTGTGAGTTATATATGGGGACCGCTGCAGAATTTACTGGAGATCAATATCAACAGCCCTTCGGCTAACGATAATCTGAAAACACTGCATAATAGGTATATGTACGACTGGAGTGCGGCCCAGGAAAATATATTGCTGGTTACCGGACATACCCATCAGCCTGTTTTCAATTCCCTGACCCACCTGGAAAGACTATACCAGCAACTCGAAAAGGCGCGCACGCTCGAATGATACGGACACCCTGAAGAAAATTGAAGCAGAGATCCCGCGGCGAAAAAGCGAGTATAACTTTATTAATCAGTCTTTCGGCGAAATGAAGCCAACTTATTTTAATTCCGGATGTTGTTGTTTTGATGACGGCACGATTACGGCATTGAAATTTACGACGGCTGATACGACTGGTCAAATGGAGCCTTGTAAACGGAAAACCCGAACGGATCGTAGCGCGAAGAGGAAACGTCTGAAATCCCTTGCCCGGAAAACTGGCTATAATCTTTGAACTGATGAACCATTATAAAAAAAGCCTTCAGCTTTCGGCTTTAGGCTTTGAGAATTTTTAACGACTTCTGTTGCTCATGAGGTATATCAGTCAGCTACATGCTGGCGTGCAGGTAATCTTTTAACTGGGAAATGGTTTCCTGCTGATGCTGGATGGTTTCACGGATCAGGTCATGGATGGATACGATGCCAAAAATCTTATCCTGCTCAAATACCGGAAGATATCGAATATTCTTATCTGCCATTAACTGCATGCAATGTTCAATACTGTCATAAAGGTTTACAGCCGGCAGGTCGTTCGACATGATTTCTGACACCGGTGTATCTGTGGAGGATTTTCCTTTCAAGATCACCTTTCGGGAATAATCCCGTTCCGTCATGATTCCCAGGTAGGTTCTGGTTATCCATAACCATAACTGAACCGATATTTTGGAACGACATTATGCGAAGGGCTTCCAAAACAGTGGTTGTGGGAGAAACTGCGGTAATTTTTCTTTCCTTATGAAGAAAAATATCTGATACTTTTTTCATGCCGGGCCATTTTTAAGTGAGCAATCGTTTCAGGTAAATTACAAATAATTATCTGATTATCGGCCTATCGAATATGGGCAGCCTGATTTTCAGTTAAAGACAATCGGAAATAGCCGGCAGGGCCGGCCATTTTTAATCCGGATACTATTTTAATGGTAGTCTGTTTGGGCTTCAACAATCAGATTGCCAGAATTTTCCAGTGTCCTTTGTTCTTAGGCCTTTCTGGAAAATATTAAGAACCTTTAAGGCCGTTAAAGTACAGAGCCGATCTGATTTAGTTGACTTCTGAAATTGTTCCTTTGTATACGCACGGACAACCCAGGCTTGTTTTACCTTGATCAGGCTGTTGGGGGAATAGGTGGAATTTACGATCGCGCCTGTTTCCTGATCCAACTTCCGTCGTTTCTGAACCTGCGGATCCTTCCCGCCAGACCGGATTTGTGCAGGTGATGATTAAAGGGTACTTTTAATGCTTCAAAACCTGATTTATCATGACAAATCATTTGTTTTTATTATCCATGCCGGGAGGCAGTGAATGGATTCTGATCGTTATTGCGGTGCTTGTATTATTTGGAGGAAGAAAGATTCCTGAATTCATGAAGGGACTGGGAAAGGGAATGCGTGAATTCAATGATGCAAAAAATAATGTGAAACAGGAATTTGAAAATGGCATGAATGAGCCACCAAAACCAGCCGCTTCGCAGTCAGATAAAAACTAATTTCCGTTTTTTCTTTAGGCCCCGGTGGACCCTGCGTTTACCGGGGCTTATTATTTTTCAGAACGTCTAACGTTCACCTGTAACCGCCGGTAGGTCTCGTTTCAGCATATTATTGCGGTTGGCCATTTCCCAGGCTGTATAAAATACCAACTTTGCCCGTTTTACCATCAGGTCATAATTGATTTTATCCGGGGTATCTGTCGGTTTGTGGTAGTCGGCATGAATCCCATCGAAATAAAAAATAATGGGAACGCCTTTCCGGGCAAAATTATAATGATCACTCCGGTAATAGATCCTCCAGGGATCTTTGGGATCATTGAACTTATAATCCAGTTCAAGTCCGGTATATTTTTTATTCATACCGGCGCTGATCGGATGAAGTTCTGAACTGAGTTTGTCATCGCCTATGATATATACGTAATTATTGGAATCGCCCTGTTTTCTTGCCGGGTCCCTCCGTCCGATCATATCGATGTTGAGGTCTGCAGTGGTTTTATCCAGCGGGAAGAGCGGATGATCGGTATAATATTCAGATCCCCAGAGCCCTTTTTCTTCCCCGGAATTGGCGAGGAAAAGAATACTCCGGCGCGGGCCCTTTCCGGCTTCCCGGGCCTTTGCAAAAGCGGCGGCTAATTCGAGCAGGCTGACTGTTCCGGAACCATCGTCATCCGCGCCAAAGTAGATAACAGAGCCCTTTTTGCCCAGGTGATCATAATGCGCTGAGATAACGAGGAGCTGGTCTCTGAGATCGCTTCCTTCCAGGTAGCCCAGTACATCGGAACTTTGCAACGTGGTGGTTTGTTTCAAAATCGAGAGCCAGATTTCCGTTTGATAGGTCTTAGGCAGCGGCCCGGTGTTTTTTAACCGGTCATAATCTGCACCCATCAGGTTGCGGGCCATTTGTTCCGATATATAAAAACTGTTGGGGCGGACTTGTGGAATGAAATATTTCCGGTACATCTTTCCCTTATCCTCAATACTATGATGGGGAAAATCTTCCTGGATTATGAAAACAGCCACAGCGCCGTGTTTTTGAGCTGCATCCTGTTTGACAAAGGGGTTGAATTTTTTTCTGTTTACCTGGGACTTCAGATAACCGGGGGATAACTGTTCAGAACCAACACGATCTTACCAGCTGTATTCAGGCCTTTATAGTCATCCCGAAGGGAATCCGATAGTCCGTATCCTGCAAAAACAACCTCGGATACGCCAAACGAAACGTTATATATATTTGCCAGGTTGATGTCAAAATCCTTGTATAATTCAAACGAATCCCCGTTTATCCGGATCCTGGCCGAAAGGAGACTGTCCTGGTAAACCGGGTAGGTAAGCTGAAAACTGTCCTTGTTCCCGGGTTTCAGTCCCTGGCTTTTAAAATAATTTTCTATATAAGCCGCTGCCTGATGCTGGCCAGGGGTGGCGGTTTCCCTACCTTCGAAACCGGGACCTGCAATCTGGTACAGATGTTTTTGCAAGTTTTCCGGTCTGATCGTATTGGCAAAAACAACCGGATCTGTTTTTTTCTGTGCATTGACAAGAATTGCAGATCCGGTCAGAAACAAGACGAGGAATAATTTCATGGGCTCAAATATATTGAAGTCCCCGTCAAAAAATTAAGCCTGTTTCACAAATTCCACGCTGGCATGTAGTTTTACTTCTTCGCTCACCACCAGGCCGCCGGTTTCTGTGGCTGCATTCCATAACAGGCCAAAATCCTTACGGCTTATTTTCCCTTCAATTGTAAAACCCGTGCGGGTATTTCCCCAGGGATCTTTGATTATACCGCCATGCTCCACACGCAGTTTAATATTTTTAGTAATGCCATGAAAGTTCAACTCGCCGGTTAATGTATATTCTTCTCCGGAAACCTTCTCAAATGTCGTGCTGGTGAAAGTCAGGGCGGGATATCTGGAAGTTTCAAAAAAATCCGCGCTTTTCAGGTGACCGTCGCGCTGTTCGTTGTTGGTGGTGATGGAATCCACTTCAGCCGTAAAACTGATCTTAGCAGATTCAAAATTTTCGCCGGATGTTTCAACGTCTGCGGTAAATTTTCCGAAGGAACCGGTCACGTTGGTGATCATCAGGTGACGGATTTTAAACTGAATTTCTGAATGTGACGGGTCTAGAACCCATTTTGTGCTGGCCATGGTATGTATTTTTAATTAATTAATGTTCAAACAACGAAATTACAGAATTTGTTCGAAACCGCCAGATAATTCCTCATATTCCGGTAATCTGTCCGGATTGGGCCATATAGCACCCTCAATTGGCTTGTGATTGGTTACCTTTGCAGCCGTTTTATGAAATCAGGATTCGTCAATTTGTTTGGAAAGCCCAATGCGGGGAAAAGTACCCTGCTCAATGCCCTTATGGGCGAGAAACTGGCAATTGTATCCCATAAGGTTCAGACCACCCGGCACCGGATCAAAGGAATCCTGACGGCCCCGGGATACCAGATGATCCTGTCGGATACACCGGGTATCATCGATCCGCGGTATAAACTGCATGAAAAGATGATGGACTCCGTGAAGCAGGCCGTTGCTGATACCGATCTGGCCTTGCTGCTCCTGGATGGAAAGGACAATCTGGAAGAAAACGACAAGATTTTCACCGGCCTGCACCTGAAAGTGCCTGCGTTGGTCCTGATTAATAAATGTGACCGGCTGACCGAACCGGAAATCGCTGCGGTTACCGGATTCTTTAATGTGAAAAAATATGCTACTGAAGTACTGGCCGTTTCTGCCCTTAAAAAAATCAATACAGATCAATTATTCGAACGCATTATACATTACCTGCCGGAGGGAGAAGCATTTTTTGACGGCGACGAAATGACCGACCGGCCCGTGAAATTTTTCGTTGGCGAAATGATCCGCGAAAAAATTTTCAGTATGTATGAAGATGAAATCCCCTATCATACGGCCGTGCTGGTGCAGGAATACAAAGAAAAGGACACATTGACCAAGATTCAGGCGGATATCATCGTACAGCGCGAAACGCAGAAAGGCATTTTACTCGGGGATGGCGGAAAGCGGATTCGTCAGCTGGGTACGGATGCCAGAAAGGAAATAGAAGCATTTATAGGGAGAAAAGTATTCCTGGAACTTTTTGTAAAGGTCCGGCCCAAATGGCGCGACAACGAATGGCAGCTGCGCGAATACGGGTATTGATTCAGAATTTTAATATTATTATATATGTCCGGATTTACAATAGCAATCACAGGAAGGCCGAATGTGGGGAAAAGCACATTGTTCAACCGCCTGCTCGAGCAGCGCAAAGCCATCGTGGATGACCAAAGCGGTGTAACACGGGACAGGCAGTATGGTGTGGCGGACTGGAACGGCAAAAATTTTAACGTCATCGACACCGGCGGATTTGTTCCGGAGAGCGAAGACATTTTTGAACAGGAAATCAAGAAACAGGTATTGATTGCAGTAGAGGAAGCCAATGCCATCATTTTCATGACCGATACTGCTACCGGCATAACGGCACTGGATGAATCGATGGCCGAGCTGCTTCGCCGTTCTGTAAAACCCGTATTCCTGGTGGTCAATAAAGTGGATAACAGCGACCGTCTGCTGGAGGCCGCAGAATTCTACAGCATGGGCTTCGACAATATATTTTTTATTTCTTCCATGAGCGGCAGCGGCACAGGGGAATTGCTGGATGCCATAGCTGAACTCATCCCGAAAACAGAAGAGGAAGAAACGGATTCGCCCCTTCCAAAATTCGCAATCATTGGTCAGCCGAATGTTGGCAAATCTTCCCTCCTAAACGCCCTGGTAGGTAGTGAGAGAACCATTGTGAGTGAAATTGCGGGTACCACGCGAGACAGCATTCACACCCATTATAATTTATTCAAAAAGGAATTTGTACTGATTGATACAGCCGGTATCCGGAGAAAAACCAAAGTGCATGAGGATTTGGAATTTTATTCCGTGATCCGTGCCATCAAGGCCATGGATGAAGCCGATGTATGTCTGCTGCTCCTGGATGCAGAGAAAGGACTAACCGCGCAGGACCTGAATATATTCAGCCTGGCTGTTAAAAAAGGGGAAGGGATTGGTGGTTGTTGTAAACAAATGGGACCTGGTAGATAAGGAAACCAATACGTCCCGGGATTACGCGGAGAAACTCAAGGAGCGGTTTGCACCCTTTACCGACCTGCCCATTATTTTCATTTCAGCCAAAGAAAAGACACGAATTTTCAAAGTGATAGAAACCGCACTGGAAGTATTTGAAAACCGGAGCAGAAAAATCGCGACTTCCAAACTCAATGAGGTGATGTTGAAGGCTGTTGAAAATTACCATGCACCCGTGGTCCGGGGCCATTCCATTAAGATTAAGTTTGTTTCCCAGTTGCCCACACCCGTACCTTCCTTTGCTTTTTTCAGCAATTATCCTGACGATATCAAGCAGCCTTACAGGAACTACCTGGAAAACCAGATGCGTAAAAGCTTTCCCCTGGAAGGGGTGCCCATCCGGATCTATTTCCGGAAAAAATAGGAGCCCTGTTGAAAACGGCCATATGCCTTGGTTTATATGACAAAATGATGTACCTTTGCGCCCAACTAAAATAACTTCAATGAAAAAGTTCCTGACTGTTCTCGTTATCGCTGCCGCTTTTACATCCTGCAGCGGAAGCGGTGATGCCGCTGCCAAGACTGATTCTGCTGTTTCAACCACGGTTGACAGTGCAAAAGCAGTTGTTGATTCAGCCGCGGTAAAAGTTGATTCTACTGTTAAAGCTGTTGTAGATACAGCAAAAGCTAAAATGGGTGCAGTTGTAGATAGTGCTAAGAAGGCTGTAAAGAAATAATTTATTTACCGAATGGAGTCCCTCCCGTAAATAGCGGGGGGATTTTTTTTGCAGTTAACCCCCCGTATTGTGGTATTGATTCCGACAGCCCGGCTTTTTATTTTGCAGGATGTGCTTTCGGATACTTCATAACTCATACAAGGCCTGCCGGCTGATTATTTTTGGATTGTTCATTCCGGCCATTCTTTTAGCTGAAACCAAAACCTGGACGGGATACGGGGGCGATTCATTCTGGTCGAATCCCCTGAACTGGTCCGGCGCCTCTATACCCGGATCTTTCGACGATGTTTTACTCGATAACCGCGATATGCCCTTTTCTTTCCTGGTCACTCTGCCTGACCGGGCTGTTACGATCAGGACCCTGCATATCAACCCATCCCCGGGGCGTCATATTGAACTGATCCTGCCCCCTTCGAACCAGGTCCCTGATGCCATTTCAGTTACAGGTCCGGGTTATGGCATTGAACTGGATGCCGGAGCCATTTTCCGGAATGCCTCGGGTATGAGTTCAGGTGAATCCCTGTTCATTGCCGATTCCATGATCATTCATGACGGGGGCCGGTATATACACCAGACCAAGGCCTCCCATGCAAACAGTATTCTGAAATTACTTTCAACGGCCCCCGGCACCGAACAGGGCATCTTTGATTTTGATGTCCCCAGGGCATCCTATACCATTTCTGTGAGTAACCGGACTTATGGCAGCCTGGAACTGCATGCCGGTGCTTATGGAGCTCCGGTCAACTATACCTGCACGGGGTCGAATCCCCTGCATATCAGGGGAAATCTGCGCATAGGCGCCAACGTGAGTATGAGCATGGACCTGGGTGGTGCCAACGGTAATGTACAGGTGGAGGGAGATTTTATACAGGAAGGCGGCCTGCTCAACCTGTCGAGTGGTGCCGGGGATAATACCATTCTCCGCGTGAGGGGAGATCTTTATCAGTCACCCCCTGCGATCATCACGGAAACGGCTAACGGGAAGCCGTTCCTGGAATTGAATGGGATAAGAATGCAGGAAATAGCAATGGCTGGAGGGATTCAAAACCAGGTTGGATTCCGCTTGAATAATTTATCCGGATGCGTACTTCGGCTGCCGCTAAAACTTCCCTGGAAAATGGAGCTGAATCAGGGAGCAGTTTTCAGTTCGGAAACTGCCCTGCTCATACTGGATACGGGCTGTACGATCCTGGCCGACAGTTCCCGTCAGACGGGTTCCTTTGTGAACGGGCCGTTACGTAAAATGGCAATAGGCCGGGAAGATCATTTTCTTTTCCCGGTAGGAAAAGAGGGGAACCTCCGCTGGCTAGAATTAAAAGATGCCAGTGGAAATTATACCGTGGAATATATTCGTCAAAATCCGGCTTCCCTGGGAGCTGTTCTGGGAGCCGGCCTGGACCATATTTCAAAACTCGAATACTGGACGGTTCTTGCCGACGGACCGGTGAGTGACCAGGCTAAAATTGAATTGTCTTTCGCTTCCGGTCAAAGCGGTGGTGTTACAGATCCTAATTACCTGCACGTGGCCAAATTCCAATCAGCGATATGGGAGGATGCAGGGCATTCAACCTACACCGGTAATTTTCTGCAGGGTTCAGTGGTGAGTGGTAATACAGATTTTATTGCAATGGCATTTACCCTGGCGAGCACACTGGATCTGGAAAATCCGCTGCCCCTGACAACCCTTGAAATGCAGGTAAAAGAGGAATCAGGAAAGACCGTTTTCAACTGGACCCTTGAAAGCCCTGAAAGCCCTGATTATTTTGATTTGTATGAGGAAACTGCAGGTCTGTCAAAATATATTACCCGAATTGCCGCGATAAATCAACAAACCCGGTATCGTTGGGCCTGTAACCTGTTCATGCAGGCAGGTTACCATTATTTCAGGATCCGCATGGTGGATGTCCGGGGCCACGAATATGAAGGGAAAATGGTTCTGTTCAAAAAGGAAGAAGCAAACCAGCAAAAAGGCAGGCTTGCGCAGGTCATCCCGGCGGGCGCCAACCAAATACTGATCCGGTCTGATATTGCCGGTGAATGGCAATATGAAATCATTTCCCTCAATGGCCGTTCCGTTAAGAAAGGAATTTTGCAAATCCGGAAAGGGATCAACCTGTTTACGCCGGAGCCGGAAATATTATCCGCGGGTATTTATCTATTCCGGGTGGTGGATTCAACCGGACAGCATGAAACTTTGATATTTGTAAAGGACTGACCGGTTTCTTTCAGCTCCATTTATGAATCTGGTCCTGAAGGGCCGACCGGTATTCACCAAACAGTGCATCCTGGTTTTTGATAAAACTGTTATCCTCCAGTTTGCCGATCACCTGGTCCATCTCTGCCTGGTTTTCATAAACCATTTTCCGGAAAGGGTTCAGGTAGTCTTTTTTTCTGGAATTGAATATGCCTTTTGTAATCCATTCCGCAGTGGCTATCGATTGCCGGGCCAGTTCTTTGAAATCAGCCATATTGATATTTCTGATGGAAATGCCATGCACGATCCAGAGTGTATCCAGGGCATGATGCAGTTTATCAGCCGGGTAGGATCCGGCTTCAGCAATATAAAACTGATGAATATCATTCCAACTGTGGATCCGGTCCTGATGAATACCGGTGATCAGTTTGTCTAGGGCTGATTTCCGGATCAGTTGTCCCCCGGCATTTACCCAGGATTCGGGTTTTCTATTTTCAGGAAGGGATTCCTGAAAAGCCGCCAGCGTATTGTAATACCCTGATTTTAAATGGACCATGATTTGCTGGATGGCATAATGGATAATTAATTCCCGGTAAATAGTATAGGCTTTCAGCAGTTTTAAGATGTGCACTTTACGGGAACTGTTTTCAAATCCGTCTGCGATAAACGGGATGGAATGAAGGGAGGGGTCATTGCTTTCCAATAGTTGCCTGCCCTGCTTTTTCAGTGCCGTTTCATCTGAAAAAATATTATGCGAAACCTGGAAGTCTTCCTTTGAGATCGTTGCGTGGTTATGATGTCTCAGCCAGGACCTGGCTGTGATTAACTGAAGTTGTTCCATACCGGCAGCAATTTCCTGTACACTATCCGGCGCCATGTAATCATATTCAAGACTCTGGTATTTTTCATGTCTTTTGTCGCGGTCACCATATTTCCAGGCATTTCTTGCCAGAGCATACATATTATGCATGAACCAGTAGGCCGGCATAATCACCAGTTGGTTGTTCGACGCATCATTGCTCACGAGGGAAAAGGGGAGTGGGATATCCAGTTCAGCCGGATAATCGCCTTTGGCCAAAATGATAAATGAGGCGAATCGTGAATTGTGTTTAACGCTCACACAGAGTCCGGGCCAGAATCCGCGCCCGGCAATGAGTTCTCCGTCAGCGCCGCGCGAATTGTGGTTTGAGCCGATGGTGGCGCCCGCAGCCATATTGGTCTGGCCCATGAGCATGGAAGCACACAGGAAGGAATTATTGTGATGCTGTTCATGTGCCGGAAAGATAAGGGAATTCAGCACTTCGCAACAGGAAATGGTCGAATTGTTTCCAAGATAAGAATTGATGAGCCGGGCCCCGTATTTGAGTTGGGAATTGGAAGCGAGAATGAAACGCACGGCTTTTACGCCATAGAAAATTCTGCATCCGGTCCCGATGATTCCGTTCACCAGTTCACAGCCTTCACCGATCTGGGTTTTGGACAGGGCGGAAGAATGAATGGTCAGGTTTTTCAGTTTATTAGCTCCTTTCAGGTAAGCATCCGTTCCGATCTTTACATCTTTTACGATTTTGCAATTTTTGATTACCGTGCGATCGCCGATCGTACCATAATATCCTCTTCGTTTATCGAATTCCTGGTCACTGAATAAACCCAGTTTATTCTGCAGGTCCGTATCGTCGCGGAACCTGCTGAACAGCCAGGCATCTCCGGGCAGCATGCCGTCGAAAGGAATGATGCTGCGTCCCCCGTTTTCATTACAAACTTCCAGCTTGATGCGCAGGGATTCCGGTTCTCCTTCTTTCAAAATACCGTTTCCGAATTTTGCATGATCCGTAGTTTCAATTTCACTCACGTTGATCAGGATTACATCGTTCCCGATAATATAGTGCGATAAAAAATTCACGTTGTCGATGACTACATTATTCCCGATGTCACAACTGATGATATTACTGTTATATAATCCAACCGGCCTGCGGAGATTGTGGAATTCTAAATAATAGGGTTCCAGCAATCCGATCCGGACCAATCCAAAGAATTTACATTGCTGAATGAGTTCGGGCAGGAAAGGATCTGTAACCATTACCAGATTCCAGTCGTCTGAGGTATTCCCGTTTTTTTTCAACTCTTCTGCCTCATCCAGTTTGAGGGGGCGATAGGCATTGACTGGTTTATGTTGTTCGTTACGCAGATAGTATTCGTCCTTTCCTTCGGGAAGAAATTCCTGCGGAATAAAATCATATCCGAGATTGCGAAGCGGTGTTTTGATAATCTGATTCATGAAGTTTATTCTACGGTTACACTTTTGGCCAGGTTTCGGGGCTTGTCAACATCAAATCCCTTGGCCATGCCCAGGTAGCAGGCAAATAACTGCAAGGGAATCACGGAGAGCAGGGGAGAGATCAGTTCATCCGTCAGGGGGACCGTCATGATATCATCCGCCATTTTTGCAATCACGTCATCTCCTTCGCTGATAACGGCTATGACCATTCCTTTCCGCGCCTTGATTTCCTGGATATTACTGATGAGTTTTTCATGATAGATGCTTTTTGGTGCGGCAAAAACCACTGGTAGTTGTTCATCCACCAGGGCGATCGGCCCGTGTTTCATTTCTGCCGCAGGATAGCCTTCGGCATGGATATATGAAATCTCTTTCAGTTTGAGTGCACCTTCCAGGGCTACCGGGAAGTTGTTGCCGCGGCCCAGGTATAAGGCATCATTGACTCCCTTGTATTTTTCTGCCAGCTTTCGGATATGCCGGGATGAATTAAGCAGTTCTTTTACTTTCTCCGGGATGGCATGCAATTCGGAAAGAAGCATCATATACCTTTCGTCGGAGAGGGTTTGTTTTTCATGAGCAATTTTCAAAGCAATCAGGATCAGTACCACCAGCTGTGCAGTAAATGCCTTGGTACTGGCAACACCGATTTCCGGTCCTGCATGGGTATAGGCACCCGCATCGGAAATCCGGGCGATGGAAGAACCTACAACATTCACGACGCCGAAAATAAAAGCGCCCTGTTCTTTTGCTTTTTCGATAGCCACGATGGTGTCGGCGGTTTCGCCACTCTGGGAAATCGCGATGATCACATCTCCCGGGTGAATGACCGGATTGCGATAACGGAATTCGGAAGCATATTCCACTTCAACCGGTATGCGGCAGATTTCTTCAAAAATATATTCTGCGATCAGACCCGCATGCCAGCTGGTCCCGCAGGCCACCATGATGATTCTTTTTGCCTGGCTGAGTTTGTCCAGATTGTTCTGAACACCGGCCATGGTGATGGTTCCCTTCGCAGCGTCCAGCCGGCCGCGGAGACAATCAAAGATGGTGTCTGGCTGTTCGAAAATTTCCTTGAGCATAAAATGATCATAGCCGCCTTTCTCGATAGCCGTCAGTTCGAGATCTAGTTTTTGAACAAAGGGGGTGATCTTCTCATTTCCCAGATTCTTCAAAATCAGTTCGTCGCATTTAATAATCGCGAGTTCATAGTCGTTTACATAAACGACTTCCTTGGTGTATTCGATGATGGGGGATGCATCGGAAGCCAGAAAATGTTCTCCTTTGCCGATACCTATAACCAGGGGACTGCCTTTGCGGGCGGCAATAAGGGTATCCGGGTGATTCGCGGTCCAGCAGAACGATAACATAAGCGCCGGTTACCCTTTTGAGGGCAATGCGAATGGATTCTTCCAGGCTGCACTGATTATTCTCCTGGATGTCTTCAATGAAATTGAGGAGGACTTCAGTATCCGTATCACTTTTGAAATGGTATCCTTTTTTAGTCAGTTCCGTTTTAAGCTGGGCATAATTCTCAATGATCCCGTTGTGGATCATGGCCAGTCTTCCGCTGGCAGATAGATGCGGATGGGCATTGCGGTCGCTGGGTTCGCCATGGGTTGCCCAGCGGGTATGTCCGATCCCCGCATGTGCGTGCAGGTCTTTGCCGATAATGCTTTCTTCGAGTACGGCTACGCGTCCCTGCTTTTTAAATACCCGCAGGTTATGCTTATCCAGTAAAGCAACCCCGGCACTGTCATAACCGCGGTATTCCAGTCTTTTTAATCCTTTCATGATGACCGGGTATGCTTCCCGCGGACCGATATAAGCTACAATTCCACACATAATTATTTATTGATTTAAAATGATTTTATCAAACGTCTTTCAGCATTTTATTGGGTCATAATAAAATACCTTTCATAAAAAACAGGGCTACATTGAAATAAATGATGAGGCCGGTTACGTCAACCAGGGTAGCTACAAACGGAGCAGATGAGGATGCCGGGTCGGCGCCGAGTTTTTTTAAAATGATCGGAAGCATACTCCCGGTGAGCGTTCCCCACAGCACAACCCCGATTAAAGCAAAACTTACCGTAAGTCCGATCAGTTCCCAATGGGGTTTGTAAATGTCTTTAAAAATTCCATGCACCATGAGCAAATGCCATACGAAGATGCGGGTAAAACCGATAAGCCCAAGGATGGAGCCCAGCATAAAACCGGAAAGAATTTCCCGGCGCATGACCCGCCACCAGTCTACAAGGGTCACTTCACCCAGTGCCATGGCCTGGATGATCAGGGTAGAGGCCTGGGAACCGCTGTTCCCTCCGCTGGACATGATCAGGGGTATGAAATTCGTCAGGATCAGGACTTTCCCCAGTTCATCGTTATAATAGGCCATGGCGGTTGCCGTGAGCATTTCACTTAAAAAAAGAATGATCAGCCAGCCGACCCTTTTACGGATCAATTGAAAAAAAGGTGTTTCCAGGTAGGGGTAATCCAGGGCTTCGGTACCTCCAATTTTCTGAATATCTTCTGTGAATTCCTCAGTGGCAACCCAAAGCACGTCGTCAATGGTTACAATTCCCAGCAGGATTTTATTAGGATCCAGAACCGGCAGGGCCATGCGGTTATTCATTTTGAAAGCCAGGTTGGCTGTTTCCTGGTCATCATTCACATTGAGAAAAATAAACCGGTTATCGATTACATCCTCCACTTTCTTATCCGGATCGGCCAGGATGATTTCACGGATTTTAATATCATCAATAAAAACACCTTTTTCATCCACTACATAGATCACATCAATCGTTTCACTGTCTTTACCGACATCACGGATATGACGGATCACCTGCCGGATGGTCCAGTCTTTCTGAACTGCGATATAATCGGGGGTCATCAGTCTTCCCACACTGCTTTCGGGATAACCTAAAAGGGAGAGGGTAATCTTACGCTCGTCCGGGTCCAGCATTTTGATCAGTTCTTTAACCACTTCACTCGGCAGATCTTCCAGGAAGGAGGTACGGTCATCTGCCGGAAGACCGTTGAGTAATTCCGCGGTTTTAGAAGGGGAGAGCTCCTGGGTAATGCGTTTCTGGGTCTGGAATTCCAGGATTTTAAACGTACTGATGGCCCGGTGAATACTCAGGTTCCCGAGGATTTCACCTTCATGTTCCGGGAACTCGTAAATAAGTTCCGCCACATCACTGATATTCTGATCATCCAGGAATTCATGTAATACCAGCCGGTCGCCTTTTTGGAGTTTATCCAAAAATTCATCATTCAGCGAAGTATTTTCGATTTCTACGGTCATCCGTCAAATTTACAGCGAAGCCTTGATAAATTGCGTCTGGAAATGACTTGTCAGCCAGATCATTATCCCAGACCTGTATTATGATTTTATCATCTTTATATATTGCTGATTCGCCAGGCCGTGGCCGGGGCGTATTTACATTCCGGTCCGCTTCCTGCCGGAACGGTGATTGAAATTTCACCTGTTATCGTTGTAAGCGGAGAAGAACGGTTACTTCTGGACCGGACGCGCCTGCATGACTATATTTTTCTCTGGGGTAAAGATGAATCGGAATGCTGCGTGGCCCTGGGTTATATATCCATGTATAATCACGATTACCGGTCGAATGCTGAATATGAAATGGATTACACCGCATCCACCATCCGGATCACCTTGTCCATGCTGTAAAAAAAGGAGATGAAATTTTTATTAATTACAATGGAACCTGGAATGATGCCAGGCCTGTATGGTTCGATCAGGATCCCAAACTTGACCTGATTATTATTTCTTCGTTCTGCTTAAAACCGGAGCATAACGGAATGATAAAAGAAACCCATAACTGTTCAGTTTCAGATTTTCCAGTCCCATCTCCCGGAGGGGTATCCTGAAGAAGGGTTCAGCCTGGAAAGAAAAGCCTTTGCCCATATCCGTTTCCAGCCCGAAGGATAAATCGCCCACGCCAAACCAGTAATTTACCTGCTGGTTGTCTGATTGTTTCCAGGCCAGTGGCCTTCCGCCGCTGTGGAAGAAATAGATATAAGTTTGTTTCAGCATGAAATAGGAAGACAGTCCTCCGTTTACAAAGAATTTTGTTTTTTCATTTTTAGCGAAATCAAAACGCAGGGTCAGCGGAATTTCATACATGTTACAGGAACCATTTACGTTTTCAACCGGAGGAAGGGCTGCAAAAGTGCTGGAATTGCCTCCCTGGGGATAAGGAGTACGGTCATGCCTTTCATCCCCGGGTGACCAGTAAAATTTATTTGTATAGAAAATGCCTGTGTTCAAGGAAAGCCGGCTGGTCAGGTAGTAGCCAACTGTAATCCCAATATTATTGCTCAGTTGATCATTTGCAATACCTCCACCATCTGTATAATCCGGACCGAAAGACAGACCGAAATTCAGGGACCGGTTCACGTGAACGGACCGGTGTGGAATGGGTGAACCGGACCGGGCGGGATGATTGAGGAGTGAATCATTTGCCTCCACCTGTCCCAGGCCTGCCCCGGAGGAAGCCAGGAGGGGTAAACGGAACGGGGTTTTCTCTCTCTGGATAAGGGCCTGATCCTGCTGGTCGTCTGTTATACCCCGGGCAGCCGGATCTCCTGTATTGCCGGTTACATCTGCGGGAATGTCTGCAATGGCCTTATTGGATGACTTAACAATGGATGCACTGCCGGCAATGGAAGCACTGATCCGGCCGGAAACAGGGCTCCGGTTGGATGCATTTGTGCCTTTGGAAGTAAAAGTAACCAACGCTGCCCTGTTTGCAGGCCGGGTTGCTTTGGTTCCCTTCGGTGACCGGTCACGGGTGTCAGCACCGGTATGACCAGCCGGCATCGCCACGGCCGAATTAGTACCAGCATCCACAATGGCATCGCGCTGTTTTGACGACCGGGCATTTTGGATTGCGGGGGCCATTCTATGGACAGCTGTCGAAAGACTGTCCATGTGAATTTCATTTTCAACGTTGAGGCCGGAATCAACAGGAACAGAAGAAGTAACAGACTGACTGACCGCGTTGTTTGTTCGTGTAGAATGTTGACTATAATTAGTGTTTTTAATGAAGTAAATGGAAATTCCTGAGAGCACGATAACAGCCGTTCCCCATACATAGGGTTTAATCCGGCCTAAGCGAAAGCCGTCTGGCGGTCGCTCCGGCATCTGCCCTATGAGTTTCTGCTCAAGCCGGGTCCATGAAAGGGAAGAATCGTCGGGTTCATACAAATCCGCCGCTTCCCTGCTTAACCGGTCCAGTTCCTTATCAGATAGGTTCGACATATGTTTTCACATCGGCTTTTTTTGTCAGTATTTTTCGAAGATTTTCTCTTGCTTTTGACAAATTCGATTTGGAAGCACCCACAGAAATTCCCAAATGCTTCCCAATTTCCTCGTGCGACATCCCTTCAATTACAAACAGGTTAAACACAGTTCTGTAAGCAGGAGATAACAGACGTATTGCTTCAATAATCTCTTTATACGACAGTTTGTCGAGTCCGGTTTCTCCATGATCCGCTATTTTTTCAGTTTCTTCTGATAATGTCTGACCATGGAGATAAGCGGAATTTTTGCGATAATAATCAATACATGTATTGATCAGGATCCTTTTAAACCATCCTTTGAGGGCCATGGAAATTTCCAGGTGCCGGTTCTCATCAAACTGGTGAATATTTTTGAAAAATTTTGTAAAACCTTCATTTACGATTTCTTCTACCTGGTATTGGTTATGTTGATAGCGGTAACAAATTTTCATGGCGTATCCCTTGAGGAATTCATATAATTCCTTTTGGCTGGAGCGGTTATTCTGCCTGCATCCTGCTATTAATATGCTGATGTGGTTGTTACCGTTATTCAATGGTTTTAAGGCCTTTTGCGAAGGTGAAGTTAATAGTGCAACCACTTCATCCTGACCTAATTACGTAAATTATATGTTAAAGGTTGCCCCCCAATAATTTTAGTTCGCCGGTTATAAATACCTGTAGCTGAATGTTTTGCCGGGTAACCAGCATGCCGATGATTTTAGCTTCCTTCAGGTTTCCGGATGAATAAACTCCATGAATCCATTCCCGGTTCATTTGTTGATCAATCATTCCCTTATTGGCATTCAATAGTCCGGCAATATCCAGGTAGTTTTTCCCCTGGATGGTTTTACGAATCTTGTTTCTGAAACAGGCTTTTTGCAATTTTAAGGGCCAGGTCTTCTCCCTCGAGTGAATATTTTATATCCGGTAAAGCCAGGGTTTGTCTGGCCGTGTCGAGTACAGGTGTTCCCCTCAGGTAAATACTCCCATGATTGCTTCCTGCAAAATCAATGCGCAGCTCCACCTGGTGGTTGTCGATTCCCCGGATGGATGCATCTTTTACGACGAGGGTCCTTCCCTTCAATTCAAAAACCTTATTGTGGAGGCTGTCCCTCAATATTTGTGTGAGAAATTCATAATCATAATTCATATTCAGGTAGAGCCGGATGCCGTTCCGGCTTTCTGTCTGTAAAAGTGGATGCAGGGATGCCGGAATCGGAATATGATTCGCCGGATCGGAACTGAACTGGGGCCTGCAGGAAACACCCAGTGAAATCGCAAAACTATCTTTCTCATAATTCAGTTGGCCGATACGAAATGTTGATGGGTTGAGTAAAAAATATCCATATTTCCCCATGAAGATTTTACGGTAACTGCTGTCCTTAAGTTGGTTCACGAATTTTGCAAAACTCAGTCCCGCGATCGTCTGATCCACAGCGGATGAAAAAACGGCCAGCGAAGAGCGGATACTATCCATCACAACTTGTGTAATATCGTTGGAAAAAACAGATACAGAACACCGGTCAACCGGTTGAACCTGGTTGATCGTTGTTATGGTATGCATTTTATAATCCGGCAGGAATTGCAGGGTAGTGCTGATGGCCATATTCACTCTTCGCAGGGGTTGCGGGGGGAAACCACAGCTTCCGGAAATCCAGGGTGTTACCGGGATACCGGCGGTGCACAAACATTTACTGCCACTCACCTGGTAATTCCCGCCAAATCGGATACCTATGACATTATTGACACAGGTAACCTGCAGGTTTGTTCGGATGAAACGGTATTTATACCGGAAGTCGCAGGAAGGATGGAGAAAATCAGGCCATGCATCTGAAGTGAATATAGCAGGAACAAGTTGTTCGGCCTTTGCCAGGATCGGGGCTGCAGCAATTTTAACGGGAATATCCAGTTCAGACAGGGGAAGTTCTGGAAGGGTTTGCTCCTCTTCTTTGGAAGCTGTCGTTTTTTTTGCAGAGGAGCAGGAGAGGATAAAAAGCAGGACCGGCAGATAAAACAGGTGTTTCAATGGATTTGTTTTCATACAGAAAACGAATATAATATTCCATATGGGATACCGGAAGATTTTCGGGATTTTAATTCATTGAAATCAATTTTAAGGCAGGTTTAAAAGGTTGAATGTGCTCGATTTGTCGTGCTGCACAATATGAACTACCAGGAACTGCCTGTTTTTAGTCTGTGGAAGATGAATGGAATACCGGCTCTGTCCATTCAGGGTACTCATATAAAGTAATTGTCCGTCCATGCCATATACGCTGAGTACCGCCGTTTCAGTGGAGGGCATTTGTATAAAAAACTGTCCGCCACTCGACGGATTCGGGAAGACGGCCACTTGGGAACCTGCAGTAGTGTTATTGATGGAAATGATTTTTGAATAACTGATTTTACCGTCCGGGTTGATCAGGCAGATCCTGTAATCATTTTCTCCGGCTACCGGTGAAAAATCACTGTAACTGTAAACGCCCTCCCGGCTGTCGGCTTCCATGGTGGTTAAGGGGCTGAAATGAGCGGCATCGGAACTGTGTTCAATCCTGAAAAGACTGTTTAGCATACCGTCTGAAAGAGACCAGCTGAGTGTAACCATGCTGCCTGTTCTGGATGCATTGAAATCGCTGATTGAAACATCGAGGGTGGTACAAGCCAAAGAGCCGAAACTGTTGAAAGTGGCGCATCCAAAAAAATACTGGGCCTGGCATGCATTCTGACCCGCACCTCCGCAATTCTGTTTATTGTTTGTTGTGGTGTAAGTTTTTGAATTACTGAGAGATTTATAGGAATTCCAGTTGTAGTAATAGTTATTTACATTGGCTATATACAGGGCGGATCCGGCATCCACCAGGTTCAGGGTGGGTCCGTTGAAAAACAGGTTGGCTTTGCTGGAAACCGATCCGTCTCCGGCAATCAGCTGGCTGTTTGAATTGAGGTATACCGGCCCCACATCGGCAATGAATCTGGAGTTGCCATAGAAGTACAGCATGCTGGAGTTAATATCGAGTTTACCTCCGTTATTGTCAAATACGGAAGTTCCACTGAAGTTAAAGGTTGAACCCGTAATCGTAAGTGCTTTGGTCGGATTAAAAGTACTTGAACCGGTTGCATTCACAATAGTATTTGTAAAACTCGTTCCGTTATTCTGCAGGTTCAGGGTATTGCCGCCCAGGTTCATGGTCGTATTGTTAAAATCCGTACCCTGAAAGGTAAAGTCCTGTGTCATGGTTACGGTTCCTCCGTGGATTGTACAATTATGGCAGGTAGCATTGATATTCAGGGTCAGTGTTACGCCTGTAGAAATATTAAAAATGCAATTGTTGCAATTGTTGGGGAAGTTACCGTTCCAGGATGTATTTGAATTAATACTGTAAGTAGTTGCGGCATGTAGTTGAATGGAGATGAGTAAAAAAGCGACTCCCGTAAAAAATGGTTTCATTGAATTTTTCTATGCTCCAGGGTTACCAACCCCATGCCATTGAGTAAATATTTGATTTTCAGTTGTTAATACATAAGTTGAATCGGGATTTTTTCTCTGGATAGGAAAACATTCCAAGTGTGATGGTTGACCGGTATGCGTTTTGAATGATGCCTTAGGCATTAAGTCCTGCACGATTTACTTCTTCGAATGGTAATTTTTGCAGAGAAAGACGGAGAATTTTCTTTCCACCCGGCCATTTTTTTCAATTAAAATGGGATCCAGGGAAATGATCCGGTCGAAGTATGAATAATAGGAAGGAGGAATGGTGGCGCCCTCATTTTTCAGGTCTGAAAACCGGGGATTGGAGTCAATATATATCGCGTCCCTGCCATCTAAATCTTTAAGGTCTGTTCCGATAAAATCAAACTGCAGGGCTTTTTCACCCACTACATTCCTGGAATAGACCATTTCATCCAGGTAGAAATTGAGTACAGCAGCTGTTTTATAATCATCAGCGGAAAAGATAAAGGCATCGGGATGTTGTTTTCTCATGGTTTCCACTTTTCCCGAAAATGCTGACCATCCAAACCAGGTATCGTCGGAACGGATCGGAACTATATACCATATGATTTCAACCGCCAGCAACAGGTGGAGTGCCACTGAAAAAAAGAGTTGATAGCGAAGCCATTTTTTGTTCCAGTACCGGGCTACCCAGATAATACCTGTAATATAGGCGGGCATCATCCAGTTTAATTTCACCCAGTATATGAAGGAAATGCAAAAAAAACCGGCAAAAAGCGGGATAAAAAAACATAAAAGGAATAACTGGTCAGCCGGGATTCGGGCAAACCGGATCCGGTATTTTCTGAGTATCCTGTATATAAAATAAATTAAGGAAAAAAAAAGCAGGGGCAGGAGGATGGCCGACTGGTGTCCGAGCACGCCGGCAAATCCACTGGGATCGATCTGGAGTCCTTCTTGTACCCGTCCCTCGGACTGGAATTTAAAGGACGCAAATCCATTACGGACATTCCAGACGACAACTGGTAAAATTGTGATCGCAAAACAAATCCCGTATAAGAAAATCCAGGGCGATACCATTAATTTCCGGTAGGGTTTGGCAATCACGAGAAATCCCAGGAGACCGAAGACCAGAAAAACGGCTGTGTACTTTGAATCAAAACTGAGTCCTGTAAATATTCCCGCCCAGATCCAATAAATATTTTTCTTTTTAAAAACCGCCTCATGCAGGAAATTCAAACTGAGGGTCCAGCATAACATCAGGGGCACATCGGGCGTAGAGATCAGGGAAAGGATACTGATCATCAAAGTGGAAATCAGTAAAACGGTGGCCATCCGTGCTTTGCTTTCACTCAGGAACTTTCTTGCCAGCCTGAAAAAACAGACGATAGTTAATAACGTAACGGTCGTATCTGCCAATTTTAATGCGAAAACTTTTTTCCCGAACAGGCTCGTAAATAAACGGAGCAGGTAGGCGATCATCGGGGGATGATCGTAGTAGGACAGATCCAGGTGTTGGGCGTAGAAATCATAATAGGCATCCTGCGGCATGATGCCCATGATGCCAATGAAAATAAAACGTATCCCGGTGAGCAGGATACATAGCAGGACCCATGTTTTCACTCCGGGCATTGCCTGGTATTTCCTGATCAAGGCCTGGAAGTTGCCCATGCTTATTTTGCGAATTCAGCCCGGATGACGTTCAAGGCCCCGCCGGCTTTGAACCAATCAATCTGGGATTCATTATATGTATGGTTTGCCTGGATTTCTTCCGGTTCCCCATGCAGGTGGTGCAGCACCAGGGTCAACGGTTGACCCGGTGTAAAATGGGTCAGTCCGATGATATCGATCACATCATCTTCCTGGATCTTATCATAGTCTGCCTTGTTTGCAAAAGTCAGTGCGAGCATGCCCTGTTTTTTCAGGTTGGTTTCATGGATACGTGCAAAAGAACGAACCAGGATGGCCCGGACGCCCAGGTGTCGGGGTTCCATGGCCGCGTGTTCGCGGGAGGAGCCTTCTCCATAATTCTCATCGCCCACAACAATACTTCCGATACCTGCGGCTTTGTAAACACGAGCGGTAGCCGGAACGGGTCCATAAGCGCCTGTCAGCTGGTTTTTTACTGAATCGGTCTTTTCGTTAAAATAATTCACGGCGCCGATCAGCATATTGTTCGAAATATTATCCAAGTGTCCCCGGAATTTTAACCAGGGGCCCGCCATGGAAATATGGTCCGTCGTGCATTTCCCCTTTGCCTTGATGAGCAACCGCAAACCTTTCAGGTCCGTACCTTCCCAGGGTTTAAAAGGTTCCAGCAGTTGCAGTCTTTGTGAATCCGGTTTTACAATCACTTTCAGTTTGCTGCCGTCTTCAGCCGGGGGCAGGTAACCCGGATCATCAACCGAAAAACCTTTGGGTGGTAATTCAAAACCGCTGGGTTCATCCAGTTTCACATTTTCTCCTTTTTTATTCTTCAGTGTGTCTTTTAGTGGATTGAAAGTAAGGTCACCAGCAATGGCAAAGGCGGTGACAATTTCAGGTGAAGCAACAAACGCATGAGTAGAAGCGAGGCCATCGTTTCGTTTGGCAAAATTCCGGTTAAAGGACGTGATGATCGAATTCTTCCGGTTGGGATCGTCAATATGACGGGCCCACTGACCAATGCAGGGTCCGCAAGCGTTGGCAAGCACCATACCGCCGATTTTTTCAAAAGTTTTCAGGAACCCGTCTTTTTCAATTGTGAACCGGACAAGTTCGCTGCCGGGGGTGATGGTGAATTCAGCGCGGGTTTCCAGGTCTTTTTCGATGGCCTGTCTGGCGATGGACGCAGAACGGCTGATATCTTCATAAGAAGAATTGGTGCAGGAGCCAATCAGCGCCACTTCCAGTTTTTCAGGCCAATGATTATTCTTTACGGCTTCAGCAAATTTTGAAATAGGCCAGGCAAGATCCGGTGTGAATGGGCCATTTACATGGGGTTCCAGTTCATCCAGGTTGATTTCGATCAGCTGGTCATAATATTTAGCGGGGTCTGCATATACTTCCGGATCCGGGCGCAGGCAGTCTTTGATTTTATCTGCCAGGCGCGCGACTTCTTCGCGTTCAGTAGCTTTGAGGTAGTCCGACATTTTCGAATCATAGGTAAACAGGGAACAGGTGGCACCAATTTCAGCACCCATATTACAAATCGTGGCTTTGCCCGTTGCGCTGAGGCTGTCGGCTCCTTCGCCGAAATATTCCACTATGGCGCCGGTGCCTCCTTTTACGGTAAGGATACCCGCCACTTTCAATATAACATCTTTCGGAGAGGTCCATCCATTCAGACGCCCGGTCAGTTTAATACCAATCAGTCTGGGCATTTTTAATTCCCAGGCCAGTCCGGCCATTACATCCACGGCATCAGCCCCACCCACCCCGATGGCAATCATGCCCAGCCCGCCGGCATTGGGCGTATGCGAATCGGTTCCGATCATCATACCGCCCGGGAACGCATAATTTTCCAGAACGACCTGGTGAATGATCCCGGCACCCGGTTTCCAGAAGCCGATACCATATTTATTGGAGATGGAAGATAAAAAATCGTAAACTTCTTTATTGACGTCCAGGGCAGTGGTCAGGTCTGATTTGGCTCCTGTTTTGGCCTGGATCAGGTGATCACAATGAACGGTGGAAGGAACGGCTACGCGTTCCCTGCCGCAGGTGCTGAATTGCAGGAGGGCCATCTGTGCCGTCGCATCCTGCATGGCTACGCGGTCCGGTGCGAAATCCACATAATCTTTTCCCCGCGCATAATCGCGGATGGTTGCCGAATAGAGATGGGAGTAAAGGATTTTTTCAGATAAAGTGAGGGCCTTCCCGGTTATTTTTTTCGCGGCAGCGATTTTGGAAGGCATTTCATTGTAAACTTTTTTAATTAAATCCAGGTCAAACACCATGATCGTCGATTTTTAGTTATTGGGGAGCAAGAGAAGTATTTTCCGGTTGCGAAATTACCTAAAAATGTGTGAATGCCCTTGCAGGCACTTGCCGTTTTAGCCGTTTTTTTTTAATTTGCATAAATGAACAGGATGAAGCAATTCATTGAGTGGCAGTTATTCGGGGTTTGTACCGCCATCGGGGAGCGTTTGGGAATCGCCACATCGCGGATACGAACCTGGTTTATCTATATCTCTTTTCTAACCATGGGTTCACCACTGATCGTTTATTTCATTCTGGCTTTCTGGATGAATATCAAGCGTTATATTACTGCAGCCAAACGCAATCCTTTTAAAGCTTAACCTTAGCTCCAAGCCAAAATAATTTGTGGATTTGCAGTTTCATTCTTCAGACTGTACCATGTTTTAATCATCATTCAGGTCCCGAAACGCATAACCGCCAGCGTTTAAATTACAGCCTTTCTCAACTTCACCAACTTTTCCAGTAATGCTTCGAGATGATCGAGCCGGAGCATATTGGCGCCGTCGCTTAAAGCATTGGCCGGGTCCGGATGTGTTTCAATAAACAACCCTTCGGCTCCCGCTGCAATGGCGGCCATGGAAATGGTGCCAATCATTTTAGGATCCCCACCTGTTACTCCGCCGGCCTGATTGGGCTTTTGCAGGGAATGGGTGCAGTCCATCACTACGGGAACCCCCTGTTCCTGCATCCAGGGTATATTCCGGTAATCCACCACCAGGTCCTGGTATCCAAAAGTGGTCCCTCTTTCCGTAAAGATGATTTTATCGTTTCCGGCACTGCGTATTTTTTCCGCAGCAAATTTCATGGACGGGCCGCTGAGAAACTGACCCTTTTTTACGTTGATTACTTTCCCCGTTTCTGCAGCAGCTATCAAAAGGTCGGTCTGGCGGCAGAGAAAGGCCGGAATCTGCAAAACATCCACAAAAGCCGCCGCAGGAGCCGCTTCATCGTGCGCATGGATATCGGAAGTAGTCGGTAATTTGTATTTCCGGCCGGTTTTTTGAACCAGGGCCAGGGCCTGCTCATCTCCAATGCCGGTAAAAGAACCCGCACTGGTCCGGTTGGCTTTACGGTAAGAGGATTTGAAAATAAAGGGAATTCCCATTTTGGAGCAAAGGTGGGAGACTTTGGAAGCAACGGTGTCCAGCAATTCCCCGGATTCCACCACGCAGGGGCCTGCAATGAGAAAGAAGTTCTTTTCATCGTAATCCTGGCCTTTAAAGAGGTCTTTTAAAAATGGCTGCATATTTGACAAAATAAACCATGAAAGTAGGGTGTATTTCTTTTCTGTGATTAAACTATTTTTGTATAGGCAAGTCAATCACATACATCTTGCGTAAATACCATCAATATGAAAATTGCCTTATTGTCCGCATTCGCCATTGTAACCTTCTCTGGCTGCACTAAAACAACCGTACAACAGGTGAACCAGGTTTATTCTGCCCTGTACACCGTAGGAGCCAGTCAATGGGCCCAGGGCCAGGATCCGGATGGAACTACCTTTTATTATACCACCCTCAATGTTCCCGAGCTGACCCAGAGCATTGACCTGAATGGTGGTGTGGTTGTTTATCTGTCTTTTGACGATGCATCCAACACCAATCCGACATACGAAGCCCTGCCTGAAGTCATTAACGGGGTTGCTTACGGTGCCATTCACTCAACCGGTTCCGTTACCATCGATCTGCGTGCGGCAGACGGTTCCAATGCGCCGGGTCCGATAACCGGACCCACCCTGGTCAAAGTGGTTCTTATGGATGCTTCGCCCCTGGGAAATTAAAACCGGTTTTTGGGTTATTCCGGTGGCTGACTAGTATTCACCAAATACTTCGCGCAGGGTATCTGCGATTTCTCCAAGTGTACAGTTTGCTTCAACGGCTTCAATCACGGTTGGCATGAGGTTTTCCCCGGAAGCGGCCTGGTCGTTGAGCAGTTGAAGGATATGATCGCATCTGGCAGGATCCCGTTCCCTTTTCAGCAGGTCCAGTTTTTCCATCTGGATTTTCCGGATGGAATCGTCGATACGGAAAATTTTTGTCTGGTCTTTTTCAACGGATTCAAAGGCATTTACTCCGACGATGATTTTCTCTTTGGTCTCCACGGTCCGCTGGTATTCGTAAGCGCTTTTTGCAATCTCGTTCTGAATGAATCCGCGTTCAATCGCTTCCACACTGCCTCCCATTTCATCTATTCTGCGGATCAGATCCCAGGCTGCTTCTTCCACCGTGTTGGTCAGGGATTCAATAAAATAACTTCCACCCAGGGGATCCACGGTATCTGTAACCCCGCTTTCAAAACCAATGATCTGCTGGGTGCGCAGGGCGATGCCGGCTGCTTCTTCCGTTGGCAGTCCCAGGGCTTCATCATATCCGTTCGTATGCAGGGATTGTGTTCCACCGAGAACCGCCGAAAGCGCCTGGATGGTTACGCGGGCTATATTGTTTACCGGCTGTTGGGCCGTCAGAGTACTGCCACCGGTCTGGGCATGGAAACGCAGCATCATGGCCTGGGGATCCGTAGCTCCCAGTTCTTTCATGATCCGGGCCCACATTCGCCGGGCAGCGCGGAATTTAGCCACTTCTTCAAATAAATGATTATGTGCATTGAAGAAAAAAGAAAGTCTTTTTCCAAAGGTATTGATATCAAGTCCCTTCCCGATAGCTGCCTTCACATAGGCTTTGCCGTTGGCGAGGGTAAAAGCGATTTCCTGGACAGCCGTACTGCCGGCTTCACGTATATGGTATCCGGAAATGGAAATGGTATTCCACTTTGGCAATTCCTTTCCGCACCATTCAAAAATATCCGTAATGATGCGCATGGAAGGCTGTGGCGGGTAGATATAAGTACCCCGGGCGGCGTATTCTTTCAGAATATCATTCTGAACCGTTCCCGAAATTTTTTTCAGGTCGGCGCCCTGTTTTTTTGCCATGGCCACATAAAAAGCCAGAAGAATAAAACCCGTGGCATTGATCGTCATCGAAGTGGTAATTTTTTCCAGTGAAATGCCGGCAAATAATTCTTCCATATCCCGGACCGAATTTATTGCAACGCCCACTTTGCCGACTTCGCCTTCCGCCAGGGGATGGTCACTGTCGTACCCGATCTGGGTAGGCAGGTCGAAAGCCACACTCAGACCGGAAACCCCCTGGTCCAGAAGGTAATGATATCTTTTATTGCTTTCAGCAGCGGTGCTGAAACCGGCATATTGCCGCATAGTCCAGCGTTTCGAACGGTACATATCCGGTCTTATGCCCCGCGTATAGGGAAATACACCGGGATCTTCCCGGTCCCTGCCGGCATCTGCCGGTTTATATAACGGACGTATTTCGATGCCTGAATCGGTATAAATTTTTTTTTCCATGGATCTCGTTCAAACTATGGCAAAGTACCCGAATTTTTGTTGCTGCAGCATTCAATTATTTAAGTTTCCGGAAATATTGCTTTCCGTATTTTCGTTAACAAGTAAAATTTAGCAGATGCTTAGTACGAATGAAATGATCATTTCCATTGTTTTTGCAGTCAGTCTGGCCGGTATCCTGGCTTATGTTTTCTGGATTCAGCGCAAACAGGCAAAATCCGGAATGCCCGTCACAAAATCAGAAGGCTCCGCAGGGGCGACACCGCTGAAGTTGCAGGCTTATGAGCGGCTGGTCCTGCTGGCAGACCGGATTGCCCTGCCCAACCTCATCAACCGGTGCAACCAGCCGGGACTGAATGTGCGTGAAATGCAGAACCTGTTGGTACAAACCATCCGCCAGGAATTCGATCACAATATTACCCAGCAGATTTATGTAAGCCCCGAAGCCTGGGATGCGATCCGCAACCTGAAGGAGCAAAACCTGCTGATCATCAACCAGGTTGCTTCCTATCTGCCGGATGCAGCCACCGGGCAGGATCTCAATAAAAGCCTGCTTGAAATGGTCATGCAGAATCCCAAGGCCTCCCTGCACCATGTGGTTTCCGATGCCCTGAGTTTTGAAGCGAAGAAAGTCCTTTCTTAGGCTGAATGCCTGACTCTTAATTCATAACTCATAACGGCCAACATCATCAACAAATTCTTAAACCCACGCATCAGACTTTGACCTTAAGGCTGAAGAACGTAAATTTGCCATTCAAGTCATATTATGGAAACAGTAGTGGAATCACCCCTGCAATTCAGCCCCCAGGCCGTGCAGGAGATCAGGCGGCTGATGGATGAACCGGGTTTTGACAAAAATAATTTTCTCCGCATCGGTGTAAAGGGAGGTGGCTGTTCGGGTCTTTCCTATATTCTGGGCTTTGATAAAAGACAGGAATCGGATCAGATTTTTGAATCCAACGAGCTCACATTTATTATGAACCCGTCGCATGGTATGTATCTCTCCGGTATGGAAATTCATTGGGAAGACGGTCTCAATGCCCGGGGCTTCCGTTTCAATAATCCCAATGCTTCCAAGACCTGCGGCTGCGGGACTTCTTTTGCCGTATAGAAAGAACATACTGGCTTAGCCATAATCACATCATTCCCTATACACCTTAGTCGTTCAGCTTTACATGTTCGGCGTATTAACCCTGACCGTATCATCCCCTTCTCCCTGATGACGGGTATCCACTTTCCGATAGGAAAGAAAGAATACCACAGGAAAAATCAGCAGTGAAAATATCGTTGCGCAGATCAGTCCGCCGATAACTACCCGGGCCAGGGGCCTGGAACTTTCAGAACCAATACCGGCCGACAAAGCCGCAGGCATTAAACCGATGGTTGCCATAAGCGCGGTCATCAATACGGGACGGATCAATGAATTCACGCCCCGTTTTACAGCCGTATACAAGGGATTTTCGCCCCGCAGCTTTTCCAGATTTTGTTTAAAAGCTGTTATCAGCAATACGCCTTCCAGTATACAAATTCCGAATAATGCGATAAATCCGATACCGGCAGATATACTGAAATTAGTTCCCGTTAACAATAAGGCCAAAACGCCACCAACCACGGCGAAGGGCACATTTAAAAACACCAGTCCTGCATCTTTCAGGTTTCCGAACATGATGAATAATAAAAGGAAGATCAGCAGCAGACTGATGGGAACCACTTCCATCAGTCTTTTCGATGCCCTTTGCTGATTTTCAAAATCTCCCTGCCATACCATATTATATCCTTTTTTCAGTTTTACCTGTTCATCCACTTTTTCCTGGGCTTCTTTGATGGCGGATCCCATATCCCTGCCGGCAATGGAAAATTTAATGGCGGAATATCTTTCATTATCGTCCCGGAAAATCAGACAGGGACCGGTTTTTTGGGTGATCGTCGCGATTTCTTTTACAGGGACTTTGGATCCTGAAGAAGTAGGCACCTGCAGATTTCCGATGTCTTCATCAGATGTCCTGAATGCTTCCGGAAACCGGATACGGATTTCAAAGCGGCGGACACCTTCATATAATTCGGTTGCTGCTTTTCCCCCGATGGCCATTTCAATCACTGCATTGGCATCAGCTGTGGAAACGCCATACAGCGCCATGCGGCTCTGGTCGAGGTCGATATCCAGTTCCGGCTGACCAATATTGCGGATCACGCCCAGGTCTTCTATCCCTTTTACATTTTTGAGAATATTATATACTTCATCTGATTTGTTCTCCATATAATTGAGGGAATCTCCAAATATTTTGACGCAGATGGATCCCTTCACGCCGGATACAGCCTCTTCCACATTATCCATGATAGGCTGGGAGAAATTCAGTTCTGCGCCGGGAATCGCGGATAAAGATTTACGCATCTGTTCAATCAACTCCTCCTTGGAAATTTTCGGATTCCAGTCTTCCTGCGGATATAGTGACACATCGAATTCGTTATTGTAAAATCCGGTCACATCGGTTCCGTCATCCGGCCGTCCGGTTTGCGATACCACTTTTCGCACTTCCGGAAACTGCATCATGATCGACCGCATCTGGTTTGCCACCTGGACCGATTTATCCAATGAAATACTATAGGGCATGGTAGCCCGTATCCAGATGGAGCCTTCATTCAGTTCGGGTAGAAATTCCGTCCCCAGGAATTTAAAAGCATATAAACCCACCACGATCACAACGGCAGAATACCCAGCGACAGTTTTTTATTACGGAACACAAACCGGAACCCGTTCAGGATCCACCTGTCATGACATGGGTAAATGGATTGTGTTTTTCCCTCACATTTTTATTCAGCAGGGCATTGACCAGTACAGGAACCAGGGTCAGGGTAAATATCAGTGCGCCCAGCAGGGCAAATCCCAAGGGTATAAGCAAGCGGGGAAAAAAGTTTTCCTTCCACTTTCTGAAAGGAAAAGATGGGCATCAGCGCGGTTATGATGATGACTTTGGAAAAGAAAATAGGCTTTTGCGAGTTCCGCACCTCTTTTCCTGATCATGCCCATCTTGGCCAGTTTGTTGAACCGCTCCATACCATGGGCTTTGGCCTGCTGATCCAGCATCACGAACAATCCTTCCACCATCACGACAGCACCATCGATGATAATACCGAAATCGATGGCTCCCAGTGAAAGCAGGTTCGCCGACATGCCCATAAAATGCAGGCAGATAAAGGCAAACAATAAAGAAAGCGGAATGATCATCGATACGATCAGCGTCGTTCGCCAGTTGAACATGAACAGCGAAACGATCAGTGTAACGAGCAGGATCCCTTCTATCAGGTTATGCATCACCGTATGGGTGGCATAATGGATCAGTTCCTCGCGGTTATAAAAGGGGACGATTTTTACGTCCGGCGGTAACACCCGGTCATTCAGTTTCTGGATTTTTAATTTCAGGGCCTTAATCACTTTATCCGGATTTTCTCCCTTGCGCATGAGTACGATCGCTTCCACGGCGTCCTGTTCATCTGTCACCCTGCGGTTTTATTACTGTCAACTGCATCGGACCTGCCCACTTCTCCAAGCCGGGGCAACCCGGAAACTTCCACTTCGGCAATATCCTTCACCAATACCGGCAACCCATTGATATTGGTTATGAAAATATTTCTGATCTCATTGATATCGTTCAGTAACCCAATGCCGCGGACGATATAGGCCTGGTTGTTTTTCTTGATCACATCCCCGCCGATATTGATATTGCTTTTGTTTACGGCCATGTATACATCGAGCGGTGTGATACCAAGCCCCGTCAGTTTCTGTGGGTTCACCTGAATTTCATATGCTTTTACCGTACCGCCGAAACTCACGATATCGGCAATGCCCGGCACGGAACGCAGTTCCCGGTCTACTGTCCAGTCCTGCAGGGTCTTCAGTTCCCTGGGTCCCGGAAGGAACTGGCCAGCGTATAGCGGAATATTTCACCGGTCGGGCCGGTGGGCGGTTGCACCTGCGGAACAATATTATCCGGCAGTGCCGCATTCTGGATCATGGTATTCACCTGCGTGCGCGCATAAGCATCCTGCACATCATCTTCAAAAATCAATTTTACTACAGAGAGTCCGAAAATGCTGGTAGAACGCAGGCTGGTTTTCCGGTTTACCGGATTCAGTGCGATCTCTATGGGAATGGTTACGAATTTTTCAACTTCTTCGGCACTCCGGCCCGGCCATTGGGTAATTACGGTAATTTCCGTATTGGTTACATCCGGGAAAGCCTCAATGGGCATATTGATAAAAGTCATCACGCCATAGATTACCAGGATGATCGTCGCGAAATAAACGAAGTATTTATTTTTAAGGGAAAAAGCCAGAATACTTTTTAAAGTCTTGTTCATCAAATGCAGTTTTATATTCTAGCTGTTCAGTTCCTGGTAAATCAATAAAGCCTGGGTGCCGATCAGTCGTTCACCCTCTGTAAGTCCTTCGGAAATAAAAGAACGTTCCCCGACGGTATTCAATACCTGCACCGGCCGGATCGTGATATCGGAAGGGGATTTATACACCAGTACGTAATACTGGCTGTGATCGAAGATCAGCCCCCTTGAAGGTATGCTGATCATTTTTTTGTTCTCTGTTGTACTCACCATGACACTGGCAAACATTTCGGGTTTTAGCAGGTAACCCGGGTTGGACAAAACGATCCGCAGCTTCATTACCTTATTGGAAGGATCCAGTACATTCATGATCCTGTCTATTTTACCCGCTGAAAATTTTTGCCGGGATAGGAGAGGGTCGTGATGTCGACACTGTCGCCGATTTTTACGAAAGAAATATTGGATTCGTACACATTCGCCATAACCCATACATTTTTCAGGTCAGAGATTGTGAACAGACCCGGTCGCATTGTCCGTGCGGATCATCATGTTGTTGTTGACCTGCCTTTCCACGACAAATCCATTGATCGGCGATTTACCAGGTATTCGCCGGTCATACTGCCGCCATTCAGGTTCAGTACCCGTTTTGCTTTCTCAAGGGTTGAAACTGCCTGGTTATATCCTTCCTGGGCGGTCAGCTGGTCCTTCTGGGATGCCAGCCCGCTTTTATACATATCATTGGCCGCATCCAGGTTCTTTTTGGCGATGTCCAGATTGGACTGGGCAGTCACATAATCATTACTGTAGCCTGCCATCTCGGGGCTCTTGATAACAGCAAGCACCTGACCCTGTTTTACGTAATCTCCCACCATTACTTTGATATCTGAAACCTGACCGCTGATCACCGGGAAGATTTTAATCACATTGTCTTCATTAAAATCCACTTTCCCTGTCAGGGTCAGCGTATTCAGTACCCGTGAGATGCCAACTGTATCAATTTCAATCGTCTTTAAAAGTGAATCAGGCAGCACATATCCCTTCTTATCTTCCGCCTGGTCCGTCTTATTAGTGCAGGAAGTAAACGAGAGGGCAAAAAGGGATGCCATAAAAACAGGGATCAATCTGTATTGGACTTTCATATGTTATGGAAGAGGTTAAGGTTTAAAGAATTCGGTACCTGTGTAAAAATTAATGTCTTCAAAAGCGCTCAGCCGGTTGAACTGAATATTATTGGAGGAAAGAATATTGTCTTTATAGGAAGCGTAAAAATCCAGAAAATCAAGCAGAGTCAGGTTTCTTTTTTCATAATTGACCAGCACTTCGTGCAAAAGGCGGTCGAAATCCAATAGGAATTTCGGATCCAGGGTCCGGTACATTTTATCGTTGGCAAATGCCTTTTCCAGGGCATGCGAAACGTTTTCCTGTACGGATGCTTCGGTGCTGAGTTGTAAAGCGCTGTTTGCTTCCGTAATGATTTTCGCCGTGAGAATATTGCCTTTGTTCCGGTTGAAGAAAGGCAGGTCAATGGCTGCGCCCAGGCTTGTCAGGTTATTGATATAACTGCCCTGCTGGTCATAGGCCAGTGCCAGTGTCAGGTTGGGAACGGCCAGCGATTTCTGGTAGTTGTAATTGAGTTTGCTGGCTTCCACCGTTGTCCGGGCCACCTGTAGATCGGAACGGTTTTTATAGGCGGAGTCGAGCAAAACCGACAGTGGATAGGCTGCCGGGTCCAGGGATTCCAGTTTTGCCGAATCCATGACGGGCACGATGAAGGTGTTTTTAATCTGGAGTACCAGCCTCAGTTCGCTTTCCAGGTCGTTGATCTGGGAAATCAGGCTGTTGTATTCACCCAGCAGGCTATAGAGCTGGGCCTTGATGCGGATCACTTCCTTTTCAGCGATATACCCCTTGCCTTCCTGTTCTTCAAAAGCCCTGACCACCTGTTGCAGGGATTTTATTTCTTCATCATAAACGGATGCTGAACGCAGGAGAAAATGAATATTGTAAAAATCAGTGCGCAGGGAATATTTCAGGGTGCGTACCAGGTCGTAGAACTGGTATTCTGCCAGGCGCGTGTTGGCTTCCGCAATTTTGACCTGCTTGTTCCTTTGGCCGGCCAGATAAACCAGTTGGGAGAGCTGGGCCGTCAGTTCTCCACCACTGGTGCCCGGTCCCACCGGAAAGAATTTTTTTGTCTCTGTATTGTAGAGACTGTAAAAAACCGAAAGGTTTGGGTTGGGATAGAGTTTTGCCTGTATTTCCTGGGCCTTCTGAGCCTGGATATTATATTTCTGAGCCAGCAGTATATAATTGCCATTAATAAATAAACGTTCAGCGCTGTCCAGGTTAATATGCAGGGAATCTGCATGTACCTGGCCGCTTACCCCGTTGATCCACAGGGTGCAAAATAAGAGGACGTAAGGTTTTAGTAACATGACGAATTTAAATGGAGGCGCAGCCTGATTTTTCTGTTTATTGAACGGTAGCATTTAAACGGAAACCCATTCCGTGTATTGTTTCAATGTGAATGGAAGGATCTGCTTTGAAGTATTTCCGGAGTTTGGTGATAAAAACATCCATACTCCGACCCAAAAAGTAATCGTCTTTACCCCAAACATGCAACAGTACTTCTTCTCTTTTAAGGATCCGGTTGGGGTGTTCACATAAGAATAAAAGCAGTTCAGCTTCTTTCTGGGTCATATTGTATTCGGTTCCATCCAGACTTAATTTGAGGTCGTTGAAAGAAAATCTCATTTTCCCGATCTGGAAATGCAAATCTTTTTCGGAATGCATTTTTTTTGTTCTTCGCAAAAATACATCGATGCGTAAAAGCAGTTCCTGCATGCTGAAGGGCTTCACGATATAATCATCTGCGCCGCACTCAAAGCCATGGATCCGGTCCTCTTCCAGGGACTTGGCTGTAATCAGGAGGATGGGTATCCGGTCCGTTTGCTGGCGGATCTTTTTTGCCACTTCAAATCCGTCTTTATTGGGCATCATGACATCCAGCAGGCAGATGTCAAAATTTTCCTTGCTGAACTTGTCAATCGCGGCCTGTCCGTCTGCGCAGAGAACCACGTCGTAACCGGCATCTGCAAGATTATCCTTAATAACATAACCCAGAGAGAGGTCGTCTTCAGCCAATAATACTTTTGCTTTAGTTGACATTTGAATATTGCTTGATTTTATTAAAACCTACAAAGGAATGAGAATACGGAATTCTGTTCCGATTCCTGGTAAACTGTTAACGCGGATTTTTCCGTCATGGCCATCGATGATCCGCTTCACAAAGTTAAGGCCCAATCCGAAGCCTTTCACATCGTGTACATTTCCTGTCGGGACCCGGTAGAATTTTTTGAAAATATCCTTAAGGTATTTTTTTTCAATCCCGATGCCATTATCTTTTATAGATATGAAATAGTCTGACTCATCCTTCCCTGTTTCAACAATAATATGGGGTAAATAGGAATATTTCAGGGCATTTTCCAGGATGTTAATGATGGCCAGTTCGAGGTGGCTTTCGTCGGCATGAATTTTCGTTTCATAGTTATCCACTTTTAATTCCACCTGAGCCTGTTTCTGTTCAATCAGAGGCTGGAGTTTATTCAGGGCCTGTTCGATCAATATGGCGGGTTTCACCAGTTCTTTATCAATCGGGAATTTTTTAACTTCTGCAGACGCGGATTTCAGTAGTTTTTCAACCTGGTTTTGCAGGTGGGTCGTTTGATTCTGAATTATGGATGCATACCTTTTTAGTCTCTCCGGTTTCTGGCTGATATCATGCTGGGCAAGAACATCGGAAGCAATTTTTATTACAGCCAGAGGGGTCTTGAATTCATGGGTGAAATTATTGACGAAATCCTTCTGTACTTCGGCCAGGAATTTTTGCCGGTAGAAATAAAACAGGCTGATGGCCAGCCCGATCAGGGCCAGGAACAGAGCCACGCTGCTGATGATCCAGAAATTCATCTCTCCCAGGATATACTCGGACCGGTGCGGGAAATACAGGAGTATATGGTCGTAATCGGGGGAATATACCGGCAATCCGCTGGCTGTTGTTATAGTGAACCCGGAAGCGGCTGTCGGTATATATTCTTCGTAAATATATTTTTTAAAGGTACTGCTATAAGCGCCCAGCTTCACATCGGTCAACACATCAAAATCGGCGAATTCCTTCCGGATATAATGAGTCAGTGAATCCTGTTCGGGGATGGTGTCTGCCTTGAATACATAATAGTCATCTGCCGGGTTATGTATGAGCTGCTCCAGGCTAATGGCCGGATTGTCGTTCATGGACAGGTCTTCAAAGACCCCACGGAGACTTTTGACCACATTGGTATTGAACTGTTTTTGCTCAAAGGAATAAACCTTTGTGAGCCAGTATAACTGTACAATCACGATGAGCCCGATCAGCAATGTGGCCGACAGAACCAACCATTTCAACATGGAAGAACGCATGGAAGGGAAAATTTCAAAACGCAAAATTGGGCTCATTTCTGTCCTACAAAATTACAAAAATGGTTAAGCAGCAGTTAAAGAATTGAATTTCAATATAAAATGCCGGAATCACTGCTGTGGATTTTAGGTGATCGCTGTGGGTTCTTTGTACATTAGCGATACAAAAACTGCTTTTATATGAAAAAAATGTTCTTTGCCTTAATTCTTATGCTCGGCTTCAGTGCTTATTCAAATGCTCAGGCTACGCCGGCGCAGACCAAACCGGCCAAATCTAAAAAAACGGTGACAACCGCATCAGTCTCCAAACCGACTACCACGGCAACTGCCACCAAACCGGCAACAACAGCAACGGCCACTAAACCCGTAACACCGTCAACAACTGCCAAGACTGCAACATCGGCAGCACCTTTAAAAAAAGACGGAACACCGGATATGCGGTATAAAACGAACAAAGATGCAGCCAAAGTAGCTCCGGCCACCGTGCATACCAAAAAAGACGGCACCCCCGATAACCGGTATAAGGAAAACAAGAAATAGTAATCAAATCCACACTTTATATGAAAACAATATCCTTTTTAGCAGTTCTGATGTTTTTCTCGTTCATGGCATTTGCCGGTCCTCGTAAACCGGTACATCATCTGAATCATCTGCGTTATGATCATGGGCACAGGCCTTACCGGCCGATGCATCACCGTGGTTATCACCGCCATTATGCTCACCGCTATGGTCATCATCCCGTTCACGGTCGCCTGGTTCATCACCCACATCATGCAGGGATGCGTCATAAGGCTTAAGACTGAGGCCTGAAACACCAAGCTTAACCCACCGGATTTCAACGTAAGCCCCGGGTTTTAAGAAAGCGGGGCCGGTGCAGATAATCAAAAACCCTCTCTGTGGATATCCGGAGAGGGTTTTTTAATAAAAGGACTTTTTAATCTTTATTTTTTATTCAGAGCCGGCACGACCTGCTTTTTAATGATGGGTCTGGAATCCGTATCTGCAGCGCCAAGTGGTCTTTTTTTAGCCATATCGATCAGGATCGGAGCGGCAACAAAGATGGAAGAATAGGTTCCTGTGATCACACCGATCAGCATCGCGAAGGCAAATCCCTTGGTTACTTCACCACCTACCAGGAACAGGATCAGGATGGTCAGGAAAACCGTGAGTGAGGTCATAACAGTTCTGGGCAGCGTTTCATTCACTGCCTTATTAATGATCTCTGCTTTGGTTTTACCACGCAGGGTGCGGCTGTCTTCCCGGATCCTGTCAAATACGATGACCGTATCATTCATGGAGAATCCGATTACCGTCAGGACGGCTGCGATAAAATGCTGGTCAATTTCCAGCGGGAACGGAACGACCGCCGGCAGGAACGAGAATACAGCCAGCACCACCAGTACGTCATGCAGCAAGCGCAATGATGGTACCCAGGGAATAACGCCAGTCGCGGAAACGGATGAAAATATAAATGAAAATTGCTAAGAGGGCAAAGATGGTGGCTTTGACAGCTCCGGCTTTCAGGTCGTCGGAAATGGATGCGCCCACTTTCTTTGACTGCTGAATGAATTTATTTGTCTTTATAAATTCCTGCGCAGTGGTACCTGCAGGTAGAAATTTCTGAAGACCTGTAAACATTTTGCTGGCAACGGTGGAATCCGCAGCGGAACCTTCCAGGTTAACCAGGTAATCCGTCGTAATTTCAAATTGCTGGTTTGATCCGTAGGTTTTGACTTCCGGATATTTACCCGAACTGCAGGTTCAGTGCATCTTTTACTTCCTGTTCGCTCAGGGGTTTATTGAATTTCACGATATAACTTCTTCCTCCTGAAAATTCAACCCCTTTCTGGAATCCGTGGAAGTCAGCAGATATGCCGAGCACCAGCACAACACCAGAAATGACGTAAGTCACTTTACGGAATTCGATGAATTTAAAATTTGCATGCCTGAAATACCTTCTTTGAAATTCCGGTGAAATAATTGAAAGTGCCTGTTTTTATTGGTGTAGAAATCGGTAACCAGCCTCGATACCAGGATTCCGCAGAAAAGGGAAAAGGAAATACCCAGCATCTGAGTGGTTGCGAAACCCAATACCGGTCCGAGACCGAAATAGGCGAGGATGGCGGCAGTCAGGAACGTGGTTACGTGGGCATCCAGTACCGGGGCGAGAGAACGGCGGTAGCCGTCATTGACAGCCAGCTGGTAACTCTTACCCCTGCGTCAGTTCTTCCTTAATTCTTTCAAAGATGATCACATTGGTATCCACGGCCATACCGATAGTCAGTACCAGACCGGCAATTCCCGGTGCCGTCAGGGTTGCATGCATGGCACTGAGAATTCCGATTGTAAACAGCAGGTTCAGTATCAGGGCGATATTCGCAACCCAGCCGGCTGTATTATAATATACCAGCATCAGGGTGAATATCACCAGGAATGAAATAAAGAATGCCATGGCGCCGCCTTTGACGGCTGCTTTACCCAGTGTGGGACCCACTACCTGTTCCTGAACGATACGCGCAGGGGCATTCAGTTTACCGCTCTTTAATATATTGGACAGGTCCTGAGCTTCATCGATCGTTTGTGCGGAATTTTTATTCCCCATGGAAATCTGGGAATTACCGCCGGTGATCGGACCGTTTACAAAGGGTGCTGAATAGACCACATCATCCAGTGTAATGGCGATGGGAAGATCCCACATTATCCGTCGTCATCTTTGCCCATACATCGGCACCATGTTTATTCATACTCATTTCCACAACCACGCCGCCCGTAACCGGATCATAATCCTGACGGGCATCCGTGATTACCTCACCTTCCAGTTTGGCTTTATCATTTCCGGGAACTGTTTTGATGGCATAGAGTTCCAGGAAAGGATATGCTTTTCCGTTATCATCCGTTTGTTGTTTACCCCAGAGGAATTTCAAATTGGAAGGGAACTGGTTGCGAACCGCCGGAATATCCAGGTAACTATTAATGGTTGAAGTGTCTTTCAGCAGGGGGGTAGGCCAGGGCAGCTGAATAGCGAACCTGTCCTTTGGCATCCTGCTGTGGCTGTATAAAACGCAGGATCCGCAAGGGATTCCGGTTCAGTGCGCTGGTCAGACTGTCTGCCGTAGAATCTTTTATCGCAAGGGTTGCGGAATCTTTTACTCCGTTGAGGTATTTCTGCAGGATCTTGTCAGCATTCTGCAACGCATTGGATAATTCGGAAATATTATAAACTTCCCAGAACTGCAGATTGGCAGAGGACTGCAGGTATTTTCTTACGCGGTCCGGATCTGTGGCACCGGCCAGTTCCACGCTGATGATTCCTTTATTTTCATCCAGTTGGATATTGGGCTGTGATACACCGAATTTATCAATACGCTTGGTGAGTACCTGGTAGGTTTGTTTCATCCCTGCAGAAGCCTGGTCGTGCAGGTAACTGATTACTTCCCCGTCGGAAGACTCAAACTTCAGCTTGTTCCTGTTGGAATTGGCGAATAAGCGGGGCCAGTTTGACACCCGGATTCACTTCTCCGAAAGCCTGTGCAAACAGATCGATATAATTGGCGCCCCCGTTGGTTAATTTTTTCTGGTCTGCCACCTGGATCGCTTTCACGAGACTGGCATCGCGGGGATTGTTGGCAAGTCCCTTGATAAGTCCTTCCAGTTCAATATCCAGGGTCACGTTGATACCTCCCTGTAAATCCAGGCCCAGCAGGAGTTCACTTTCTTTGGATTTCTGGTAAGTCGTTCCCCACCAGGTGATCTTCTGATCCTTTGTGCTGTCCAGCAGTTTCTGTAAACGGGCGCGCATCAGCAGATTCAGGCTGTCTTTATATAATACCTGGGCTTCTTTATCACCCGGGATATTTTGTTTCGGCAGCGGGATAATTGTTTTTTACAAAACGCTCGGCCTTCTGCGTCATCGCAGATTCATGTTTATTCACAAACCAGGTAAAAGACAGTTGGTAAAGGGAAATGACAATCAGTAAGCCTGCAAATATGCTAACCAGCGCTCTCATTGGTTTTCGGTTTTTTTTAAGAGCGGCAAAGATAGGTTTTCCAATTGATAACTAAAATGTTAAGACGCTGGTTAAGAAGCCTTGTTTTCACTACTTTCACGCCTTGAAAAGGTAAAATCAAAATAATCAGCAGGAATTCATGATATTGAACAAGTTCAGACAGCGTTTCGTATCTCCCGGTAATTTAAAGCCTTCAGCCTTCAACTGTTGGCTTTAAGCCTGTTTTCCTGTAATAAAACGGCCAATATCAATGCCAATAAAGCATATGTCGGAATGACCCATGTGGCTTATGGGTTCGGTCCCCTGAATGTGACCCTGGGAGGGGACAGTCTACTTAACGTTCCGCTGTCTTTTGGCCAGACCTCCGGTAACCCTGGAAATCCGTACGATACGGCTACGGCCGGCATCCGGGACCTGGCCCTCTTTGAAAATTCAGTTAAACTGATTAATGGAAATGCAGCTTTTCAGCAGGGGGCGCACTACAGCCTGTTTGCGTATGACAGCCTGGACCATCAGTCCCTGAGCCTGATTATTTTGCAGGATAACCAGGGGGTTAGTATGAGTACGGATACTATCACTTATTTCCGGTATCTGAATTTTTCGCCCGGTACATCCTTGGGCCTGTTGCTGACCAATGCAAAGAGGATACGATTACCATTCCGGCAAGCGGGTTTGTCGGGTATACACCCGCAGCCTGCCAATTATCCTTTTAACAGCATTCCATATCGGAAGTTACGGCGTCATATGTTTATAACGACAGTGCAAACTTTACGGTTAGCGGTCCGAATATCAAACCCGTTGACTCGCTGTTCCTTAATACGTGCCGTTAATTACAATATATACCTGCAGGGATTTTATGATTCTTCGTCCGGTACCAATCAGCTGAAGCTGAAGTCATTTCCGCTGAATTAGACGAAAAGCGTAAGGCTTAACTGTAAGCGTTTAATTCATAACACTAAAACTCGCAAATCCTATTGAATATCGTCAAGCTTCCTGTTTCAGGCTGCAGCGTGCGGGCTTAAAATGATTTCCGGGTTTAAAAAAATCGGTAACTTCGCGGCCGCAATAAATCAACTATGCAATTATCCTCGATTTTATCCCGATTCAGTGAACCGGAAACTTTAAAAATGGCCAAACTTGGCCGCGAACTGCGCGCCAAAGGCATTGATATCATTGACCTCAGTTTAGGAGAACCGGATTTTGATACGCCGGCAGCATATTAAAGAATCTGCAAAAAAAGCGATTGACGACAACTGGAGCCATTATACTCCGGTTCCCGGATTCCCGGATCTGCGCCAGGCTATCTGTGAGAAATTAAAAAGAGATAATAATCTCGATTATAAACCCGAAGAAATTGTATCCTCCACGGGTGCAAAACAAAGTCTGGCGAACGTGCTGCTGGCCCTGGTGGATGATGGGGATGAAGTCATCATTCCAACCCCATACTGGGTAACCTATTCAGAACTCGTTAAAATTGCACGGGGCAAAGTGGTGGAAGTGCATACAAGCCTGGATTCCGGTTTTAAGATTACACCGGCGCAGCTGGAAGCGCCATCACGCCGAAAACAAAAGCCTTTCTTTTCTCTTCCCCCTGCAATCCTTCCGGGGCTGTTTACGGGAAAAAAGAACTGGAGGCCCTGGCTGCTGTTTTCAGAAAACATCCGCATGTAGCCATTATCTCCGATGAAATTTATGAATATATCAATTACGTCGGCAAACACGAAAGCATTGCGCAGTTTTCAGATCTGAAAGACCGGATCGTGATTGTAAACGGGCTGAGCAAAGGATTTGCCATGACGGGCTGGAGACTGGGATATATTGCAGCCCCGGTTGAAATTGCCAAAGCCTGTGAAAAATTACAAGGTCAGTTTACTTCAGCGCCACCTGCTCCATTACACAGAAAGCAGCTGTAACGGCACTCACGACCGACCTGAAACCCAGTTTTGAAATGGTGGAAGAATTCACCCGCAGAAGAAAAAAAACTATAGAACTGGTGGCGGGGATACCCGGAATAAAAGTATTCAAACCGGAAGGGGCATTTTATATTTTCCCGGATATTTCTTCTTATTTCGGAAAATCTGATGGAGATAACCTCATTCGGAATTCCAACGATCTTTGTATGTATTTATTAAATACAGCACATGTATCATCCGTGATGGGGGATGCATTCGGAGAACCGCGCTGCATCCGGTTTTCCTTCGCCAACAGTATGCCCAATATTGAAAAGGCCTGGTAGCGGATTAAGCTGAAGCGCTTGCAAAACTGAAATAAGAATTTGCGAAATTACAGTAAGCAGACTGATTTTCACCTACTCACATTTGTTAGATTTTCACATTCTCCGCATGATGACTTTTAGAAGTCAGTATTTTGTGAATTTCCAGCACCTGAGGTAAAAGCGCCTGCTTGCCATCATTGACAATAACGAAATCGCAGCGGCTGATTTTTTCCTTTTCATCCATTTGCTGCTGCATGCGCTGCATTACTTTTTCTGCAGGTACCTGATCCCGGTTCATCACCCTTTCCAGGCGGAGGGATTCCGGGGCCGTCACACAAATGATATAATCCAAGTATTTTTCCAGTCCCGCTTCAAAGATCAGGGCCGCTTCCTTTATGACATAAGGTGTTTTTTGATTTTGCATCCAGCCGGCTCGCATCCAGCAGGGTAGCCGGATGAACGATCGCATTGAGCCGAGCCAGTTTTTCAGGATCGCCGAAAACCAGTTCACCGAGATAGGCGCGGTCAACTCTTCCTTCTTTGTAAACTTCGGGTCCGAATGCGGAGATGATTTGATTTCTTCAGTTCGGGGTCCCGGTTCATCAGGTCCTTTGCAGCGGTGTCAGCATAATAAACCGGAATGCCCAGTACTTCAAAAATCTGGGCGATCGTTGTTTTTCCCGAACCGATACCGCCGGTTAATCCGATTTTTAGCATCTGAAAAGATAAAGTAAAAAAAGAACGCTTCCGGGTTCCGGAAGCGTTCGGGGAAAAGAATGATTATTTTTTATCAGAAAGGGCTGCTGCCGCTTTATTGATATTTTGCGTCCATTCAATGGAGATAGCGCTTTTCTCAATTTTCATATAACTGCCCGGGCTGGTCTCCAGCATGATCGTGCCGTCTTCATTCACTTTATTTACGGTTCCGTGAATACCTGCAATGGTAACGATCTTGTCGCCTTTCTGCATATTTTCCTGGAATGTTTTCGCCAGTTTTGCTTTTTTTGCCTGTGGGCGGATCATAAAAAGCCAGAACACGAGGATCATGCCCCCTAATAAAAGTAATTGCAAAGTGCCTCCACCCGGTGCTGACTGTAAAAAGATAACTGAATGACTCATTGTATTGTTTTTATTTGAATAGCTGTACTTACCATTTTTTCTTTTGAACCGTAACACTGAACCGCACTTCATGACTCTGAATGCCCCGCGTATTGGCAATTACATATAATACTTTATTATTGATGCCAACCCGGCCTTCACTGTTGAAAGAAGCTTTAATAACGCCTTCTTTACCCGGCAGCACAGGCTCTTCGGGTTGTTCGGCTACCGTGCAGCCACAACTGGGTTGTACCCTCGCAATGATCAGGGGTTTAATTCCTGAATTCAGGAAACGGTAAGCCACTTCCAGTTTCTGGCCTTCCGGGATGGTACCGTAATTCCGGTCTGTCGAATCCAGCCAGGTGATATTCGTGTACAAACTGCTGTCTTTCGGAAGCTGCATGGATGCGGATCCGTTATTTTTCGAATCGTTTTCCCTGCAGGAAAACAGGAAAGAGCCAATCAACAGGATCAAAACCGCAGTTCGCATCAGGCAGTATTTTTTTGCAAACCTATATAAAAAACCTGTCATTGATCAGGAGGCTTTAAAATTCACTTTATGCATCTTGTTTTCCGCCACCAGATCTTTGTGGATATTGTCCAGGATCCCGTTGATAAACTGGCCGCTCAGCGGGGTGCTGTATTCCTTAGCCAGGTCAATATATTCGTTGATGGTCACTTTGGGCGGAATGGTTTCGAAAAACAGGAATTCACAAACGCCCATCTGCATGAAGATCATGTCCAGTGTGGCGATCCGCTCTGCATCCCAATTTTTTAATTTGGGGCGTATCAGCTCCATCGTGACTTCTTTCTTTTCCAGCACGGCGGCCAGCAGATCTCGGGCAAAAGCTGCCTTATCAGGGCTCACGATTTCCTCAAAATTAAAAGCAGGTCGTTTTATTGAGGTACCCGGTAACCAGTTTTTGCATCATTTCCGCATCGTCGTCCCAATTGGGAAATATTTCTTCCAGGTGCGATTGAAATGCTTCATTTGGCAGCAGGAATTCATTGAAAATATATTCCAGGATTTCTTTTTCCGGTTTTTTATCACGGCTGTTTTCTGAAATATAAGTTCTTGTATACTTCGGTTTCGCGAAGTTCGAGATATAACTTCCGTACCATATCAGCATGGTCAATGAGTTCGGGCTTGTCTATCTTCACCATCTTCCGGTAAGATTCCTGTTCGAGCATTTTCCAGAGCAACTGGTTGCCGGCCAATTTGGTATTTACATTTTTATCCAGCTTCGGTAGGGTAGGTGTTTGGAAGAACGACGGAGGGAATCCGTTTCGGCATAACGGGCGAGTTCGGTCAGAAAATAAATCAGGTAAATGAGCAGTTGCCTGGACTGATCAAAATGTTTTTGTAAGATCTTTTGAGCATCTCCCGTCTTTTCATTGTCCTGTGCCTCCAGGGAGTACAGGGTTTGCATAATTTTAACCCTGATATTTCGTCTCGTGATCATGTAGTAAGAACTTGGCTTATTTGCGGGTGCGAAGATAAGGAATCGCAAATTTCTTTTTCAAAGTATTCCATACCGGGACCAGGTCCGGAGACAATTTTAATAACCGGATTCCGCCTGCGTATAAATACCCGAAGAACAGGCTTCGGATAGCCATGGCGGCAAATCCGTGAACATGAGCTGAATAAAATATGGCTTAGGAAATAACCGGTCAGGGCCAGTAGGATGGTTAGGCCCGGTTTTGATAGCTGAAAGGCTGCAGCCGGAATTTCCTTAAAAGGAACATATAGCGGATGGCATTGTAAATCGTGTAGGAAACCAGGGTCGCAATCGCCGGACCCACCACACCGATTTTTTTTGCGAGTATATAATTCAGGGGAAGCGTGATTGCCAGCAGGATCATACCGGTAAAAAATTCAAAACGCCAGAATGTGGACGTTCCGATGATCTGGGAATTCACGCCGGTTCCCATATCGACGATCCGCCAGAGTCCGAGAAATAAAAAAACCGGCTTGGCCTGTTCATAAGCAGGCTGCAGATGGAAGTTTTTTACGCCATCCATGAAATTGATCCAGATCAATACAAAAATGCCACAGGCAAAGATCAGCTGGTTGATTGACGAGCGCTGGTAAATGCGCCGAATCTTATCGTAGTCCTTGTCTTTCCACGCGCGAGATAAATGACCGATGGAAGCCGCAATGATTCCGCGCTGCGGAGCCTGAATCAGGCTGGCAGATATTTTGCGCCAGGCTGAAAATGCCTGCCAGGCCAGACCATTGGGAATAACCGCCGCAATTACGATATTATCAAAAACAAAAGCAGATATTCTGGATCAGCCCCCCGCTCCATATAAATGAACATAGCAGAACGATTTTTCTGAAAATACTTTCTGGATACCCGGCTAATCGCGCAGGGTCATATGTATTTCACCGGAACGAATCAAGACAAAAAGGAATATCAATGGCCAATAAAATATAGGTGAGTGAAAATAATTTAATGAACAAGTCAAAATTCGCGGATAATATGCAGAAAAAAGAAAATGGCCAGGGCAGAAGTGATCAGTCTGAAAAGCATTTCACGCAGGAAACTGGTCAGAACTGATTTTCTCAATTGCCAGGCATAGGCTTCCAGATCGAATACATGGTCAGCCCAAAACCCAAAGGGAAAACCCAGGCATAGTATTTTACAAAATCCGGGGAATTGGCAGAGAATTTTCTCATCACCAGCCCTTTGAACACATAAGCCGCAGCCAGCACCATTACAAAGCCAATATGGATGTAACGAATGCCCAGCCCATCATGTCGTTGTCTTTAACTTTCAGGTTGTCCTGGTAATAGGGATAAAATTTATAGCATATAAGCCTGCATGCCGAAATTGGCGAATGCATTGATGATATTGGCCACGCCCATAAAAGTGCCATAAAGGCCGTATTCCGACTGGGTAAATCCTCCCTGGCGGGTAAACAGGTAAGTATTTAAAAAACCCAGCGCAAAGCCAAGGTAAATGATACCTGAAGAAAGAATGCTCTGCCGCCGAATGGTACTCATAGCCGGAAATGTTGCGCTGCAAAGATGATGGTTTTGGATCAAATGATCCGGCTAAGGATTGGTGCCCATGTTTTTCTGGTTACATAAAAATTTTTATCAATGAGCAGTACGGGATTATCTTCCTTTGGTAATTCTTCTGTCTTCCATTCCGTAGTGGGATTCAGCCAGTGTTCGCCATTAACATCCACCCGGACCGGCATATTAAAATCCGGGATTGCAGTTCGTCCAACGGTACAGCAGATTTTTATCTTCAAATCTGTATTCGAGTACGGGTATGGCGTGGATCGCGAGGTATTGATTGAAAGACCGGTGTGAAATCCATTCCGGACATTTTATTTATGTATTACTGGATGTCGCGGGCGGTAACCGTCTGGTGATAAAAATTCTGGTTCAGTCCACGCATGATTTTCCGGAACAAATCGTCGTTATGGATCACCTGCCGGATCATATGAATCATATTACCTCCTTTATAATATTCATCGGTTCCTTCCGGTCCATGGTTCACCCCGTAATATTGGATGATCGGGGTCTTGTTTTCAATACTGCCGCCCTGTACCGATACAATAGGCATCGCCCGCATCTTGCCGAAAAAAAATCCGGTATAAAGGGTTTCGCTGTAATTGGTGAAGGATTCATGAATCCATTCATCGGCAATGTCCTTACAAGTGATATTGTTGCCAAACCATTCGTGACCGCTTTCATGTACCACGATAAAATCCCATTTCAGTCCCCACCCCGTTCCGGAAAGATCTCTTCCATTATATCCTTCAGGAAGTGATTGCCATAGGCGATATTACTCTGGTGCTCCATTCCGAGATAAGGTGCCTGCACCAGCTTATATCTGTCTTCATAAAAAGGGTAGGGGCCGAACCAGTATTCAAAACAACTCAGCATGGAATCCACGCCATTGAAATGTTTTTTGGCTATTTGCAGTTCATAGTCCAGCACCCAGTAACTGCAATCGAGGTTTCCTTTTTGCCCGTAATAAGTCCGGCTGAAGTTGACATATTTTCCGATATAGGGGATAATATTATAATTATTGATAGGGTTTTCTACCGCCCATGTCCATGCGGTTTTGTCCTTTTGCCGACGTGGAACTTTCTTGACCAGTCTCCCATTGCCAATGGCAACCAGGCTATCCGGAGCAATCATCGTTAAGCTGGCACCGCTGTCGGGTTCATCCCCGAGATAATCTTTACAGGGATACCAGACGCTGGCGCCTGTTCCTTCGCAGGCCACACTCATCCACGGCCGGCCCAGTGCATCTTTAGCGAAAACAAATCCACCGTCCCATGGTGGTTTTGCAGCAATCTGCGGATTTCCCTGATAGTAAACCGTGAGTCGGCGTTTGCAGGCGATGCACATGGGTTCACTTTGCCCTGTCCTTGTCAGGTGTCTGCACGTGAAATACATTTCCTTCCCTCTGCAAATTTAGCTTGTTACCGTCCTGGACAATGCTGTCAATTTCCAGGGGATCCTGCAGGTCTATTTGAATGGTTTGTAAACCGGAATCGATATAGGTGATGGTATTTTTTGCCGGTAACAGATCTGGTTTCAAAGTCGGGCGTGAAAGTGATTTCATATTTTAATACGTTATAAGCCCGTTCGGCATTCAGGGAACCACGAAGGCTGTCAGCCTGGTGAATACCGGTTTTTCCGGAACCAAACGCTGGGCGGCGGCAGAAGTATGATAAAGAATAAAAATAGGCAGTAAAACAGAAATCCATTTCGTATGATGAATCATAAATGCGATTTTCGTATTCCGATGAACAGTAATACTTACAGAGGAAAGGTCTTTATTTTTTTTTATTGGCCTTATTTTCCATTAACCGCCTGTCGTTCGGTTTCAACCCCTGATAAAAAAACATTCCGCTATAACGAACCCACCGGTATAGCCAGTCTGGATCCGGCGTTTGCAAAAAACCAGTCGATCATCTGGCCCGTACATCAGATTTATAATACGCTTGTTGCAGACTGATGCCCATTTAAATATTGTTCCCTCACTGGCGAAAAGCTGGGAGATTTCAGAAGATAAAAAAACCTATCGATTCCATTTGCGGACAGATGTTTTTTTTCAGAATAATGATGCTTTTCCGGAAAGCAGAGGAAGAAAACTCAGGGCGGCGGATGTGGTATTCAGTCTTTCGCGTCTGCTAGATAAAAAAACAGCCAGCAGCGGGGCCTGGATTTTTAATGAAAAAGTGAACGATCCCTGGCATTCAGTGCACCGGATGATTCTACATTTGAACTTCGGATCCTGACACCATTTCATCCCGATGCTGGGATTGCTCAGCATGCAATATTGTTCCATTGTTCCGCGCGAAGTGGTTGAAAAATACGGAAAGGATTTTCGTAATCATCCCTGTGGAACAGGTCCGTTTCAGTTAAAAAGTTGGGAAGAAGGTCAGGATCTGATCCTCGTAAAAAATACAAACTATTTTGAAAGAGACAGTGCGGGTGTACAGTTGCCTTACCTGGATGCAATCAAGATCAGTTTCTTCGACAATCGTGCAACGGAATTTTTACTGTTGCAGCAGGGACGGCTAGATTTTATGAATGATATAGATCCTTCCTTTAAGGATGAAGTCCTGAATAAAAAAGGGGATTTGAAAAAGGACTGGACCGGCAGGATACTGCTTTCCAAAAGTCCTTATCTGAATACCGAATACCTGGGCATCCTGGTAGACAGCAGTCTGCCTGTTGTGAAAACGTCTCCGCTGCGATTATTAAAAATACGCCAGGCGATCAACTATGGATTTGACCGAAGGAAAATGATGATGTACCTGCGCAATTCCATAGGAACGCCTGCAGAAAGTGGTTTTGTGCCGCCGGGTCTTCCCAGTTTTGATTCATCCAGGGTACACGGGTATTATTATAATCCCGTTAAAGCCCGCCAATTGCTTGCTGAAGCAGGATTTCCGGATGGTTATGGGACTTCCTTTGATTACGCTGAAGACAATTGATATCTATGCCGATCTTGCGGGATTTATTGCCAGGCAGCTCGAAGAAATTGGGATAAAAGTACAGGTGGACATTACCCAGAAAAGTTTGTTGCTGGAAGAAACAGCCAAATCACAGGCTGTGTTTTTCCGGGGCAGTTGGATTGGAGATTATCCGGACGCTGAAAATTATCTGAGTGTTTTTTATTCGGAAAATCCGGCTCCTCCGAATTATACCCGATACAGAAATGCAAAATTCGACCAACTGTACAGGCGTTCGCTTATTGAAAACAGCGACAGCCTCCGTTATACCATGTATCAGCAAATGGATCAGCTCATGATCGATGATGCGCCTGTAATACCTCTGTGGTACGATCAGGTGATTCACCTCGTAAACCCGGCAGTGAGCGGGTTTGAGGCCAATGGATTAAACCTGCTCGAACTGCGGCATACGCGTATCCGATAATCTGTTCTGATAGCGAAGGGCGGCTTATCTTTGCGCGATCCTGTTTACAGTGGACTTTAAGATTATATTATGACGGAAAACCAGATTTTGAAACTTCAGCGAACTTCTGAATTTATAAAAAAATCATATCCGCATGAGCCAGCTGTTGGCATCGTATTGGGCAGCGGCATCGGGAATCTGTCCAGCGAAATTGATATTGAATACCAGGTTGACTATAGTTCGATACCGGATTTTCCGGTTTCAACAGTTGCCGGGCACGATGGCCAGCTTATTTTCGGAAAAATGGACGGTAAAAGGGTGGTTGCCATGGCCGGAAGGTTTCATTTTTATGAAGGTTATTCCGTGGACCAGGTTGTTTTCCCGGTCAGGCTAATGAAATTTCTTGGAGTTAAAATCCTGCTGCTTTCCAATGCGGCAGGCGGAATGAATCCGGATTTCAAGGTGGGGGATCTGATGATCATAACAGATCATATCAGTTTTTTTACAGTCAATCCACTGATCGGGCCCAATGCGGACATTATGGGCCCGCGTTTTCCGGACATGAGTGAACCCTATAAGAAACACCTGGTTAAAAAAGCGAGAGCCGTTGCCTCGTCAATACAAATTGACGTGAAAGAAGGAGTCTACGCTGGCGTTACCGGACCGACTTTTGAAACCCGCGCAGAATATCAGTTGTTGCACCTGGCGGGTGCCGATGCCGTTGGCATGAGTACGGTTCAGGAAACCATTGCAGCCGTTCATATGGGCATGGATGTTTTTGCCATGAGCATTATAACGGACATGGGTATACGGGAGGAAGAAAATACCATTACGCATGCAGAGGTATTGCATGAAGCCCGGTTGGCGGAACCTAAACTGACAGCCATTTTCAAAGGACTGGTTGCTGCTTTATGAATATTAACTTTTTAACAGGCGCCGGCCGAAAGGGAATGTTTAATTTTCCGGCTAATTCATGGACACAGCTAACCGGCATGAAAGGACTTCTGGTAACTATAGTTTTCATTGCAGGTTATTTCACTGCCAGCGGGCAAGACCCGATGAATCGTTTCCGCGGTATGGGTAGTGGCGGCGCCAGTAAGGATTCACTGCAGCACCGGAAGGACGATACGATGAGTATCACATACCGGTATCTGGATTCCAGCCGCCTGCTGAAAATGGATTCCGAAGTATACAATTTTTATCTTCGGTACCCGCTTCAGCCTAACTATGTTGATTTTGGAAATATCGGCACGGCTTCTCACGATCTGGTTTTCAATCCCTTTATGCAACCGGGATGGGATGGGGGCTGGCATGCTTATGATCCCTATGTGTTTACCATTGAGGATTCCCGGTTTTATAATACGACCAAACCTTATTCTGAACTGGGTTATCTGTTGGGAAGCAATGCAGAACAAATGATCAACCTGACTACTACACAAAATATAACCCGGAACTGGAATGCATTTTTTCAACTACCGGCTGATCAATTCCCCCGGTACTTATAATAACCAAAACACCAATCACAATAACTACCGGCTTACTTCCTGGTACCGGTCAGATAATAAACGTTACCAGGCTTTTCTATGCTCCTGTGGGAAGTAAGCTGCAGTCTGCGGAAAATGGCGGGATACAAAATAATTCGGATCTGGATTCAGCTTCTTATACCAACCGGTTTACGATTCCGACCAATATGGCCCTTCAAAAATCCTTTGCACGGTAACAAACCAGTTCTTTACTTCAGATATTGCAACCGGTACTGTTATATACGACAGGTATTTTTTGAACTGCGGCAGCAATATGATATCATTGGATTGAAAGACTCTATCGTTACCGATACCGTGGTCACGCCTTTATTTTATCCAAAATTCCGGGCGGAACAAACGATCAACTATTCTACCTACCATGAAAGATTTGTTGATTATAATCCCAACATCGCCTATTACTACCAGACAACCTGAATTTTATTTCCACCCCGGATACCATTAACCTGAGTGATCTCTGGCATAACCTGACCAACGATTTTTCCCTGTATTCTTTTCCGGATTCCAAAAATCCGCAACAATTCCTGAAAGCAGGCATTACCGTTCAGACGATGAAGGGAACTTACAATGCCGGAGAAGTTCCTATTATAATCTATTCGTTCATGGGGAGTACCGGAATAAAACAAGAAATAAAAAATGGGATGTGGAGGCATATGGAAATTTTTATATTAACGGCTACTAATGCAGGAGACTATAATGCATATATCAGCCTCAAACGGCAAATCAGCAAAAACCTGGGATTTTTGCAGGTTGGATTTGAAAATGTTAACCGGATCAATGTCCATGGCATGGACCAGCAAAGCAGTTTTGGGTTTGGGGTGAACCAGTCGTTTAATAAGGAAAATATGATCCATCTGTTTGGATCCATCAATCAGCCCAAACTCCGATCTCACACTGAAGGCGAATTATTACCTGATGAATAATTATCCGTATTTCAAGGATTATTATATCGCCGCCCAGGAAACCAATCCCTTTAATGTACTGATCGTTTCGGCCGATAAACGATTTGCCTTAACCAGACATCTGATCCTGAGGCCCTCGGCTGCTGGTGCAGAAAGTGGCCGGCGCGTTCACCGGTTAATATTCCGCTTTTTGTTACTACCGGATCAGATTGGTTATGAAGGAAAACTCGGATTCAAAAACCTGCATTCTGGCCATTGGTCTGGAAATCAGGTATTTCACGCCTTATCTGGCCGATGGATATTCGCCGGTTGTCGGGCAGTTTTTTTCACAGAACACAAACCACGATTGCGCAGAAATCTACCGGATATCAATGCCTATCTGAATTTAAGGATACGAAGTTTTGTGGCCTATGTCCGGCTGGAAAATCTCAATACTGCAGAGTTTTTGCCGACCTCCGGATTTGGATTTACCAATAATAATTTTGTCGCGCCTTCTTATCCCTATGCCGGACTGAAAATCCGGCTCGGTATTTACTGGAGTTTCGTAAACTGAGTTTAATAATTAATTTTACAGGTCATGGCCATTCTTCATTCCATATATAAAGTGATTCTCAGCTTGATTCAGGTCTTTGTTTACTAAAAAAGATTGTTGCAAATGAACCGAATCTGTTTTACCCTGTTTTTGATGGGGATTAGTTTAAATCTGTTTTCACAAATGAGACCCGGATTAACTGCTGCCGATTTATCCCTTCCTGATTTGAACGGAAAAATCCTGTCTTTTCGGAATTGAAAGGGAAAGTGGTTTTGATCGATTTCTGGGCAAGCTGGTGTGGTCCCTGCAGGCATAATAATCCCCATCTGGTTAAACTGTATAATAAATATCACCAGAAAGGTCTTGAGATTTACGGAGTTTCCCTGGATGAGGACAAGGACAGCTGGAAAAAAGCTGTGCAGCACGACAGACTGAAGCTGGATCCAGGTGATCGACGACAAGGGATGGGAATCTCGCTTCCGCCACTTTGTATGGAGTGGATATGATTCCTTCTTCTTTCCTGATCGACCGTCATGGGGTTATCCGGACGATGAATGCCGAAGGGCCGGATCTGGAAAATCAGTGTCAGGGAATTACTGAAAGATTAGCAGCCTGTTGCGGTTCGCAGGCCATGGTTTCGGTTTCTGTTTCCAGCGTCACGTGCTGGATATTGAGATGCAGCAACTCGTGTTTGATTTCTTTCTTAATTTTCTCCTGGTCTTCCATGCCGATTTCCTTTTTCAGATACAACATGGCCGGTCAGCGCATTTTCTGTTGTGCTCAGTGCCCAGATATGGATATGATGGAAATCCTGCACACCGGGAATTTTTTCAATCGTTTCCGATTTACGGAACGGAACTGATTGCCCTGTGGAACAGCATCCAGCGATAATCGTAAACTGTCCCTTAACATACTCCAGGTGCTGAATACAATTACAACGGCCACCAGTATGCCCAGCAGGGGATCTATCCAGTACCAATTTGTATAAATGATAATGATACCGCCAATTACCAGGGCAGCTGAAACAACGGCATCGGACATAAGGTGCAGAAAAGCACTTTTAATATTGAGATCATTTTCCTTATTACGGAAAAAAAGCAGGGCCGTGACGCTATTGATCAGAATGCCCACAGCTGCAACGATTGAAATGGTTTTACCGGGCAGCGGTTCGGGCTGAATCAACCTGTGAATCGACTCATACAGGATAGCGCCTATCGAAATCAGCAGGATACCCGCGTTCAACAGGGCCACGAGAACGGTAGTTTTCTTATAGCCATAAGTGTATATGGTATTCGATTTCACCTTCATCATCCGGAAAGCAAAAAGAGATAGACCCAGACTGGCTACATCTGCCAGATTATGACCTGCATCGGAAAGCAGGGAAAGGGAATGAATCACCAGCCCTACCACGGCTTCGATCACAACAAATGCCATGTTAATATGATTCCTGATATAAAAGCCGTATTCACGGAACGGAGTTCTATAACATGTCCATGCGCATGGCCATGGTGACTATGGGAATGACCAGAATGACTGTGGGTATGTGCTTCTTCCATAAATTCGCAAAGTTAACAATTAATCAGATTATTACCTGCCGGATGGTCCGGGTAGGATAACCGCATGTATAAAAATTTTACATTTGTGCCCAGTTCCCATACCTTTCTGCCAGGACTTCTTAATGCGCACCCTATCCATTATGTAAAATCAAAATGTGTTTCTTATGTCTTTCAATTTAATTGAATCGGTTAAAGAAGTTCTTTCCGTTGACATGACGAACAAAATAGCGGGTATTCTGGGTGAAAGTTCTATGAATGTGCAACAGGCATTACAGGGGATCATTCCCACCATTCTGACCGGTATTTTATTGAAAGCGGAAACCGGTGATGTGCAGGGAACATTGAATCTTGCCACAGATGCCAGCCGGATCGATATTCCATATAATCTGAATTCCCTGGCCGGCGGGGCCGGCAGTTCCAGGGGTATGGATTTTCTGAAAATCCTTTTCGGAGAAAAAACGACCGTCCTGTCCGAAGTTATTGCCGCTTATTCCGGTGTCAGCATTCAATCGGCATTATCCCTGATGAGTGTTGCGGCTCCTGCTGCAATTGGTGTTTTGGGAAAACATATACTGGATACCAATATGAATGCAAGTGGTTTGCGTTCTTTCCTGAAAGGTCAAAAGAAAAAGATCCTGCATGTAATGCCAACCGGTATTTTCCTGGAAGGCATCATGGGCCTGGAAAATCTGTCTGATATCAGCGGGAAATTCTCTGGCAGCGAGGGTGTCCGATAAAAAAATCCAGCGCCCGATCAAAATGGGTCCTGCCCCTCATAATAAGCCTGATTGCCTTTGGTGTTATCTGGTATATTTTAAATATGCAAAAACCTTCAGGATCCAACTGCCTCCCGTTACGGATACCGTAGTCCCTGTGAAAGATACGTCTGCAGCCAGGCCGGCTCCCGTTTATGCTTTTTCAGTTAAACTACCCGACGGCACATCGTTAAATGCAAAAAAAGGAGGTATTGAAGACCAGCTCCTCAATTTTTTTAATGATCCGAACAGCAAGCCATCACGCAGGTTTCCCTATAATTTTGATCTGCTGGTTTTCAATAACGGCACGGCTGTGATCAACAAGGAAAGCATGACGCAGATACAAAATGTTGCATTGATTCTCAAAACCTTTCCCAAAAGCCAGAATTAAAATTGGTGGTTTCAACGAACGGGGAGGTGATAGTGTCATGAACAGGGCACTTACCGAAAGCCGTGTGCTTCAGTGGCAGCTGCCTTAAAATCAGCCGGCGCCGATCCGGGCCAGATACTCAGTGCGGAAGGATTTGGTTCAGACTTTGCAAAATATCCTGCGGATGCCCCCGATTCATTAAGGGAAAAAGACAGGCGCATTGCGATCAGTATCAGGGTAAAATAATCGGGTATCAGTTGTACAGGGGGCTGGCTGCCATGGTATCCAGGTCCATGTCTTTATAATTTCTTATTTCATGGTACAGCGTGTCCCTTTCAACCGGTTCACGTTTCACCTGCTTTATCAGGGCAACCAGTTCTGTTGTGGTAAGCGAAGGATGCTGTTCTTCTGATCCGGCCATGGAATAAATTTTTGTTGAATCGTCAATGGTGCCATCCAGGTCGTTCACACCAAATGAAAGTGTCAGTTGGGCGCTCTGACGGCCAAGCATGGGCCAGTAGGCTTTGATATGCGGAAAATTATCCATGTATATCCGGCTGACGGCATAAAGTTTCATGTCTTCTATTACTGAAGATTCGGCCACATGGCTCATGTCATTTCCTTTATTGCGGAATTTTAGGGGAATAAACGTATTGAAACCGCGGGTTTCATCCTGCAGTTCTCTCAATCTCTCCATATGGTTGATACGGTGACTGTAATTTTCAATATGGCCATAGAGCATGGTGGCATTGGAATGCATTCCCAGCTTGTGGGCAAGCCGGTGAATATGCAGCCATCCTTCAGCATCCACTTTGTCGTTCGCAGATCTGTTTCCTGATTTCAGCATCAAAAATTTCCGCACCCCCGCCCGGCAGGGAATCCAGGCCGGCTTCCTGCAAAATCCTCATGCCTTCTTCAACAGTCAATTTTGCCTTTCGGAACATATAATCCAGTTCAACGGCAGTAAATCCCTTGATATGCAGGTCGGGCCGGTGTGATTTAATTTTCTGAAGCAGTTCCGCAAAAAAATAAAGATTCATTTTCGGATGGACACCTCCAACGATATGCACTTCCGTGACCGGTTTACCATCGTATTTTTTTACCATGTCCATCATCTGGTCCATACTGAGTTCCCAGCCTTCTTCCCGCTGCGCATATAACCGGGAATAGGAACAAAATGCGCAGGAGAACACACAGACATTGGTGGGTTCAATATGAAAATTTCGGTTGAAATATGTTTTATTTCCATGAAGGGATTCCCGGATATAATTGGCCAGGGCGCCGGCATAAGGCAGTCCCGCTTTTTCAAAAAGCAGCAGGCCTTCATCAAAAAAAATCCGCTCCTGTTGATGACTTTTTCACCGATTGCACGAAGTGCTGGGTCCGGCTGGTGAGCTACCACTGTTTTTATTTGTTCTTTCCTGTTATCCATGAGGTCGCTGTTTGACATGTGCAAATTTAGGAAGGAAAGCGCAGATGCTCCGGGACGCACATACTTCATTTTATTCATTAATTCCATTAACTTCCGCAAACAATTCATCTGTATGCAAAGATTCCAGGGACTAACCGGGATCATACTCATCTTCGGTCTGGCATTCATATTTTCAAATAACCGGCGGCGGATCAATCTGCGCCTGGTGGTTTCCGGGCTGGCACTTCAGCTGCTGATTGGATTTTTGGTTTTGAAAATAACGCCGGTAATTCATTTTTTTCAATTTCTGGGACATGTGATGGGTAAAATTGAAGGGTTTGCCTTTCAGGGAGCCGCTTTTGTATATGATGGAATTGCGGTGCCCGCCCGGGGGGGCGGGTTTATGAATTATGCCCGTGGTCGGATTTGTGTTTGCTTTAATGTAACGGCTACGATCATTTTTGTTTGCGCCTTGGTGGCCATTTTCTATCACCTCGGCATTATGCAGCGGGTAGTAGCAGTGATTGCAAAAGCGATGAATGTGGTTATGCGGGTAAGCGGCGCAGAAGCACTGAGCAATGTGGCCAGTGCTTTTGTAGGCCAGATCGAAGCACAGGTGATGATCCAACCTTATTTGCCAGGCATGACCAAAAGTGAATTGCTCGCCAGCATGTCAGGCAGTCTGGCCTGTATTGCCGGAGGTATTCTGATCGTATATGCGAATATGGGTGCGCAGGCCGGCATGGATCTGGCACCCAAACTTATTACGGCCAGTCTCATGGCCGCACCGGGGGCACTCGTCATTTCTAAGATCGTATGGCCTGAAACAGAACACAGTGAAACGATGGGCACGGTGAAATTAAAAGTGACCAGCCGCTATGCAAATCTGCTGGATGCCATTGCACATGGGGCGGGAGAAGGTTTTAAAATTGCGATGAACGTGATTGCCATGCTGATCGGGTTTATCGCCATGATTGCCATTGTGGACTTCTGCTTATAAAAACCGGACATCTGTTCAATCCTTCTTTTGATCTGAGCCTGAACTGGATTTTTGGAAAAATATTCTATCCTTTTGCCTGGTCATGGGTGTTCCGGATGAAGACATCCGCAATGCAGCCACTTTACTCGGACAAAAACTCACCGTGAATGAATTTGTGGCGTTTAAAAACCTCACTTCCGGTGCTGTTCCGATTTTTCTCAAAAAGGATTCTGGTGGTGAGTATTGCGATCTGTGGATTTGCAAATTTCAGCAGCGTGGGTATGCAGATTGGCGGTATCGGAGCCATCGCGCCCGGAAGAAGGGCCGATCTGGCCAGGCTGGGATTGCAGGCCCTACTTTGCGGCACGCTGGCCTCTTATTTGTCTGCTACGATTGCGGGAATCATTATGTAATTGTCAATAACTGAGGGCATGTTGACCGTTTCTCTGACGGATGACGGTAATAACCACAATTCCACATCATTGCAGCTGCTTTTTTCCCTAGCTGGGGCGCAAGGGCAACGCCCATGCCACTCATCCGCACGGCACAGAAAAGCGTTCGCTGATTTTCTGTACGATCGGTTTTTTTTCTCTTCCCACGGCCATGGTTCCACTCCAGCGCTGACTGACTTGATAGGGAATGCCCGGCAAAATAATTTCTTTCAGAAATCTTTCCAGTTCCTGTTGAACGGGCTCTGATGTCTCCGTGAAAATGTTTCTTCTTCGGTGAAAAACTTGTTGCGCGCACCGCCCAGTAAAACACGCCTGCCCAGGTTTCGGAAATAATAAAATCCTTCGTCGTAATGGAAAGTCCCTTTTATTTTCAATCCCGCTATGGGTTCTGTCAATAAGATCTGGCCCCGTGCCGGCACACATCCAGTTCCGGCAACAACGATTTTGCAAAAGCGTTTGTGCAAATCAGTACCTGCTCAGCCTCAAATGAAACGGGAGGTTGGTTTCCATCCGGATTTCGTCCGTTTGCGTTTCCATTTTCTTCACTTCCACCTGTGTTAATATTCGTGACACCCATGGAATGCACCAGCTGGCCAGGTGCTTCCAGGAATTTCCCGGAATGTAACTGCCCTTCCAGTTTATTTTCAATCAGGTGATGGGAACCGCCCAGGCCGAATGTTTTTATTTTGGAATCGTTGAGCTGAAATGTCTTTTGTATGCCGGTGATTTTTTTTAACCGAATGTTCATTTCGTCTATGCCGTGTACGTAAGGCATCCACGTCTGGAAATCTTTCCGGTGAAACCAGTTCATAGCCTCCCAGATTTTCGTAATCAATCTGCCGGCTGCCGAAATTTTTTCCGGATTTTCTCCAGGCCTTTAAACCGCTATTCCACCAGCTCCATCATTTCGGTTTCGCCCAGCTTTTGGTCATCAGACAGCAGTTCGGTAAAACTTCCAAAACAGGCAAAACCCGCATTGCGGCTGCTTGCCCCGCTCGGGATGAGGCCTCTTTCCAGAATGAGTATCGTTTTTCCCGGGAAGCGTTTTTTTAAATAATAAGCAGACCACAGGCCGGTGAATCCACTGCCCAGGATGATGAAATCCCGGGTGAAAAAAAACTCTCGGATTCCCAGATTGATACGGGGAGCATATTTTTAAGCGCTTAAAGATGTATCGCTTCCCCATACGCCACTTCAATTGCATCTTTCACGCTTTCGCTGATGGTCGGGTGCGGATGAATGCTGTTGAGTACTTCATGGTAGGTGGTTTCAAGTTTACGGCCCACAACGGTTTCGATGATGATTTCGGTAACGTTATACCCGATCATATGGGTGCCCAGCCATTCGCCGTATTTCGCATCAAAAATGACTTTGATGAAACCTTCCGTATGCCCGGCAGCAGAAGCTTTGCCGGAGGCGCTCAACGGGAATTTGCCCACTTTGATTTCATAACCTGCATCCTTTGCCTGTTTTTCTGTAAATCCGACCGAAGCAATTTCAGGTGTGCAATAGGTACAACCCGGGACATTATTATAGTCTATGGGTTCAGGCGCATGGGCATATTTCTTTTCCAGGAAAGCGATATTTTCAATACAGATGATGGCTTCCTTCGAAGCCACATGGGCCAGTGCCTGGCCGGGAGCACAGTCACCGATGGAATAAATACCGGATACATTGGTATTATAAAACTTATCAACAACTACTTTCCCTTTTTCCGTTTTTACCCCCAGGGTTTCAAGACCGATGCCCTCAATATTGGCTGCAATACCCACAGCACTTAGCAGCACGTCTGCTTCCAGCACCTGTTCTCCGGCAGCTGTTTTAATTTTTGCTTTCACGCCGGCACCACTGGTATCCACACTGGTCACTTCGCTGTTTACCAGGATATCGATTCCGGATTTTTTATATGATTTTTCGAGTTCCTTGGAAATTTCTTCGTCTTCCACCGGAACAATGCGCGGCAGAAATTCTACGATGGTCACTTTGGTGCCCATGCTGTGGTAGAAATATGCGAATTCAACGCCGATCGCGCCACTTCCGACTACAATGATACTCTTTGGCTGAACGGGCAGATTCATGGCTTCCCGGTATCCGATTATTTTTTTACCATCCTGTTTCATACTTGGCAATTCGCGGCTTCGGCGCCGGTGGCGATCACAATATGACGGCCTTCCACGACCTGGTTTTACCATCTGCTCCCTGTTACTTCGATCTGGCCTTTTGCTTTCAGTTTCCCAAACCCCATCACCACATCAATCTTATTTTTTTTCATCAGGAACTGAACGCCCGCGGCTCATTTTCTCTGCCACCCCCCGGCTGCGTTTGATGACCGCCGGGAAATCGGGTGTTCCGCTGGCTTCGATACCAAATTCCTTGGCATGTTTGATATCCTCATATACCTGGGCGCTTTTCAGGAGGGCTTTGGTGGGAATACATCCCCAGTTCAGGCAGATACCGCCCAGGCTTTCCTTTTCGATGATGGCTGTTTTAAATCCCAATTGGGATGCGCGGATGGCAGCAACATATCCGCCGGGACCGCTGCCAAGCACAACTACATCATAGGCCATAGAAATAAATTTAGAATGAAGATGAATAGATAATTTCGGAGTGCAAAGCTAGGGTAAAATTGGATAATCTACCTCCTGTGCGGTGCATCGGCGATAACTCTGGTCAACTTATTATAATTTGCGGCATGAAAAAAATTCAAGTACTCGCGGTGGCTGTACATCCTGATGATGTGGAACTCTGTTGTTCCGGCACCCTGATGATTGAAAAACATGCTGGGGAAAACCACCGGAGTCGTGGATCTGACCCGGGGAGAACTCGGTACCCGCGGAACGCCTGAACTCCGTCTGCGAGGAAGCTGCAGCCGCAGCCCGGATCATGAATCTGGACGTGCGCGAAAACCTGGGCATGGCGGATGGATTTTTTCAGAACAATGAAGAAAACCAACGGAAGCTCATCAGGGCCATCCGCCAGTTATCAGCCCGAAATTGTGCTGGCTGCTGCATTGGCGGACCGGCACCCGGACCATGGCCGGGCGGGAAAGCTGATTTCTGATAGTTGTTTTCTGAGCGGGCTGAGAAAAATATCCACGCGGGATGACGAGGGCAGGGAACAGGAACAATGGCGGCCAAAATATGTATTTCATTTTATCCAGGACCGGTTTTATCAACCCAGCTTTGTTTATGATATCACTCCGGTTTTCGAACGGAAACTGGAAGCAATCCGGTCTTATAGTTCCCAGTTTCATTCCACTACCTATGCTAAAGATGAACCGCAGACCTATATCTCAGGACCCGAATTTCTGGATTCGATTGTGGGAAGGGCCCAGATGCTGGGCAAGATGGTCGGCGTGAAATATGCAGAAGCATTTATATCGGAAAAAATGATTGGCGTCAGCAGCCTGGATTCTTTTCTGCAATTCGACACCTGATCTGCATAAACCGACCGCTTCTGTCGTTATTTAACAGTGTTATCGCAATAAAAATGCAATACCTTTGCAGCGATTTTAAGTTAAAGTGTTTATCATGCAAATGCCAAAGTTTTCATGCCAGTCCAGAATAATTTCCATGCCGATCTCAAAAAAAGGATCAATACCTATTTTGATCAGTCGGGAAAGTCTATGACCGGGAATTTTTCGCTCTATCTGAAAGCTGCCAGTCCTCGCGGTAAGTTTCATTGGACTATATGTACATCTGGTTTTCTTCACGCCACCGGCTTTTTTGGCTATTACTAGAATGTGTGTTATTGGGTGGTGTGATTTCAGCTATTGGATTTAATGTTATGCATGACGGAGGTCACGGAAGTTTCAGTAAGAATAAATTGTGAACCGGATGGCGGCGTTTTCGCTGAATGTTCTGGGCGGAAACAGTTTTATCTGGAATAACAAACATAATATCATTCATCATTCTTATACAAATGTGGACGGGGTGGATGACGATATCGATATCCAGCCATTTATGCGGATGAGCAGTAACCAGAAAAGACTGAAAATGCATAAATACCAGCATGTGTATTTCTGGGGTCTGTATGCGATGTTTATATTCTCTGGATTTTTATGCTGGATTATAATAAATACTTCAGAAGCCGTGTAGGGGAAGTGCCGCTTAAGAAAATGAGTCTGATGGATCATTTCAATTTCTGGGTTTTTAAAGTTATTCATGCTTTTATTTTTATTGCACTCCCCATCTATATGGCCGGTGTGGTTGCCTGGGCTGGTCGGTTTCCTGGTACAGCCACTGTGTAACCGGTTTACTGATCAGCATTGTTTTCCAGCTGGCCCATACTGTTGAACAAACGAGTTTCCCGTTGCCAATATTGATTCCAATAAAATTGAAAATGAGTGGGCCATTCATCAGATGAATACGACTGCAAATTTTGCAACCCATAACAGGCTGGTTTCATGGTTGGTGGGGGGTTGAATTTCCAGATTGAACATCATTTATTCCCTAAAATCTCACATGTGCATTACCCGGCAGTGAGTAAAATCAGTCCGGCAGACTTGTGCCGATCACGGGATAAAATATATCGAATATCCCCGGGTGCACCTGGCCATCGCCTCCCATGTCACCTTCTTAAACATCTGGGAAGGCCTCCTGAAAATTTAGAAATTTGGATACTGTGAACAGCATGGTGAAGATCATTTGTCTGTCTGTGCAGGCTTTAAGATCTGAAGTCTTGAAGCTTTAGTCTTTATAACCTTAATTTCACGTTCAAATTTCGAATTCAATCCATGGGTAAAGTCCAGGTAGGAATCGTGCAAATGTCCTGCGTAAAAGACAAGGAAACCAATCTGCAGAAAGCCATAGGAAAAATCCGGGAAGCCGCTTCTAAAGGGCGCCCAGATCGTTTGCCTGCAGGAGCTTTTTCACCTCACTTTATTTCTGCGACGCGGAAGAATACGACAATTTCGAGCTCGCGGAACCCATTCCGGGACCGACTACCGAAATATTGCAAGCCCTGGCGCGCGAAAACCGGATCGTGATCATTGCTTCTCTTTTTGAAAAAAGAGCGCAGGGAATTTATCATAATACAATTGCAGTGATAGATGCCGATGGGGCATACATGGGCAAATACCGGAAGATGCATATTCCGGATGATCCCTCTTTTTATGAAAAATTTTATTTTACTCCGGGCGACCTGGGATACCGTGTTTTTAAAACAGCCTATGCGCAAAATCGGCGTCCTGATCTGCTGGGATCAATGGTATCCGGAAGCTGCCCGGATCACTTCCCTGATGGGAGCAGAGATCTTTTTTATCCCGACGGCCATCGGCTGGTCCACTATGCAGGACCAGGCGACGAATGAAGAACAGTTCAATGCCTGGCAAACCATCCAGCGGAGCCATGCGATTGCTAACGGAGTGCATGTGGTTAGTGTGAACCGGGTAGGTTTCGAACAGGATGGCGCCATGAAATTCTGGGGCGGATCTTTTATTTCCAATCCATTTGGCAGGATCCTTTACCAGGCAGGCCATGACCGGGAAGAAGTGGCTGTACAGGAACTGGACACGGCTAAAACAGACAGCTACCGCACGCACTGGCCCTTTATGCGCGATCGGCGGATCGACTCCTATCAACCCATTACCAAAAGATTTATAGATGAAGCATTAGCCGGCCCATCGCCGAAAGATCTCGGCTACCGTTTTCCGGCGGAATTTGAACCCCATGTGCCACCTGGTTAAGCTGGCCACATAAAGAAGCCACCTGGCCGGGGAAAATCGAAAGTATTTATTCGTCGTATTGTCTTTTCATAAAGACCCTATCGGAACAGGAAGACGTTCATATTAATGTGGTGCATGAAGAGCATGAAAGACATTGCAGCGGAAAAACTGAAAGCCGTTTCCACAAATATGGAAAGGGTACGGTTTTTTATGCATCCGACCAATGATGCCTGGTGCAGGGATCATGGTCCGGCATTCCTGGTCAACCGCACCGCTGCCCAACCCAAAATTGTTATAGACTGGAATTATAATGCCTGGGGAAATAAATATCCGCCCTTCGATCTTGATGACCGGATCCCCACACTGGTCGCAAACGCTTATGGATACCGGTGCTGTATCCCGGAAATCATCATGGAAGGCGGATCGGTGGATTTTAACGGGAAAGGGACCCTGATCACTTCGGAATCCTGTCTGCTGAATCAAAACGGAATCCCGCATCTTACCGGTCCGGAATCGAAGCCTATCTGGAAGCTTATTATGGCGTAGACCAGGTACTTTGGGTGAAAGACGGTATTGTGGGAGATGATACAGATGGACATGTTGACGATACCGTTCGGTTTATTAATGAGGATAGTGTATCTCCGTGGTGGAAGAAAATCTATCGGATGAAAACTATGAAATTCTGCAGCGCAACCTGGCGATCTGAAAACCATGCGCCTGCTGAATGGTAAACAACTTAACGTGATTGAACTGCCCATGCCAGATAAAATAATGTATGAAGACCAGCGCCTGCCAGCTTCCTATGCGAATTTTTATATTGCCAACGGCCTGGTGGTTGTGCCCACATTCCGCTGTGATCAGGATGAACGGGCCTTAAGCATCATTCAAAATGCGTTCCCGGAACGCAAAGTGATCGGAATCGATTCAACAGATATCATCTGGGGACTGGGAAGTTTCCATTGCCTCAGCCAGCAGGAGCCGTCGTAGAAGTCCTGAGGACTTCTACAGTGTAAATAATGTGAAATTGTGGTTAATGTGAAATTGTGAAGATGAAATGAGAAAATTAGTTCAAATTACCTGGTTTTTGCAATTTGATTAATGCCCTGCTTTAGCTTTATGCTTTTAGCCTTTAGGCTTTTTCCATAAGTTTGCAATCTTAATCACTACTACATGAAAAAAACGATGCTGCTATGCCTGTTGGCCATGTTCAGCCTGCTGGCTTTCTCACAGAAAAAAGAAAAAGTCCATTTCAGTTATTCCTGAGCCGGTCAGTATGATCAGTGGTTCAGGTTATTATAAATTACCGGAAACGATTTCCGTTAATATTCCGAATCTTCCTGAGCTGAAACAGACTTCGGAAACCGCATCTGGGAAAACTGGCGGCATACAGGTAAAAAAGTGTCTATGAGCAATGTAACAACTGCAGCGATTCGTTTTGTTCTGAATAAAACGGATGAGAAGGAGCATTGGGTGACGAAGGGTTACAAACGTTATCGGTGAAACCAAACGGGTATCCTGATTTCAGCAAATAAACCTGCCGGCCTGTTTTATGGCTTCAAACACTCTGGCAACTGATGCCCCAGGAAATCGACAGCAAAACAAAAGTGAACGGCGTGAACTGGCAGGTTCCGGTTGTGGAGATTACGGATTATCCCGCGTTTCGGCTGGAGGGGCCTGATGTTCGATGTTTCCCGTCATTTTTTTACATTGAAAGATGTTGAGGATTTTATCGACCTGAAATGGTCTCAGTATAAACTCAATTTGCTGCATATGCACCTGACTGATGATGAAGGATGGCGGATTGAAATCAAAAGCCTTCCCCGGCTTACCACAGTTGGGAGCCTGGAATGTTAAGCGGGAAGGATATTTTGGAACTTTTGCACCCATCCCTCCGGATGAACCCAGAACTTATGGCGGATTTTATACTCAGAACGATATCCGCGCGCTGGTGAAATATGCACAGGACCGTTTTGTAAATATCCTTCCGGAAGTGGATGTTCCCGGTCATAGTATGGCTGCTATTGTAGCCTATCCGGATCTTTCCTGTACAGCCGGATCTGATAAATACCAGGTGGTTTCCGGAGAAAAATTCATGGACTGGCCCGGACCGGTTGCTCTTGAGGACAATACCCTTTGCCCGGCCAATGAAAAGGTTTATACTTTCCTGGATACCGTATTTACAGAAATCGCCGGCTTGTTCCCATTCCCTTATATCCATGTGGGAGGAGATGAGTGTGCGAAGAATTTCTGGGAAAAGAGCGATCAGATCAAACAGCTGATGGCCAGGGAAAACCTGAAAACCATGGAAGAAGTGCAAAGCTATTTTGAGAAACGCGTTGAAAAGATTGTGGAATCCAAAGGAAAGAAACTTATCGGCTGGGACGAAATCCTGGAAGGCGGCCTGGCCCCCAATGCGCTAGTGATGAGCTGGAGGGGTATCAAAGGGGGAATTGCAGCAGCCAAAATGGGACACCAGGTGGTTATGAGCCCGACCACTTATGTGTACCTGGACTATATGCAGGGGGATGCAATCAGTGAACCACATGTATATTCAACCCTGCGCCTGAATAAAACCTACGAATTTGAACCTGTTCCTGAAGGCGTGGAATCCAAATTTATCCTGGGCGGCCAAGGCAACCTCTGGACAGAACAGGTTTACAATACCCGGCATCTGCAATATATGATCTGGCCAAGAACTCTGGCCATTTGCCGAATGCGTCTGGTCCCCAAAAGAAAATAAGAACTGGAAATGATTTGCAAAAAAGGTGGAGATACAATTTCAGGACGGATGGACCTCCAGAATGTAAAATATGCCCGGACGATGTTCGATCCGATATTTCAGGTGAGCAAGGCTCCCAATGATTCGCTGCTTATCACGCTGAGTACGGAAATCGAAGGCCTGGCATATCATTACAGTTTCGACAATTCCCATCCGGACAATTTTTACCCAGTGTATAATCAACCCCTGCTGGTATCCAAAGATGCCGTCATGCTGAAAGTGATTACGTACCGGGGAAACCAGGTTATGGGAAAACAGATCGATATGCCTATTGACGAGCTGAAAAGACGTCTGACCAAAGGAAACAGGGAGGATTAGAAAGACTATCCACTACTTATTAACAGGAGGGGCAACCATTCATCATTTTGATTAGGTTTGTCCCCTACCAATCTATGTGATCCGTGCGTTTAAAAAGTCTGGATATAAAGGGGTTTAAGAGTTTTGCTGACCGGACCCATATTCTTTTTAATGAAGGGATTACCGGCATCATCGGTCCGAATGGCTGTGGTAAGAGCAATATTGTAGACAGTATCCGCTGGGTGATCGGTGAGCAAAAAATCAGTCATTTAAGATCTGAGAATCTGGAAAGCCTGGTCTTTAATGGATCCAAGAACCGGACGGCCTCGGGCCTCGCAGAAGTGAGTCTTACGTTCGAGAATACACGAAATCTGCTGCCTACGGAATTCAGTACCGTAACCGTTACCCGTAAGTTTTATAAAAGCGGGGAAAGCGAATACCGGCTCAACGACGTGAGCTGCCGCCTGAAAGATATCCAGAACCTTTTCATGGATACGGGCATCTCTACAGACAGTTATGCCATTATTGAACTGGGTATGGTGGATGATATCATCCGCGACAAGGAAAACAGCCGGCGCCGTATGCTGGAACAGGCTGCCGGTATTTCCATTTATAAGACAAGAAAAAAAGAAGCCCGGCAAAAACTGGATGCAACCGAACAGGATCTGGCCCGTATTGAGGACCTACTGTTTGAAATAAACAACCAGTTAAAAACCCTGGAGAACCAGGCCAAAAAAGCGGAGAAGTATTTTGAAATTAAAAAGGAATACCGCGAAGTCAGTATTGAACTGGCCAAAGCCTCCCTGGAAGGATTCAACGCCAGTTATAAAAACCTGCAGGCCCAGACTGAATCGGAAACGGATAAAAAGTTTCAGCTGGAAGCAATGATCGCCGGGGAAGAAGCGGCTCTTGAAAAAGATAAACTCGCATTTGTTGAAAAGGAAAGACAGTTACAGGCGCTGCAGCACGCCTTTAATGAATTGGTTCAGCAATTAAGAAATAAGGAAGGAGAGAAAAACCTGGTAAGCCAACGCATGAATTTCCTGCAGGAAAAAGAATCCAACCTGCAGGATTTTCTGTTGAATGGTGCAGGCCAGGTGCAGGGCCTGGAAGAAAGCGTCCAGTTTACGGATACCCAGGTGGGTGAGGAGGAAATCAAACTCAGCCAGTTGCTTCAAAACCTCGAAACACTCAGGGAAAAAACGGAAGCGGCCAGGTCATCCTTCGGTAATGTGAAAGAACTGCTCGACCAGCTCAGAAGCGAACACGCGCAGGCCCAGCGACGGCAGTTTGATTCGGAGAAAAATATTGCAGTAGCAGATACTTCCATTCAAAACCTGGAAAGGGCGCTGAAACAACAGGAAGAGGAATCAACGGCCCGGGCACAGCAGATTAAACAACTGGGCTTCGACAATGAATTGACATCCGATCAGATGGAAACCAGGAGAACTGATCTGAGACAACTGCAGGAGCACCAGGAAAGAACCCGGGAACAGATTCTGCAGACGCAGGAAAAACTAGAAGGGCTTCGCCAGGAACTGGCAGAAGAAAACCGTAAATATGACGCCAAGAAAAATGAACACGACCTGCTGAAAAGCCTTATTGATTCCATGGAAGGTTACCCGGAAAGTGTGAAGTTCCTTCATAATAATCCCAACTGGAATCATACCGCCCCGGTTCTTTCGGATATCATTTATGTAAAGGAAGAATTCAGAACAGCCGTGGAAAATGTTCTTGAACCTTACCTCAATTATTATGTGGTAAACGACCTGGAAGAAGGTCTCAAAGCGGTTCATCTTCTGGATGCCAATAAGAAGGGGAAAGCTAATTTTTTCCTGCTCAATAAATTTCCCGCGGAATTGCCTGTTAGCCATGAGCAACCCGCGGATACCGTGTCTGCGCTGAGTGTAATTGAAGTGGATGCGAAGTATTTGCCGCTGGCCAGGCACCTGCTGCAACATGTATTTATTGCCGAAAAAGAACCCTCCCTGGAATGGTTCAATAGCGAATCTAACGGATCTGTGATCCTGGAAAAACATGGCAAATATGTAAAGGGTAAATACTCCCTTACCGGGGGAAGTGTGGGTCTGTTTGAAGGGAAGAAAATCGGCCGCGTGAAAAACCTGGAAAAAATTTCCCGGGACGTACTCGAACGCGAACAGGTGGTAAACCGCCTGAAATCAGAAATTCAGGCCCGTCACAATGAAGTGATTGGATTTAATGAACAACTAAAAGAACAGGCACTTCGCCAGGTACAGGAAGATATCAACCGGTTGAACAACCAGCTTTTTGCCATACAGAATAAAACAGAAAGTCTGAACGGGTTGCAGGAATCTGCCATCCGGAGGATCCAGGAGCTCCGCAGTCAGCTCCGTCAAACACAGGAATCGATTGCTGGTACGCGGAATAATGCCCTGCGCCTGATGGAGGAAGTGAATGAACTGAAAGAAAAAATAACCCGGGGTCAGGAGCAGTTCGCTATTGCAGAAACTGCGTATAACACTGCACTGGCCGGTTTCAACGAAGTGAACCTGCAGATGATCCAGCAACAAAACCGGATTGCAGCTTTGAAACAGGAACGTGAGTTTAGAAATAAACAACTGGCAGATTTAAAAATTCAGATTGAAAACAACCGCTTGCAACTGGAACAAACCCAGCTCCAGATTACGGAAAGCAGCGGATCGCTTCAATTGCTGGAAACCGCATTGACGGATATGATGCGCAATAAGGAGGCGGAAGAGAGAAAGCTGAATGAGGCAGACCAGGCCTATTATTTAGAAAGAAATAACCTGAGCGAGAAAGAAACAGCCCTCCGCCAGCTAATCCGCCAGAAGGAAAACGCAGAACACATTCTCGGAGAGATCAAGGACCGGCTCAATGATCTGAAACTGCAGCTCGCCGGAATGAAAGAAAGACTGCATGTTGAATTCCGGATCAACCTCGATGATATTATTGATGAAGCCCGGACGGGCGAACAAACTGCGGAGGAATTACAGGATAAGGCCGACCGGATGAAGAAAAGACTGGAAAACCTGGGCGAAGTAAATCCAACGGCTGTAGAAGCATTCCAGGAGATGAAAAGGCGTTTTGATTTCATTGCTGAGCAAAAGGAAGACCTGGTGAATGCGAAAGACACCCTGTTGCAAACCATACAGGAAGTTGAAACCACCGCCAATCAGCAATTTCTGGAAACCTTTGGCAAAGTGCGGGAGAATTTCCAGAAAGTATTCAAGGCCTTGTTTACTGAAGAAGACACGGCGGACCTGGTATTGGAAAACCCGGATAACCTCGCTGAAACCGGAATTGATATTGTAGCCAAGCCCAAGGGCAAAAGACCTTCCTCCATACAACAACTGAGCGGGGGAGAGAAGACCCTTACGGCAACGGCGCTGCTCTTCGCGATCTACCTGATCAAACCGGCACCCTTTTGTATCCTCGACGAAGTGGATGCACCCCTGGATGATGCCAATGTCGGAAAGTTTACGAATATGATACGCCGGTTCAGTGATAACTCCCAGTTCATTATTGTGACTCATAATAAAATGACCATGAGCAGTGTGGATGTCATTTATGGGGTTACCATGCAGGAAGCAGGCGTCAGCAAACTGGTACCGGTCGATTTCCGTTCATTGAGCGCGCAGACGTCTTAAGATCATTTGGAAATTTGTAAAATCGGAAATTGACCTGGCTTTAAATTTTCAATTTTCCATTCATTCAGTTTTCTGCATTTTCTTCATGAAATCACTTCATCAACCTGTGCCGGCTGTACCTGATTCCTTAACTGAACCTCGTTCAGTTTATTAAAATGAAAAGGTTGATTGAACTTTTCGTACGTGGATTCTGCAATGATGATATAACCGATTTCTGCTGACTGGTGCAATGGATTACAGGGTCCGGTGCGCCTCGCCTGCACGACGGATGGTTTCTATAACGGTCATGTCCGTTTATTTTGCAATTAATGAATATGTCTCCTTTTCATGACCCCGCCGGAAGCCTCCTTAATTGTATGGGCAAAAACGAAGGCCTGCGGGTCGGTTTCACTTACCAGGTTTTTCAGTTTCCGGAGCTCAAGTCGGGTGATTACTGTAAATATGATATCTACGTCTGAATGAATGTGGAATTTGCCGGGTAAAAATCCTCTTTCCCCTTTGTAAACTGTAATACCGCGGCCCAGTTCATTCACAAGTCTGTGTTTTACCAGTTCACTTTTACCGGAAATGATTGTTACCCCGGTATAAGCTTCTATTCCTTCTATTACATAGTCGATGGTTTTGCTGGCTGTAAAATAAGTCAGCATGGAATAAAGTGCCGTTTGAATCCCAAACCGGAATGCAGCAATACTAAAAATGAGCACATTCAGAGCCAGGTTGATTTCACTGATGGTGAAACTGGTCCTTCTCCAGGTATATAAAGCCAGTACTTCTATCCCGTCTATTGCACAACCCGCTCGCATGGTCAGTCCGATCCCGGTACCGAGAAAAAAACCTCCAAAGATGGAAACCAACAGCTTGTCGGAGGTCATAACAGGGTAGGGAATATAAAGCTGGCAGATCCCCAGCAGTACGATACAGATAAGAGTTTTCCAGGCGAAATGTTTATTGATCGTAAAAAGTCCCATGATAATAAAAGGAAGGTTGGCAATAACGATCACATAGGCCAGGTTAAAATGGTAAATTTCATGGATCAGCAGGGAAATCCCCGTGACACCCCCGTCAAAAAAATTATTGGGCACCAGGAATCCTTTGAGCGCAAAAGCAGCCGTAATCACACCCACGATGATCAGTATGCCGTCAGACAAATAAAAACTTTTGTGACCCGTTACGGAATGCTCGGTTTGAATTTCGGTTTTAACAACAAGCAGGTTTTGATGCTGAATAGTGGAAAGCCTGTCTATTGCCGACAGTGTGAAATATTTATGTTCCTCCAAAAAATGAATCTGTTTATGTGTCCATTCCTGCCTGCTTTTAACAAAGCCTGCCAACAACATTTCCTGGTAGAGATTTTCTGCTTTTTCTTTATATTCATGGGTGCCCAGGTAGTAGAGGTCTGAATCACATAAGATTTCAGCCATTTTATTATGGGGTTGCTGGGGCACACTTGTTGCCTGGATCAACTGGCAAATCTCCCTGATTTGTTCCTGGGAATAATCAAAATCGGGCAGGTAAGTAGCAGCCAGCCGGCAGGAAACTTCTTCATGGCCTTCATAAGCAGTTAAAAAACCCGAATCATGAAAAAGGGCGGCTGTTTTGAGAATGACCAGATCCTCCCCTGAAATATTTTCCATGTCCGCCAGTTCCTCGCAGCCGGAGATGACTTCCCGGGTATGATGAATATTATGATAGGTAAGTTCCGGGGGCAGCTCATTTTCCAGTTTGTTCAGCAAAAAAGTACGCGCTTCTTCATATCTCATGTGTTTCCAGGAGTTTGGGGTTCTTGTAGAAGTAAATGTAATTCAAATTAGGTATTCCTCAGGCTATTTTGGAGTTGGTTCGTTCCATTCCAGCCGGGCAATCGTGCCCCGGGTACCTGCCAGGAAAACTACCCGGCCCGTTTTGGCCCGGCGGCATACGTGGAAACTCATTCCGGATATCCCTTTCCATTGACTACCCCCGTCTGACGATATATCTACGCCGGTTGTGCCGCAGCAGACCATTCTTTCTCCATCTATATATTCCACACAGCTCCGGTATCCACGTGGCGGGACCAGCGGTGGTTGCTGGCTGAATGGATGAAGCCGGACCCGGAGACTGTTCCGGTAACTTAATGTATCATGGGAAAAATCTCCCCCAACTATAAATGCCTGGTCCGGATCAGCCGGACTGACTGCAATTGAATTGGCACCGGTGGTTTCCTGCCCCTGGCTGATTAGTAAAGGATAACGGCCGGATAAAAGATAAAGGCATGATTTTTTTCCCCCGGATACCAGGGCCCAGCTGCCCTGGGAAGCTCCCCGGATATTGGATCCGCTGGCCGCGAAAAAAGCTTCACCGGTTGCCGTGGGTTCATAACCGGGGAACTCTATTCTATTCCAGCTTTTCCCCTTGTCGCCAGATCCGGCAAAAAAAATTTTTCCTTCCACCGGATCGCCTATAACGGCTCCCTGGTCGCCAGAAAAATCCATTGCGTCCAGGAAAACGGAATTTGTGGAATCTTCGAATACGGTTTTCCAGCTTTTCCCTCCATCCGATGTTCTCAATATTACGGCCGGTTCTGTAACGCCCATGATCACCGCTTCCTGTTCACTGAAGGCTTCTATATCCCGGAAATCTGATTTTTCATAGCGCGGTACCCGGATCCATTTCCAGGTTTTTCCGCCATCTGCAGAGCGCCCCACGGAACCACCCGATCCGCTGACCCAGATCACCTGATCGCTGACCACACTCAACCCGCGCAGGGAAACAGGAAATCCTGTGGTTAGAATGCGGATTTGTTGTGCCTCTATGGATCCGGATAAAATGATGAAAAGAAGAAGAACCGGGGTGGTTTTAAACATAATATCCTAAATAACGGAAGAAAAACCAATTATTCCTTGCAAGGAATAAATTTTTTGGGAAAAGCCATTCATCAGAACGGCGCTTCCGGGATTTGTTCCTCACTTTCCTCCACCGGAATTTTCAGGATAAATTCACTATAATGGACGTCATCATGGTTGCTGAATGCGCCATAGGCATCCACACTGTAACCCCTGATTCCATCATTGCCTTCCATTACATATAATATGGAAGAGTCAGATGGATCTGATTCTCCTTCAAACCGGTAGGTCTTAATGATTTTGAGATCATGCGGCAGATAGAATTTGCCATGGCCGATCGTGAAACCTTCAGGCTTCAATATGAATTCATTGTCCTGGCGTTTCAATCTCAATTTTTCGATTACCTGGCTTAAAGTGGTCATTTCCGGGGGATTTATCATATGCCTGGTTTGGGTTGATTTGTAAAATCCAAATTGCGTACCATATTTTACAGAAGAAATATCCTGCTGTCTTTGTCTGCAAGATGCTGCGGAATGTGGATTTATTTTCTCTTTTACCAATTATTCATGTGCAAAATTTTCTTAGGATGACCAGTGTGTCGGGTAATTGCCATTCTGACTGTTTTAACGAAACGAATTCGCATAACGGCGGCATGAAAAATTCAAGTGTAAACATCGAACATGACAGGTGGGCTTTTACAGTTAATCTTTTGCCATCCTTTCATTGTCAATGAATTTGGTACAACTGTTGTGCGTATTTTATCAAACCTGTTTTATGATTGCTTCTGTTGCCCACAAAACTCCTGGAATCATTTTGGAAAAGCTTTACCGCTTGTTAAATTCCTTACAGGAAGTGAAAAATTACTATGAGGAAGTAGCTAAACGAATCCAGAATAAACAATTGAAATTATCAATACTTGGTCTGGCCCAGGAAAGTAAACAATATGCGAATGAACTGATTGCGCATATTGAAACCCTGGGCGGTGATATGCAGGAAGGTACCAAGGCGGACTGTAACCGGGTGGCTGTATCCGGAGATATCCAGGAAATACCAGGCAGCAGGGAAGATTTCGTTGGACTGAAACTGGGCGAACAGCAGGTCATGAAAACTTATCGGGAAGTCCTGAACGAACCTTTTTTATATGATACCATCCGGCAGATGATACGTTACCAGCAAAACGGTTTGTTACATTGTTTTTCCCAGATACGGATGCTTTACGCCACTTTATTAAAATCAGGCAGTTAATTTTTTGTTAGCATCCTCTGGATTTTGTGCTTTAACAGAAGTTCTTTGGAAATGGTGTGGTTTTGGCAGGAATTTCAGATATATTTTTCGGAATTGTATTAAAACTTTAAAATAAATAACATGCGTACTTCCAAAATTTTATTGGGTTTTTTAGCAGGGGCAGCTGTAGGGGCAATCATCGGTATTTTATTTGCACCTGACAAAGGCACTGAAACCCGCCGGAAAATTTCAGACCAGGGCAACGACATCGCTGATAACCTGAAAGGGAAATTCACCGATCTGGTAGATGGCGTAAAGGAAAAATTTACTGCTGTTAAATCCGAAGCTGAAAATGTGGCGGGGAAAGGGTATTCCGCATATAATCGAGCAAAGGCTGAATTCAAATCATAAACATATTATCCTAAGGTTTCTGAACTTATTTGGACGAAGAGAGATAATGGCAGCAGACGTTTTAACGGAAGCTGCCATTGTCATTTTTAGTAATAAAACGGATATAAACTGGCGGTTTTACGGTGTTATGAACTAACATTAGTCAGTTCGGGCTGAACCTGGTCGATATAAGCCAGGATGCCTCCTTTTAGATTAAATAGGTTTTCATAAGCCAAATTTTTCCTCCAGTTCGCGGATTGCTTTCAGGCTCCTGAACACCTGATTTACAATATACAACCACGTCGATATCCCGGGGAATCTGATCTGCATGATCCATTACAGTAGCCAATGGAATCAGGTCTCCACCGATCTCGCACAATTTTATATTCCGCATGGTTCCCTGACATCGATCAGATTGAATTTTTTTACCCTTCACCTGCCATTCATACAGTTCCCTTGCGCCGATTTCTTTCACGGGTTTTTCCTCCACTGCACGCATACCGCAAAACTGTTCATAATCGATCAGTTCATGGATGCATGGATTTTTCCCGTTCACCGGGTTATCTTCCCTTCGTTTGATCTTAAATGTCCGGCTTTCAAAATTCAGGGCATCGAAAGTGTAGAACCTGCCCGTAAAGGTTCGCCGACCCCGGTAATTACTTTAATGACTTCCAGAGCCTGCAGACTGCCGATAATCCCGGGCAACACGCCGAGAACACCTCCTTCAGCACAACTGGGCACGAGGCCCGGTGGCGGGGGCGTCGGATAAAGATCCCGGTAATTTGGACCCCGTTCACCCCTGCTGTTTACGTAATTGAAAACAGAAACCTGCCCTTCAAATTGGAAATATTGAACCATATACATTGGGCTTGTCAATAGCAGAGTGGCATCGTTCACCAGGTAGCGGGTTGGAAAATTATCCGTTCCATCAGCAACAACATCATAATCCTTAATGATATCCAGGGCATTCCCTGAGTGGATATGGGTATTATGCAATATAAAACGAACATGGGGGTTCAATGCTTCCAGTCTTCGTCTGGCTGCTTCCACTTTGGGTTTTCCGATTTCATGGATATCGAATAATACCTGTCTTTGCAAATTGCTGTCGTCCACCACATCAAAGTCAACGATGCCAATGGTGCCGACGCCGGCAGCTGTGAGGTATAGCAGCGCCGGACTTCCCAATCCGCCACTGCCGATGATCAGAACTTTTGCTGCTTTCAGTTTTATCTGGGCCTCCTCACCAAATTCCGGTATGATGATATGCCGGTTATAACGGGCCAGCTCTTCTTTGGAGAATTGAATATCCCGGATGGCCATAAATATTTTTTTTAATGGGTACCACCTGCAATGGCAGGTACGATACTGATAATGGATGATTGGTTTACCGGTGTTTTTCCTTCCTGCAGGTCCCGGATATCTTCGTCACCGGCGAATATGTTTACAAATGAACGGAGGGATCCCTGCGGGTCCATTAAATGTTTTTTAAGTTCGGGATAATCCTGTGTTATCTTTTCAATGATTTCCCCGACGGTGCCGGCTTCCACCTGGAGCCGGGATGTCTGATTGGTAAATTTCCTGAGTGGTGTTGGAATAATTACTGTTGCCATTATATGGATTGATTTAAATGAACGGTGAAAAACGATTCTTCTTCAAATTGCGATGCCTCGTTGAGCCGCCAGCTTCGGATATGATCGATCCGGCCCTGCATCACGGATATAATGATGTAGGAAAAACAAGGTTGGGCGGCCACCCGGTCATGTTCTGATGGTACGGCCGGATGATGTCGGATGGGAATGATAAATGCCCAGTAAAAGCAGTCCGTTTTCAACTCAGCAAATTTTTCTGCCAGCATATAATCTTTCGCGGTGATTTCGAATCGTCTGTCTTTTATCTCCCGGTCTGGCATTGTGCACTTCCCGGATGTTGAAACCGTACGGGCCTACGGTCGTCTTGCTCATATCCAAATAAAAAACCGCAGCATTCATCCGGGAACTATGGAACGGCCTGTGATTTCATCTGGTCGAAGGGGTGCTGGATTCGATTGCAATCATTTGAATAATTTTTTATTGAGTTCCCCGTATTTATCACCATTATCCGGGAGCAAGGTGACGACCGATGCCCTTGTCCAGCCCGGAAGCCACCCGGATGGCACCCACGAGATTGGCGGCAGAAGAGGGACTCAGCAGCAGTCCTTCTTTTATTTTCACCTCCCGGATCATCTGGTAGGCTTCTTCAGTTGATATTTCAAGATTTTCATCCGCCAGGGTGGAATCATAGATCTCCGGCACAACGGCTGTTTCCAAGTGTTTCCATCCCTCCAGGCCATGAAGAGGATTATCCGGCTGCAGGGAAATGACCCGGATTGGCAACATCCTGTTTTTTAAGTCGCCGGCCGGTGCCGATAAAACTACCCGTGGTGCCGAGCCCGGCAACAAAATGGGTAATTCCGGGTACTTCTTTCAAAATTTCCACCGCTGTTCCGTCAAAATGGGCCTTCCAGTTATTTTCATTTTTATACTGGTCTGCATAAAAGTAGAGGCCAGGAGACTTCTCAGCCAAGGAACGGGCGATTTCCCGGGCGCCGTCGGTTCCTTCAAAGCGTGAGGTCAGTACGAGTTCCACGCCGAGGGAACGGAGTATCTCTTTTCTTTCTGCAGAAGCATTTTCAGGTAAACAAAGTGTTACCGGTACGCCGAGGATTTTTCCGATCCGGGCATACGCTATGCCGGTATTTCCGCTGGTTGCATCCAGGAGGATCCTGCCGGGATGCAGTTGTTTTTTTTCAATCGCATCGCGGAATATGGCAAAAGCCGCCCTGGCCTTTACACTGCCGGAAAGTTGTTCCCATTCCAGTTTGGCATATAGTTATCACATTTTCTTTCAGGAAAATATTCGGAAAGTTCCTGATGGGAGTATGCCCGATTTGCGAACGCAGCTCCGGCCAGTTTTTCAGTCAGGCCGGGTGATGCAATGGTTAAAGTGTTGGCCATAAATAAAATAAAAAAAGCTCCACATGAGTGGAGCTTCCGTATAGTTCATTATTTATTTCTGTCTATATAAGAATCTTCCCCACCCGGCTGATCCGGTTTGAAGTACAACAACAACAGCAGCAAATGGGGTGTATCCTGTTTTTCATGCGTTATTACGATATCAATAACGCAAAGATAAAAGATTTGTTTAAAAAAAGGTCTGGTTTAAATGAACGATCCCGGAATAGCTCCGGCATCCGGAGGCCAGGAAAGGTTCAGGTTAAGCGGGAAATTCCTTTTATCAGCGTGAGGAGGCTCGTGAGGACGACCAGGGAACCGACAGCCACATACATGGTCTTCATCGGGATCTTACCAACCAGACGGGCAGCGATAGGGGCTGCTAATCAGGCCCCCGATGATCAGCCCGGCAACATCCGCTAAAAAAAATGTTTTCAAGTAAATAAAAAAGGCGATTGAGCTGGCAAATACAACGAAAAATTCCGCCAGGCAAACGGAACCGATCACATATCGGGGGCTTCTTCTTTTGGAAATCAGAGTACCTGTAACCAGTGAACCCCAGCCGCCACCGGCAAATGCATCCATAAAGCCTCCGGCTGAAGCCAGCCATCCGGCCCCTTTGATTTTAAATGGTTGATTTCTTTTTCTGAATGCTTTTCTTGACAATAAAATACCCCAGATATAAAGTATAAATAGAAAGGGGTATTCGCACATAGACGGAATATTTCTGTCCGTAAAAGGCAAGTGTGGCTCCTGCCAGGGCTCCGATCACCCCGGGAATGACCAGGGCTCTGAAATAATTTCTTGTTGATATTTCCGAAACGGTGATGGCTGAATCCGGAAACCCCGCTGGAAAAAACACGGGCTGAATGAACCCGGCTGCTCACGATCGCGGGATTCACTCCGTTGGCGAACAGAAACGTGGTGGAAATCGTACCATAACCCATACCCATGGATCCATCCACCATCTGTGCCAGGAATCCCGTTAACAGCATGATCAGGAAAGAGGGGACGTTAATATATTCCGGAATTCTTTTTATTCCATCTGCCATATCACGTAAAGGCAGATAGGAGAGCAGGGCATGACCCAGCAACATAAATAAAAAGGCCAACAGGCAGAACAATACGATTTTCGTCCAGTTCTTTCCGGCGGGTTTCCTGACAATCTCCAGTTTTTCCTGTTTAGCAATAAGCAGCTTGGTCAGGTCGTCCAACTGCCGCACTTTTTCCGCGAAATCACCTTTCAAATCCTGCCGGATTGTGTGCATATGCTGAAGAACTCCTTCCATTTCATCCGGGATGAGTTCTGTTAAGCTGTTCACGCATTCTTTTGGCGATGGTGGGTGATTTGCCATTGGTGGAAATGGCAATTTTCAGGTTGCCCTTGTTCACAATGGAACCGAGATAGAAATCACACAATTCGGGCGTATCGGCCACATTCACCAGTAATTTCTTTTGTTTGGAAAGAACCCGTATATAATTGCTGGTGGTTTTATCATTGACGGCTACAATCACGATTTCTTTTTCTTCCAGGTCTTCCGGTTCAAATGCTCTTTGAATGAGTTTAACCCGGGGATGAGAAAGGGCCAGTTGTTTTACGGGTGCTGAAATCCCGACAGCTACGACCGTTACCGAACTGAGCGGGGCATTATTCAGTATAGCGGTTAATTTTTCCAGTCCTACATTTCCGGCTCCGACCAGCAGGACTTCCAGTTCCTCGAGTTTCAGAAATACCGGGAACAGGCGGTTTTTTGCAGCCTCCTGTAAAGTGAGATCCGGTATCTGTTCTTCTGAACCCATTTTTATATTTTGTTAACCCCAGGCTGCCAACTGCTCATTAGCAACTGTCAATTACATCAGACCAGTTTTTTCCTGACAGCAAAATCGCCAAATGATTCTTTCGCATTTCTTTCTTTGGCAAAGCGGCTGAAGAGCAGGTCCAGTTCCTGCAGGATGGCGGTTTCATCCAGACTTTCCTTATATACTTTATTGAGACGCATTCCTGTATGATCGCCGCCCAGCTGCAGATTGTATTTACCCGGGGCGGTACCGATAAATCCAATCTCGGCGATATAGGACCTGGCACAGCCGTTGGGGCAACCCGTCATCCGCAGGATTATGTCTTCCTGATGGAGGCCATTTTTTTTGAGCAGGGGTTCTATTTTACTGATCAGGGCGGGCAGGTAGCGTTGGGCTTCTGCAAATGCGAGCGGGCAGGTGCTTAATGCCACACAGGCCATGGAGTTTTTCCGGATAGAAGATATGGATTCCGTATATTCTTCAATCCTGTATTTTTTCAGGATTTTTTCGATCGAAATTTTATCCTCATCGCGGATATCGGCCAGGATTACATTCTGGTTTGCAGTGAACCTGAAATTCAATTTGCGGGTGGCCGCAATTTCGTATAATGCCGTTTTCAGGGCTGCTTTTTCATTATCTGTTACCCGGCCATTTTCGATAAACGGCGTATAGTACCATAATTGATCGTTGTTCTGAAACCATCCATAATAATCCTTCCGGTCCGTGAAAAGAAAAGGTTTTTCTTTTTCCAGTGGAAAACCGGTACGGCGTGCGATTTCGGTTTTGAACCATTCGATACCCATTTTATCAACCGTATATTTCAAACGTGCGAGGGACCGGTCGGACCGGTTACCATAATCCCGTTGTATCGTCACGATTTCATATATGGTTTTCAATAATTTTTCTTCGCCGCTTACAAACCCGATCACGGTAGCCAGTCTCGGATAGGTAGCCGGATTTCCATGGGTGGAGGAAAGCCCGCCGCCGATGGCTATATTGAATCCTTTGAGCTGATCGTTTTCAATGATCGCGATCAGTCCCAGGTCATTGCCAAATACATCCACATCATTATTCGGCGGGATGGCGATGGCGATCTTGAATTTCCTGGGCAGGTAGCGGTCCTGGTATAACGGATCTTCTTCTTCTTTTTTATCTGCCAGCTTTTCTCCGTCAAGCCAGATCTCGTAATACGCTTTTGTTCTGGGCAGGAGCAGTTCATCGATCTTAAAGGAAAAATCATGAACCTGTTTGTGAATGGGCGATTGCCGCGGATGTGCGGAACAGATCACATTCCGGTTGATATCCCCGCAGGTTGCAATGGAATGAAGTTTCGCCTCATTGAATGCCCGGATGGTTGGTTTAACATGCGATTTATACAAACCGTGGAGCTGGATGGTCTGCCTCGTGGTTATTTTGATAACGCCCGTACTGTGTGCGCCCGCGATATCCTGGGTAGCCAGCCATTGTTCCGCGCTCAGGAGTCCGCCGGGCAGGCGCAGCCGGATCATAAATGAATATAATCGTTCCAGTTTTTTTCCCGCCCTTTCTTCCCTCCGGTCCCGGTCATCCTGCATATACATGCCATGAAATTTCACCAGGGCCTTATCGTCTTCACTGATGGCTCCGGTAATTTCATCTGCCAGGCCATCTTTTATTGTACCCCGAAGAGAATCACTGGCCTGTTTCACTTTCTCTATGGATGATAAATTGCTGTTCACTCATGTTTATGAATTCAATAAACGTCTTTCAGATATCGGCCGGCTGACTGCAAATCGCTGAGAAATTATTCTGCATGCTCCCGGGTGCCTGATTTTTTTACCAGTTCGATAATGGTTTTTTCCACGTCCTCACTCATTCTTTTTGCTCCGCATACATAGAGGGTGGCTCCGTTTTCCAGCCATCGAAAAAATTCTCCGGCTCTTTTGCCTGATTTTATCCTGCACATAGATTTTTTCCGGATTGATCTCTTGAAAAAGCCAGGTCCAGGGCATTCAATACACCGCTTTCCATCCATTGCTGCAATTCGGTCTGGTACAAAAAGTCGGTCGTGAAATGCTGGTCGCCATAAAATAACCAGTTGCGGCCCCTGGCTCCTGCAGAATCCCGTTCACTTAAGAAATGCACGGAAAGGGTGCAATGCCGGTTCCGGGTCCGATCATGATCACATCCCGGTCATCCTCCGGCAATCGGAACTGATCGTTATGATGGATGTAAAATTCAAGGGTGTCGCCGGGTTTCAGTCTGCATAAATAGATCAGAACATAAACCATATTTTAATTCTCTCCGAGATTAAGAAACGTGTCCCGCGCCACGGTAAGATGTATTTCGCCGTCCACTGTCTCCAGGGAAGAAGAAATCGAATATAGGCGGGGTGTAATGTCGGTTCCAGCTGCTGCAGAAAGGCTTCGAAATGTGCCGGATCTTTTACCGGGTAGCGGCGGAGCAGGTCGAGCAGGCCTGTTTTGAGAGCCGGTATTTCCATTCTGAACATGGGCAGCATATCGGGCAACGACCCGTTCAGGAAGATAAGACGATATTGAGTTTTTTGTGCAGGAATTCATAGGCCGAACAGGTTTCGTTCCGGTGCACAAAGGTTCTTTCTGCATCGATGCCGGTAAGCGCGATGATTGCGTCCACCTGGGCTTCGGGATTGCGCGGAACGATCCCAAGGGAATCGCCGGGTTTATAATAAACCGATTCGCAGGCAATCTCAATATGGTGGGTCTGTTTGGCGGATCCCCTGTCGTTGAGGTTAATATTGGTCAGTATTTCTCCCTGGTATATTTTTTTTCCGGCAGATTTTTTTATAGTTTTTACAGTGGGCTGTCCGGCGGGCTGGTTGCCGCTGATTTTCTGAAGTACATGGTTCATCCAGTTCTGCGCATCATTTTCAAAATCCACATCACAACGCTGGATATCCGCTATCCGCTCGCCTCCCAGGTTTCCCAGCTGGTGGTCCACGTCTTCGCCTGCTTTACAAAACATCGGGTAGGAGGTATCTCCGAGGGCCAGCACGCCGTATTTTAATCCGGGCAGTTTGAACCCGTTCCGATGTATATGATCATAAAACTTTTTGGCAGCGGCGGGGGGTTCTCCTTCGCCCTGGGTACTGATGACCGTAAGAAAATATTCTTCTTTAGGAAGGTCCGACAGGCGGTATTGATCCAGGCTCACGAGTTTTGCGTTTATGCCTGCCTGTTTTGCGCGTGTTGCGAAAAGACCGGCTATTTTTTTTGAATTGCCGGATTCTGTCCCGTACGCGATGGTCATTTTCTTATTTTCCGCAGAAGCCTGCTCTATCCCGGTTTCCGCAGGTGCCCTTCCATTCAGAACACCTTCCAGGAATCCATGGGTCCAGATTTGATCCTGCCTGTCGAGGGAATCCAGGAACTCCCTGATCTGATTCTTTTTTTCCGGGCTCATCATGCTCGAACCTCCTGTTCTGTATTTTTTGTAACTGGTTTAAAATAAAGTTCACCGGCCAGTTCGGTTTCCGGCATCCACCGGAATTCCTGATGCAGGCCGGCCACTTTGCCTACAATGATCAGAGTGGGAGATACATAATGCCTGTTCCCGAATTGCTTTTCATAAACCTGTAACGGACAACTGAATACTTTTTGCAAAGGAGTCGTTGCCTGTTCAATCACTGCGATAATCGTATCGGGACGCATGCCCTGATCCAGCAGTTGTTTTACCAAAACACCGGTAGTATCACCCGACATATAAAACACCAGGGTGTCTTCTGTATGTGCGAGTTCTTTCCAGTAAGCAGGCCGGATGATTTCATTTTGATGCAGGGTCAGGAAACGAACGGCCTGCGCATGGTTACGGGCCGTCAGTGGTATGCCGGCTGTTGCGGCGGCCCCACAGGCGGCCGTGATACCCGGAATGATTTCATAGGGTATTCCCTGTTTGTTTAAAGCCTTCAATTCATCCAGCAGGTTTGAAAAAACAGAAACATCCCCTCCTTTCAGGCGAACCACTTTTTTACCCTGCAGGGCATATTCTACCAGTAATTCATTTATGATTTGTTGTGGTGTTGAACCATCACGGCGCCTTTGCTTGCCGGCATGCAGCACCAGCGCCCCGGGATCTGCATAGGTTTCCAGGATGGCATCACTGACCAGGCGGTCGGTGATGATCACCTCGGCTTCCTTTAAATGCCGGATCGCTTTCAGGGTGATCAATTCCGGGTCCCCGGGTCCGGCGCCGGAAAATATCACTTTTTGTATCTGTTTGTCAGGGTTCATCCTATAACATTATAAATTATATGGTTTCATTAAATTTCATTGCTGAATCATGCAGGCGCCCACAGTTACATTACTGGTTTCGTCGATCAGGATCAGTCCGCCGTTCACCCGCAGTTCATTGTAAAGATCATAGGCTATGGGGGAAGCTGTTTTGATTTTAGCACGCACAATTTCATTCAGCCCGACGCTTTCGATCCCTTCTTCTTTCTCCAGTGAATTCACATTGAGCCGGTATTCAATTTCCTTTATCACAGATTTTACGAATCGGCTGTTATGCTGGATCAGGTATTTATTCCCGGCTTTTAATGGTTTGTTATCCATCCAGCAGATCAGCACATCCAGTTCCTGGCTGAGCAGGGGCTGGTGTTCTTTCTTTACAAGCATGTCTCCGCGGCTGATATCAATATCGTCTTCCAGGTGAAGGATCACAGAATGTCCTGCACTCGCTTCTTCCACATCCTGCCGGTTTCTTTCAATGCGGCTGAGCCGGCTGCTGGTTCCGGCTGGCAATACCAGGATCTCGTCACCGGTGCGGTAAACCCCGCTGGTGATTTTACCTGCATAACCGCGATAATCATGCAGTTCTTCTGTTTGCGGACGAATCACATATTGCACAGGCATCCGGGCATGTGTGTAGTTGGTTTCCGAATCTATGGAAATGGTTTCCAGGAAATCGAGCAGGCAGGGACCTTCGTACCAGGACATATTATCAGATTTATCCACGATATGGTCACCATGCAACGCACTGATCGGAATGAAATGTATATTTTTCAAACCCAGGGATTTGGCGAAGGAGGCATATTCAATTACGATGTTGTTGTAAACGTCCTGTGAAAATTCCACCAGGTCCATTTTATTAATTGCCACAACAACCCAGGGCATATTCAGCAGGGAAGCGATGATGGTGTGCCGGCGGGTTTGTTCCACGATCCCATGGCGCGCATCCACGAGGATGATCATCAGTTGTGCATTGGATGCACCGGTAACCATGTTGCGGGTATACTGAATGTGTCCGGGCGCATCGGCAATTATGAATTTCCTTTTAGGCGTGGTGAAGTATTTATAGGCCACATCTATGGTGATTCCCTGTTCCCGTTCAGCCCGCAGACCGTCTGTTAAAAGGGCCAGGTCAATCGATCCTTCTTCCCTGTTTTTGCTGTGTTTTTCCAGCGCCTCGAGCTGGTCGCTCAGAATGTTTTTACTATCATAGAGTAAGCGCCCGATCAGGGTGCTTTTCCCGTCATCCACACTGCCTGCCGTTATAAATCGCAAAAGGTCCATCTGTAAATATATTGATTAGAAATAACCGTTCTTTTTCCTGTCTTCCATCGCTGCTTCCGAAAGTTTGTCGTCGATACGTGTTTCGCCGCGTTCACTGGTGCGGGTAACGATAATTTCATTGATGATATCATCCAGTGTGCTGGCTGCAGATTCCACGGCAGCGGTACAGGTCATGTCGCCCACCGTCCGGTACCTGACCGTTTTGCGCATCACCTGGTCCGTTTCCTCAAGCCGGATAAAGGATGAAACGGCCACCAGTTGTCCTTCATGTGAAATCACGTCCCTTTCATGTGAAAAATAAATAGTTGGCAGTTCAATTTTTTCACGGCGGATATAATTCCAGATATCCAGTTCAGTCCAGTTGCTGATCGGGAACACACGAACATTCTCCCCCTTCTGGATTTTTCCGTTATAGATATTCCAGAGTTCAGGTCTTTGTCTTTTGGGGTCCCACTGACCGAATTCATCCCGGACTGAAAAAATTCTTTCTTTGGCCCTGGCTTTTTCCTCGTCCCTCCGCGCCCCGCCGATGCAGGCGTCAAATCCAAATTCTTCGATCGTGTCGAGCAGGGTATAGGTCTGGAGTGCATTTCGGCTCGCGAATTTACCGCCGGGCTCTTTCAGGGATTTGTTGCGGATGGTGTCTTCCACTTTGCGGACTATGAGTTTTTCACCAATATCACGGGCCAGGCTGTCGCGGTAATCCAGGGCTTCCAGAAAATTATGTCCTGTATCGATATGTACCAGGGGAAACGGGAATTTACCGGGACGGAACGCTTTCAATGCCAGGTGCACCAGGGTAATGGAATCCTTTCCACCACTGAACAGGAGGGCAGGTTTTTCAAACTGCCCGGCGACCTCGCGGAGTATATAGATGGCTTCGGATTCTAATTCGTCTAAGTAATTAATCATCTTGAATTCGAAATTTGAGAATATGAGCATCCGGGATTTCGATTTTCGAATTTCAAAATGCTCACATTCCCGGTTTATTTACTGTGCAATCCGCACTCTTTCTTATCGGCTTCTTCCCACCACCACCTGCCGGCACGAAATTCCTCTCCCGGCCGGATGGCGCGGGTACAGGGCTGACAGCCAATGCTCACGAAACCACGGTCATGTAAAATATTATAGGGCACATCGTTTTCAGAGATATAGTTTCTGACTGCTTCTTGCGTCCAGTGCAGGAGTGGATTGTATTTATTAAGCTGGTTGCCTTCATCCCATTCCAGCAGGTTCAGCTGGCTGCGGTTGCCGGAATGTCCGGCCCGGATGCCGGTAACCCAAACTTTTTGACCGGTCAGTGCTCTTTTTAATGGTTCCACTTTCCTGATAAAACAACATTCCTTCCGGTTTTCAACGGATTCATAAAAAGCATTGGGGCCTTTCTGATTTACATATTTCTCCAGCCGGGAAGTGTCCGGCATATATGTGTGAATGGGAATCTTATATTTTTCACGGGTAGCGGTCCAGACCGAATAGGTTTCACTGAATAACCGGCCCGTATCCAGGGTGAAAATATGCACCGGCAGGTTTTCAGCAGCAATATGGTGCAGGATCACCTGGTCTTCGATGCTGAAACTGGTTGAAAAGCATACCTGGCCCGGGTAAAGTTCTGTGAATAAATGAAGTGAATCCTGAATCGAAAGACCGCTGATCTGGCTGCTTAAATTAGAATTCAATATGTCTGCTGCTGTATCCATGTATCTAAACCTGTGTTAAATGAGAAAGGGAAGAGGAGGGCTCTGAGTTTATATTCTCAGCAACAACAACTCTCACAACAGAGGAAGCAGATACAGGATGACGTTACAGATTTATACATATTTGTTCAGTCTACAAATTTGATGGACAAATATAGGTCAGGGAATTGAATTAAAAAAATAAGGCGGATTTCTTATTTTTATCCGGTTTGGCCATTATGATGTATTCTTCGGTGTTGTGCAAATCAAACGCATGGTTGCAGACAGGTTCATGCCGGGTATCAAATTTCTGTCAGGACCCGTGACTTCCTATATGTTTTCATCTCCGGTGATGACGTTTTTGATTTTCCTATATTTACCGAATGAAGATTGCGATTATCAATGGCCCAAATTTAAACCTGCTGGGCATCCGTGAACCCGGTATTTACGGCAGGCAGACATTTGAAGATTTTTTGAAAGGGCTCAGGGAAAAATACCCGGAGGTCCAGATTGATTATTTTCAGAGTAATGTGGAAGGGGAACTGGTAACGGAACTCCAGCGGGTCGGTTTTTCATACGACGGCGTACTGCTGAATGCCGCGGCCTATACGCATACATCCGTTGCGATCGGCGACGCCGTGTCTGCAATCAAAACACCTGTAATAGAAATTCATATCAGTAATATTGCCGCCCGTGAAGAATACCGGCTCCGTTCTTTAATCGCCTCCAAATGTGTGGGCGCAATTACCGGGCTCGGCCTGAAGGGGTATGAACTGGGACTTCTTTATTTCCTATAAGAAGATCCGCATCATTAGCGCCACGCCATTATCCTGTTTCGGTACTTCCGTCAGTTTGATAATATGCAGCCCGTTTGCTGACCAGACCATAAATACATCCCCTTTTTTTGCTTTGGCAAGTTTTTTGTCGATGGCCGGTATCACAGATCCCCGGGCTACCCAGCCCAGGTCGCCCTGGGTGGCTGATTCACCACCCATGGAATAGGTTTGCGCCAGGTGTTCAAAACTATCCTGGTGATTTTTTAGTTTGCTGAGGATGGCGTTACCGATACTGTCGGCGATCCGGTACCTGAATACGGAGGTATCAATAAATATCTGGCTGATCTTATAAAATGTATTGGGCAGGCGGGCCAGAATCTGTACCAGGAATTTTTGCCCCTGTATGGTAAATGGACCATACACTTTCCGGAGTACTCCCTTATACGCTAGACTGTCCGCCAGGCTGTTAAATTGGGTTGTCCGGGTAACGACCACGGTATCCAGTTTAAATTTTTTCTTAAGAATATCCTTTACATAGAGCGGGGAATTCGGCGATTTTTCAAGTTCTGTTTTTATCGCAGCCATGGTTTTTGGCTGGCTATATCCGTGCAAGGAATTGATAATCAGTAAAAAAAGACAAATATATTTCAACATATCCCGGTGTTCAGGTTGCAAATATAGGCAGGCCCTGCCAACCGTCCCCGCAACATTTCCCCTTCCCGGATCGTTTTTTGCATGGAGGATTCATATATGAAACGTATCTTATTTTTTTTAATGCTTTTCATTGCGGGCGCGGGTTACTCACAACCGGGATCATTTATCATCGGCGTAAAAGGGGATACCCTTGAATCTGGTGGATTCCAGGAATATGAAACAGGGAAAATGGGTGATCCGGGTGGATGAAGTGAGGGGTGAACCGGGCTATGAGGAAGAAGGGGTGTTTAAGAATAACCGGAAAGAGGGTACCTGGCGGATTTACAGTCTGGACGGGGATCTGACCGGGCTTGAATTTTACCGCTGGGGAAATAAAGATGGCGTCTGTCAGTATTTCAATAGCTCCGGTGCCCTGGTCCGTGAAGAAGGCTGGCGTGCACTGAACCCGGATAAATTATATGATACACTGGAGATAGAAGATATTGATCATCTCAACGAATATAAAACCGTCATTGTGAAAAATGAAGGGGTTGCCATCCGTAATGGCACTTGGAAGTTTTATGATCCTTCCACCGGAATGGTCAATAAAACACAGACCTATACCATGGGTAAACTGGAAACCCCCAGGAGCGATCCGGCGGCTGATTCCACTAAAATCGCCGGCAAGACCATGGTGAAGCCTAAAGAAGTGCAGGATTTTGAAAAGAAAAATGCAGGGAAAAAAAAGATAAGAGTCCGGGATGGGGCCACGGACTAATCCGCTTTCGAAGCTTCCTGATTTACCTGGACGAGCACTTTGTCGATGCGTTGCGCATCCATATCCACTATTTCGAATTTAAAATCCTTCCACTCCATTTTTTCACCCGTCCTGGGTATATGTTCCAGCTGGTGCAGGATAAAACCGGCCAGGGTATCAAATTCATGTTCCCCTACATTCATCCATTCGGTTTTATCAAAATGAGACGAGAAAATCGTAAAAGGGTATTTGGGCATCCACCAGGAACGAGCCGTCATCGCGTTTGACGATCTCATAATCTGCAATATCCGGCTGCGGAATATCGCCGATTAATGCTTCGAGGATATCATTCAGCGTTATCAATCCGAGCAAACTGCCGTATTCATCCACAATACAGCAACTATGGGTTTTTGTCTCTTTAAATTTTTCCAGTACCTGGTAGGCTGTGTTATTTTCCGGAACAAAAAAAGCCGGTGTCATCATATCTTTGAAAGGTGTTGAATCTTCGGCTATGTACATGACTTTGATCGTTACCATCCCCTTGATATTATCAATCTCCCCGTCGCAAACCGGGTAAACGGAATGGGGCTCCCTTAATATTTTTTCTTTGATCATCTCTTCGGTTTCATTCAGGTCGAACCAGATGATATCACTGCGGTGCGTCATCAGGGAAGTGATATTCCGGTCACCGAGGTGAAACACCCGTTCTATGATTTCCTGTTCTGCTTCATCAATGGTTCCCTGTTCTGTTCCCTCACTGATGATGGCTTTGATTTCATCTTCCGTTACATTGCCTTCCGGGGAGGGCTTGAATGGAAAACAGAACGATAAAACGATTGCTCAGCCAGTTTAATAAAGCAACCATGGGGTATCCGATCTGCGAGAAAACTTTCATGGGTCCGGCCGCAATCCGTGCAATACGTTCCGCTTTCAGCAGGCCCAGCCGCTTGGGTATCAGTTCTCCGAAAAGAATGGACAGAAAAGTTACAATGACCATGATAAGTCCCGTTGCGATATTGTCGGCATACCGTTGCAGGTAAGGGATTTTTTTAATAGAAGGTATGAGGTACTCACTGAATTTTTCTCCTGAATAATAACCCGTTATAATAGCGATCAGGGTGATGCCGATTTGGGCGGTAGAAAGAAAGAGCTCCGGGTTTTCAGTCAGGTGCAGGGCGGCTCTGGCCCTGAGGTCGCCCTTGGACGACATGTCCTCCAGTTTTGATTTCCTGGCAGATACCAGGGCGATCTCTGCCATAACAAACAAACCATTCAAAAAAATTAAACAGAAAAGAATGAATAATTCCAGCATGCCGATCTTACTTTAAAGGGAGGGTTCCAAACTGCTTTCTGAAAAACAAACTCATCCCATAACCAATGGCGCTTCCCATGACCGCCCCGCCGGTAATATCCAGCGGATAATGAACCCCAACATATACCTGGGCATAACTGATCATGAAGGCCCACAGAAACAATAGCCAGCGCCAGGACCCGGTTTGATTTAAAGTTATAAAAATAAACCATGCAGCGGCGAAATGATTCAGTTGCATGTGAAGAAGTGAAGCTTGAACTCTGCGGACAATAATTAACCAGCACCCGCACCTGGTCCATCATATCCGGATCTCTGCAGGGCCTGTAACGAAATATAATCATTTTGATCAGTGAACTGCTGAACAGGTCGCTGATGATGGCAGTCATAATCAGGCTCAGGGCCCACCAGCCCCCTTTATCGCCTGAAATTATACAGGGCAAATACCAGCAGGAATAAATAAAAAGGATACCAGAATTCCTGTTGTCGTACAAAGGGGAAAACCTGGTCAAAAAAAGGGCTTATCCACACCTGGTTCATTTTATGAAACAGCCAATGATCAAATTGCAATAAAGGTTTTAATATAGCCGGGTGGAACAAGCCAAGGAGTAAAATCATGATTGCAGAATAATTCCTCTAATTTTAATCCCCATATTCAAGATTATGTTTACAAGGCTAAAGATACCTAAATTGATCCGTTGGATTTTTGTCACAGGTGTTATTTTTTTGCTATGGATGGGCATCCTGCGACTGATTTTTTATTTTGCTTTCAATCATGCCGGAAATCCTCTGTCCACTTTGGGAAGCAGTTTCCTGCTTGGTTTTCGTTTTGACCTGAAAATGGTTTGTTTTTTTTTGGAATTTTTACTGCTCGCCGGGGCTCTGAACGTTTCAGATCCTTTTATTTCAAATCGTTCCCGAAATGTTTTTTTTGTCCTGATGGCCATAGCCTGCCTGGCAACCGGTTTTTTTTATACCCTGGATTTTGCACATTATAGTTATCTCAACCTGCGGCTCAGTGCCAGCGTGCTGAACTACCTGCAGGATGCCCGTATTTCCCTGACCCTGGTGTGGCAGAACTACCCTGTGATCCGAATGGTACTGGCCATTTTGGCCGTAAGTTTTTTCATGTGGCGGCTGCTGGTCCGTTCCTACCGGATCATTGCCCGCACCCCGGAAAGAAGCAGGAAAAGCAAGAAATGGATCTGGGTGGTGGTTACGTTCATGCTCCTGGGGATGGGTATTTTTGGGAATTTCGGTCAGTTTAATCTGAGGTGGAGCCAGGCATTCAGCCTGGGCAATGACTACCGGGCCAACCTGGCATTAAATCCGTTTCAATCATTTTTCAGCAGTTTGAAATTCAGGAAATCTGGGTTTAATCCGGAAGAAGTCAGAAAAGCCTACCCGGTACTCAGACCTTATTTTGGATTTAAGGGCGATTCCCTGAACCTGGATTATGAACGCACGGTAAACCGTCCGACTCCTGCAGTGAAACCGAATATTGTGGTGGTTATCTGCGAATCATTCAGTGCTTATAAAAGTTCCATGTGGGGAAACCCGTTGAATACCACGCCATTCTTCAAATCGATGTGTGATCAGGGTATTTTTTTTGACCGGTGTTTTACGCCGTCCTATGGAACGGCCCGGGGCGTCTGGGCCGTGCTCACCGGCATACCGGATGTTGGCCAGGCCAATAGTACCACCAGCCGTAACCCGGGCGCAGTGGACCAGCACTCGATTATCAATGATTTCCGCGGGTATGATAAAAATTATTTTATCGGGGGAAGTGCCAGCTGGGCAAATATCAGGGGACTGCTTGATAATAATATCGAAGGGCTGCACCTGTATGAGCAGGAGAATTATAAGGCACCCAAGGTGGATGTATGGGGCATCAGCGATAAAAACCTGTTTCTGGAAGCCAACCAGGTATTGAAAAAAAATGCAGAACCGTTTTTTGCCATCATCCAGACGGCCGATAACCACCGGCCTTATACCATACCGGCAGAAGACCAGGCCGAATTCCATAAGAAGATTGTGCCGGCAGATTCGCTCAGGGAGTTCGGATTTGATACTAATGATGAGATGAATGCATTCCGTTATACGGATTTCAGTTTTCAGAAATTTATTGAAGCCGCAAAACAGGAGAAATATTTTGCCAATACCATTTTCGTATTTGTGGGCGACCATGGCATTGCAGGCAATTCAGCTAACATGTTTCCACGGGCATGGACAGACGAAAGACTGGGTAATATGCATGTCCCTTTGCTTTTTTATTCACCTTCCCTGTTGTTGCCAAAGCGGATTCATGAATTTGTTTCCCAGCTTGATTTGCTGCCCACAGCGGCGGGGCTTGCTAAAATAAGTTATCGCAATACGACCCTGGGCAGGGACCTGCTGGATTCAGCCTATAACCCGGCAAAGGCATTTGCATTTATGTACGATCCGGACCAGGGTTACCTGGATCTGGTTATGGGAAGCTACCTGTACCGGACCAACCTGAATACACACAGGGAATTTATGTACTCAGTTACCGGGAATGATCCCGTTCATCCGGCGGCTATCCCGGATACGCTCCGTAAAATGTCGGTTCTCACGAAAGCTTTTTATGAAACATCCAGATTTATGTTACTGAACAATAAAAAGAAATCATAACCTGCCGCATGCCCAACCATGCAAAAACCTGCCTGTTTTTCATATGGCTCTTTGTTTCCTGCGGAGAGGCATTCCGGGAAAAAGCGCCCGGCAGGGAAAGCAGGCTGCAGAAAATAACCATTACCCCCGACCAGGTTTTTGACCTGAGTGGTTATGCCGGCGGTGGAGGCAGCAGCCCGTATCATCTCTTTGATGAGAATGCGTTTGTTGATCCCCGTTATGATAATCCCGGGGATGCTTTTATTCCCGTCACCAATTGTCAGCCTCTGAACCATCCGGCTATATACTTTCATGGCGCTGAAGGCAACCGGATTGTGGTGGACCTTCGGATTCCCTATGCAGTCAGGGAAATTTACCTCTACGACCGCTCCCTCGTGGCAGACAGTTGCTGGATTTATGCGGGCAACCTTAAAAAATGGGAAAAGATTTCCTCTTTTACAACCGTTTCACAAACCGGCAGATGGGGATGGAAAAAGATCAACTTGGACAGGGATACACGTTTTATAATGATCCGGTTCAGCAGTTTTGAAACTGCCATCACAGAAATGGTCCTGTACGGGGTTCCCCTGCAGCCGGTTCCGGGACCGGATCATGTTTCAATCCATAAGGGACTGACCACGACCCCGCTGGATCAGTTTCTGGGTGTGAACTATATTATGGAAACAGAACCCCGCTGGTTAATGCCGTTTCACTACAGCAGGCTTTATAATTTCGCATTGGATTATGATAACGATACCAGCCGGGACGAACGGTTAGTCCGCTTCAATATGCTGCATTACGGATATTACAACAGGGAAAAAGGCAGGTATGTTTTTGATATCGACACCATTCAGCATATCAATCAGGGCAATATCTGGTTTAGCATCCGGGGGGTATCGAAATGGATGAGTGACCTGGGCTTTAGCGATAAGGACCGGCCTATGAACCATCCGTCGCAGAATTCGGAAGATCCGGCCAGTTATTCCAGGCATGCCGCAATGATGTGGCATATGGCTGCTTTCTTTGGATATCATCAAGTGGATACAAACCTCCTTTCACTGTCCCACGAACCCCGTCAGTCAGGTCGCGGTTCTATGAGCCTTTATGAAAATGGTAATGAGGAAGACGCGAACTGGGTGGGGAATAAATATTGCAGCCCTTATGAGTATTTTGCCCAAAGTTCCGCGGACTGGGACGGGGATGAAGGCAGACTGGGAGCGCGTTCCGGAATACACGCCGCTGACCCGCAGGCACGCCTGATGATGAGCGGGCTGACAGGTCTGGATACCAACCGGGTTAAAGTGTACAAATTCCTGTCGGAGAACCTGCGCGACGACCATAAATTTATCTGGCAGGGGGGCATCCAATATCATTATTATGCAAACCGCGGAGGAAAAGGAATTTCCCCTGAAGCAGATTCCATGCGTTCGAAACTGGCGCGTGTAGCTGATTGTAGTTATCGCCTGGCACCGGATGTGAAATGTTTTCTGGGTGAAAACGGGTATGATAAGTCGCCCTTATCCTGGCAGGCAACACCCCTGATTCCCGGGTTATCCATGCCCCAGAGCCAGGGGATCATGCTGCTCCGATCAGTAAACGCGACTTTCTTTTCGGGTTTTGATGCCTATATTTTATACTGGTTGCGGGACGGATACCCGGAAGATGAGCCACAGGCCTACCTGACCAGTGGCATCCTACGGACCCAGGCCGACGGGAAAACCAAGGTTTATCCCGGCTGGTATTATATCAGCACCCTGGTAAACCGGCTGGGAAAATACAGGCCCGACAAAGTGATCCGGGAAACCGGGGATGCCTGGGTATACCAGTACCGGCATAAGGTGTATCCGGATTCCGTTGCTTATTTTGTGTACAAGCCGACTGTTAACGGGGGCCGCCTGGCTAATTATACTTTGGAAACCGGTAAAACAGCAGGGAACAGGGTTCTCGCAATCAGTTTCCTGGATGATTCAGACCTTGGCAAAGAAGAAATGCTCCCGGTATCAGATGGAAAAATCAATGTGCCGGTTGAAGAAAAACCCCTGTTGATTTTATGCAAAACCCTGCCTGCGGGAAAATAATTTTTCCGGGTGGATGAATGATAAAAGATCCCGTTCATTTAATACTTATTTTACGGAATGCAAAGCAATTAGTGGCAGGGCAGGTGTCTGAATCTTTATATTATTAAAAAATTGCATGAACCGGCCTGTGCCGGCCCTTATTTTATCCGGATGAAATTTGCAAAACATTTTATTATTTATACCGGACTGATTGTCGTTTTCGGCGGACTGATCTTTTATCTCCTGCACGTTGGAAATTCACTGGATCCACCAAGGGTCCGGATGCCGAAAATCGTACCGTGGGGATCTTCTAAAGAAGGAGTTTTTACCGGTCTTTTTAATGCGAATCTCAGGCAAACACTCCCCAGGCTCTTACTGCAGATTATGATTATAATGGTATCGACCCAGCTGCTGGGTTCGGTTTTTAAAAAGATTGGTCAAACGGCAGTTATAGGGGAGACGGTGGCGGGAATCATACTGGGTCCCTCCCTGCTGGGATTATTATTTCCATCGGTATTTCATTTTTTATTTCCGCCTGAATCACTTCCAAACCTCCAGTTTCTCAGCCAGATCGGCCTGATCCTGTTTATGTTTATAGTAGGTATGGAACTGGATACCCGGCTGCTACGAAAACAGGCTTTTGAAGCACTGATCATCAGTCACGCCAGCATACTCATTCCCTTTACACTGGGTATTGGTCTTTCGATGTTTTTATATCCTGCCTATGGGGGTGCGCAAACCCCTTTTTATGCTTTTGCCTTATTTATGGGTATCGCGATGAGTGTAACGGCTTTTCCTGTGCTGGCAAGAATTATACGCGACAGAAAATTATCCTCAACCCCGCTCGGCGTACTGGCCATGACCTGCGCCGCTTCCGATGATGTGACAGCCTGGTGTGTGCTGGCCCTGCTGATCGCGTGGATTCGTTCCGGTTCCGGAATGAATGGTATGCTGGTAACCGGCATGGTGCTGGTATATGCATTCCTGATGCTGGTTCCGGTCAGAGTGATTTTAAAAAAGGGTTCAATCGGCCTATGAAAAAGGGAAAATAGGATATAATACGCTGATGTCTGTCATGTTTACCCTGCTGCTTGGTTCATCCTGGTGTACGGAAGTGATCGGTATACATGCATTGTTCGGAGCTTTCCTGGCTGGGATTGCCATACCAAAAAATGAGGTCATGCAAAAACGTATCATTGAACGGATCAGTGACGTGAGTATGGTAATGCTGCTTCCATTGTTTTTTGTTTATACCGGTTTGAGAACCCAGGCCGGCATTTTAAATTCGGGCCTTTTATGGATCAGCTTCTGCCTCATCCTGCTATGCGCAGTGGCCGGGAAATTCGGTGGGAGCACCCTGGTGGCCAGGGCCCTGGGTCAGTCCTGGAAAGACAGCCTGTCTATTGGTGCATTAATGAATACCTGGGGACTCATGGAATTGGTTGTTCTGAATATAGGTTATGATATGGGCATCCTGAGCACAGAAATTTTTTCGATGATGGTGCTGATGGCCCTTCTTACTACGATGATGACCAGCCCGGTGCTGGACTGGATTGGGAAACGAAAAATTAAATCTTCATCTCCGGGACCAGTGTGATCTGAAATTTCATGAAAGTCAATGACTCGAAAAAAATTTTACCATTTGTTGTCGTATTCAGCGGTGTGGACTGGCAGTTGATTTCGAACCGGATCAGGGGATTTTTTTGAGGATCAATCATGTTCAGGAATTTAATCAGTGGAGCACCTGATATCCGGAAGGGTTGTTTCATTTGCCTGCCGGTGATTTCTGAAATCATCTCCATCATACAAACACCCGGAAGCACAGGCTGACCGGGGAAATGCCCCTTAAAAATAGCATGATTCACATGCAGCAATACGGAGGCCTGGATTTGGTTTTCAGTTTCCGTCAGTGATTGGATATGGTAGAGGTCATTGAGGAGCAAGCGGTGAAATTTTTTTTAGGGTAATTGAAAAATTGAAATTCAGGTGTCTGATGGAAATTCGGACCGGCGACCCGCCTGAAGTATCCTGGAATATAAAGGCTTCCATAACGGGTTTTTTATCTGATGCCCTTTCCATTTTTATCAGTTGACGGCAGTCTCCATCCGTAATATAATAATTTATGCCTTTGCTTTGGGGAAAAGCATGATAAACCTGGTTACTGTCGGTGAATGCATAATAGCGGCTGCTGTCTATATTCCTGAACAACAGCAGGTCAAAATCTTTTCTCAGGGTTTTAATCAGGGCTTTTTTATTCATTTGCGGAGTGATCCGGTACACCGCAAACCCGTTCCCGGCCAGGAAGCCAAAGTCGAAAAAGGTAAATCCCGTTTCGTTGGTAAAGACGAACCGGGTGCTGCTGTCGGGCATGTATTTTATAAGCAATAATCCGCTGATATGTTTCCCGACAACGTCTACCGATGTTTGATACAGATCATGATTAAAAACCGGTTTGAATTTTTGAATGCAGGAAGCCCCCGATTGTATTTTCTGCAAATGGCGTTGTGGCCTGCAGGAAAAAATCAGGCAGCATACACTAAGGAATATTAAAAACCGAATCGGGAATAGGTGCATTTAATACTTTGTTCTGAAAACGGATGATGGTATTATCGCCGGAGATTTCGTGCATCTCGATGACTGCCGCCGAATAATCCTTTTTATCAATGGTAATATTAATATTTTTATAAAGCTCCCGTAGGTTCTTTGCCCGGGGTGTGAATTCGATCAGGTAAGCGCCGTCATTTTCAAAGACGCGTGACTGAAAATCGGGGTTGTCCAGCATAGTGCCTGAAACGCAGTCAATCAGGATCCGGTTTACCTGCCGGAACACTTTGTTTGAACCGGCAGATACGGTATTGGATTTTTGTCCGTCCCTGATAAAAATTTTCCCCTCGTTCAGGATCATAAGATAAGGGTATGGCCGGAAATATTCCAGCCGCAGCCTGTTTTCTTTCCGAAACCAGAATTTTCCCGTGGAATTGATTTTTTCAGAAAGCATGGTCAGGGATTTCTCCTGGCTGAAATCTGATTGAATGGAACCGGTGGCTGCAGTTGCAAGGGTAAACGATTTTTTAAACGCATCGGGATGATTCAGCAGAACATATCCCGGATACTGTCCCCTTCCGCAGAAACAACAAAAAAGTAAACTGATCAGGGAGAACATTTTAATCATAGGGATTCAAATTAATCATTTTATCCAGCCTGACCACCCGGAATCCCTTTTCCTGAATGCTGCTCAGCAGCCGGGGCAGCAACTGAACCGTAGTGTCGCTGGTATCGTGTAAAAGCAGGATGGCACCGGGTTTCAGGGCTGTAAGTATTTTTGCAAGCAGGCGTTCTTCATTCCGGATCACCGTATCGTATGAACGGATGGACCAGCCGATGGAAATAAATCCACCCTGCAGCACGGCTTTTTTCAGATTCGGGTTGGTGACCCCGTAAGGGGGCCTGAAAAAACGGGGGGCAAATCCGGTTACTTCAAAACAGGCCCGGCTCATCCTCTGTAAATCCTTCATCATTTTCCGGGAACTGAACAGGTCGAAAAAACGATGATGGGAAAAACTGTGGTTGCCGATCATATGTCCTTCCTGCAATATTCTTTTAAGCTGGTCTTCCCGGCCCCGGATATTTTTGCCGATGCAGAAAAAAGCAGCTTCCAGATTATTTTCTTTCAGCACATCCAGGATCCGGTTGGTATTACCGCCGGCGGGTCCGTCGTCAAAACCCAGGGCAATCACCTGCTCTTTTGTTTGTGCGGAACAAATGGATTTCATGAAAAATCCCAACTGAATAAAATAGCTGCCACAAAATAAAACCGAAACATAGATCAGCAGAAGCCAGCCATACGCGGGGCTTCCAATCCGGAATTGATGGTCGGCCCCAATCCATAACAGGAGGAATGTAATAAAAATGATATTGAAAATCCGGATGTTCAACAGGCGCTGATTAAATAGAAACTATGGTGTGTATTTCCCGAACGATGATAAATGAGTATGTTCCTGAGCGGGAGCCCCGGACCCTGCATCCACAGGGGCAGTTTTTGTTCTTTCAGCAGAAGGGCTGCGAGCCATAGCGCGAACCCTGAAGCAGTTGGGTAATCCCCGCTGAGTGATTTGAATGGGAAAAAAGGTGTGGCAGGGAAGACTGCTTTCAAAAGCTGCCTGTCGGGTTCATCCTGATTGATATTGCCGGTATGCGAAGTCAGGACCAGGTCCGGATCCTCTGGGGTCAATCCATTGTCTTGTAAAAAATCAAGCAGGCATTGCTGCACCATTCCGGTATTTTCCGGCTTGTAGATTGTCCGCAGGTCCCTGAAAATGGCCAGCGGGTTCATTCCAGGTTCCTGATCCAGCAGAAAAAAAGCGGCGCCCTCGCCGGCAATATTCCCGGATATCTGATCGGGATAATGACCTGTTTGCCTGTATAAACCGAAGCGGCTTAAAATTGCATGGCGGTCTTCTGTGATTTCGTCTATGGCGCCCACCAGTACCGGACCTTTGCCCTCCTGCAACAGGAGCCTGGATTCCGTCAGTGCGTTTTCAAAAGAAAAAGCGCGGTGAACAATCGTATTATTATAACCATGGCATTTGAGCAGGAGGGCGATCTGTGCGCCCACGGTATTATGGGTGGATTGTATAAAAGCCGTCGGACTCAGCATTTTTTCTTCAAACTCAATCATCCGGCGCAGGAAGGCAGATGTATCTTCCAGGCAGCCATAGGCGGTTGCGGTCAGTATGGCAGCCTGGTTTTTCAATCCCGGCATTTCGTTGAGACAGGTCATCGCGGAAGCAACGCCCATTTTTACGATCCGGCTCATTCGGCGGATCATTTTATTATCCATGAACCGGCTCATAATCGGGTTCCAGGGATCTTAAAATAATTTTCTGAGGTTGCTACCCGTGTCAGAAAAAACCGGTCCGTATCCAGGCTGTGCTGGGGAGAAATATTTCCTGCGGAACGGATATAAACCTTCATATGATTTTTTAGGCGGCAGAAAAAATAAGAGAGGAGCAGTTGCCGCCGAAACCAAATGAATTCGACAACACATGGTGAATCCGCTGATTTTTCAAACAGAAACGTTTCCGGCGAAAACGGAAATTCTTTCATCGGTGTTTTCAAACGGAGGTTTGGGAAATATCGATCCCTTCCCGAATGGCCAGAACTGAATAGACGGCCTCAACAGCACCGCTGGCTCCCAGGGTATGACCCGTATAAGCCTTTGGTAGAACTCATTTTGGGATATGCCGGATCGAAGAGTAAACGGATGGCCGTTCCTTCCGCAATATCATTATTCTGTGTGCCGGTTCCATGCAGATTGATATAGTCAATTTCATCGGGTTGAAGACCTGCATAATCCAGCGCGCCTTTCATCGCAAGGAATGAGCCGGTCCCTTCAGGGGAGGAAGCGGTCTGATGAAATGCATCATTGGCATTTGCATATCCGGTGATTTGGGCAAGGGTTTTTTATTAAGCTTTTCAAACCCTTTTCAGATGCCAGCAACAGGTAGGCGGCGCCTTCACCGAGATTCAAACCCCTGCGATTTTCATCAAACGGCATGCACCGCTCCTTATCCAAAATCATCAGTGTATTGAAACCATTTAGGGTAAAACGGGTGAGCGCATCGGCGCCACCCACAAGGGCATAGTCAAGCATTCCGGCCCGGATCATGCGGGCACCCGTAAAAATAGCGTTTGCAGAAGAAGAACATGCCGTGCTTACGGTACTTACAAAATGCCGGATCCCCAGCTGGTCCGCCACCAGTTCGGTAACTGCACCACATTCATGATGCACCACATCCGCCAGCCTGCCTCCGTCGGTGTTTTTTGCAAACAGATCTGAAAAAATTTTCCGTTCTGTCCATGCCACCCACCGTATTGGCAGAAATAAAACCGGTTCGCAGGGGATTATTCTTTTCCCAGCCTGCATCCAGAAGTGCTTCCCGGGCCGCCAGGAAACTGAGTAATGCTGTTCGGGGCAGCCGGGAAGATAGTCCTGCAGTATCTGCGAGTTCCGTATTGCCTGATTTTACCTCTCCAACCGGTAACTCCTCACGATGTATTGAGTGAAGCCAGGTCATTTCCCCGATCCCGGCTTTTTCAGCGACTAAAGACTCAAGATTTTTTTGGAAGTCTCCGCCGATGGCGGAAATAATACCCATGCCACCAATCCATGTAGGCGGAAATCATGTGGAAACCTTTACGTGCACGCTGTTTGCGGTAATATATTCTGCCATGGTTTTTACCGAATGAAACACACGGGGACCATCTTCAGCATTGGAAACTTTAATATTGTATTCCTGTTGCAGTAACACAATCAGTTCAAGGGCATCTATGGAATCCAGACCGATGCCTTCCACAAAAAGAGGTTGGTCATCTCCGATATTTTCCGGCTTCAGGTCTTTTAAATTCAATCGCTCAATAATCTGCAATTTCAGCTTCTCCATTAATTTATCCATGTTCCGTCTGGTTCAATTGATTTATGTTCTCCGCGGTAAAAGGCATTGCATTCCCTGGATTTTCTGTTTCAATCAGGAATAATATCGCACGGTAATCTTCTTTCAGAATATCGACCCATCCGCAAATGCAGTTTTTGATGAGCTTGTTTTCAAATAACCCATTTACATATGCGGATATAAAATTACCATCGAACTGTTTAAATACAAAAAATGCATTTTCACCTTTGAAATGATGACGGATGGCCAATTTCACCGATGACGATATTGGGCAAGGTATATACAAATAACGCAGGACTGGCCCCGGCATGAATGGTTTTTGCATATTTGAGATCCACATCCAGACTGGCGTGTGCTGTTGCAAAGCACAATACCGGTTTCTGTTTCTCCATATTTTTTTTGGTGGTCTGTTCCGCTGAGAAGGACTTCAGCGGCCAGAAAACCCAGCTTGCAGAGCATATCCATTTTATGGAATTTCGGATAGGCTATCTCAAATTGGTTATATATTTCATTCAGGCAGTGTTTCTGCAGATCCCGGGTGCTCAAAAATGATCTTCCCGTTTTTAAATACTTTATTTCGGGCAATCAGGCAGGACGCAGTGATGAAGGGAACAGCTGTCAAAGTGCTCTCGGTTTATTTTGAATTGGTAACCTGGCTATCGCGGAAATCAATGACCCTTGCCAGGCGGTGTAATCCGGTCTGGTGATTTTTTACATATGGATTTTCAAGATCCCAGACATATCCGGCCAGCACAGAGCAAATCTGGCTGTTGATCAGCGGATCCTGGTTATCGGCAAAGAAAATCGTATCCAGAGTTCCTTCGTACCAGGCCATGACGTAGGAACGGAAAGTATCCACACCCTGCATCATGATTTTCATATATTCATTTTCCCAGTCAATTTCGCGGCCTTTTAATTTATCGACAACGAGTTTGCCGGCAATCTGGCTGGATACCGTAGCCAGGGTAACGCCCGAAGAAAATACCGGATCCAGAAATTCAGTCACATTGCCCGTCAGCACATAACCTTCACCGTAAAAACGGTCGGTAGTGGATGACCAGGATTCAAGTACACGGGGTTCAAATAAAAATTCCGCCCCTTTGAATCGTTCCTTTAAATACGGTTCGTCTGCGATCAGGCTTCTCAGTTGTTGTTCGGGACTTCCGGGATATGAGTTGAAAAAAGATGGATCTCCAACAAAACCCAGTGAGGTGATACCGGTGGAAAATGGAATGATCCAGATCCATACCGCAGGTTTATGTACAACGATGGTGATGCGGTTGGGTTCGTCGGACAATTCCCTGCGCAAATCAACAGTATGCGTGAACAGAGCTTTCCGGGGCGGCAGATTGGAGGGCCTTTCCAGGTTAAAGAGTTTTGGTATAACCCTGCCGTAACCGCTGCCGTCAATAATAAACCGGGCTTTGATCTGAGATGTATTTCCATTTTTGTCCACGACAGTAGTCAGTGAGTCAGATCCCTGGAATTCAATTCCGGTTACGGTGGTTTCATAGTCAATGGGAACTCCCATTTTTTCAACTGTATCAGCCAGCGTCTTGTCAAATTCAGCACGTGGAACCTGCCAGGTCCATTCCCATCCCCTGGTAAACTGGCGGGAAAACTGATAATCGCAGGTCTTGCCATTTTTTACAAATTTCGCTCCTCCTTTTTCCTGGAATTTTTTTTCTTTAACCGCATCCAGAAATCCTGCTTCCTCCAGGGCCTCCATACAACGGGGCAACAGACTTTCTCCGATAACAAATCGCGGGAAATTTCATTTTTTCCACTATTCTCACCTGGAATCCGGCTTTGTTTACAATGGAAGCAGCGACTGTGCCCGCAGGCCCAGCTCCAATTACCAAGACATCTGTGGATTGAATTTTCATTTTAAAAAATTGTCCGGTTGATTATTCGATTTTTTACACTTCAGCAAAGTATGACTGAGTCCGATATCATCTATTCTTTCCTTCACGAAAAAGCCGGCCTTTTCTATACAGCGGATAAATACTTTGGAATGATACATCTGACTGTTTCCATTCGCTAATGCAGTGAAATAAATGGAAGTCTGCTGTAAACAGAATGCCGCTGTTTCGAACCGTTGGTGTATCCCAGAAAGCTTCCAGAATCATTACATATTCGTCTTCTGTAACGGAATCATAACAACGCTTTAAAATGGAAACGATTTCTGTTTCCGAAAAGCAATCCAGAAACTGACTCATCCAGATGGCATCGAAACCCTTTGGAAACGGGATTTTTTCATCCAAAAGGTTTGCGGGGAAAAAATGGATCCGGTCCGTAAGACCGGCCTGTTTTACATTTTCTCTCGCTACCTGCAACTGTCCGGGCAAATCCATAATAGTGACTTCAATTTCAGGGGAAAACGTGCACTGGCAATTGCCCATTTTCCGGTATTGCCACCAATATCCAGAATTTTTTTTATTCCTCCTGTGTATACTTTGGATAGGGCCGGCGGAAAAGCCAGATCAGAAAAATAATGGTCGAATGCAAACCAGCTTTTCTGAACTCGGTGCAGGAAGAGAGGACAAACCTTCATAAATCGTATCCCAGTCGCCGAATACTTTCAGTCCTTCGGGTTTGCCGGTTTCAATACTTTTTTCAAGGTCGAACAATCCCTTGTAACAGACATCGTGCATGAAATTCATATTCACATTGGTCAATGGATCATTATGAATATAAGTGCCGGTTTTCGTAATGATGTATCTTTCTTCATCACAATCACCAGACCGATGCCCAGTGACGATTCCAGGAGTACGCGAACCCCGTATAACGGCAGACCGCTCTGTTCCCTGATCTCTTCCAGTGTTAAACCCTCTTTCCCTTTTTCCAGAAGAATTCGCAGGATTCCGCTATTTCGCATAACGCGGGCAACCTGGAATATAACGGGCCCGAAGGCAATCCACTGGGCAATGCCCTTCGCTTCAAGCGCTGATTTATGATCCTGTTTAAAAAATTTCATTTGTTCTTCCGTTACGGCTAAAGATACGATTTGAAGGCTTAAAGCGTAACGCTTAAAGCCTTAGTGCGAATTTTTAAATTGTAAACGGTTAATTGTCAATTTTCAATGTAACCTACATGAATAATTAATCAATTGACAATTAACCATTCACAATTATAAGTGCTGCATTGCATCCTCCAAAACCCGATGCTGTTTTCAGGCATTTGTGCAGGGTGGCCCGTTTAATTCTTTCACAATATTTACCGGCTTTTCTGTTCCCGGTGTGGTGAACCCAAGTGTGGGGATCATGATATTTTCCTTCATGGACTGCAATGGTCACCATGGATTCCAGGATACCCGCCGCCCCAAGGGTATGGCCATAATATCCTTTGAGACTATTTACCGGAACATTTTGCATGAAGCCAGGTGGATGGCTTTGGCTTCCATTTCATCATTATATCGTGTAGCTGTTCCGTGGGCCGAAATAAAATCAATCTCCTTGCTGTTCGACCCCGCCTGCTGCAAAGCCCTGCGGATGGCCAGCCACAATTCTTCGCCGGTTCGGGAAGGGCCGGAGATATGATTGGCGTCATTGGAAACGGATCCCCCGCCGATCTGTATGGCGCCCGGGTTGAGGATCCGCCGATAAAATCACCGTTGCTGCGGCTTCTCCCAGGCTAATCCCGTCCCGGGCGGCATCAAATGGTTTACAGGGATTCGGACTGATTGCCTGGAAGGAACGGAAACCCGAATATATAAAAGAAGTGATGAGATCCCCGCCGGAAATGATCAGGTTTTCATACTGACCGGACTGTATCAGGCGCATGCCCGTGATCATGGCCAGCAAACCGGAAATACAGGCATGGGAAACAACCAGGGGTTCGCTTTGGATACCCAGCCTGCCTGCGATGATATCCGCACTGGTATTCAGGGAAACCCGGTTTTCGGGAAAGGTTTCACCCGGTAAATCTTCTATGAGACTGATATTGCCTTTTGTGGATGAAAGAATAAACCCGGTTTTTTGTCAGCCGGATCCAGACCGGCGTTTTGCAGGGCTTCCCGGGCTGAAGCCAATACGATGTGTTCGAAAGGAGTTACAGCTGGGTCGGCGGGTAATATCGGAAGGTGAAAAAAGGGATGCATAAAAAGGATCGGGAGACAGGCCGGAACGATGTTGCCGTATCCCGGAAACGCCCTGCTTCAGAGCGTCCATATTGGTCCGGGTATTTTTTCCCAAAGGGGAGAAAATATTATCTGCCACCACATATACTTTTCTCATGGACGCGGTTTAGGGTAATACATGTTTTCTTTTCCATTCTTCAAAAAAAGGCGGATTCAGGAGCTGGAGGCCGGAATGTTCTTTGTCGAGGAAAACCTGAACCGAGCTTCCGGTTGCGACGAGATCTCCGGTCTTTTTATTGAAAAGGCGGTAATTGAACAAAATTTTGGCTGCATCGCAGGGGATAAAACGGGTTTCAATGATTACCGTATCGCCATAACGCAGGGATTTTTTGAAAGAACAATCCACGTTCACCACCGGAACCACAAAACCCTTTTTGAAAATGTCGAGGTACCCGATTCCGTAGCGGTTCCCAAAATCTTCACGACCGTCTTCGAAATACCGTATATAATGCCCGTGCCACACAATTCCCAGCGGATCCGCCTCATTGAAACGTACCCGTATTTCTGTTGTACTGACCAGTTTGTTTTCCATGGGCAAATTGGAACCGGTTAAAGATGGGCGCTGATCGGGATTCACTTTTTGATTCCGGGTATTTTATGATTGGTTTCTGATAAAAATTTTCATTTCACAGGATGCCATGATCCTGTCCTGATATTTTACAACAGCAGATACCAGGGATACCTGCAGCACATTGGTATGGAGACTGATTTCCATGGTGATTTCCGCCAGGGCCGGGGGCCAGTCATACACTTCCAGTTTTTGAACCGCGCCGATATAACCCAGGGGTACCGGCTTATGTTGCAGTCTGGATAAATAGCCCGTTCCCGCTGCGGCGGTCTGCGCCATGGATTCCACCATACCCGGCGTAGAGTAATACCCGTTTTGAACAAATACATTTCGTTCCGGGATGGTAAAACTGCAACGCGATGTTTTTTCATCCACATAGAGCAGCTTATCCACCAGCACAAACGGAGGTCTTTGGGGTATGAATTCCGCCGCGTTCTGTATTTCGAAAAACATTTGTTAAAGATAAAGCATAAAGCGTAACGCTTAACGCTTAACGCCTAACGGTATCATCCCAAAAATCATAATAATTGTACCACTGCAAAGGATATTTCCGGATTGTTTTTTCCATGGCATGGCAGTAATCCTGCAGCATTTCTTCGACGGAAGATTCCTTCGGTCCGGAATAAATTTTTGCCGGACTGGCATAAAAATGATAATCAAGGGGCCGGTCTTTCATGGCAAAGACAAAGGAAACGGGCGACTGGAAACTGCGTGCGAGCAGGAAGGGGCCGGCAGGAAAGGAGGCAGGCCGGTTCAGCAGGGTGCCCGTCAGGGTTTTATTCCCTTCCAGGAAACGGTCGGCGTGCATGCAGACGAACGCATTTTTACCCAGGGCTTCCTGTATGGCATATATATGGGACAGGTCATTTTTTATCAGGATGAAACGGGCCGAATGTTTTTCGGTTATGCTTTCCAGGTAGTCCTTGATTTGCTGTTGCTCTCCGTCATACATCACGATGTGCATTTCGGTTCCCAGTCTCTTCAGCAGGTGGCCTGCAATTTCCCAGTTACCGGTATGGGCACTCAGTAAGAGGCCGCCTTTATTTTGCTTTACCATCCCGTCAGATAATCCTCTCCCTCAAATTCAAAACGGAATGGGTTATCCATGCCCGACATCAGTACGACTCTATCAATGATCGTTTGCCCGAACCAGTAATAGTTTTTGTAAATGCTTATGAATGCTTTCCAGGCCGGAAAGCCCAGGCTGTTCACGGAAAAACAGCGTATTGGAACGAAATGCCTTTCCTGAAAAAACAAAGAAATAAAAAGCCACAAACCGCAATAGGAAATAGGCAGGCCTCAGGCCTGCATGTTTGAGTACCCAGACGAAAATCCGGAATCCGGTTGTATTACCCCTTGACTTGCCCTGCCATGACGGCATCGGTTGGTTCTTTTGATTGAACGCGGGAAATGATATACGTATAGAAATCCTGGAAGCTGATGATGCGTATAAAATCCTCAGGTTTTACTTTGAAGGAAAAATTGTTTTCTATCACCACAACGAGGTCTATATAATCCAGGCTATCCAGTTCCAGCACCTGCCTGAGATTCGCTCCGGGCTGCATCCGGCAGGTATCCACTTCAAATTCCTCCGACAGGATACCCGTTTATCTGATCAATCATGGGTTGATTTTGTTTCATAGCAGGTTAGGTTTATTCGGTTCAGGTTCCCATCTCCTCACGATCAGGGAGGAATTTGTTCCTCCGAATCCGAATGAATTCGACAAAAATACATTTATATTTTTTTCCCTGGTAGTTTTTACGATATCCAGCCTGGCTGAATCTTCATCCGGATTTTCAAAATTGACATTTGGGGCGATAAACCCGTTTTGCATCATGATCATGGAATAAACGATTTCACTGGCCCCTGCCATCCAGCATTCATGGCCCGTCATGGATTTTGTGGAACTTACCGGCAATTTTTCTCTCCGAAATACTTCCACCAGTGCCCTGGCCTCGCTGGAATCCCCGGCAACTGTGTGGAGGTGGCGTGCGCATTGATATAATCAATGGCCGACGGGTCCAATCCCGCATCTCTTAAGGCCATCAGCAGAGAACGTACCGGTCCGCTCACCGTGGGATTTGAAATATGTTCTCCGTTTGAAGAAAAACCATATCCGATCACTTCGGCAAGAATAGTGGCTCCTCTTTTTTCAGCGGACTCCAGGCTTTCCAGAACCACTGTTGCGCCGCCGCCGCTGGGAATCAGGCCGTCCCGGTTCTTTATCGAAGGGCCGCGATGCTTTTTCCGGTTCAGTTTCCCGGACGGAAAATGCAGACAAGGCATCAAAATTACTCATGGACAGCGGGTTGATCTCCTGTGCGCCGCCGGTGATGATGCATTCCTGCAGCCCGGTTTTAATGAAATGATAACCCAGGCCGATGGCATGAGAGCCGCTGGCGCAGGCCGCACTGATGGTAAAATTAATTCCGCGCAGTTTGAAAATAGTTGCCAGGTTCATGGTAACCGTTGAATTCATCGTTTGAAACACGGCTCCTGAGCCGACCAGCATGGTATCTTTTTTCTGCCTCATAATATCAACCGCTTCAATGGTTGACCTGGCAGAACTGTCGTTGCCATACAAAATGCCGATTTCATGATCCTGAATATATTCCGGATCAATACCCGCCTGGGCGAGCGCCTGAAGGGTAGCCATGTATGCATATTCACCCTGTTCCGGCAACATGATCCTTGCCCGCCTGTCCAGAAGTCCTTTCAGGTTGGGCGTTCTACAAAACCGGTAAATGCCGAGCGGAACCCCATTTCTTTCCTCACCGGATCATAAATGATTCCGGACTTCCCCGTAAGCAGGCTGTTTTTCACTTGTTCCAGATCCTTTCCGATACAGGAATAAATACCCAGTCCTGTAATGACCACTCTGTTCATGGTAGCAAATTAGGAAAGAAAATTAGGGAATTTGAAATTTGAAAATTTGAAAATAAACATTCAGATTTAAATAACCTACTCTTAAGTAAATATTTAGAAAGGCCGTCTTAACATTTGGACAATGAGTGACTTGTAAATGTATTTTCAAATTTCCAAATCTTCAAATTTCCAAACTATGTATACATCCCGCCATTAATCGAAATCACTTCCCCGGTTATGTATCCGCTTTCCGGGAAGCCAGGAAAGCAACCAGGTGGGCAACTTCTTCGGGAGTACCAAAACGGTTGACCGGGATAATGGCTTTCATTTCCTTCTCAGAAATATTTTCAGTCATATCGGTTTTAATAAATCCCGGAGCAATGGCATTTACCGTGATTCCTCTCCGGCCCACTTCCTGCGCCAGGGCCTTGGTGGCGGCGATCACTCCGCCTTTGGCAGCGGAATAATTGGTCTGTCCGGGAACTCCTTTGATGCCCGAAAGGGATACTACGTTGATGATGCGGCCATATCTTCTCAGGAGCATATCGTTTAGATACCGGCCGGGTAACATAAAAAAAACTGTCGAGGTTGGTCCTCATCACGTTTTCCCATTGTTCATCCTTCATCCACATCATCAGCACGTCGTCTTTGATTCCTGCATTATTCACCAGTACTTCATATGATCTTCTTTATGTGTTTCCATCCATAAGCCCATGGTTCTGCATGTCCTGTTTACCTGCTACGTCGAAGGGCAGTAACTCCCCGGTTCCCCGGTTGTGGTGAATGGCATCCAGTGTTTGTTCCGCTTCTGCGAGGTTTGATTTGAAATTAATCAATACATGATATCCTATAGTGCCGAGCCTGACGCAGATGGCTCTTCCAATGCCTCTGGATCCGCCGGTTACGAATGCACATTTCATGGTTTATGGGTGTTTTTGAAGGACGGGCTGGTTCTCCCGGATTCATTATAAATCCTGAACAAATCGCGGATCATTTTGCAGTAGGCAGTTTTTCACCTTTTCCTGTTCTTCATATTTGGGACTGTCCTCTATGAATTTCGGAAAGATCTTCCTGATCGCAGAATATACCCGGTGTGTTGCGGGAGAAAGTCTGTCCTGGCAATTCAGATAGTCGATTGCCTGGAAAACAGTCATCGCCTGTATGGTGAGTACTTCAAAACTGTTCTCCATGACTTTTTTTGTCATCAGCGCTGCATTACAACCCATACTCACAATATCCTGGTTGTCGTTATTATTCGGAATGCTGTGGACATACATGGGTAGGAGAGGGTCTGGTTTTCCGCCACCGTGGAAACCGCCGTGAACTGATAGCCCTGCATGCCGAAATTTAATCCCAGAACTCCCAGATTTACAAAGGGTGGCAGAATTTGATTCAATTTTTCATTTAATAAATAATTCAGCTGTCTTTCTGCGAGCATGGAGAGTTTGGTTATGGCAATTTTCAGTTTATCCATTTCGAGCGAAACATAATCTCCATGAAAATTTCCACCATGGAATATGTTCTTGTTTTCAGTGGTCGATCACCGGATTGTCATTTACGGAATTCAGTTCTTCCACCAGTATTTTTCTGCATGTTCAATGGTATCGTAAATGGGTCCCAGCACCTGGGTAACACAACGCAGGGAATAATACTCCTGCACTTTGTCTTCAAAAACATCGTGTTCGATATTGGCGGGATTATAGAGGTGTTCCGTACGGCTGTGAATCATTTTGCTTCCTTCAAAACACCTCCATCATGGCAGCCACATAATTCTGCCCGGTATGATGTTTTACGATATTGAGTTCTTTGGAATAATGATCGTCGTAGGCTTCCACGATCTCATTGGTCATGGAGGACAGCATAACCGACCAGGCCATTAATTTTTTTGCATAGAATGATATTTATCAGGCCGATGCCGGTCATGGCCGAAGTGCCGTTGATCACCGAAATGCCTTCCCGGATCCGGATCTCCAGTGGTTTCAGCCCGGTTTCTTCTGAAAACCCACGGCAGTATCTGCCATTGGGCTTCATACCAAACCTTTCCTTCGCCGATCAGGTCAAGTCGCTACATGGGCCAGTTGAACCAGGTCGCCGCTGGCCCCCACGCCACCGTGTTCATAAATACAGGGAATAATATTCATGATTGATCATGGCGGCCAGCAATTCCACCAGGCTGGGGTGAATGCCGGAATGGGCCTGCATGAGACTATTTAAACGGGCCACCAGCACAGCCTTTCCGAGCAGGGGGCTCATCGGGCTGCCCATGCCGCTGCTGTGGCTGCGAATCAGGTTATACTGAAGCTGGAGCCGGTTTTCATCGCTGATCTTGTATTGGGCCATGGGGCCGAAACCCGTATTGATCCCATAAATCAGTTTTCCGGTAGAAAAATGTTTCAGGAATTGAAAACTGGCATCCACCTTATCCAAAGCCACCTGATTCAGGCTGATTTTATGCTCGTTTAAATACGATATCCGAAAAATCCTGAAGAGAAAGGCTCCGCGATCCGATGTCTACCATGTATGCAGTCTGTTTTAAGTGCTGCTAAGCGCAAAAAAAGCGAAATAAGACCATGTGGTCAAATTTTTGTTACCCGGATGTCAGGCGTAACGCTCAACGCCTAACGCCCAACCGTCAACCGTCAACCGTCAACCGTCAACCGTCAACGTCAACGTCAACCGTCAACCGTCAACCGTCAACCGCCAACCGTCAACCGTCAACCGTCAACCATTCCGCAAGTTCACCTATTTAAACAAGGAATCAGATAATCCTTTATTAATAGAATAATCCAGATAGGTAATTTCTATTTTTCCCCGCTGGTTATTTCCTGTTTCTGCCGGCTTCTTTTTTGCCGATCCGTCATCATAATCGAAAGTGACTCCCTTGGGCAGTTTAAAATCCTGGGTATTGAAGCTGAAAATGATTTTATCGGGCAGCCCGGTTTGCAGAAATTTTCCGTAACTCAGTTCCACTTCATTGGTCCCGCTTTCCCGGGTGGTGGTTTTGGCTTTCAGAACCAGCATGCGCCTGGTATCAATGTATAGGGTGGCCAGCACCAGTTCTCCGTTTTCATCCGCTGGCAGTAGTTTAATGATACGCACGGGAATTCCCTGGATGTTACCGGTGCCGCCATCCAGCGCCTGGTAGGGACTGTTCACCAGGCTATACAGGCTGATGCTCACCGGTTTCTTTCGGAACCAGCGATATGCCGTTTTCATTTTTGATTTTGATCTTATCGGGTTTTTTATAATAGATTTTGACCAGGGCATCCGGAACTTTCAGGAATGAAATTTCAGTTTTAAACCGGGCGTCCGGCCTCATAGTCGCTGATCTTTTCCATCCGGTCCCGTATCTGTTTCATCAACGCGGACGGATCCTGGGCGCCTGCAACAGTTGTCAGCAGAACCAGCGGAAGGAGGAAAGAAAAAAAGGTCTTCATGGGGTATTTTTTAACTCAGGATATCTTTTTTATTGAAAACAAAAATGGCTGCAGAAACAAATCCGGTGATATATAAAATCAGGATTCCGGCGCTTTTGGCGATGGCGCGGATGTTTTCAACCGTTCCGGGAATCGCCGTTCCGCCCGCATCTACCTGGCAATAAAAAAATCCTTTCCAGGCCAGCATATGCGAGGTGAACAGAAAAGGTTTTACCGTCCGGTCGTATAAAGGGATCTGCATTTCAGACAAAATCGTAAAAACAATCACGATGCTGATGGTCGATACAATGGGCCCGATGGAATTCTCGGCAAACACCGAAAGCAGAAAGGCCAGGGCCGCCACGGTGGTGAGTGCCAGAGCGGCAAAGGCGAAAGCAGCCAGATATCTCCACAACACATCGTTGCTGCGGATAATTTCCAAAGCATCATTGCGTGCGATCAGGATATCATTGGTACCGAAAATCATTACGCTAAGCAGGAGCGCAATAAATGCCAGCCAGACCAACAATAAAGCAGTATAGATGACCGTCGCTCATAAATTTTGCCAGCATAAGTCCGGTTCGGCTTACCGGTTTGCTGGCAATCAGACGAAGGGTGCCCATATTGGCTTCCCCGGCAATGGAATCTCCGGCTACCAGGGCAATGAACAGGGGAATATGGATCAGTAATAAATTCAGGATGATAAAACAGACAAAATACCCGTTTAAGATATGTTCGTAAGGAATATCGAGCGAATCTTTCAAACTGCCCACGATGAATTCGATATAGGATTTACCGTCCAATTTCAGGGCAATCTGGATGATGATCACCATCACGGCGATCGCGCCGAAACTGATATAGGTTCTCGGTTTCCGGAATATTTTTAACAATTCAATCTGTAAAAGCTGCCACATATTGTTTCGTCCGGGTTAAGGATAAAAAATAAGCTTCCAGGGAATTTTTTGCCTGGAGCGATAATACATCACTCTGAGTTGCACCAGTTGCCGGTTCAGTTCCGGAATCAGTTCTTTCGGCAATTGAAAGATCAGCGTATGGTTTGTTGTTTTTTGAAGATATATGGAAACCATTGGAGTGGGCTCCAGCAGGCTTTCGCCGCCTTTTCGGGATCCGGGACTTCCAGCTTCTACCAAAGTCTTTGCGGGATCCATCAGGGAGGCACATTTCCCTTCCACCTTTTCTTTCCCTCATCAATGATCAGCATGCGGGTGGAAATCTGTTCTATTTCATAAAGCAGGTGTGAGGATACGATAATGGTTTTATGAAGATGACGGCTCAGTTGCAGGATCAGGTTGCGCATATCGGCAATACCCTGCGGATCCAGTCCGTTGGTTGGTTCATCCAGGATAATGAGCCGCGGATTATGGATCAGTGCCACGGCAATTCCAAGACGTTGTTTCATACCCTGGGAAAAAGTTTTCACTTTGTCGTCCCTGCGTTCGGCCAGCCCCACCATGTCCAACTGGGCAATACAGTTCTTTTTTGCGATTTTGAGTTCCACTCATGCGCGCAAAGAGGGAAAGATTTTCGTAAGCACTCAGGTATTTATAGAGATCGGGTTTTTCAATCACGGCACCCACCTGACTGAGGATTTTTTTTCTTTCTTTTTTCAGATCCAGGCCAAAAATTTCGATATGGCCCTCTGTCGGAGTGACCAGGGTCAGCAGCATACGGATGGTGGTTGATTTGCCGGCGCCGTTTTGTCCGAGAAATCCATATACGTCGCCTTCGTTTACGCTGAATGAGAGATCATCCACCGCTACATGGGTCCTGAATTTTTTTGTAAGCCGGGAAACGGTGACGAGTGCCATCTGGTAATTACAAAGTACAACAGAAAGGCGTTGTCTTTGTTCAATCCCGGGAATGACGGGATTAAAAAAGCAGGGTAAAAATATGCTGACCCTTGTCAAAATGATATGATATCCGTTTCCCGGAAACATCTACGATCTGCTTAACGATGGAAAGCCCGAGCCCGTGCTGGTCGGTGGATTGTCCGCCTTTGGAAAAGCGCTTGAATAGTTTACCGGGGTCAAGAGATCCACCGGAAGCGGTATTTGAAATGACGAACTGATGATCCCGGAGCTGCAGGTGAATGGACCCGCCTTCGGGACTGTGACGGGTGGCATTGCTGAACAGATTATTCAGCAGGATATCGGCCAGATGGGTGTTCATCTCGATTTGAGCAGATTCCAGTAAATGGGTAACCCGGAGATTTCTTCCCTGCCAGAGCTCCTGCCACGCGGGCATTTTCTCTTCGATTAATTTTTTAAAATCAAAGGAATGGGTTTCGGAAAACTGCCTGTTTTCTATTTTGCTCAGCAACAAAAGGGACTGATTGAGCCGGGCCATTTTCCGGATGGCTTCATAGGCGGTCTGGGCGGCATTACTCTGGGCTTCCGAGAGTTGTTCATCCTGGATGAGTGTATCCAGTTTGGAACGTACGATGGCCAGGGGTGTCTGCAACTCGTGAGAAGCATTCTCCGTAAATTCCTTTAACAGGGTATATTCCTTTTCGGCCGCCTGGATAAACTGGTCCAGGGTGCTGTTAAGGAGATTGAATTCGTCAATGGGGCTCTGCTCAAATGCCGGAATTTTCTTTTCTCCCAGCCGGAATTTTTTGATGCCGGCCAGGGTGGTGTAAAATGGCTGCCATAAGCGGCGGAGCAGCCAGCGGTTGATCAGCAGGCTCACGATCAGGATTAATATAACGGTCAGCCCGGAGATGAGGATGATGGACCGGTTCATGTCCTGCGTCCCTTCCAGGGATTTGGACACTTTAAACAACAGCCATTGGTTTCCCACCGGGAGGGTAAAGCTGATCTGCCGGAAATCGGCGCGTTCCTGTTTATCGGGCGACCTGACCGTATTGAAATGGTGCATTTGTTCCCGCAGATCCGTCGTTTCATAAGAAATGCGCTGATCCTTTACCGTTATAGGTTCCGGCGGACGCTGGTATTTGCCTACGTAGGTTTCTATTTCGCGCTGTTCTATTTTCAGGTCTTCATCCACCTGGCGGATCATGACCCACCAGAGCAGGAAATAAAACGCGATGCTGGCCAACAGGAAAATAAGCAGGGTGGCCAGCAGGTTGATCCGGAAATATCGGGTAAAAAGTTTCATGGGCGGTCGCTGAATTTATAACCCATCCCATAGACGGATTTGATATAATCCTGCGCGCCGGCCTGCAGCAGTTTTTTCCGGAGGTTCTTGATATGCGTGTAGATAAAATCGTAATTGTCTGCCATATCCATATTGTCGCCCCATAAATGTTCCGCGATAGCACCCTTGCTGATCACTTTGTTTTTATTGCTGATAAAATACAATAATAAATCATATTCCTTCCGGGTCAGGTCGAGCATGCGTTTATTTACCCGGACGGTTTTCTCCAGCAGGTCCAGCTCCAGTTCGTCGAAGCGGAGACTGTTCTTCCCTTCAAAGGATTTGCGGCGGATGATGGCCGAAACCCGGGCAGCCAGTTCTGACAAATGAAAAGGTTTGGTGAGATAGTCGTCGGCGCCTGATTTGAGACCGAGTATTTTTTCATCCAGGGAATTACGGGCGGAAATGATGAGTACACCTTCGGCCTTGTGGTTGGCCTTGAGTTCCCGGAGCAGGTCCAGTCCGCTGCCGCCCGGGCAGGGTGATGTCCAGGATGATACAGGCATAATCATAACAACTGATCTTCTCCATGGCGGTACTGAAATCCGGGGCCATTTCGCAGGTATAATGCTCCGAATGCAGGTAGGCAAGAATGCTTTCCGCAAGCGCTTTTTCGTCTTCAATGATCAGGACCTTCATGAATGATGGATTGATAACCGGAAACCTTTCAAAAGATAGGCAAAAATCATCAGCGAAGTTCCCGTGGAATTTTGAAGAAATGCTGAAGAACCGTCTTTCTGTTCTTGATGAGTGTCACTGATGCCGGTGACAGGGATCATTTTTACGGGGGCCGGGTAGTTATAAATTTGATTCCGGGATAAAAAATTATGACGCCCGGAGGTTGCAGTTCCGGGTGGTTTCATCTTTTCAATGGATCGCCTGGGTCAATATTGTATTCTTTTATTAACTAAAAATAATTTTTATGAAACGCTTAATTTTTTACCACGTGAGTGGGGTTTTATTACTGATGCTTTTTTCCATGGGGCTCAATGCCCAGGACACGGCCATTAAATCCCTGCCTGCTATTACGGTAACGAGCTCAACGAAGGTTCCGGACGAAGTAACCAAAGCTTTTGGCACTTCCTTCGAGGGAGCAGTGAATCCCACCTGGTACAAGCTCGACAAAAACTACATGGTTAAATTTATACAGAATGATCAGAAAAACCATGCGATGTATGCCAAAAGCGGCCATCTGATGTACCATATTCAGTATGGAAACGAACAAAGCCTGCCGGGCGATATAAAAAGGATGATTCAGGCGAAATATGTTGATTATACTATAAACACGGCTATTTACATTAAAGAAGACCAAAGGAAAATCTGGCTCGTAAATATTGAAGATCAAGGTAAGATGATCATTGTTCGTGTGGAAGACGGTAATATGGAAGAAGTGGAAAGTTATAATAAGTCCTGAAACCAGTTTGGTGATGATGTTGTGAAATTTTGTTAAAATGCTGAAGAAGGGTATGGAATGGGATGATCTTAAGAATCATTCTGTAAGCCATGCCCTTTTTTATATTTAACCGTGAACATTTCACTTCTCAAGTCTTAACTGATACTTATGCGGATTTCCCTGATTGGTTTCACTATGCTTTTTTCTTTTTCCGGTAATGCCCAGGTAAAAAAACTGGATGCGGCAACGAACATTCAAAATGTAACCATCTTTTCTTCCGGTGCCCGGGTGGAAAGATCGGCTTCTGTTAACATACAGACGGGCCGGTCAGAAATCACCTTTGCCGGCTTGAGTAATCAGCTGGAACAGCAGACGGTTCAACTGAAGGCGGATGCCAATATCACGCTGCTTTCGGTGCAGTCTGCCAAAGATTTTTTAACTGAAAGGAAAATTGAACAGGAGGAAAGAAGTTTTATAGAAAAGGTCAATACATTAAAGGATAAAGCTGACCTCGATACCCGGCTGCTGGATGTTTATAAAAATGAAGAAGCCATGCTGATAAAGAACCAGTCAATCGGCGGACAGGCAGGCGTAAAAACCGGCGAGTTGAAAGAAGCCCTGGATTTCCAAAGGCAGCGTCTTACAGAAGTGTACGGAAAGGAACTTGAAATTCAGAAAAGGCTCCAGAGTGAACAACAGGATCTGGTAAGGTTTAAAGCCCAGTTGCAGGAGATAAGCAGGAAAAGGGACAGTGTCAGTTATATGGTTACGGCCCTGGTGGAAAGCAAAGAAACAAGGACGGTGAATTTCCAGTTGTTGTATAATGTAAAAGATGCCGGATGGTTTCCAAATTATGATGTCCGGGTAAAAGATGTAACAGGGCCCTTATCAGTTCTCATGAATGCAAATGTATTTCAGCGGAGTGGCGAGACATGGAGTAATATTCCCCTTCTCCTGAGTACCGGTAATCCAAATGACAATGCCACACCCCCCCGGCTGCAACCCTGGATGCTGGGATTCTATGACCCTTCGGTATCTTTTCGCAGACAAGCAAAGCCGGGCCTGAATTCGGGAAGAATTACAGATGACAAAAACCAGTCTGTGGCCGCGGGTGTAGAGGTTTCCGGTTATAAAAAGCAGCAAAAGGAGTCTATACAGACAGTTGAAGCGATTACACAATTCCAGCCCACAACCATGGTTTTCAGAATTGACGATAAGTACACCTTGGAAACAGATGGTAAAACAACCACCATAGGCATCCGGCAATTTGAAATACCGGTTGATTATGACTATTACTCAGCGCCCAAAGCGGACCCTTCCGCATTCCTTACTGCCAAAATCATGAACTGGCAGGACTATGACCTGCAGCCGGGTGAAGCCAACCTGTATTTCGAAGGGACTTATCTTGGTAAAACTTATATTGACCTCGGGTCAGTAGCCGATACGCTTTCCCTTTCGCTGGGTAAGGATAACGGGATAAAAGTCTCGCGTAAACTGGTAAAGGAATTTAGTGCCAAAAAATTGATCGGCAGCAGCCGCACGGAAACAAAGGATTATGAGATCAGTGTGCGCAATACAAAGCGGGTTCCGTTACATATCAGGATACAGGACCAGGTTCCGGTTTCTACAGATAAGGAAATCAGTGTGGAAGACATAAAGGCTCCGGATGCACAAATAGATAAGGACACGGGCATGGTAACCTGGGCCATCACGCTTTCACCCGGACAGGAAAAGAAATTAAGGACCAGTTACAGTGTAAAATACCCCGGGGACCGGAAGGTTGTTTTGGAATAGAACCGGCCTGGAATTTTATTTTCACTGAGGCTGTTTCAAATAGCAGATCAGGAAATCATCAAAATCAAAAAGGGCTTCAGTATTCGCTGAAACCCTTCATGGATCTGTGTGGGAGCACACGGGTTCGAACCGCGGACCCTCTGCTTGTAAGGCAGATGCTCTGAACCAGCTGAGCTATGCTCCCTTTTTAGGACTGCAAAGATAAGGTCTAAATAGTTTCTACAAAATAAATTCCTTGTATATTTGCAACTCTCATTTTTGACTCCGTAGCTCAGTTGGTAGAGCAAAAGACTCTTAATCTTTGGGTCCTCGGTTCGAGCCCGAGCGGGGTCACAGTCAAAACGTAAAACAGGACCGGGAGACGATTCAGAAAAGTTTAGTAAAAAAACCACCTGATTAATTGGGTGGTTTTTTTATGTCCAGTTTGGAGAGATTGGCCTTTATCCCGGATGGTTATCCTACTCTTTCCTTGCCTGAAGTCCGGTCGAACGCAACATGAAGCAACTTAAAGCATCATAAAGCAACATAAGGCAACATAGAACATCGATAAAATAATTTTATGCAGTCGTCTGTTTAGAATGGCAGGCGTTATGCTGCATGCCGATTCCGGATAAGGAATGTAGCGGGCCCGGCGCCTGAAGAGAACGTAAAAGACAAACGCGATTTGAACTACCCGACGGGATTCGGACGATGTACAGACGAACTACAGACGAATTTTAGATGGGAGATGAATGTAAATCGTGCATTATTCACCATTAAAAGAGAATAGGGGAGTTGTAAAAGACAATCACGTGACCTCACTTAGGAAACTTGTGAGAAAGTCAAATTTCAGATCGAAAGCATTCGTTGACTGTCCTGTAATAACTACGGAGCGGATATGGTATAGCCGATCTTTACTTCCGTTTTGCCATCTCCATTGGCATCCGGGTCAGTCCCTGTTGCTTTCAATACATCATTTACATAAATGGAAGCGGCCAGATTGCTGTCAATACCTTTGGCGTCCAGCCTTACATCCGCTCCATAATATACATAGATGGTGGTGTCCCGGGTCCCGGAAAACGGAGTTTGTAAAAAGACATCATTTGCAAACACACTGATTTTAAACTGAGTTACAGAATCCCCGGTAACCGTGTATTTTACTTTGTAGGTCGTGCTATGACTGCTGTTGCTGCTCTTACTGCAGGAAATAAAAAGCATTACAAGAGGGAATAACAGGGTGGTTGCTTTACGTGATTTGCTTTTCATTGTTTTCGCTTTGGGGGCTTAACTGGTTTTGTTCCAAGGCTGCAGGGTCAGCGTTACAGACAACATGACAAGGTTCTCAAGCTGCTGTATATAGCCGGCTTTCCTTCGTTTGGATTATCCTTCCTTAGCCATTGATGCAAATTTAAGATCTTTTGTGTTCCTGAAACAGAAGGTAATGATATGCCTGCCGCGGTGTTTTTCGAAAAGAATCCTTGATTCCTGTTAATAACCATCCTGTACAACGGACGTCTTATGTTCAGGTAATTCAAGCGCCATAGCGGACTCTGAATGTCCGGCTTGCAACGGGTCGCTTACCGGATTCTTTTTTTCATTTCTTCTTAGAAAATTAAAATTCCAGGCCCCGATGACCAAGGCGATGATTCCCTGTATGAAAACCGTATTCTCCACGCCGGTGTATTGGGATACGAAACCTACCATCAGGCTGCCCAGTGGTTGCAAACCGAAAAAAGCCATCGCATACATGCTGATCACTCTGCCGCGCATGGATGCGTCAGCCGTCGTCTGAATAATGGTATTGGTAATCGTGATCTGCAACATCATCCCGAAAGCGCCGATGGCCACAAACAGCAGGGCAAGCGGGTAATTCGTGGAATGTGAAAATAAAATCAGCCCGAGCCCGAAAATCAGGGTGCTGATGGCCAGTATTTTCCTGAGATTGCGCCCGTGCTTTAAAGAGGCCAGGAAAATGGCTCCCGTAAAAGCGCCCAGACCGATTACGCTGTCAATAACCCCGAAGGTGGACGCGGTTCCGTGAAAAATGTCTTTTGCATAAGCGGGTATCAGGGTGCTGAAGGGCTGAACGAATAAACTCGTTAAGGCGAGCATTCCCAGTACAAAAGCTATTTCAGATGTTTTTTTCACATAGGCCATTCCTTCTCGCAGCTCCCGGAGGATATTTATTTTATCTTTTTTCTTAGGGAAGGCGGGTAGTCTCATGAACAGCAGTGAAATGATTACAGCAATAAAACTAAGCGCGTTTAACCCGAAGCAGACATCGTCACCGAATTTTTCAATAATGAGACCTGCAAGTCCCGGACCAATCAGCCTGGACAGGTTCACCATGGAGGAATTCAATGCCAGTGCATTCGGCAGGTATTTCTTGTCATCCACAAGTTCATAAACGAGTGACTGGCGCGCTGGTACATCAAACGCATTGACGATGCCCAGCATCACGCTCAGGATGATAATGCCCCAGACGGAATGCGGGCGCGAAAATATCAGGATGGTCAGTAATACCGCCTGAAACATGGAAACGATTTGGGTAAGCAGCAACAGCTTATATCGATTGTAACGGTCGGCCGCAATACCGCCTAAAAATGAGAATAAAAAAGAAGGGAACATGGTGGCGAACATCGTAACCCCCAGCATGAACTTGGAATGGGTAAGCGTGTACACCACCCAGCTGACAGCTGTTTTCTGCATCCAGGTTCCAATCAGTGAAACGGACTGACCCGCAAAAAACAACCGGTAGTTCCGGCTCCTGAATGCGTTGAAAGTATGGATCTTCATTTTCCTCCCAGGGTACTTTTAAGACGACAGCTTTACGCCCTGTTCAAAATCTGCCGGTTTCGTCAAAGGTACGATGACCTGCTAAGGGATGTTCCTGGCCAGGAATATTTATGCAGGATTCTCCTTTTTCCGCGCATAGGGTGGGACCCCTACTGAAATCCCGGCCAGCACTTCTTTGCCGAACCGATGGGAGTTGTAGTTGTTAAGCGTAACAAATAACTTCGGTCTGAACAGAGTTACCTGCAAATCTAACTATCCTTCCGGCAGCGCCTTCGTCTTTTTTAATGGTATGCAGACTGAATCCAAAATATACCTGCTGTTAACTATATATTATCCATTTTTTTTAATAATATTCACACATGGGTGGTTTACTGAAAGATCTCTATGCTCCGGCATTTTATAAGCAGCTGACACGGGCCCTGGAAAAGGTTATGCCGTCCTTCGACGGACAACGATTTACCTCGCAGATATTTACGGACGACTTCAGCGAAAAAGAACTGAAAGCGCGCATGCGGCATACGACCGGGGTGCTGCACGGTTTTATGCCGTCTGATTTTAAAAAGGCCTTCAGGATCCTGGAAAAGCTCACGCTACAACTCAGGGAAAACGGTATTGCAGCAGACGGACTGGCTTATATGTTTCTCCCGGACTATGTAGAAGTGTATGGTTTGGATGATTTTGAAACGGCGGTGCAGGCCATCGAATCCATAACCCAATTCGTGAGTTGTGAATTTGCAGTCCGTCCTTTTTTGATACGTTATGACAGCCGCATGATGGATCAGATGATAAAATGGTCCCTGCACGAAAATGATAAAGTCCGGCGACTGGCCAGTGAAGGCAGCCGGCCGCGCCTGCCCTGGGCCATGGGGATCCCGGCTTTGAAAATAGACCCTGCACCCATATTGCCCATACTGGAAAACCTGAAGAATGATCCTTCTGAATGGGTGAGAAGGAGTGTGGCCAACAATCTCAATGATATCGCAAAGAATCACCCGGAACTGGTTATTGCGCTGGCCCGGAAATGGCAGGGTATCAGCAAAGAAACAGATGCGATCCTCAAACATGGGAGCAGGACCTTACTGAAGAAAGGGCACGTGGAAATTCTGAAGCATTACGGACTGAAAAGTAAAAATATACAGGTACTGAATTTTAAAATCCTGACCCCTTCCGTTAAAATCGGGGATCACCTGGTTTTTTCATTTGTGGTTTTCAATAGGGACCGGAAAAAACAAACCGTAAGACTGGAATACGGTTTATATTATAAAAAAGCGAATGGCCGGGAGTCGAAGAAAGTCTTCAGGATCAGTGAAAAAATATACGCACCGGGAGCCAGGGTCCCTGTTCACAGGAAACAGTCTTTTAAAAAGATAACCACCCGTACGTTTTACCCCGGGAAACACCGGTTGTCCATTATTGTGAACGGGGAAGAGAAACTGGTGAAGGGCTTTAAAGTTTTTGAATAGGCACTTCCATTTGTACTGAATAACTTTCCGCATTATTTTCCAGAAGCAATATGTGGGCTGAACCATAAATCAGTCCGAGCCTTTTCCTGATATTCGTCAGCCCGATTCCCTTATTTATTGCCGGCGATTCTTTCTGCGGTGGTTTACTATTGGCGAGTGTAAAAAATAACCTGTTTTCGGTTATCCGGATTTTCAGTTTTATCCAGGGTTTTTTTAAGGTCTGGCTGGTTCCGTGTTTAAAACTATTCTCTAAAAAAGGGATCATCAAAAGCGGGGCGATTTCCTTATCCCCGGGATAACCGCTTATATCGATGGCAAAATCGAGCCTGCTTCCATACCGCACCCGTTCCAGGGACGAATAGTTTTTTAGAATTTCAATTTCTTTTTCCAGTGATACCAGCGTCTCATTGCATTCATGCATCATGTAATACATGAGGTCGTAAAGCTTTTGAACCAGTTCGGCGGCGTGCGGCGACCGGTTTAAAGTAAATGAATAAATATTATTTAAAGTATTAAAAAGAAAATGGGGGTGAACCTGGGCTTTTAATAAACGGATCTCTGCGCTGGCATTTTCTTTTTGCAGATTAAAGTAATCTTTCTGCTTCTGCTGATGATCCTTAAATAATTTGAAAAATATAAATATCCAGGCCAGGAAGGCCGGGCCGGAAATGGTTTGGCGTATACTAAACAGCAAAATAAGACTTGGGTCGTTGATATGATAATGAAAATACAGCATTACCGGATTGTAAATGAAAATATATAAGGCATACCTTAATGCGGCTGTGAACAGCCAAAGAACCAAAATCAGGCAGACAAAAAGCGTATATTTTTTCCTCCGGAAATAAAATGGAACCAGCACGTACAACAATAAATAGGCAAAGAATAACTGGCATACAAGCATCAGGAAGACCCGGATGGAAACCATCCGGTAAAAATTCAGCATGCCATCCACACCCAGTCCGTACAAAGTGCCGCTCCCTTTGGGGGGATAGGTGACAATGGCGTAAATATATAAAAATAGCCAGGAGGTCACATGCCGGAATATCCTCACTTTTTTATCTTTTGAAAATATGTAATCATTCCAGGTCATACCAGGAAAGTATTCCCGGGCAGCACTAACTCTGTCCGGGGGATGTTATTTAATGTGAGTTCCAGGTGTGCGGTAAATCCAGGTGCTGAATCTTCTGACTTTAGCAAGTGCCTGCCTGGGTAATTGACCTGCAGATTTTGTATGGCATTTTCCAGGATGATTTGAGCGCCCGGGTTTTTAATCCCCGGGCACGGAAGATTATTTTTTGCCGAAAATATTAATGATGGTTCAGTAATATAAATATCTATTTCGGAGATAATCTGGTCATTCGGATGATCCATTTCCTGTGGAATGGCCAATTCGATCAGGGGTAATAACACCAGGGGGGCAACCATCTGATCCTTTATTTCGCCTGAAATCTGTATGGCCAACTTCAGCCGGTTGCCGTATGTTAATTCCTTTAAGCGGGTATAATGGATAAGCATATTGATTTCCTTTTTTAGCGGAACCAGATTGGCATCCGTTTCATACAGGATATAACTCAGCAGGTCGGAAAGGAGTAGAATCATCTGGGACGCGTGACGTCCTCCGTTATTAATATCGGTATGAATATTTTTCAAAACGCCCAGAAGAATGGTTGGCTCAATTTTCAATTTCATCATTTCAAGCTGGTTGTATATCCGCTGAACAGTCAGTTTTTGATATGCTTCATCCCGGAGGTAATAGTCTTTGGAGGTTTTCACAATCAGTGCAGATCCGGTAATGACAGCCTGTTCGCTAAGACCTTTAATTCCGGCAACGGTTATGAGGTCCTGGATATCCGTACTGGATTTATCTATTACCCAATTCAATGTGATTAAATAACTTCCGTAAAGCGTTACAGCCAACAGGGTAATCATGGAGAGCAGGAGGAACAGGAAATTTCTGTTGGCAAGGTATCGGGGTAAAATAAAATAGAGCGTCGTATAGACTGAGAATATATATACTGGCAGGTAAATAGTTGCTTCTGTTAATACCGATTTATACAATTCCGGATCGCTCAATATTTTGGAATTAATTCCCGGGAGGTTGATAAGAAAAGTATAGGTATAATAGGCAATCCAGAAAAACAAATGCCTGAGCAGACGCGGTTTTACCTGATTGGAAAAAGTGAATTGGTAAGCGGTCACAGATAAGGGTTGATTATGAAGGTAGGAAAACTATCTTCACACCTTACCCCCGGGTTTATGAAAGGTCAGAAAAATAAACCGGCTGATTACAGGCGCCAGTCCACGATCCGGTTCACCCATTCCGGCTGGTACGGAACGGTTACTTTGATGTAGTTATCGGTAAATCCTTCCATCATCGCTTTGTCACGACTGCGTTCGAAGAGTACCTTGCGGGTTTGACCGGCATGCAGGGCGGTAAAATATTGTAATTTCTGAAAAGAGAGATTGCGCAGGATTTTATTTCTTTCATTACGCACTGAAACAGGAACAACGGGTTTCATGCCGGCCGCCCGGGTATTTTCCCTTTCCGAATACGTAAACACATGCAGGTAGGAGACCTCCAGTTCCTGCAGGAAATCCCGGGTTTCCCTGAAATCCGCATCTGTTTCTCCCGGAAAACCGACAATGACATCGGCGCCGATCGCGGCATGCGGCATCAGCGTTTTGATTCTTGCCACGCGGTCGGCATAGAGTTCACGCAGGTATCGCCTGCGCATGGCGGCCAGTATTTTATTACTGCCGCTTTGCAGGGGAATATGAAAGTGGGGCATGAAGCGGTCGCTGTTGGCCACCAGGTCGATGATATCGTTTGTAAGCAGGTTCGGTTCAATGGAAGAAATCCGGAAACGGGGCATTTCCTTTACCCGGTCGAGAGCCTGTGTTAATTCAAAAAAACTTGAAGATTTTCCATTGGCGTCCGGATCCGGTAATCCCAAAATCGCCGAGGTTCACCCCCGTTAAAACAACCTCCTGGATTCCTTTGGCCGCGAGTTCACGAACATTTTCCACTACATGTGCCAGGCTGTCGCTCCGGCTTTTGCCGCGGGCCAGGGGAATGGTGCAGAAACTGCACTGGTAGTCGCATCCGTCCTGCACTTTCAGGAAGGCCCGGGTGCGGTCGCTCAATGAATAGCCATCGTGAAAATCCTGCACCTGTTCAATATCGCAACTGCAGATTTTGGCCGCATCCCCTTTCACCAGTTCCCGGATATGGGCGGCCATATTGAATTTTTCTGCAGCGCCCAGTACCAGGTCCACCCCGGGAATCCCGGCAATCTCTTTGGGTTTCAGTTGGGCATAACAGCCCGTGATCACCACAAAACTTCCGGGTGACTTCCGCCGGATCTGACGCACGAGATAGCGGCATTCCCTGTCTGCATTTTCTGTAACGGAGCAGGTATTGATCACATAGATATCTGCCAGTGAGTCAAAAGGCTTTTTCTCAAAACCTTCTTTCTCCATGAGCCGGGAGATGGAAGAGGTTTCGGAAAAATTGAGCTTGCAGCCCAGGGTATGAAAAGCGACGGTTTTTGGCCGGTTCATAAGGGCGCAAAGATAATATCATTCATGCAGATGCCGGTATCTTTAACCCATGCGGCCGGATCGTCATTACCTGCATGGAACCGGGAGTGGAATGGCAATGCCATTGTAATTGGGAAACATTGCCGCCAATTGGTTATTTTCGTTTTAGGCAGCGGGTATCGTGTAACGGTTTTTTATACGACCCGCGATCTGCGATAAAGAATAATTTAAATTGATGAAGGGCCTTTCCAGCAAATTGTACACGATTTATGCCCTGTTCTGGTTCGTTTTTTTCACACTGCTTGCTTTTCCCCTGGTCATAATTTTCTCTTTTTTCGGAAAAAGAAGGGGAGGGAACCTGATCTGTGCCATGGCCAGGGTCTGGGCCGACATATGGTATTTCCTGATGGGTATCCGCCATGAAAATATATTCGAATCCTCTTATGATCCGGCCGGTAATTATATTTTCCTGTTCAATCATATTTCCTACATGGATATACCCTCACTTTTCAAAGCCATCCGTAAACAGCCCTTTCGTATGCTGGGTAAGGAAGAAATCAAAAAGATCCCGGTGTTCGGATTTATTTACAGCCGCGGGGCGGTGATGGTGGACCGGAGCAGCAGAAAACGCCGGGCCCAGAGTGTTCATGATCTGAAAAACCTGCTGGGCCATCATATATCCGTTGGCATTTTCCCCGAAGGCACGTTCAATGAAACCGGGAAACCCCTGAAATCATTTTACGACGGGGCTTTTCGCATCGCCATTGAAACGCAGACCCCCGTAAAGCCGGTCCTGTTCCTGGATAACTATTCTTTAATGCATTATCGTTCCCTGTTCAGTTTAAAACCCGGCAGGTCGAGGGCTGTTTTTCTTGAAGAAGTCAGCCCGGAGGGTTATACCCTGCAGGAGATTTCCCGGTTTAAACAAAAAGTATTTGAGATGATGGAAAGCAAGCTGATAGCCTATCATGCCTCCTGGATCCACAGCGGGAGTGTATAAACTTAAGCAGTCATCCCGTTGTTTTATACCTGTAATCCGATATAGATTTTGTACGCAGAAATCATCATACCGCTGGCGCTTCCCAGGAACTACACCTGGCAGGTTCCGGATTCCCTGCTGGAAACCCTTCAGCCGGGATGCCGTGTGGAAGTATCCCTGAAAAACAAAAAATACGCCGGCATCATCAAACGGTTTATAACCGAAAAACCGGAAGCTTTTGATCCGCGGCCGATCGAATCGGTGCTGGATGCGGAACCCCTGATCTATAAGGAACAGCTGCAGCTCTGGGAATGGATCGCCGGGTATTATATGTGCTCGGAGGGTGAGGTCATGGCCGCTTCCCTGCCTGCCCATTTTAAGCTGAGCAGCGAAAGCACCCTGGTATTCAATGAAAGCTTCGGTGATGATTTTTCTTCCCTCGACCACGACGAATACCTGGTGGCAGAAGCCCTGTTGCTGAAAAAAGAATTGAAAATTCCGGAAGTGCAGGAAATCCTCCATGGCGCGGCTGCCTACCCGGTGGTCAAACGGCTGATTGACCATTCGGTATGTTATGTATATGAATCCCTGAAGGAACTCTACAAGCCGAAAACAGAAACTTATATTTCCCTGCACCCCGACTATGCCGCGGAAGAAAAACTCGAGGCCCTGCTGAACCAGGATAAGAAATGGTCGAGATCGGAAAAGCAGATGGAACTGCTGCTTTCTTTTCTGCATATTCAGAAAACAGAACCCGAAGTGTCGCGTTCCTCCCTGCTGAAAAAGTCCGGCGCTTCCGATGCACAGCTGAAAGCGCTGGTCACAAAAAATATCCTCGTCGCCGAACAGCGTCCGGTGGACCGGCTCCGGGTGTTACCCCGGCATATTCAGGTTCCTTTTATTTTATCCGCGGCACAGGAAGCGGCGCTGGCTGCAATCCGGAAACAATTTGAATCGAAGGGTGTCTGCCTGCTGCATGGATATACTTCCAGCGGCAAGACCCAGGTGTATATCAAACTGATAGAACAACAGCTGCTGGAAAACAAACAGGTGCTGTATCTCGTGCCGGAAATCGCACTCACTTCCCAGATCGTGCGGCGGCTGCAGTCCCATTTCGGAGGATGGCTCGGCATCTACCACAGCCGCTTCAGCCAGAACGAACGTTTCGAGATCTGGAATAAAGTGCGAAAAGGAGAGGTCAGGATTTTACTGGGCGCCCGCTCTGCTTTATTTCTTCCCTTTACCGGTCTTTCGCTGGTCATCGTGGATGAGGAACACGACGGATCCTATAAACAGCAGGATCCGGCGCCGCGTTATCATGCGCGGGATGCGGCCATTTATTATGCGTCCCTGTTCCGGGCCAAGACTTTACTGGGCAGCGCCACGCCTTCGGTGGAGAGTTATTATAATGCATCCACCGGCAAATACGGACTGTCGGAACTGCTGGAAAGATACGGGCAGCTGGCCATGCCGTTGATCCGGCTTATTGATACGAAGAAATTTTTCCTGAAAGACGGATCCAAAGGAATTTGTACTCCCGCCCTGCAGGAGGCCATCCGGGAAACCCTGGATCATAAAAAGCAGGTGATCCTGTTCCGGAACCGGCGGGGTTATTCCCCTTACCAGGTTTGTAAACTCTGCGGATGGATCCCGCAATGCAGGAACTGCGATGTTTCCCTGACCTTTCATAAGCTGACCAATAAACTGCTTTGTCATTATTGCGGGACCTCCTATCCGCCGGTGAATACCTGTGCCGCCTGCGGCAGCCATGAATTTATCCAGCGGAATTTCGGAACGGAAAAAATTGAGGAGGAACTGGAGACCCTGTTTCCGGAAGCCCGTGTCGCCCGGATGGACCTGGACAGTGTACGCGGTAAAACGGCCCATGACATGCTCATCAGGCAATTCGAACAGCAGCGGGTGGATATCCTCGTGGGCACCCAGATGGTGGTCAAGGGGCTGGACTTTGACCACGTGGACCTGGTGGGCATCCTCGACGCGGACAGTCTGCTGAATTTTTCTGAATTCCGGGTGAATGAACGCGCTTTTCAGTTAATGGAACAGGTGAGCGGCCGCGCGGGCAGAAAGCATGGAAGGGGTAAAGTGCTGATCCAGGTGGCCAATACACAACATCCGGTTTTGCAATGGGTGATCAACCACGATTACAAAGCATTTTATGAACAGGAACTGGTCGCCCGCCGGCAGTTTTTCTATCCGCCTTTTTCACGCATCATCCGGATCACGTTTAAACATAAAATCCGGGATATCGTGCATGATGCCGCTTCGGTATTTGCCCTGCACCTCCATAAGGACTTTGGGAAATACCTGACCGGTCCGGGCGAACCCGTCGTTGCCCGGATCCGGAATCAATATATCATGGAGCTGATGCTGAAACTCCCGAAAAATCGAAGTACCATTGCATTGGCGAAACAGGTCATCCGGCAGCAAAAAGCCATCCTGCAGAATGACCGGAAGTTCAGATCCGTTACCCTGGTGCCTGATATTGATCCGGTTTAATTTAAAAAGACCTGGTTATGCCTGTTCAAAAAAACATCTCCCTCCTGCCCTACAACAGTTTTCACCTGGACCTGCGTGCGGCTGAATTCCTGTTAGTAAAGTCCGCAGAGGAATTGAAAAATATGCCGGGTCAGCAGGTTGCCGAACCCATGCTCATTCTCGGCGGGGGCAGCAATGTGTTACTCACCCGGAATGTGGACGGCCTGGTTTTAAAAATAGATATCCGTGGAATTGAGGAACTGAAGGAAGACAGTAACCATGTGTATGTAAGGGCGGGGGCGGGGGAGAACTGGCATGAATTTGTGCAGTATGCCATCAGCCGGAACTGGGGCGGACTGGAAAATCTTTCCCTGATACCCGGCAGTGTAGGTGCAGCGCCCATCCAGAATATCGGGGCTTACGGCGTTGAGCTCAAAGATGTTTTTTTTGAACTGGAAGCCTTTGACAGAAAAAAGAAAAAAGTATTCACCTATGGGTTGAATGACTGCCGGTTCGGATACCGGGACAGTTTTTTCAAATCTGCAGAAAAAGGCCGTTATATTATTCTGAATGTCACTTTTCTTTTAAATAAGAAACCGGTGCTGAACACCCATTACGGAGCCATCCGGGAGGAACTGAAAAAAATGGGGGTTCATTCACCCACCATCCGGGATGTTTCAGAAGCCGTTATACATATCCGCCGTTCCAAACTGCCGGACCCCGCAGAAATCGGTAATGCCGGCAGTTTTTTTAAGAACCCCGTGGTGGAACAGGAAGTCTTTCTTTCACTCTCGGCAAAATTTCCGGATATGCCGGCTTATCCGCATGAGGATCAGTCCGTCAAACTCGCCGCCGGCTGGCTGATCGAGCAATGCGGCTGGAAAGGCTACCGGAAAGGGGATGCCGGTGTGCACAAAGACCAGGCGCTTGTGCTGGTGAATTATGGGAAAGCCACGGGCAGGGAAATATTTGACCTCAGCGAAAAAATAGCTGCTTCTGTTCAGAAGAAATTCGGCGTGAAACTGGAAAGGGAAGTGAATATCTTTTAATCCATCAGCAGTTATGGATAAGCAGAACATCCGGATTTTGAAAGGCTCTCCGTATCTGCAAATGGTTAATACAGGAAAATTCATCCCATCCTTGTGCATGTATTGCCATTGATGAAGCAAAAGCTTACCCTGAAAGCCTACAGCCCTTCTACCATTGAAACCTATCTCAATGAAATGGCGCAGCTGTTACAAATGATTCATCAGATATCTGCTGATGAACTGAATCCGGAGCTCCTGCGGCGATACCTTGTTTACTGCCTACAGTGCCGGGTTGCGGGTAAGTGAAATCGTAACCCTGAAAATTTCAAATATTGACAGCGGGCGAATGCAGATACTGGTAGCCCGGGCCAAGTGGAAGAAGGAACTTACCCGACCCGGACGGTACAGCAGATATTTTCCAATGCCAAACATAAGGCCGGCATCCGGAAAGAAGTGGGCGTGCACAGTTTGCGGCACAGTTTCGCCACACATTTGCCTGACAAAGGAACCGACATAAAGTACATTAAAGATTTACTCGGACATTTCAACATCAAAACCACGGAACGTTATTTACATGTCAGCAAAAAGCAATTGGTAAATATTACCAGTCCCTTTGATGACCTGTGGAAAAAGGAGCACATTGACTGGTAGCGGTTACTATGCCTGTGTAATGAAAGGCCGGCGGGCAGCGTGGTCAAAAAAACGCAGGAAAACATGTAAAATGACCCTGGCCACCACGGAAACCTACCGGTTAAGAGATGGCAGCAGTCATACGCAAACCGATTGGCATACTATTATCGCCTGGCGGGGGCTTGCAACCCTGGCCGTTGAATACCTGCGCAAAGGCAGCCTGGTTTATATAGAGGGGAAGATACGGTATCGTCAATATGAAGATAAGGACGGGCAGAAAAAATATGTTACAGAGATAGTAGCCGACCAGCTCCTGATGCTGGATAAAAAACCATTCGTAGCACCCCGGCAGGAAAATAATGAAGACATCAGCGACGTTCCACCGCCATTTTAAATGATGCAATATTAATTTCCGGCAGAACGGATTGTCCTAACGACAATATGAAATGTATAACGTTAACCAGCACATTATCAATGGCAATATTTTTTGAACACTGCGCCCTATAACATAAATTTGAGTGTTAGGCGTTTCTTTATGCGGACACAGATAATTGGACTCTTAATTTTATTCTCTCAAACAATTTATTCTACGAAAACAGAAATGAAATTCAATTTATTTTCGGATAGCTCCGAGATAAAGTTTTGGAAATATTTTATCTCTAAAGTTGACAATACCGACAACTTGCTCCATTCTCCTAACTTGCTTAAAGCCATAAATGATAAATTGAATGAATACTTCCCCGGTCTTGGACTTGGATGCTTGACGACTTTCGTTGATGGCAAAAAAATATCTCTATGTCATTCTAAAGAAGCGGTGCTGGTGGGATGCTTACCCCGCAACGCCAATCCTCGACCGTTAGCGGTCATTGTTAAAGAGATACGGGGAAAAGGGAATTTTTGGAACTGAACTTAAAAAAAATAGATTATTTTAAATAAATGGAATTATGACTAACCAAATTAAACAGCCTGCCTTTTCAACACTCTTAGTAGAAAGGCGCGACAACGGATTAGTGATTGTAACACTTAACCGTCCTGAAGTGGGTAACGCCGTCAACACAGATATGGGGATCGATTTGCTGGATTTGTGGACGGATTTTGTTCGCAATAATGAGGGTCTCAGATGTGTTATATTAACCGGAGCAGGTGATGACTCGTTTTGCGCGGGTGGTGATATGAAGCAACGAAAAGGGATGTCGGAATATGACTGGCGTCATCAACACGAAATATTTGAACAGGCTCTATGGACTATGATGGAATGTCCAGTCCCGGTAATTGCTGCAGTAAATGGCAAAGCTTTTGGCGGTGGACTGGAGATGATACTCGCTGCCGATTTTGCCTACGGAGTGGACAATGCCAAATTATGGTTCCCCGAGGTGATGATTGGAATCCTGCCAGGAGTGGGCGGCACCACTACACTGCCACGGATCGTTGGCGAGCGTCGTGCAAATGAAATCATATTAGCCGGAGGTGCGTTTGGTGCTGTTGAGGCACTGGAATGGGGTATTTTCAACCGTATTTGCAGTGACAGCGAATTGATGCCAGCTACGATTGCAATTGCCGAAACCATCGCCAGTAATGCACCTTTAGCTGTGCGCCAAGCTAAGAAAGCAATCCACGAAGGCATGCAAATGGATGTCCGTACCGCCCTTCGCTACGAAGTTGAAGCATACAACCGTCTGACCGGCACTGAGGACAGAGTCGAAGGCACATTGGCATGGAACGAAAAGCGCAAACCTATATTTAAAGGTCGTTGAGTCTTATCTCTAACCGATTTTATTGAACATGATAGCCATTGCACCATCTTCCTTTATAATATGGGAGTAACTTCATTAGCACTTTATCCGGCAAGCAGAGCAAATAAAAAAGTTAGCAAGTTATGATTTTGTTTCCTGCATGTAGCATCATTCGAATTGAAATAGACAAATGAATAAACCGAAGAACACAACGAACCGCTAACATCGGTTTGGCAATATGGCGGCTGAAGTACTTCTATGTAACATTTGAGCAAAGTTCAACAGTAGAAATTCTATTAAACTTTTGTGCTAAAAATCCGCCACATCGCCAAGCCGAAAAACGTTAGCGGAAATTCTAAACTTTATGTCAGACATCTTTTTTTGGACAAACTTTTTAAGTTACGGTATTCCAAAAACCGGTTGGATAGTGGACTTTTAAATGAACCTCAACTACACAAGCAGTTGTAAAGAGCATATTGAGCAGCATACCTCATGCCTGTGATCTAAGTGGTAATCCGGTACTTTCTATTTGCTTATTGGCCTGCCGGAATCTGTTATCCACTCGCTCCATGATCCTGCATATAGTTTTGGAAATGGATAACCAGCACAAACATACAGGAGGACATTAAAGGCAGCAGTTACCCCGGAACCACAATAAAATACAACATTTTCCATTGATGCAGGCTCTTTAAAAAAATCCGTGAGTACTGATTCTTTTTCAACCAATCCATCGGGGCTTATATTAATATTAAATGGTTTAGATATAGCTGTGGGTATGTGCCCGGCTACCGGGTCAATGGTCTCATTTTCACCAAGATACCTGTCGTGGGTTCTTGAATCTACTAAACACCCGTTATTTATCGCCAATAATTCCAGTACATCGTTTGTATTTGCCAGGTATTCATCCCGGAAGTTAGCTTTAAATTCTGCCGGGGTGGGGAGCGTAACCTTATCAGTTATGGGTAAATGCCGGCTTATCCAATATTTTCCCCCTCCATTTAAAACTGCAACAGCGTCATGTCCTGCCCATTTTAAAATCCACCATAATCTGGCAGCAGCCATGTAACCACCAACAGCATCATAAGCAACAACCTGCTTATTTTTTGTGATGCCCAATAAAGAAAATAAATGCACAAGTTCATTTTTTTGCGGGAGCGGATGCCTGCCTGTAACCCCTTGTATGATCTTTCCCGATAAATTTTTCTCCAGGTCAACATATACAGCACCTGGAATGTGCCCTTTAGTGTACTCCTCATATCCCCAATTTTTATCGGCAAGTGAAAAGCTGCAATCGATAAAAATATAACCCACGTTATCCAGGTTTTTGAAAGCCTCGTCAACAGAGATAAAGTTTGTAAAGTTCATATGGTCAATTTTGTGTTTATAAGCATTTCAGCCATTTACCTGCAACGTTTAGTTTTTTATTCTGTTTCAATTTTCTTGTAAACAAACCCTTTTAGCTGGTAAGTAGAAATGGGAATTTGCGCCGATAAAGCAATTTTTATCCACTGTACTAATTGATCTTTGGTGATGCTTTGAAAACTCATCGATTGCCCACAGGCAACAAACTTAACAGGTAATGATAACAGCTCATCAAACAAAGCTTTGTTTGGATTATCAACATGATACTGCGATTGGTACATAGCATTATTATAAAAGGCTTTCAAGGCACCGCCATGTACCACCACTACTACGTTCATTTTATTTTTGGGCACCCCGGCAGCAATATACGTATTAATAGCTCTGCCAACTTCTGCCAGGCCATCGTTTATTACATTGGCAGAAGAGCTGTCTTTCATACCGCTGGACAAATCCATTAACAATTTGTACTGCATATTTGTATCCGGTAATTCATCCACATTACTCACTGGCACAACCCCGGAATACCGGCTGCTTTTGATGAGCGGGTATATGGCTTTGGAGGCAACATAAGTTTGGAAAGCTTTAAACCTTGATGTTGCAGGGCTTGCAGATTGTCCCCTGGAAGATGTATTTATCAGTACAATTACAAGCGCAATAAGGACGAGTGTTTTCATTGTTGTTAAATTTAGTTGTGTAAAAAATTGTTTAATCAATTATAGTTCATCTTGTTAATGGTAGGGTATATATCATGATGCCTGTATTAGCTTTACCCACCAAACTTGTCGGGAGTTGCCTGCTATGCTTCCAGGCGTTACGAAAATGGAAGAAAATTCCGGAAAATACAATAAGCAATCCTATTTGTCCAAAAAAGCCGGGAAAGGGAGTCCCTTTTAAAATCATTTCGCCCAAAAGTGTAAAGACTATTTCAAACACCTGTGTTGCTTCAACCGTTGCCAGCGCTACGGGGTTTTTATTAACCATTTGCGTTGCCTTGTAAAAAGCAACACCGCCGATGAAGCCAGAGAACACGGCGGAATAAAAAGAAGAGGTGCAGAGTGCCAACGAAGGAGGGCCTGCTTTTAAAAACCCGACAAAACATAAAAGTATAAGAAAGGGCAGGCAGCCAATGCTCATGCCTAAAACGCGTTGCAACGCATTTAAATGAATTCCCTTTTGCTCCAGGTCAACTGTTAATTTACGGTTACCCAATGGCCAAACTACAGCCCCCGGGAGAACCATAAAAAAACTTAAAAGCGCATTCGCTGCTGAATGCAGCTGGTTCATCTTTTCAAACTGCATGATGAAAACACCAGCTATAATGACCATGGATAACACCAATGCTCTTCGTGGAATGAATTTTCGTTCATCGGTGTAAATAAAGGGGGCCAGTAAAATTCCGGCCAGGATGTTTATCTGAAAGGTGGCCGCTACCATCCATCCCGGCGACCACAACGATGCTACAGTCACAGCAGTATACAACAAACCGAAACCAACTATACCCCATTTGATAAAAATAACGGGCGCCTGTTTTACAGCCTTTAACAGTGGCTTTAGTTGTTTGGAGAAAAGCACCACCAGGCCCAGAACAGGGATTAAAAAAATGCTGCGCAACGCTGCTGCCCAGGCCCAATAAGCGCCCGAACTGGTGATTAAACTATTAATGATAAATGTGGATGATAGAAAGAGAGATGCACCAACACCCCATAAAATTGCCCTTACAACTTTTCTTTGTTCTGCCATGCAACAAAATTAAGCTGACCCCAGGCCTTCGTTCTGGTACTTTTCGGGTAATCTATGGTCTATAACATTCTTGTGTTTCTAAAATCAACAGGGGTGAGGCCAGTGTGTTTTTTAAAAAAACGTCCAAAAAAAGCCGGGTCATCAAAACCCAGGTGATAGCTTATTTCTTTTACAGAATGGGTGGAAATTTGTAGTTCTATTTTGCTTTCGGTAACCAGGCGTTCCCGCAAAAGCTCAAAAACAGTAAGCCCGGTAGCATGCCGGCAAATGCTGTTCAATTTTTTTATATCTGTTTTCAAAGTTTCTGCGTAAAAAGCAGCCAGGTGCTGTTGCATAAAGTTTTCTTCAATCAGCAGTTTCAGCCTGTGAAAAAGTTGCCTGTTGCCCAGGTTTAATGATTGTTTTGGATGCTGGACTATTTGCGCCCTGTTGGCATGCAGCAGCAATAGGGAAACATAGTGTAACAGTACGTCAACATCTTGTTTCTCCGCAGAAAGCTCAGTGCGCAACTGCTTAACAATTAGCGCGAAAATAGTCTTTAGCTTTTCATCCAGGTCCACATAAGGGTACAGTGTATATGACTCCAGCAAACCGTTCTCGTCTTCATGCTTATGGATAGAAAGAAATCGTTTGAACAACTCCTCGCCAAACAGTATCAGCCACCCATGCCGCTCAAAAGGTTTTATTAAATGCACTTTTCCGGGGTGAAGGAAAAATAGCCTGCCGGCTTTCATAGTATGCGGTTTGAAATCAATGGAATGTACGCCTTCCCCTTTCGTTACAAATATCATTTCATAATGGTCATGGCGATGAGGAACTACAGAAAGGCTGTCCAGATCCTTATGCAAACGGGTTACCCGTAAATATTCGCCCTCCAGGAGTTGCTGAACTGGTAATTTTTCAATCTTTTTCTGTCCCTGATTCTTCATTGTTCAGCGTTCTTTTTGGTGGATAGAGAGTTTTTGCTCATAGAAATAGGTTTGTTGATAAGGGGGTAGCCTGGGTTATAGTTCAAGGTCATTTCTTTCCATTCTTTGGAATATTGAAGCCTTCCCGGAAAATCGGACGTTTGAGATTTATACAATTTCGTAAATTTAAACTGTTCAATTATGAAAAAGAAAAACTTCACCAAAAGCAAAATCCTTTCGATGGTCAAGCAGTATGAAGGAGGTCGTGCAATAGACGATCTCTGCCGTGAGAACGGCATCTCGAAGGCAACATTGTACAATTGGAGAAAAAAGTAAACGCTTCATTGCATTTATGAAGGCATCGCAGCAGAATTTCCGATAACATTGCATTAGCAAAATAGAGGGGCGTCGAACATATTCTCAGCTTTTAGTTTGCTACTCAGCTTCAGTTTCGGCAGACGAATAATACGAAACTGTAGCATAAACAATGAGCTTTTGTATCTTTAACAGCAGCGGCACCGGGCAAACGGAACACAGAATACCGCTACATCGCTAATGCCGTAACCTTAGGTGTCATTGTAATGAACCCTCCGGCAACAACTCAAACTTCCCGGCATTTTACCTCGGGAAAAAATAATTGCATATAAATTTGCGCAACCCGAAAGTTGCATATATATTTGCAACCTGAAGGTTGCGTAAATAAATATTGAAAATGAAACAGGATCTGTTCCAGGCCATAGCGGACCCGACACGCAGGGCTATTTTAACTTTAATTGCTATTCAGGCATTAACACCAAATGCAATGGCGGAGAAATTTGATATGAGCCGACAGGCCGTATCAAAACATATTAAAGTGTTACAGGAAGCCGAATTGATTAAACCTGAGCCGTCTGGTAGAGAAATTTATTATCACTTTAATCCAAAAAAGATGCAGGAAATAGACAATTGGTTAGCCCAATTCAGAAAAATTTGGGAGACCCAGTTCAATCAATTGGACAAAGTATTATCAACACTTAAAAAACAGAAAAAATGAAAAATGACTTGCTATTTGACTTTACCGTTGACAAAACAACAAAAACGGTATTCATAACCAGGGAATTTGATGCCGGCCTTTCGCTGGTATGGGATGCTTTTACCAAACCGGAAATTCTTGACCAATGGGTGGCACCTAAACCCTGGGTATCAAGAACAAAATTTATGGATTTTAAAGTTGGCGGACGAAGATTTTATGCGATGGTAAGCCCGGAAGGACAGGAGCGTTGGGCAATTCAGAAATACACGTCCATTAGTCCAAAAACCAATTTCAAAATGTATAATGCTTTTGCAGACAAAGATGAAAATCCTGAATTGCCGGGTTCTGATTGGGATCACACTTTCAGCGAACAAAACGGAAAGACAAAAGTCAGTATTACCATTTATAATGAATCGCTTGCCCGTATGGAGAAGATGATTGAAATGGGCTTCACAGAAGGATTCAAATTATCAATGAACAATTTGGAAAATCTGTTGGCGAGTTTATCGCAAAAATGATTTTCGTTTTCAAAACGGCAGTCAAAACAAATAAGAAAGTAACGCATTTAACAACCTAAAAAATAAAAATTATGGCACTTATCAATCCTCACATTAACTTCAACGGAAATGCCGAAGAAGCATTTATCTTTTACAAATCAGTATTTGGCGGAGAGTTTGCAAAGATTATTCGTTTCAAAGACCTTGCAAGTCCTGAATTCAGGGTTGCGGAAAAAGAAGAAAATAAAATAATGCATATTGCTTTGCCTATCGGTAAAAGTAATATGTTGATGGCAAATGATGTTCCGGAAATTTTGGGAAAAACAAACGAAAATGAGAACAGAAGTAAAATTGTAATCAGTGCAGAAAGTAAAGAAGAAGCAGACAAATTATTTAATGGGCTTTCAGTGGGAGGACAAATAGAAGGGCCAATTGGTGATAGTCCCTGGGGTTCCTATTTTGGTTGTTTTAGAGACAAATACGGTATTGAATGGATTGTGGAATTTGACCCGAAAAATATCGAAAAAATGTAAACGAAAACAACGAACGCCTGACCATGCATTGCCATAGGCAGGGCCGGACAATGTAACTTAGGCTTCAGTTCGCTTGTCGGCTTTCGTTTGGGGCCGGATTCTTTCGAAACAAACTTTTCGGCAATTTTATAATGACATTTCTTTTCAGCATTTTCACAGGGCTTGACCAGCATCGATTAGCTGCCTTCGGCAATGCTCGACGTTGCCTGAAAGTGCAATTCGGCACCCTGATAAACTTTAACGGATAAATGATTACTAATTAAAAAATGTATTTTATGAGAAGTTTAATTTTCTTTATGCACACTTCACTTGACGGTTTTGTAGCAGGACTTAACGGAGAAATGGATTGGATAAATCTGGATGAGGGCATGTTTGACTTTGTTGCAACAATGACAGACCAAGCAGACACCGCTCTTTACGGACGGGTAACTTATGAAATGATGCAAAGCTATTGGCCAAAAGCGGGCGAAAAACCGAATGCAACAAAACATGATATAGAACATTCAAATTGGTACAACAAAGTTTCAAAAGTTGTATTATCTAAAACGATTCAGGAAACCGGACTTCACAATACCAAAGTTATTGGCGGCCAACTCCCGGACAACATTAATAAATTGAAGCAACAGGAGGGGAAAAATATTTTGATATTTGGAAGTCCTGGTGCTTCACAATCGTTATTAAATGAAGGACTAATTGACGAGTTTTGGCTTTTTGTTAATCCAATCATCTTAGGGAAAGGCATGCCGCTGTTTAAAGATATAACCGGGACTACTAAAATGAAACTTATAGAGTCTAAAACATTTGCGTGTGGTGTAATTGCACTTCATTATGGAAAATTGTAAATAAATTGACTGTCAATAACACGCCGGCAGAAAAAATGCTTTGGAAAAGGCGGGGCTTGACGAATAAAACTTCAGCAGCTAGTTTATGGCTGTATAGCCGTTCAGCCGGACGAATAGCTAATAGACATTTTCATCTGATTTCCTCAACATAACCCTGCTGCTCTTTACATCACAAATATGTTCTGGACTTCGCGAGATATTTCCCAGTCTCCGGGCGCACTGGGAAATATCTATGCTGTACGCCGCGTATTTGGAGAACTCCACGTGAATATCTCTGCATTAAGTGTCCAAAAACGGGAACCGGTACTAATAAAAAATGGGATTCTTATCAAATAAAAAAGGCATCGTCATCCATGCCAATTGAAGCCAGATGAGGCCAAATGAAGCCACATGAAGTCAGATGAGGCCTCATGCGGCCAGATGAAGCCAGATGAGGACAGGACGAAATATTTTTTCCAATCTTTTGTTTGAAGGGCAAGGCAGGTTAATCGCAGACTGATACTGGTAAGGAATGCGGGGGCCCCCTGCCGAAACAATTTTTAATGAACAAGCGGATCTTTTTTTATGACCTGGATACTTAGAGGATGCTTAGAGGATGCTTAGAGGATACTTAGAGGATACTTAGAGGATAGAGGTCAGGAAAAGGGTTCGGAATGAAACAACATTTTAAAAGAAGAAAAATGGTACAATCAAAAGAAAACCTGCTGGTGAAAGGATTGTCCGGAACCATGGGGCGGCTGTTAACATTTTGTCAGCGTTCCGGCAAAACGATCGTTGGCAGGTTATTCAGGCCGGGTACACTGCTAAGATTCTTTCGCAGGGCGGTCTCCTTACCTATAGTTTCGGGCTCACCTGGAAGAACAACCATACACGGGTTTCGTGCATACCCGGAGGAAGGTACCGGATCATACAGCGATACAACAAACGATTCGGGAGGCATTTTCAACTGGTGGATGTGCCAGGCAGTAGTTCTACACATCGGCTTTTAGTTGTAAATTCAGTCTTCAGTTCCGGGATGGATGAAAATACATTCCCTGACAGCAGCAAACGGTCAACGTTAGTGGTCATTATACCGGCATTCACGAATTATCTAAATTTATCAAAGTGATAGATTCTACAATAAGGACACGTCTTTCTTTAACTATGATCCTTTCTTTATTTGTTCTTATTTCCTTTGGGCAAATCAAAACAAATAAAGACAGCCTTCCGGTTAATGCACCCGATATAAAAGTTACCCTGCTGGGCACTGGTACTCCACGACCAATATGGAACGGTTTAGTGCCAGCATACTGGTACAGGCCGGCAGTGAAACCTTACTCTTCGATGCCGGGCGTGGTTGTTTGCAAAGGTTACAGCAAATAAGCTCAAAGACCTCCAGGGTTATTTACAAACAGATGGCTACAGTGCTATTGAGGCCTTCGATCGAAGGCTGGGTATCACGCTGCTGCATTGTATGGCGCATGCCCGAAGAAGGTTCCAAGAATCCCTGCAAAATGACCAGCCACGTGCGCAATATGCACTTGCATTATTCCGGCAACACTCTGCGATTGAGCGTATGATCAAAGACCAGACACTCACTGGTGATGCTATTGTTCAATTACGTCTGCAGGAAGCAGAACCCATTTTGCGAACTCTGAAAACCTGGATGGAAAAAGAATACCCTGTCTTGCAGGTAAAAAAAGTTCCATTGTTCAGGCTATGGCGTACTTCCTGCCGCGCTGGGAGAAGCTTGTATCTATACCGGGGACGCGCGTTTGATTATTAACAGACAACCTTGTTGAGAATGCAATCCGTCCGGTTGCAGTAGGCAAAGAATTATTTATTTGCTGGTAGTGATGAAGCAGCTGGGCGTGCTACGATGGTTTATTCTTTACTAGCTACCTACAAACTCTATAACATCAATCCATTTTACTGGTTGAGAGATGTATTGGAAAACATGCACCGGTTCACTACGAATAATATCGAAGGGCTGCTTCCGCAAAACTGGAAAAAACTACCAGTATATGTAAAGGGTTGCTCGGTGGCTTACAGCACGTTGGTGTAAATCTCTTTTGACTGAGAGTTGTAGCAATTATTTCGAAATCATTTATAACGTTTCTAAATTCTGAGAAGGGTCTTTGATTAGTCCTTGAATTTGTGATACTCTTCGAAGTATATCTTCAATTGTGGAAATATGTAGCGTGTTTTCAGAAAAACTTTCTATAAAATCTGTTATTGAAATTGTTACATCGAAAAATATTTCCCTGGCAATATCCTTGACAGATTTGCCAGCTTCATGCTGGTGCAGAAAGGAAACGATTTTAGTCTCCAGGAATTGTTTCTCTTTCATAATTGACCACTTAAGTTAGAGCAAATTCTATAATCTTGTATGGCAGAATTCTCGGGAGCTTACAATTCAAGTTTAATATCTTGTGCTTTATCTAACCTCTCCTTAATATCCATGTTAGGACTTCGTCGATCTCCCAAGGTGGAATAAATTTTAGTTGTTTATGCATTAAACATCTCATTTAAAGCATTATTACTTGAAAATATTTTACTGACCTCCAGGGAATTGGGTTATTTTAAAAACTCCAAATTTTGTGACCTTACTAGTTGGCCACTTATTATAAATAACTTGAACTATATTTAATTGGAATTTCTTTTTCATTATTGTGAGTTGAATGATTAAAATAAAATAGAATATTGAAGATACGGCCATCATCTAAAGATGTAGACCATTTATTATCCGATAGCATCAAACTACTATATAAGATTTTTGAAAATGATGTATCTCCAACAGTAAAAATATCAACAGATAAGATTCGTCCAGTTCTGTCAATTCTCATATTTACATTGCTGTAGGTCTCCTGTTTAATGCCATCCAAAATATTAGATTTATCAATTTCTCTCGAAATCATTTTAGAGAATCTCTCATTTCCTCCATTGTAAATTAATGTGTCATTTACACTTAATTGGCAAATCCCATCTAAAAAGAAAAAAATTAATACAATTGATAAAATGTATTTCATAAAAAGTATTTTTATTGTACTGGCGTATTACTGCATTGAACACCTTTTTTACCCGATTGGTATAGGGCATTGGTATTATTAACTTGTGAGGCTGTCACATTGCGATCTGCTAATATTTGACTAACGAATGCAGAGTTTAACTGAGGATCATTGATTAAACCTGCAAGAACAATACATAAAGCGTCATTTCCGTAAGCTGCATTAGTCAAATAAGGATACATTTGCTGTAACGCATTCACTTCGTCATCCACAAAACTACTAAGCATTGTATAATGACCATTTAAGTTTGACATTACGCCACTATTATAATCAATCCATGAATGCAGTACCTCATGTAAAATTGTTTCCCCAACATATTCCTGAGATGCATAGGCCAATTTATTATCGCTGAGTTTCGTGTTAAATGTATATGTCGTTATACCTCCAGCAACGTATTTAGTTGGAGTTGTTTCAGCGCTAGAACCATCAGGAAATGAGCGTACTACTGAAATGTTTATATCTGCCACTGATGAAGCGTCAAAAAAAGAAATTATTGAAGAAAGACAACTCTTCAGACCGGCAGACGACAATTGTTTAATAACACACAATTCATTCCCTTTCACTGAAGGATCTAAATAGATTGAATCAAATGAAGGTGTATAAACTTTAGTTCCACCACCGACAGCTTTAGAATCAATTCCTATTTGCGATAATTGATAGATATAACTTGGTGATCCAGTTGCGGCATATGAGTATGTGCAACCAATTAAAGAAGTGGATGTATAGCTTATGTCCGTTCCATAAGGAGTTGAAACTTGTGTGTAATAATCTATATAAGTACAAGTTGCAACAGTTATGTCCCCCGGTGGTGGTTGGGCTATATTTGTTTCTACAGAATCAATCTGTGTACTATTGTCTGTATTCATAATGTATGTAGAATCATTAGAATATTTGAAAGCGGCTAAAATATTTCCACTCCAGTCTTTTATAACCGACATACCGGAAAAGCTTCCATTTGGATTGTTGAGATAATTAAAATCCGGTAAATATGAAGAAAGTAAAATTCGATATTTACTACTGCTATCTTGATAGATAATAAGTCTTGTCATATCATCTGCCCGTTGTTTAAACAGCTTATTGTTAAAGCTTGCATGTTGAAATACCGTAGAATTAAATTTGATAGGAACTACAACCATAACTCTTTTATCTCTATGAAATACTACAGCATTGTTCCAAAGAACTTTTTTTTCCAACTTATCAACATTGAAACTATCAGATGAATTAACGCTTCTCTGACCGCTAAAGGTATTCAGAGGTATATTTTTATAAAAATATTCCTTTGCGTTTTGTATTAAACTAGATTCATGCGTTATAGAATATTTCGGCTGTATATCTTGCTTCTTACATCCTAAATAAATTACGAATACAAACAATAAAAACGTTAATGTTTTAATCATAAAAATGGTTTAAAAAGGTGTTGAAAAACGCGAGGTAATTCTATGATAAATTTATATTAGGATTTATTTGTTCCGCGATAGTTTTTTTAACTAAGGGGTTACTCTTAGTAGTGTTTAATAATTGAGCTTAATAATCAATCTTTTATAATGTACCCTGATGCCTGGCTATAGAAGTAGGAAAATCACTTCGCGGTAAGGATGTTGTAAATGTTTTGGAAGACTTCCGCTTTAAACGTGTGTCTATCTGGGCAGTTAAAATATAAATATCTAAAAAGTATTATTTTTCCTGTTTTACCAAAAACCAAAGTAAATGGAACAGGAAATGATCATTAAAAGTAAAAAGCAGGAGATGTTTTCTTTAGTTTCCGGACATGAAACCGGCACGATGACAGTGAAGGATTTCTGCGAGTTGTACGATTTAACGCAAGGAACATATTATTACTGGCAGAAGAAGTACCTGGCCAGTCAACTTTCAGGCAGTATTGTTGAACAAATCAGCTTTAGGTTGCTGAACCCAGTTGCCTACCCATCAGCAGGGCCTTCAGAGCTGGCGGCATTATTTGCAGAATGCAGGGGAATAAAAATCTATCGGCATGTATGGGCCGGCTTTTTAAAAGAACTAATAGGTTAAGATATACTGCAGATTAATAACGCTACGCGTTACCTGGAGATTCCGGTGATAATGACCACCTAAATCCGCGGTAAAGTAATGTTTCGTGGCGTACTAAGGGTCTGACAAAAATAACTTCCCATGACAAAGAACAGCATGAATCCCAAAGTTGATTTTTATTTCAGTAAAGACAACCGGTGGCAGGAGGAAATCAGGAAACTGAGACTGATTGTTCTGGACTGCGGACTGAACGAAGAGTTGAAATGGGGTTGTCCCTGCTACACGTTTCAGAACGCCAACATTGTTTTAATTCATGTATTTAAAGAATACTGTGCGTTGTTGTTTTTCAAAGGTGCCTTGATACAGGATTCCCACGGTATGCTGATTCAACAGACGGCGAATGTGCAGGCGGCACGCCAAGTCCGGTTCACCCGGGTCCGGGAAATTGTTCAGAACGAAAAAATATTGAAGGCATATATCTATGAGGCCATTGAAGTGGAAAAAGCCGGTTTGAAAGTGACATTGAAAAAGACTTCGGACTTCGCCATGCCTGAAGAATTTCAAAATAAATTAAAGAGTAACCCTTCCCTGAAAAAAGCATTTAGTGCATTGACACCGGGGCGGCAGAGAGCCTATATTTTTTATTTTTCCCAACCCAAACAATCCAAAACCCGGGAGTCGAGAATTGAAAAATCAATCCCGCAGATTCTCAGCGGAAAAGGATTGAATGATTAGTGCTGATATATCCCCTCGTCAGTATCTCTGACGTTGATTTTCGTATCCTGTCTGGTGCAAACAACCAGAATGAAATAATTGCAGCATGTCCACCGGGTTCCATTATTAAAGTACCCGGAGCTGCCGGAAGGCCATTGGGTGAGACGTATTGGTCATACTTACCCGAAATCTTCCTCTTCTTCCGCCCCGTAACTGGTATCCGGACTCATATTCATCATGGAGCCGATCAGGTCCTTGAATTCAATTTTACCCTCCACCACTTTTTTGCTGATCATACTGTAAGCGGAAAGGCCATGCAGCACGAATTCCATCAGCAGGGCCATTTCCTTTTCCGACGCATTGCGGAAATGTTTTTTTACAAAGGCATGGAGGCCGTCCACTTTATATAACAGGCGTACCTTTTCATCATCTTTTAAATTGAAGAATACGTCCAGGTGATTGCCTTTATCGAACCAGCCGGTGATGGGCTTGTACGGGTTCTCTTCGCCAACCCCTTTTCTCTTCTTGAAAAGTTCAGGGTTTGGAAAATAGTTTACGAACTGGGAACGAAAAGCCTTTTCCAGTAAGTTGAAGGCTACCTGGTACGGACCTTCCTGTTCACCTTCATAAACGAGTTCAATCTTTCCGGTAATCGAAGGGATGATGCCGACCAGGTCGCTCATCCAGACCTGGGTTTCTTTTTCATTATTAAGCAGGGCCCTTCTTTCTGCCGCGCTCACCGCATTTTCATAGGCGGCGATCGTCAGCCTGGCGGAAACACCGCTTTTCTTGTCCACGAATTCGCTGGTGCGTGCTTCAAACGCCACCTGTTCAATAATCCGCTTTACCATGTCGCTGACCTTCACCCGCACTTTCTGTTCCTCGGTGATATCCGCTTCCTGTTCTGTGATCAGGAGCGCATGTTCAATATTCTTTGGATAATGTGTCAGGATCTGGCTCTCTATACGGTCTTTCAGCGGGGTCACGATGGATCCGCGGTTGGTATAATCTTCCGGGTTGGCAGTGAAAACGAATAAAATGTCCAGGGGCATGCGCAGTTTGAAACCACGGATCTGGATATCACCTTCTTCCAGGATATTAAACAGGGAAACCTGTATGCGTGCCTGGAGATCCGGGATCTCGTTGATCACGAAAATGCCCCGGTTACTTTTCGGGATGATGCCAAAATGGATCACTTCTTCATCAGCAAAATTCAACCGCATATTGGCCGCTTTGATGGGATCAATATCCCCGATCAGGTCGGCCACACTGACGTCGGGTGTGGCGAGTTTTTCACTGTACCGGTCCCTGCGGTGCAACCAGGAAACGGGCGTATCATCCCCTTTCTGGCGGATCAGCTCCCGGGAAAATTTCGATATCGGTGCAAAGGGGTCGTCATTGATTTCACTGCCTGTTACATAGGGAATGTATTCATCCAGCAGTTGGATCATCTGCCGGGCCATGCGGGTTTTGGCCTGGCCGCGCAGTCCGAGGAAAAGAATATTATGCCTGCGAAAGCAGGGCCCTTTCTGTATCCGGGATAACAGAGTCTTCATAACCGACAATACCCGGAAAACTGTTTTCTTTTTTCTGCAGTTTCTTTAGCAGGTTCTCACGGACTTCTTCCTTAACCGATCGGTGTTTATAGCCTGATTTTTTCAGTTCACCCAGTGTTTTTATTTTTTCAATATTCATTTTTATCTTTTAAAAGGATAACAGGTTTAATGATTCGTGGGTCGTGTATCGTTTATCTGTAAACAATATCCGGGCTGAATGTTGTTGTCAAATGCTTTCAATATACTGTTTTTCTTTTCCCGTTTTCAAAATCCCGGAAGATGAATGCGCCGAGGTGATCCAGCGAAGCGAAAAAAGCTTTCCCGTTGTTGGTTTCGGTGAATTCCGTCACGAAACGCTGCAGGTAGGGATCGCTGGCAATCATAAAGGTTGTGATGGGGATTTTGAGTTTTTTACATTGTGCGGCCAGGTTGAGGCAACGGGTGGTAATTTTCCGGTCCAGTCCGAAACTGTTTTTATAATAACGTTTACCGGATTTCAGGCAGGTCGGCTTTCCATCCGTGATCATAAAGATCTGCTTGTTCGGATTTCTTCTTCTCCTTAATATATCCATCGCCAGTTCGAGACCTGCCACGGTATTGGTATGATAAGGGCCCACCTGCAGGTAGGGCAGGTCCCTGATTTCAACGGGCCAGGCGTCATTCCCGAATACCACGATATCCAGCGTGTCTTTCGGATACTTGGTGGTGATCAGTTCGCTGAGGGCCATCGCCACTTTTTTCGCCGGTGTGATCCGGTCCTCACCATACAGGATCATGGAATGGGAAATATCGATCATCAGCACCGTGGAGGTCTGCGTTTTATAATCCGTTTCCCGGATCTTCAGGTCATCCTCCTGCATATGGAACGACTCAATGCCATGATTGATCTGGGCATTGCGGATGGATTCGGTGAAATCAATATGTTCCAGCTGGTCTCCGAACTGAAAGGGCCTGGTCTCGGGGTTGATCTCATCCCCGCCACCGGGTTTAAAACTGTTATGATCCCCCGATCTGGTCTTTTTTAATTTGCCGAAAATTTCTTCCAGTGACCGTTTGCGGATACCCTGTTCGGTTTTGGGGCTGATGGTGATAGACCCTGTCTGTTTGTTTTCGTCAATATATCCTTTATCCTTCAGGTCCTCAATAAAATCACCCATGCCGTATTCCCCCTTGGTAAGATCATACTCTTTGTCCAGCTGGTTCATCCACTGAAGCGCTTCGCTCACATCCCCGTTGGTATAGGTCAGCAGCTGCATAAAAATATCCAGCAGTTGTTCGAATTTCGATTTGCCATCCTGCTTCGGGTCATATTTTCTGAAATGAAAACCGATCATATTTTCAAGTTAATGCATTTAATCTGAAAAATGCCCTTCGAAAGTGCCGGGCTCAAAGCCTAACGCTGAACGCTTAACGCCTAACGCCTAACGCTCCGGAAGTTTTTAATAAAGGATAACAATATTTACACGAAAAGGATCGAAGTTTCAGAAATAATAAAGCCTCCTGATCACGTAATGCACAGGAGGCTTTATATTATTATTATTTATTCTATTTCAACTTGGTATCCACAGCCGGCTTGGGAGAAAACTGTTTATCCATCTGGTCAATCTGCATCAGCATCCGGTAGCTGGTGAAAATATCCTGGGTAAACTGCATCTGGCGGTCTGACAGGTTTCCGCCCTTGCCCTGCAGGATCATATAGGCATTGGTGGCCAGCTGGTCGTCGCTGGTTTCATCCCCCAGGGATTTATAATACCGCATCTGCTGCTGCAGGTCTTTTTTCAGGGAGGCTTCCACTTTTTTGGCGAGCGTAAAGTCGCCGGCCACATAACAGGCCTGGAGGAAGTCGGTTGATATCGCATCCTGCTGGTTGCCCCGGTTCGAAGTCATCCCATAAGGGAAATTGGATTCTATCACATTCTTGTCAAAATGTTCCAGTATTTTCTGGGCTGAATCTTTTTTCCCCGCGTCCACGAGACTGAATGCAACCTGTGAATGAGCCATCCGGATACTGTTCAGGTGGCGGCGGTTTTCCTCGTCATAATAAACGCCGGACCGGTTCGCCGATCCGTAAGCGAATTGCGTCATGATGGTATGGTAAGCGGCATCATTGTCCACACCGCCCTTGTCGAATGGTACCAGCTCGTAGGAAAGTCCCCGGAGCCGGACATATTTCGACAGTCCGAGGTCGGCCAGTTCCTGTGTTGAAGTAAAGCAGATCGGGCGTTTCCAGTGGTTGGCGGCAATGATGGCATAAATCGCCAGGTCGTTCTTGAGCAGATAGGAGCGGTTGGGTATGTCAATTTTCAGTTCACTCAGTACGCTGTCCCCTTCATGCACCATGCCGTTGGCTTTTACCGTAGCCAGGTCAACCGGTACCGACAGTTTTTTTACGGGCAGGAGATTGAGGATATCTTCATCCTGCTGCTGAATATATTTCGGATCATCACTGCCCACTACGTTCTTCAGCATATCGTAGAGGTCATAGTATTTTTTCTGGTCAAAACCCGGCAGGGGCGTGATATAGGTGATATCCCGCTTATTTCCCTGAATCTGTTCGGGTGTGAAAATAACATCGAAGGGCGCGCTCTGGTTAATCTTATAGCGCAGTTCATTCATATACCAGTCTGTTCCCAGCAGGCTGTTTACCACTACACGCACATCCGGGCGGATGCCTTCCACTTCCTGGGCATACCAGAGGGGATAGGTATCATTATCGCCGAATGAAAAAAGCATGGCATTGGGCGGACAGCTTTCCAGGTAATCTTTAGCCAGGTCGCGGGCCAGGGTCTTTTTACTCCGGTCGTGGTCGTCCCATTCCTGGTTTCCCATGATTACGGGAACCGCCAGCAGGCAGAGTCCGGCAGAAACATAATTGGCAACGGGAGCCTTCATGAATTTCTCAAAGGTTTCTTTCACCCAGATCACGCCGAGCCCGATCCAGATGGCAAAAGCGTAAAAGGATCCGACATAGGCATAATCCCGTTCACGGGGCTGCTGGCCGGCCTGGTTCAGGTAGATCACGATGGCCATGCCGGTGAAAAAGAACAGGAGGCCGTTCACGATAAAATCCCTCCGGTTGCGGTTATACTGAAAGAACAGCCCGATCATGCCCAGGATAAAGGGCAGGGCATACATCCGGTTATACGATTTGTTTTTTGTGCGAATGCTGTCGGGCATTTTACTCTGGTCGCCATAGAAAAAATTATCTATAATGGGAATACCGGTTATCGCATTGCCGTCCCGGACATTTCCGAATCCCTGCAGGTCATTTTGTTTGCCTGAAAAATTCCAGAAGAAATACCGGAGATACATCCAGTAGGTCTGGTAGGTGATAAAATACCGGATATTATTGCCCATGGTCGGCTGGTCCCCTTCGGCCACACCGCCATAACTTTTATATACATCTGTTTGTCCGCGGTCATTGCTGTTGTCCCACATACGCGGAAAGAAATGGGAGGAGGGGGTATTGTTCCAATCCTGGCCTACGGTTTTTCCCGCCAGGATATATTTATCCTTTCCCTTGATATACTGATCGCTGCCATCCACGCGGCCCGGCCGGTCTGTAAAATCCGGACCATACACGATGGGCCAGTCGCCATACTGGTCGCGGCTCAGGTAGCCGACCAGGGTTACGGGATTGTCCACGTTGAACATATCCACGGCCGGATCGGCGCTGGAACGGATCATAGTCGTGAAATAGGTGGAGTACCCGATCAGCATAAAGGAAATGCTCCAGATGCCGATTTTAAGCAGGTAATATTTTTTCCGGATGGCATAACGCAATCCAAATACGAGCAGGGCGGCGAGCAGGATAAAGAAAAAGGCAAACCCGCTGAAAAAAGGCAGGCTCAGGTCGTTGACAAAAAGGATGTCGAACCAGGCTGCACCTTTAATGGTATACTGGATCACGAACTTCTGGATCAGTCCGGTGATGGTGCAACCGATAATAAAAGCAAAAACGGATCCCCAGGCCGTGGGGGTATAGCGTTTATAATAGTACACCATCACGATCGCCGGAATGGTGAGGAGGTTCAGGAGGTGAACGCCGATGGAGAGGCCCATCATATAAAATATGAAAATGATCCAGCGGTCGGCTTCCGGTTTGTCGGCTTCGTCTTCCCATTTCAGTATGGCCCAGAACACCAGGGCGGTAAAAAAGGAAGAAGAACCATATACTTCCCCTTCCACGGCACTATACCAGAAGGAGTCGCAAAAAGTATAAGCCAGGGCACCTACGGCACCGGCCGCCATGATGGTGAAAATCTGCTGGGAACTGAGGACCAGCGCGTTTTTCTGAATGATTTTACGGGCGAAATGGGTGATGGACCAGAAAAGAAAAAGAATGGTGAGCCCGCTCAGAACAGCGCTCATAAAATTCACGGCACGGGCGGCAGTCAGGGGATTGTCGCCAAACAGGATAATGAAAAACCGGCCCATCATCACAAAGAGCGGTGCTCCGGGCGGATGGGGGATCTGCAGTTTATAGGCGCTGGATACAAATTCACCGCAATCCCAGAAACTGCCCGAGGCTTCCATGGTTAAAATGTATACCATGCAGGCAAACAGGCCAACCACCCAGCCCGTCAGGTTATTCACCTTCTTATAGTTCATAGTCCATTGATTTTTAGGAGTGACAAATATATAGAGACTGGCTGACTAAAGTGCAACGGGTAGTTAAAACTGTGTGAATAGGCGTAAGGGTATGGGAGTATCCATTCTCCCTTATTATTCAAAATATACTTTCACCGTCTGGTAAAACAGGTGTTGCTGGAGTGACTGATCGGTAAAGTCCTGCAACCCGAACAGTCCGGCGGCATTGCCTTTATTGATGGCCACTTCGAGGTAATTGGCGGAATTGAACAGGGCAAGTTTTTCTCCCTGGGGCACATCGGCGTAAGATTCACTGATCCGGTCGATGATTTCATTTCTCTTGAAAACGATCCGGAAACTGCGGCCCTTGCGCTGGGCTTCAAATTCTTCCCGGGTGATATTCACGATCACATTTTCGAATTTGTCGATAAATATGATCTGACCTTCTATATAATGATCGCCCAGCAAGGGCCGGAGTTCATTTTTCTCCAGGTAACTGATTTCGGGTTCTCCCAGGCTTTCGGGCAGGGCCCCGGCTTCGATCGCCCGGATGGCCAGACCGATCTGCCGGGTACAGTAGAGGGTGTTTTTTATTTCATTTTTATCCAGGGGCAGACCAATCACTTTATCGGGTTTCCCCGGAAGAATCATATGCATCAGCCCGTTATCTGCACAAAAAATATACTGCCCGTTGGCGAAGGCCAGCAACAGGTGATCGGGTTTTTGTTCAAACAGGTTGACCAGGATGATATGGTAGGTATGTTCCGGAAACTGCCAGATGGCATTGCGGCAGATATAGGCTGCCTGGGGATAATTGAAGGGGGCCACCTGGTGGGAGATATCGTGGATCCGGAATGAAGGGTCGATTTGCAACAGTTGTCCCCTGACCGCACCGGCGATATAATCCTGAAGGCCGAAGTCGGAGGTAAGGGTGATGAGCGCCATCTGGGTCGGTTCGTTTTACATTATGCTACCCCTATCTGACCAGTTCCCCGTTTTTGAAATAATACCGGTGAACCAGTTTATCCGCCAGGGAGGGGAAAAATTTATTTAAGAAAACCGTGAGCTTTCCGGTAAAGGTAAGCACCAGCACCCTTTTCCTTTTTTCAATGGCGTTCAGAATATATTTAGCACAGGTTTCCGCGCTCATGAGTTTGGATTCATCGAGCGGACTCTCGCCCTGCCCTACACCATGGCTGTTCAGTGCCGTATTGCGTATATTGGAGGCCGTGAATCCCGGAGAAACCCACATCACATGAACGCCGGTATCCCGGAGTTCCGTACGAAGGGCTTCCAGCCAGCCCTGCAATGCAAATTTAGAAGCGGAATAACCGCTTCTCCCGGGCAGCCCGCGGTAGCCGGCAGCAGATGATATGCCTGCAATGGTTCCCTTTTGCTGCAGGATATAGGGAAGCGCCGCCTTTGTACAATACACAGCGCCCATAAAATTCACGTCCATCAGCTGGCGGATCACGTTGGTGTCTGCATCATCGAAAAGAGAGCGCATGCTGATACCTGCATTGTTAATGAGGATATCAATCGTGCCAAAGGTTTCGACGGTCGAAAGAATAAACCGTTTGCATTCTTCCTCATGGCTCACGTCACAGACCATGGTATGCAGCATCACCTGGGAATATTCGAGTTGAAGGGCGTATAGTTTTTCATAATGCCTTCCGCAGGTCGCCACTTTGGCGCCTGCTTCGATCAGTGCACCGATCAGGGCCTTTCCGATCCCGTCGCTTCCCCCTGTTACAATCACTACTTTATCCCTGAAAAATGACATATCCGTTTTGATAGCGCAAAATTAGGTTAAGAAAAGAATAGTGCCATGTCTATTCGGGATAATCTGATCCGATTTCATAGTTTCATAAAAAAAATTGAATTTCCGGATGCTGAAGAAAAATTCTTTTTTAATTTTTTGTATCGGTCTCTTCATGGCCGGGCGTTGCCAGTCGCCTGTCGGCCCCCTGCCGGAACCCAAACAGCTGGCCTGGCAAAATGCACCATTTTATTTATTCATGCATTTTGGTCCCAACACATTTACCGACCTGGAATGGGGTAAGGGTTCCGAGAACGAAGAGGTTTTTAATCCGACAGCGCTGGACTGCAGGCAGTGGTGCCGGATCGCCAAAGCAGCCGGTGCCACGGGAATCATTATCACGGCCAAACACCACGACGGATTTTGCCTCTGGCCCAGTGCGTATTCAACACATACCGTGGCCCGGAGTTCCTGGCGCAACGGGAAGGGGGATGTGCTGAAAGAATTATCTGATGCCTGCCGGGAAGCCGGACTCTCCTTCGGCGTGTATCTTTCCCCCTGGGACCGGAATCATCCTGCTTATGGAACGGCAGCGTATAATGATGTATTTGTAAATATGATGAAGGAAGTTGTTCATAATTACGGACCCTTTTTTGAATTCTGGTGGGATGGCGCCAACGGGGAAGGGCCCAACGGGAAAAAACAGGTGTACGACTGGCACCGTTTTGAATCCACCATGCGCGAAGTTGCACCGAATACCATGGTCTTTAGCGATATCGGTCCCGATATCCGCTGGGCAGGCAATGAGAACGGCATTGCCGGAACCACGAACTGGAACCTGCTGGACACGGCCGGTTTCCGCCGGGGCGCCGGTGCACCGCCCAACGATACGCTCAACCAGGGAAATGTGAACGGGAAAAACTGGATTCCGGCGGAATGCGACGTGAGCATCCGGCCCGGATGGTTTTATCATCCCGGGGAAGACAGCCTGGTAAAATCACCTGAAAAACTTTTTGATATTTATTTAAAATCCGTCGGGCGGGGCGCCAACCTGATTTTAAATGTTCCGCCGGACCGGCGCGGACTGATTACATCTTACGATTCAGCGGCCCTCATGGAGTTTGCGCGATTGCGGCAGGAGAGTTTTATCGATAACCTGATTATGAATGAGAATGCGGTTATTTTTTGGAAGGGGGAAAATATTACCGGCATTCTGGGAGACGGGGACGGGGACTTTGACCTGGGAAAGAATTATAATAAGGAGTATATGGAAATTCTTTTCAATAAACCCTTACCTGTAAATTGTATTTTTCTCAAGGAACAACTGAGCTATGGCCAGCGGGTTAAATCGTTTGCCATTGAATTATATAATGCAGATTCATTGGTGTATCAGCATGTTTATACAACCATTGGACATCATCGGCTGGTAAGTTTTCCGGTACAGAATACAAACCGGATACTGATCAGAATAAAAGATGCGAAATCAGAGCCCGTTCTGAACGGACTGGGCGTTTACCGGATCCCTGACCGGCTGGTGGAAAAATAAATCATTAAAGTTTTTTAATAAAACTACGGGATGGAGATAAAAAGGGAGGGGCTGGTATCGGAAATTGCGGATCCGGAAAAGGTGTGGGACCTGATTGTGGCAGGCGGCGGCGCCACCGGTCTGGGTGTGGCCCTGGATGCGGCTTCCCGCGGGTACAAAACCTTACTGCTGGAACAATCGGATTTTGCAAAAGGCACTTCCAGCCGAAGCACCAAACTCGTACATGGCGGGGTGCGGTATCTCGCGCAGGGAAATATCGGTCTGGTGATTGAGGCGTTGCGTGAGCGGGGCATCCTCCTGCAAAATGCGCCCCACCTGGTCCGCAACGAAAGTTTTATCATACCCAATTATTCCTGGAGCAGCAGTATTTTTTATTCTGTCGGATTGTCTGTTTACGACCTGCTCGCGGGCAGGAGGAGTTTCGGACGCTCGCGGCTGATTTCGCGCAGCGAACTCATCCGGCGGATACCGAATATTCAGCAAAAGGGTCTGAAGTCAGGCGTCCTCTATCACGACGGGCAGTTTGATGATGCCCGGCTGGCGGTCAGTCTCGCGCTGACGGCCCTGGAACAGGGAGCCACCCTGCTGAATTACGTCCGCATTACCGGTTTAACAAAAGAAGGAAACCGGATCAGCGGGGTGCTGGCCAGGGACCTGGAGACCGGCAGGATGTACACGCTCAAAGCAAAAGTGGTGATCAATGCAACGGGTGTTTTTGTGGATGAACTGCTGGGAATGGATGCACCCGGATCCCGGCCCCTGGTCAGGCCGAGCCAGGGCATTCACCTGGTCTTTGATAAATCGTTCCTCGGACCGCAGGATGCGCTGATGATCCCGAAAACGAAAGATGGCAGGGTGTTGTTTGCCATCCCCTGGCACGACCGGATGCTGGTGGGCACCACCGACACGCCGCTCGATGCGCACCAGCTTGAGCCCCGGGCTTTGGAAGAAGAAATCCGGTTCATACTGGAAGCTGCTGCCGGGTATCTAACGCGAACCCCTACCCGAAAAGATGTACGGAGTGTTTTTGCGGGACTCCGGCCACTGGCTGCCCCGCAAAATGAAAAAGAAAAAACAAAAGAGATTTCCAGGTCGCATAAATTAATTGTTTCTGACTCCGGACTGGTCACCATCACCGGAGGAAAATGGACCACCTACCGGCAGATGGCAGAAGATACCGTGAACCAGGCCATCGTATACGGCAGGACTGCCGGGCAGGGCCTGTCTTACTAAAAATCTGTCCCTGCACGGGTTTAAGGAATCCCTTGCATGGTCGGATCCTTTTTTTGTTTACGGGAGTGATGCCCCGGCGGTGAAAGCCCTGGTAAAGGAAAATACGGCATGGAAAGAGGCGCTCGATCCCAGGCTTCCTTATATCGGCGCAGAAGTCATCTGGGCTACGCGCTATGAAATGGCACGCACTATTGAAGATGTACTGGCGCGACGTACACGTGTTTTATTCCTGGATGCCCGTGCCGCGATGGATATGGCGCCGGCAGTGGCGAGACTGATGGCAGAGGAATTAAAAAGGGATGCGGTCTGGGAAAAAGAACAAATAGTATCTTTCCTTGCGGTTGCGAAAAATTATTTGGTTGACGGTTGACGGTTGACGGTTGACGGTTGACAGCAACGATCAACGGCCAACGTAAGCCAACGATCAACGGCCAACGGCCAACGATCAACGGTACATGTACAAAATTGCTATATGAAGAAATACATCCTGGCACTGGACCAGGGCACCACCAGTTCGCGTGCCATCCTCTTTGACCACTCCGGGCGCATTCAATCCATTGCACAAAAAGAATTCAGACAGATATTTCCCCAGCCCGGATGGGTGGAACACGATCCGTTGGAGATCTGGTCATCACAGGCCAGCGTGGCTTCTGAAGCAAGATTGAAAATCGGTGCAGCACCCGCAGACATTGCCGCCATCGGGATTACCAACCAGCGGGAGACGACCATCGTTTGGGACCGTGAAACGGGAGCGCCGGTATATAATGCGATCGTATGGCAGGACAGAAGAACGGCGCCCCTATGTGAACAGCTGAAGCAGTCCGGTTTCTCAGATAAGATCCGTTCCAAAACAGGTCTGGTGATCGATGCGTATTTCTCCGGGTCCAAAATCCGGTGGATACTGGATCATGTAGCGGGTGCCCGGAAAAAAGCCAGTGAAGGAAAACTGGCATTCGGAACGGTTGACTGCTGGCTGGTCTGGAAGTTTACTAACGGACTGGTGCATGCAACCGATATCACCAATGCTTCGCGTACCATGTTGTACAATATCCGGGAACAAAAATGGGATGAAGAATTGCTGGAGATCCTGGATATTCCCAAAAGCATGTTGCCGGAAGTGAAGGAATCCAGTGCACTGTTTGGCGAAACCGATACCAGTCTGTTCCCGGTGAATATTCCGATTGCCGGTATTGCAGGTGATCAGCACGCGGCATTATTCGGGCAGATGTGCCTTGAAGAAGGCATGGTAAAAAATACCTATGGCACTGGTTGCTTTATGCTGATGAATATTGGTGAACACTTTGTAGAATCAAAAAACAACCTGCTTACCACCGTGGCCTGGAAAATAAACGGGCAAATCCAGTATGCATTTGAAGGCAGCATTTTTATTGCCGGGGCTGTGGTGCAGTGGCTGCGCGACGGGCTGGGCATTATCCGGAATGCTGCGGAAACAGAAGCACTCGCCAGCCAGGTGGAAGATACGGACGGCGTATATTTCGTACCGGCCTTTGCGGGACTCGGCGCGCCTTACTGGAACCCCGATGCCCGGGGCACCATGGTGGGTATTACCCGGGGAACCCGGGCCGCACATATCGCACGTGCTGCGGTGGAATCCATTGCCTACCAGACCATGGATGTATTAAAAGCCATGGAAGCGGATGCCGGCGTTTCCATTAAAGAATTGAGGGTGGATGGAGGTGCCACGGCCAATGACCTGCTCATGCAATTCCAGGCGGATCTCCTGCAATGCAACGTGATCCGGCCGGAGATCACGGAAACCACGGCCCTGGGAGCTGCTTACTTAGCAGGCCTTGCGGTCGGATTCTGGAAGAATACGGCAGAAATCGCCCGCTGGTGGAAATCAGAAAAGGAATTTCTTCCGAAAAAATCATCTGCTGACATGCAGGCGGGCATTGATTCCTGGAAGCAGGCCGTGTATGCAGCGCAGGTATGGAGCAAAAAATAAAATAAAAAATATGACGGCTTTTCTAGCGGAATTTATTGGTACGGGCACGCTGATCCTTTTAGGAAACGGAGTTGTTGCCAACGTGGTGCTGACAGATACCAAGGGACAGCACGGCGGATGGATCGTAATTACCACCGGATGGGCCCTGGCGGTTTATGTCGGGGTGGTGATTGCAACTCCCTTCAGCGGGGCGCACCTGAACCCGGCCGTCACGCTGGCCATGGCTGTTTCAGGCAAGCTGGCCTGGTCATCCGTTCTTCCCTATATCACCGCACAGATACTGGGTGCGATGACGGGTGCTCTGCTGGTGTGGCTGATATACCGGGATCATTTCAACCGCACAACGGATCCGGGGTTACAACTGGCGGCATTTTCCACGGAGCCTGCCATACGGGATCGTTTTTCCAATATCATCAGCGAACTTGTCGGAACTTTCGTGCTGGTATTTACTGTTTTTTATATAACCGGTGCTGAAATCACGGACAGCAAAACAAAAATCGGCCTGGGTTCCATCGGTGCCCTGCCGGTTGCATTCCTGGTATGGTCCATCGGGTTGTCGCTCGGCGGAACCACGGGTTACGCGATCAACCCGGCCAGGGATCTGGGTCCCCGTATCATGCATTTCCTTCTCCCTATAAAAAATAAAAAAAGCAGCGACTGGGGTTATGCCTGGATCCCTATAGCCGGCCCCCTGTTTGGCGGACTGCTTGCAGCCTGGGTTTATATGGCATGTCATTAAAAAGGGTTAACCCATACCGCCCGACCTTTTAAAACGCCGTTGAACCGTTAGACTGGTATGCGGGTGAACAGGGAAGGTAAAATCATATCTTAATGGTATTGCTTCAAAAATAAAAACTTTACACATGATCAGGCCAACCTTTATCCGACTTACATTACTAACGGGCATGCTCAACTTCTGTTTTTTTGGACATGCCCAGCAAATCACCACGCCCCGGGAACCCAGTCCGGCAGCATCTGTTTCGCAAACCATCGGCATTTCAACCGTCATGGTGAAATACTCCAGGCCTTCTGTAAAAGGAAGGGAGATCTGGGGTAAACTGGTTCCTTACGGTTGGACCAAACAGGGATTCGGAACCAACCTGGATGCACCCTGGCGTGCGGGTGCCAATGAAAATACCGTGCTCCGTTTATCCCATGCAGCCACTATTGAAGGCCATCCGGTCCCCGCCGGGGAGTACGGATTGTTTTTTGTGATCAACCAGGATAATTCGGGTGAACTGGTTCTTTCAAAAGACTACAGGTCCTGGGGAAGCTTCTGGTATAATCCGGACCGGGATGAAATGCGGGCGAAAATTACGGTGCGGGACATGCCGGTATCCGTGGAGCGTTTAACCTATTCATTTGAACCTTTAAATAAAAATGCTGCGGAGCTTGACCTGAACTGGGAGAAAAAACAATTCCCGGTGAAGATTGAATTTGCGGTGGATGATATTGTTATGGCGAATGCGGCAGAGGAATTGAAAGGGACAACCGGGTTCAGCTGGCAGGGGTATAATAGTGCGGCCAATTATGCCCTGGCGAACAAAGTCAATACCGCCCAGGCTTTGAAGTGGGCAGACCAGGCCATTGCCATGAATCCGAATTTTGCAGACATGAGCACGAAGTCCGGGCTGCTGGAACTGGAGGGAGATCATGCCGGGTCGGAAAAACTGATGCAGGATGCCCTGGCAAAAGGCAATGAGAATGAATTAAACCAATACGGGTATCAGTTACTGGCAGGGCAGCAGTATGATAAAGCCATTGCTGTTTTTAAATTGAATACGCAAAATCATCCGGCGAGTGCGAATACCTGGGATAGCCTGGGAGAAGGATATGCGATGGCCGGGGATAAGAAGAATGCCATACTGAATTTCAAAAAATCACTAAGCCTGAATCCCGCACCGCAGGTAAAAGCTAATTCTGAAAAATACCTGAAGCAATTGGGTGCGCTTTAATTGGAACTTTACAGGGAGAAGAGCGGGGAAAAGGAAAGATCTTGTAACGGATCTTTCCTTTTTATTTTTTTATGCGGTTATGCTTTTTATTCGGCATCTGCTTTCCTGTTTTTCTGGAAAGTATTCCATCCACTGATGCCTTCGGATTTCAACACGATCACATAGTCTGCATTTTCAATGGTTGCGTAATAGGCGGTACCTGATTCAGTTTGAATTTCAAACAGGTCGCTGATCCAGCTGTCGGTATGCGTTTTTTTCAGGGAAGTCATCAAGGCAAGTGGTAACTGGTTGGGACTGATGAAACGGGTAACGGCAATTAATTCTCCGGTTTTATTGAAGTAGGCAAACAGGACCATATCGTTCATGGTAAACCGGGCCTTTACGAAATTTGCCTGGTTTTCCCATTGAATGTCCCGGGCATTGGAGAATTGTTTGTTAAAAGAACTGATTACATTTTTACTGATGGCGGGGACGTCTGCGGCAAAGCTGAAAGCAGTAAAACTTATCAGGACGATGCTTACAAGCAGGATTCTCTTTTTCATTTTTTTGATTTTTTAGGTGGTTTGTTTTGATTGACAGTACAAAGATAATGGTTTAAGTATGTACTATGCAAAACATAGTAGTATGAATGGCATAATAATATGTATAAACGGTGAAATAAGATTGATGAATGTCATTTTTTTAAATATTCTGAATATAAGACTACGTGTAAAATAGCTTTGTTACCTTTAATTCAAACTTTTTTACATGTCAAGGATTGCATTTAAACTGCTGATAATCATTTTGCTACCCTGTTTCATGCAGGCACAGGGTCCGGATACTACGTATGCCGAACGACTGGGGTTTCCCAAAGGGGCCCGGGTGCTGATCCTGCATGTGGACGATGCCGGGATGAGTTTCGACTCAAACGAAGGCGCGGAAAAAGCACTGACACAGGGGGTATCCACCTCCGTCAGCGTGATGATGCCCTGTCCCTGGGTGCCTGCCTTCGTTGTTTTTTTAAAGTCCCATCCGGAAATTGATGCCGGTCTCCACCTGACCCTGACTTCGGAATGGTCCGGGTACCGCTGGGGCCCATTGTCCGGCAGGAAAAATGTTCCCGGACTCACGGACTCAGCCGGATATTTATGGCCCAGTGTGGAGGAAGCCGTAGCGCATGCCAGTCCGGATGAAGTGGACATGGAAATGACTGCCCAGCTGGAAAAAGCAAGGTCCATGGGTTTTGAACCCACACACCTGGATACCCATATGGGAACCGTTTACGGTACCCCCGGATTTCTGATGCGTTATATCAATCTGGGTATGAAAAATCATATCCCGGTTATGCTGCCGGGCGGTGCCGATGTGCTGATCCAGGCCCAGATGAAATTTTCCGATGCGGTCATCGCCCAACTGCGCATGCTGGGTAAACAACTCTGGAATGCCGGACTGCCAGTACTCGACGACCTGCACAATTCCACTTATGACTGGGTCATTCCGGCTGATGTTGCCTCGGACGATCAGAAACTGGATGCGTATAAAACGGCAAAATATATTGAGACCTTGAAAACACTCAGACCCGGGCTCACCATGATGATCATGCATTGCACGGATCCGGGCCCGTATTTTAAATACATCAGCGACAGCGGACCCACCCGTAAGGGAGACCTGCTTGCGATGCTGAACCCCTCATTTAAAAAAGCGCTGGCAGACCAGGGAATTATTTTAACCACCTGGCGTGAAATAAAACAAAGAAGGGACCGGGTAAAGTCATTTTGAGAGTAATGTTGATTTGAGTTATGGGTTATGAGTTATGAGTTATGGGTTATGAGTTATGAATGATGAGTTATGAATGATGAATCAGGCGTTAGGCGTTAAGCGTTAAGCGTTCAGCGTTCAGCGTTCAGCGTTCGGCTTAAAACAACCGGATAATGGCAAAACCGCTCCGGGGGTTATCCCGGTAAGGAACGGCTACTTCACCGGCTGTGACACGGTGTGCATTTTGAAAATCCAGCATTTTATTCATTCGCCAGAATACCAGGGCATCGTCAGTCACCTGCCCCTGCCGGTTCAGCGTGGTCGTGGTAGCCAGCGGATCTGAAGATCCTTCCTGGCTGTTATAAATGATATAGAGTTTATTTTTCGCCGGAATCATTAAATAGGAGAGGTCCGGGTTATTCGATTCCGCGTGTTGCTCCATATCGAGTATACCGCTCCAGGTGCTGTCTCCGGATATCGCGGGGAAATAAAAAATATTTAAATCACCGCGGTTCCGGATCATGGGGATCGGACTCAATCCGGGCTCTGAGGTATAACCCGGGTTCCATGGTGCTTTGTCAGGGTTTGTTTCCCTGTAATTTGCCAGGAGATAAGCAGTCTCCCAGGGATTGAAAAAAGGAAGACCGGGTTTGTTGAATTCATCAAAAGCATATCCGTATTCCTTCATTAACAGATAACCGCCTCCGGGAACGGCCATAAATCGTTCATGGCTCATCGTTTTACTCCGGGTATCGCGTGCCCGGGTATTAAAATGGTAGGACGAATCAAAATCAAACCTTCCCTGTTTCATGGAATAATTGCATACCTGCACATTTTTTAAAGAAGTATTACGGTAACCGGATAAAAAGCCCACACTCATTTCCTCCTGTTCGTTGTTGATGGACATGGCAATATCCTGCATTTTATAAAAAGGCGTCAGTGGTATTTCCCTGAAATAAAAATCACTGCCGTTGGGGCAGTCATGGAACAGGGAAAAATTCTGACTGATCCTGGAAAGAGAGGCCATCAGCCACTCCCCGTTATTTGCCAGTTTAATGGGCAGGTTATCGAAACTTTCTGCCGGAAATCCGATCTCATCATCCTGTATACAGGGTTGGGAAAAAAGGGAACTGGAAATCACCTGGTGGTAAACGGGATTCCAGTCGGAATCAAATAAAAGCGTATGTACCCGGGTATTTTCAGCATCCGTATTTTCAAAAGCGATTAACAGCAATCTGGACTGGTCTTCCGAACGCACCAGGAGCAAACAGGACGGATCTGCTGAAAAAGGGAGACTGTCAATCAGACTGACCTGTGGTTCCATCGTATCTTCCACAGGGAAACGACTGCAAAGGATCTTTGTTTTTCCGGCGGAACGGGTAACCATCACCTGGTCCAGGCCATGATTTCCTGCCAGCAGCCATTGTTTCAGCGTTCCCGGAATATAAGCAGGTGCTGCTTCCCTGAGCAGGCTGAGTTTTGCATCGAATAACTGAAAGCTTTGTATTCCCTGAATTTCCGGAACAGCGTACCTGTTGTTTGATTTTTGTTTTTGGAGTTTTACTGCCCAGTAAAAATTTTCCGATTTACCGATTACCCGGAAAGGACCTGATGCGCGCGTATTGAAATTTTCGGAATAAACAACATGCTGGGCATGGATTCTGCAGGGAAGCCCCAGTATCAGAACAACAATATAGGTAATGGTCCGGCGCACATCTTCAATTCCCTTACAAGTTAGGAAAATTAAATAACCGCAGCGTTCAGAGGCCTTTTGTTGCATTGAATTCCCGGGAAGCTCCCCGGGAGATGGAAGGGGATTTCCAGTGGCTGCCGCAAATCATTTTGCTGATAAACAGGATCTGCCCTACATGAGATGCATAATGGGTCAGCTGCCGGTTGATCGCTTCCACGACCGTATGATTTTCATTCCGTATCCGGATGGTTTTCGATAAATCTTCAGGAGTCAGTGCATTCAGCATATCAAACAGGCAATTCCATCCTTCATTCCAAAGGGTTATAAGCTGGTTCCTTGAGCGTTTTTCATTTTCAAATTCCGCGTCCCGGTTTCTCCATTCCTTTTCTCCGTCGCTGGTAAGAAAATCCGTAAAGCGGGACAGCATATTGCCGGCCATATGTTTAACAAGCGTTGCGATGCTGTTGGATTCCGGATTGTATTGCCAGTCCATCATTTCTTCCGGAACCTGTTCCATAGCCTTTTCACCCAGGATCCTGTATTGGGAAAACTGTTTTTTAACGCTGTCGATATAATCGTTTTCTATCATGGAATTGTGAAAGATTTCCTGCGAAATTAGTAGTTTAATATTTTATCCGGTGTAAGGCCAGCGGGTTCTCCTTTAACTCTTTTTGAAGTTTGGTTACCGGAATTTCCTGTACCGGCAATTTCAAATCAATGGCCAAAACAGCTGCTTCGGCGGCAGACTGGCCAATCACCATGAATACCGGCTCCATGCGAATGGAACCGTAAGCAATATGGCTGGCCGAAAGGCATACCGGAACCAGCAGGTTGGTGCAGGCTTTTTTTACAGGAACGATGGAACGGAAAGAAACAGGGTAGGGGGGGAAGCCGCCTACCTGAACGTCGCCTTCATTTTTGACCATGCCATTCACAACAATCCGCTGGCAGTTGTGAGAGTCCATCGTATAAGCTGCCTGGCCAATGCCGTCTTTCACTTTTTCTTTTCCGGTACAATTGGCCTCGGTCATGACATATTCCCCGATCATCCTCCGGGACTCCCGGATATAGAGCTGCGACGGCCAATGGTCATTATCAGTGAATTCATCTTTGGGATAACCCCACCGGAGCATTTCATTTCTCAAATGGCCGGGCACCCGTTCATCGTGACCTAAAAAATACAGGAGGCCTTTTATATAAGCGGTATGGTCCCGGATTATTTTCTTTCTGGTCTGGGCTCCGGCTTTCGGATAATTATAGTTCATCCCGATCATGTCAGTAGAAAAAGGTCCATTGTTATTGATATCCGTTTTACGACCCGGCGTCCGGTTTATATTCAGTAAACCATCTTCGAGCTTGTTCGGATTTTTTATTTGAATATATCTCAGGAGTAATTCATAATGCGTGCTGTCATATCCCTGCGGCCGGGTAATCGCTATCTGGTTGGGAATACTGTCGGTCAGGCAGATCCGGAAATTATAAGCCTGCACTTTCTGATCTCCCGAACCCCGGGACGCCAGGTTCCCGCTACTGATCCCCCAGAGTAATCCGCTTTCAGATTTTCCTTTAACGATATAGGGGTCTACACCATCGGGGAACTGGTGTTTGTCGAGCAGCTGAACACCATTATAGGATTCATGATACTGCTGGTTATCTTCACGGCCAACGGCATATCCAACGCGGGCTCCGGCCATCAGGTCGCCTTCATAAGAACAATCTATGAATACCCCGGCCCGGATCAGGGTTCCGGGCTCTGTAGCGGGATGATCTGCATTAACGGTTTGAATTTCCTGAATAACAGTCCCTTTTTTAAATACCGCCTGCAGACACTGATGGTATAAAACAGTCACAGCAGCCTCCCGGATATAGGCTTTGAAGATGTCTTCTGCCACATGGGGTTCAAAAACCCACTGTTCAGGTTTCCTGTAATGGCGCCCGACGCGCCGGTAAAAATCACGGGCCAGCCCGGTGATGGCCGACTTATTTCCGATATCCGTATTACCCAGTCCCCCGCTGCTCATGCCTCCCGGATGGGCCTCGGGTGTAACCAGGATTACTTTTTTCCCCAGGCGGGCCGCTGTAACGGCTGCTATAACTCCACCGGAACTGGCTCCATACACACAGATATCAACGGATATGATTTCCTGTGCCGCTACTGAGGAGGTGCAGAACAGGAATAAAAGGACAAATGACGGGTATCGCATAGGGACAATGTACCAAGATCCGTAGGATCTGGCAAAAAGAGAGCGACATTTCCCGGAACCGGGAAATAAAATATAAAATACCGGGAATAGCTCGTCGGCGGGGACTTATGCTCCCCCGTTGATCATTCCGGAAACAATGCCCTTGTTTTTATTCAGGTCCGCACGTACCACGCCGATGAGATGCAACAGGATATAGGCATAGATCCCGTATTGTACGAAACTGTGGATGCTGTTGGCTGTTTTATGAATGGGCCTCAGGAATTCCACGTCCTCAAAAGCCAGGACCAGTCCGGTTAATGCCATGGTAAGGAATAATACGTAAAAAACCAGGTAGCCCCGCTTAACCAGCACATAATGATTTCTTTCCTTTATACCGATTTCATGGGAAGGGTGAAAATTTAAGGCAGCCCGGATGCGGGATTTTAATTTTTCCTCTTTGCGCTGGCTGATTTCAATCAATACCCTGCTCAATAATAAAAAGCATAAAACGAATCCAATGATTTTATGCGTATCCCATAATTTATCGCTGTACATATGCGCCACACTCCAGGCCTGGTCCTTAGTGACCGTGCCCCCTTTATGGGCAACCCCGTCCATGACCGTGGAGATATTATCTTTTGTCCTGAACATCGTGGAGCCCAGTAATACAGTGACCAGGGAAGCGGTGAATCCTAAAAAGGTAATCCAGTGCCAGATGCGGATGGCCGGTGAATTTTTCTGATTTTTAAATAATCCGGGTTCTGATTGAATAGACACAGGCATGTTGAATGTATTAAAAAGTATGATAAAAAGGCTGAACCAGGGAACCTGTAAGGATCCTGATTAAATGAAAAGCAAACATATTCCATTGCCGGATTTGCTAAGGACAAAAGCGACAAACCCGAAAAATTCCGCTACAAAATACGCTTACTTCACTTAGTCTTTTTTATAAATTTTTCATGGTATACACCGTCCCATTGTAATGCTCCGGAAGTTTTTGGCAGGCGGATTAAACCAGGGCATTCCAAGCCTGCCCGTAAATATGCCTGAAATTCCAACGGTTTGTGCGCGGTTACGTGAAAGAATTATTAAAATCACTTTAGCTTAACATGGGAAAAACAAATCATTCCGGTATTTGTCTATAATTTTGCGCCACTCAATCAAAGAATGGCGGATCGTTTCACCATCAGATATTTGTTACTAAAGCTCAGCCTGCCCCTTGTATATGCGGGTTTTTTTCTGGTGCAGTTTTCTTTGAGTTTCGATACGAACGGTACTCCGTTTTCAACCCGGAACGCGTCCCTGGAAAACCGCAGCCGGCCGTTTTCCTTTCAAAAGGCTAAAGACCGGCTGCCGTTAAAACCAAAGTTCCGGCTTAATAAAAGATTCCAGCCCACCGGCATGCCGGCCCTGCCCGCAATCCATGATGCCGTCATTTTTCATTTTATTGACATTCAGCCGGTCAGCTGGATCAATCCGTTTATAACATATCCCCTGCACAGTGCCCATTTATTGCGGGGCCCTCCTTATATTGCCTAGTTCTTTTCAAGTCAACAAATTTGTTTATTTAATTACCGGCAATGAATCTTATTTCCGGCGGAAAAAACTTCCGTCTGTTTATTCTATCCCTATTGATTCCAGTATGTGGCGTTTTCGGCCAGACCCCTTATTCTCTTGAAAGCCTGACCGACAGTGCCCTGCGCAACCTGCCCCAGCTGATGGAGAAAAGAGCGCTGATCAATAGCAAACAGGCTACAGTAAAAGATGTACGGCACCAGTTTATTCCATTCCTGCGCGCCAACGCACAGACCGACCTGGGTTCGGATAATTCACTGCCCGGGAGTTACTACTCTTTCGGAATCATACCATCCAGCACTGCAGGTATCAGTAACCAGAACAATGGTCAGGCTGCTTTGTCCAGCGTCGCCACGGTTTACGGGGAGTACACGTTTTTGGATTTTGGTTATCGCAGGGCCAGCATCCAGTCAGCCATTTCAAATGTGGGGGTGGAAACGGCAGATTATGAAAGGATGAGTTACCAGGTGAAAGCAGATGTTACCAGGCTGTATCTGACCCTGCTGAAAAAACAGATGCAACTGGACATTGAAGCGCAGAACCGGGACCGTTATGGAAAAATATTTTCTGTTATACAGGCTCTGGCCCAGAGCGGGATCAGGCCCGGGGCGGATTCCTCCCTGGCCCTGGCGGAACTGTCAAAATCCATTACCCTGTATAACCAGTCGCTGGGTTCTGTAAATAATCTGCGGGAACAATTATCATACTATACCGGGATACCTTATTCCCGGCTGCTGGTGGATACCCTGCCTCTTCAGAACCGGGATTCTGTACATACCATCACAGCAGATACGTCCGGATTGGCATCGAATCCACTGGTTGCTTATTACGCCAGTGTAAATAAAGCGTATGCAAGTGATGAAAAGCGCGTTGCCAAAAGCTTTCAGCCGACCCTTTCACTGGTAGGCAGTGCATGGACCAGGGCTTCCAGCATCACGCCGGATATGGAATATAAATCCCTGGGCACCGGATTGGGCGTTCAACGGTATAATTATCTGGCCGGGCTCACCCTGCAGTATGATTTATTTAATGGTCTGCATAAAAAGGACCGGCTGGCAATTATCCATTACCAGCAACAGGCCGGAATCTATCAGCTGCAGCAACAGGAACTGACGCTGCAGTCCGCATCAAACCAGGCCGATCTGTCTATTCAGACCGCAGAAGCAAACCTGCGGGAACTGCCCATACAGATCAATGCGGCCACGGATACCTATAATCAGAAACTTGCGCAGTATAAAGCCGGTATCATCACATTGATTGATCTCACCAATGCTGCTTTTGTGTTATACCGGTCCCAGAACGACTATACGGAAACAATTACCGACTGGTATCTCGCCCATCTGGAAAAGGCCTTTGCTGTAGGCGGGCTGGACCATTTCATTCAAATAATTAAATAATTCAAATATGGTTAAGGCAGCGTTGAAAAGACCAATCACCGTCATGGTCTTGTTTATAGGCCTGTTGTTGTTTTCGGTTATGGCTTTGCGCACAATTCCCATCGATATATTTCCCAAACTGAATGCTCCCACGATTTATGTAATAGAACAATATGGCGGTATGTCGGCCTCCCAGATGGAAGGATTTTTTGCAACCCGTATGCAGGACCAGTTTTTGTATATCAACGGGATCAAAAATGTGGAGAGTAAAAACATACAGGGGCTCTCGCTCATTAAGCTGACTTTTTATGAGAACACGGATATGGCAGAAGCATCCGCCCAGGTTGCACTTCAGGTGAACCGCACTATGGCCTTCTTCCCGCCCGGTGCCCTGCCGCCCCAGGTTATACGTTTTGATGCCTCCTCCCTGCCTGTTGGTGAACTGGTATTCAGCAGCAAAACCAGAACACTTCCTGAAATATTCGACCTGGCCCTGACCCGCGTGCGACCCCTGTTTGCAACCGTTCCCGGCATGTCCAGTGCGCCACCCTTTGGTTCAAATGCAAGAACTGTGGTGATCAATATTACACCGGAGAAATTACGCCAGTATAATCTTTCTGCTGATGAAGTGGTACAGGCCATCGTTAGAAACAATGCGATTTCTCCTTCGGGAAACCTGCGCATGGACAGTATGATGCTGGTAACTTCTATCAATTCCCTGGAATCCAAAGTGGCGCATTTCGAAGATATTCCGATCAAAAGCGACGGGGTCGGTGTGGTCTATGTGCGCGATGTGGCCCGCGTGGCCGATGCGGCGGATATTACGGTGGATTATGCCCTGGTGAACGGGAAACGGTCTGTTTATATACCGGTCGTCAAAACCGCGGATGCGTCTACCTGGGACGTAGTCCAGATGCTCAGAAAACGCCTGCCGGAAATGCAAAGCCTGTTGCCGTCGGATGTGAGTATCAGTTATGAATTTGACCAGTCTATATTTGTAATCAATGCGGCCAAAAGCCTGATGACGGAAGGTATCCTCGGCGCGATCCTCACCGGGCTGATGGTATTGCTCTTCCTGCGAGACCTGCGCAGCAGCCTGGTCGTTATTATAACCATTCCGGTGGCTGTATTAAGTGCTGTATTTTTTCTGAAACTCGCCGGACAGACCATTAATATTATGACCCTGAGCGGCCTGGCACTGGCCATCGGCATATTGGTTGACCAGGCCACGGTCACCATTGAAAATATTCACCAGCACCTGGAAATGGGCAAGGATAAAAAACAGGCTGTACTGGATGCCTGTTCGGAAATTTCGTTTCCCCTGTTGCTGATCCTGCTCTGTATCCTGGCAGTATTTGCGCCGGCCTTTGTTATGTCGGGAGTTCCCCGCGCCATGTTTCTGCCACTTTCCCTCTCCATCGCCTTTGCCATGATGGTTTCTTTTATTGCCGCCCAAACACTGGTTCCGGTCATTTCCGTCTGGTTGCTCAAGGCCGAACGGTTTCAGTATCATCATGCCGAACCGCACGCGCATGCCGGTCTTGCCATGGATGAACAGGAAATCACGGAAATTGACACGCATACCGAGCATGAGAAAATGCATCCGGAGGACAATGGATTCTTTCAGCGGCTGAAACACGGACTGGTAAACAGACTTACAAAATGGATGCCCAACAGGAAATGGATCGTTTCTTTCTATTTACTGGTTATTGTCGGACTGGCCATGACCTGTTTTATTTATATCGGAAAGGATCTCCTGCCCAAAACCAATAACGGGCAATTGCAGCTGCGCATTCGGGAACCGGACGGAACGAGACTGGAGGTTACTGAAGCGGATACCCGGAAAATTCTGGATCTGATTGATTCAACCGTTCACGGGAATATCGAGATTTCTTCGGCCTATGTGGGTCTGGTACCCAGTAATTTCGGAACCAGTAACCTGTATATTTTCTCCAGTGGTACCCATGAATCGGTGATCCAGGTGAACCTGAAGGAAGATTATAAAGTCAATATGGAAGACCTCAAGGAAAAACTGAGGCATGTGATTGCTGCGCATTACCAGGACATGCGCATATCTTTTGAGCCGATCGAACTCACGGAAAAAATCATGTCGCAGGGGGCTTCCACGCCCATTGAAGTGCGGGTGGCAGGGAAAAATATGAATGATATCAATAAATATGGAGAAGCCTTACTTACAAAATTGAAGACCATTCCCTTTCTGCGGGACGTGCAGATTGCACAACCGCTGCATTTTCCCACCATTAATATTAATATAGACCGGAATAAACTGGCATTAATGGGGCTGTCGATGGATAATGTTTCCAAAAGTATCATTGACGTCACCTCTTCCAGCCGTTATACCAACAAAAATCTCTGGCTGGATGATAGAACGCAATACACTTACCAGACGCAGGTGCAGGTGCCGGAATTTAATATGACTTCTCTGGAAGAACTGAGATCCGTACCCCTGGTAAAGGGACAGATGCGACCGGTAATCGGCGATGTGGCCAGCCTTTCGATCGATACGCTTCCGGGTGAATATGACCGTAGCGGTCCGCGCCGGTTTATCACGATCAGCGCCAACATGTTTCATAAGGATCTGGGATCCGCTACCGCAGCAGTACAAAAAGCCATTGACGAAATGGGAACCCCGCCGGCCGGCCTGGTTCCTGAGGTAAAGGGTATGTCGTCCCTGCTAACTGAAACACTGGGTTCCCTGCAATCCGGTCTGATGGCAGCGATCGTGGTCATCCTGCTTTTACTGGCAGCCAGTTACCAGTCGTTCCCGCTGTCCGTATGTGTACTGAGTACCGTTCCGGCCGTTTTACTTGGATCACTGGTGATGCTCCTGCTTACGGGCGCCACCCTGAACCTGCAGTCTTATATGGGTATCATCATGAGTATCGGGGTATCCGTAGCCAACGCGATCCTGATCGTTACGAACGCGGAATCCTTGCGACTTCAGTATAAGGATCCCTTCCGGGCTGCAGTTATGAGTGCGGGCATCCGGTTGCGACCGATCCTGATGACCAGTCTGGCAATGATTGCCGGTATGATCCCCATGGCCAGCGGATTGGGAGAAGCCGGGGATCAGTCCGCGCCGCTTGGCCGCGCGGTGATCGGGGGGCTGATTTTTTCAACCCTTGCCGCATTACTGATCGTACCCCTTGTTTATGGATGGATACAACAAAAAAAATCATTTAAATCAGTTTCCTTATTCCCCGGAGATGAAAACGCTTAAACGCATTCAAATGAAATATTCTTTATTGATTTTCTGCCTGTATTTGTTGTCTGCCTGTTCTTCTGGCGGAGATAAAAAAGCTGTAACTGCCGATTCTGCAAAAGCGGATCCTGCCTATGCCCTCGCACCTGCCGAAAAAGAGGGTGTGGCGACCTATATTAAATTACCTGCGCAGCTTTTTGCCTACCAGGAAGTGAGCATTTTTCCCAAAGTGAATGGATATGTGAAAAATGTGTTTGTGGATATCGGATCGGAAGTACATGAGGGTCAGGTGCTGATGGTGCTGGAGGCGCCGGAAATTGTACAGGCAGCCGCACAGGCCAAAGAAAAATATGCACAGGCAAAAGCCGGATACAGTATCGATAAAGAAAACTATGCACGACTGCTGGAAGCTTCTGCTACCGCCGGTGCCGTTTCCCCGTTGGATCTTTCTTCGGCCCGTGCCAAGATGGAAGCCGACAGCGCTTTGGCCAATGCTGAGAAAAACAACTGGCAGATACAGCTTACGATGCAGCAGTACCTGAATGTGATTGCTCCATTCAACGGAGTCATCACAGAACGGAATGTTTTTGCCGGCGACCTGGTGAATGCAGCATCCAAGGACAAACCCATGCTGGAGTTAAAAGAAATCAAGCTTTTGCGGTTGAAGATGGATATTCCGGAAGCTTTTGCCGGTACTTTTAAACCCGGTGATACCGTTTCATTCTATACCAGCGCGTACCCGGGAAAGAAACTGACCGGCCGGATCGCCCGTCAGGCCATGAATATTAATGCACAGATCCGCTCGGAACGGGTGGAGGCCGATATCGAAAACAAAAACCAGGTTTTGCAACCCGGCATGTATGCAGATGTGGTTTTGTATTCACCAGGAAATAAAAACGGGTATTCTGTACCCCGCTCCGCATTGGTCATTTCTACGGAAGGCAAATATGTAATCGCGGTAAGAAACGGACGCAGGATAAAGGTCAACGTATTAACCGGTAACGAAACCAAAGATAAAATAGAAGTCTTTGGTTCTCTGCAGCCGGGTGATTCCGTGATCCAGAAAGCAAATGATGAAATTCAGACGGACGAATAGTTGACGGTTGACGGTTGACGGTTGACGGTTCTCTTTATCCTTCAACAGGATTCATTTTCTTTTGGTACCGGCAATTACCAGAATGCCTCCGGACAGGGCGAGTACGCTGCCTAAATACACAGGCCAGCCCGTACTATGTCTTTCTGTTCTGTTAATCTCCAGGGAACCCACATCCACCAGGTTTTTCCGGGTAGTAAAAAGTGTTCCCCTGAATATTAACATGAAAACGCCCAAAACAAAGAGAAGCCAGCCAAGTGATTTCATATAGATTGTTTATTTAAAATTAGTCAAAAAACCCGGCCAAAGAAGGGATGAATCGGAATGGATCATTTTAGAAGTCCGGCTAAATGATCTCCAACCCGCAGCGCGTTGGCCATAATGGTCAGCGAAGGGTTTACGGCACCGATAGAAGGGAAGAAACTTCCATCCACCACGTAAAGGTTTTCTATCTCATGCGTTTTGCATTGGGTATCCAGTACAGAGGAATCGGGATCGTTTCCAAACCGGAGTGTTCCGGCCTGGTGTGCCACACCGGCCAGGGGAATATCTTTGCTCAGATACATACTGTGCGGCAACAGTTCATGTCCTGAATCCAGGTCGCCCAGCACATGCTTCCAGGTATGAATCAGGCGTCGGAACCCTTCCGTATTATTTTCATTATAATCGAGGTGGATCTGTCCCTTTTCAACTGTTACCCGGTTATCGGCATCCGGCAGATCCTCCCCCGTAAACCACCAGTCAATCGAATGGGCGGCCATTTCACTGAGCATCCTGCCCGGTGTAAAAAAGGGGGCGTCCGGAGAGATCTGGTCCTTATCGGATTTTCCAAGCAGCTGCACATGACCCATCGGAAATGCATAATCCCTGGTTCCGAAATAATAATCATTTACTGCCAGGGTCTTCTGAAATTTTGTCGGATTGGCTTTCGTGCTGATTCCCAGCATCGCGGCGCTCAGGTGTTTCATAAAATTTCTGCCCACCTGACCACTGCGGTTTGCGAGTCCGTCGGGGTGTTTGTCATTGGCGCTTTTTAAAAGCAGGGCCGCTGAATTAATGGCACCACAGGCAACCACGATAATGGATGCTTTGAACCGTATGGTTTCATTTTGACGGGTTACTTCAATATAATCGATTTCATTTCCATTCGCGGTAGTAACCAGGCGTTCCACTTTTGCTTCCGTGAGCAGGGTTACCTGGTCGTTTGCCATTGCAGGCCGTACGCAATTGATATCGGCATCACTCTTGGCATGCAGCAGACAGGGGAATCCGTCGCAGGTATTGCACCGGATGCATTCGCTCTGTAAAGGATTGCTTTCATTCAGTTTCACGCCCATGGGCATGAAAAAGGGGTGGAGACCCCTGGCCGACAGGTCGTCATGCAATTCCTGGATGCGGGGCTCATGACTGATCGGAGGGTAAGGAAATTCGGCGGAGCGAAAAGGTTCCGTCGGATCCAGGCCCATTTTTCCGTGCACGCAATATAATTTTTCTGCTTCCGCATAATAAGGCTCATAATCTGTATAGGAAATGGGCCACGCAGGTGAAATGCCGCCGGCATGCTCCAGCCTTTCAAAATCTTTTTCCCTTAAACGAAAAAGGGCGGCTCCATAAACCTTGGTATTGCCTCCCACCCAATAACCGGTGCCGGGATGCAAATCTGTATTACCCGTAGTTTTCCAGATTTCTTTTGTATGATACCGTTCCTGCTGAAAAACTGCTATGCTCTGCCAGTTCTCTTTTTCCCTTGGGAGAAATCCTCCTCTTTCCAGCACCAGGATTTTTTTTCCGCTGTCTTTGAGTTTGTGTAACAGGGTTCCTCCTCCGGCTCCTGTGCCGATGATAATGATATCATAGATTTGCATATCGGGAATGTATTATTTTCTTATCCGGGCAAATTGAGACTATTTCATTGAATCCCGGGTTAACGGATCGGTAATTCCGGTGAATCGTATGGAAATCCCCCCATCGGAAATTGTAATTGTAATGGACAATATATTAGTTTCGCGCTCCTTATTTCATTAATGAACCTTATTATGAAATTGGCAGGAACCCACGTCATTTATTTTGACGGGAGTTCATTTTTTTTACCAAACCGGTTTTAAGAATATACGGCAATGGATGTTGAGATATCCTGTAAATTAAATCCGGCAATGACTGCCGGGTATTACTGCCGGTTCTTATTTACTGAATTTCTTAAAAACAGAACTGGCTGTATGTCCCCCGAAACCGAAGGTGTTATTCAGGCTGTAGTTTACCTTTCTGTGCAGTGATTTTCCGATGACGATATTTAAATTGGCAGGAATGTTTTCATCAATATGTACCGTATTGATGGTGCCCGGAATGATATCATGTTTTACTGACAACACACTGATGATGCTTTCAATGGCCCCTGCGGCGCCCAGTAAATGGCCGGTCATGGATTTGGTTGCACTGATATACACCGGCAGGTCGCCAAAAATATGCTCAATCCCCTTCATTTCACTGATATCGCCGATCCCCGTGGAGGTAGCGTGTACATTGATATAATCAATATCCGCCGGTGCAAGCGCTGCATCACTCAGGGCGCGCGAAATGCAAAGCTGGGCGCCCAGTCCTTCGGGGTGTGTGCCGGTTAAATGATAGGCATCGGCAGCCATGCCCCCGCCGGCCATCTCTGCATAAATGGTCGCATTCCTTTTCACTGCGTGATCCCATTCTTCCAGGATCAGGGCGCCGGCGCCTTCACCCATTACAAACCCGTCGCGGTCCCTGTCAAAAGGCCTGGATGCCGTTTCCGGACTGTCATTTCTTTTTGAAAGTGCCTGGGAAGCGCTGAAGCCGCCCAGTGCGGATGGTGTGATCGCTGCTTCGGAACCGCCGGCAATCATAATCGTCGCCTTGCCTAAACGGATCGTATCAAAGGCATTGATAATGGCCGTATTGGAAGAAGCACAGGCCGACACGGTACAATAATTCGGGCCATAAAGCTTGTGACGGATGGAGATGGCGCCTGCCGCAATATCCACGATCATCCTGGGAATGAAATAGGGACTGAACCGCGGTGTTCCGTCTCCGGCATAGAATTCTTTTAATTGTTCTTCGAAGGTTCCGATACCGCCATTGCCGGAAGCCCAGATCACTCCGGTATCAAAGAGTTCTTCCTCTTTCATGGAGGCTGGATGCAGGCCGGCATCCGCCAGGGCCTGGTCGCTGGCTGCCATGGCATAGAGGGAAAACAAATCGTATTTTTTAATTTCTTTTTTTTCAAAATGATTTTCCGGGTGAAATCCTTTCACTTCACATGCAAAACGGGTTTTGAATCGGGAGGCATCAAATTTTGTAATGGGGCCCGCACCACTTTTACCTTCCACGATATGCTGCCAGAATTCATTGACTGAATTACCCAGCGGGCTTAGTACGCCCAACCCGGTGATCGCGACTCTTTTCATAGTTTATTCTTTAGAATGCGCGAAGATAATGCGGACTATTTTAACGGGCGCAACATAAAAAGGAATCTGTGCATGCTGCCAATTCCCATTGAAATGCAGGCATGTTTTCATTCAGCGGCCGGGAGCCGGAATGGAGTCGGTTTCTGGTTTATTTTCAGGGGTTCTATAATCAGAATTCCGTTTTGGGCTTATATTTCACAATGGTAAACACCCTTGAAATGGTGAAACCAAAGCGGATCCCCCCGCTCAGCCATTTGTCGGTGGTCTGCGTGAGTAATGCACGTTCATTCATGCCCTGGCTGTTGGAAAAATGCAGTTGAAATACATGGCCCCCGGTCTCGATATCCACTCCTACAGCCAGTGGGTCGGTATAGGTTCCCGGCTGCAATCCATAAAGGATATGATGATAGTCTACTACCAGGGCAACACGCCTGGATACTTTTAACCTGGCACCGACGCCCACCGAATAGATATTGTTGGATTGCCATACGGAATCCACCAGGTTACGGTGCAACATTTCAGGAGTTACCTGCAGGCTGAACCCTTCACTGAATTTCCGCCCGATGATCACTCCGTTATAAAACGCAAGCCTGGAAGAATAGAACTGGAATTTAAGTGTGTCCGAAGGGGGCGCGGATGTGGGGTCCAGCATTATGGAAGAAACGATTACAACGGATACTGGTGATGAACCGGGGCCGGTGGATTGCCATATCGGCCTGAATTTAATGAAACCGTCCAGTTCTTTTCCGAGCGTGCTTCTGCCAATACCCACCATCAGGCTTTTCAGTACCCCGTAATCCAGTCCCAGACGTGTTTTTGCTTCGTCAAACCCGTAAAGGTTTTTTCCTCCGTCACTGACCGGCCCGAAGCGGTGCGTAATCCGGAAGTCCAGTACGCCCTGTCCCAGGAATTCCATCGACTGGGACTGGATGACGCGGGTGGTCTTAAATGCATTGGTGACGTGTTGCTTTTTAGGTTTTTCTTTCGGAACCAGGCTTAAAAGGTCCTGCTGACTGAATGCCGGTTTCACCGAAAAGAAACAGAACAGGAGACCCAGAGCCGTGCGGATAACTGCCTTCATTTTGCAGGTTTGGATTTTGAGTTAATAGCTGCTGGTAATTATTTATCCTTTCAGTGGCTCCAGCTGGCATTCCACAGAAATCTTTGTGTCGTTTGAAATGTTTTCTTTGACCAGTCCGGGGATATCAATTTTAAAATCGGAAAGCAGGACTTCAAAGTCGGAGTCCACCTGGATCTTCCCATTTTTTATGGTAATTTTTCCGGCTGCCGAAACATCTTTTGTTTGACCGTGCAGGGTAAGCTTTCCCGATACTTTTGCCGGGTAAACACCATCCCTGGAATAATTGATTTCTTTATTATTTACGATCTGGCCGGTGAATTCGGATTTCGGGTATTTGTCGCTCTCCACATAATTTTCATTAAAATGTTCCTGCATGAGGGCTTTTTCAAACTCAAATCCTTTCATCATGACAGCAAACTGGATCGCACCCGTTTTGGTATCCATTACGGCAATCACGGAGTGGCTGGTAGCTTCCACTTTTTCAAGTTTGGCGCTCGCATCAAAATAAATCTTTCCTGATTTTGTGAAGAATTTGTCCTGCGCCAGCAGCACGCCGGTGCAGAGGATCAATAATCCGGTCAACGCATATTTTTTCATTTCGGTTAATTTTAAACAGCCTGGTTAAATAAATGGATTTTAGTTATTATTGATTACCACGCACCGGTTCAGCTGCGCATCGGATCCCAGCAGGCCGGTAACATCTTTATTGTATCCTGTAAAAACGCCCTTCACTTCAGCAAAAGCACCTGCCCGCAATCTGGCAAGGTCCCGGGTATGATGTACATCTATTGCGCAGCGCACAGAAGACGGATCACCGGGATTGCCCAGCACCAGGGTATAATAATCTGTCCCGCTTTTTTCAATATCCCTGATGGTTCCATTTGTAAGAACCACTTTTCCCAGGTATTTCCGGGTGGCGGCGGAATCATCCGTGCTGAATTCTTTCAGCAGTCCCGGTGCATCACTGCGGAATGCCGGTATTAAAACGGACATGTCGGGATTGGGTTTAAAATATTCATGACTTCCATAAAATGCACTCGCAACCACGGCGATGGCGGTGAGTAATAAAAGGGCCTTGTTCTTTTTCATAGCATTTGTTTTTAAACTAATTATTTAAGGAACCGTTGCTGATCCAGCAATTGATCACCTGGATATCTGAACTGCTCATAGTGGAACCCAGGGGCATCCTCCCGGCCAGTATGGATGCCTGCATCAGCGCCGAAGCGTTTTTAATTTCCGTATAGGTGACCAGGGCTCCGGGCCCGTTGGTGCTGCCTGTACCATGGCATCCGGTACCACTGTTGCATCTGGTTTGTATCAGCGGATTCACATCCGTTGAAAAACTATAATTCTTGCAGGCAGACGTACTGGACTTGGGCGGAAGCAGAAGCTGTTCTTTATCGTAATAACAACCGGTGACCCCGCCGATGAATACAATGAATAAAACAATCGATATTTTTTTCATGGATTTTTAATTGTTAGGTGCACCTTTGTGAATCCAGCTGCTGATCATATTCAGATCGCAGGCTGACAGCATCGTGCCGCCCAGGGGCATAGCATTATATCCTGCGGAATGACTCACATCACCCCATAATTTCCCGCTATTTACCTGCGTTAAAACATTGGCATAGGATGTCAGATCGATGCCTGCACCGGAAGGTGCAGATCCGCTGTGACAGCCGGTGCAGTTATTCTGTAATATGGTACTGATCGTAACGGAATAGGTAACATTTGTTGTATCGCAGGTGCCTGCACTGCAGGCATTGTTCAATGCGCCCTGGCTGATCCAGGTTTCAATCGCGGCCAGTTGTGAGGAAGAAATCGGTGTATGCCCGCTGGGAGGCATCGAGCCATTCGTGATCACATCAACCAGTTTACTTGAACCGGGATTGCCGGGACTTACGATCGCCCGTATACCGGCATAGGTATTGAGCGTGGTTTCTCCTGCATCTCCTGAACTAAGCCCGTTATGACAGCCACTCATGGCGCAGTTGGAATTCAGCATCGGGAGAATGGTGCTGGCAAAATATACGGTATCCACACTGCAGGAAGAACCGGTAACGGGTGGTGGAGGCAAAGGGGGCGGTGGAGCGGCCGGCGTTACTGCCGAATCGGTTTTACCTCCGCCTGCAGGAAATTGTATTTCATGCTGACAACTAAAAGTCAGTAAAATGACTGAAATGAATACAGTCAGGATCAGGTAGGATCTCTTCATATGATCGGAATTTTGATAGTGTACGGATTAACGTTAGTACCCATGAACAGGATAACCCCTGTCGTATAAATACTATAAATACCAATCGGCCATTGGTTTGTCTTTAGCAATCCGGGTGCCAAAAAATATTTTTTATAATTTGATAATAATTTTTTCTTATGAAAAATGATTATCCACGGTTTGAAAGGCTGGGTTAAAGTCAACAGGAACCCCGGCGGTGTACGCTCTACGGTTGCTCTCTGAATTAAAACCGGGGATTTTCAAAAACCCCTATGCCCGATGAAGAGGTTTTTTAATATTTAACATGGAAAAATTTGCGGGAATTATCCCGCAAAGCATTGATTTTTAGACTAAATTTATTTTTAACCCATGCTTATTGCAGGAACGGGTTTCCCTGAATCGTACAGATGACAGCTGAAAATGAACAGAGATACGCACAATTTAAATTAGTATTTGAGGAATACTATGTTGCGCTGGGCAATTTTGCCTATACATATACTAAGGATAAGACTGCCAGTGAAGATATTGTCCAGGAAATATTTTTAAGAATCTGGGAGAAACGTCCGGATCTTATCGGAAGCAGTTCCATTCGTTTTTACCTGTTTACCGCGGTACGGAATAACTGCTTAACACATCTTGAAAAGTCAAAAAGAATCCTGTCCCTTGATTCTGTCAGCCTGGAAAACAGAGTTGATAGCAACCCGGCTGACAAACAGGAAGACCCACCGGCAGATCGTATGGCCCTGATACAAAAGGCCATTTCCCTGTTGCCGCCAAAATGCAGGGAAGTGTTCCTGCTCAGCAGAATGGGAAGCCTTTCTTACAAGGAAATCGCAAAGTCCCTGGGCATCTCCGTTAAGACGGTGGACAACCAGATAGGCAAGGCTTTAAAAATCCTGAGGAGTGTTTTAAAGGAACATCAATACTTTTTTTTACTGGGGGGCATAGAATGTATTCAACTTCTGAACAGCTGTTCCATAGGGGATTTCCTGAAACGGCTGTTATTTTAATATGATCGTCATGTCGGGAAAAGAATATTTTGAAGAAATGATCTACAGGCACCTGAACCGGGAAACTTCTCCAAAGGAAGAAGCGGAACTGGATGCCTGGCTGAAGGAAAGTGCCGAAAACCAGGCTGAGTTTGATGTCGTGACAAAAATCTGGAACGACAGTTCGATTTTGGTGTCTGCGGTGCATTTTGATAAACAGGCCGCCTGGGAAACGCTGGATAATAAAATAAAAGGAAAGCAGGCGGGGGGTGGAAAGGGAAGGCTATTATTTTTCAGGATGGTCCGGGTGGCGGCGGCCATTATTCTCATAGGTCTCCTGGCAGAACTGGTATATTATCTTGTAAAACCAAAAACACCTTCCACGATACAAGTGGTGGCTTTGGATCGAAATCAGAAAATTCAAATGCCGGATGGCTCGGTCATTTTGTTACGGAAGGGAAGCAGCCTGCAGTATCATGCGGATTATCCTTTAAACGGCCGCCGGGTGAACCTCTCCGGGGAAGCCTATTTCGACGTGGTACATGATGAAAAAAATCCATTCAGCATTTTCACCGGTAAAACAATTATCGAAGTATTGGGTACTTCCTTCCTGGTGCGATCCACCCAGGAAGACGAACAGGTATTTGTGACCACGGGCCGTGTCAGGATATCTGAAAGCAAAGACACCAGCCGGACCATCATCCTGACTTCGGGACAATCGGTTTCGATTATTGGCAAACTATTTGATAAAGAGAACATTACAGATAATAACTATCTCGCGTGGCAGAGTGGTGTCCTGCAGTTTGATAATATACCGCTGAGTAAAATGATTCAGGATCTGAACCGGCATTTCCAGGTGAATATTTCGTTATCCGATACACTGGCTGCAAAGAGCGATACCATCAAAGTAAATTTCAGGTTTGAAAATAATACGCTGGACCAGGTACTGGACGAAATACATTTGACCACCGGTTGGATCGTGGAACGTAACGGGAGCAGGATCCGGTTACACGAATAAGAACCGGTTCAGTAAGTAATCAACCTTATCCAATTCAGATCGCGCAGGTCAGTACATGAAAGAAAGCATTGTAATTGTCCATTTGGTATTTGTATTTGCTGTACAGCATTGTGTTGCCCAGAAAAAGGAATTCCTCTCAAGGCCCTGCCATCCTTCCTTAAGCAGGGCCACTGTCAAAGCGTACCTGGATGAAATAAAAGCGAATTCCGGTTTGATCATAGAATATTCCTCCAATAATCTCCGGCTGGATGATATGATCGAAATGGAAGGAAATGAATCCACCCTGGGCCAGGTGCTTCAGAAAGTGCTGAAAGATCAGAAAGTAAAACTGGTTGAAAAAAATAATAAACTCATCCTGGCTCCTTCTGCCACACCGATCAATACGGATGACCTGGTGCCATCCTATGTCCTGTTTGGTTTTATTAAAGAGCGCGAAGGCAAAGAACCCCTGATTGACGCGACCATTTCGGAATCAGGAAACCAGAAGACCATCGTTTCCAATGCCCATGGTTATTATAGTCTGTCGCTGCCGGAAGGAAATCATCAGATACAGATCACCTACACCGGGTACGCGCCAAGAATCATAGACCTGTCCCTGCATTCGAATACCCGTATGGATTTAGAAATGAATCCAAATGCCCCCTTACAGGAAGTACTGGTTACGAACAGCAACAGTCTTAAAAAAGACGGGGCAGATAAAGTTCCCGGCGATCTGAATGGTTCGTATAATTATTTTTTGGGAGAAAATGATCCGGTGCGTTCCGTTTACATGTTTCCCGGTGTGCTGAATGTGCCGGAAAATTTCAGCAGCATGATGGTAAGGGGAGGAGGGCCTGATGAAAACCTGTTTTTAATGGATGGCGTCCAGGTATATAACCCGTCCCATATGATGGGGGCGCTTTCTATTATCAATCAGCCGGCTTTGAAAAGCCTGAGATTGTACAAAAGTGATTTCCCGGCTCAGTTCAGCGGGGCTCTGTCTTCTGTGATGGATGTTTATACCAAAGACGGGGACATGCAGGAATGGCACGGCGAGGCCAATGCAGGTGTCCTGTCCGGTTCCTTTTCCCTGGAAGGTCCCGTAATAAAAAATAAAACGGCTGTTATGGCTTCTTTCCGGCATAGCTGGCCTGCGCCCGTCTGGGGCTCCTTCCAGAATAATTTGAAACCGGATTTTTACGATATCCATTTTAAGCTGACCCATCTCCTGAATAAAAACAACAAGCTGATGTTGAATTTTTATAACGGGCAGGATAAACTGTATCAGACATCTTCCAGCATGGACAATTTACATAAATGGGGTAACCTGCTCGGTTCCCTCAGCTGGAATCACCTGATCGGCGCAAAATCCTTCATCAATACTTCAGTCAATTACAGCCAGTATCACAACCTGGGCGGTTATACCTATACGTTACTGAACGACCAGGAAGAGGCTGTGCAGTCCAGGTCGCTGGGTGTGCAGTCTTCCATTGAACAATTCAACGCGGGGGTGCAGGCGGAAATATTTCTTTCAGCCCGGCTCAGGCTGAATACAGGGTTAAAATATAATCATACCATCGTGAAACCCCTGGAGACAAAAGTAACCCAGCAACTGGAAGACAACCAAAGCGGATTCACACCTTTTAATCCCCTGTCCTTTAATGAATTTTCGGGTTATGCGGAACTCGGGTACAAACCGTTCGGCAGATTCATCCTGCGACCGGGGGTACACCTGTCTTATTACCAGTTCATGAATTATACCAATTTTTCCATTCAGCCCAGATTCTTTGCAGCATACCAGATGGATCAAAAAAGCCAGCTGTTTGCTTCTTATAACCAGATGACGCAGTACCTGCACCTGGTAACCAATCCCTATGTCGGTCTCAATACGGATCTCTGGTTGCCCAGTACCGCGAAATTGCTGCCGGAACAGAGTGAATCATTCAACCTGGGTTATGCTTTCAACAATAAAGGAACATTTACATTTTCGATATCGGGATATTATAAATTTCTGCAGCAGGTTACCAATTACGCCAACGGGAGCAGTTATTTCGTCAATGATCAAAACTGGGAACAGAGCATAGAATCCGGTACGGGCTGGTGTTATGGAATGGAAACCATGCTGCAATGGTCAACCCGGAAATTTTCATTTCATACGGCTTATACGCTTTCCTGGAGCTGGAGGCAATTCCAGGGAATCAACAATGGTGAAAAATTTCCTTACCGCTATGACCGCCGCCACATCCTGAATGTCGCCCTCACTTATCATATCAGCAACAGAATGGATATCTCCGGCTTATGGTGTTTTGCAACCGGAGATGCCGTTTCTCTTCCGGGATATATTTATCCTGATTATGATCTGGCGCAGCAGATCAGCAATCCGGACGACCTGCTGAAAAACTACCGGTTCATTTACCAGTTTACCGGAGCCAATCAATACCGTACCGGAAACTACCAGCGGTTCGACGGATCGGTCAGTTACCATAGTTCAACCCGGAACAAAATACAGTACCAGGTTGCGGCAGGCGTATATAATATCAATGGTTCGCCGGACCAGTATTCTTACGATTTGCTGGGTTCAGTCAGTACCAAGAGCCTGTTCGTAAAAACCAGTTATATCTATTATGATATTTTTCCTTACGTATCGCTGACCGTGAAATTCTGATCAAAATGAATAACAGGAGAAAAATGAACCTATTGAATACACACACCCGGATGCCGGTCTTTTGTATTTTCTTCACCTGCATCACAGCCATCCTCTCCTGCAATAAGAATTCCTATGAAAGCCGGCAACTCACCAGTCAGCTGGTGGTGCTTGCTGAAATCGACGCCGGAGATACAGCGAATATTCCGATCAGCAGCACCCTGCCTTCAGGAAACGGCGACAGTATTGTGTTCGGGAAATTGAATTCAGTGGTCGCAGGCATCAGCGGCCAGGATGGCTCGTCGGAATCACTTACATTGAATAACGCACCCGACTTCATATCAGCCCCAACGGCGGTCTATTCCGGAAACCTGCCCTTTCAATATAATACGGTTTATACCCTTACGGCTACCGATCCCCGGCTGGGTACCGTGGTGGCTACCACGACCATTCCGAATCAGTTTTCGGTGCAGCAGCCTGAAACGGAAACGGATGATCTGAATGGTAAGTCCGTGTTCCGGTTTGGATTTGCCATCAATGATGCGGGGGATGAAAAGAATTATTACATTTTTGAAGCGGTGAAGCAGCTGGTGAATATCGCCAGATATTTTTACTGGCAGGGAGTAAAATATGATTACAATCTTCAGTCGGGCTATGATTTATACCAGCAGGTAAAAAATAACAGCGGAGTCGTTTTGTTATACGATACCCTGCTGACTCATCAGTATATCCGCCTGAATGTATACACTAAGGATAATAATACCGGTAATGCAACCATGGGCAGCCTGGACAGTCCGTACCGGAGAATATTTATAACCGATTCCCTTTTTAACGGAAATACATACGAAACCGAGTTCTGGATTTCCATGGATCATTTCATTGCGGCTAATCCCCAGGAGACCGGTATCGTGCAGGTGCAGGTGAAATCAGTAAGCAGGGAATTATATGATTACCTGATCCGGTACGAAAAATACAAACAGGATTTCGGAAATTTCGGTGTGGGCGGTCTGGCTTCGCCTCCTGGAAATATCCAAAATGGTTTTGGCGTATTCGGCGGTTCGGCCCGAAAGCAGTGGTCTTATTATTTTGATCCGTTACAATAGTTCACTGATTTTATTACGAACACCAGCACAACCGGCAACTCCACGGTTCGGTTTGATGAGCATGATCAAATGAAACCCTGATACAGGTCATTTGAATCGGGGGAGGACTATCCTAATTTTGATTTATGTTTCGGGATAGATTGGAAGCCGGCTCCCTGTTGGCCGGCAAGCTCAAAAAATTCTATGATCAGAATGGCCTGGTGCTGGCCGTGCCCAGAGGAGGCATACCGGTAGCCTACGTGGTTGCCAAAGAACTGGGATTTCCGCTGGATATCATACTCACAAAAAAAATCGGCCATCCGGTGAACAGGGAATATGCCATCGGCGCCGTGAAGAAACTGGCAGCAGAAGCAGACGAAGTAGTAGTCGTTTTAATACCGGAAACATTTTACGGTGTCGGAGCATTTTATGAAGATTTTCACCAGGTAAGCGACGAGGAAGTGATGTATTACCTGGACCTGTTTAAAAATGAAATTAAAAGAACAGCGTAAATCTGTAAATTATGAAAACAGCCATGCTCACTCCCGTTAAAGAACCCGCGGAAACGATCCGTATCATTTATGAAAGAAGGGCGGTCAGGAAGTATAAAAATAAGCCGGTGGAAAGGGACCTGATTCAGGAGGTGATCGATGCCGGGCGCATGGCGCCATCTGCCATCAACAAACAACCCTGGAAGTTTTATGTACTTACAGAGAAAGAGTTGATCCGGTCTTTTTCCAAAGAGATTGCCGCTGTAGCCATCAAAGAATTTTCCCGGTCAGGAATCAGGAATATCGTTAAGACCGCCTCCCACCTGTTGCATTTTTCACATGGTTTTGATTTCAGGGCCATGGAAGATCCTGTTTTTCATGGAGCACCGGTTGTGATTTTTATTACCGGGCCGCGGGATAATGAATGGGCTCCCCTGGATATCGGTATGTGTGCACAAAATATGATGCTGGCGGCTAAAGCGGTCGGCCTGGACTCCTGCCCGGTGGGGTTTGCGAAATTTGTCGGGAATACAAAATTATATCCCCGGCTGAACGTGCCGGATTCCGAAGAAGTTGTTTCTTTCAGTCATTCTGGGTTACGGGGATGAGCATCCGGAAATCCATGAAAGGAGGAAGAACAATGTCATATTCATTCATGAATCATCGGGGTATTAAATTTATTTTATGGGACATTATTTTACCAAATCACCCGTGGCGGACCAAAAAGAAGCCACATCTGCCATAAACCAGTGGGCTTACCCGTTAACAGACCGGAACAGCCTGGACCCCTTGTTTAAACGGATCGGCGATGCCCGGATCGTGATGCTGGGTGAAGCTTCCCACGGCACCCATGAATATTATAACTGGCGCAGTTATATTACCCGGCGCCTGATTGAAGAAAAGGGGTTTGATTTTATTGCGGTTGAAGGGGACTGGCCGGATTGTTACCGCCTGAACCGCTATATCAAAAATTATACGGAAGAAGGCAAGGGGGCTTATAAAGTGCTGCATGCTTTTAAACGCTGGCCTACCTGGATGTGGGCCAACTGGGAAATCATTGCTTTGGCAGACTGGCTGCAGCAATACAACAGCAAACGGGCCTGAATAAAAAAGCGGGCTTTTACGGGCTGGATATTTACAGTTTATGGGAAAGCATGGACAGCATCATGCAGTACCTTAAAAAAACGGACCCGAAGGCATTGAAAGCGGCTGAGGAGGCATTCAGATGTTTCGAGCCATACCAGGAGGAAGAGGGTCGGTCCTATGCCCGTGCAACCCAGTTCGTGCCTGAATTGTGTGAAAATGAAGTGGTCCGGTTGCTGAAAGAAATCCGGGCAAAACTTCCCACCTATAATACCGATCATGAAAATGTTTTTAATGCCGAACAAAATGCGCTGGTGATGGTGCATGCGGAAAAATATTACCGGGCTATGATTCATGGCGGTCCGCATTCCTGGAATCTGCGCGATGAACATATGATGCAGACGCTGGACCGGTTGCTGGATTTCCACGGGGAAAATGCAAAAGCGGTCATTTGGGCGCATAATACCCATGTGGGGGACGCCAGGGCCACCGACATGAGCCGGGAAGGCATGTATAATATCGGTGAACTGGCCCGGCTGAAATATAAAGAGGATGTCGTGTTGGTAGGAATGGGTTCTTACCGGGGATCTGTAACGGCCGGACTGAGCTGGGGAGCCCGGATGCAGCAGATGGAAGTTCCAGCGGCACGGGAGGGTTCATGGGAATTTTTATTACATACGGCCAGCGATAAAAATAAATTATTACTCATGGATGATTTTCACCAGGATGTATTCCTGGAAAATCATATTGATCACCGGGCCATCGGTGTCGTGTATAATCCGCAATATGAGAAATACGGGAATTATGTTCCGAGCATTTTGCCGCTGCGCTACGACGCATTCATTTATATAGATAAAACAACCGCCCTGCATCCCCTGCATATTCAGCCGGATGGTCACCAGGTACCGGAAACATTTCCGTTCGGCGTGTAGATTCCGGGCCTATGTCAATCACATTTTAAAATACCGGTATGAAATCCATTTTAAAACTGCTCACTGCATTTGTCGCGCTGACGGCCGTGGCCGGCGGGATCATGATGATCCTGGAACCGGGGGGAAGCAGTTTGGGTCTGTCCCAAAACCTGCTCAGGAATGCGCCGTTCCATGATTTCCTCCTGCCCGGGATTTTGCTGACCCTGTTGGTGGGCGGCTTCAGCGGGGTGGCCCTGTTCAGCCAGCTTTCCCGGAAAAGGAACTGGTATAACCGGACGCTTGCAGCAGCAGCCGTACTTTTAGCTTATATTGTAATTCAGATTTTGATTATCGGTGAATGGAACTGGCTGCAATTATTATATCTTTTTACCGGAGGTTTTATGGTGCTTCTGACCTGGCAGCTGAGAGGAAAATGGGCCGCCTGAATGGTTTGCCGGATCTGTACAATGTGAAAAAAACCGGGCTGAAATAAGAATGATGATATTGAACCAGGCAATGAAAAGCGCTATACAGAGAGTAATCACAGGGATCCTGCTGGCAGGAATTATGATCGGATCCGTCCTGATGGGGATATATGGTTTCCTGTTGTTGATACTGGCTATTAATTTTCTCGGATTAAAGGAGTTTTACCAGCTGTTCCGTTCCGAGACCATATACCCCCGGGTGATCTCCGGGATCCTGCTGGCATCTGCCCTCGTTTTCACCTCCTTTTTAGTTGTGAATGGTATTACGGACCTGCGGGTATTGCTGATCCTGATCCCGTTATCATTTTCGATTTATGTAATCGAATTATACTTAAAAGCTGAAAACCCTTTTCTGAACCTGGCCATTACCTTTTTAGGTGTTTTATGCATCAGCCTGCCACTCAGTTTTTTTTTACTCATTGCCTTTTTACCTTTTGGTTCCGTGATCTATCATGCGGAAATAATCATCGGCATTTTTGTCATTCTCTGGGCGGGCGACAGCGGAGCTTTTTTTTTCGGGAAGCTGTTTGGGAAAAGACTTTTGTTTCACCGGATTTCTCCCAATAAAACCTGGGAGGGGAGCCTGGGCGGAGCCTTCAGTGCATTGGCTGCATCCTTTATCATGGACCTGCTTGACCCGGTTCACCGTTTACAGGAATGGATCATCATGGCTGTTATCATCATGGTTACCGGAACCTATGGCGACTTTATCAAATCGCTCATGAAACGGAGTCTGCATGTAAAGGATTCCGGCACGATCCTGCCCGGTCATGGCGGTATCCTGGACCGGTTTGATACCCTGCTGGGTTCCGCGCCTTTTATATTCGGATATTTAATATTATATGGTCATGGATAGAAAGGCTTATCATATCGTGAATGGGATAACGATTTACCGGCTGGTTGCAGCCCCTGTCCTGGTATTATTAATTATAAAAGGACAGCTTTTTTTGTTTACATGGTTACTTGGATTTAGTTTTTTTACGGATGTGGTAGATGGGTTTCTGGCCCGCCGGTACCAGGTTACCAGCGTGTTAGGTTCCAGGCTGGATTCCATAGCAGATGACCTGACGATCGTGGCCGCGATTATCGGCGTGATCATATTCAAACCGGGTTTTCTTCAAAAGGAAAAAATCCTGGTCGTCGGGCTGCTGGTCATATTCTTGTTGCAGATGCTCTATGCATTTATACGTTATGGGAAAACAACCAGTTTCCATACTTATGGAGCCAAAGCTGCGACCCTTATGCAGGGTACCTTTCTGTTGTTATTATTTTTTCTTCCGGAACCCAGTTATTTTCTTTTTTACGTGGCCGTTTTTATAACCGGAGCGGAGCTGATTGAAGAAATTATCCTTACCGCGCTCTTACCCGTGTGGGAAGCAAATGTAAAAGGACTGTACTGGGTGTTGAAAAGAAATAAAAAGCAGGATCAACCCCTGCCGTAACATAGAGGGAATGAGGGATTCATTTGGTTTCCGCGGGGCCATATATTTTTTCGTAATATTCTTTTGCCAGCCGGTTACTATCGAACCCGGGGATGATATCCTGCAGGCTGTTCTTCATCAGGGATAACCATTGGGCCGGCTGGTCATAATATAAAGGGATCACCTCTTTTTCCAGTATATCATATAATTTATTTGCATCCGCTTCATCCTGCTGGTGATCGGGCAGATCCGGATCGGAAGCCGGGATGACAAAACTATTCACCTTATCCCTGGCAAACTCAGGAAACCATCCGTCCGGTATGGACAGGTTGATGGCTCCGTTCATGGCTGCCGCCATGCCACTGGTGCCTGAAGCTTCATGGGTATAACGGGGTGTATTCAGCCAGACATCCGCACCGCGTTTTAATAATTTTGACAATTTCAGTTCATATCCTACCAGTACGGAACAATTGCTGAAGTTTTTGCAGGTGTTGACGATTTTATCAAAAATTCCAATGGCGGTATAATCCATCGGATAGGGTTTTCCTGCCCAGATGATCTGGATGGGCCTGCTGGTGTTGCGTACAATTTGCTCAAAGCGTTCCATATTGTGCAGCAGCAGGTCGGCTCTTTTATACCCGGCAATCCGCTTGGCGAAAACAAGGGTTAGAATTTTATTGTCTAAAATTTCCCCGTTTTGATCCGCAACGATCTCAAATAACTGATCTTTTGTAGTTTCTTTTCTCAGGCGCAGGGCATCATCATCATGCAGCGATAAGGCCTTATACATTTCCTGGTCGGCCCAATAGTTAAAATTTTGTGCATTGGTAACGGATCGTATCGGACAGATATCGTCATGTATTTTCCACATCCTTTCCAGTGTTTGCTTATGGAGCTTCGATACCCCGTTGGCCATATGGGATAGGTGCAGGGCAGTGAGTGTATGATCCAGTAAGTCGCCCTCGGTCTGGGAAATGGCTCTTGCTTCGGTAAGGGTCATATCGCCGAAAAAGCCCATTTTATTCAGCAGCGAAATATTCGATTTCAGGTTACCGCTTTCTTCAGGTGTATGGTTGGTGAACACCAGCCTTTTGGTTAATTCTTCCCTGCTTTTATATTTATTATACAGGTAAAAAGCCAGGGGTAAGGCATGGGATTCGTTGAGGTGGTAAATTTCAGGTTCCCATTCCAGGAATTCCAGTAACCGGGCGCCTCCCATGCCCAGCAGGATGGCCGCGGCAGTTTTAGTTTCGGGATTGGAATCGTATAATTTGTGGGAGATGGTTCTGGACAGATAATCATTTTCCGGCAAATCGGTGCTCAGCAGGAATACCGGGGCGGTATTGAAAACCTCTGGCGGCAGATAATAGGCAGTGACCCATACATTGGTTTTAGAAACCTGTATGGTAAATTTTATATCGGTTTTTTTCAGGAAACCATATTCTTTTTCTCCGAAAAGTACGTCCATCGACTGGTCCGGTTTCCTTACCTGGTCGTAGTATCCGTATTTCCACAGGATGCCGATTCCGACCATATTCTGTTTTAATTCAAAAGCACTCCGCATATGGGAGCCGGCCAGGAATCCCAGGCCGCCTGCATATATTTTCAATGGCTGGTCAATAGCATATTCCATGCAGAAATACGCTACCCGGGTTGCATAACTGCTGTCAACAGGGTAGGGGTGTTTGAAAGAAAATTTCATACAGAAGGTTTTTAAAATGAATGGCAGTTTTCAGGGCCTCCGGGAAGACTCTGATATTATTGCCTGATAATGCGTCCGTCTTCCATTTCAATCAGCCGGTTGGTCCTGGAAGCAAAGCTGTTGTCGTGCGTTACAACCAGGAGCGTCTTGTTAAACTCGGTGGAAAGGCGCTGAAAAATATCAAAAACGATTTCGGAATTCTTTTTATCCAGGTTGCCCGTGGGTTCGTCTCCCATAATGATATGCGGTTCATTGATCAGCGCCCGGGCGATGGCCACTCGTTGTTTTTCCCCGCCGGAGAGTTTATTGGGTTTTTTATTCGCCAGTTTACCCATATCCAGCATCTCCAGTTTCTGCCGGGCTTTTTCTTCTATTTCCTTTTCCGTAAAACGATCCAGTTTTAAAGCGGGCAGCATGATATTCCGCAATACGGTAAATTCGTTCAGCAGGTAATGAAACTGGAATACAAAGCCGATTTTTTCATTGCGTATTTTCGCCAGTTCTTTCTCCTTCTTATCAGCCATGCTTTCCCGGTCTATCAGGAGTTCGCCTTCATAATCCGTATCCATGGTGGAAAGAATATATAACAGGGTTGATTTGCCACAACCGGATTTGCCGACGACCGATACAAATTCCCCTTTGTTAATGGCAAAGCTGATATCGGACAATACGGTAAATTCCGAGGGATCATAAAATTTCTTTGAAATATGCCTGGCTTCCAGTATGATCGGTGTGTCCATTTTATTTACCGCGTATAATGATTACAGGATCCACTTTGCCCGCTTTCCGTGCCGGGAAATAACCGGCCAGGTAGGTCGTAATGAGTGAAAAGACAATCCCAATGCCGTATAACAGGGGATTGTAATTGATCGGAAAGGTTTTTACGGTGGGCAGCGCCGGCGTGGTAAAAGGGATGTGGCCGATGCCTTTGGAAAGCAAAAATCCAAAAATCAGCCCCATCAGTCCGCCGAATGATCCGATGCTCAGGGAAATGGTAATGAATATGCGTTTTACATCAGCCCCTGAAAACCCCGTCGCCTTCAATATCGCGATCGAATCCATTTTTTCGTAAATCATCATGTTCAGGATATTATAAATTCCGAAGCCGGCAACAATTAACAGGGTAATTCCCACGGAGTAGGATATCGTCAGCCGGACGGAACTGCCCGTTTCGAACTGGGCATTGGCAGTCTGTATATCTTCGGCATCCGTGTCGAAGAGCTTCGCATATTCCCTGGCTATGGCGGGAGCCGTTCTGATATCCCTGGTTTTAATGGCGATGTCCGTAATATAGTTGTTTGCTTTCCCCAGTATTTTCTGCGTCGTTTTGATCGTGGCATAACTCTGCACTTTGTCGTATTCGTTCACGCCGGACTGATAAATACCTACCACTTTTAAACGATACCGGTCGCCCGCCGGGGTAGTAATGTTTACCATATCACCGATATGTACCTGCAGCCTTTTGGCCAGTCCGATTCCGAGAATAATGCTGTTGGGAATATGCTGCAGGTCTTCGGCCCGGCCCTCGATGATGTATTGTGAAAACCCGAAAAGACGCGTTTCCTCGTCCGCATCGGTTCCGTTGATGATACCGTTGATATCCACGGTTCCATTGTTAAAAAAGACCTGGGCCGTAATCCTGGGCACAAAACCACGGATCCGGGGATCTTTTTTCAATGCCTGCATGATAAATCCGTTGTTATAGATTTCCAGCCGGTTGTCGCCTGCTTTTACGGAACTGATAAAATTGTAAAAGCCGCTATACAACCCCGACTCACTCACGGGTTGCTGTTCGCTTGGTTTGATTTCCTTATATAACCTCACATGAGGTGTCCGGTTCAGAATGAGTCCGTCCAGCAGGTTGTTCAGGCCGGTCATAAAACTCAGCAGGGCAACAAAGGTCGCAATTCCAAAAGTGACGCCAATGGCCGCCACGAGGGTCTGTCTCCACCGCGCCAGCAGGAGGGACCTGGCAATACTGAATATGAGTTTAAAATTCATTCTTCCGGTTTATAAATCGCATCCTTATCCGTTAATCCCTGTAAGATTTCAACTTTCTGGTAGTCTTTTATTCCTGTTTTCACCAGTTTTTTTTCGTTCTTATGCACCAGTACAAAAGAGTCGTTGATTAAATAGTTCCTGGGTATAATCAGCGCATTTTCTTTTTTCTGTATAATGATATTGGCTTCTGCGGTCAGGTTGGGATACAATACCGGTGGTTGTTTTGTGAATACGGCTTCTACTAAAAACGTCTTGGTGCGCTCATTCATAAGCGGGTCAATCTTTGTAACCCGGGCTTCAAATGCTTCTCCTTTATAACTGTCCATGGTGATCAGGACTTCCTGCCCCAGTTTGATTTTTACAATATCATATTCGTCCACTTCCAGTTCCAGGTAAAAATGGGAACTGTCTCCTATAATAGCCAGGGGTGTCTGGGGATTTACGATTTCACCCTGGCTGGGATATATATAATACACTTTCCCGTCCAGTTCGCTTTTAATGGTATAGTCACTTTCCCGCGACCGGCTGATGGCCAGGTTATTCTTTGCCTGTCTCGCATTGAGCACAAGCTGTTTCAGCAGATCGTTATATTTTATTCTCGCGGACTCCAGGGAAATTAAGGAACTCTCGGCAGTAAGTCTTTTTTGGTCCAGCTCCAGCTGGGTGCCAATACCCTGGGTCCAGAGATTTTGCTGCCTTCTGTAAACCAGGGAATCATTGCTGTATTTGCTGGCAGCCAGGGCAATATTATTTTTTAAGTCGGTTAATTTGTCTTCGTTTGTTTGCAGGTCAGCATACTGTGCGGAGAGATCTGAATTCTCCCGGTTTAATTTTGATGGCGGATCGGCCAGCATCATGATCGGCGTGCCTTTTTTTACGCGGTCATTTTCCGTAACAAATATTTTACCGATGATACCGCTGACTGTTGAAAAAACCTGGTACTGGTTCCTGGTTTTAACAATGCCGGCCGCATACACAGAGGCCGTAATGTTTTGGGTGACGGGCAGGGTCTTTTCCAGTTTGCTGCTGCAGGAACTAACCAGCAACAGGCATAATAAACAGTTCAGTATACTTTTCATAATAATCCGGGAGCAGTAAAATGATATTTAAATATTCCGGGATCCGGAGTGACTGCTATCTGCAAAATTACTGGTCGTTTAAAGATTTATTTTATTTATCTGACTGGAAATGAGCGAAATCAATACGCGGCCTGATAAAAATCATCCCCTCCCCGAAGTTCATCCTGCAAAAAATGAATCCGGTTGAAATAAGACATCGCCGCCGGATTTTTTTAAAACTATGACCCGGATCATAAAATATGCAGCACGGAACCTTATCTTTGCGGGGTCAGTGAATAGATTCATTCGTCATATCACGGCTGGTTATCTTGCTTTCATCATCCTGCTCCGGATGATGGCCATGCCTATTTCCCTGATTGATTATTCACTGAACCGGAGTTTTATTTCGACCACACTTTGTGAAAACAGGTTAAAACCTGAAATACATTGTGCAGGTACCTGTTTCCTGAAGAAACAGCTGGCTAAAACCAATGATAACCAGCCCTCTTCCGACCAGAAGGGGAACAGCCGGAACCTGCTGACTGATTTTTGTCAATCCCTGGATAAACCCTCTTTTGGCTGTGTGGCTGCTGTGGCTGTCTGTTCCTGTCATTCGCAGGCTGAGCTTTTACCCATCCGTTTCGCGGGTTCTGTTTTTCGTCCTCCCATGGCTTAAGAAGCGTACTGCTTCATCCTTTCTGTTTACACAACTTTTTTCTCAAATCGTTTCATTTACGGATGGTATGCCATTTCATTTGGGCACGATTCCGGAAATAATTCATTCAAGATATTATATTATGAAGCCTGTTTATATTTTTAGTGTCTCATTGTTTCTGTTTTTTGGATCCTGCAGTAAAAACAATACACCGGCCTATAACCCGAACGTCAAATCCGGCCTTTCCGTGGAATTTGACAACATCGCCGGGATCCTCCGATCTGCATTTGAATACCGGCACTTATACCAATGCGGCCGGCGAGCAGTTTACCGTTACCCGGCTGAAGTATTACGTAAGCAATTTCGTGATGACGTCCACCGACGGACATATATATACGGTGCCGCAGGACAGTTGTTATTTCCTGATAGATGAAAGTGATTCTTCCACACATCAGCCCCTGCTGCAGGTTCCCGAAGGGGAATATAAAACCCTGAGTTTTATCCTGGGTGTGGACAGCCTGCGAAGTACCATGGATATCAGCCGGCGTACGGGTGTGCTTGACCCCTCAGCGGCGGCAAGTGATATGTACTGGAATACGGACAGCGGTTATATATTCTTCAATATGGAAGGCCATTCGCCGGCAGCCGGTGGAACAGGCGGGTATATGTTCCATATAGGGGGATACGGAGGACCGGCTTCCCCGACGATCAACAATATCAAAACCATCAGCCTGGACCTGACTGCCCGGGGTATGCCCAAAGTAAAAACCGGGCTGGAACCGAATCTTCACCTGATGGTGGATATACTGAAACTGTTCAACGGTCCGGCTCAAATCAGCATTGCCGCCACGCCCATGGTCCTGTTTGATCCTTACAGCACGACCATCGCCAATAACTATACCGCCATGTTCCGTCACGATCACACTGAAAATTAACTGCACCTGTAATGCAGGTTTCTGAAAAATCATTTTGATATATGAAAAAAATAATGCTTTTTATTTTCATCCTGAGTATGACCGCTCCGGAGGTGAAAGCCTGTGAGATCTGCGGATGTGGGATAGGCGACAGCTATATCGGTATCCTGCCCGAGTTTAATAAGAATATTTTCGGATTCCGCTACCGCTATAATTCCATGCTCACCCATATAGGTGTTGGCGGAGCAACCACGTACCTGACCACCGCAGAAAGTTACCGCACGCTGGAAGCCTGGGCAGGAATCAATATCACGCGTAATTTCCGGCTGATGGCATCGGTTCCCTATAGTTTTGACGAACGCAGCAACCAGGGGACCACGATAACAAAAAACGGGCCGGGTGATATTTCATTCTCAGCTTTTTACCAGCTGATACATTCCCGGAAACAGGTTTCCGATAAACTGCTGGTCCAGAGTCTCTGGATCGGCGGGGGACTGAAACTGCCTACCGGGAATTACAATCCGCTGAGTAAATCCACTTCGGCTGAAAGCGCCAACCTGTTCCAGCTGGGCACCGGCAGTACGGATTTTACACTGACGGCCATGTACGATATCAGGCTGCAGGATGCCGGTTTCAACCTGAACGGCAGTTACCGGATCAATACGGTGAATGCCTATCAGTACCAGTATGGCAATAAATTCAGTGTCAGCGCACAGTTCTACTATAAATTTAAAATTGATAAAGGACTCACCCTGTCACCAAATGCAGGTTTGCTCTCTGAAAAGGGTCAGCAGGATACGGATCATTCCATTCCGGTGGATATCTCCGGGGGAAACCTGATCCTGGGATCACTGGGAGCGGAGCTGGCCTATAAAAAGTTGGCCATGGGCGGGAACTGGCAAACGCCTCTTACCCAAAATCTGGCCAATGGAATCATTAAAGCCAATAACCGGTTTATGATTCACTTTTCATTCCTGATATAAAAAATAATATTTTAGAGATATGAAGAAAGGGAAAAAACAGAATCCGGGTATCAGTTCAGGAATAGCCGGTTTTTTTGTCGTCCTGTTATCGGCCGTCGGTGTGATCTGGTTTTTATTTCTTGTATTCGACGGGAAAAAAAGTCTGCCTGTACTCGGGGAACCAGGCCATACAGCCGGACCCTTTTCATTCATTAACCAGGACGGGGATACGGTAACCGCGGAATCGGTCCGGCATAAAGTAACGGTGGCGGAATATTTTTTTACTTCCTGTCCGTCCATCTGCCCGGTCATGAATAAAAATCTGAAGGAGCTGTATGATCGTTATGGTCATCGTCCGGATTTCGTGATTTTATCCCATACGGTGGATCCGGACAGGGATTCCGTGCCGGTGCTGAAGGCCTATGCAAAACGACTGGATGTGGTTAGCCCGGGCTGGCAGTTTTTAACGGGCGACAGGAATGCACTGTATAGTGGTGCCGCCAGGGACTACCTGCTTTCAGCAGGGGATTCGGCAAGCCCTGAATTTATACATACGCAATATGTGGCGCTGTTGGATAAGCAAAGGCGTGTACGGGGTTTTTATGATGCTACCGATAAAGAAATGATCAGGAAATTAAGCGGGGATATCAAACGACTGCTTACGGAAGATGCAGACTGACTCATTCATGCCGGGTGTTTTCGGGGGGCCGGTACATGGCCCGGATCCGGCAACCGGAATTTCCTGCATTTTTTATAAATCTCCTGCCTGAGTTTTTCTTTATCACCCTGCCAGGTATTCCGGATATTCAGTAACAGATTTTTTAAATCTCCTGGTAACCCGTTTTCTTTCAGATCGTCATCCAGCAAACAGAGGGCCACATGCAGGTCATGAAAATTTCCCAGCAGCCTGGTGAAGCCGGGTATTTCATCTGTTTGAAGAAATCCGCATTCCGGCAATCCCGGCAGGTCATTTTTTAAATAGGAACTGTTGTACTGGATATCCTTCAGGTGTTTGCGGATGGTATGCAGGGAAGTTTCGTCCGGCGATTCCTGTAACAGTTGTTTGCGGATGGCATCCCTTTTTGCAGATATGAATTTTTTAATGGTTGTATTCAGAAGAAGATCCGGGCAATGTTCTTTAATCGCTGCTTTGTCTTTTTTGATGGATTTGAACCGTCTGATGGCATCTGCCGCTTCTGTTCTGCAAACAGCTGTTTTCTCACGGATCTTATTCAGATAGATATCCTGGTCCCGAACACCGGTCTCCTTTAATTCTTTATTCACCTGTGCTTCCTGAAGTTGTAAAACACGGATTTGTCCAAGGATCCTGTAAATTTTATTCAGGCGGCCGGGAATTTTCAGTGCTGAAGGATGCTTATGATTGGTTTTTATTAACCGGAGAAAGCTTTTTAGTTTTTTTATTTCAACGCGGAACGAATGAATATCTTCCTTCCCGTATCCGGGTATTAGTTTTTGCAGTTTGGCAGATACGGAATGGAATCTTTTGTCCAGGGTGTCCTGCAGTTTTTTATGAGGTAAACGGCATATGGTTGAGTGATTCGCCATCCGGAAGCCTGTTCATTTCAGGGAATTCATACCATGAAGTTACGGAAGGCGATCCCGGATCAGCTGATTTTCCGCGGTCCGGGACCGGACCGGCCGTATAAAGCGTTATGAAAGACAGTCTTGTGAAGGGTCCGCCATTAAATCCATTGAGTTTTATCACCTGCCCTCCTGACAGATATCAGTAAAGCAGAACCCCGGCCATGCTAATTTTGAGCTCAGATCACTTTCATCCCGCGAAAAATAAGCAACTTTGAATCAGTCTGTTTTACCGGGATACATTTCAACATAAATCAGAAATCATGAAAAAAATACTTTTTCTATGCGACGGGGACAATTTTCCGAAAGGGGCGTTCCGTTTTATCCAACAGATCCGCGAGCATGAGCCCGTATTTGTGAAAGGGTTATTTTTTACTTCCATCGATACCGAACAAATGATACCCGTAGGTTTCATTCCCATATCTGAGCCCTACGTTAAATTAAAGGAAGAAGAAAAACTGCTGGTTAAGAAAAGCCGCGAAAAATTCAGCCGGGAATGCGAAGCCCATGGAATTAAATTCCAGGTGCACCCGCACGACGGATCCTGGGACCGGGATCTTTTTATCAAGGAAAGCCGGTTTGCCGACCTGGTGGTGATCAGCGAAGAACTATTCTGCCGGGACGTGCTCGATGTACAACCCAATTATTTTATGGGTGAAACCCTCCGGGTTTCAGAATGCCCGGTGGTGGTGGTTCCGGAAAATTTCCATGTTGTTGACCGTCTGGCCATTGCCTATGACGGCGGGAAAGAAGCCATGTTTGCCTTAAAACAATTTGCTTATTTATTCCCGGATTTTTCCGAGCTGCCGGCCGATTTTGTGCATATCAAGGATGAAAAAGGAGATGATATTCCGGACCAGGAACTGCTGCAGGAATATGCGGGTTCCCATTTTGATGCGCTGTACGCCTCCAAACTGCATTTTGATGCGAAAAAACATTTTCCGGCCTGGCTTGAAAACAAGAAAAATATTTTCCTCGTTGCCGGGTCTTATTCCAGATCCACTTTTTCAAATACATTCAGGCAGAGTTTTGCAGACAAAGTGATCGCAAAACATGCATGTCCCGTTTTCATTGCACATTTTTCCTGAGAAACGGACCTTACTTATAAACTATAAAACTTCATCATGTACCAGTCTCTTGAGAAGGCCATGGAATTGATTACACCGTCGTGTAAAATATTTATTCAGACCGGGGCGGCGGCGCCGCAGCAACTGATCCGTGGCCTGGTGAACCGGGCACATGAACTCCGGGATGTGACCATTTACCAGATGCATACGGAAGGGGAAGCTCCTTATGCCGATCCGGAATGGAAAGATGTATTTCATGTGAATTGTTTTTTTATCGGGGCCAACCTGCGTAAGGCGGTTCAGGAAAAACGCGCGGATTACATACCTCTTTTCCTGAGTGAGATTCCGTCGCTTTTCAGGAACCGGAACATACAGATCGATTTCGCCCTCATTCATGTTTCGCCACCCGATGAACACGGGTACTGTTCACTGGGCGTATCGGTGGATATTGCCCCGGCCGTGCTTGAATCGACCCGGTATATCATTGCCCAGGTAAACCCGAATATGCCGCGCACCCATGGGGATTCGTTCATTCATATGAGCATGATCACGGCCATGGTGGATGTGCAGGATGAGATCCTGGAAACGGCCATCGCGGAGCCCGATGAATTAAATACCCGTATTGCTGAAAATGTCGCCTCCCTGATTGACGATGGTTCAACCCTTCAGATGGGCATCGGTAACATTCCCAATGCCGTTCTGAAAAAACTGGCCGGTCACCGGAGGCTCGGCATTCACACGGAAATGTTCTCAGACGGGATCGTTGACCTGATCACTTCCGGCGTCATCACCGGTGAGATGAAGAAAAGGAGAAAATATAAAGTGGTTTCCAGTTTTATGATCGGCACCCGGAAATTATATCAGTTTGTACATGACAACCCGGTGATTGAAATGCTGGATATCAGTTATGTGAACGAAGTGCATATCATCCGGCAGAATCCGAAAATGACGGCCATCAACAGCGCGTTGGAAATTGACCTGAGCGGACAGGTCTGTGCCGATTCCATCGGATCGAAAATGTATTCCGGCGTCGGGGGACAGATGGATTTCATGCGCGGCGCTTCCCTCTCGGAAGGAGGCCGGCCGATCATTGCCATGCCCTCCGTAACCTCCCGCGGGGAAAGTAAAATCGTGCCTTTGTTAAAAACCGGGGCCGGTGTGGTGACCACCCGGGCACATGTCCATTATATTGTTTCCGAATATGGAATTGCCTATTTATACGGGAAAAATTTAACCGAACGGGCAAAGGCCCTGATTGATATTGCCCATCCCATGCACCGGGAAAAATTAGCGGAGGCCGCTCACCTGATGAAAAAATCCAGCCAGCTTCCTCATCCGGGTTTACTGCAGGAATAAAAACCGGCAGTCCGTTTTCGATTACCGGGTCTCCGTATTTCCCTGCTTTGATAAACATTAGGCTTTCACCTGATCAAAGTCATTGTTGCTGATTTGTATTCTATAAATCTTTGTGTAATGAAAACAATTATAGCACCAACTGATTTTTCGGCCACTTCCAGGAATGCCGCAAACTATGCAGCAGATCTGGCAAACTTCCTGAATGCAAATCTGGTATTGCTGAACGTGGTGGAAGTGCCCATCGCGGCTTCGGAAATACCGGTTTCCGAAACCGTTTTTGAAGATATGCTGAGTATGGCTGAACAGGACCTGGATAATCTCGGGTCGAAGCTCACCATCCGTACCAACGGGCAGATTGAAATCATCAACCGGGTGGTGATGGGTACGGTGGCAACGCAGATAAAAGAAATTGCTGATGAATATGATCCCTTTGCCATTGTGATGGGTAAAAAAGCAGGTTATTCGCTGGAGCGGATTTTGCTGGGCAGCAGTACGCTCAGTTCAGTAAAGCACAATCCTTATCCGATCCTGGTGGTTCCTGAAAATGTCCCGTTTAAGGGAATCCGCAAAGTGGGGCTGGCCTGTGATCTGCAGGATGTGGCGGATACCATTCCCTTTAAATTACTCAATGACTGGTTAACTGTTTTCAATCCTTCCCTGGATATTATTCACTTAAGTAAACAGGATGAGGATTTAAAGTCGCAGGATACTGCTGAATCTGTTTCCCTGGGAAATCATTTAAATAAGTTCAAACCGGTTTTTCATTTTTTACATGGCGACAAACTTGCGGAACGTCTGAATGAATTTGCCAGGGAGCAGCAGCTGGATTTACTGATCGTCGTTCCGAAGAAACATGGCTTCCTCGCTTTATTGGATAAAAAATATTCCGGCGACATCATCACACATAATGATACGCCGATCCTGGCGGTACATGTTTCCCAGATCGGGGGATCAGGTAACGTTCACTGATTTTTCCCAGCCCGTTTCCTTCAGCGCCGGGTCGTTTTCCTTTTTTAAGAAATCCGCATGTTCGAATGAATCCGCCTGCCAGCCCAGTATGGCTTCGTCGGGTACAGTATCTATAGGTATTTTCCAGGAAACAGACTGTTCATTGTAAGCCGGGTTCGAAAGGGCGTTATAGCAGGAGATGATGGACCAGCGCGGATATTCGGAAAGGTTGGCTTCGGAACGGTGCAGGAGGTTGCTGTGAAAAAACAGGGCGTCTCCCGGTTCCAGTTCGCAGTAAACCAGTTCCATGGTCTTCAGTGCATTATTGACCATCACCCTGTCCGCGCCCACCTGTTCTCCGGAGAAACCATGGTTCACCCTGCCCAGTTTATGGGAGCCCCTGATTACCTGCAGGCAGCCGTTTTCCTGATTCGCCGGGGTGAGGGCAATCATCACACTCAGCAACTGGTCGGGAAACATGAACTGGTTTTTATACCAGTAACCATAGTCCTGGTGCCATTCCCAGGCGCCGCCCACCCTGGGTTCCTTCTGCATGATCTTGGAATGAAAATGGCATACCGGCGCATCGCTGTCTATCAGTTGGGCCACGGCATGCACCATTTTTTCACTCCGGGTGAGGTAGCCGAATACATCATTTCCCGGGGTAAACCAGAGGGAAAGTTTTGTTTTTTTACCCGACAGATCATTCAGGTCCAGTGCGTTTTCACGGATGGTAAGATCCCCGGTGGCTGTCGCATATAATTTATCAATCTCCTGCCGGCTGCAAAAGTTTTTTATGATGAGGTACCCGTCCCGGTGGAAATCCCTTTCCTGGGATTCTGTGAGTTTTTTTGATGCCATGGCGTCGTTGCTTGGTAGATGAAGACAAATTAATAAAAAACGACCGGAATTCAGCTGTCCCCGCTGTTTATAATTGTGTAAAACTGGCATATCAGTTGCAGGAGTAAGGTAACCTGCTGTTTTGGACGATTTAAAGCTTATCAGATGAATAAATTCATTCTTTCTTTTTTTATCCTGTTTGTCGCATCGGGAGTGATGGGGCAAACCATCGGGCGGGTTGATAAAAAGACAAAAGAGTTTTATGTTGCCCCGGATCAGAAAATGGTATACCGGGTATTTGGTTATCAGTTCGCCAATGTTTCCACCAGGGAAATGATTTGTTTTTCCTCCAGCGCCAATGATGTCAGGGACAATTACAACAAATGCCCCCTCGGATCTTATTTTAATACCAACCTGTTAAAACAGGGAGACCGGATTGTGTACCTGGGCAAAGTGGGCAATTTCGGCAAAATGAATTTTATTGACGGAAGCGGGAAGAAAACGATTTTCTACCTGCCGAAATCCAGCTTCGTTATCAAATGATCCGGTTGACATCCGGATAGATTTTGTGATTCTCTTTTCCTTATCTGTCTGCGCCGTCCCGGCTTCTTCACCCGCAACTCCTTTCCGGGGCGCCTTAATTTCTATGGTTGAAACCGGACGATGAACCGGGAACCTTTGTCGGGTTCACTGTGTACGCTGATTTCTCCTCCCATCAATTCGACATATCTTTTCACAATATGGAGCCCCAGACCGGTACCTTTTTCATTTCCGGTATTGGAAGCTCTGTAAAAACGTTCGAATAAATGCTTCTGATCCTCCGGTGAAATGCCGATGCCCTGGTCCTCAACGATCAGCTCAACCAGGTGTTCCGTAACGTTTGTCCTGATAACAATCCGGGTACCGGCAGGTGAATATTTTACCGCGTTGGACACCAGGTTGCTCAGGATATGTTCCGTGAAATTTTTATCCAGGTCAACCTCCCCGTTGCCCGAATGCAGGCATTCCATAAGCTGGCCCTGTTTGAGCGAGGGATTTAGTTTGGAGCAGACGGTCCGGGCCAGTTCCTCCAGGTTGAACCGTTCTTTTTTGGCTTCCGCTTTTCCTTCCTCTATTTTCTCGAGCGACAGAAATTCTTCCAGAATGTAGACCAGGTCGCTGACGGCCGACCGGATGCGGCGGATATGATTTTCCCGCTTCGATTGTTCATCGGTGGTATGGTAGCGTTCGATCAGGAAAACAGAAGAAAGAATGGTACTCAGCGGCGTCCGGAATTCATGGGAGGCGATGGTTACAAAATTCGACTTCATCGCATTCAGTTCCCTTTCTTTTTCCAGCGCATGCCGGCTGTCTTCTTCCGCTTTCTTGTGGAGACTGTAATCCCGGGTCAGTTTGGCGTAGCCCTGTACGTTTCCTTCCTTATCATAAATGGCAGCGATTAATATATCTGCCCAGAACCTGGATCCGTCCTTACGCACACGCCATCCTTCGGTTTCCAGGCTCCCGTTTTTCCTGGCCTCTTCAAGATTTTGTTCAGGCAGTCCGCGGGTTATGTCATCGGCCAGGTAAAACATGGAGAAATGTTTGCCCGTGACTTCTGATTTCCTGTACCCCTTTAACTGGTAAGCGCCTTCATACCAGTCGAGGATGATCCCCTTTTCATCGGTCATGAAGATGGCGAGTCCTTTGATGCTGTTCAGGAGCAGGCGGAATTTTTTTTCGCTTTCGAACAGTATCCTTTCCGCCTTCCGCCTTTTGTTGAATTGATAAAGAACTAAAAGCAGGGAGATGAAGAGTAACAGCAGGATCAGGACCTCAAGGCTGTAATAAAAAGTGTAGGTCTCCAGAATGTTTTTGCTATTGGCCTGTTCACTTAAGGCCAGCAATCGTTTTTCTTCCCGGTTGATTTCTCCGATCTGTTGATTGATGAGGGCATGAAAGCTATTCTGTCTTTGTTTGTTGGATATAAACTCCGGGAGTGAAAATGCTTTTTGACGGGTTGACTGAAAAGAGGTTTCAATAAATTTTTCCAGGCTGTCCAGCTGTGTTTTCAGATTCCGGATGCGGATTTCCTGGGATGGATTACCTGAACAGAGTGAAGAAAGTATTGTTTCGTTCAGTTCCAGCGAGTCCCGGAGATCCGAATACGCATGCAGCGCACCGGAGTCGCCGTTTAAAAGGTAATTCCTGCTTTCCCATTGCATATCTTTGGCGAGGGTGGAAATCAGGGTTGCCTGCGCGATCACATCCCGGGCATGCATTAGTTTTTCGTTTGTATTTTTATAAACCTCGCTGTTGCGCATGAACAGGATGCTCCGTATCATAAAACTTCCCAGGATGACCAGGAAGAACAGGATCAAAAGCCTTGAAAAGCTAAAGGGGCCCAGGGATTTCCAGATGGGTGTATTTGTATTTTGTTCCTGCATACGGTGAAAACAATATTACCCCTTTTCCGGCATATGCCGGAAAAGGACCCGGCTTTTCAAAAAACACCGGTTAGGTGTTACCGTTCGTGTACCGTACCCGCTTCCCTGTAACGTAACAGCGGGAATGAAAATAACGATGTGTATGAAATACAGGATATTTTTTCTCCTTGCGATTCTTTGTATAACCGGGTTTCCAAACTGTAAAACACCGGCTCCTGCCACCCGGGAAACGGAGCAGGCTGCCGGGGATAACAGCCGGAATTCGCTGGACTGGCCGGGCAGTTATTTTGGCGTTCTGCCTTGTGGCGACTGCGCCGGTATTGAAACAACGATTACCATCCGTAAGGATTTGACCTGCTCGTTTAAAAGAAAATACCTGGGCAAAACGGATCTGATTGTCGAATCATCCGGAACGTTCAGCTGGAATACAGACGGCGGTATCATTGTGATCAGTGAACCGGGTATCAGCACCGGACAGGAGCGTTATCTCGTCGGCGAAAATCAACTGATCAAGCTGGATATGCAGGGAAACCGGATTACAGGCGATCTGGCCGGCCAATATATTTTAGGGAAAGTAAATACCGGTATACTGGAAAAATACTGGAAGCTCACCGAATTAAACGGTAAGGCCGTTCCTGCCGGACCTGCCTTTAATAAGGAACCTCATGTTATGTTCAAATTAAAAGGCAGCCGGGTGACCGGTAACGGGGGATGCAATAGTTTTTCCGGGACCTATGAATTAAAAAATAATAACCGCATCACCCTGTCCAAATTAATATCCACCCTGATGGCCTGTCCGGATATGGATACTGAATCCCTGTTCCTGAAAGCCCTGCAGATGGCGGATACCTATGATGTCCGGGGCGATACGCTGATATTGATCAAAGCCCGCATGGCCCCCTTAGCCAGGTTCCGCGCAGTATATATGAAATGACGGACTGTTTTTTTTCAAGCCTTTGATGAAGGAAGGTTCCTGTTTCTTCTTTTCCTGGAAATGGTTTTTTCAATTTCAACTGCAAAAAATACCAGGGAGGAAGCGATGCTCACCCCGATGAACTCACTCAGGGTAAGGGCCTGGGTTTTAAAAACGGCATGTAAAACCGGAACATAGGTTAAAAGAAACTGAAGCAGGAAGGCTATGAGCACGGCTCCTAACAGCGGTTTGTTGGTAAACAGTCCAATACGGAACAATGACCGGTGTTCGGAGCGGATGGCCAGCACATGGCCCATCTGGCTCAGGCATAAAACATTGAACACAATGGTTTGCCAGTGCAGTCCGTTCCGGATGGCCCAGGCCTGCGCAGACAGGGTAATGCCTGCCATCAGCAGTCCGACCCAGATCATGTGAATGCCCCGGCCATTGGCAAAAACACTTTCCTGAGGCGGCCGGGGAGGGCGGTTCATGATATCTTTTTCCGCTTTTTCAAACGACAGGGAAATGGCCGGCAATCCGTCCGACACCAGGTTGATCCATAATATATGGATGGGGAGCAGGGCTACCGGCAGTCCGATCACCGGGCCCAGCAATAAGGTCCACAGTTCCCCGGAGTTGGTGGTCATCAGGTATTTGATAAACTTGAGTATATTATCATAAATCCTTCTCCCTTCCCGGACGGCCTTTACGATCGTCGAAAAATTATCATCCAGTAAAATCATATGTGCGGCTTCTTTGGAAACATCGGTACCGGTGATGCCCATGGCAATTCCGATATTTGCCCGTTTTAATGAGGGCGCATCATTCACGCCGTCGCCGGTCATCGCCACATAATGTCCTTTCTGCTGCAGCGCTTTTACGATCTGCAGTTTTTGTTCCGGTGAAACGCGGGCATACACTTTGATCTTTTCCACTTTGCTTAAGAAACTTTCGTTATCCAGTGCTGCCAGCTGCTTCCCGGTCATGGTGATATCCTGATCGCTGCTTAGAATGCCAATGCGTTGTGCAATGGTTTTTGCAGTGAGGGGATGATCGCCGGTGATGAGTACCGGTATAATGCCGGCCGTTTTACACTGGGCTACCGCATCGTACACTTCTTCCCGGGGCGGGTCAATGATTCCGGCCAGTCCTAAAAAATGCAAACCCGATTCGTGTATGGCGCTGTCGGGACTTTCAGGAAGGGTATCCCAGTAACGATAGGCAAAACCCAATACCCGGTGACCTTTAGCCGCCAGTTTATCCACCTGTTTCAAAATGGCGGGGGCATCAGTATCTGTACAGAGTTGCAGTAATATATCCGGCGCGCCTTTGGTGAAAGAAATAATCCGGCTATCGTGGGCATGGAAAGTTGTCATCATCTTCCGTTCGGAATCGAACGCAATTTCTGCAAGCCTGGGCCAGTCGCCCGGTTTGATATGTTGTTCCCTGGCCAGCTCCAGCAGGGCCACTTCCGTACTGTCTCCTTTTATGATATGATCGCTGTCTTCAACCGCATCATTATTCAGCGCAAACGCCAGCATCAGTAAATGGACTTCCTGTTGTTGCATGATGGAGGACAGGTCCTTCCGTGCATACAGGTGTCCGTTTGCAAACAGTTCCTCCACATACATTTTGTTTTTGGTCAGGGTGCCTGTTTTATCCGTGCATATATACGTTACGGATCCCAGGGTTTCCACAGCCGGTAATTTCCGGATCAGGCTGTTCAGGCGAACCAGTCTTTTTGCCGCCAGGGCCAGTGAAATCGTGATTACGGCCGGTAAGGCTTCCGGGATGGCCGCAACGGCCAGGGAAATGCTGGTGAGGATCATTTTCACAACCTCTTCGCCCCGTAACCAGCCTGCAATAAAAAACACGACGCATAAAAATAAAACCAGGACAGACAGTTTTTTTCCAAAGGAAGCCATGCGCTGCTGCAGCGGGGTCAGCATCTCATCCTGCTGCAGCAATTTAGCAATACGCCCCAGTTCTGTTTGCATGCCCGTGGCTATGACGATACCGGTGCCCCGGCCATAGGTTACAAATGTGCCCTTGTAGGCCATGTTCTTCCGGTCGCCGACAGGTAAATCATCTGTATCCAGCACCCGGGAGATTTTATCAACAGGGTGGGACTCGCCGGTGAGTGCCGCTTCCTCAATTTTCAGGTTCACCGATTCCGTGATCCGCAGGTCCGCCGGTACGGCATTGCCCGCTTCCAGTAACACCAGGTCGCCCGGCACCAGGACGGTGGCAGGCAGCCAGGTGATGTTCCCGTCGCGAAGCACCCGGGCCTGTGTAATGGCCATTTGCTTTAAGGCCAGCATGGCTTTTTCCGCACGGTATTCCTGCAGGAAACCCAAAACGGCATTCAGCACCACAATGACCAGGATCACCAGGGTGTCGGTGAGATCGCCGATAAAACCCGAGATTATGGCGGCGGCAAGTAAAATCAGGATCATGACATCCCTGAACTGCGAGAGCAGCATGCCGGCCACCGTTTTCTTTTTAGCTTCCTGCAATTCGTTGGGGCCATACTGCAGCAGTTTTTCCTCCGCATCGGTCGTTCGGAGGCCCTGCTGCCGGGTATCCAGCAATTGAAAAGTTTCCGTTATGCTTAACCGGTGCCAGTTCATTTGGTGGATTTAGGTTTCGTTTTCCCGCCAGCGATTGTTAACAGGATTAAGTTAACAGATATTTTTCAGTATAAAAGGATTAAGATATGCGGTACTGGCATGTAAACCCGCGATTGAGATTCGGTTATACCGGTACGTGAGGACTTTCCAGGACCACCTTACTCCTGTTAATGGCATCCTGAAAAGTCTCGGTAACATTTGCCTTGCCGATAGCAAATAAGAGCCGGGCGGTTTTCAATTCCTCCAGGATCTGCCCGCTGCGGACTTCGGAGAGTATCAGTTTGGTGCCGCTGTTTTTTGATTCTTTGAACACTTCCCGGATGGTCTTGATTCCTGTTGCATCAATGATCGGGACATTTCTCATGCGGATAATAAGCACCCGGGGTGGGTTTTCAATAAACCGCATGGCGTCTTTGAATTTATAAGCGGCCCCGAAGAAAAGCGGCCCGTTGATCTCAAAGACTTCCACATTTTTTGGAATATCAAAATTTTCCAGGGATTCCGCGTCATCGCCCTGTGGTTGATTTTCATATTTTCCTGTGATAAGGCTTACCTCACTGAACTTGATCATATTGCGCATAAACAGAAAGGAAGACAGTATCATACCGATTTCAATGGCAACCGTCAGGTCAATGAGTACGGTTAACAGAAAAGTGGTAATTAAAATAGCCATATCACTGCGCGGACCTTTTACAACGGCAAGAAAATGCCTCCATTCACTCATATTATAAGCGACCACCATCAGGATACCGGCCAGGGTGGCCATCGGGATGAGCGAAGCCCATTTACCGAAAAAAAGCAATATCAGCAGCAGGGTGATTGCGTGGATGATCCCGGCAACGGGCGTGCGACCTCCGTTTTTTATATTGGTTGCCGTTCTGGCGATGGCACCCGTGGCCGGAATACCTCCGAAAATCGAGGAAAACATATTCGCTATCCCCTGCGCAACCAGTTCCATATTGGACTTATGATTTCCTCCGATCATACCGTCGGCCACCACGGCCGATAACAGCGATTCGATTCCACCCAGCAGGGCAATGGTGAAAGCCGGCTGAATTAAATTTTTTATCGTAGCCAGATCCAAATGAGGAAATACCGGTCCGGGCAGGGAAGAGGGGATACTCCCAAACCTGCTTCCGATGGTCTCGATAGGCAGGTGCAGTAATTGCATGACAGCCGTAGTAGCCAAAATGGCGATCAGTGATCCGGGCACTTTGTGCGTGATTTTCGGCCAAAGCATAATAATGGCAACGGTGGACAGGCCTGTTGCCACCGTATAGATATCTGTGGTATGAATGGCCATCAGGTAGCTTTTCCATTTTTCAATAAAATCAGCCGGCACGGCTCCCATTTTCAAACCCAGCAGATCTTTTACCTCCGAAGAAAAAATGATCAGGGCGATGCCGCTGGTAAAACCAATAATCAAAGGATAGGGAATAAACCGGATCACGGAGCCGAGCCGCGCAAAGCCCATGATGATAAGCATAATGCCGGCCATGAACGTGGCAATGATCAATCCGTTTACGCCATGCACCTGCACAATGCCATATACGATTACGATAAAAGCGCCGGTCGGTCCCCCGATCTGAACCCGGCTGCCGCCCAGGGCAGAAATGATAAATCCGGCAATGACAGCGGTGTACAGTCCTTTCTCCGGGGACACCCCTGAGGCGATGGCAAAGGCAATGGCAAGCGGCAAGGCAACAAGGCCCACAATGACGCCGGCCATCAGGTCTCTGGTAAACTGGTGGCGGTTATAGTTCTTTAACGTGTGAAATATCTTCGGTTTAAACATGTTTTGTTTGTGCTGACATGATGAATAGGGTCTCTATTAACTTTTTACCCAAAACTTCAGGATACCATTCATTTCCGAATTTACGATATGAAATCCGGGAGGTATTTCATCTCCCCAGCTGCAAAGGGTGCAAATCCGGGTCCCTTTTGGTTTCAGTTCCAGTTGTTTGAACAAATAGTGGTTGTAATAGTTAAATAATTCTCTCGAATAATCTATACTGTCGTCTATTTTATCGGTGCCCGCCAGGTTTTCATAGAATGCATTGTAGAAATAGAAATGATCGAAATTTTTTAAAGACAGCTGCGTAAAATTGCCATGGATAAACGTTACGTTATCAAGGTCCAGCCGTTTCCTGGCGTTCTCTGCGTGTTCGACTAATGTTTTTCTCTGTTCCACACCATAGTAAAATGACCTGGGGGTAAAATAGGCGGCGGCCAGGCAGAATTTGCCGACACCGCTGCCAATGTCCAGTATTTTAACCGTTTCATTTCCGGCCAGGAAACGGCCCGCCTGCAGGGCTACATCCAGGGGTGTCCAATGCTGACTGGCCAGTATCTGTATATCCGGCGGATACAGGGTATTAAATCCGGTATCTGAATGAAACCAGTTGATAGGCGCGGGGTTATAGGGTGGCTCCATAAAATGGGATGGGTTAAGAACGGGGGTAGTTGTTTTTTATCAGAGAAAGGTAGTCTTTAACGGGGATCAGGTTTTTCCGATCGTACCGGTTGGAAGGGATAATGGAAAACATCCAGCCGCTTTTCCCGAGATGGATTTTAATTTGTTCCAGGTCGTTGTTTAATAATATCCTGTTGACCTGCACGATGCTTCCGTCCACAGGCATGAGAATCTCGATTTTATAATCCTGGTATTTGATCCAGGCGATAATATCCCCCCGTTTTTTGTAACTTACCGGATCATTGAAGATGATCTCGTGAATGGCCCTGAATCCCAGAAGTTTAAAGCTGCTGACACCCATATAGGCAACAGTTCCCTGAAAATCAATCCATTCATGATCGGATGTATAATACATATCGTAAAGATTACCGGCAGTAAAATTATTCAGATCAGGGAAGCGGCGCGGTAAACCTTATCACTTTTAAATGTGACTTTTATCAATTTTTGCAGCACAATGGCTTAATGAGTTATGAGTATAAAAGGGATTTTTCCTATTGATAAATGGAATTTCGAAACGGAATCCATTCTTGCCGATCTGCCCGCATCCGATTTGGAGCTGCTGATGGCGCACCGGTCGGAGCAGGTCTATAAAAAAGGAGAGATTATTTTCCGGGAACGGACATACCCGGCGGGTATTTATTATATTAATAAAGGGAAGGTAAAGAAATACAAAGTGGATGCAGAGGGAAGGGAACAGATTATATATGTTGCCAATTCCGGCGAGTTACTGGGATACCATGCCATTCTTTCGCAGGACAACTACCCCGATTCTGCAGCTGTGCTGGAAGAAAGCACCATTACGTTTATTCCCGGGCAGGATTTCTTACATGCCATCCATCAGTCTGCCGAACTGAATCGCCGGTTACTGAAAACATTAAGCCATGAATTTGCGGTACTGGCAAACAGTCTTTCGATGTTTGCGCAAAAGCCGGTAAGGGAAAGGCTGGCCGTTCAGCTGATCGTTCTGCGGGAAAAATATAAAATCAATTTCGAAGAAGGCATGCCGGTTGAAATTAACATGGGCCGGGATGACCTGGCAAGCCTGGTAGGCACGGCAAGGGAAAATGTAGTTCGTATCCTGTCTGATTTTAAACTGGAGGGGATTGTGGAGACCAAAGGCAGGAAAATCATTGTGCTTGATGTGAAAAAAATGATACAGATCGCCAATCACAGCTGAAGCGGGTATTCGCCTACCGGATAACTTCTCATTAATATGGCAACGCAGCACAGGTGCCTGATGCAGGTAGTTGATCCCCTGAAAGGTACCAGTCTTCAGGGAGCCATGGCAGCAACGATTACGCCGATACACTAATTTCATCCCCGCATTAGGTCTATTATACCATTGAATATCAGTTAAATACAAGGTTAACTTGACAAGTTGACAAGAAAGGGATAATTTTGATCATATGAAACAAATTAAGGTATTGAGTGTCGGGGAATTTAAAACCAAGTTCTCGCAGGTGCTGAAAAGAGTTCAGGCAGGTGAGGAGATCAGTATTACTTATGGCAAAAGCAAAGAGGTGGTTGCCAGGTTGGTTCCCGGAAATAAGGAAAGGCCGAAGAGAAGGAAAATAGGCATTCTTGATAAAAAGGGCAAAGTGGTGTTTTCCAAAGACTTTAAGTTAACGACCGAAGAATTTCTGGGACTATGAGTTATTTATTAGATACCCATTATTTGATTTGGGCAATTGCCGATTCAAAAAAGATATCGGGAAAGATAAAGGACCTGATCAGCTGACTCAGAGCAGAAAATATTTGTCAGTACCATTAGCTTCTGGGAAGTTGCACTGAAATCCTCCTTGGGTAAAATGGAAATTTCCGGTTTCCAGCCGGAAGATATACCTGAAATCTGCACAAAAATCGGCTTTGATATCATTGAACTGTCGGCTGCTGACAGTAGTTCCTATCATCAGCTGAAAGCTGTACACCATAAAGATCCATTTGACCGTATGCTGATATGGCAGGCAATCCGGAATAACTATACGCTGATCAGTGCGGATGAGCAGGTCAATAAATATCGTTCGGAGGGACTCCGGATTCTCACCAGGTAAGCAAATGGCCTCTGATTTATGTTATCCGGGCAGCTAACAGAATTCCAATTATTTACAATTTTAAAACAGTAAGTATATCGGGCTCCGATAATTCGCCGACAGGATTAAGCCGCTCTTATTAGTAATTCCTGGAATACTGATGCGTTTTATGATCTGCCTGAGACACAATATTCAACTTTCACCTGCGTTGAATTATTTATCACCTCCTTTTTATTGCCTTCAATATTAGCTATCCGGACAAGGTATCATCAGGGTATCATCAGGGTATCTGAGCTACCTGTGAGGGACTAAGTCCATACGAAGTCCATCAGTTAATGGACTTAGTATGGACTTAGTCCTGTTTCATCAGGGATGCGATAGGGCAGGGGTGTTAATGAAACCATACACGATATAAAAATTAAACAATGGCCAGACAATGTGATTCCAAGTTGACAGGTACGGTTAATAACCTGATATTCTACAAGTTCCGCGGAGGGTATTATATGCGGGCGAAACCCGTTTCCGTCAATCGTACCAGGGCTTCGGTGAGAAGTGGTTTTAATTTTGGAAAAGCCAGCAGGATAGGCAGACAAATCCGGGATATCATTCAGCAAATAAATCCCTGTAAATCAGATAAGCGTATGCCTTACCGGTTTACCGGCGCCCTGAACAAATATATCGGCTGGCAGGAAAAGCAGGATCCGGCTTCCCCGGTTCGCCGAAACGGGCTGCCTTTTATACAGGGGTTCCAGTTTAATGAGCAGGCGGACCTGTCATCCATTATGGCCATCCGGGTTTCCATAAGCGGTTCAGAGTCCGGGATGATGGAAATCCGTTTCGCTCCCTTTGTTCCCGGCGAAGCCTTACAGGCACCATACAATACGGATCATATCCTATTGAAATGGATCATCACATCCACAAACCTTGCTGATGTTGAAACCGGGAAACCGGCAATGGGTGAAATGAGGATTCCTTATGTCCACGAATTATTTCAACCACCGGTTATCTCGATACCTGTCATAGCAAAACCGGATAACATGATGTTGATGGTCCTGGCGGTGCAGTACATGGTGAACAAGAAAAATGGAATCCAGATGCTTGGTGATTTCAAAAAATTGCCCTGCGGAGTGGTCTGGGCGGGCAGGTGGAAATAAAAAAGGGCTGCCTTTCGGCAGCCCCCGTTAACCCTTTCGGGTCATTTAGATATGTCTGATCATAAAACGTTTACCTGGCCCGTAAAAAGGCTGTTGGAAACGCTCTGACCATCGGCGGACAGAAAACCAATATAGGTTTGGACCGCCTTGCCGCTGAATGCAGTTACATCTAAACTGTAAGTGCCGGCATTTCTGGTTGCGATATGCTGGGCGAAAATCCAGCGGTTCTGCTCTGCACTGTAGGCCGCAACGAACGCTATGTCCGTTGGAAGCGCATCGCCACCACTGTTATCGATCCAGGTGAACTGGAGTTTTCCGGCAACGGTTGATGCGGCTGATGCCGTATCTACATTATGCAGCGCCCCTTTGCTCAGGATCACTTTGCTGTAATCAATCGCGAGGTCCGGATATACTCCGGTGATCGCATTCCTGACATTGTCAGAGAAGGCTTTGTTCATACCGGACATTTCCGCGGGGAACTGTCATAAGTCTCCCTTACCAAAGCGCTGAGCGGCTGCAGGAATTTAATCATCAATGAAAATTTCGCCTGCTGCTGCAGCTGCGTTTGGTTTGGTTTCCCCTTCCTGCCTTTCGGTAATCCGCGCATCACAGATTTACCTCTCCAGCTGGAGCCGATCACCGGACCGACTTTTCCACTGAAATGACCCAGGATACCCTGCTTAAAAGTTCCCATAGTTCGGATTTTTTAAATGTTAGAAAATTGGATAAGTCAAGACCCGTTTACGCTTTGCGACACCGTCTGTTGAATGGGTTCCTACTCTGCAGATCATCCAACCGGCCGGTGATGGAAACGGGCTATTGACGGCACAATATGTAACGTTTTTTCAGACCCGCATCAGAGTCCGGGCAGAGGCTCGGACAGAAATAGTTTTACACATCCTCCTATCCGGGCAGCATCAACCAGGCATTTTCACCTGGAAGACCAGCCGGTTTTTCATTTTTTCCGATCGGTTCATCTTCTTTTTTCTTCTTTTCATCGCGCGCTATCGAATCATGTTAATAATTAAATCTTTCAGAGGCTCTGCCCGGACTCTGAAATCGAATGAAAATCCATTTGCATTTTTGTTCCCGAAGATAATAATCATAGGTGATACCATTTAAGATCCGCCTGTGAAAACCCGATGTACGCTGAAGGCTTAACGCTTCTCCCCGAAGCTTTACACGGCGGATTAACGCTTAACGCCAGCGACATTGAAACCCACCCCTCCCGTCCTTGGCGGGAGCGGGTTTTTAAAATGGCAATTATGGAACTGGAGCTTATCAGAACATATTATCCTGCCGGGACCAATGGAAAGATCCTTTACCAGGGCCGTTTGATGATGTACAGCATCGAACTCCCCTGGAAGGACAACCTCACACAGGTTTCGTGCATACCCGAAGGAAGGTATGAACTGGTAAAAAGATGGAGCCTTCGAAGTTTAGACCGGCATTTGCAGGTGATGAATGTGCTGCAGCGCACGAGTATTCTCATTCATCCGGCCAATGATGCAATGCATGAACTGAAAGGCTGTATCGCTCCGGTTTCCTTGTTAACCGGTGTTGGAAAGGGCTGCGTTCCAGGATGGCGCTGGAAACCCTGACCAGCCTGGTATACGGTGCCCTGGACCGGCACGATCAGTATTCATAACATTAAATCAGATCCTTATGAATCTCCTTGAAAGGGCTGTGTCACCCACACCCACGTTCTTTCAAAAGCTGAGAAACATCGGGTTGGCCCTGGCCGCCATCAGCGCCGCGATCATCGCCGCCCGTTGCCCTGCCCGCTATCGTAACTACGATCGCCGGCTATCTCGCTGTTGCGGGAACCGTGCTGAGTGGAGTGAGTCAGATCACTGTTCCGGAGATAAGTAGTTATCTGCCGGATGGCGGATGATTATACGGGCCCTCATGCGTAAGCGGAGGGCCTGTCTTTTCTACCATTTCGTCCAGGCTGTAATCTTTTTTGTATCGGTGTTCCGGACAAACGTCATATTTCCCTGGGAGATCTGCGCCTGCTGGCCGGGAAAAAGGGGAACCCTGGATGGCGGTTTACCGGTAGCTGAATCCATTAGAAGAAAGACATTTCCGCTGACTGCCGTTATGAATAGGGTTGAACTGTCCGGATAGGCGTTTACATTGAAGCGGGCGTTGGAGGATTCGATTTTTATTTCGGTTGACGGTAAGTTGTTGGTTGACGGTTGACGGTTGACGGTTGACGGTAAGTTGTTGGTTGACGGTTGACGGTTGACGGTTGACGGTAAGTTGTTGGTTGACGGTTGACTGTTGGACGTAAGGAGAGAATTAGCGGATGGGCTGAATCGCGTTTCACTTCAAAATAGGCCTCGCCTTCCAGTTTAACATGTATAGAATCCTGCGACAGATTGGCCGGATACCGAATCGTGGTGGCTGAGTTAAACCATATCCAGGTTCCATCAGGAAAACTGAGTCTGAAATGGCCTCCCTTTTTGCTCCTTAACGCATAGTTTTTGTCCCTGGCGGCCCCGCTATTTTCCGACGCGATATAGTCCAGTTCACCTTTTTCATTTTTTTTGAATGTAATCCCGGCTGACCCGGCAAGATAGCCCCTGTGTATATCGTCCAACGCAATTTCGACGCCTTCGGGTGAAACGAATACCGCTTCATAACTATTCCCTTCATTCCTGCCTATCAGCCCTGTGCCTCGTAAAACAAAATACAGGGAGGCACCCAGAACGACAATAAGGATTGCTGCAGCCCTGCGGGATACATGAAAGATCCGGGCAGGTTTTTCATCCGCCCCTGATTCCGGAAAATCCTGGTTCGAAAGCTTTGCGTTCGCGATTCCCGGATAGCTTTCCCTGACTTGCTGAAACACCCGGTCCCTGCTGTCATACAATGCGGTCATCTCGTTCCGGACCTTTTCAGGATCTGTTTTATCCCGGAACAGCTGTTCATTATCAGCTGAAAGGGCACGCCATTCGGCCAGTTCTCTTTTTTCTTTATCAGTAAGCTCATTGCGGTTGTACCGGTACAATAAGGTTCCGATTCTTTTAGGATGGTTCATAATAATAAGGTTAACGTGAACATATAATTGCTGCCGCTTTTTTTAACTTCCAGTTTCAGCATCCTGTAGGCATAGGTCTTGTGGGTCTCTACCGTCTTTTCCGAAATGCCCAGGTTCTTCGCGATCTGCTTATTTTTCTGGTTTTTCGTGTAGAACAGGAGAAAAACCTGTTTGCTTACCCTCGGGAGTTTTTCAGTGGCCAGGTACATCAGGTGATTAAACCGGTCATTGATTTCCGCGTTTTTTCTGTTTTGGTCCGGCAAATCCTTATAATAATTGGATATATGCGGCGCATTGTTTTTTACAATCTCCTGGTGTTTCAGATGGTCCTGCGAATTAAAGGAGGCTGCACTGTAGAGGTACTGATAGATCTGACGTGTGGATGCAAACTGTCCGGGATATTCCAGTAAAGCCAGAAAAACATCCTGCGTCAGATCGTATGCCTCGGATGAACCCCGGGTGTTCTTTTTGACTGTATTCAGAATCCTGGTAAAGTAGGACTCATATATCCAGACGATGGCCGGATCTTCTCTTCGATTAAATCCGGCTACAACCTTTTGTGGACGCATGGGCTACTAATTGGTTAGAGCAATTTACAAAAGGAAATGAATGATTTTTTCAAACGGGCCCCAGTCGGAAAAAATAATGCAGTCGATTGACCAACGGAAAACCCTTAGTCGTTTAAAAATAAAATGTTGTCGGCTGAAAACGGAAAACCCCGGCTTCGTTGATCAGAAACAAAAAATGGCTTTTTGCAGGCCAGGACTGCATTTCGTGTTGCCTAAAAAAATACTTTTAGTGGGTTATTTAACCCTAAAACAGGTACTATGCAAAAATTTACAGAGAAACTACATGAAGAGCTGTTATCAAAATTAAGCGCCATGGATGAAAAGATTCATTCAGAAAAATTTGTCTCGCACAGGCGGATTGAAATGATCATCAGGGCCATCAACCAGATTCTTGAAAAACTGGCAGGTTATCATTTTGAAACAGAGAAAGAAGAAATTCATTTCTTCAAATCTGTTTTGCCTCCCACTATTTCACTGGTTGTTTACTATGCGTCGAAAAATGAATGGGAAGCCGTTGAACGCCTGGGAACAACGAGAGCCCGGCATGAATTCATGGAACAGCAATTGCGGAAGATCAATGATTTCTTTAAGGACAACGATGAATTCTTCAAATACTACGGGTCGGGCAGGACAAACCTCGACAGGTATTATTTTCTTCCTAAGAAACAACTGGAGCAGGAAAATATCGATCTCCTCTCATCGCTCATGGATCCTTCCTTCTGTACCATCTACAGTTTGAAAGTGGCCGTCTTCCTGGGATATGCCCGGTTGGAGAAAGACCTGTTGAACGCTATAAACAACAAAGAAGAAAACCTATCCTTCCGGTCAGCCGTAATGGAAGAAACACAACTGGCCGTCAGCCGCGACAAGCTCGTATGGACCTTTCCTAAAATCGCTTTGATCGAATTGATATACGCCTTCAAGGCCGCCGGGACATTCAATCACGGCAAGGCAGATCTGAAAAGAATTGTCCAGTATTTCGAAAGGGTATTCTCTGTGGACCTGGGAAATTATTCGAGATCATACCAGGAAATCGTAACGAGGAAAACGGGATTCGCGGTCTTTCTGGATCTGCTGAAGGAGAAAATGCGCCTGGGTATAGACCGGATCATCGGCAATAACTAACCCTGTCAGGATTTCAATCTTTTGAACATTCAAACCAGACTTATGGCAAAGCTGATTGACTATAAATGATTTTTAATCGAGGTTACATGCAGCAAGGTGGATCAGCAAGATGGGTTGCTCGGTGGCTTACGAAACGCCTGAACAGCCGGCCGTCCGCGGTCCCAATCATCAGCTATCCATAATTCTTCTTTAAATTGGCGATCGCCAAGTGTGGGCAGACTAAAATTAGATTGATTATTAAATAACGCCGTAAATATTGAACTTGTGTTGTTGTCAGAAAAAGGCAGTTCCAGGTGACAAACAAGAGCTGATATGTGTATAAACCAAAGAAATAAATTCTGCCGGATTACGCCTTGCTTCGGCACACAAACAGATTTAAGATCAATTAAAAGTAAATTATGAAGCTTGTTGCATATCCTTTTATAAAGCGTCCTGAAAGTTATTATTACGAATTTTACAGCGAAGGACCGAATGGCAGTATAAAAAAGGTGGTTGAATATTACAGGCTCCAGGAACTGGAAGCAGAGGTATTTAATCTTGCCTTTGGCGATTGGGATGAAGATAGTCACCGTATCAATGATCTGTCGATCTCCAATAACGCTGACAGGGAAAAGGTCCTGGCCACCGTTGCGGCAACTGTTACCGACTTTATTAAGGATCATCCGGATGCTATTATCATTGCCACCGGCAGCACCTTGTCCCGTACAAGACTATACCAAATGGGTATAGCTAAAATATGGGACGAAATCAGGCAACATTTTGAAATACAAGGCTATATAAATGACACCTGGCGACCTTTCCAAAAAGGAGTTAATTACAGCGCTTTCCTCCTGAAAGCCAGATAATATTTGTAAATTTGAACTCAACATCTTCTGACTATGGCAACTACGACTAAAAATAGAGCTACGGGGAAAAAGAAGGCAGTAGTTGATAAAACTATGAAGGATTATACTAATGATCCTTTCTTTATCAAAAAAAGAGAAATAGCCCTAAAACTCGTCAGGAAATCTGGACTACCGGATTCATTTACTAAAAAGAAAAAATAATTAGCGCATATTTTGGTTTCAGGCAAAAGCCGGTATTATCCGGCCTCAGATATTTTAAACGCCTGTACTTTTTTACAAAAAATTCACCGGGTAAGTATTCCAACACTTCCCTTACTTCTTCACCCATCATTTTGCAACCCGTCAGATCAGCGTAACCCAAAGGCCAAGTGCATATAGGTTGTGAGTTAGAGGTAGAATATTTTTGCCATTCATCTTACAAATCAATATTTATGGAATTGGAAGTTGCAAAACTGTCGGGCGTTCAGCGCAGCAAAGAAGAAATTATTTCCATTTTGGAAGAATGCAGAAAGAGCGAGTTAAACGTTAAGGAGTTTGTGAAGACCAAAGGTATCCATGAAGCAACCTATTATAACTGGAGAAATAAATATGGCAGCAAAACCCGCAAGGAAAGAACCTGTTTTGCCAGGATCAAAATAAATCCTTCCCCGGCATCCCATGCTGACACTTTGTTTGCGGAAGTGGGAGCAATAAAAATATATCACTACGTATCGGCATCCTGATTGGGTCACTCCCCGTTCGCCTGCTTGAAAAGGCGATGGCCGGTGAAGGACTACTCTCTCAGATCCTGATAGATAAATATGTTGATCATCTGCCGCTGCACCGCCAGATGCAGCGTTTTGAAAGAGCAGGCGTGAAGATCCCATATGCTACACTTTCGGGCTGGGTAAGTGAAACCTGTAATCTCATCACTCCTTTATATGAAGCGCTGAAAAAAGAAGTGCTGAAAAGTAATTATCTGCACGGCGATGAAACACCTATACGCGTGCTGGATAAGGATAAACCGGGCGCTTCGCACAAAGGGTACTACTGGGTATAGCAGAATAGTATCAATAAGATAGTCATCTTCGATTACCAGGAAGGCCGCGGACGGGAAGGACCTTTGAAAATGCTGGAACGCTTCGAAGGTTATCTGCAAACAGACGGCTACCAGGTATATGACCACTTTGACGGGAGCAAAGAGGTCCGTCAGATACATTGCATGGCGCATGCGCGGCGTTATTTTACGAGGCGATGAACAATGATCAAGCCATGGCTGAATATGTGCTTTGTGAAATCCAAAAGCTTTACGCGATCGAAAGAAAATGCAAAGAAGAAGGGCTGTTGCCGGATGAAATAAAAACCAGGCGTCAGGAAGAATCAAAACCCATACTGGAATCCCTGGGTAAGTGGATGAAAGAGCAATACATCCATGCGTTACCAAAAAGTGATATCGGGGAAGCCCTTGCCTACAGCATCAAAAGATGGGACACTCTATCGCGTTACACCGAAAACGGAATGCTCAACATCGATAACAATCCGGTGGAAAACAGCATACGGCCCGTAGCACTGGGTCGTAAAAATTATCTCTTCGCCGGATCTCATGAAGCGGCCATACGAAGCGGCATGCTTTACAGTTTATTTGGAACCTGCAAACTGCACGGCGTCGAACCTTACGGCTGGCTGAAAAATACGCTACAGAAAATACCTTCTCATCCGATCAACAAAATCCAGGAGCTGCTGCCAATCCATTAAGTAAAAGAATTTTTTAAACCAACCTGTCGCAGAATCCTCACAACCTATATGCACTTGGTCGTTGGGTTACAATCATTAGCCTAAGACTGTTTGCGATTAGGTAACTGGATAGCCAATAGTTAAATAGAAAATCCGCAAAACGGTATCCCAGCCTGTGTTTGCTTCCGGATGTAAACACCCTGTGTCCCTGACTATACATTCCCCGAGTGCCATTGAGGGGGGTACAATTCGCGATCTGTATCGGCAGAGCATGATGCGAAAGTAAAGCTAAAATAATTAGCAAAAAACAAAAGATAGTTTCTTACTAAAGTTATTCTTATAGGGAATAAATGTAAAAATCCCATTAAATGAGATAAGAAAATTATTCAATTCGATTTGAATTTCTATTAACTTAGCTAGCACTTTTAACTGCTAAAACTTTAAGTTTTTGTTTTGTAAATCTTGCGGACACGAAATTGATATTGATAGTATATATTGTTCATTTTGTGGAGTAAAGCAACCGGAATCTAATAAGCCACAACAAACTACAATTCAGACTGCAACGCTACCGACAATTGAAAACATAAAGCCGTCTGTACCTGTTACTCAACAATTGGTTACACCTCCCGATTTAGAAATAAAAGCCAATAATAAATCTTCGTTGCCTGATAATTTTTTGGATGATATTGATCTTATACACAAATCTCTCCGCCGACCAAATACCGTAAACATTTCTATTTTTTTGCAAGTAGTTATGATAATTTATAGCTTGGTTTCCCTTGTTTTGGGAATGATAGCGAACTCTATTTCAGGGATTCAAGCCTTTGGTATTTTAGTTTCTTCGATTTGGCTAGGTTCACTTGCAAATAGTATTTTCTTTAGAAGGAAGAAAGCCAGAATTACCTATTGCGTTTTGATATCACTACGTATCGGTTTAATTGTGTTTCTGGTTTTGTTAGATGCAAATGTATATACGACTTTAAAAGTTGAATATTTTTGCATTGTTGCAGTTGATTTCACTGCAACAATACTACTATTTACAGAATCCGCAACAAAATGGTTTAAAGCCGATAGGGAGAACATATTTTCAGCCGATCCGAAATCAAATACTTCATCCCCATTATAACGCTCGTAAAGGTTTTGTTAGTGAAGACGAGTATGTAAGCTTGCTTGATAGTAGAATGCTGAACCGCGTCGACTTCAGACGCTACCAAGATCGTATCGGAGCAAGCGCGTTCATTTGTAAGTCCCCCCTTTTTCCTACAGCCCGAAGGGCGACTAATCCGTTTCCCTAGAATTACTAAAAACATTTTTCATCTGTATTCCGCTGGCGTTTTATCGCCAAGACTTTCGTGAGGATGGTTGTTGTTGTAATCATCCATCCACTGCAAGGTTTCTTCCCTGGCTTCATGATCTGTCGTCAGAATATATGCATCCAGCACTCCTTCCCGGTAACTCCTGTTAAAGCGTTCAATGTATCCATTCTGTGAAGGCTTTCCTTTTTGTATGGGTATATGATCAATGTTTGTATTTGAAGAAGAAGGTTTTTGTTTTTTCTGCGATGAACTCGGTACCGTTGTCAGAGCGAATTCTTTTTGGCTTTCCTCTCCATTCAATACACTGTGATAAAACCTCGATTACCTGCTCGGCCGGAAAAGAAAATGATACTTCCATGGCCAGTGCTTCCCGGTTATAATTATCGATAATATTCAGCGTCCGAATCTTTCTGCCATTCTCCAGCCTGTCTTCCACAAAATTCATACTCCAGGTCTCATTTTTTAAATCGGGCTGAACCAGTGGTCTTTTCTCTGGATTAGGAATCCTTCTTTTCTTCTTGCGCCGGCGGCTCAATCCCATCTTTCGATAGACACGCTCCACACGTTTGTGATTCCACCCAATACCTTCCCGCCGCAGTCTCTTTAGTATTCCGGGCAACCTCTATTACATAAGAGTTTATTTTCAACATAGCTGTTAAGTTTGGTTTCCACTTCACTGTCATCCCGGATAGACTCATAGTAAAACATGGAACGATCCAGGTCAACAATCCGGCAGGCCCTGACAACGCTTACTTTATCTTCCAGGACAAGATCCTGGGCAATGTCACGCTTTTGACAGGGCCTTAAAGTTTTTTTTCGATGACCTTTTTAAGCAGTGAATGATCCAGACTCAAATCAGCATACATACGTTTCAGCTCCGCATTCTCACGTTGTATCTCTTTAAACTGCCGGAGCAGTTCGGCATCCATGCCTGAATACTTTTTTTTCCAGTTGTAAAAAGTTGCCCGGTTGATCTTTAGCTCTCTACAGATCTGTTGGCATCTTTACCAGATTCATAAGCCTTAATGGAGGCCGTGATCTGGCTCTCGGTAAATTTTGACTTTTTCATGATCTACAGTATTTAAATTTAGACTTTATTGTCTACTTATTAACTGTAGGATTTTTAGGGGGGACTTACATTAAATGCCATACCCGGTTTTTGCAACTGGTTTGATCTTTTACGAGTCTTCCCCACTGGCGTACCAGTGTTCTGGCATGTTCCATTTCAAGGTCTGGCACATGGATCGGTCGCAGTGTTGCATTGGACAGGTGGTCGGGACATTAAATTCTTTGACTCACGATTCCCTTCTCATCCTTGACCAAGCGTCCGAGGAAAGCTGCTGTTACAGCCGGAGACTACGGGCGTTTTAATTTCATTAACACTTGATGACATCTTATACAGTAATAAGAATGGTCTCGATTCAATTTTTATTTAGTTGAATGATCTTAATTAATGTGAAGTCATCGCCCGCTATTTTATAAATTTTTATGAGTACTCCTCCGTAGCGGTATCTGTAATTTTTTACAATGGCGGTTGTTTCACCAAATTTTTCCATTGTATCTTCCTGTTTGCTAAAATAAGTTGGATCACTTAACTCTAATTGATAAAAACCTTCGTAGGCATCCGGAACTGATCTGTCATTTTTCCAGTGTTTACCCATTACAAAAGCGTAAAAAAACGATTGTAAAGAATCATAGTTAAAAACTATTTGTTCATTATTTTTTGAATGATCTCCATTAAATCCTTTCTTCCACATGACTGTTTTTTGCTTGTCATTTATGTCTCCCAGTTCAGCAGTATAGGTTGATAATACGTTATCTATTTCTGGAATTGGTTTGTTAAATAAGGATATAAATATTCTTATTTCAATAGGAGCGTACATCTTTACCTGACCTATTGAAGAAATATAAATTAACACGAAAATTGATAGTAATAGAAGCGATTTCATTGATGTTAATTTAAACAGGTATAAATCTAGTGGATTTGGTTCCCTAATAACTTTCGCCTTAGACTATTTCCTTTCAAATATTGTGTTTGATTTGAAATTATAGGTATACTTTTTTTTGATAGGGAATATATTTTCAGCAGTCATTAAAATTATAAATTCGTAATCTTTCGGAGATAAATAAACTCTTGCCTTACCTCCTGTATCATTGCAAAAACCGCTTTCCGAGGCTATCTCGATATAATTTTCACGACACCTAAATAGATTTATATCCGCCACGTCACCTTGATTTATATTAAGTTCGGGTACATTACGACCCGTTGAAAATTTCGCCCAGGATAGCATGAGCGGTCTTCCCCTTGGAGTAGTATTGTAACTTTTAAGATCACTTTCCTTAATTATATCGTCGATTAAATATGGGATGGCAATGTAAACCGTGGCGTTTTTCAAAGTTGCTCCTGCATTGTTTGTGACCCTTAAACTATTTGTAGAGTATTCGTCATTCTGAAACATCGGTTCAACCTCAATTAGTATTTTTCTGCTATTCAAAAAACGTACAACAAAATAAGAAGCCAGAGGGATTAACACGGCAGTTGCCAGACCTCCGATAAGTGCTATTAGAAAAACGCCTGTAAAAGAAGAATGGTTTAGGAAAATCACAAAGCGAAGGTAAGCAGCGCGAAATAGCTTGTAAGACGCAAAGTTAGTTTAAATACAAAGGTATAAAGTTACACTCTTTTTATACCCTGACGTTACAACTAATCGATAATCAATACTATATGTGATCCCGCTGGGATTCATGTATATAAATAAATCATAATCTTTATTACCTGATAGTCAATTAATCACATCGGGTTCTGGTCCCATTCCCCCCTCTTTTACCCTCTCTATTGAAGCCTATACAGCGTAAATAGTAATACGTTGATAATCATAGCTGTTGAAGGGGTGCACACATGTTGCAAGTTTCAAAGATATTCTATAACTTTGTCTACAAATATTAAATTATATGAACACCCCGAACCCCTACAAATGTCAATTTTACCTCAACAAGATCGAAGGACGCGATCAATAAGCGCATAGTCCTCTTTGTTACATGCGATGATAAGGGAGGCAACAAACGGATGAGACATTCCATCAAACATGCTATTCTCCCAATCATTGGTCAGAAACTACCAACCGTTCCCAAACCAATGTGGAAGTTTGAAGAGACTGGCACCATGACCAGCGATAGAGATCCTGGAAAGTATTCTCCAGGTAAAGAGATGGGTTAATACCTTCACAGAGCCAAAGCAAGGCCAAGCAACCGGTCCTGGTTGAAGACCTGAAGAAATTCCTGGAGGCTGGTGGTAAGGCTCCCATTGAGCCCAGGAGCCTTCTAAAAGATTGACATTGTTGAAACCTTGGAAGCTGCCTTGAACAGGGTTGCCAACATGAACGGAATCCTCAAATCCTCCACCGTTCGCAACCTGGAGATGAGTCTGAAGAATTTCAAATCATTCAATGAATCTCTTCCTGAGCTGTTGACCGCTGAGACCGTCCTTAATAGTGATTTCACTTTGGAGTTCACCAGCTATTGCAATGGGAAGTCATGGTCACCATCCTACATTGCCGGTTGATCAAGGATGTGAAGAAGCTGTTCAACCTTGCCAAAATCAAACTTCCTGAAGATTTCAAAGGGAAAGAATCACTCAGTAATAAGATACATTTAGAACCATCTGATCTGCTTAAACTGGATAAGATGACAGGATTGAGTAAAGAATAGGAAGTGATCAGGGATTTCTTTCTGATCGACTGTGAAACTGGTATAAGGGTTGGGGATCTGAAACATGTGAAGGTAGAAGATGACATGTTTGTTCTCCAGGTGATGGAGAATGGAAAATTGGTGAATAGAACTCAGAAGACCGGTTCTCCCATAACCGTACCGATCACACCAATTGTAAAAAGAATTATGAGCAAATACAATGGAAGTCTACCAAGGTTGTATGACAAGAACCACATCAACCGTGAGATCAAGAAGATTGCAAAGATTGCGGAATAGACAAGTGGAGTGAGATTTCAAATCATACAGCTCGTAGGACTTACTTCACCAATAGGCTGGAGATGGGAGTTGATGTTAGACGTTTAAGTGCAACCAGTGGTGTGAGTGTAGCTGAGATCCTGAAGACATATGATAGAAGCAAAGATGCTAAGAAGGTTGCTGTCAAGCTCAGTGAACATGAAGCATATCAACAAACGGAATTCGCATAAACACGAAAGCCCCTCAAATTGAGGGGTTTTTATTTAACTTTATTTACCCCCCAACCTTGGATCCAACAGCATGGACAAGGTGTCTCAGGCCGTAAAGGAAATAATGAGTAAAGGTTTCGATTTAGCAAAGTCTACTCCTCATGATCTTTTTGTTGATGGTGTAAAAAACAAGGTGCTCAATTTTGAGATCCTTGCTGATAACAAATACAAACTTTTAAATAAGAGTCACAAAATCGCATTCAGTATCTACGTGGCTATGTACATGTTTGTACCAATTATTCTTATCTCAATACTCAGTTATGTCAGAGGGAATTGGTATATACTTATTGGGATCGGAGTGTGCTATTTAGGAAGTATACTGGGAGCAAGAGCACCAAAGGTTCCAATATTGTTAACGTTGGCGGGTCTTGGTTGGTGGGCCGCAAGCGGATTCCACATGAAGAGTTATCCCATGTTCTTTCTTGTTTGCATGTGGTGGGGTTCAATGTGGTATCTCATTGCAAATGGTGCAGAGACTGAATACTTGAATCAAGATATACTCACCAACCCAGGATTGTACAATGCATTAGTGGAAAGAGACTTACTTTACTTAGTGATAAAGCCTTCTTAAATGCAGATAAATAGCAAAGTAAAGAAGCTGCTTAACAACATCTATGAGTACTTCTGGATAGTACTCTTGATGATTAGTGCATTTTTAATTTTCTTAGTTTTATTGCATTCTTACTACGCATTTTTTGTCCTTACAATCGCTACAGGATGTTTTACAGCTTTCGGTTTAAACGTTTACAAAAAAATATAAACAATAGAACCTTTGGTGTCCTTTATGCTACGCTAATGATTTCAATGTTTTGTGTCTCTATGAATGCTGTCTACTTCACAAAAAACAAATCAATATTAGAAAGAAAGTTTATAGGCGGGAAGGTTCATGCAACAAAGGAGTTTGCTGGAGTAGATGATGATGGAGAAAATACTTATGATTATACTTACACATTAATTGGAAATGTTTCTAACTACGAAAGACAAAAATTTGAAATTATTTATTGGTTCCTTCTGCTTGGACCTTTAGTATTCAATTTCATAGCAGTGATGATATACCGAAGGGAAATGAAAAAGCAAAAGGTCAAAATAAATATTTAAAATAATCTATAGTTCACGCCAACCCCTACAGTGATCTGGGAATGAGTTTGGATACTCTTGGTAGTGAGATCGTATGCAAGTGGACTGAACCCCGACTAACACCCAGGGAGAACCTGGAAGGAGCTGGTTGTTTGAAGAGAGAAGGATCAAGGATCGCACCTTCAATCTTTACTATACTGAATCCAGGATAGTCTGATCTAACTTCAGTAAAAAGTTAAAAAGGCTGGTTTATGGAAGTTTAGTCTACAATTAAGGCTATTTATATCCATTTGTAGACAGATTTAAAGGTGAAGTCTAAATCCTACATGGATCCGGACGAAACTAGTTCCGGTTAATAACCCACTTTGGGACCGGCATTTTAAACGGAAGGAAATCTATCCGTAGTGTTGCATTTCAAACGGTATAAAGAAAATTGGGAAATTTCCTGGTAGAAATTTCTGATATGGCCTTTTTAGACTGCTATTGGCGCGAGGGTGGGGGATAGCTGACACCTTGTTGATGAGGAGGCATGGCTGTTAAGGGTGCCCATATCTTTTCATAAAGACAGTTTGTAAAGGACATCACTTAATTTCAGCTGACTAATTTATTTGCACGTATTTTTATCTTTTGTAATTCCAGAGCGCATCCAGATCAGAATCCTTTTTTATATCCCTTAAACCAATTCTTTCATTTGTTGAATCATGTAACCAGGGTAAATACCCTTTATTATTCTTTTTCGAATTTTTGGTTAGTATTTCCTGCTGCTCCTGATAAAAATAAGTTTCATTTGGATCGCCTTCTTTTGCGGGCAAAATATCTTTAAGGAATACTTAAACTCTTTTAAATCATAGATACCATTGTCGCTATTGCGCATAGATCCCTTTTCTGCTAATGAAAGAACTACCGGATTATTCCAATCTGTCTCAGGCAAAGTGAATTCGAGGAATTCACAGTTGCTATATGCCATATCGAGGAAATTTAGTTCAGTTGATGTTAATTCGTCTGTACTAAAAGGATATTTTCCATATTTTCCGATTTCTTGAATTTGATTCATTTTTGAGTTGCTAACGGAAGTTGTGCTCGTATTTGAAATTGGTTTCTCTTTGGACCTCAACGCATATCCAAATAATTCTTCTTTGTTCACAATTTTCTGGTTGGTGGTTTTGTTTTCTTCTTTTTTATTTGATTTATTTGAAGTACCGAGTCCTAGGATCTTTTTGGCTTTGGGCAATTCCTTGGTTTTGCCTTGGTAAATTAAAGATGGGTTAATGAACTCCTCTTTTCCCTTTTTTAGGATCCATTTATCCTTTCGGCAATCTGTAATTAGATTTCTGGCAGTTCCATTTGTAATTTTTAGACTCTTGGCTATTTCTGAGTAGTCAATCCTGTTAATTCGATTGCTGTAGAATGTAACAGATCCTGGCTGTGATATAATAACGTTAAGTGCCTTATAGTGATTCATGGTAAGATTAAAAATTGAACTCCTTCCTGGTAGCTTTGTGTGAACATTTTAAATATTTTTTGGTTTCGGTTAGTAACTAACCGTTGGTTCTCTTACCTCAGTATAAACCAGGTGATAGTGTTTAAGGATTTTGACTCTTTTCTGGGAATGAAAAGATTATGATACAAAGATCGATATTTTCCACTTTATTGTCAAGTCTTAGGCTTAATCTTTGCAAAAAAAATATCGAAATAAAAAATAAATACAAATCTCGTTTATAGTCGACAATAGGGTTTCGGAATTTATACTTCCGTCTACTTACTTCAATTTTTTTGTAATCTAAATTGTGAATTTTTGTAATTGTATATCTTTCGAACAATATCAAAATATCTCATGAAACATCTTTATACAATGATTGATGATTTTGTCATTTATGAGATTACAAATTCGTCTTATTGTCAATTATTAGGTGACAAAATGAAAATGATGGAATTTATAATTAGTTGTAGATCATTTTATTAACATCATCATTGTCATTAGATAAATGACAGGAAGATATACTCTAAAGAGTATATAGGCTGGGTGCTTTAAATGCACCAGCCTAAAGAAAAGTTAGTGTGACTTTTATGGTAATTATTACTATGGTTTGGCTTTGTAAGGCATGTATATTGTTCGTTGGAGCAATTTAATAAGATATACACCCTGGAGAAATAGTGTTTTCGAATTGAATCTTGTTTCTTTAATTCGTCTTTTAATGCACCCGCAAGGTCCTCACGCCTACCCCCATTATATTAGAAATCCGCATGTTCAGTAGTCGGCATATCACCAGACCCTTTCACGGGTAATTCCAAGCTCTGTCTCAGACAAATTAGTAGGCAAGTCATTCACCACGGAAAGGGCGAGAAAGGGCCAGAATAGGCTACAGGCACCATCAATCATTTAAGGTTCATGAATAGTAAATACTTATTCGTAAAGATTTACGCTTCAAACTTGGGTTCTTTGTAGGGGTAAAAGTATTGAATTATTATTAAAGAATTTTCAGGAATGATCCCGGGTGAAGTTCTTTTGATCACTCATAATGGAAATATCTGATAACAGTATAAAATCCCTTCCAGCTTTAAAACGCTCTAAAATGGCAATTTTAACCAGGTCCAGTTTTATTCACACACGTAAAATAACAGGTCGACGTCAATTTATCGCAAAATTTTATTATTATGCTGGTAACTCATTTATGTACTATTTTATTTCAACAAAATTTTGCGCAGATCTACGTCTTCGCCAGACCATTAATCTAGGCTAACTTTTATCCCGTGTTGCAGCAAATACTTCTGAAGTGAATCTTCTATGTTCTTAATATCAGCATCATTCAATTGAATTAGGCTTAGTCCAAGAGAGTTATAAATCTCAATTTTCTTGTTTTTGCGTTGATTATATTCCTCGTCATTCTCCATTCCCCAGTATTCAATGTAAACGGCTTTTGGCTTCCCTTTACCCGAAGGAATATGAAAGTCAGAATAAACGTTCTCTTCCGTATTGGGTAACTTCTTTTCATATGCATGAGCAATCCCCCATAAATAAAGAGAGTCATCAATTGTCAGTTCTGCTTTTGAACGAACATAATGCCCATCCTTGGTCCTGTATTCTGCCGGGTATTTCTTCCTAAAATCATCAACCGTATCAGTATCATTCTTTTCGACTGCCTTATTAGTTTCTATTACTTCAACTTTTGCTGTAGGAGTTTCCCGGAACGAGTCTAAAAGATCCTTATTTTTTAGAACTGTTTCTGGCCACAGAACATAAGTTCCTCCAGAAGTATCATGTTCAAACAGTCGACCGCCTAGATTTTTACCGAGCTTAGTTATTCCCCAACCAGCCACAGTCTTTTCGATCCACCCAAGTTCATTGAGAAGTAGATTTAAACGCTGAGATGATATATTAAAATGCCTCCCAATCGCTGTAGCGTTAAGAAGTTTAGGTTTACTTGATTGTTCGTGCTTTTCATTTTCAATTGAGATATTTTCCGGCCAAACAATATATTCTCCGAATTTCAAGTTCCTTGTCTGGCCACCTTTCTTTTGCCCCAAATAAGTTAGTAGCCACTTTTCATTTTTACGTTCTACTCCATCCAAGGCTTTTCAATTTGTCAAACAAATCAGCCGGTTTCATGTCAAATTCATTCGCTAGAGCTGTCGTGGAGATATAATCCATAATCAAAATTATTTATTTGTGCTTGCTTCTTTTCAGAGTTCTATATCTATTATGTTTTTATTAGTTTTCTCAAATCTGAAATACCAATGTTATTTAAATCTTTATGTAACATCCTATGACAATTTGAACACACCAAAGCCAAATCTGAAAGCTTGGTCTTTTCGCCCACTTTCATTTTGCTTACAGGCTTAGTATGATGGCATTCTATAAAGCCAAATCCTAAATCTCCATAGAATTTCCAAAATCAAAACCACAAACCTCACATTTGAATTTACCAGTCTGTTTTAAAACATCCTTCTTTTTCTTATTCGATAGACCATATTGCGTTCAAAATATTTATGTAGCTTATAGAGAATCTTCCCTTCACTAATTTCAGCATTCTCTTATCCCCATCATCCAACGAAACCATATCGATTTCATCCAAAAGCTCTTTATTTAATAGAGTCTCCTTAATTTTTCCGCAAACAGATTTCAATTCGAGACGATTATGGTAAAATTTGTCCCAAACGACCTCCTCTAACTTATTCCCCGTTCAAGTCCCTTACCAGTATAATCAGGATCGAACCTCCTGAAGTTTCCAATTCATCGCCACTCCGTTAGGATTCCTGAAAGTATTGTCATTTGAATCTACGTTACTTCTTTTCAATCTTGTTCAAAACTTTACTAAGCTCAATCACTTCAGGGTTAGTGCTTTCGAATCCCTCTATTTTGGAGGTTAAAATAAAGATTAAGAGCCAATATCAATTCATCAATGTCCCAATTTGGATTTTTGCTCATCCTTTACTATTTGTTCAACGCCGCAATTATCGCCCGAAAACTTTCCAGCCCGGCTTCCAAATTCTCAACAATCTCTAGCGCCAAAACATCCGGATCGGGCAGGTTATCCAGATCGGCCAGTGATTTATCTTTTAACCAGGTAATATCCAAAGTTTTATCTCTTGCAATGATTTCATCATAGGTAAATTTTCGCCAGCGGCCTTCCGGATTTTGCTTCGCTATATAGTTCCTTTCGTTTATGCCGGTTCTTTGGGTTATAACATGTGATGAAATCTTTCAGATCGTCAAGTTTTAATGGGTTTTTCTTAAGGTATGATGGATATTTGTCCGGTAATCATAAACCCAGATTTCTTTTGTCCAGGGATGTTTTGGCTGGCCGGTTTGTTATCGAAGAATATAACATTTGCCTTAACACCATTGGCATAGAATATTCCTGTTGGTAATCGAAGTATGGTATGAAGGTCGGTTGTTTCCAGGAGTTTTTTACGGACTGTTTCTCCGGCACCACCTTCAAATAAAACATTATCTGGAACAACAACTGCAGCAAATCCGGTTGTTTTTAGCATTGTTCTGATATGCTGGACAAAATTTAATTGCTTGTTGCTTGTGGTTGCCCAGAAATCCTGACGGTTATATGTCAGATCATCTTTTTCCTGTTCGCCCTCCTCATTTGTAAAAGTCTGGAGCTCTTTTTCCCGAATGGGGGATTTGCCAGGACATAATCGTATGTTATTGGAGAAGCTGCAATCAAAGCATCGTGCGGAGAGATAAAATTATCGCTGTCGATATCACCGATATTATGTAGGAACAGATTCATTAATGCCAGCCTGTCTGGTTCCGGCAACAATTTCATTTCCATAAAATGTCTTGAAGCTTTATAAATTTGTTTTGCTCTTTATCTAATTTGTTGTTTGTTACCAGGTAATCATAAGCAGCCAGGAAAAAACCTCCGGTTCCGCAGGCAGGATCGGCAATTGTTTTCATTGGTTGAGGCCGTAGACATTCCACCATTGCTCTGATCAATGCACGGGGAGTAAAATATTGACCTGCACCGCTTTTGATATCTTCGGCATTCTTTTCAAGCAGTCCTTCATAAATATCGCCTTTTACATCAGCGCCCATAACCACCCAGTTTTCGCATTGATAAGGCAATCACTTATATAACTTTGCCGGATCCTGAATTTTGTTCTGGCTCTTGGTGAATATCTGACCAAGAATTCCTTTTTGGTTTCCAGTTCCCGGAGAAGAGTATCGTAATGAAATTCAAGTTCACTCCACTTTTATTGGTTAATGTTTCCCATGTATAATCCTTGGGAATTGGCATGTCCGGTTATAAGGAGGTTTGCTGTATTCATCTGCCATTTTTAAAAATAGGAGATAGGTAAGTTGTTCTAAATAATCACCGTAACCCACGCCAACATCGCGGAGGGGATTACAGAAGGACCAGACTTTGCTTACTATACTTGATGAAGTATTCGATGAATTGTTATTGCTCATTTTTAAATTGTGATATTCATTGCTGTTTTAAACCACAAAATAGCGGCCAAACCATCCGCCCGCTCAATATCCGAAATAGAACGCGAATGTCTTATACCATTACGCAAAGTTGCAAGTTGATTAAATCTAGACTGTAATTGTTCTTTGTTTTTGAAGTAAACTTCAAATGATGGCCAGCAAATCTTTGAGCCAATTATCGCAACATATTCTTGTAAATCAAACAAATCTAATTTAATTTCAAAAGATTTAAATTCTTCAGAAGTTAACCCAGGTTTTCTCTTAATCTCTCTTTCAATTCTTTCATTTATTCTTTCTTGAATATGCGAAGGCGTGAATTCTTTATAAGGGTTCTCAGACATTTCGTTCAATGTATCTGCAATTAGCTTCCTTAGTCCAAGTTCAACTTTTTCTATTTTTTGATCCATTTCCTTTAACGGTAATGGCAAATCAACTATTTCTTTAATTAATTTGTTTTCAATTGCCCTAATGATTGTTGATTTTCTTTCTTCTATAAAGGAAAGATAATCTTCCTTCGAAAATGGATTTCAAGTAATATTTGAAACTGTTTCTTTTAAATCAAATAAAATGCCGATCCCCGCATATACTTTTTCTTCATCGTTATTTTCCAGCATTTCTTTTAAATACTCAAAGGGCATTCTAGCTCTAATAACATTTCTGTTTGTATCTGGAGAAAGTGGAGTTTTATTTAATATGCTATTTATTAATGATCCAGCTTGTTCTTTAAAAAGGGAAGATGGAACAATATGATGATCATCTAGTGAATCGTATTCAGGTAAATCAAAAGTGGACCAATCCCTAGCCTCATTAATTATAAATAGATTAAATATCGCGTTATAAATTGCTGATCCTTTAGGATTGTCATTTAAAAGATGAGCGAATTATATTTCCAGCAAACGTAGAAATAACGTCTGGTTCATAGTCATCATTATCAAACCATTTTTTTAAATCTTGAAAATCCTTAGATGAAGTTGATTCTACCGAACTTGAATAGCGATTTGTAAAAATAGATGCCCAATACCATTTTCTTATCTTTGTTTGCATATCGAGTTTGCTTTTGGAATCAGAACTATCTACAAAACTTTTTATGGCAGCAAATGCAGGGATTATTGAAGGATAGGGGACAAATGTTGGTTGAATTGCTCCAAAATCCCTTGGATTTTTTAAGCTCTTAATTGCCCTTGTCAAAGCGGTTACTGAATGCCCCCACTTTTGTATAAAAACATCAGAATTTTAGGACTAAAACAATTTGCTCCTTGGTACCATCCTCCAATTTTATTGTCTTAATTGCACCGGGAACTAGATAATATAAATATTTAGATGAACAATATGCTTGTTCAAGTATAGACATTACTTGTAATACATAAATTTTCATTTTCTTAGTATCCGTATACGATAAAGCAGATTCGGCAGAATGCCACATTTTCTTTAAGAAAATATCCTTGGGCCGTAAAATTGCGTTCAATAAGTCGAAAATATCTAGATGAACACCCTTGCTATTAATTTGAGTAAAAATATCGCAGACCTTACTCACATCAATATCTTTATCCAATTCTATATAGCTGATATAATATTGATTAAATAATTCTTCAATAATATCCTTAAACTCTCTTGCCCCGATTACAAAACTTTCAAATCGTTTTTTATCCTCAGCAACCTCTTCTTCCTCTGCTTTATTTTGCCAATAATCTCTATAGCCCTTAATCCAATCACTTGTCCCCCAAGTACCTTCCTTCATTTCGCCAAGTGGAAACAAATGCTGCTTATATTGTTCCTCTTTGTTATCTAACAATTCCTGGTAATGTTTTGTAAGGCTGTAATAAAAAAATGCATTCTCGTAGTCACCTTCAAGGAGTAAATCAATTTTTATAAAGAAAACAAATATGTTTTTTCTTCCGGGAAAGTTAACGCCTGGATTAAAAAAAGCATAGTGAATGGCAGTTAACCTTTGTTGTCCATCTAAAACAATATGTTGAGCCTCCGATTTACCGTTAAACGCATAAATATTTTGGCAGCTCAGCATTTTGAAATTTTCCCTACTTCCCTTCCATAGAAGTAAAGTTCCTACATAGTAGTCCATAAAAATACTGCGAACTAAATCTAGTACATCCCATGGGTCCCATTCAAATTCTCTTTGAAAATCAGGTATAACGTAATGTCCCTTTTTTCAACTCTTCTATAATACTTCCTAAATGTAACCTATCGGCTTTCTCTACGTTTTTCATTGTACATGTACCTTTTTATTAATGATGACTTCAAAAAACAATTCTTATGTTAGCGGCATCGTTTTAGTCTAGATTAATTCTCCAGCAAACGCTTTTTTCAAAGTGCTTTGCCTTAATGCTTCCGCTTGTTGTAAGCTTTGCGTAATACTTTCATCCATCTTTTCGACGACACTAAGGCGCGTCTGAATGGCCTGAACTATAATCAGTTGTTCAGCTTTCGTACAGACTTTTATTGGAGCATTCATTAAAGCATTTTTTGTTAACTTTTTTCTTCCTGTTGTTCCTGTAGTTAATTTTAAGAAAGGATAATAATACAATTGATAGTTTAAAAAATCGATGTCCAAAACTTCTTTAGTCTTTAAAACATGCGCATGATTATTAACCCAGGTTTTTCCTATGATCTTATATGAAAATGGTATTTCTCTTCCGGTAAATGTTTCATCTTCAACTACGCAAACTAAAGGCTCATCAAAAATAAAATCATCAATCCAACCAACTTGTCCATTAGCGCCATAATAAGGTATATTCCCTTTTCTTTTAAGCCTTTCCTCCTTGTTTATTGGTTTTCTTTTATTGTCGAGTGAAAAAGTCACATCTTGAATTTTCTCCCATTTCCAACCCTTCGGCAGTTCTCCGTCCTTTACATTTTTATTAGTGAGTCTTCCCTCAAATGCACATTTCAAAACAGCCTGACGGTAGGTTTTGAGTTGTTGTTGTGCAGTAGGTTTTCAATTCCTTTATCTAACTCACTAAAGAGTTCCTCTATTTTGGAAACAATTAGTTTTTGGATTTCTTTATTTGGGAACTTAATTAAAAGTTCAACTGCGTTATTGATAGTTACTTGAGGTTGCGCAGTACCCGTCACTAACTTATTTTATTAGCAGCTATTAATAATAATCAATATTGTTTCAATGATATTCAGGATCTTTTACATCAAGAACCAATGAATTATTTGTAACATAGCATTTTTGGTGGCGACAGATTTATTTTTCCACTATACGCACCTACACGAAATCAATACCATTGGATCTTCATATAAATACTTATCATTAAAGCCAATAATACATTTGCTCCAAATACAGGGAATCCAAAACTTTTTAAATTTTTTGTAGGTAACCCTTTACCATAGACAATTTTGGAAATATCTCCCAGTTTCATTTTTCTCCAACCCTCAGGAAATTCAGTTTTCTCTTTCATCCAAATTTT
>CAWEQR010000008.1:0-111532 GCA_963811275.1 uncultured Chitinophagaceae bacterium | reverse complement strand
CTTTGTGTTATTGATTTTTGAGGCAGGTATCGGTATTTTGTTATTCAAACAGTAGTATGGTAGTTGTCTAGCGAACAAGTTGTTTTCGATCCTGAAAAACAGTTTTTCGAATGATGTCGACATTGGCCGTTTCTATTTCGACATACATCAAATATCCCAGGGAAGGAAGTAGAATTTTAACTGTCTTGTTTTTTATCGAAACGATTTGACCTTCCTGTTCCATAAAGGGGCCGGCCACGACTCTTACCATATCATTTATATCTATGGCTACTTTTTCTAATCTTACGGAAGCATGGTCATTTAAAAATTGTTTAATGATTTCTATTTCTTCGTTTCTGATTACGGCAGGCTTGCTAAGCCAATAAACAAAATTTAAAATCCCATGAGTCTGGCAAACCGCTACATGTTCTTCTGAAGAAATTCGTACAAATACATAAGATTTGAAAAGGGGCTCCCATATCATTTTTTTACGATCGCTCCACTGTTTTTGAACTTTATTAAGAGGGCAATAATGTTCAATGCCTTTTTGTTCTAATAATTGAGCTACTTTTTTTTCACAGCGGGATTTAGTGTAAACCGCATACCATTTTTTTTCTCCGGTCATATTCGTTTTTTCAAATTTTGTATAACGTTTCAGGCTTCGCCCGATTCGGTCACATTTTTTCTGTGAAACCGGTTAAAATAATATAAAAAAACAATATGGCCTGGCAGCGCATACTGTTTTGCTTACACACTTTTGTTTTCAGTGTCAAAATATTCATTCGGATCTAACCGAAGGAATAAATAGTCGGATGATAGTTTGCATTTACCAGTGAACCATTGGTAAACGTTCCAAATAAAGGGATCTGGATAGCGTAAGAGGGCATTGCTGAAGAGTCTCAAAAAATATACGCGCAGATTGGTGTTGACAGATATAACTGACGAATTACACAAATACCTTAAGCGCCAATTTGGTGTCATATTGATTGGGTTGTTTAAAGTCTGGATTTTAAAAAGGTCTCAACGGGTTGGCGCGCAACGACTGGATGTTGATATTATACAGGATAATGGGGAGTTCTTTAGATATTAGGATTCCTGCGAATAAGAGGAAGTTACGGAAATATTTCGAAGATTTAAACAACGGTTTAACATAATCGCTGTTTTCAATATCAGTTTAATCGTTTTTTAATGTATGGTTAAGTGATGGTTAACGGCGTCATACCATTGACTAAGTGTTTACCATTAGTCCGATCCCCTTCGGGACCTTATTGGAAAATATATTATATGAAAAAAACTACGCCTGTTTTTTGCGCATCTTCAGCAGGTTGTCAAACTCCTTCCTTTCCACCCGGTAAATAAACAGGCCGTATAAAATCAGGAACGTAGTGGCGATGGTATAATTCAATGCTACACTATGCCAGATCCTGGTAATAGCCTGGTGAATGAAATATAAAATCACGACGATGACCATATAGGCCAGGAGTTTCTTCCAGGCATAGGGCACGGGATATGATTGCTGTCCCCAGACATAAGAAATAACCATCATGGTTCCGTAACAAAGGAAGGTGGCCCAGGCACAGGCCATATAACTGAAATAAGGAATGAAAATAAAATTCACCGCAATGGTGATGCCGGCGCCGATCAGTGTGATATAGGCTCCGGCAGTAGTTTTACGCGTCAGACGGTACCAGATCGAAAGATTGATATAAATGCCCAGGAACATATTGGCAAGCAAAAGAATCGGCACTACCTTCAGTCCTGCCCACATTTTTTCGTCCTGGATAAAATATTTCCATATATCGAGGTACAGGGCAACCACTAAAAACATCACGCAGATGGCAATCACAAAAAATTTCATCACCCGGGCATATACCCTGGGGGCATTGGCTTCAGCTGGACTGCTTGAAAAAAAAAGGTTCGGCACCCATGCGGAATGCCTGAACAAACAGGGTAATTAAAATAGAAATTTATAACAGGCACTGTAAATGCCCACTTCAAAAGTTGCCGCATCTCCTTTTAATGGAGACCAGCGCTGAAGCATTACCCGGTCGAAGGTTTCATTGATCATGCCTGCAAAACCCGCAACAGTAAGGGGCAAGGCATATATCATACTTCTTTCCAGAGGGCTTTATTAATATGAAGTTTTATACCTGTCCATTCCTTGAAAGAGCAATAAATGCAAATAGGGATGCAGCTGCATTTGCTATCAATACATAGGCTACGCCGATACCGGGGATTGTAAACAAAATGTAAAATGCTGTTTGGATTTTTCTTAATTACGGCCGGACAAATCGTGAGAAAAAAATAAACCAAAGCAATATTTATGAGGATTCCGGCAATTCGGATAATAGCATATTTTCTGGGCCGGTTTTCATGTCTGAGTTTGGCAAAGGGCAGGGCGCTGACTGCATCAAATCCGATGATGATGGCACTGCAGTGTAACATATTCCGGATGGTTGGAAAGTCCGATGAAACCCGCAATGGATTCCCTGAAAAAAATCATCAGTCCCGTGATAACCAGTGTAGAAATAAGCAAGGAGGTGCTTAAGGTATTATAAACGTCCTGTTTATATTCCTTACGCTGCATGAAACGGAAATAGGCAGTTTCAAAGGCAAAAAGGATCAGGGTATTCAGAAAAGGGACCAACGCATAAATCAGGCTCATTTTGCCATATTCTACTGTCCCCGCTGAACTTATATGTCAGGTAAGGCGTTAGCAAATAGTAAAGAAAACGGGCGAAAATGGAACTTGCTCCGTACCAGACCGTTTGGGATGCTAATTTTTTGATGCTGGCCAAATAGAAAATTTAGACGCAAAAATAACGTAGCTCGCTGACTTTCAGTCAGAACGCCGATTCATTTTATATATTGCCATTTTATTCTTTACTTAAGGTATGAAGCAGTGCTTTTCGCTCGATTTCTGGTCTTACTACTGATTTCATTTTTAGATTCTGCTGCCCAGCCAACCCGGCAGGCTGCAGAACTGGCTTTTACCATCACCCGGATGGCAGAAATCTATCATGTACAGCCCAGGCCGGTAGATAAAGTCTTTTCCCGGGATCTTTTTAACCAGATGATCCTTGCGCTGGACGCAGACCAGATTTATTTCAGTGAGGAAGATATCCGGCAACTCGAGTTCCTGGCATTTTAGCCTGGATGACCAGTTACTGAATAAGAAGGATGATTTCCTGAAACAACTCATCTTATTATACACCCAAAAAATCAACCAGACCGACTCCATGCTGGAAACACTTTCCCGTTCCCGGTTTGACCTGAACCTGAATGAATTCTACACGGTTTCCGAGGACAGTAGTTTTGCTCCCAATGAGGACCTGCGGAAAATAAACTCTATAAACTGGTAAAACGGAATATCCTGGAAACCATCGTGGATCTTTATGAAGAAGATTCTTCGAAAACGAATGTAAACCCGCCAGTCTGGAGCCCGCAGCCCGTAAAAAAGTATGTCATTCTTTTAAAAGGGACATCCAAAGAACCCGCCAGACCAGCGGCGGACTGTCGGGATTTGTTTGTAATGCCTGGTGCGAATCGGTGGCTTCCTGTTATGATCCGCACACTGAATTTTTTTCTCCCGGGAAAAAAGAAGACATTTCAGGGTGAACTGGGGGATAAACCAGCTGCAATTCGGGTTCAGCCTGGGTGAGGGCAAAGACGCCATTGAGATCACCAGGCTAAAACCGGGAAGCCCTGCCTATAAAAGCGGTCTGATCCATGAAGGTGACCAGATTGTTGCCCTGCAATGGGAAGGCAATGAAGAAGTGGATGTGTCGGATGGATCAGCGGAAGAAGTCAATGCTTTTATTTCAGGCGATCATGGGAAAAGCCTGACGCTGACACTTAAAAAAATCGGATGGCACCACGCGGAAAGTCACCCTGCAAAGAGAAAAATCCGAACTGGATGACGATGACAGTAAAGTCCGGAGTTTTATTCTGCATGGTGACCACCGGATCGGGTTCATTTCCCTGCCTGCTTTTTATACTGACTGGAACGGTGAGGAAGGCGGGAATAATGGCTGTGCGGATGATGTGGCCAAAGAAATCATTAAACTCAAAAAGGAAAATATCGAAGGCCTGATCCTGGATCTGCGGTATAATGGAGGCGGATCCATGCTGGAAGCCATTGCCCTGGCAGGGATTTTTATTGATGCCGGACCCGTCGGTATGACCCGGGATAAAGAAGGAAAGATCCATACCATGAAAGACGTGAACAGGGGCTCTGTGTACGATGGACCACTGATCCTGCTTATCAACGGGTTTACAGCATCCGCCTCCGAGATGCTTGCGGGTACTTTGCAGGATTACCACCGGGCCCTGATCGTCGGCTCGCCAAGTTTTGGGAAAGCGACCGCCCAAGTCGTATTGCCCCTGGATACCCTTTTTGATGAACAGCATCTGGAAAGAATGAAAACGGCCAACAATTTTATTAAAATCACCATTGACCGGCTTTTTCGGGTAAATGGAACGAGTGCCCAGCAAACGGGTGTGATTCCCGGATATTTTTCTGCCGGATTTCAGTGAAATCCAGTCGGAAAGGGAAAAATCCCTTCCTTTTTCCCTCCAGAATATCACCATTGATGCGAATAAATATTATCATCCCTATCCGCCCATTTCAACGGATCCGCTGAAATCATTTTCAAAACTCATTTCGGATACCAGCCAGTTCTTTATTTCGTTTAATAAGTACCTGGACGTCCTGATTCAGGCACAAACGACCCGGGACCAGGTACTGGTATTGAATAAAATGATGGAAGGGAGAAAACAGATTAGTCAGAATCTGAATGAAGGGGAGCAATCCGATGAATCATTCGAAACCACCTTATGAAATTGAATGGAACCCCTATGAGAAAGAAAGGATGCAGGCGGATGAGGATCTGCGAAGGACGAATACCGCGCTCACGCAGGTTCTTAGCCGGGATACCGGCCTGCTGATGGGGTATGAATTGGCTTCAGCATGTCAGTGAAATAATTATATTTAAGCTAATCCAAAACGACTCTATGCGTCGCTATTTTTTCTTTTTAATTTTTACTTTTTATTTTTTCTTCAGGAACACATGCGCAGATCATCGAAAATGCCGGCGATTACATGACGGCGATGCCAACGCCCAGGTGGAAATGGACCAGAAATACATGGCCTATATCAGCGCTTCGGCCCACAGCCGGAGGGCAAAAAAAATTGAAAAACTTCGAACGCAGGCACTGGAAAGTATCGACAATGCCAAATATAAAACCATGGCGCTTCCGAAATACAAGGGCGATAATTCCCTCGGCAGGCAAGCATCGACTATATCCAGTTCTGCTACCGCATTTTCAATGAAGATTATTCGAAAATTGTGAACATGGAGGAAATTGCGGAACAATCGGTGGACCAGATGCAGGCCTTTCTGTTGCTCGAAGAAAAAACCAGTGAAAAACTCCAGGAAGCTTCTGAAAACCTGGCAAAGGCCGAAAAGGAATTTGCGGCAAAATACGGGGTGAATCTGGTGGATACAAAAAATGAGCTGAAAGATAAGATGGGAACTGGCGGAAAAGTGAATAATTATTGTGACCGGATTTATATTCTGTTTTTCAAATGCAATTGGGAAGACGGACAGCTTTTCAATGCGCTCAATGCGCATAAACTGAATGATGCGGAACAGGCCAGAAATTCGCTGATCGGATTTGCCAAAGAAGGTCTGGAAGCCCTAAAGGCAGACAGTTTAAGAACTTTTCAGGGTAATCCCACACTGGCTGCCAGGTTGCCGGGAAGCCTTGTTGTTTTATGGTTCCATGGCACAAAATGATATTCCCAAACTGACTGATTTTTATTTGAAAGAAGAGAATTTTGATAAGATCAAAAAGAGTCTGGAAGCCAAAGGAAGTAATAAAACCAAAGAAGACGTGGATCAGTATAATAAAGCAGTGAAAGATATCAATGCCAGTGTAATAACTTTAATCAGTTAATCAGGAACTAAACAAACGGCGTCAGGAAGTGGTGCAGAACTGGGAGAATGCGGAGAAAAACTTTCAGGGATGAAGTGATTCCGTATTATAAGTAGCTTAACGTAACGCTAACGCCTAACGCTTGTGAACGTCAATCATGAAGAACTTAAGTCGGAAATGGAGCCAGTCAATGGCAACGGTCAATTCAACTAATGGGGATCCACCGGCGACTAATCCCGATTCAATGCTGCGGATCGCTGTATAGTGGATTTTTTATAAAACTGCTGTCAGTAAGTGTTGCCAGGAAACTGATCAGGTAAAACCGGTCATTTTCTGAAATCGGAATTCCTTTTGTAAGGGATGCGTCCAGCGTCGGACTTTTTACAATACCTGAATTATAATGTTCCAAGACCTCACTGATTGTAGTAAACCGGCCATCATGGCCATAGGGAAAAGTCAGGAAATACATTGCGCAGACTGGGAACCCGGAATTTCAGGCTGTCTTCTTTTTTACCGGTAATACGCATTCGCCCATAGTCATTTAAGGTGCTGTCCAGTTCCATCCTGCATTCCGGTAACTGAAATCAGTAAAAAGGGGTTCCTGATGACAACGGGCGCATTTCTGCTGAAATATGGTATACCCGGTTTGTTCATATTCATCAAAACGGGCTTCTCCTCTTTTCACCCGGTCATATTTGGCATCAGCAGAAACCAGCGAAGCCGTAAACTGGGCCAGTGCAAGCAATATTCGTTGGGAATTGATACCGGGCGTTCCGAAAGTCTGAGTAAATAAACCGGGATAATATTTATCCTTTTTCAATTTTGAAATCACCTGATTGAGATCTTCAGCCATTTCATGCGGATCCAGCATGGGTGCCAGGGGTTGAATTTCAATATGATTGATGCCCCCGTCCCAATGCATTTCTTTTTCCCAGGCCAGGTTAAAAAGACCCGGAGCATTCCGGAAACTGAACTGATTATTGAATCCATGACTCAGGCGGTGTTCATAGGTAGCAAAAGCAGCAAATTGCTGGTGGCATGAAGAACAGGGAAAATTTCCATCCTTCGACAATTTACCCTCATAAAATAATTTTCTTCCCAGTTCAAATCCCTGTTTTGTGCGGGGATTATGCTGAAATCTGTAAACCGGTAGGGGAAATCCGTGGGGCACAACAAAAGGAAAAGGGGTGTTGATCCAAATCAAACAACAAAGACCGATTCCGGATATGAACTCTGAATGATTTCATGGATTTTTGGAAAGTGTAAGTCCGTTGAAACTCCCGATGAAATTTTCAGAAATTTTCCAGGCCAGCTCACCCGGCCATGGTACAGGAAGAAATATCCTTTATATGCATGGGGTCTGTCCGTCAAAAAAATAATCGAGGTTCGATTGGGACTTCCACTTCAATTTTATATTCTTTCGTAATCCGGAACACTTCGTCGTCCGGGGTGTTGATCCGGATCTTCCAGACTGTGCTGTAAGGATGACGGTAACCGCCGATATGATAGGCCATCATATGGGCCGGCTGCTGAGGAAGCCGGTGAATATCCTTCGATTTTAAAACTCTGATACCCGCTGTTCCATGTCCAGAACATGCCCCTGACCGGATCCAGTGCGCCGGTTTGTGCACCGCGAGTCTGATCTAGTGGAATCCACTCCCAGCAGAAATTGAATTCCATTAAAATCACCTGCGGTTACAGGAATTCGATCACGGTGCTGGCAGAATCCGAAAAATCAATGAGGTGATAAGTATGACGTGATATTCGTTTTGAAATTGGAATCCAGTATATACCGGCGCGATTCGGCCTGCATAAAAACGAAATCGGCTGATCTCGAATATCTCACCAAACGGTTCCTGTATTTTTTATTCAGCTGCAGGGGTTCTCCATGTACATAGGCGCGGAAATGGATGATCAGTCCTGTCATCCGCCGCGGGGGCGTCTTTATGGAAAAAACCCATAAGGAGTCATAACAAGGGTGATCATGAGCACGATACACTTTATTTTTTTGACCTGAAAAAACAATTCCGCCGTTTTGCTGAATGGATAAGTCTGAATCCTTAATCAATGCGATTAATTTTTTTTCTCAGATCTTTAATCTGCGCTCTTTTTTGTTTGGTCTCTTTCTTCTTCTCTTTCGATGCAAAACTGGGTTTGGTTGCTTTGCGGGGTTTTGGTCTTATCAGCGCCCGCTCCAGCAGGGCACTCCATCTTTCTCCATACTTCCTCTTTGTTGTCCAGTTGGGAACGGTGTGTTTGGGATTTTACCTGAAGATAATCCCTCACTGTTTATTTTGGATGCTGAGTTTTTGTTCAAGCAGTTCTTTCTGGGTATCTGAAAACAGGGCTGAATTCCGGATATGGAAATAACCGACTACCATGGTCTCGACTTTGTTTACATTTTGTCCGCCCTTTCCGCCGCTTCGGCCGTCCGGAAACTGATTTCGCGGGAAACATCTATCTTCATTTCGTAAATGTAATTTGATTAATTTGAATTGATGCGGGCAGTTGTACAAAGGGTAAAACGCGCCAGTGTACAGATCGGCGGTTCCGCACATTGCGCAATAGGATCCGGATTATTGGTCCTGCTGGGTATTGAAGATGCAGATGGCCGGATGATATCCTATGGCTGAGCAATAAACTCATCAATCTGCGAATATTCAATGATGAAGCCGGTATCATGAATTGTTCACTTGCGGAAACGGGTGGTGATCTCTTATTGGTCAGCCAGTTCACCCTTTTTGCTCCACAAAAAAGGGGAATCGACCCTCTTATATCCGGGCCTCAAAACCTGAATTGCCATTCCTCTGTATGAATCCATGGTCAAACAGTTGGAACAGGACCTTGGAAAAAAAATTCAGACCGGAGTTTTTGGCGCAGATATGCAGTTGGATCTGTTGAATGATGGCCCGGTGACGATCTTAATGGATACAAAACAAAAAGATTTATGAAAGCGAAAGTTTATATAGCGAATGCATTTTCTGAAAAAAAATTCGGCGGTAATCCGGCCGCAGTGGTTCCGCTGGATGATGGCTGTCCGATTCACTGATGCAACAGATAGCAGCACAAAATAACCTGGCAGAAACCGCTTATATTATTCCGAAAGGAAAGGATTATGCCATCAGCTGGTTCACTCCTTCGGTAGAAGTGGATCTCTGCGGTCACGCAACGCTGGCTTCGGCGCATATTTTGTTCAGTTGTCTTGGATATGATGCGGAAGAATTGTTTTCATTCCAAAAGCGGTGCTCCTGCGGGTTTTCCGGAGATGGATGGACAGATTACCCTGGATTTTCCCGTGGATCACCGGTCAAAACGTTAAAGATGAAGGGTTGATTGAACAGGCACTGGGCGTCAAACCTCTGGAAGTGTTCACATCGAAATTTGATTATATGGTGGTACTGGGAAGCCAGGCAGCCGATCGAAGCGCTGAAACCCGATCTGCGACTTGTGAAAAAACTTCACGCCCGCGGTATGATCGTTACGGCCGCGGGTAAAGAGTCGGATTTTGTTTCCCGGTGTTTTTTTCCACAGTCAGGCATAGACGAAGATCCGGTTACAGGTTCGGCACATTGTGTGATGGTTCCTTATTGGGCGCATGAAACAGGCAAAAAATAAACTACGGCCATCCAGTTTCTGCCAGGAAGGGTTATCTGGATTGCGAGCTCGCGGCGACCGGGTGTTGATGAGCGGACATGCAAATACCTACCTGGAAGGAGATTTTTACTATTAGTGTGGTCTGAATGTGTGAGCCAGGCCATGGGAATGATATTTCCATGAATCTTAATTCCACTTTATCCGATTCATTGATCAATTGTAAACATCATGGCGAGCGGAGGAAATTACGATCCGGGAAGCACAGCAATTGTTGGACGAATGGATACGCACAACGGGCGTTCGATATTTCAGTGAGTTGACGAATATGGCAATCCTCACGGAAGAAGTGGGGGAGGTAGCCAGGCTGATGAGCCGTATTTACGGCGACCAATCATTCAGGGAGGTGGATGAGGACAAAAAATTATCTGATGAGCTGGCCGATGTTTTATGGGTGATCCTATGCATTGCCAATCAAACCGGAACGGATCTGACTGAAGCGCTGAAAAAAAATTTTGAGAAAAAAAATATCCGCGATGCGCAGATGGCATAAGGGGAATACTAAATTAAAATAGACATGAGTTTAACCGCTAACGTTGGCAGTTGACCGTTGACCGTTGACCGTTGACCGTTGACGCGTTGACCGTTGACCGTTGACCGTTGACCGTTGACCGTTGACCGTTGTTGGATTAGTAAGGTAACAATGAATTGTAATTTTCAAATTTTCAATCTTTCAAATTTCCAAATTTTTTACTGCCCCTGTGCCAGGCTATATGCTTTTTTCCCATCCATCACATTCAGCAGTTCCAGGGAACCGATTTTGAAATCTCCGCTCAGGCTTACATACAAGCCGATAATATCCTGCTGATACAGAGGTGAACCGTCGATACTTTCAAAACGCGCATTGTATTGATTTACCAGGTTGGTATATACGGAACCGGTAGGCCATACCTGGGTTCCGCGATTGCTGATATTGATCGAGTTTGAATTTAACTCCACCATGGCGCAGACATTTTCTTGGCGATGAATTCCGGTTGTTCGGAACTTTCGATAAACATGTCCACACCAACGATATATTCTTTTATCACACTTTCGTCAATGGATACCATCATCTGGTTCTGATCCATTTTAAAAAGAGTAGGTGTAACATGTATATTGGGCATAACCGGTTTTGCACCATGTTCCGGGATTTTTCCAAAATTGTGGATGATGGCCTGCGCAAATTCTGTCGTGTTTTTCCCGGGAATTTTTTTATCCCCGAAATCCCCGGTATGAACGCCCTGTTCCAGTGTATATAACAATGCGTTTTCAATCACCGCCGCATTCTGCATAAGGCCGAGGTGACGCAACATGGCGATCCCGCTTAAAAGGAGGGCTGTGGGATTGGCGATATTTTTACCGGCAATATCAGGTGCAGTTCCGTGAACGGCTTCAAAAATTGAAATATGGTCGCCGATATTGGCTGACGGCGCGAAACCCAGTCCGCCCACCAGGCCGGCGCAAAGGTCAGAAATAATATCCCCCTGCAGGTTGGTAAGAACCACCACGTCAAATTCCTGCGGTCTTGACCACCAGTTTCATCGCGAGGTCATCCACAATGATATCGTCCGATTTTAATTCAGGATATTCGCGTGCCACTTCCTGGAAACATTCCAGGAATAGTCCGTCGGTAAAGCTTCATGATATTGGCTTTATGTCCACAGGTAATCCTGCGCGAACCATTTTTCTTCGCCATTTCAAAAGCGTAACGGATCACCTGCAGGCTCCCCGGACGGGTAATGAAGCGGCGGCTCAGGGCCACATCATGGGTGGGCATATGTTCGATACCCCCGTAAGTGTCTTCGATATTTTCCCGAACGATGGTAATATCGATTGGAATTCCGGCCTTGGAGAAAACGGTGTCCACTCCGTGCAGGGATTGAAAAACCCGTTTATTGGCATAAGTATTCCATGTTTTCCTGGCGGTAACATTGATACTCTTAACGCCTTTGCCTTTGGGTGTTTCCATGGGGCCTTTGAACAGGATGCCCAGTTCTTCGATCACCTGCTGGGATTCAGGTGTCATGCCATTGGAGAACCCCTTGTCAAAAACCCATTTTCCCATGTCTACGATTTCATATTCGAGAGGAACCTGGTTGGCATTAAAAATATGTAATACGGCATCCATGATTTCCGGGCCGATGCCATCTCCTTTTGCAACTGCTATTTTCATATTCTGTTTAGTGGTTGAAGTTGGGCGAATTTACGTTTTTAGGCCTAAAGGCCTAAAGCTAAGTTGACGGTTAAGGCATAGGGTTGAATGCGGTTGATCCGTTGATAAGGATATATGGAATGGAAACGATATATATCTTTCAGAGAAATCCATTCATAAAGCGATAAGCTTTAAGCCTTACGCTTTAAGCCTTAAGCTTTCTGCTTTAAGCTTTTTCCTTATTTTTATACAAACGAACTCCATGGCGAATAAAATTTCAGAAGGGGTTGAGATTGACGTGGAAACTTTTTACCAGCCGGATTACAGTAATCCGGTGGCCGGCGAACATATGTTTGCCTATCGGATCACCATCTGGAATCATAATAATTTCCCTGTAAAACTGCACCGACGTCAGTGGCATATTTTTGACAGTAATGGAAGTCACCGGGAAGTGGAAGGAGAAGGAGTAGTGGGTGTACAACCCGTTTTACAGCCCGGCGAAAAATACCAGTATGTGAGTGGTTGCAATCTCCGTACGGAAATGGGCAAAATGTATGGCAGTTATCATATGGAAAATCTCCATACCAAAAATAGTTTTGATGTGAACATTCCCGTGTTTGAGATGATTGTTCCGTTTAAAATGAACTGATCAGGATGAACGCCTAACGCTTAACGCTGAACGCCTAACGCCGTGCCAACGGCCAACGACCAACGACCAACGGCCAACGTTCGTCACTCATAACTCATAACTCATAACCCATAACTCCCGCCTCAGTCATTAGACGCATTCGCTTCCACAACGATTTTATTTAATTTCTTTGTCAACGGGAACAGTAAGAGTCCGGCAATGATGGCCGCACCGCACTGATCCCAAAGAAAAGGGCTTTGCTGTCGAAATAATCCCAGAATCCTGCCATGATACCGGCGATTTTTCCTCCCAGGGAAGTAGTAATAAACCATCCGCCCATCATCAACGCAGTAAATCGTCTGGGGGCCACTTTGGATACCAGCGATAAACCGACCGGGCTCACAAACAACTCACTGATCGTAAATACTCCATAACTGCCAAATATCCATCCGCTGGAAACTTTATGCTGATAAATATTTATCAGATAAAGCGGCAATCACCATGATCAGGGAAGATAATCCCGCGATAATGGTTCCCCAGGCAAATTTACTGGGCGTGTCGAAGTTCCTTGCCTTTCGACTTCATATATCCGAATAATCCGACGATGACCGGAGTAAGCACGATGATCCAGAACGGATTGATTGACTGGTAAATTTCTGTTGACACCAGTTTCAGGTCTTCACCTTTTGCCGGCCATTCCTCTTTCGGAATATTCTGGAGATACGGATCAGCACCCATATGAGTTACTACTTTTCCGTCTGCCCCCAGTTTGGCATGGAAATGTTCGTCAAGTACGGGCACGTCCTTTGGATTGGTATTAACGGTCTGCAGGAATTTGAACTGGTCCAGTGCTTTTTGAACAAATACCGGGGCTTCCCGTTTTGGTATAATTATCAGCCCAGATGGTCAGGGAGGTGGCATTCTGGTTATAAATGTTCCAGAAAATGATAGAGACCCCGAATAATATGAAAAGGGTGCTGATTCTTTTCCTGTCAAATGCATTACAACGAAACCAGATGCTGCCATAAAATATAATGATCGGTATGCAGGCGAAAATAAACGCATCGTTGGAATGCGATCCGAAAATATCCCCGTCCCCCCTGATAAACCATCCCAGTATACCGGCCCCGATCGCCGGCAGGAAAACATAGTAAACAATTTTCGAAAAAGGCATATCCTCCTTCTGGACGGGTTTAATCACATCCGCATGCTTCACATATTTCTGACCGATGGCAAGGATCGTTACAGAGAGCAGCATTCCGAAACCTGCTGCGGCAAATGCATAACCCCAGGAATAATTGATGCGCAGATAAGCAGCCACAAAATTGCAGATGAAAGCGCCTATATTGATGCCCATGTAAAAGATATTATAGGCCACATCCTTTTTCGGCTTGAGTTCTTCCTTATTATAAATATTACCCAGCAGTGTGCTGATATTCGGCTTGAAAAACCCATTCCCGATAATCACCAGGCCCAATGCAGCATACATGAGCACCCCGCTGTGCGGAACCGCCATCAGGAAATAACCCAGCGCCATTAATGCCCCTCCCATAAATATCGAAATCCGGTATCCTATAAAACGGTCAGCGATCAGTCCGCCTAAAAAAGGGGTCAGATAGACCAGCGCCACATAAGATCCGACAATGCTCAGCAGGCCGCCCCCACGTCCATGCCCCTGCCCCCGTTGCTGATTGTATCCCGTAGATACAAATAGAGAATGCCGACCATCAAATAGTAACCAAACCGTTCCCACATTTCAGTAAAAAACAATACATATAATCCCCGGGGATGTCCTTTTTTCGGAAGGGCTGCATTCATGTGTTTTTGGTTTCTTTGGCTGAATTGAAATTGAATTGCCTAATGTAAGATTTATTTAACCATCCTGCTGCAGCCACCTGCTTCACCATTCATAAAATTATTTTTAAGATATGGGTATGAATCCTGAATTTCGGGTCTAATCGGATCGATACATGAATATTTTGATATTAGGCGGAGGAGGAAGGGAGCATGCGCTGGCGTGGAAGATTTCGCAGAGCAGGGCCTGTTCTGCATTATTCACCGGCCCCGGTAATGCGGGCACATCGGCATTCGGTACGAATGTATCGCTGGACCCTGCTGATTTTCCGGCCGTTCGCAAAGCCTGTCTGGACAACGCCATTGATATGGTGGTCGTAGGTCCCGAAGAGCCTCTGGTAAAAGGTATTGTAGATTATTTTTTATCGGATAAAGCAATCCGGCATATTCCGGTGATCGGGCCTTCTGCATCGGCTGCGCGGCTGGAAGGCAGCAAGGCATTTTCCAAACAGTTTATGATGAAGCACGGTATTCCCACCGCTGCCTATAAAGAATTTGATACAGATCATTTTTCTGAAGGATGCGAATACATAAAAGCGCATAGCCTGCCCGTGGTTTTGAAAGCAGACGGGCTGGCTGCCGGCAAGGGCGTCATCATCTGCAACAGTCATATCGAAGCCATAGCGGAATTTGAACTCATGCTGCAGCAGGATAAATTCGGCGAGGCCGGCCGGCGCATCGTGGTGGAAGAATTCCTGGATGGCATCGAATTATCCGTTTTTGTACTTACGGACGGCGAACATTATGTGATATTGCCGGAAGCCAAGGACTATAAAAAAATCGGGGAAGGAGATAAAGGGCCCAATACGGGCGGCATGGGGGCTGTAAGCCCGGTGCCTTTTGCCGACAATGAATTCATGCTGAAAGTAAAGGAACGAATCATTGATCCCACCATCCGGGGGCTGAAATCTGATGGCATTGAATACCGCGGATTTCTTTTTATCGGCCTGATCAGGGTAAACGGGGAGCCCCTCGTCATAGAATATAATTGCCGGTTGGGCGATCCGGAAACAGAAGTGGTGATACCCAGGCTTAAAAACGACCTGGTGGAACTGCTCCGGGCTGTGGCGGATAAAAAACTGGATACCCAAACCATTGAAACAGATCCCCGCGTGGCTGCCACCATGGTAGCCGTGAGCGGCGGTTACCCCGGCAGTTATGAGAAGGGATTTCCGATATCGGGGCTGGACGTCAAACCGGAAGACAGCCTGATTTTTCACTCAGGCACCCAATGGGAGCAGGGGAAAGTGGTCACCCACGGTGGCCGCGTGCTTTGTGTTACTTCCTATGCGGGTTCCCTGCAGGACGCGATACGGAAATCAGTAACTGTATTAACCCGGATTCACTTCGAGGGTATGTATTTCAGGCGCGATATCGGTTACGAGTTCCTCTGACCTTACTGTTTTGTTAAAACCGTATTTTCCGAAGACTCCGTATCGGAAGAATACGGGACGCCTGGTTTCTCTTAAATAATACCTGCCGGGCCGGGCTGCCCTGCATTTCCATGATTCGGGAAATTCCAATAACAACCGGTTTTTCTCCCCGGGAGAAAAAAAGGATGCGCCGGAACCTCAGGAGCAAAGCCGCCGGGGTGGCCTGAGAATAAACTCTTCTTTTTAAGAAATATACTGATGAAAATAGCGTTCAGTGCAGGATAGCGGAGATTAATGTTCACTTTGTTAATTCCGATTATTTCCGTCAATTTTGCATCCATCGTAACAGAATATAAATCTGACCTTTTAAAATGGGATTATTCAATTTCCTGACGCAAGAGATTGCTATGGATCTGGGCACCGCAAATACCCTGATCATTCATAATGACGAGATTGTAGTTAATGAGCCAAGTATCGTTGCACTTGACCGGAATAATCCGAAAACAGTTTTGGCTGTAGGAAAACGGGCCCTGATGATGCACGAAAAGACGCATGAGAGCATCCGGACGGTCCGCCCCCTGAAAGACGGGGTTATTGCCGATTTTAATGCGGCTGAACTCATGATACGGGAAATGATCAAGATGATCTATCCCAAAAAGCCGCTCTTCCCACCCAGCTGGCGTATGATGATCTGCATTCCTTCCAGTATCACGGAAGTGGAAAAAAGGGCTGTACGCGACAGTGCGGAACAGGCGGGCGCCAAAGAAGTTTACCTGATACATGAACCCATGGCTGCGGCCCTGGGTATCGGCATTGATGTGGAAGAACCGGTCGGTAATATGATCATTGATATCGGCGGCGGAACCACCGGTATTACCGTGATTGCCCTGGCGGGTATCGTTTGTGACCAGTCCATCCGTATTGCGGGGGATGAATTTACGGCTGATATCATGGAAGCCCTGCGTCGCTATCACAGTCTGCTGATTGGAGAAAGAACGGCTGAGCAGATCAAGATACAGATCGGTGCTGCGCTGAAAGACCTGGACAACCCGCCGGACGATATTCCCGTGAACGGGCGCGACCTGGTTACCGGGATTCCCAAGCAGATCCTGGTCAGCTACCAGGAAATCGCTGAAGCGCTGGATAAAAGTATATTCAAAATAGAAGAAGCCATTCTGAAAGCGCTGGAAACCACACCTCCCGAACTGGCGGGGGATATTTACCGCCGCGGATTATACCTGACCGGCGGAGGTGCCCTGCTCAGGGGCCTTGATAAAAGACTGAGTCAGAAAATCAAACTGCCGGTTCATATTGCCGACGATCCTTTAAAGAGCGTGGTCAGGGGAACAGGGATTTCACTGAAGAATTACGACAGGTATCCGTTTGTTATGCGATAGATTGGTAACGTTAAGAGTTAAGAGTTAAAAGTGAATGCCTTTACTGTTTCACTTTGAAAAGGCCCATTTAAAATTATAAACCTCCCGTGCGTAATGTTTTTCTCTTCATCAGAAAGTATGCGAATTTTCTATTCTTTTTGCTGTTGCAGATAACCGCCCTTGGTTTCCTTATCCGTTATAATAAATTTCATGAAGCCGCCTTCATGAATGTGGCAGGAGAATTTACAGGCAGCATCAACCAGCGGTTCAGCAGGGTGGAATATTATTTCCGTCTGACAAAAATCAACGAGCAGCTGGCAGCAGAAAACCTGCGCCTGAATCAAATGCTGAAAGAAAATTTTGAAAGAGCCGATGGAAATGAAAAGTCTGTCCTGGATACAGTTCAGACCGACTCCATGCGCGAAATCAGGAAATATACCTGGCTTGGGAGCCAAAGTGGTCGGAAGTACGGTGAATACCCAGGTGAATTTTATTACGATCCACCGTGGTCTGCGGGAGGATGTGCGGCCGAATATGGGCGTGGTCAGTCCGCAGGGCATCGTGGGCACGGTGGTAAACGTCAGTGAAAATTATGCCAGTGTGATGACCCTCCTGCACAGGCAGTACAAGGTGGTGGTTAAACTGAAGAATGGCGGGGAACGCGGCACGGTGGAATGGGATGGAATCAGCCCGCTTTTTGTAACACTCAAGGACATCCCGAAAAGCGCGAAACTGCAGAAGGGGGATTCGGTAGTGACCAGTTCCACGTCTTCCCTGTTCCCGGGCAACCTGATGGTCGGCACGATTGCAGAAATTACAGATGACAAGAGCAGCAATTTTTATACATTGAAAGTAAAACCGGCAACCAATTTCTTTAATATTGAATATCGTGTATGTAATCGCCAATTCCCAATTCCTTGAACAAAAACGCCTGGAAGATTCCACGCGAAAAAAATTCCAATGAGTGAGCTGCTGAAAAATAGCGTCCGGTTCGTGCTGTTCATCTTTGTACAGGTATTCATCCTTTTCAAGATGCCGCCGCTGCACCGGTTCATCACACCTTATTTATATTATCTCTATATTCTCTGGCTGCCGTTCAGCATGTCCCGCGCCGCCCTGATGGGTCTGGCTTTTATTTACGGTCTCACCCTGGATTATTTCATGCATACCCCGGGGCTGCATGCCGCTGCCTGTGTTTTGATCGCTTACCTGCGGCCTTTTGTGGTCAATATGCTGATATCACAGGAAGGAGCTGACAAAAATTATTTATCGCCCTCCGTTACCAGCATGGGTTGGGCTCCTTATTTCACCTACGTGTTTGTGCTGACGCTTTTTCATCACGGATATCTGGTTTTCCTGGAATGGATGAGTTTCGGATCTTTTTTGTATTTTTTAGGGAAAGTAATCGCAACGACGGGGATCAGTATGCTGTTGATCCTGCTGACGGAGCTTTTATTTTTCAGAAAGGAAAAGTTCAGAACCAATACGGTTTAATTTAAAGCCAATATCCGGAGATGCCTGTCTTCAATCAATCGCGCAGTAATATCATACGCCTCATCTTTGGTGGGATGTTCCTGGTGATTTTTGCACAGCTCTTCAACCTGCAGGTAGTTTCGGACAAGTATAAAAAAATGGCTGCGGAAAATGCGCTGTTCCCCAAAAGAGTGTATCCCACCCGCGGCATCATTTACGACCATCGCCAGCGCGCGATTCTGAACAATACCATTTTGTATGACCTGATGGTTACGCCTTCCCAGGTTAAAATCATGGATACGGCTTTTTTCTGCCAGTTGCTGGAAATTGATACGGCCGAATTCAGGTCGCGCATTCTGGATGCCCGATTAAAAAACGGCCCTTTCCGTCCTTCTATTTTTGAGGACCTGCTGGAGCCGGACCTGTATGCCAAACTGGAAGAAAATATCTGGCGTTTCCCGGGATTCAACCTGCAGGAACGGCCTGTACGGGTGTATCCCTTCAATGCGGCTGCCCATATCATGGGTTATGTGGGAGAAGTGGATTCCAATATCCTGCGCCGTTCCAATTATTATTACCAGCTGGGCGATTACGTGGGCAGAAGCGGACTGGAACAGTTTTATGAAAAACAACTCATGGGCCAGCGGGGTATTGAGTACTGGATCAAGGACAATAAAAACCGGCTCGTCGGGCATTATGCCAGACCGCGAACTCGATACGCCCGCCATTGCCGGAAGAAACCTGCATACCTCCCTGGATATCGAATTACAGCAACTCGCAGAAAAATTATTGTCGAATAAAGTCGGATCCGTTGTGGCCATCGAACCGAAAACGGGCGGCATTCTGGCAATGGCCTCCAGTCCGGATTATGATCCCAATTCACTTACGGGGCCGGATAAACAAAAAAATTACGGACAGCTGGCGCTGGATGTCAGGGCGCCGCTGCTAAACCGTGCCATCAAAGGATTGTATCAGCCGGGATCCACATACAAACCACTGGGTGCATTGATCGGTCTGGATGAAGGCGTGATCACGCAATCCAGCGGCATCTCCTGCCTGGGATATTATTACGGATGTAACCGTCCCGTAAAATGTGATGAAAAAATTCCGGGACATGCAGCCAACCTGCGGCTCGCGATTGCACATTCCTGCAACTCATTTTTCTGTAATACATTTCGTTTAACGGTAGATAACCCGAGGATCAACAATGTCCGGGCGGGATTGGAGAAATGGAAACAGTATCTGAATAAATTCGGGCTGGGTCACCGGATCGGGATCGACCTGCCGAGTGAGGATGGCGGAAATATTCCCGATACCCTGGCCTATGATAAGGAATACCGCGGATCCTGGAACAGTTGTACCATGGTTACCATTGGTATTGGTCAGGATAAGATGCTGGTGACTCCGCTGCAGATGGCCAACGCCATGTGTATCGTGGCGAATAAAGGATACTTTTATACGCCTCATTTTGTTCAGAAAGTGGAAGGGCATTCACCGGACGACACTGTGCTTGATAAATATTTTGTAAAGCATGAAGTGCTTACCCATATATCGGACGCGGATTATGAAACCGTTATCAGTGGTATGCAGGACGTAACCGAAGTCGGCACCGCGCGTATCGCACGCATTGCCGGGAATTAATATGTGTGCGAAAACCGGTACAGCAGAAACCTATTTGTCACTCGAAGGCAAACGAACCAAGCTGAATAATAATTCCATGTTCGTTTGTTTTGCACCCAGGGAAAATCCGCAGATAGCGATTGCCGTCGTCATTCAAAATGCCGGCTATGGATCCAAATGGGCGGCACCCATCGGAAGTCTGCTGGTTGAAAAATACCTGCGCGACACGCTGTCTGCAGAAAGGGTGGCACAGGCAACCCTGATTGCCAATACGAATTTATTACCCGGATACCTGGTTCGACTGCAGTTTATAACGGATTCGGTGCGTGCCGTGATCTGGGCCAGGCAGAGTGGCGACAGTTCCCGCTGGAAACGGTTCCAGGATCCTTCTTTGCGCAGGCAGATGCTGGATACCATGCATCGGCCTACCGCGCATGTTACGATTCCTTTTGGTCCGCGCCCGCAGGCGGTCAGCCCGGTGTCAGACAGTGCGCCCATAAAAAGACCGGATTCCGCTTCATACAGGAAAATGGATTCGACAGGGAAACCACGAAAAATATTTTTAAGGAAAGCCAGTGATAGTTCAGCTTTAAAACCCAGGGAAAAACCGGTTGTCCTGAAAGACAGCAGCACCAAACAGTCCCCATGAATCAACGCAATTCATATATGGCCAAAGGCACAGACCGGTCCCTGATCTGGCTCTGGCTTATACTGTCGTTGATCGGGGTCATGAGTATTTTCTCTGCTACCTACCGGGACGGCGACAATATTTTGCAGGGCTTTCTTTCCCTCAGAACGGATTACAGCCGGCAGGCACTTTTTTTAATCATCAGCGGTATTGCCGGAATTGTTATTATGCTCACGGACAGTAAATTTTTTACTGCCACCGCCAATCTCTCCTATGCATTCGGTATCCTGCTCATGCTCCTGGTATTTCCTTTTCATTCCAATGTTAAAGGAACCTCTTCGATCATCCGGCTCGGTTCCTCCGTACAGATCCAGCCGGCCGATATCTGTAAAATATTTGTGAACCTCGCACTGGCAAAATACCTGTCGCGGGTGGAAACTGATTTTGCCAGGCCACGTTCCCAGCTCATCGCAGCCGTGATCGCACTCGTTCCCGCGGGACTGTCCATCCTGCAGAAGGAAACCGGGCTGGCCCTGGTTTATTTTTCATTTTTCATGGTGATGTTCCGCGAAGGGCTGCCTGCCCTGGTGCTGATCTTCGGGTTTTCTTTTGCCGTACTCGTGGTAGCCACTTTATTAATGGATCCGAATACGCTGGCGCTGTCCCTGACGGCTATCGCTGTCCTGGTCATCTATATATTGAGAAGGCAAATTAAAAGACAGCGACGGTTTTATTTGTGATTGTCAGTATCTGGTTCGTATGTGTGGGGGTGCAGCGCTTTGTAGTGCCTTTTGTGTTCGACCATGTGTTCCAGCCCTACCAGGTAAAACGCATTTATGATGCGATCGGAAAAGACTATGTTCCCAGGAATGCCGCAGCAGCAAAGGAAATTGAAGAAAAATCGGTGGGGAAAAAGAAGGATAACGGGAATTATAATGTGAAACAAAGCAAGATCGCCATCAGTAATGGCGGTTTTTTGGCAAGGGGCTGTTTAAGGCACCCAGACCCGTTATGATTTTGTGCCGGAGCAGCGGACGGACTTTATTTTCTGCACGATCGGGGAGGGATTTGGTTTTGTGGGCAGTATTATATTCCTGAGTATCTATGTGATCCTGCTCATGCGGATCGTCACCATCGCCGAACGGCAGCGAAGTGTCTTCAGCCGGGCCTATGCCTATGGCGTGGCCTCGGTATTCTTCTTCCATATCTCGATCAATGTTTGTATGACCATCGGCCTCGCGCCCGTGATCGGCATTCCCCTGCCCTTTGTGAGTTATGGGGGTACCTCCCTGCTCACTTTCAGTGTGATGCTGTTTATTCTGGCCAGGCTGGATGCTGACAGGCAGATGGTGCTGAGATAACAGGGGTGTGGGAGTATGTAAGTGTATCGCTCTCATACTCCCACAGTATCTTTGCTTCATGCGTATCATCCCATTGTCAGAAGGCGCTTTCACTATTGATAAAACAAAAGAATTTATTCCGTTCGATCATTCAAAAGACGATCTGCAGGCACGCGCCACCGGCAGTCTGCTCGTCGAAATCCAGCCATTTCTTGTTATTACCGAAAAAGATGTTTTGCTCCTGGATACCGGTCTGGGTTTTGAAGAGCATGGTGAAATGCAGATCCGCCGGAACATACAGAATGCAGGTATCGATCCGGATTCGGTTACCAAAGTATTACTGAGTCATTTACACAAGGATCATGTGAGCGGAGCCGGCAGAAAACGTTCTGATGGAAGCCGGGTCGCTTCCTTTCCCCAGGCAGTTTATTATGTGCAGCAGCGCGAACTGGAATATGCGCTTGAAAAGGGATTTCCCAGTTATGAACCCGGATCTTTTTCTTTCCTGGAGCATTTTTCAACCTGGTGAAACTCGAAGGCAGCGGACTGATCGACGGGTATATCCGTTATGAACTCACGGGCGGTCACTGCCCCTTTCACCAGGTATTTCATATTGAGACAGAAGGGGAACATGCGTTTTTCGGCGCCGACGTAGCACCCCAGAAACAACAGATGGTAAACCGCTTTGTAGCCAAGTATGATTATGACGGGAGAAAATGTATGGAATTAAGGCAGAAATGGTGGGAGCAGGGTCAGAGTGAAGGGTGGACTTTTCTTTTTTATCATGACATTAAAAATCCTGTCTGGAAAATTTAGTAATCAATGGGCGGGGTCTGTAAGAAGTATCGGTCTGAGTACTTTTAAATTTCCATCCACCGGTTCTGTGATTTTCAATTGAAGGATATCCGTAATCAGCGGGTAGATGTTGATATTCTCAAATCCTTTGATCTGATAATGAGTCCTGAAAGCCGGCCCCCAGGCATAGAAGGTTGCATGCATAACAGGGAGTGCAGGATCAAAGCCATGTGTGGCGGGATTGAGATGGCGCGCCGATTTAAATTAAACACTTTAGGCGGATGGCTCACCAGGATGATATCGCCAATCCGGTTATAGCGGTCATTTTTTTTATTGTAATGCCAGCGATCGGGCAGGTTCGTTGCCAGGTAGACTTCATAATCCTTTGCGGCCGACTTCAGTTCTTTGTAGGCCGGCAGGATATCCTTCGCATTCCTTGCATACAGATGCACCAGGGCGTGTGAGTTCAGAATGACAAACCGGCTCTTATCAAATTTTTCCGGAAGCCTGAGTGTATGCAGCGTATCAATATCCGTCATGCCGTGATCCGAAACAAAAATATAATTCACGGGCAGATGCAGTGAATCCACCGTTCTGACCAGGCGGCCGACGGCATCATCCACCTCATGAACTGCCTCTTCCGTTTGTTTGGAGTTGACGCCATGCAGGTGTTCTTCATGATCCACGTCCGGAATATAAAACAGGATCAGATGGGGCCTTTTTTCTTCCGGCAATAAAAGCCAGTTGCGGACGTCCCGGATCCGGTCTTTCATCGGGATCCGGTTGTTGAACTTATAATAATAAGCTGGCCTCACACCCTGGATGGCGGCTTCAGCACCGACCCAGTAAAAACTGGCCGTAAGCATGCCCTGTTTTTCAGCAAGCACCCATAAGGGAGTGGATCCGTACCAGGAGCTGTCTTCCACCTCTTTTCTGTTTCCCATTCTGTAGACCTGGTGCCGGGCCGGATCAAAAAAACTATTATCCACGATCCCGTTATGATCCGGGTAACTGCCGGTGATGATACTGTAATGGTTTGGAAAAGTCAGGGAAGGGAACACGGATTGCATGTAATCTGCCGCCACACCGGAGGATCTTAACCGGATGAGATTTTCTGCCTGGTATTTATCAGCCAGGTCATAACGGAAACCATCGGCCGAGATCAGGATGATATAGGGTTTCTGCATCTGGCCGGGCCGGTTTATTCTGCCCGGTATCCTATGCTGGGTGGTATCCTGTGCGTACAGGGGGAAGGCCGCAATAAGGAGTGGAAGGAAAATGAATGTCCTCATGAAGTTTTTTCGTTCCCGGATTGCAGGATCATGTTCCCGGCCGTTCGGTAAAATACGCTTGGCCCGGGGCATTTCGTCCTGAACCGGATCAGGGATTATTCGGCTGCCGTAACTGCTGTCTCAGCTGTCGTCTTTCCATTTCTTTTTCTACGAAATGGCCAAACTCCTTTTCAGATTTAAAGAAGGTATCCACTTTTGCCTGGGGAAGAACCTGGCTAAACTGTCCGCTGTATTTTTTGCGAATATTCAGAAGGCTTTCATCCAGTTCAAGTTCACTGCTCTTATTATTCATTGCCTTCAGTCTGGTCAGTTTTAATTCCAGTGAATACTGGTTATAGAGGGGCCAGAATTTCTGCGCTTCCTCAGGACTGAGATTCAATTTATTCGTTATGTAGGCAATCTTCAGGGCTTCCAGCCTGTTTCCATTCTGCGCCCGGATTGTAAAACCAGCCAAAAACAAAAATGAACATAGTAAAAATCGCTTCATGAAAATCAATTTACAGATCCTTTTTCTGCCGGCAATGCAGGATGATATTGTTCCAGTTCCGCATCCGATACATTGCTGAATAATTCGTGAATATCATTATCGCTGAAATCCACGGAAGCCGTTTCAGAAGTAGACCCCGGTGTCCAGTGAAAATCGGCGGCATCCAGGAAATTGGCCATATCCTGATCGCTGACTGTTGTCAAACCGCTGATGGGATCCGTAACGTTTCGGTTGTTCATGTTGTAAATCGTTATTCCGAGTAATCCAACCAGGCAGGCCGCGACGGCATATTTCATCGCGCGTGATAAAGTGAAAACAGGTTTTACCTGCGACGTGATGGAACCCTGTTGAAAATGGATCGGAATCTGATGCTGATAACCTGGAATGTAAGGCAACCTGTTTCGACGGAATGTTTTCAGAAGCGTCGATGGATGAACTTACTGCGGAAGAATGAATTTTAGTTTTTAATGTTTCAAAATATCCTGCGGGCACCTGGTATGGATTTTTCTTCTGAATTCCGGCAAGCAGGGGTGACATGCTGCTGATCTCTTCCAGCGGGGAGATTTCAGCTGGTTCATTCCTGGTTAACATGCCCGCCATTGCCGGATCCGGAATTCCGGCGGCTTCCAAACGGATCCGGCTCATCAGAATGGCTGAAAAATCTTCAAAATAACCGGAAGGTATTATATAGGGAATCCGGGAAACACCGTCCTTACTTAAAAGGGGGGCGATTTCCTGTAATTCTGTTAATATTTCTTTTGAATTTTCCATTCGCGTCATGTAAGACCCGTTACGGGAGTCAAAGTTTAATGATTCAGTATAAAATCTTCAATTTTTTTAGCCGCATGGTGATAAGAGGCTTTCAGGGCTCCGGCCGATGTTTCCAGCACCCGGCTCATTTCCTCGTAGGGCATTTCGTCATAATACCGCAACATAAATACAACTCGTTGTTTTTCAGGTAGTTGCTGGATGGCCAATTGTAATTTCCATTCCAGTTTATTGGAATCAAAATCTTTTTCAGCCCGGATCTTATTACTCAGTCCCGATTCCATTTCATTCAGGGAAACCGCAGCCTTCTTTTTCTGTTGTTCTATAAAAGTCAGGCATTCATTGGTGGCGATCCGGTAAAGCCAGGTATAGAGCTGGGCATCTTCCCGGAACCCCGCCAGGGCGTTCCAGACGCGGATGAACACGTTCTGAAGCACGTCATTGGAGTCTTCATGGTCCACCAGCATGCGCCGGATATGCCAGTAAAGCCGTTCCTGGTATTTTTTTACGATTACCGTAAAGGCCTTCTCCTTGGTTGCCGGTTCACGGAATAAGGCGAGCAGTTCCGTATCCGTTGTCAGTTCCGCCATTCGGTATCGGGATTTTACGCTAAAACTGGATATTGGTTTATTTATTTTTCCGGGCGATTACTTTCTCAGCGGCAGCCACGATATGGGCCGGGGTCAGTCCGTATTTTTCCAGCAGTTGCGCAGGTGTTCCGCTTTCCCCGAAAGTATCATTGGTACCCACGTATTCAATCGGAACCGGGTCTGTTTTTGGAAGCGGTCTGGGCGATAGCGTCTCCCAGTCCTCCGATGATATTATGTTCTTCGGCTGTAACGGCGCAACCGGTTTTTCCGATGGATTTCAGAATGGCTTCCGTATCCAGGGGTTTGATGGTATGGATATTGATCACTTCTGCGGAAATGCCCTTTTCCCGGAGGATTTTTTCTGCTTCCAGGGCGATCCAGACCATGTGTCCGCAGGCAAAAATGGAAACGTCGGTTCCTGCTGTGAACAGTTGGGCTTTGCCGATTGTGAATTCCATTTCTGAAGTAAAAATGGGCCAGACGGGCCTCCCGAAACGGAGGTAAACCGGTCCCTGATAGCCTGCTATGGCAATGGTAGCTGCTTTTGTCTGTGCGTAATCGCAGGGCACAATCACCGTCATGCCCGGGAGCATTTTCATCATGCCGATATCTTCCAGGATCTGGTGGGTAGCCCCGTCTTCGCCGAGGGTAAGTCCGGCATGGGAAGCGCAGATCTTTACATTCTTACCGGAATAGGCCACGGACTGGCGGATCTGGTCATATACCCTGCCTGTTGAAAAATTGGCAAAAGTGGTGGTATACGGAATTTTGCCGCCGATGGTCATGCCCGCAGCCACGCTGATCATATTGGCTTCAGCGATACCGCACTGGAAAAAACGTTCCGGGAATTCCTTGATGAACTGGTTCAGCTTCAGGGAGCCGGCCAGATCGGCCGTCAGCGCTACGATCTCCGGGTTCTTCCGGGCAATTTCCACGATTCCGTCTCCAAATCCGCTGCGTGTATCTTTTTGTCCTGTTACAGTGATCATATGATGTTGATTGAATGCAATGTTAAATCAATTCAGTTCGGAAAATTTGCTATTATAAAAAGACTCATCCATTTTAATTTTTTGTTCCCATCTCCAGGCAGTCGCGATCATATCATCCAGCGAAAATTTCGGAACCCATCCCAGTTCATTCCGGGCCAGGTCGTTGTTGGCATAGATCGAAACAACATCTCCGGGCCGGCGGGGGCCGATGGTATAATTCAGGGCCACGCCGCTGATCCTTTCAAATGCGTGGATGGCTTCCAGAACGGTAACGCCGTTTCCGCTGCCGAGATTGAAGACCTCGCATTTTTTCATGTTTTTCCCTTTCAGCATATACTGCAGGGCCAGGGTATGTGCATGGGCGATATCGGATACATGAATATAATCCCGGATGCAGGAGCCATCCCGGGTAGGATAATCATTCCCGAAAACCTCCATCTGCGGAATTTTACCGATGGCGGTCTGTGTGATGGCCGGAACCAGGTTGGCCGGCCTGCCGATCGGCAATTCACCTATCAGGCCTGAAGGATGCGCGCCTACCGGGTTGAAATACCGGAGTAAGATACTTTTTGAATCGGAGGATTTGGCAAACTCATTGATGATCTGTTCTCCCATTTGCTTGGTATAACCATAGGGTGATTCAGCCGGCCGGGGCGGGGTGTTTTCCGTTACGGGTATTTCGGCCGGATTGCCGTACACGGTACAGGAAGAAGAAAAGACAAAATTGGCAATATGGAATTCCTGCACGCATTTGAGCAGGTTGATCAGCGACATCAGGTTGTTTTCAAAATACAGCAGCGGATGCTCCACTGATTCCCCGACTGATTTATAGGCTGCGAAATGAATGATGCCGGAGATATCGGGGTTCTCATGGAAGATGGCGAAGCTGTCGTCCAGGTTGCAGAGGTCCACTTTATAATTCTTGATCTTTTTCCCTGTGATCTTTTCCACCCCTTCCAGGATGCGGGGGTTGGACCTTGAATTATTATCCACGGAAATCACGTCGAATCCGTTTTCAATCAGGTCGACCAGGGTATGTGAACCGATATAACCACAGCCACCTGTTACGAGAATTTTTTTCATAAGTGTTCAGTCATTAGGGATGATGGTCGATCATATCCAGCAGGTATTGCCCGTACCCGCTCTTGAGCAGGGGTTGTGCAATGGCCCGTAATTGTTCTTTTGTAATATATTTTTTGCGGTAAGCGATTTCTTCAATGCAGGCGATCTTGATGCCCTGTCTTTGTTCAATAACCTGTACAAACTGGGTGGCCTGCATCAGCGAGTCGAAGGTTCCGGTATCCAGCCAGGCCGTTCCCCTGGCCATGATGGAGACCTTCAGTCTGCCTCTTTTCAGGTATTCCTTATTGATATCCGTGATCTCATATTCCCCCCGGGCGCTGGGTTTGAGATTTTTTGCAATGGAAACCACTTCATTATTATAAAAATATAAACCGGGAACGGCGTAATGGCTTTTCGGTTTCTCCGGCTTTTCTTCAATGGAAACCACATTATTGTGTTCATCAAATTCAACCACCCCATACCGTTCCGGGTCACTGACATGATAAGCGTATACAATGCCCCCTTCCGGGTTCAGGTTGGCCGAGAGCTGGTCGCCCAGCCCGTATCCATAAAATATATTATCCCCGAGCACCAGGGCCACATGGTCTTTTCCGATGAAGGACTCGCCGATTACAAATGCCTGTGCCAGGCCATTGGGCACGGCCTGTTCCGCATAGCTTATTTTCAAACCGTACTGAGAACCGTCTCCGAATAATTTTATGAACAGGGGCAGGTCGTGCGGCGTGGAGATGATCAGGATTTCCCGGATCCCCGCCATCATCAGAGTGGACAGGGGATAGTAAATCATCGGCTTATCGTATACCGGCATGATTTGTTTGCTGATGGCAAATGTGATCGGATGCAGTCTTGTGCCAGAACCTCCTGCCAGAATAATTCCTTTCATGGTCCGGTTTTTTAACGGGCGCAAAGTACCCAATTTAAGCCTAAAGCCTAAAGCTTAACACGTAAAGCCCAAAAAAGACCCGGGCCACAACTAAATGGTATTTTATATCGGGGTCCCCGGTTATAATTACATGTTCCGGGTTAAATTTTGCCTGATGGCGATGAATATCTTCATTGGTTTGAAAACGTCAATGCGTAAAGAGCATCAGGATTCCATATACGATCGCGGAGAACAGGGCGCTCACGGGAATGGTCAGGATCCAGGCCCAGAGCAGGTTGATAGTGACACCCCATCGGACGGCGGACAGCCTTTTCGTTGCTCCGACGCCCATGATGGAGCCCGCGATGGTATGCGTGGTACTCACGGGAATGCCCATTTTTCAGTGATAAAGAGGGTAATGGCGCCGGCTGTTTCCGCACTGACGCCTTCCAGCGGGTTCACTTTCGTGATCCGGGTTCCCATGGTCTTTACAATTTTCCATCCGCCACTCAGGGTTCCCAATGCAATACAGGTGAAACTGACCAGGGGGACCCACATATTATGGTCCACAAACTGATTGAATGTAATCGTATGGCCTCGTTGATGCTGGTAGTAAATCATGGCCGCCCCGATGATGCCCATCACTTTCTGCGCATCGTTTCCTCCGTGGCCCAGGCTGAGCAATGCGGAAGAAACCAGCTGGAGTTTCCGAAACCATTTGTCGGCCCGGTAAGGGTTGGAGCGGCGGCAGATGTTCACGATGGCAATCGTAATCACAAGGCCAATCAGCATCCCGATAATCGGTGCCAGGAATATGAACAGGAAGGCCGGAATCACTTTCGCATAATTGATTACCGGGATGCCATGCCGGCTCAGGGCTCCGGCATGCGCCAGGGCGGCTCCCATGAACCCGCCAAGCAGGGTATGGGATGAACTGGACGGAATGCCGAACCACCAGGTAAGCAGGTTCCAGGCTATGGAGCCGATGAGTCCGGAGAAAATAACTTCCATCGTAATAAAATCCTTGTTGACGGAACTGGCTATAGTATTCCCGATCCTGAATTCCCCGATCAGGTATTTTGAAATAAAAAATGCGGCGAAGTTGAACAAAGCGGCCCAGAGAACGGCCTGGAAGGGTGTGAGGACCTTGGTGGATACGATGGTTGCAATGGAATTGGCTGCATCATGAAATCCATTGATATAATCGAAGATCAGGGCAAGTATGATGATAATTACAAGGAAAGTCATTCGTTGGTCTTGATTCGGGAGTTTGAAAAAGGAATGCCGGGCTGTATGAAAAAGTACCGGTTACGGATTAAGCGTATTTAATAATGATGGACTCTATCACATTGGCCGCGTCTTCACATTTGTCAGTAACAATTTCCATTACCTGGTAGATTTCCCTTTTCTTGATCACTTCCTTGGCATCGGGTTCAATTTCAAACAAACGGTCAATACTCATGTCAAACACATCGTCGGCCTGGTTTTCAATGCTGTTGATCTTCACCAGGGCATCGGTTATCTTGCGCATGTCCCGCATATTGCGCAATTCATGGATGGCGGCACCTACCTGGATGGTTCCTTCCACGATCAGGTCGGCCAGCTTCTGGATCCCGGTATCGTTGGGATTCACCTTGTAGAAATTGATTTTCTTGGCTGCGGAATAAATATAATCGCAGATATCATCCAGGGAGCTGGCGAGATAATGAATGTCTTCCCGGTCGAAGGGCGTGATGAAATTTCGGCCCAGCTCGGTAAATACTTTATGGGTGAAGTCGTCATTCACATGCTCCTGTTCTTCCACCTGGGAAACCAGGGCGGCTCTCTTATCAATATCCGGTTCGCTGACCATCGCCTTTAAGAGGCGACCCATCCGGATGACCCCGTCTGCCACTTCTTCAAACAGTGAATAGAAGATCCGGTCTTTCGGCATGAAGATCTTCATGATATTATTCAAACCCATATTAAAATTTTTGACAAAATGGTACCTGCTCTGGCTGTCATCCGGCAGACCCGGGTTGGTAATAATTCCTTAACACAATGTATTGCAATTATAATCAATTTTTTAAGATTGATTTTTCCTGCATTCCGGGGTGAAACCCAGGCAGGAAACCATTTGGTAACCTAATCATTCAGCAGTGGAAAAAGAGGACGGGCGGGCGAGCCTTTTGCTGTAAGCCTCAGGCTTTCGAAAAATGAACCGTGACCAGGTCGGTGATCACACTGACTGTTTGCCTGGCTTCCGACTGGCTGGAAGCGGGGAAGTCTTTGGCGTTATAATAAAACAGGCGCCAGGATTTATTTTCGTATTCCAACGCAGTCATATGTTCAACCCAGTCGCCTGCATTAAGGTAAACCACGGTACCTTCCGCGTTTTCGATGGTTTTGTGGGCGGGCCGGTGTATATGTCCGCAGATCACGTAATCATAATTTTTTTTGATGGCGAGGCTGGAAGCAATCTGTTCCAGGTCGTTCACCTTGGCTACGGCTTTATTCACGCCTTCCATGATTTTTTTCGAGATGGATACTTTTTCTCTTCCGAAAAAGCCGAGCAGTGTATTGACGAACCGGTTGAATAGAATCAGCAGTCCGTAACCGTTGCTGCCGAGTTTGGCCATCAGCCGGGCGCTTCCCCGGGTCGTATTATCGAACACATCCCCGTGAAAGATCCAGGTCATCTTCCGGTCGATTTCAAGAACCAGTTTATCCGTGAGGGTGAAATTACCCATATGCAGATCGGTGTACCTGCGTAACATCTCATCGTGATTGCCGGTAATATACACCATACGTGTACCCAGGGTGATCAGCTGCATCAGTTCATTAATCACCTGCATGTGAAGGGATGGGAAAAAACGCTTGCTGAATTGCCAGCCGTCAATGATATCACCATTCAGTATCAGCATGTCCGGCTGAATGCTGCGCAGGTAGTTGAGTAATTCTTTTGCCCTGCATCCGTAAGTTCCCAGGTGAACATCCGATAGTACCACTACATCTAATCGTCGTCGTTCCATTGAAGAGGTTTTTCAAAGCTCTTAAACAGGTATTACCAAATCATTACGCAGAGGTTAATGAATTGAAATTTTTACTTCAGACAATTTAATATTCCGGTAAAAGCATTTTAACATTCCGTTTATATTGCAGTTTGAGATTGCAGCCTGCAAAATGGACTGCTTACATCCCCGTTTATGATGTGATCAGGATCCCGCTTGCAGGATTTTTTTCTTATTTTGATGATATGGGTAACGGGCATGCCATTCTCTGCCTTTCCGGTATCCGGCGAATGAATGAACTTCAGATTCGGCTTATAAAATAAATTCTGACAGACAACATGAAAAAATTTCTTCTTTTCTTATTCGTTTTTTCAGCCGGTGTAAGTTTTGCCCAGCAACACAAAACAGAAAACCTGATCATTGTGACTCTCGATGGCATGCGCTGGCAGGAAGTGTTCGGAGGCGCCGATCCGGTACTGATGAAGGACAAACGCTTTACGCATGATTCGGGTACGGTAGCCGCCTTGTTCGGGGGTGAGGAAAGAACAGAAAGGCGCCGGAAACTTTTTCCTTTTTTATGGGGAACGGTCGCCGTTCGCGGGCAGTTATATGGCGACCGGCTTTCGGGCAGCGAAGTGAATAATGCCAATCCCTATAAATTTTCTTATCCGGGGTACAATGAAATTTTTACGGGTTATCCGGATTCAGGCGTCAATTCAAACGACAAAATAAAAAACCCGAATACCAACGTGCTGGAATTTATCGGGAAGCAAAAAGGTTACCAGGGCCGTATCGCTGCTTTTACCACCTGGGATGTGTTCCCTTATATTTTAAACAGGTGGAGAAGCGGCATATATGTGAATGCAGACGTGGATACGTTGAAATTTAATACCCCTGCGCTGAAACTGATCAACGATATGCAGTTTCTTGAAGCCAAACCCATTGATGTGCGCCTGGACCTGCTTACTTATTTCGCCGGCCGGGAATACCTGAAAGCCTATAAACCGCGGGTACTGTATATTGCTTTTGATGAAACAGATGATTTTGCGCATGAAGGTGCTTATGACCAGTACCTGAAAAGCGCGCATGCCGAAGACGGTATGATCGGGGATTTGTGGAATACGATACAGTCCATGCCGGAATACCGGAATAAAACCACACTGATCATTACCAGCGATCATGGACGCGGTGATCAAATCAAGGAACAATGGACTGACCACGGGGAGCGTATTTTGGATGCCGGCCATATATGGATTGCGGTACTGGGTCCCGATACCAAAGCGGAAGGCCTGGTAAAGACCCCTGCTCCGTTATATCAGAAACAAATTGCGCCCACACTGGCTGCCCTGCTGGGCTTTCATTTTACACCGGATCACGGAACTGCCGATCCGATTCAATCCATCTTACACTAAACACCTATGAAATACGAAGAAGCATCCCGTATTGCGGATGAAATTATCCGGCTGTATGTGCAGTATGGCGGAGAAGAATATTCAGGTGAAAAGGTGACCCAGCTGGAACATATGGTTCAGGCTGCCCAGCTGGCCCGGGCGCAGGGTTATGATGATGAAGTGGTGCTTGCAGCCTTCCTGCACGACATCGGGCATATTGCAGAAAAACTCACGGAACAGAATGCCATGGATGGATACGGTATCCGGGACCATGAATCCGTAGGGGCCGGTTTCCTGACAGACAAGGGATTTTCCCACCGTGTTACCCGCCTGGTTGCTTCCCATGTTGCTGCCAAAAGATACCTCACCCTAAGGGATAAGGATTATTATGCCCAACTGTCTGAAGCCAGCAGGCGCACACTTGAATTCCAGGGCGGACCCATGAGCGATAAAGAGGCAGACAGGCTGGAAGAAGATCCTTTATTCAGGGAAATCATTCAGATGCGGCGATGGGATGAAGCTGCTAAAACAGAAAACCAGCCCCTGCCGGGTTTGGAACCCTTCAGGGAATTGATTGTTAAACACCTCCGGGCACAACCTGAATAAGATGAAAAAACCCAGGCTCATTGTATTTGATATCGCAGGCACCACGGTCAGCGATCCGGGAAATGTTGCGAAATCTTTTATGGATGCATTTTCAGAGGCAGGTTTCTCCATCTCATTTGAAGATGCGCAACAGGTGATGGGATATAAGAAAACCGATGCGGTCCGCATGTTACTCCGCCGGCAGGGAGGTGATTATTTAAATGATGAACTGGTCGGAAATATCCATCATTCCTTCAACGACCGGATGGTCCGTTATTATCAAAAAGCCCCCGACCTGCAACCCTTTGATGATACGGAACCGGTTTTTGAATGGCTTCATGCGAACGGGATACGCGTCGCCCTGAATACCGGTTTCATCAGTAACATCACGGAAGTCATTTTAGAAAGACTGAAATGGGAAACCGGGAAAACCATTGATGCGGTGGTGTCCAGCGATGAAGTGGTTAACGGCCGGCCCGCACCGGATATGATCTTCCGGCTCATGAAAGACCTGGAGATCCCGGATGCCGGATCGGTTGTAAAAGTGGGCGATACCGAATCGGATGTGGAGGAGGGCCGCCAGGCCGGTTGCGGACTGGTGATTGGGGTTACAACCGGGGCTTATACCCGGGAGGCGCTGGAAAAATACAATCCGGATTTCATCATAGACCGGCTGCTGGTATTACAGGAGATTTTAAATCCGGCTCTTTGAATACATTAACGTCAACGGTTAAACGAAATGACAAAACGATTGCTGTCTCTGCGGCCATCGTCAGTTTCCTGGCTTATACCACGGTGTATGGATTCAGGAAGGGCTTTACCGTTTGCGGGTTTGAAGGAATGGCTTATTCCGGTATCAGTTATAAAGTCTGGCTCGTAATCAGCCAGGTGGTAGGATATGCCTGCAGCAAGTTTTATGGAATCCGGTTTATATCTGAACTGAAACGGTTTGGCCGGGGTAAAATGATCCTCATCCTGGTTGGCATTTCCTGGACCGGCCTGCTCCTGTTTGCGATCATCCCGGCCCCCTGGAATATCGCCTGTATGCTGATCAACGGTTTTCCCCTCGGCATGATCTGGGGAATCATTTTTTCCTATATCGAAGGAAGGCGGGCTACCGATTTTATCGGTGCGGCCCTGTCTGTGAGTTTTATATTTTCTTCCGGCTTTGTAAAAACCACGGCCGGTTTTATCAGGCTGGAATGGGGTGTCAGCGAATTCTGGATACCTTTTGTAACCGGCCTCGTGTTTGCCCTTCCCCTGATCCTAACCGTTTACCTGCTGGAAAAAATTCCTGCGCCTACGGATGCCGATATAGAGAACCGGAGTGTACGGGAGCCCATGACCGCAGATAAAAGAAAGGAATTTGTGAAGATGTTCCTGCCCGGCCTGATCGCATCGATCGGCATTTATGTTTTTGCAACGGTCTTCCGCGACATCCGTGATAATTTCATGGCGGATATGTGGAAGGAGAATGGCTACGGAAATCAGCCGGCCCTGTTTACCCAGACCGAAACACCGGTTACGGTCATCCTGCTCATCCTGATGGGCAGCATGATCCTGGTCCGGAATAATATTAAAGCCCTGGTATATACGCACTATATCATCATCGCGGGATTTTTAATAACGGGATGCACCAGCATACTTTTTTTGCAGGGTCAGATTTCGGCTTTCTGGTGGCTGACCCTCGTCGGACTCGGATTGTATACGGCCTATATTCCCTTTAACTGTATTTTTTTCGAAAGGCTGATTGCCAGTTTCAAATTTCCCGGCAACGTGGGATTCCTCATATATGTCGCGGATTCATTTGGATACCTGGGCAGCGTAGGCGTGCTGATCACGAAAGAAGTGCTGAAAATAAAGATGCAATGGACATCCTTTTATTCCCATAGCGTGGTGATCCTTTCCATACTGGGCATTGCAGGCGCTATACTGTCATTGATTTATTTTTCATCAAAATATAAAAAGCAGGAGGTGGTTCATGTCTGATCATTCGGCTGTTGTAATCGGGGCGGGTATTGTCGGACTGGCAGCTGCCAGGGCCCTGGCCCTGAAGGGATATACTGTGGACCTGTTTGAACGCAATCCCGTTGCCACCGGTGCATCTATACGAAACTTCGGTATGGTATGGCCGGTCGGCCAGCCGGCGGGGGAATTATACGACCGCGCATTACGTACACGTGATATATGGGAACACCTGGCGAAGGCAGCCGGCATCTGGTCTGATCCGGTGGGGAGCCTGCATGTTGCCCATACTGAAGATGAGTGGACGGTGCTTCAGGAAATTCATGATCAGTTCCATTCGGAAGGCAGGGCGGTGGAAATCCTGGATGCTGCTGCCCTTCACAGGAAATCTGCGATTGCCATTCAGAAAACTGCCAGGGGCGGATTGTATAGCCCGGACGAATTGATCGTTGACCCCAGGCAGGCCATCCGTCTGTTGCCGGCCTATTTAAGTGAAAAATATCCCATTCGTTTTCACTGGGGAAAACCGGTAACACAGGTTTCCGGCGGACAGGTAATCGTTGAGAAGAAAAAAATGCAGGCAGACCTGATCATGATATGCAGTGGTTCTGATTTCGAAACCCTGTATCCACTTGAATTTGCAGCATACCCGCTTACGAAATGCAAATTACAGATGATGCGTTTTATGCCGGAAGAAAGAAATCAGAGAATCGGGGCGGCTTTATGCGGTGGTCTGTCTTTAATTCATTACAACAGCTTTAAACAGGCGCCATCCTGGGAAAAATTAAAGCGCCGTTTTGAAATGGAGATGCCTGATTATATCCGGAAAGGTATTCATGTGATGGTATCGCAAAACGAAACGGGAGCACTTACCATTGGGGATTCGCATGAATATGGATTATCACCCGATCCGTTCGACCGGCAGGAAATCAACCAGCGGATCCTGGAATACCTGTGGACTTTCGCCGATTTAAAAAATGCCCGGTTTATTGAAAGCTGGAACGGGGTCTATGCCAAACTGACGAACGGCGGGGCAGACCTGTTTTTCTCTCCCGAACCCGGGGTATACATCCTGAATGCCACCGGCGGGGCGGGCATGACCCTTTCTTTTGGCCTGGCTGAAGACCGCCTCAGTTCAATCCTTTTTTGATTCCAGCGTAAACCCGATGGAAGTGCCCACATCCGGCGTGCTGCGCGCGTGAATGGCTTGTCCGTGGGCCTCGATGATATGTTTACAGATCGCCAGGCCGAGGCCGGTTCCCCCTTTATCGCGGCTCCTGGCAGAGTCGGTGCGGTAAAATCTTTCAAAAATCCGCTGGAGGTGTTCTTCTTCAATACCGATACCGTCGTCCGTGATTTCAACGAGCACATGTTTGCCATCCGTCTTATACACACTGGCGGTAATGCTGCCATTTTGTTTTCCGTATTTGGAGGCGTTTTCAACCAGGTTCAGCAAAACCATCCTGATTTTTTCCTTATCTGCAAAAACCATGATGGGATATTCGCAGCCTTTTTTGATCCCCGTGCGCAGATTTTTATCCTGCATGGTGATAGAGAGGGATTCGAAAACTTCCCGGATCAGGTCCTGGATCACAAAGTTCTGTTTGAGCAACAGCTGTTCCCCGCTTTCCAGTCTGGAAATTTCATCCAGGTCGTTCAGGAGATTTACCAGTCGCTCCACGTTGCGCTCCGTATTTTCCAGGAAACGTTTACTTACTTTCGTATCTTCCAGGGCGCCGTTCAGGAGCGTGTCCACATAACCCTGGATGGCAAAAATGGGCGTTTTAAATTCATGGGAAAGGTTCTGCAGGAATTCTTTCCGGAAGGCTTCATTCTTGCGGAGCAATTCAATTTCTTCTGTTTGCCTGTTTCCCCATCTTTCCACGTCTTCACCCACTTCGTCGATCGTTTTTTTGGGAAGAATGTATTTGAAATAGACTTCTTCTTTCCGTGTAGCCTTGGTTTGATGGATGAATTTATAAATCAGTTTGATCTTCCGGTTGATGAATTTTTCGAGGGCATACTGTATGAGGAAATAGGAACCTGCAAAAACAAGCAGGAAGGAACCGAGCCCGTATTTCAGGCTGTATGTCATGATTAAGATTCCTGCTGCAACGAACGCTGCAATCACAACGGCTGTTAAAGCTGATAACTGTTTGGGTGTAAGATTCTGGGTGTTGAACATTTAGATCACGAACTTATAACCCACCCCCTTTACGGTCGTAATGCAGTCGAGTCCGAGTTTCTGACGGATCTTGCGGATATGCACATCGATGGTGCGGTCTCCTACAATAACATCATTACCCCATACCTGGTTCAGGATTTCATTACGCAAAAATACTCTTCCCGGCCGGGAAGCCAGCAGATAAAGCAATTCGAATTCTTTTTTTGCCAGGGTTACCTGCCGGTCATCTACCAGGACTTCAAATTTTGTCGGGTCAATGCTGATGTTTCCCCTTCTGAGTATTTTTTCGGCGGACTCTTTATTGGATCGTCGTAATAAGGCGCCAACCCGGCTGACGATCACTTTGGGGCTGACCGGTTTGTTCACATAGTCGTCTGCACCGCTTTCCAGTCCCTTGATATGAAATCCTTCATCACTCAATGCCGTAAGCATCAGGATGAGGGTGTCGTGAAAACTTGGCTGGGAGCGCAGGATCTCGCAGACTTCCACCCCGCTTTTCTTAGGCATCATGATATCCAGGATGATCAGGTCGGGATGAGTCGATTTTGCCTTGGTCAGGGCGTCTTCCCCGTCTTTGGCAGTTACTACCTCATAACCCTCCCGGACCAGGTTGTATTGAAGCAGTTCAAGGATGTCGGGCTCATCATCCGCGATCAGAATTTTCTTGCCTTTGGCATCCATTAACAAATAATTTACGCAAACCTAATCGAAATCCTGCTTTGGGACCGATAATTGGGCTGAGTTTACAATTTTTTAATACAGGATTTCCTTTTATCTGCAGCCAAACCCGGCTTTACAGGCACTTGCACATCCCGGAAATGGCCGTATTTTTGTTTTAACGGGTCGGACCGCCTTTAATATGAAAAAATGCATTGCTTTTCTCCTCGTTCCGTTTTCCCTTTTGCTGTGCCGGCCTCTTAATGCTCAAACGGCCAATCCGCCCTTTAAAATTCAACAGGAGCGCAAATTATGGCACGACAATATTGACCGGGAGCAAAAGCGCCTGCTGGCCCTCGATGGCAAACCGGATGAAATCATCCAGGCTACCCGGGATGATAATGTCAATCTCCAGATCGCAGATGTGATGATCCGGCAGGTGGACCAGCTACAGGAAAAAATAGAAACCGATTCCTCCCTCAGCGGGCAGATGAAGATCAAGAACCTGCGGTCACTGGAGACCATGCTCAGGGGATATAACAATCATTACCGCCGCAAGGATTTTCCACCTACCATGGCCCCGTCGCTTTTTGACGCTTTTGTACAGGCTATGGAACTGGACCGGCAAAATTACAGCATAGAACCCGTGATTGCTGACAACAGCTACGGTGTGGGCACCGTCCTGGTGGAATGTTTTTTATTGCCTTCAGAAAACCCGGGTGTAAAAGCTTCGCGCATTCTCCTGATCCGTAAATACTGTGAACTGCATCCGGATGAAATTTTCAGTATTCTCAGTACAAACCCCGGACTGCCCTTTGCAGACAGCCTGATCATTACCGGAGGGAAAAAAAATATTCGCAAATTGTATGATTATGCTTCCGGTAATTCCGTTCTGGCTTCCCGTATCCGAGGCAGCAGCGACTCCCTGGTCAGGATGGTCGCCAGGATTGCTTCCAGCAGGAGCGGTCAGTTATACCTTCCCTTCCTCGATAACCTGATCAACCACCGGATTACCATTGCCGATATCAACCGGGTGAAGGACAATAACCTGCTCTATTACAAATTGCTGGTCCGGACACGGATGGATTATGCCGCCCGTATGCTTCCGCCGCTCCAGGACACTGCCCTGGAAATGGAAGCGCTTACGGGTATGCTGCAAAACAAGGGTAAGGATGTGTTCGTACGCGAGATCAATGCCCTGCACGATAAGCCTGCATCCGTCCGGTTTAAGATTCTCGACCCCCTGACCCCGGCAGAACTCTATTATCTTATCGTACTGAGTGAAGATGAAATATATACTTCCAGTTACCTGGGCGTTTACGACCGGATTTTTCAACGGATGCCGGTACCGCGCGGGGATAGTCTTCTCATAGAAATGCATGGTGATTATTTCAGGAAATTTATCAAGATGGCTGCCGCCTATAATAAGCTGGATTATTTCCTGGGCACCATGGATAAGGACAATGCGGCGACCATTATGAAGGCCTTTATCATCGGGCTGGAAAGGGCCAATGAAGAAGATGCTGTGGATGTGGCGGATTCCTACAGCAGCATCTTCGATAAAAATCCGTCCCTGGCTGCTTTTGTTCTGAATGAAGTGAAGTGGAACTATAAACGCAACCTGCTGAACAGCGACAAGCGGGGAACCGTGATCTATCACCTGATGGAATCCCTTTTTGAATCGGCCGATACGAACCAGGCCATTGACCTCTCTGCCAGGCTCGGCATTCCGCCGGTATACAGTTTGAACTATGATTCCCTGAAAGACGACAGCGGGCGCGTGATACAACAGGTCTTTTTCTATGGGGACGAAGACAAGGATGGACAGCATTCCTACCAGGATTTCCTGAAATTATTTTTGAAAAAACCGGAATGGAAAATCACCATGAATCCTACCAAAGAATGGATACTGATCCAGTCTGTCATAGGAAAGCCGGTCTGGATTTTTGCCAACAGGCCACTGTATGGCGAGGATGATCCGGATGATAAAGCGCAGCACCACCTGGATGATTATCTCTATGATAACAAACTGCAACCTTCCATTTATATCCATCGCGGGCATAGTTATCATGTTCGTTATTCACTGAAGCAGATCCAGCCCTCGGCCAGGATTGTGATCCTGGGATCCTGCGGAGGTTATAATAATTTAAGTGAAGTGCTCAGTATCAGTCCGGATGCACATATCATTTCTTCCAAACAGGTCGGAACCCAGTCGGTGAATGAACCGATCCTGCAGGCCATCAACAAAGACCTGCTGGACGGAAGCAATATCGAATGGATGCCGATCTGGAAAACGTTAACAGAGAAATTCCGCAAAGATCCGGTTGCAAGCGAACGGTTTGATGATTATATACCTCCCTACAAAAACCTGGGCGTGATCTTCATTAAAGCGTACCGGAATGCCATGGGCGAAGAAGATTAAATAAATCTCCGCAACTTTGCACGATGCCCGAACGGATACACAAGAAGAAGATTTTCGATTTCAGCCAGCTGCGCAGGGTTCTGCAATACACAACCCCTTATAAAAAATGGTTTTACGGTTCGATCACTCTGTCCATCCTGCTGGCCATTATAACCCCACTGCGTCCTTACCTGATCCAGTATACCGTGAATACGTATATCAGCGGGGGTCTTTCCGCGGATCTGTCGGTCCGCGACCGCATGATCCAGATGATCATTTATGTAACGATCCTGCAAATCGGGATCCTGCTGGTTGAAACCCTGCTCAGGTTTTATTTTTCATTTATCACAGCCTGGCTGGGCCAGACCGTTGTAAAAGACCTGCGCATCGCCGTATATAAAAGGGTACTTTCCCTGAACCTTTCCCAGTACGATAAGACGCCCATTGGAACCCTCACCACGCGCACGATCAATGATATTGAAGCCATCAATGATATTTTTTCAGAAGGACTGATCCCTATTGTTTCCGACCTGCTGTCCATTATTTCCATTTTGCTTTTTATGTTCCTTTCCAACTGGCAGCTCACGCTGATCTGCCTGATTCCTTTTCCCATCCTGATCCTGGCCACCTACTTTTTCAAGGAATCGGTCAATAAATCATTTATCCGGGTGCGGAATGCGGTGGCTGCCCTGAATGCCTATGTACAGGAACATATTACCGGGATCCAGATCGTACAGGCTTTTGCTGCCGAAGAAAGGGAGTATCAGCGTTTCAGGAAAATAAACAGGGAACACCGGAATGCCAATATCAAAGCGATTTTCGCTTATTCTGTGTTTTTCCCCATCGTGGAAATCGTACTGGCTTTTTCAACGGGCCTGCTCGTATGGTGGGGTGCCAGCCGGGTATTACATCTTCCCGAAAAACAGGCGGCTTCCCTGCCGGGTGAAATCATGGCCTTTTATTTATACCTCAATTTACTGTTCAGGCCTTTGCGGCTGATCGCAGATAAATTCAATACCCTGCAGATGGGCATGGTAGCCAGCGAACGTGTTTTCAGGGTGCTCGATAACCAGGATATGATGCCGGATGAAGGGATATATGCGCCCGGCAGGCTCAGGGGTAAAATCAGGTTCGACCATGTTTATTTTGCCTATGTGGATGATCGGTATGTGTTGAAAAATATTTCGTTTCTGATTGAGCCGGGGGAAACCCTGGCCATTGTCGGACATACCGGCAGCGGCAAAACCTCCATCATCAGCATCCTCAACCGGATGTACGCCATTCAGAAAGGCAGCATCCTGGTTGATGACCGGCCCATAGAGACCTATAAGCTGGAAGCGCTGCGGGCCCATATCGGGGTGGTTTTACAGGATGTATTCCTCTTTTCCGGTTCCATTCTCGACAATATCACCCTGCGCAATAAGGAAATCCCCTTTGAGCGGGTGGTCCATGCGGCCAAACTCATCGGGATGCATGAATTTATACTGCGCATGCCGGGGGGCTATGACTATGACGTCATGGAACGGGGAAATACCCTTTCCCTGGGTCAGCGGCAGCTCCTGTCTTTTATCCGGGCATTATTATTTGATCCTTCCATTTTAATCCTGGATGAAGCCACTTCTTCGGTGGATACCGAATCGGAAAGACTGATCCAGGAAGCCATTGGCAAACTGATCGCGAACCGTACCTCGATTGTGATTGCCCACAGGCTGTCAACCATCCGGAAGGCTAGTAAAATCCTGGTGCTGGATAAGGGGGAGATCCGGGAAATGGGTACCCATGACCAGCTGATGCAGAAAGAGGGGTTTTATTTCAAGTTGCACCAGATGCAGTTTGAGAAGGCTTAAGGTTCAATGCCTGATGCTGAACGCATTTTCGTTGACCGATGACCGTTGACCATTGACCGTATTTTTCGACGGGTACTCCTAAAAAAGACTTGCAAATTAACCCCCCTCCCTTATCTTTGCGGCAAAATTAGGTACCGCATGTTCTCAGGAAGGTTCAAATCTTTATTGGTAGCGGGTTTCGGCGTTTTTTTTCTTTTAAATTCCGGGGTCGTTAAAGCCCAGGAAAAAGAGTCCGGAAAGCAGCCTGAAAAATCCGTCGTTTTTGATGCCAATGAAGTTATTTTCGGCCATGTACTGGACGCGCACGAATTTCATTTTTTTGCCTATAAGGGGTCAGACGGCAGGGAACATTCGGTAGGCATCCCCCTTCCGGTGATCCTCTATTCACCCCAGCGCGGATTTGACCTGTTCATGTCTTCCCGTTTTGAACATGGGGAAGTGGCATACAGGGGGTATAAGGCAGCAGGCAATAAGATCATTGCGGTAAAAGAAGACGGCTCGCCGGACCCGCAGGTTAAACTCTACGATATTTCGCTTACCCGCAACGTGGTGCAGATGCTTCTTGCACTTGTCATCCTGGTATTCCTGATGATCCGGATAGCCGGCAAATACAAAACCGGGGCAGGTTTAAACTCAGCCCCCACCGGTTTCCAGAATGTGATTGAACCGGTCATTACTTTTGTCCGGGATGAAGTGGCCAAACCCAACCTGGGAGACAAATACGCGAAATACCTGCCTTACCTGCTGACTGTTTTTTTCTTTATTCTGATCAACAGCCTGGTCGGATTAATCCCGGGATCGGCCAATGTTACAGGCAATATTGCCTTTACCGCCGTGCTGGGCGTCCTTTCTTTCATAATCATTAATTTCAGTCGGAAACAGGCATTACTGGAGTCATATTTTTAATCCACCCGTCCCGGCAGGTATTAAAGTGCTGATGGTAGTAGTGGAAATTATCGGGGTTTTTACAAAACCTTTTGCACTGATCATTCGTCTTTTCGCCAATATGCTGGCCGGTCATATCATCATTATCTGCCTGGTTTCCCTGATCTTTATTTTTGGCGGAATCAACCGGGGCGTTGGCTGGGGATTTTCTCCCGTATCCATTGCCTTCTCGGTGTTTATTTACCTGATTGAAGTGCTGGTCATATTCATCCAGGCCTTCATCTTTACAAACCTGACAGCTATTTTTATCGGCCTGGCGATTGAAAAACCGCATACCCATGAAGGGAGCGGGCACGATGATGCATTGATTATTTAATAAGGGCTTTTTTAAACCAATATAAATTTACAAGTATGGATTTAGCAACCATTTTATTAAGTGCAACACCCTGGGCAAATGCCGGAGGAGCCATCGGAGCCGGACTGGCTGCGATCGGTGCCGGTATCGGTATCGGTCAGATCGGAAAGGGCGCTGTTGAAGCCATCGCGCGTCAGCCGGAAGCTTCCAACGACATCCGTGCCAACATGATCCTGACAGCCGCTTTTGTGGAAGGGGTTGCATTGTTCGGCGTTATTGCGGGTATCCTCGCAATGTTCGTTTAGGACCTCATCATACTGCATCTGAAGTACAGGACGGAGGATGCGGTATTCTTTTAAAAGAAAGGATTTTATATAAAACTTTTTACCATGGATCTTTTAATACCATCCTTCGGTCTGATTTTCTGGACGCTGCTGGTTTTCCTGATCGTTCTCTGGGTTCTGAAAAAATTTGCCTGGAAGCCCATCCTGAATTCCCTGCAAACGCGCGAAAAATCCGATTTCTGATTCCCTGGCCACCGCCGAACGGGTAAAAGCAGAAATGGCCCAACTGAAAAGTGAAAACGAGGCTTTACTCGCCCAGGCCCGCGAAGAAAGAGCCGTAATGCTGAAGGAAGCACGCGATACCAAGGATAAAATCATCAATGAGGCGAAGGAACAGGCAAAAACGGTAGCCGGAAAGATCATCTCGGATGCACAGGAAGCGATTGAACAGAAAAAAATGGCTGCGCTTATCGAAGTAAAAAACGAAATCGGTATCCTCGTTGTTGATATTTCTGAGAAAATCCTGCGCCGCGAACTGGAAAACAGATCTGAACAGGAAAAATATATTAAACAGCTAGCTGCAGAAGTGAAACTGAATTAATTTGAAAATTTCGGGAATCGGAAAATCCAATGCAGGTTTTCTATTTCTCAAATTTCTCAAATCTCAAATTCCCGAAATATGCTAAACCCCCGACTTGCCGCCAGATATGCAAAATCCCTGATCGACCTTTCCATGAGAAATGGGTCAGCTGGAACAGGTATATAAGGATATCCTGTATTTAAAGAGTATTTTCCTCAGCAGTAAGGAATTGGTAAACTTTCTGAATAATCCCGTAATTACCAGTGATCAGAAACTAAAAGTTGTGAAACGCCATGGACTCGACAAAAACCGGTGAGATCACTAAAACATTCAACCGTCTGCTGATCAAAAAGGGCCGGGAAAGTTATCTGCCGGAAATCGCGGATGCATTCATTGAACAATACAAAGAATACAAAGGAATATATACAGTTATCTTAACGACTGCTGTTCCGGTAAGTGATGATGTGAAAAATGCCATCATCAGCAGAATCCAAAGGAACGGCAGGATGAAGGAAGTGGAACTGGTATCTGTGGTACAGGAAAATATCATTGGTGGATTTATACTGGAAGGCAACGGCAAAAGAATAGATGCCAGTGTGGCCTATGACCTGGCTAAAATCAAAAACCGGTTTTTAACAAACGAATTCATATACCGGTTCCGCTGATGATCAGTGAACCATTCTAAAAAAAATATATGGCAGAAATAAAACCAGACGAAATTTCGGCGATCATCCGCCAGCAGCTTAGCAATTTCAATTTGACGACGGAGATGGAAGAAGTGGGAACGGTGCTCCAGGTGGGAGACGGTATCGCACGGGTATATGGATTGAATAATGTGGGCAGCGGGGAACTGGTGGAATTCGAAAATGGAATCCGCGCCATCGCATTGAACCTGGAAGAAGACAATGTGGGCATCGTGCTGATGGGTGATTCCGGAGAAATCAAGGAAGGCGCAAAAGTGCGCCGCACCGGTAAAATCGCTTCCATCAAAGTATATGAAAGTATGCTGGGCAGGGTGGTGAATACATTGGGTGAAACCATTGACGGGAAAGGACCCCTGACCGGAGAAAGTTTTGAAATGCCCATTGAGCGTAAAGCACCCGGTGTTATTTTCCGTGAACCCGTAAAAGAACCGCTGCAAACAGGAATCAAAGCGATTGATGCCATGATCCCGATCGGCAGAGGGCAACGTGAACTGATCATCGGTGACCGCCAGACGGGTAAAACAGCGATTGCCATAGATACGATCATTAACCAGAAAGAATTTTACAATGCCGGCAGCCCGGTTTATTGTATTTATGTAGCCATCGGTCAGAAAGCATCTACCGTTGCCGGTATCATGCAGACGCTGAATGAAAGCGGGGCCATGGCTTATACGGTTATCGTGGCGGCCTCTGCCTCAGATCCCGCACCTTTGCAGTTCTATGCACCTTTCGCGGGCGCTGCCATCGGCGAATATTTCCGTGATACCGGTCGTCCAGCCCTGATCATTTATGATGATCTTTCCAAACAGGCTGTTGCTTACCGGGAAGTATCTCTCCTGCTTCGGCGTCCGCCGGGCCGTGAAGCCTATCCGGGAGACGTATTCTACCTGCACAGCCGTTTGCTGGAACGGGCAGCTAAAATTATCCAGGACGACGGGGTGGCTAAAAATATGAACGATCTGCCGGAATCCCTGAAAGGCAAAGTGAAAGGGGGCGGATCACTGACCGCACTGCCCATCATTGAAACGCAGGCGGGGGATGTGTCGGCCTATATTCCGACCAATGTAATTTCCATTACCGACGGGCAGATCTTCCTGGAAGGAAACCTGTTTAATGCAGGTATCCGCCCGGCGATCAATGTGGGTATATCCGTGAGCCGGGTGGGTGGTAATGCACAGATTAAATCCATGAAGAAAGTGGCCGGAACCCTGAAACTGGACCAGGCCCTGTACCGCGAAATGGAGGCATTTTCGAAATTCGGAGGTGACCTGGATGCATCTACCAAACTCATATTGGACAAGGGTGCCCGTAATGTGGAAATACTCAAACAGCCACAATATGCACCGGTGTCTGTTGAAAAACAGGTGGCCATTATTTATCTCGGAACCCAGGGTCTGTTAAGGGAAGTCCGTGTCAGCAAAGTGAAAGCATTTGAAGAACATTTCCTGATGGAAATGGAAAACAAATTACCGGAGGTGCTTGCGGAATTCAAGAAGGGACTGCTCTCTGATGAGTCGATCAAAAAAACGGTGCAACTGGCCAATGGCCTGATTCCGCAATACAAATAGGAAAGTTTTTATATAAGGATCTCCGGCTGCAAGGCCGGAGATTTTTTTTGAAACGGTATGAGCAGGACACCCGTTTTAATCCACTGAATCAGTATCCGGCCCGCGATTTATTTTCCGATTTTTTTCAAAACACTTGCATTATTGAAAAACGCTTGCAATCTTTGTATGGCAGTAGGCCGTACCAATCTCCTGATTAACTTCCTTCCAATTTTCCTGCTGACAATTTTTACTATTTTTTTCGATAGAGGTTTCCAATCCTTCAGAAGAATAATGCTCTTGTTCCAATAACTATGGGTTATCGTGATAATCCGGGTTAAAACAAGTTATGAAGCCATGGAGCCTGTACAGTTTGGGTCTTTTGAAACCCAGGTTTTTATTGAGAATCACTTCAGTTCTTATCATATTAAATACAGCAGCTGCCATTCAGGCCCAGTCGCTGATCCCCGAACTCGTATTTAAAAATCCCGTGCTGAAAACGGGCAGGGGATGCAGTGCGGCAGGCCGGGACGGAGCTGTTTATATTTTTGAAAATGTGGGATGGGGTATGGATGCCCTGGTTACGATCCTGGGCCGAAGCAGTGCAGCCGTGGCTTTGTCAAATCCGGATATCCAGGGACCGGACCAAAATGCGAAAGAGGGCACCGGCTATGATAACGCCTGGCAACCCGGTATCAAATATGCCGATGGAAAGGCGCCGGCACACCAGACCTGGTGGATGGAATTTAAGATTTCATTTGTAAGCCATGCTCGCCGGGAATCGTTTATATCCGTGAATCAGTTCTTTGTTTCGGGACTGGATATTGACGGGGATGGAAATCAGTTGCATGAGTTCCAGGCATATTATAAAATGCATTCATTTTCTCTGGACCGGCAGACCGCCATTTTTGCATCTACTGTCCGGGGTTCTGAAAGGGACCCGCTGCTCAGGGGCAAACGTTTCGACGGACCGACCAGGAATTATGCAGGAATTTCGGTGACGGCTGCAGACGCCATGGTAAGTAATTATTATACCGGTTCCAGTTCCCTGATTGTACGGCTTGGGGCTGTGACCGGAACCGGCGGGTCCTTGCATGCAGACCGGATGTATGGACTTTTATTCAGGTCCCTGGCTTTTGATATCCCGGTAACAAAAAAAGTACCTGTTTCCCTGGTTGCGCTGAATTCGGACAGGCGGATGAATGAAAAATAAGAAAACTGTAAAAAAGATATTTGAAGTTTTAGTTTTAAAGGGTACGATCAACAACGGCCGGGCTTGTCTAAGCCTGGCCTTTTTTTGTTTATTAAAAAAAACCGGGCTTACCTGATGCGACCGGAACTACCACCCATTACCAGGAGACGGATAAGTATTCGAAGCGGTATAACCTGGGGAATATTTAGTGCACCCGCCAGCTGATCACAGCCCTGTTGCATCCACGACTGCTGCCGGGGATTTTGTTTCTATACTCCTACGGGGGCAGGAAGCAGTTTTTTACCTTCCGGGAAAAAGAGAACCCGGGCCAGTACCGGTAACCGGAATGTACAGACCCATTCAGACCGGCCTGTTAATAACAACAACATGCTAAAAAGCCCTCCACGTTGTATAACGGGAGGGCTTTACATTTCCGGCATTTCGGCTACCGGATATATCCTTGGCAGGCTATCCTTTCAAAAGTTTCATCACCATCCGTTCCTTGCTGTTCACCGTAACTTCAAGGGTATAGAGTCCGGGTTGCAGGTTATGCGTGCCTTCCAGTGAATAGGTATTTGCACCATTGGGCGCCTTCTGGCCTTCTTTCATCAGCAGGTTCCCCTGTTCATCACTTACTTTCATAACTACATATGCATTTTCCCTGAGCTGTACATGAACGAGAATATCATTTACCAGCAGATCGGGGGTTACGCTGAGCGAAGCCAGGCTTCGGGTATTGAACATCCGGGCGATCAGTACTTTGGAATATACCATATTTCCATTGGTTTCAAATTCCTTTAACCGGTAGTAAAAATCGTTATTTAATGCTACGGATACACGGAAATGATCGCGGAAACTAAACCGGCCTTCAGGGGAAACAGCCGTTTTGTTATCAACCGTACCAATGGTTTCGTAATGCTGGCCATCCAGGCTTCTTTCAATTTCAAAATGGTCGAAATCGCCCGCAACGGAATTCCAGTTGAGTTCGAAATAATTTTTGCCATAGGCGGCATTAAAACTGGAAAGGGTTCCCCGCAGCACCAGGCTTTTAGACAGCGCTGGATTATAGGAACTGGTATCGGTATTCTCATCCGGAACGGTGATGCGTGAGTTTGCAAACAGGCCGGCCGGCAACACCAGCAACAGGTACAGACTAAACGGAATGATCCTTTTCATTTTGTTAAATTCAGAAAGTGAACAATTTGATGATGTTCAGCTTAAAGGGATAAACAGCAGGTCATTCAAAAGAAGAGGGATCGGATGTCCGAATGTTCACGTAGATATTGGGGAATCTTCGCAGATATTGAGAAAGTTTACGATCAGGGACTGAATCAGGGGATGTTCCAAAGATAGTTTGCCGTATCGGCATTTGCAATAGGGCGTTGAAAATAAAGTGTGGGCGTCTTCAGGACTTCCGCACCATTAACTCTCATCAATCTTCTCATCCTCAGCACCTGCCAACACCACGGATCCCATTTTCTTCAGAGGATTTTTACGGTTTTCAGCGAAATCCCTTCTTTTTGCCACGATATCCAGGCAACCGTAAACGGCTGCCAGGAAGGAACCGGTGTCGGCCTTGTTTTTCCCGGCGATGTCAAATGCCGTTCCATGGTCGGGTGAAGTCCGGACTGCGGGCAGTCCCGCAGTATAATTGATCCCTTCCCCGTAAGCAAGGGATTTAAACGGGATCAGTCCCTGGTCATGATACATCGCCAGTACGGCATCGAATTTCTGCTGCTGGTTTCGGGCAAAAAAGGCATCGGCGCTGTATGGGCCATAGACCTGCATATTATGTTTGGCGTCCTTGATGGCGGGCTTGATAATATCTTCTTCTTCGCGTCCGATCAGTCCTTCGTCACCGGCATGGGGATTGAGACCGAGTACCGCAATCCGGGGTTTATCAATTCCAAAATCACGGATCAGGGAATCCTTCAGGATATTCAGTTTGGAAAGAATGGCTTCCCGGGTAATGTATTTTGTGATCTCGCTGACCGGCACATGTTCTGTAACGAGCCCTACGCGAAAATTATCTGAACTCATCAGCATCAGTACGTCTTTTACACCAAAAGCCTGTCTCAGATAAGGTGTATGGCCGGTAAATGAGAATTCGGCGGACTGAATATTCTTTTTATGAATGGGTGCCGTAACCAGGCCGTCAATTTTTTTATCCTTCAATGCATCCACTGCGGTCGCCAGTGATTTTACAGCATATGCGCCTCCGACATCAGTGAGTTGCCCCGGATTGATCGCCACTTCTTCTTCCCAGCAGTTATAGAGATTCACCTGTTTATGAAAGGGTCTGCCCAGATCTTTAATATGCTGGTAATTAAACGTGGAATCCGGGATGGATTTTGCGGTAAAAATTGATCAGTTTATTGGAGGCGAACAGGATGGGGGTGCAGATTTCCAACAGGCGGTTATCAGAAAATGTTTTAATGGCCAGTTCGGTTCCGATACCATTCAGGTCTCCGATGGAAATGCCTATAACTGGTCTTTGCTGTGGGATGCTCATGTATTAATTTTCGATGGATAAAAATACGATTATTCACCTGAAGGATGGTTTATTTTTGCCACATGACGCATCTGCCCGGCCAGCTTAATCTGAAGAAATCCCTTGGTCAGCATTTCCTGAAAGATGAGTTGGTTTGCCAGCGGATTATCGGTTATCTCAGGCAAAATCCCTTCACCCGTTTGCTGGAGATCGGACCGGGGGCGGGGGCACTTACTAAATACCTTCTTTCCCTGGAAGGCATTGATTTCAGGGCGGTGGAAATAGACCGGGAAAAAGTGGCTTTTCTCAACAGGCAATTCCCGAAATTGAGAGACCGGATCATTGAAACGGATTTTCTTCAAATGGAAAAACCATTTGAAGGACCCTTTACCATCGTTGGTAATTTCCCATATAATATTTCTACTGAAATCCTGTTTAAAATTTTGGGTTGGCGGGAGGATGTTGAGCGGGTGATCGGCATGTTTCAGAAAGAAGTGGCCCTGCGCATCGCCGCTTCAGAAGGAAATAAAACTATATGGGGTCACCAGTGTACTGCTACAGGCTTTTTTCGAAGTGGAATATTTGTTTGAGGTCAGCGAGCAGGCTTTTAACCCGCCTCCCAAAGTAAAAAGTGCCGTGATCCGGCTCACACCCAGGAAAACCCAGGCCCCCTTCAGAACGGAAAAAATGTTTTTTTTACTCGTGAAAACGGCATTTAACCAGCGGAGAAAAACCATGCGCAATGCAGTTAAAGGACTGTTTACGGATCAAGTGCTGAAAGACCCCTTGTTCAATAAGCGGGCGGAACAACTGACGGTCCCGGAATTTGCAGAGCTGACCTGGAGGATGAAATGAAAAACCAGGGCCTTTACATGGAAAGATTGTGAAAATAAAATATGAGGTAAAAAATAAAAAACAGCCATGAGAAAAGTTCTGGTAACGGCCAAAGTGCATGAATATCTGATTGAGCGTTTGAAAAATCAGGGCTTTGACGTGTTTTACCTGCCGCAAATAGATTATAACGAATTGAAGGAAGAGATCCGGGATACCGAAGGATTGATCATTACGACGCGGCTGAAAGTTGACCGGACCCTGTTGGAAAGAGCGGCTGTCCTGAAATGGATCGGGCGGCTGGGCAGCGGCATGGAACTCGTGGATGTTGACTATGCAACCAAAAAGGGAATTCGCTGTGTGAGCAGCCCGGAGGGGAACCGCAATGCGGTTGCCGAACACGCCCTGGGCATGCTGCTTTCCCTGATGAACCATATTCCCAGGGCATTTCAGGAAATCAGGGAAGGTAAATGGATCCGGGAAGCCAACCGGGGAATTGAATTAACCGGTAAAACCGTCGGCATCATCGGTTATGGAAATACGGGTTCTGCATTCGCCCGTTTGCTGGCGCCCTTCAATGTGACTGTACTGGCTTACGATAAATACAAATTCAATTTCGGAGGGGACAAAATCAAGGAAGCCAATATGGAACAACTGGGAAGGTATGCCGATGTGATCAGCCTCCATCTGCCCCTTACCGATGAAACATTTCATATGGCAGGTACGGAATTCTTTGCCCAATTGAAAAACAAGCCTTTTTTTATCAATACCAGCCGGGGGAAAACGCAGGATACGGAGGCGCTGATCCGGGCCCTGGAGAAAGGCCAGATTGCAGGAGCCGCGCTGGATGTACTTGAAAATGAAAAACTTGAGAGCTATACGGTACAGGAAAAGCAACAGCTGGATCGGTTATTGGGATTTGACAATGTACTACTGACCCCCCATATTGCAGGGTACAGCCGGGAAGCGTTTTACGGTATGGCAAAAGTGGTACTGGATAAACTGGGGCTTTAACCAGCGGAAGGGGAATAAATTCCCTTTTGATAAAACATGGTCAAAAAGCCCTTTTTAATCTGCCGGAAAGGGCATGAAAAATACTTTTTATAGGGATTCCTTATCTTTGTACAAATGCAACGCCTCCCGAGGGCGTTGTATTTTTTTTCTTTTATTTTAAACAAGAGGAGGATCTATGAGTGGAATTACATATCTGACAAAAGAGGCACTCGAGAAACTGAGGGGTGAACTGCAGAAAATGAAAAGTATTGACCGGCCGGCGGCTTCCAGGGCCATTGCCGAGGCCCGGGAAAAGGGAGACTTAAAAGAAAACGCCGAATATGATGCAGCCAAAGAGGCGCAGGGTTTGCTGGAAGCAAAGATCCAGCGGCTGGAATCGGACCTGGCCAATGTACGCATCCTGGAAGAAGGGAATATTGATACCAGTAAAGTGTCGATACTGACCAAAGTAACAGTCACGAATCTTGCGAATAAAAAACAGTCAACCTATCACCTGGTTTCTGAAAAAGAAGCCGACCTCAAGCTGGGTAAAATTTCCGTATCGTCACCCATCGGTAAGGGATTATTGGGCAAACAGGTTGGTGAAGTGGCAGATGTAAACGTTCCTGCGGGAAAACTGCAATTCAAGGTGGAAAGTATTACCGTATAATCTGGAAATTTGGGAGTTTGAGAATCACTGAAATCAATGCTCAAATTCCCCTATGCTCACATTTTCAAATTTGCCATCATCTTCTCCTGAATATTGCGAAACCGGTCCGGGCTTAATTTCAATTTTGGATTTTTAAAATCCATATCATGTACCCCGTTGATGGGAATTAAATGCAGGTGCGCGTGGGGTACTTCAAGGCCAACGACCACCAGTCCGCAACGGTTGCAGCGAAAAGATTTTTCAATTGCCTTTGCAATGGGTTTTGAAAAGACCAGGATCCGGGAAAGCAGGTTTTCATCCAGGTCAAAAAAATGATCCGTTTCCGTTTTAGGGATTACCAGGGTATGACCTTCCCGCAAAGGATTGATATCCAGAAAAGCCAGGAAAAAATCATCTTCGGCTATCCGGTAACTGGGAATTTCCCTTTATGATTCTTGTGAATATGGTCATTGGAATTTAGTTTAAAGTAGGAATATGGTCAAATTAGAAATTTGAAATTTAATGTTTCTTTTCATTCTATAAGATATTTCAATTTTCCTTTTTATATCTAATACCCTTCGGGTTTTTCGCTGCAAACTCAGCCCACCCGTTCAGTTTTTTCCCGTTACTTACCGGGGAACGGAACTGATAATGGTGACAAAGGGCAACGGCCAGTGCATCGGATGCATCAAAGCGGTCGATTTCCCTCCGGATCTCTAAAATCTGCTGAAGCATTTTCCACACCTGTTCTTTGCCTGCATTTCCATTTCCGGTTATCGATTGTTTAATTTTCCGCGGGGCATATTCGTTTACCGGGATGCCCGACTGCATGGCTGCAGCAATGGCAACACCCTGTGCCCGGCCGAGTTTGAGCATGCTTTGCACATTTTTCCCGAAAAACGGGGCTTCGATGGCAAATTCATCCGGTCTGAATTTTTGAATGATTTCCTGCACCGTGAAATAAATCAGTTCCAGCCGCTGATAAGCATCCATGCGTACCGGAACATGCAGCACATCCATCCCGATGAATATGGCCTGAGGCCCTTCCGCACATATTAGTCCCCAACCCATCTGCAGGGTGCCAGGATCAATACCCAGTATTATTTTGGAGTTCTTTTGCAGAGGGAACGCTATTTTTGATTGTGGTGCTGAACAAAAATATCAAATTAATAGTCAACTATGTGGCCGGCCCCCTGATTATGTTTTTTCTTTTATATACCGTTGCCCGGCAACTGGAAAAGCAGCCGCACTGGAAGGATTCTTTTCACCGGATGTGGAATGCGGCCATTGGGAAATCAACGGTGGAAATTATACGGCATGTTCGGATTGATGTGTGTGAACTGGTCGTTGGAAACATTCAAATGGCAGCTGGCATTGAGACCGGTTCAGCCCATCGGATTTTTACGCGCCTTGAAAGCCATCCTGGCCGGAACCTGTATCGCTTCATTTACTCCCAACCGCGTGGGCGAATACCTGGGCAGGATGTTATTTGTTGACAGCGGAAATAAAATACGTTCTGTTGCGCCCTCCATTCTTTGCAGTATGTCCCAGATGCTGATCACCCTGGTAGCCGGGTCGGTCGGCATCTACCTGTTTTCTTCCCTTGCTTTTCATTTCCGGCTTCCTGGTTATCGCCTGTATTTTTCAGATCCGCTTTGATAGTGGCTGCGGCCGGGGCCATCGGGCTTGGCCTGGTTTATTTCAGGTTTGATCCCCTGGTAAGCGGGATAAACAGCTGGCTGGGGAAAAACCATAAAACTTTTTTCATACCCCGGAAATTTCAGTTTCCGGGTACTCGTCGGCATCCTGCTGATTTCTGCTATACGTTACATGATATTTGTATGGCAATATTATCCTGTTATTTTCTCTTTTTGGGATTCCTTTAATGGCGTTGCAGGTATTTACGGGCGTTAGTGTCATGTTTGTTTTGATGGCGATTGTGCCAACTTTAACGTTTTTAACAGATCTGGGATTTCGCTGGGTTGCCGGCATCCAGATTTTCCAGGTATTCACTTCCAATACGGCGGGTATTCTGAGTGTTCACTGGGAGTCTGGCTCATCAATTTAATAATCCCTGCATTGGTTGGGAGTTTATTAATTTTAAGGATCAAACTTTTCAGCAGCAAATGAAACCGATTACCTCAATCGTTATTATTAATTGCCCTCTCATTTCCATTAAGGGCCGGTGATGATTTCTGCGGTCTGCCGAACCACGCATTTCGGGCAGGTGAAAGTATTACATACCGGGTTTACTATACCCTGGCCGGCGTTTATATTGCTGCAGGGGAAGCCACATTTACCTGTGCCCTGGAAGATTTAAACGGCAAACCTGTTTATCATGTAACCGGGGATGGGAAGACCTATTCATTCTATGATAATTTTTTCCGGGTGCGGGATAAATATGAATCATTCATCGATACGACCAACCTGCAGCCTCTGAAATTTATCCGGAATGTAAATGAAGGAAGCTTTAAGAAATACGAAAATATCAGTTTTAATAAAACGGCCCATACGGCCATTACCAATTCCGGCGTTTTTAAAACACCCGACTGTATTCAGGATGTATTGAGTTCCATGTATTATGCCCGGAATATTGATTTTAATAAACTGAAACCGGGTGATAAGATCCCATTTTCTATGTTTCTCGATAACCAGGTCTATAATCTCTATATTCGTTACCTGGGAAAAGAAACCATTAAGACAAAATATGGTAAATTCAGAGCCATTAAATTTAAGCCCCTCCTGATAAAAGGAACTATTTTTGAGGGGGGTGAAAAAATGACTGTTTGGGTGAGTGATGATGCAAACCATATTCCGGTGCGGGTTGAAAGTCCGATCAGTGTGGGTAGTGTGAAAGTTGACATGATGGACTTCAGGAACCGCCGTACCCCATTGAGTTCCCTGATCAGCCTTCGTTAATATTTATTTATTTCAATATCAACAACCCAAAACTGACATGAAAAAGATTCTGAAATTTCTCGGCATTCTTTTGCTATCCCTCCTCCTCATTCCTTTAATTATCCTTGCGTATGTTAAGATTGCCTTACCCAATGTTGGTCCGGCCCCGGAAATGAAGATCGAACGGACGCCAGCCAGGCTGGAACGGGGCGCCTATCTGGCTAAAACTGTGATGGTCTGTATGGATTGTCACAGTAAACGCATCCCCGGTCAATTCTCTTTACCGATGGATTTTTCCACATTGGGACAGGGTGGAGAACGGTTCGATCAAAGCCAGGGTTTCCCGGGCGTTTACTATTCGGCCAATATTACTCCGGCAGGTATCGGCAGTTGGACGGACGGCGAAATTTACAGGGCCATCACCACAGGAGTACGCAAAAGCGGCAAGCCTATATTTCCGGTGATGCCGTATCATTCCTATAGCCATGCTGATCCGGAAGATGTAAAGTCCGTCATTGTTTTCCTGCGGTCTCTTAAGCCGATTGAAAATATAGTTCCACCCCCATCGTCAGATTTCCCCATGAATTTTATCCTGAATACCATTCCAAAAAAAGCGGAACCCATGCAGATCCCGCCAGCCGGGGACAGCCTGGCCAATGGCCGGTATTTATTTACCATCGCTGCCTGCTATGATTGTCATACACCATATGATAAGGGGAAATACGATGAAAACCTGGCGTTGGCCGGCGGACGGACATTCCCCGTACCGGGAGGCAGTGTAACATCTGCCAACATCACGCCCGATAAGGAAACGGGTATAGGAACCTGGACCCGGGATTTATTCATCAGCAGGTTTGCTTATTACAGAGACAGTGTGAACGCACACCGTGTGGTGAATCCGGGAGAGTTACAGTCTATTATGCCCTGGACCTTATATGGAAAGATGACTGATACGGACCTTGCAAATATTTATGCATATATCCAGACGATTCAACCCATTAAGCATTTGGTGGTGAAGTTTAAGCCGAAGACTTAAGGAGCTTTTGGTTTTAAGCTGAAGGCATCAGACTTGCTACCGCCCTTTCCATCTGCATACTGCGCGAGCCTTTGACGAGGAAGGCCGTATGCCGGACGGAACGGGAAGCAAGCCATTTCCCGGCTTCTTCCGAATTGACAAAAGTCCTGTAGGGATGTTTGATCCTCAAAAAATCGCCACCCACGAGAATGACTTCTTTCCAGTCATGGGTTCCGATCTGATGAATGATCTGCTCATGTTCTCCGATACTGCCGGCACCCAATTCTGCCATGGCACCCAGCAGTAAAACTTTATCGGCTGCAGGGAAATGCATGAAATTTTCAATGGCCAGTTTCATACTGGAAGGATTGGCATTATAAGCATCAAGCACCAGGGTATTGGTCCCGGACCGGATCAGTTGCGAGCGGCTGTTGGAAGGTGTGTATTGTTCAATCCCTTTTTTTATTCTCCGGGGATCCACATTAAAAAAATCTCCGACGCATACCGCTGCCAGCACATTGGGCAGATTATAATTTCCTGTTAACCGGGTCTGGACAGAATCCAGGTTCACGCCCGCTGTCATCCGTACACGCAGATGCGGTAAGGCAGATTCTTCAACACCAGTGATATCCGCAGTCCGGATCCATAAGTAACGATTTCCTGAATACCCTTGCTCATTTCCTGCAGGTAATCGTAGTCCCACATCACGAAGGCTGTCCCGCTATGTCACGGAGATAATCATAGAGTTCACCTTTACCTTTTCTCACGCCTTCCATGCTTCCGAAACCTTCGAGATGGGCCTTTCCGCAATTTGTAATTAACCCGTGGGTGGGCCTGGTGTATTCACAATAACCGGCAATCTCCCGCAGATGATTAGCACCCATTTCCACGATGGCCATCTCAGCATCTTTTTTGATTTTCAGCAGGGTGAGGGGAATGCCGATATGATTGTTGAGATTGCCTTGTGTGGTATAGGTTGTGTATTTTTCAGAAAGGACGGCATGTACCAGTTCCTTGGTGGTTGTTTTACCATTACTCCCGGTAATGGCAATAAATGGTATGTAAAACTGGTTCCTGTGATGCGCAGCCAGCGCCTGAAACTGGTAATACATCGTTGACGGGGATCAGTCGTTCTGACCGGGCCGGGAAGTTGGCTCGTCGATTATGGAATAGGCTGCACCGCTTTCCAAAGCCTGAACCGCATAATGATTTCCATTGAAATTTTCTCCCTTTAATGCAAAAAATGAGGTCGCCTGCACGAAGTTTCCGGTCTGTTAGTGCTAAATAGGAAGGAGTGTTAAAGTGCATTTTGAAAATATAATCCGAATTAGAATATAATTCTTCATCAGTGCTTGATCTAGCTGACAAGGCAAATCTAATAAACAAAAAAGCCATCCGCGGCTGGCGGTATGGCTTTTATTAAATTATATATTCTCGGATTTATTGTTTACGGGCGTTCTGTTTTCTGGTTTTATAGCTGATACCGGTTTGTCTTCCGTTTCCTGCAGGGCTGCCTACACGGTCCATGGCACAACGGAAACCAACGGTAGAACTTGCCTGGTCTTCTTCCATAAAACGGCGTGTTCCGGGTCCGAGCCAGTAAGCGCGATCATTCCAGCTTCCGCCTTTAATAACCCTGGATTTATCGCTGATCAGGGTTGTTTTGCCATAACCATAACTTACTCCGGCAATCAGGGAGTCCCCATCCAGGTAATTGATAACATCCCCTTTCTGGTAGTTCCTTCTGTTTTCGCTTTCCTTATCTGTTACAGCGCGATATTTAATGCTGCCCAGGCTGTCTCTTTCAGGCTTGCCTTCCTTGCCCAGGTCCATGGTTTCAAATTTGTTACCACGGAAAGGTGCAACTCCGTCCACGTCCTGTGAAGAAAGCGGCCTGTAAACGTCTTCCACCCACTCGCTCACATTACCGGACATATTATATATTCCGAAGCCGTTGGGGAAAAATGAAGTGACATCGGCTGTATATACGGCGTTATCATTCAAACCACCGGCAACACCCATATTATCGCCATTCCCTCTTTTAAAGTTGGCTAGGAAGGTTCCCTGCCAGGTTCCGCGGCGTGAATCCCTTAAACCGTTTACATTCTGGCTCCAGGAATAAACCTGTTTATTGGCGATCAGTTCCTCACCCCGCTGACTGTCTTTATGACTGGGGGCAGGGTTCTGGGCAATATATCCCAGGGCTGCATATTCCCATTCAGCTTCTGTGGGCAGGCGGTACGAAGGCAGCAGGATCCCATCCTCAAATGTGACCTGTGTCCGGGGCGTTCCGTTTGGATTTTTAAGAAGGTTCTTCTTTGATTTGGCAGCAGGACCCGGTGTCGCCTGGTATTCACCCACCAGGTAAGATTTGGTGTTGAAATTTTCCTGGCCGAGACCCTGTATGTTTTTCAGGGAATTCTTATTAATAAACCCACGGTCAACCAGTGCTTTTTCATTCACACGATCCGTTCTCCAGATACAAAAATCATGGGCCTGTTTCCAGTTTACACCAACAACAGGATAATAATTATAGGAAGGATGACGGAAATAATATTCCACCAGCGGTTCATTATATGCCAGTTCACTTCTCCATACCAGGGTATCGGGAAGCGCTGCATCGCGTACAGCCTGATATTCGTCCCCTTCAAAAACGTTGTTTATCCAGTACAGGTATTCCCGGTAGTGCACATTGGCTACTTCGGTTCTGTCGATATAAAAAGAGTTTACGGTTACACGGCGTGGAATATTGTTCCAGTCGCTCATAACGTCTTCTTCGGTTGCGCCCATGGTAAAAGTACCTCCCTGAACAAAGACCAGTCCGGGACCGGTACGTTGTTCTTTTTCCTTGGATACCTGGTAACCCCCCATGTTCTTGTCATTATAATTCCAGCCGGTTACTGCAGAGGATTCAGTTTTTTTACTAAACAGGCCGCCATTTTTACACGAGGCCATGGTTGCGGCACAGGAAGCAAGGATAACGAGATTTTTGAGATTCATAGAAAACGCATTTAACCGTGATATGTTAGGTGTAGAAACGTGGTTTTAAAACAAATATTGTAAAACGGGACCACCCGCCTGATCAACCTGTATTAATCATACGCAGGGAGGACGAAATTAGTTTGTTTGAAGGGAAAAATCCCGTTTTGGGAATGTTAAAGCCTGAGAAAGATCGCCGTCTTTTTGCTTAGTTTTGCTGTTTCCGGGAAACCTTTAACTTGCGCAATATTCTGGTTATGTTTCCGTTGGATGAACGGAAAGACAGGTCTGGTCTCGAAGTTCCTGCCCGGCGGGCAGGCGTGGATGGACGGCGTACTGGAACTAACTAAAAACCACCTGATTAGCTATAGAAAAATTCTACCCTCAAAAGTCAAAATGATTCCGAATGCTTGATTTTTTAAAGTCCTGGTCTCATTTTGCAGTCAGTTCCATTTAAAGCTAAATTATATTTCATGAAAAGACTGTTTTTCCGACTAACTGCCTTACTGAGCGGCCTTTTTTCTGTTTACCTGGTAAATGCCCAATCAACTGCCCCGATAAATGTTGTAACCACTGCGGTTCCTTTTTTGAGGATATCTCCGGATGCCCGGGCCGGCGGAATGGGTGAAGAGGGTATTGCAACCTCTCCTGATGCAAATTCTTCCTTTTATAATCTTTCCAAAACGCCATTTTCTGAATATAATACCGGGATTGGCCTAACCTATACTCCCTGGCTTAAGGACTTGGGTTTGAATGATGTATATATGCTGTCAGCGGCTGGTTTTCACAAACTGGACGATAACCAGGCCCTTTCGGCCTCGCTTCGTTATTTCAGCCTGGGCAATATCCAGTTTTCTGATTATAACGGGAACAACTGGGGTGAAGGCATGCCCCGTGAATTCGCTTTCGACCTGGGCTATTCCCGGAAACTTTCTGATAAATTCGGACTTGGCCTGACGCTTCGCTACATCAATTCCAACCTGACCCTGGGTGCTGCTGCAGCATCCGGAAGCATTTCTGCCTATAAGGCCGGAACAGCTGTTGCAGCGGATGTTTCCATGACATATAAAAACGTAGCCGCCAACCAGGAAGGCTGGACCTTCGGTTTTGTTTTATCCAACCTGGGTTCCAAAATCGGGTATACCAATGATGCGACGCAAAAGGAATTCATTCCTGCCAATATGGGCCTGGGTGCCAACTATACCAAGGTATTTGACGAACAGAACAAAATCAATTTTGGACTGGACCTGAACAAGCTCCTGGTGCCTGCGCCGCCCACACCGGTGAACGGAGCAGATACCGTAACCACAGCCGCCCTTAACGAGTATTACAACATGAGTGTGGTAAGCAGTTGGTTCAAATCTTTTAACGGACAATGGAATACGGTAAACGCATCTATCGGGGCTGAATATACCTATAATGACCAGTTTTCTTTTCGTCTGGGTTATTTTTATGAAAGCCAGGACCAGGGCGGAAGACAATATTTCACCATGGGTGTGGGCTTAAAATATAATATGCTCGGTTTAAATTTCTCCTACCTCATCCCCTCCGGATCCGGTATCACGAGAAATCCCCTGTCGAATACGATCCGCTTCGGATTGGTATTTGACCTCGACGGACCTCCGTCTGCTTCTGGTTCTGATCAGTAAAATCTTGTCGTATCAGCTGTTTCATAAAGGGTTGGTTACATTTGACAAATCTTTTGAAACAGTTTTTTATTTAAATTCCTCTATGGCTTACCGGATCGGATTGGGAACGGACTTTCATCAACTGGTAACGGGTAGAAGATTGTGGCTGGGCGGAATTGAAATTCCGCACAGCAAAGGTGCGCTGGGTCACAGCGATGCAGACGTGCTCCTGCACGCTGTTTGTGATGCATTGCTGGGGGCTCTTGGCCTCGGGGATATCGGTTTGCACTTCCCCGATTCAGATAAAACCCTGAAGGATATCGACAGCAAGATCCTGCTCGAAAAATCTTATCAGCTCATCAGGCAAAAAGGATTCCGTATTGTAAACCTGGATACCGTGGTTTGCCTGGAGAAACCCAAAATCATGATCTATGCCCCGGAGATGCGGGCCATCATGGCCGGGATCCTGGAACTGAATGCGGATGATATTTCTATCAAGGCGACCACAACAGAAAAACTGGGATTTATCGGAAGGGAAGAAGGTGTTATGGCGCAGGCCGTGGTATTGCTGAGGAAAACGGATTAATTACCTTTGCGCCCATGTCCATTCCGGTTAAGATTATAAATCATTCAGCACATCCTTTACCTGCCTATGCTACTACCGATGCCGCCGGCATGGATCTCAGGGCCAATATTCCGCAAACCGTCAGTCTCCGGCCCATGGAACGACAATTGATACCTACCGGTATTTTCATTGAACTGCCCCCCGGATTTGAAGCCCAGGTGAGGCCGAGGAGCGGGCTGGCCCTGAAGCAGGGAATTACCTGCCTGAATTCACCGGGTACCATTGACGCGGACTACCGGGGTGAACTGAAAGTGATCCTGATCAATCTTTCCCTTACGGAGCAGCTGATTCACCCGGGAGACCGCATTGCACAAATGGTAGTGAGTGCGGTTGAAAAGGTAGAATGGCATCCGGTAGAGGAATTGAACCAGACGGTCAGAAATTCAGGCGGATTCGGACATACAGGAAAATGATACATGATGAGAAATGCAGATCGGATTATGATAAAGAAATGGGGTTTTGTTCTATTGACCGGGGTTTGCTTGGGAATCGCAGGAACAGGATGCCGGTCAGCAAAAAAAATTACAACAGCCATCAGCAAAAAAGATACGACCGTAATAAAAACAGATACCGCCGCGGTTGAAGATTTACACAAAGATTCTTTAAAATACATCTCGCAATTATATAATTATATCCAATCGAACACGATTGATTGCAAAACCTTTTCAGCCAAACTAAAAGTACACTATGAAGGCAGTGATGGAAAGGATTACGAATTCAATGCGTTCATCCGCCTGCTGAAAGATCAAAAGATCTGGATCTCAATCAATGCCCTGCTGGGTATTGAAGCCTTCCGTGTCCTGATCACGCCAGACAGTGTAAAAGTTTTATATAAACTCGACAAGGTATACCAGCTGAGGTCGGTGAATTACCTCCAGGAAATCAGCCACCTGCCTTTCGACTTCAGCGTGTTACAATCGATTATCCTGGGTAATTCCATTTATCTGGACAGCAATATTCTCTATTACCGGAAAGACGACAAGGGCATTTCCATTCTAAGTATTGGCCCGGTTTTCAGGAATTATCTGACTCTTAATAATGACCTCAGTTTAAAACACAGCAAACTGGATGATGTGGATCAGATGCGTGCCCGCTACTGCGATATTACCTATGGACAATATGAAAATGCAGATTCGGTTCATTTCTCTACGTACCGTAAAATATCTTTTGCCGAAAAAGCGAGGCTGGATGTGGAGCTGAATTTCAATAAATATTCTTTTAACGAGAATTTAAACTTTCCGTTCTCGATTCCTAAAAATTATAAACGCAAATAAATCGTTATACAGTAACTTCATCGCGAACCCATCACGCATATGCGCAAAACGGTATTCCTGTTTATTGTTATTCTTTATTCGGTAAATACCTGTCTGGCCCAGACTCCGGCCCAGAGCCGCAGTGATCTTGAAAAAGAACGGGCCTCCATTCAGAAAGAAATCGAGGATGTAAAACGATCCCTGGATATTACCCATAAAAACAGGAAGCAAACCCTGGGCCAGCTGGCCTTATTGCAAAAAAGGCTTCGCCTGCGCCAGGCAGCTATTACCAATATCAACCAGCAGCTGAATTTTATCCAGCAGGATATGAATAATTCCTGGCAGGAAATCATCAAACTGAAAAAGGAGCTGGACACCCTGCGCAAGCAATACGCCGAAAGCGTTGTATATGCTTATGAAAACCGTACCAACTACGATTACCTGAATTTTATTTTTGCCGCGAATAATTTCAATGACGCGCTCAAAAGGGTGGAATACCTGAAATCATACAGAGCTTACCGCGAACAGCGGGCTGAGAATATCCTGAAAACACAGGCCCTGCTGCAAAGCAAAATCGACGGGCTCAAAATAAAACGAGTCGAAAAAGACGAGGCGCTGGTGAAACAGAATAAGGAAAGACAGGTGCTGGAAGTGGAAAAAAGAGAAAAGGACCAGGTGGTGGAGCAACTTCAGAGCCATGAGAAGGAACTCAAAAAGGAAATGAACGCAAAGCAGCGCCAGGACCAGAAACTGGGCAATGCTATTGCAGCTGCAATCCGGCGCGCCAGGGAAGAGGCCATCCGTGAGGCCAGGAAAAAAGCAGCAGCTGGTGCGGCGGCCAATACAGCCGGTACAGCACCGGAGAAAACGGATATCGCAAAAAATACTTCAGGAACTGCCATTTCAGGTGCTAACCCTCCGGCAGTAAAGCCAGCGGTAAGAACCGCACCCGCAACGCTTTTTGATACCCGGGCCGACGTGGCTTTGTCCGGGAATTTTGAAAAGGATAAGGGGCATCTGCCCTGGCCGATTGCTTCCGGAACCATCGCCATGCGATTCGGCCCCCATGAGTATATCAAGGGTGTTGTTCATAATAACCAGGGCATCACCATCGAAAGTTCACCGGGAACCTCAGTAACGGCCGTTTTTGACGGGGAAGTGCAGGGGGTGTTTTTTGTGGGCGATGTAAGCGCGGTAATGATCCGTCATGGAAAATATTTTACCACTTACAGTAATCTCTCTTCTGTAGCAGTTTCCAAGGGGCAGTCAGTAAAAATGGGGCAGGTACTGGGCAAACTCGCAGATATCGGCCAGCTCGAGTTTGTATTATCAGATGAAAAGGATCGTCTCTTCGATCCGGAAAAATGGCTAAGGAAGTAGTTCTACCGTTAAATTTTCTCCGGAGATAATTTTTTTACGGGCATTGTCCTGATCAGAAAACGGTCATACAGTTTTTCATAGATCGGTACAATTTTATGGATGTCGAACTTTTTCGCCTGTTCAGATGCATTGAATTTGAAGGTTTTTAAAATTTCATCATGCTCGAGGATCTGGATGGCATTCCGGCTCATGGAGTCCACGTCTCCAACAGGGCTCATAAATCCTGTTTTTCCGTTAATATTGATTTCCGGCAAACCTCCTGCATCCGAAGAAATCAGTGGCACCCCTGCTGCCATGGCTTCCAGCGCAGCCAGTCCAAAACTTTCATATTCCGAGGGCAGAACGAAAAGGTCCGACACCGCCAGGATTTCTTCGATCTGTTCCTGTTTCCCGATAAAGCGGATATCGTCGCAGCTGCCCAGTTCCCGGCAAAGGTTTTCCGCATCATGTCTGTCGGGGCCATCACCCACAAATAACAATTTGGAAGGGATTTTTTTATTGACTTTATCAAAAATCTTAATTACATCCAGGACCCTTTTGATCTTTCGGAAATTAGAAGCGTGCACGATGATCCGTTCATTATGCGGAGCAATCACTTTGCGGAAGGGATCGATCGCTTTTTTCTGGAACCGGTTCAGGTCTACAAAATTCGGGATCACTTCGATCTCTTTCTTGATATCAAATATATTATAGGTTTCATCCCGCAGGTTTTCTGAAACGGCTGTAATCGCATCGCTTTCATTGATAGAAAATGCGACTACGGGCGCCAGCGTCTGATCCCGGCCTACCAGCGTAATATCCGTGCCATGCAATGTGGTGATCACGGGTATGGTGATCCCCTGGACAGCAACAATCTTTTTTGCCATATAGGCTGCCGATGCGTGCGGAATGGCATAATGCACATGCAGCAAATCCAGCTGGTGATTGATGATTACATCCACCATCGTGCTGGACAAGGCTGTTTCATACGGAGGATAGTCGAAGAGCGGATAGGAAGTCACCCGCACTTCATGATAAAAGATATTTGCATTATACTCTGTGAGCCGGACGGGCTGCTGGTAAGTAATAAAATGTACCTGATGACCTTTATCAGCCAGGGCTTTACCAAGTTCTGTGGCCAGCACACCGCTTCCCCCGAAGGTTGGATAACAAACAATACCTATCCGCATGAACTGATTTTTTGAACGAAGTTAAACAGATTTTCCAGAGCTTCATAAGATCCCTGTTATACTTATCTTAGCGGAAATAAACAGTTATGCGTTGGTTTTTGTTTGGTTCCTTCCTGTTTTTATTTTCAAAATTTACAAGTGCACAATCCGATTCTGTTTTCATCAGGAAAATTGCAGATGAGATTTTTCAGCATAGCACGGCCTATGGTAACCTGCATACTTTAACGAAGACCATTGGACCCCGGCTTTCGGGAAGCCCGCAAACCTATGAAGCTGAAAAATGGGGGATGGAAGCAATAAAACAGGCCGGGGCGGACCGTGTGTATCTGCAACAGGCCATGATCCCGCACTGGGTGCGGGGCGGTATGGACCAGGCCGCCCTGGTTTCAGGAAATAACCGGCAAAACCTTGCTGTTATCGCATTGGGCAATTCTGTTTCCACGAAACAGGGCGGCATCACAGCGCCCATGATACTCATTCGTGATTTTGACGAACTGGAAAGGAGAAAAAATGAAATCAAAGGGAAGATTGTTTTTTATAATCATCCCTTTGATGAGAATTTTGTGTATCAGTTTAACGCCTATGAGGAAGCAGTTCCTTACCGGGTAACCGGTGCGAGCCGTGCCGCCCGGTATGGCGCCGTCGGTGTTATTGTACGATCCATGAGCAGTTCAACAGATAATTTTCCGCATACCGGCGCCATGATCTATAACGATTCTTTTCCCAAAATACCCGCACTGGCCATCGGCCTCCGGGATGCCGACCGGCTGGTAAAGGCCACAGCGGCCCAAAAAGATCTGCGTCTTTATATTTCCACCAATGCCCATACATTGCCGGATACCGTCGGATATAATGTTATTGGGGAGTGGGTGGGATCCGATTACCCGGATCAGTTTATTACTGTGGGCGGCCACCTGGATTCCTGGGATCCGGCGGAAGGGGCCAGTGATGACGGGACGGGTTGCGTGCATGCCATTGAAGTATTGCGGGCATTGAAAGCCACCGGCTATAAACCGAAACATACCATCCGGATTGTATTATTTACCGACGAGGAAAATGGGGGAAGAGGGTCTGCAGCCTACAGTGCGGAAGCCGGATCGAAAAAGGAGAAACATATATTTGCCCTGGAAAGCGACGCAGGCGGATTTACACCCCGGGAATTCAGTTTCATGGGAACTGCTGCCCAAATCGCTTCGGTATCTGCTTACCTTCCATTATTTGCGCCCTATGGCGTGACCAGTTTTTCAAACCAGGGAGCCGGGGCAGATGTGGAACCGCTTCATGATTCAATGGGCGTGCTGGCATCAGAACTGATACCCGATTCCCAGCGTTATTTCGATTATCACCATGCAGCCAGTGATGTATTTGAAAAAGTAAATAAACGGGAACTGGAGCTGGGTGCCATCAATATGGCCGCGCTGATTTACCTGATCGATAAAAACGGAATGTAAAAAGCACTATATGAAAAAATTTCTGATCAGATTTTTCCTCATCATCCTGGTTATCGGCGCCGGCTGGTTTGCCTGGCATTTTTACTGGGTATTCGGGGAAGGTGTCAAAGCCGGTCAGTTGAATAATTTCAACAAAAAAGGGTATATATTTAAAACCTATGAAGGCAAATTGATCCAGGTCGGGTTCCAGGGAGGGGCGCCCGGTTCTGTTCAGTCGAACGAATTCCGCTTTTCTGTTGCCAGCGAATCGGTCGCCAACCAGCTGATGTCCAACAGCGGGAAAGAATTTGAATTGCATTATAAGGAATATATGGGCGCACTTCCCTGGCGGGGCACTTCCGTTTTTATTGTGGACAGTGTTTTATCCATGCACGATGCAAAAGCGCTGCCATCTCCTTATACACCTTAGAGGAGGCGTAACGCTTAACGCGTAACGCCTAACGCTTAACGGCCAACGGTTAACGGTTAACGTCCAACGGTCCCCGCAATTCACGCCTGCAGAATAAAAATAGCGGGTTGTTTATTGATCTCCGGTATGGCTTTGCGCCAGGATTCCACGGTTTTTGTCTGAATGGATTCGGCAGGTCCGGTCAGGTTCACGGCAATGCATACACGCGTTTGAGTGTTGCAGGTTTTTAATATACTGTCCAGGAGGGAAAGATTCCGGTATGGGGTTTCAATAAAGATCTGGGCAGAACCCTCCCTTCGGGATACAATTTCCAGCTCCTTAATACGCCGGTTCCTTTCAGCCGTTTCAACCGGCAGGTATCCAAGAAATTGAAAATGCTGTCCGTTCATGCCACTCGCCATCAGGGCCAGCAGGATGGAATTCGGGCCGACCAGTGGTTTTACCGTTGCCCCCGCTTCCTGGGCAGCAGCTACCAGGATCTGGCCCGGATCTGCAATACCCGGACAACCCGCTTCGCTCAGGATGGCGATTTGTTTTCCCAGTTTTATCTGCTGAAGAAATTCCTGTTTAACGGCATCCTCCGACTTATGAATCACAAACCAGGGATATTGGCCGATGTCTATTTCTTTCCACAACTTCTTTAAAAAACGCCTGGCACTACGTTCATTCTCCACAAAAAAAACTTCCGCTTTTTGTACAGCGTTCAAAATATAAGCCGGCAAAGCATCCATGCCTTCTTCATCCAGGAAAGTTGGGATTAAATATACCGTTGCGTGGCCTTTCATGATTCGATATTCTGATGATAGAGGCTGATCGTGGCCGCAACCAAAGCGTACGATGGAGCCAGCACCCAGCCAACAAAGGGTATAAAATGCATCAGGTAAAATACCAGGCCGTTTCCGATAGCCAGGCCGCGTCGCTGACTGATGAAATGAATACTCGCCGAGGGGGATAACTGATGCCGCTCACAACTGTAATCGAGCATGGAGAAACCATAATAATAACATTCCACCAGCCCTGAAATGACCGGTGCAATGGAGCCTGCCAGTGGAATTAAAGACAACAACAGTATAAAGACGGTATATACAGTTTGCCAGAAGCAGTTTCGGAATGCGAGTTTTATTCCCCGACCCATATCATGGAAAAAAACGGACGAATCAAACTGAAATTCTTTTCCTTCAATAATGGATTCTGTTTTTTCGCTGAGATAGGCAAAAACCGGGCTTCCCAGGATGAGGAATAAATATTTAAACAGGGAGAAATAGAAGAACATCATGATGAGCCGGACCATAATGCCGACCAGGATCAGGATAAAACTCCATGCAGCACTGTGCTGGTGGTGCAGCCAGCGGTCCACCCCGGTGATCCGGCTGAGATCGGAAACGGCTGTATCAGCGGAGATCCAGAAAAAATAAAGTCCTATGGAAAACAGGATCATATAAACCAAACCCGGAATCAGGATCCATTTCCATAACCGGTGTTTGCCAATGAACACATGTGCCTTTCGATAGGCCTGGATGGCAATGACAATTTCTTTTAGCAAACCATTTTTTTAACGGCGTTCAATATAACACTAATTTACATTTTAACTACGTATATGCCAGGGAACCCGAAAAAGCTGGACCGATCCTTCTATGACCGCAAAGATGTTCTGCGGATCGCGCGGGAATTACTGGGGAAAATACTGGTTACACAATGGGATGGTGTCCGCAGTTCGGGACGTATCGTTGAAACCGAAGCCTATGCCGGCGAACAAGACAGGGCTTGCCATGCATTCGGCGGCAGGAGAACAACCCGCTCTGAAGATCTGTACGGAGCTCCCGGATCCGTTTATATTTATGTCTGTTATGGCATGCATCACCTTTTTAATGTGATCACGAATAAGAAAGATATTCCCCATGCCGTCCTGATCCGCGCGCTCGAACCCCTGGAAGGCGTGGAACATATGTTAAACCGGACCGGCAAACCCGTCGCGGATTATTCTCTTACAAAAGGTCCCGGTAATCTCTCACGTGCCATGGGCATGTCCAAATTGCATTCCGGCGGAAATTTATTTTCCGAAGAAATTTATATTGCTGATGACGGACTTCGTTATAAAAAAGATCAGGTCATCGTGACAAAGAGAATCGGTGTGGAGTCTGCGCGGGAAGACGCGGAACTACCCTACCGGTTCATTGTAAAGGGGAATCCTTATGTGAGTGCAAAAAAATCCTAGAACTTCGGACAGGGAATGGGTTTTCTCCCGTCAGCCGGTTTCTTAATGTAAATGATGGATATTTCAAAACCTCCCTGGCCCTCGGATGCTGTTTTCAGGGAGGAGACATTCACATCGTAGGACATTCCTATTGTGAATGACCCGACATCCAAACCGATATAGGGAATGATTGCGTCTGTCAGGTTACTGAACCGGGCCCAGGTACCCAGATACAGGTTGATGGGAGCCCCGGCTGCTTCCTCATTGTTTAAATTATACGACCAGGCCCCTCCCAGCATGGCATCCACAGCATTTTGCTGTCTGCTGTATAATCCGCTTAAATGAATAAAATTATTATTGTTTTCCTGGGATAACGGAAATGAATAACCGCCATGCAGAGTGAACCTGGGATGTAAGGTATATAATGAATTGCCCGGTAAAGGATTCAGTAGGCTGCAGGATATGATAGGCAGATGCCCCCAGGTAAAAATTATTATTCCCGTCGGTGGATCCGTTGTACAGCATACCTACATTGAGATCGAAATAACTCAGGTTCACCTGGTGACCGCTGATAACTTCCGAACTGGGGAGGGTCCAGCCGCCCTGCTGGTCCAGCTGATCTTCAAAGTTCAGTTGGGTTCCATCCAGTCTTTTACTGGCATAGGATCCCTGGAACCCGATGCCGATCTGGTTCCACCCGTTTTCATCCAGCGCTTTCTGATAAGCCGTCGAAAATGCGATATAATTGCTCGTCAGGATCCCATTGGCCGTTTTATCGGTCATCACCATCAGCCCGGCACCCCAGGCATCTCCATTGGTAATCTTGTTGGCCAGAATATTACCGTCTACCGAAATCGTGGTGGTGATAAAAGCATTATTGATCTGGGGCCATTGGTTTCGATAATTGCCGGCTACCCGGACTATTCCGCTGAATTTTCCGGTCAGCGCCGGATTCAATGTGAGGGGTGAAGCAAAAAATTGGGAAAATGCCGGATCCTGTGCCCTTATCGCGGCAGGGAAAAAATAAATAAAAACCAGCAGCGCGTAAATAATTCTTTTCATAAACACAATCCATTGATTACGGCAGGCTCTCATATTTTATTGGAACCGGAAGGCATCAAAAGGCGGAATCGGGTGGCTGATCCGGACTGTATAGGCTCATTCATAGGACATTTCCGGGGGGAGGAGGGTTGAAAGTAAACAAAAAACCTGATTCCGCTAAGGGAATACCTGTCAAAATTACAATGCTCCCGGAGTTTTTTACAACTGAATTTTATTGCCAAAGGAAAGATCCCCGGCATCTCCCAGTCCGGGAACTATATATCCTTTCGCGGTCAGTTCGTCGTCGATGGCGCCACACCAGATTTTGCAGACAGGCAGGGCCCGGCGCAGGTATTCAATACCGACGGTGCAGGCAATGGCAGTAACGATGTGAATCTCAGCGGGGTTGCCTTCCATTCTTAATTGCTGGATGGTTTTGACCATGGAAGATCCGGTCGCCAGCATGGGATCAGAAATGATTAATATGCGGTTTTCAAGATCCGGACTTGTAATATAACTCATATTGATTTCAAAAGACCCGTCCCGGTCGTGCTTCCGGTAAGCGGAGATAAAGGAATTGTCCGCTTTATCAAATACGTTCAGGAGGCCCTGGTGCAGGGGAAGTCCGGCCCGTAGGATGGTCGCCAGAACAGGCTGGGATCTGAGCATTTTGGAATTGGAAATACCCAGGGGTGTTTGTATTTCACTTTTCTTCGTAAGGCAGTTGCCGGCTGATTTCATATCCTGCGATTTCCCCGATCCTTTCCAGGTTCCGCCGAAAACGCAATCGGTCCGTTTGCACCGATTGGTCCCGGATTTCTGCAATCCAGTCGCAGAGTATCGAGTAATGTTGGCTCAGATTTATCACCATAGATCAAGATTAAAAATCCGATATTCGAAATTCCACCGACATTAAAACTAAAGTTAAAAGATTGAATCAGAAAATCATTTCCTATGCAGTATAATGTGATTGGACTGATGAGCGGGAGTTCGCTCGACGGCCTGGATATCGCTTATGTTCGTTTTGAAGAAACCGCAGGTGCATGGGCCTTTGAAATAGGGAATCCGCCTGTATTCCCTACCCGGCGCCTGTGCGAAGGAAAAGCTTTCTTACCGTCGCCGGGCTCTCTGCAAAAGATTATCTGTTGCTGCATACTTCCTATGGTCATTATCTGGGAACATGTGTGAATGATATTCGTGGAAGAGAAAAACCTCTCGTTCCAGGTCCAGCTGATCGCATCCCATGGCCATACCGCTTTCCATCTCCCGTAACAGCAGATGACTGCCCAACTTGGGGACGGCGCGGCCATTGCGGCCCTTACAGGTATTCGTACCATTACAGATCTCAGAAGTGTTGATGTGGCGCTGGGCGGTCAGGGAGCGCCCATCGTTCCGATCGGGGACAAACTCTTATTTCCTGGATACGATCTTTTTTTGAATATCGGCGGAATCGCCAATTTGTCTGCGAATTCCGGGATGCTTTTATCGGCTTTGATATTTGTCCTGCGAACCGCATCCTGGATCTGCTGGCCGCGGCACCCAAAAAGGATTTGATGAAGAACGGTCACCTGGCCTCGGCAGGTAAGACCGACGACAAATTGCTGGGCAGTTAAATACATTCCCTTATTATCAGTTGCCCTTTCCGAAATCACTTTCCAATGAATTCGGGCTGGATGAAATCTATCCCCTGATTGAAAAAGCAGATCTTTCAATGCCCGATGCTCTGCGTACTTATGTGCAGCATATTGCATTCAGGTCTCAAATGGCGCTGGTTCTTTTTAAGCAGGAAATGGGAGGCAAGGATGGTTTGCGTTTACTTATTACCGGCGGGGGAGCGCATAATCGTTTCTCTGGTTGAGCTGACTACGGGCAGCAGTCCGGCCCGCCGGTATCCTATGCGAAATCCCTTCAAAAAAACTGGTGATTATAAAGAAGCCCTGATGATTGCGCTGATGGGTGCTCTTCGCTGGCGGGAAGATATCAATGTGATGCATTCCGTAACCGGTGCTTCGAAAGACAGTATCAATGGCGCTGTCTGGTCAGTTTAATTTATTATAGTTGCTGTACCATGATTTTTCCATTCACTATCGGTTCTCCATCTCAACGATTTCAGTTATTAAAGCCCCAGTACAGCCTTGAGTTTTACATAACCGGTTTTCTGACGGGACCCGGGATCCGGATTTAATATGGCCAGGTGATTATCTTTCTCATACGGATCGATGCGGGTGATCTCCGAGATATTTACGATATATGAACGATGGGTCCTGACAAACTGATTTTTATTTAGCATGGTTTCGAAATGCCCCATTGTTTTATTTTTCAGAAATCGCTCCCTCCCTTGTGTGGATCTTCACATAATCATCAGCTGCTTCGAAGTAATGAATGTCATCCACCGGGATGATCCGGATTTTGCCGGACAACTTAACCACCACCCGGTGCTGTTCTGCAGGACTGCCTGAAACGTATCCAGCAGTGGGCCGAGTCCGTTCTTTGCCGGGGAGATTTTTCCCGGTATGCAACCATCTGGAAATGGATTTATCAAATCGGTCCCGGCTGAAAGGTTTGAGCAGGTAATCCACCGCATGACTTTCAAATGCCCTGATGGCATATTCATCATAAGCAGTGGTGAATATCACAGCGGGCGGATCCTCGATCAGTTCCAGCATTTCAAAACCGTTTATTTTCGGCATCTGGATATCCAGAAAAATCAAATCCGGCTGCAATTGGTGGATCGCTTTAACGCCTTCAAAACCGTCATTGCATTCAGCAATTAATTCCAGTTCCGGGTAGTATTGCAGGTATTCTCTGATGATGGATCTTGCCAGGGGTTCATCATCAATGATGATTATTTTCATGTCTTGGTATATTTATGGTTGTCGTAAATACCTGATCTTTGGACGAGGTTTCCACCAGGTCTGTTCTTGCGAATAAAAGATAGAGTCTCCGTTTCACCGAATTTAATCCGAATCCTGTTCCATGCCGGGGGACTGGCGGTTTCCGGATCAAAAGGATTTTGCACGGTTACTTTCAACGCATCTTTTCGCTGGATACAGAAATCAGTATTGTGACAGTCTTCCGTAGTATCATACAGTCCGAATTTGATCGCATTTTCCACAATGGGTTGCAGAATCATGGGGGGAATGAGCATTTGCAGGCTTTTTTCATCCTTCACGATGGAAGTGGACAGTCGGTGGCCAAAACGGACTTTTTCAATCTCAAGGTATAATTCCAGGGACTGAATTCTTCTTCCATTTTTACCCACTGTTCTTCTTCTTTTCGGAGCGTTGCACGAAGGAAATCAGATAACTGGTGTATCATATTCCTTGCCTGTGACGGGTCTGATCCGATCAGGGCACTTATGGAATTCAGGCTGTTGAATAAAAAATGCGGCTGAAGCTGCTGCCTTAGTTTATAGAGTTCCGCTTCCCGGCTGAGTTTCTCCGCATCAGTTTTTCCGCTGGCGGTTTTCCTGTTCTTCTTCCTGAGTATACCAGAGCACACAAATTATGGCCATGCAGCCGATCAAGGAGAAAGGCATTCCAAGCCGGATCCAGTATGCACTGGTAAGAAAATTACAGTAAATTGAATTGGCACGGATCATCCAGGACCAGGTCTAAATTGAATTTGCTGAGAGTGTTGACGACCAGGCTGAAGATGACACTTAGGATCAGTATATACCAGTACCGGTCGCTGTAAGGGAGATAATAACGCATCATATTGCTGATGATCCAGCATGCAGCCAGTAAGCAGGCCATTTGTTACCAGGCTATCCATTACCGCGATTGCTCAAAGAATAACCATATTCATTATCAGCAAGGCATGCAGGACGGCCCAGATGACCCACCACCCAAAAAAGCTGTTGCGAAATCTGCTTACGCTGATCGGTGACCTGGCCAAAGAATCCGATTATATGATTTCCAGAAATTGGTGTTTGCTGTTGTGCAGGATATGCAGCTGCTTTTTTATTTGTCAGTTCAATGTACAATTCCGCATTGTCAGTTTCCTGAATGCGGGAATAAAGTTCTGCGCCATCGAGCAGTCCGCTTCAGTTTATATAATTCTGCAACATTGATAAATTTCCATTGTACCGGTTTCCGGTCCTCATTGTAGAATTTATCCTCTTCCTTTTCTCCCAGCGCAGTGGATTTTTCAAAAGCTTCCTGCGCGCTGTTTGCCTGGATTAACCGGAGTTGTTCATCGAATTGGGCGGTGTGATTTCCCTGGTCCGCAAATGATCCTGTAAACAATTTTAGTGAGATACCAGTTCATAGTCTTGATTTAATATATGATCGGATAAGTGTTTAATAATTTCGGATTTCAATGCCACCAAAAACGGAGGTCCCATCTATAATGAGTACTTTTTCGGGATTGGGGATGCCGATATTCTGCCTTTTATCTTCTATACTTCCAAAAACGGAAGTCAGTTCACTTCGGATCGTCCAATGTGGTGGAACAACAATTTTAGTGCCACCCATAATCTGCGTGATATCCAGGGCTGCTGTGCCCTGGATATCTGCCTGGCTAAGTTGATTTCCGCGCCCCCCATAAAGATGGTAATATCCCCACCTTTGAAATTTTTGATAAAATATTTTTATGAATTCCTCCCAACACAGTGGTCGCTGATATATAATCTTCTGAAGAAAAACTTCTGGATTCGAATACCCGGGTGCCGGCATTTCCCGGATTGGTATTTGAAGTTCCTCCAGGATCGGAACCCATGCCGGACCGAATCGGTTTTCAAATCTTTGCTGCCATCTTCTTCGCCGGCGACTATCTCCGAGCCACGCCAATCATCGTCCATCCCAGTGTGATTTTTTAGGGCGTATCAGCATAACCAGGCCTACTACGATAATCATACCGGCCAGATAAACGGTGCATGTCCAAACCCGGGATTATTTGGTCCATCAGGAAAAAAGCTTCCGATCAGAATCATGATTAAGCCAGCCCGGTCCCCGGAATGCATGAGCTAGACCCAGCTAAAAATTCCGATTACGATCAATAATATCTGCCAACTGAACAACCAGTCTGGTCAGTCCGAGCACCCATCTGTCGCAGAAAAGTGCCGCCACGACAAAGACCAATCCAATGGGAACCCATACACTTCGCCTCCGGTTCTTTTTAACCGATTGTCCTGGCCGGTGTTTCCGAATTATCCTGATCTGTATTTTCCATTTCATTTAATTTCCTGTAAAAATAAAACCCCGGGGCCTTCGCCCTAGAGGCTCTAGGTCATTTCATTCCGGGAGCGGTGAAAGCCGGGATTTTTTCCGGTAAAAAAGAGGTCCGGTCAGATCATTTGAAAACGGTCGCCGTCAAACAGACCCAGATCACTGAGTTTCAGGTGGGGGATTACCAGCAAGGCCATGAAGGAAAGCGTCATAAAAGGCGATAACAGGAGGCCGACCCCATTCTTTTTGCCTCTGCATCCATAGCCGCTATAGGTTTCTGCTACTCTGTATCCCTCTTCAGCACTCATTAGTCCCGCCACGGGCAGGCCCAGACACTGTAATCTTCTATGCGGCAAGGCTTATGCCACCTTTTTCAGCGATCACCGCATTTACAGCCCTGCCAATGTCTTCATCGCTTACGCCGACAGCTACTATATTATGGCTGTCATGGGCAACCGAAGAAGCCAGGGCACCGGATTTCAATCCGAAATTTTTGATGAAAGCCTATGGCGGTTGGTGCTTTTTTATATCGGTTTAATACAATGATTTTCAATATATCACTGGCCGCATCTGGAAACCCAAACACCATTTACTGCAGGTTTGATCTCACGTTGGATATTTCCCGGTTATCAGCTGGCCATCGAGAGCTTCTATTATCGGTATAAGGATAAGTCGATTCCAGGAAGGAGCTGCTTTGAATTCAAAATCGTCGGGGCTGGTGTGTTCGCATTGGAATCGATTGGGTGCAGACGGATGCCAAATAGCATCCAGCCGGTTTTCCCATTTTCGTGCTGCCAGTCTGCCCTTCAATAGGTCTGCAGCACATCAAAATTTATCAAATCTTTCAACAGGATGAAATCAGCTGCATCACCAGGACGGAGCTGGCCGACTTCCATCCCATAATGGGTTATGGGATTGATGCAGGCTGCCGAAGTATTTTAAAAATATCTATATTTTTTGCGCAGCCCGGGCACAAAGCTGGTTGATATGTCCGCTTACCAGGCTGTCGGGATGTTTATCGTCACTGCAAAACATTATATTCTCCCAATGATCCATGAAGCAGCCCCGCCAGGGCTTCAAAATTTCGGCAGCACTGCCTTCCCGGATCAGGATCTTCATTCCCCATTTGAATTTGTCCAGCGCTTCATCTGCAGTAACACATTCATGATCCGTGGTGATGCCGGCGTTATATAATTTCTTGCATCTTCCCCGCGCAAACCGGGTGCATGACCGTCTATCGGCTTGCTCATATTTTTTTGCAGAAGCAATTTTTTTCAATACTTCCGGATCTCCATGTAAAACACCGGGAAAATTCATCATCTCACTTAGATATTTGATCTCAGATCGGGAGAATAAGCTGATCCACTTCCTCTGCCGCAAAACAGCGCCCGGCCGTTTCAAAAGGAGTGGCAGGAACACAGCTGGGGGCACCGAAATAAAAATAAAAAGGCGTTTGCCGGCCATTTTCTATCATGAACTCCACGCCGGCGATTCCCAGTACATTGGCGATCTCATGGGGATCACTTACGGTGGCCATTGTTCCATGAACAACTGCCAGACGCGCAAATTCAGAAGGCACCAGCATGGAACTTTCAATATGCACGTGGGCATCGATGAATCCGGGACAGATATATATGATCGGGAACCGGCTCGGCCGGCAGTCATTTCCCGGATGGAAACAATTTTTTTGTCCCGCGAGCGGACTTCAGCCGGGTAAATCCTTTTTGCACCGGAATATCTACAAGTTTTCCTTGGATGACCATGCTGAACTTAATCTTTCAGGAGTAGTTGATGACGGATGTCCAAATGTTTTAATCTTCAACAGTCCGGGTCTTTTTTCCGCTGTTTTGCGCAGGGACGCTTCATACCGCCATTCTGAAATCCTAGCCGGGTCACCGCTCATCAAGATTTCCGGAACTTTCCAGCCACGGAAATCAGCGGGTCTTGTATAAACCGGCGGGGCCAGCAGATTATCCTGGAAAGAATCAAAAAGGGCTGAGGTTTCATCATTAAGCACACCGGGCAACAAACGCCCGATGGCATCGGTAAATACAGCGGCCGGCAATTCGCCACCGCTTAATACATAGTCGCCGATGGAAATTTCGCGTGTGATGAAATGTTCGCGTATGCGTTCATCAATTCCTTTATAATGGCCAGAAATTATCATCAGGTTTTCTTTCAGGGAAATGGCGTTGGCCATGGCTGGTTCAGCAATTCGCCGTCGGGACTCATGAATATGATTTCATCATAGTTCCTTTCCTTTTTCAGGGATTCAATGGCATTGCGCCAGAGGCTCGCACATCATCACCATGCCGGCCCCGCCGCCGTACTGGTAATCGTCTACCTGACCGTATTCATTCACCGCCCAGTTGCGCAGTGGATGAGCAAATATTTCCAGCAGTTTTTTTTCCCTGGCTCTTTTCAGGATGGAATGGGCAAAAAAACTTTCCAGTAATTCCGGTAATACGCTGATGATATCTATACGCAATTTGAAAATTTGAAAAATTCGAAATCAGGTCACGAACATGATCAGGATGAAAATTTTCTAACCCTGTAATTTATCTAAGCTCTTCAGATTCATCCGTTTCCATACCATCCAAATCCCGGCGTTGTTTTTTTGTTGGTCTGCCCACTTTACTGAATCTTTTGCCTGTATGAAAACTGGCCGCCTGGAATTGTATCCGCTGCAGTTCTTCTGCAGGGGTGATGTCCAAATAATATTTTACTGCTTCTGTATGGGCCAGGCGATGATCCAGCAGGCCCGTTACCCGGATACGCCAGCGTTTGGATTCCGTTTTCACTTCATATTCTTCACCGATATGCACTTGCCTGGAAGGTTTTACCTGACCGGCTTCATTTTTCACTTTCCCTTTCTCACAGGCATCGGCAGCCAGGCTCCGTGTTTTAAAAAGCCGGATGGCCCAGAGATATTTGTCGATACGGAGTTTTTCCTTTTCAGTCATTTTTTTCGTTGGCAATTGGCTGTTAATAATTATACGTTTTGCAGGAAGAGCTTTCCAATTCCAAATTTTCAAATTTGCCTTAAGTGTTCTTCCAGCCTTCAGCGAAATACTGGTGGAAATAAGGGATGGTTTCAATGCCCTTATAAAAATTGGCAATATTAAATTTCTCATTTGGTGAATGCAAGTTATCGCTGTCCAGGCCGAACCCCAGGAATACTATTTTAATGCCCAGTTCTTTTTCAAATAGTGAGCAAATGGGAATGCTGCCTCCACCGCGCACCGGTACGGGTTTTTTACCAAAACTGGTTTCTATGGCTTTCTCGGCGGCCCGGTAAGCCAGGGAGTCTATCGGTGTCAGGTAAGGTTCACCCCCATGCTGTTCAAAAGCATGCACGGTAACGCCTTCAGGTGCCATTTTCCGGAAATAGTCCAGCAGCAGCTGGTAATCCTGGCTGAAGACTGGTTCGGAACCAGTCTTGCAGAAATCTTGGCGGAAGCTTTGGAGGGAAGAACGGTTTTCGCTCCTTCTCCCTGGTACCCGCCCCAGATTCCGTTGACTTCGATGGTTGGACGTATACCTGTCCGTTCGTTGGTGCTGTAACCTTTTTCTCCCCAAAGCGATTTTACACCCAGGTCTTTTTTATAATCTTCTTCATCGAAGGGGGCGGCGGCCATTTTTTTTCTTTCTTCTGCTGACGATTCCAGCACATCATCATAAAAGCCGGGAATACGGATATGGTTGTTCTCATCATGGCAACTGGCAATCAGCCGGGCCAGGATGGTAACCGGATTGGCCACGGCGCCTCCGTAAACGCCACTATGCAGGTCCCGGTTCGGCCCGGTCACTTCCACCTGGATATAGGCCAGTCCGCGCACGCCGATATCAATGGATGGGGTATCGAGACTGATCATCGAAGTGTCGCTGATCAGGATGACATCTGCTTTCAAAAGCTCTTTATGTGAAGCAACGAAAAGGCCCAGGTTGGGCGACCCGATTTCTTCCTCACCTTCTATTATGAATTTAATATTACAGGCCAGGGATCCGGATTGGTTCATGATTTCCAGGGCCTTGACATGCATGAAAAACTGACCTTTATCGTCTGCGGAACCGCGGGCAAATATCATCCCGTTTTTGATCGTGGGGTCGAAAGGCGCGCTATCCCATAGTTCCAGCGGGTCTACCGGCTGCACATCGTAATGGCCATACACCAGGATGGTGGGTTTGGAAGCATCCACGAATTTTTCGGCATACACCACAGGATGGCCCTGGGTGGGAAATACCTCAGCCCTGTTCACGCCCGCTTCCAGTAAGGAATTCCTTACGGCCTCCGCACAGCGAAGCATGTCGCCCTGGTGGCTGCTGTCGGCACTGACCGAAGGGATTTTCAGTAATTCCAGTAATTCTTTCAGAAACCGTTCCTGATGTTTTTCCTGGTATGTTTTCCACGCCTGCATGGGTATTGATTTATAAGTGAGTGTATGCGAAATTAATCCCTTTTGAGAAAAGCCCCCTTTTTCTGCAAAATGCGTTATGGAATCAGGAAGGGGTGGAAAGTTCATGTTTTTGGTTCGGGACCAGGTTTTCCATTTTCCATTCAATTTTTTTGCTGAAGGGGGATACCCTTACTGCGCAGTCGGTTTTTATACAAACCGGACAGCAACCGGGGACACAATCATCGGCATGCACGAAAAATTCCATGCCTGAACCAAATTCTTTTTCAATGAGGGTACGACAGGCTCTCCACATCTGTGTGCGCCTGGCGCACATTCAGGTACCAGGGCACGGTCATATGGCAATCGATATGCAGTATATTCCCGAATTTAATCACCCGCAGGTTATGGATATCGATCCAGTCAGGCAAACGGCTCTTATTCAAAAGCGCAATTACTTTTCCCAGTATTTTTTCATCCGCTTCGTCCATGATTCCCGCCACCGATTTCCGGGCAATTCGGTATCCGATGATCATGATGACGACCGACATGATGATTGCAACGATACTGTCCAACTGGTGAATATCTGTGAAATAAATCAAGAGTAAACCGATTATAATAGCAAGGGTGGAATATGTATCGGACTGGAGATGATGGCCGCTCGCCTGCAGGGCATCAGAACCATTTTCTAGTGCCTTTTCTGATGGCAATAAAGCCCACGCCATAATTGATCACTGCAGAAATGGCGACCAGCAGCATACCCAGATCCAGTTGATGTAATTCCGTGGGTTGGATGAGATGGTCCACGGCTTCATATATAATGAATCCCCCTGCCAGCATAATCAGGGTTCCTTCAATAGCAGCAGAAAGAAATTCTGCCTTACCATGGCCATAGGGATGATTACTGTCCCGCGGTTTGTAGGCGATGGACAGGCTATACAAACCCACCAGGCCGGCAATGATATTGACGATGCTTTCCAATGCATCCGTCAGGATGGCCACGGAATGCGTGAGATACCAGGCGAAGATTTTTAATGAAAATAATACAACCGCAACAAAAAGTATCCCGGACTGGATGCGGAGGTTTTCTTTGTTTTTATCCACGGCAGAATTTGTGGGCAAATGTAAAGGGAATCAGCACCAAAACATTTGCGGATTTATTAATTTATGCACAGCATTCAGGTTTTTTTCCCTTTTTTGTTCCGGTTGCGGAATTTTTTCAGCATCCGGTAATAAAATTCTTTATTGAAAAGCTGTGAATCAGCCATGGCTTTATAGGTAAGAAAAATGCCGATGGGCAAAAGCACGAACGTAGCCATCCACATGCCGGAAAATGGCTGCATCACGTCTTCTTTTACAAATTTCCTTCCGAAATTATTCAGCAGAAAAAAGACTACGAAAAATATAACGGCAAAGATCAGGGGAAGACCGATGCCTCCCTTTCGGATGATGGAGCCCAGCGGGGCACCGATCATGAAAAGAACCAGGCAGGCAATGGACATGGTGATTTTTTCATGCCAGGCCATCAGGTGCAGGCGCAGGTTTTTGCGATCATTTTCATAAGAAAGGGCCGAAATATCCGTACTGGGTTTGATATTATTAATGGTTGAATAGGTTCTTTCCAAAATGGAACGCAGGGCGGAATCAGGCACCAGCTGCGCAAAAGAATCTTTTTTTGCAACCGGGGGCTGCGATTGCCAGGGGCTGTCCAGGTAATTCAAAATATGCATGTAAGAATTCATCAGGGTTCGGGACTGTTTCCTGGTAAGAGGCCGTAGTCTTTTCCAGGGAATCAATGGTGGTACCCAGCTGCCGCATATTCAGCATCTGATAATTGTTTTTAAAAGCGCTGTCGTCAGTTTTATTCAGTTTGAAGGAACTCAGGTCAAAAACTTTTTTGTAATCTTCAAAACCCATCCGGATGAGCTGGGTATTTATCGTATTCCGGGGTCCTTTTTCCTGGTAATCCCAGCCATTTTTCAGGTTAAACTCCAGAAATTTTTTATCCGGCGAAATGGTCATTTTCCCGCTCTGGGCAACGATAACATTATCCTGCAGCAGGTTATAATTATGCTGGTATATCAGGATGTCGTGGATCGTGGCTCCGTCCTTTTCTTTTTTGCCAATTTTAATGATATAACCGTCTAATCTTATCGTAGAAAACGCCCTCCTTGATATCGAAAGCCGGTTTGGAAACGATGATATCATACTTAAGCGTTTGCATTTTCAGCTGCGCTACGGGAATAAAATAATTATTGAACATAAAAGCAATTCCGCAGATAATACATGAGAAGTGATGAAAAGCGGGCGCATGAAGCGGAGCAGAGGAATGCCGGCCGATTTGATGGCTACCAGTTCAAATGTTTCTCCCAGATTCCCGAACGTCATAATGGAAGAAAGCAAAACCGCAAGAGGCAGGGCCAGGGGAACCAGTGTTGCACAGACATATAAAATAAATGTGCCGATGGTGAGCATATCCAGTCCCTTGCCTACGATATCGTCAATATAAAGCCAGAAGAACTGGAGGACCAGTACGAAAAGAGTAATAAAAAATGTGGCGATGAAGGGCCCGATGAATGCACCAATGATGAGTTTGTCCAGCTTTTTGATCACGCCTTTGTACCGGTTTGCTTGAAGCATAAAGTTAAAGGCTTATAGCCTAAAACGACAGCTGTCGCCTAACGTGTGGAAATGTGAGACGTGTGAAATAGAAATGTAATAATTAAACGTCAACGGTCAACGGTCATCGTTCAACGGTCCACAATCAATTCCCGAGTCTGTGAAACAAATCCTTTACCTGGTAACTCCAGAGCTGGGTCTGGTCCTTTATATCTTTCTTATCAGCGAAGTCCTTGATGACAAGTATCGTCTGGTTAGTGATATCCGATTTTTCAATCCGGAATTCAAAAAACTCCTCTTTGGGCGAATCTGACCAATGGAAACGGACAAATTTATCCAGCTCACTTTCCAAAACTTCTGCCTTGGTGGTTGAACCGTTCCAGGAAAAACTGAATATATTATCGCGTTCGTCTACTTTATCTGCAAACCATTCCTGAAGTCCTGCCGGGGTACTCAAAAACTCGTACAATATGGAAGGAGGGCATTTTAAAGAATATTCTAACGTAAACTGCTGTTTCTTGCTCATCTATTGTCTGTTGATATCGTGGGCTGCAATTATAGATAAATATTTCATGACCTGAAATTTTTTTTAATTCCTTTCAAAACCCTGATTTTGAATAAATCATGCTGTCCAAATTTGGGAATGAGTTGAGAACCAGCTCTTTAACACTCTTTCCATTTGCTATTTCCGCCTTCCGATTCCTTATATTGATTAAGTTAAATGGAATCTTCAGGCTCTAATGATAAGAAAAGATTCATTTATACGTTTTTAATAGGTCCAAAATATCCAAACGTCGAAAAACCCTTTAAACCTAAAACCCTTTAAAATTACCTGCCTATGAGTATGCGTCAACTCAAGATCACGAAGAGTATAACGAATCGTGAGTCTCAGAGCTTGGAAAAATACCTGCAGGAGATCGGAAAAGTTGAATTGATCACACCGGAAGAAGAGGTAAAACTTGCCATCCGGATCAAGCAGGGTGATCAGAAAGCCCTTGACAAACTAACTAAAGCCAATCTTCGATTTGTAGTTTCCGTAGCCAAACAATACCAGAATCAGGGACTAACCCTGCCCGACCTCATCAATGAAGGAAATCTGGGATTGATCAAGGCAGCACAGCGTTTCGATGAAACCCGCGGATTCAAATTTATTTCATATGCAGTCTGGTGGATTCGCCAGAGTATCCTGCAGGCACTGGCCGAACAATCGCGCATTGTACGTCTTCCGCTGAATAAAGTGGGACTGACCAACCGGATAGCGAAAGCGTATTCCATGCTGGAGCAGCAATTTGAACGCGAACCTTCGGCTGAAGAACTGGCGGAGTTGCTGGAACTGGATATTGAAGAAGTGACTTCCACGATTCGGCATCGGAGGTCGGCATATCAGCGTAGATACGCCTTTATCAGAAGGAGAGGATAATACCCTCATCGATGTGATGGAAAATACGAATGCAGACCGGGCCGAAACTAATATTGAACACAATGAATCCCTGAAAGTGGATATTGACCGTTCCCTGAAAACGCTCACCGAGCGGCAGAAGGAAGTCATCTGTTTTTTCTTTGGCATCGGGGTGGATCATCCCATGAGCCTGGAAGATATCGGCGACCGGTTCAGTCTTACCCGCGAGCGGGTTCGCCAGATCAAGGACAAAGCCATCACCAAACTCAGAAGTAATTCAGGGGCCAAATCCCTGAGAAATTATCTGGGTATTTAATCACGAAAGCATACCGGTTGAATTAATATTACACTTCATTTTCTTACATTTGCCTTTCTGAAAAACGTGGATAGAACGAGATGTTTATTCACGTTTTTTCATTTCACCATTAATTGCTAAGGAGGGTATATGTTTGAAAATCTGAGTGAGAAACTCGAGTTGGCGTTTAAGCAGCTTAAGGGTCAGGGCAGAATCACCGAGCTTAATGTGGCTGCAACCGTAAAGGATATCCGGCGCGCACTGATCGATGCCGATGTGAATTTCAAGATTGCCAAGGATTTCACCGATACGATTCGAAAAAGGCCCTGGGCCAGAAAGTGCTTACTGCAGTGAGTCCCGGTCAGCTCATGGTGAAAATTGTGCAGGACGAACTCACGCAAGCTGATGGGCGGCAATGAAAGTCCTTCAATGCCAAAGGCAATCCGGCCGTCATCCTGGTCGCCGGCCTGCAGGGTAGTGGTAAAACCACATTCAGCGGCAAACTTGCCAATTGGCTCAAAACACAAAAAGGACTCTCGCCCCTGCTGGTGGCAGCGGATGTATACCGCCCGGCAGCCATTGAACAATTAAATATCCTGGGCACCCAGATCGGGGTGGATGTATTTACAGTTGCCGGATCAATAGACCCGGTAGCCATTGCCAGTCAGGCTATTGCGGAAGCAAAAAGCCGAAATAAAAATGTGGTGATCATGGATACAGCCGGTCGCCTGGCCATTGATGAAACCATGATGACTGAAGTCGCGAATATCAAAAAAGCGGTTGAGCCGCAGGAAATCCTTTTTGTAGTGGATTCCATGACCGGTCAGGATGCCGTAAATACAGCCAAGGCTTTTAACGATCGGCTGGATTTTACCGGCGTGGTGCTTACCAAACTCGATGGAGATACCCGGGGTGGCGCGGCCCTTTCTATTAAATACACGGTAAACAAACCCATCAAATTTGTCAGCAGCGGGGAAAAAATGGATACCCTGGATGTATTTTATCCCGGATCGTATGGCCCAGCGGATCCTGGGTATGGGAGATATTACTTCCCTGGTTGAAAAGGCCCAGACCCATTTTGATGAGGAACAAGCGCGGAAACTCGAGAAGAAAATCCGTAAAAATCAGTTCGATTTCGAAGATTTTAAACAACAGCTCGATCAGATTCGCAAAATGGGAAATATCAAGGACCTGCTTGGCATGATTCCCGGAGTAGGCAAGTCCATTAAGGATATTGATATCAGCAATGATTCATTTAAAGGTATCGAGGCCATGATCAGTTCCATGACCCCATTTGAACGTGCCAATCCTGATGCGATCGATCAGAGCAGAAGAAAACGCATTGCCAAAGGCAGTGGCAAAGAATTGCAGGAAGTCAATGCCTTTATGAAACAGTTCGAACAGATGAAACAGATGATGAAAACGATGAATAAAATGCCCATGGGAGGGATGGGATTGGGGAAACGTTAATTTTCCCGCTCATCAAAAAAGACGGCAAATCATTCGGCATTTTTATCCCTGATTCATTACATTTGCAGCATCGGATTGCTTCATTCGATCTGATTGTAAACCTTATTAAATAACGCATTTAAATTTTTATTTAAGATGCCAGTAAAAATCAGACTCCAAAGACATGGGTCTAAGAAGAGACCATTCTATTTCATCGTCGTAGCCGACATAGGGCCCCAAGAGACGGTAAATTCATCCAGAAAATCGGTACTTACAATCCTTTAACTGTTCCTGCTTCGGTTCAGCTTGACCGCCAGAAGGCGCTTGACTGGCTGCATAAGGGTGCCCAGCCTACTGATACGGTTCGCCGCATCCTGAGTTATAAGGGCGTATTATACCTGAAACATCTGTTGAGAGGCGTTGAACTCGGCCTTTTTGATGAAGCAGCTGCCATGGAAAAATTTTCCAAATGGCATAGCGAACATGAATTAAACGTAAAGAAACGCCAGGAAGATAATCGTAAAGCAAGACCCGGTGGCAGACGCAGCTCCGGCTCCAAGAAGAGTGGAAAGAAAACAGGAGAACGAAGCCCAGGGTTAAACGGTGTATACAATAATTTTATCAAGGCTATCTACGTCGGCAGACGGATAGCCTTTTTTTATTGTTAGGGGATGGAAAACAGCTACAGAAATATTGGTAAAATCGTTTCCGGCTTTTGGTCTGAAGGGCGAAATGATCGTGTTCACCATCACCTGGGAAAAAAGATTACCGTCTCGAAAATCAAAGTGATCTTTCTGGAACAAAAAAAAGATGAACTGTTGCCCTATTTCATTGAAAATATCCGGAAAAAAGGAGATGATGAATTGTACCTTAAACTTGAAGGAATCGACGACAAGGAAGCGGCTTTCAAATTATCCGCCGGGACGTTTGGCTGAAGGAAGAAGAAATACAGGAGCATACACAGAAAAATAACCCCATCGGATGGGTTGGCTACAGGGTACTTGACCAGGGCAGGGACCTGGGACCCATTCTTGAAGTAATTGAACAACCTCATCAGGTGCTTTGCCGCCTGGAAATAGATACAAAAGAAGTACTCGTCCCATCAATGAGCAAACCCTCGATAAAATCGATCATAAAAATAAAACCGTGCTGCTCACGTTGCCTGACGGGCTGCTGGAAGTGTATTTAAGCTAAACGTCTAACGCTTTTATCTAATAGTCATCGCCTCCGCAATTAAAAAGTACTGCCAACTGCCAACCGAATTAACAGATCTTATAAAATATTAGCACCCGGATCGCGTTACCGGATTCATGCATTTCCAACTCTTTTTTCATATTACGCATTCCTAAAACAATCCTTTTTCCTTATTGGTCATGCCTGCAGTTCAAAGCACAGCCTATTACCGGGATCTGGAAAGGGAAAATGGGTTCTTCCCGGGTCGAACTCAAACTGGTTCAGGAAAGGAGACAGCCTGATCGGCACATCTTATTATTATGATTCAAAATCAAATTACCGGCGTTATTCGGTGAAGGGATATTTTGACGAACAAATCAATGATGTGATCTGGTGGGACGATGTTTTGACTGGAAGACAACGGCTCCCGCCGTATTATCGGAACCAGTACGCAAACGGAGCACTTCTGGCAGTTGCAGATTTTAATTGTCCCGGGGAAGGTATCATGAAACTCGATGGAAAATCTTCCCGGAAGAATGACAATCGGAAAGATAAAAAAGAATTGCACCTGGTAAAGGGGAATGCGTGATCCGATTTTTCCGGATGAATGGGACTTTCTGATTGACAATTATGCCTATGGGGTGAACCACCCCGAAGTGGTCGATAGTATCGAACAACTGGCATTTAATCTAACCGCCGGTTAATGATCAACCTGCCGAGCCGGTTACTGCTTATCGGCAGGAAGCCCGTGGCAGCAAAAACCTGAGTCAACGGCTGGAATCCCTGGCGGATCCGGCAGCAGCAAACAGCCGGTCCTGTTGAAAGTCCTGCTCCTGCAACAGCAGCCGTTGATGACTCCATTTTTGGTACCTCCTGCTGCGCAGACCAATGAAGAAAGATTTTCCAGCCTCGTAAAAAGATTTGCAAAATGTGATTCCTGTAAAAGGAGATTCCATTGAGCTCCGGTTTTATGATAATGCAGAGATCGACGGGGATTCCATCGCCGTATTTTTAAATGGCCGCTTATTGACAGGAACATATTCTGCTTGCCGAGCAGGCATATATTATGAAAATTGCCGTGGCTGACCTTCAGGCAGACAATGAACTCGTGATGGTTGCGGAAAACCTGGGTTCCATCCCTCCGAATACTTCGCTGATGGTCGCTATCGTGGATGATAAACGCTATGAAGCACATCTGCAAAGTACAGAGGGCAGCAGTGCTCTGGTGCGTCTGGTAAAACCCTGATCAGATCCAGCGCCTCACTCTTTTTCTGTAATCAGAGTAGTCATGGTTCCAAAAGCTCTGTTAAATATTTTTCCTCCGGGACGGATTATGAAATAATGGATTAATCAATCATATACGGGAATCAGGATAAGAGTCCACCAGTTTCCAAAAATCAAGGCCAGGCCCAGGTATATGAAGCAGCAGACCGGTATACATGGGATTTCGGCAGACTGAATAAATGCCGTTGGTCTGAAGTGAAGAAGCCGGTTTTATCGTAACCACAGTATTCTTTGTCTTAATGAACTGGCGCAGGGCAGGAACGTTGAAAATCATGCCGGCCATTATAATGATTATCCCGGTAATTCGGACTGTGGATGCATGAAAGAATTCTTTTTGGATGGGGAACCGCCTTTGCAGAAATAAAGAAAGAAAGAACAGGGCCGCATAAAAAAGAGGCGGTGGAATTAAAACCCCCGGGTTGTCTTTACTATGTTTCATTCAGGGAAGCTAACGACTAAATGACGATATTGATCATTTTGTTTTTTACATAAATCACTTTTTTCGGTGATTTACCATCCAGCCATTTCCTGACCGTGCTGTCAGTTAGTACCATTTCTTCAACCTGTTGCTGGTTCGCATCCAGATTGATTTTTAGTTCGGTACGGGTCTTTCCGTTGATGGCTACCGGATATAATTTGGCAGATTCAATCAGAAATTTTTCATCGTATTGGGGGTAATCTGCATCCAGAATGCTGGATTCATTTCCCAGTTCATGCCAGAGTTCTTCAGCGATATGGGGGGCATAGGGTGTAAGAATGATCAACAGTTTCTCCAGCACTCCTTTTTATGGGATTTCAATTCCCCTAGTTCATTTACCGTGATCATGCAGGCACTTATGGCTGTATTAAAAGAAAAACGGTCCGTGTCCTCATCCAGTTTCTTAATGGCTTTATGCAGCACTTTCCATTCGGCATCTGTCGCCGGTCTCGTTGTCCATACCCGGCCCCTGGTTTCATCAAAAAACAATCGCCAGAGTTTACGCAGGAAGCGATGAACACCTTCTATTCCCTTCGTATCCCAGGGTTTGCTTTGTTCCACCGGTCCCAGGAACATTTCATACATCCGGAAGGTATCGGCGCCATATTTTTCGACCAGCTCATTGGGATTGACGGTATTGAATTTTGACTTCGACATTTTTTCAACCTCCGACCCGCAGATATATTTGCCCTGTTCCAGATACAAATCGGGCATGGGCATATTCTGGTCGCCAGGATCGTAAATGCCGCAATATCCAGCTCCATGCCATCCACCAGGTTCACGTCCACATGCAGGCTGGAGATCGATTGATCTGTATATGTCCGGCTCCCGCTCCCCAGTTTCTTATTAAAACGTCTTGAGAATGGAAGCCTGCAATTCGGGGAAAGATTTATTTTTCAAACCAGCCGATATAAATATCGGTTTTTGTTTCGCCAGCACTTCCATTTCGTCGGAGCCATTGATTTCAATCCGGTACACAAACCGGCTGCTTCCCTGGATCATGCCCTGGTTCACTAGTCTGCGAAAGGGTTCATCAAAACCAATAAATCCCAGGTCGAACAGGAATTTCGTCCACATCCGGCTATATAATAAATGACCCGACGGCATGTTCGGTACCGCCGATATAAAGATCCACCTGGCCCCAGTAATCCGAAGCGGCGCGGCTGCAAAATGTCTCTGTATTATGGGGTCCATATAACGGAGAAAATACCAGCTGCTTCCGGCATAACCGGGCATGGTGTTGGTCTCCAGATGTCTTGAAGTCCATTCCGGCAGGTTGGCCAGGGGCCCTTCGCCATCAGGTCCGGGTTTATAAGAATCCACTTTGGGAATTCGAGCGGGAGGTCCTTTTCATCCATCGGGTAAGCGATCCCATTTTTCCATGTAATCGGAAAGGGCTCTCCCCAATAACGCTGGCGGCTAAACGCTGCATCGCGGATTTTATAGTTCACCCGGCGGATTTCCAATTCCCATGGATTCCAGTCGGGCATTTACGACCGGGATTGCATCCCGCATGGGAATGCCATTGAGGAAACCGCTGTTTTCAAGCCGGGCATCCTTGGTGGGATTGGCTTCCTTGCCATTAAAAAGCTAACCGATAATATTGGTTACCGGAATATTGAAATGCCTGCGCAAATTTGAAATCGCGCTCATCCCCGCAGGGAACGGCCATGATTGCGCCGGTACCATATCCTGCCAGAACATATTCAGAAATCCAAACCGGAATTTTATGCCCGTTAAAAGGATTGAATACATAAGATCCTGTAAAACATCCCGTTATCTTTTTTTCTGCCATGCGCTCCCGTTCACTACGACTTTTTACATAAGCGATATATTCATCCACGGCCTGTTTTTCAGCTGGCGGGGTGAGTTGCGGTATCAGTTCGTGCTCAGGAGCCACCACCATAAAATCGACGCCGAAAATCGTATCGGGGCGCGTGGTATACACGCGTAATTTTTTACCCGGTTGTTTTTCAGCAGCAGCAATCGCAAAATCCATTTCTGCACCATAACTTTTCCCGATCCAGTTCGTCTGCATTTCCTTCATCGCATCACTGAAGGCTACCGTCTCCAGACCCTCCAGCAGACGGTCGGCATAATCGGTAATGCGGAGATACCATTGGCGCAGTTTCTTCTTCACTACCGGGTGACCACCTCTTTCACTGAAACCATTTATCACTTCGTCGTTGGCAAGTACGGTTCCCAGGGCTTCGCACCAGTTCACTTCCCCGAATCCGCAATAGGCGAGACGGAATTCCATGAGGATATCCTGCTGTTGTTTTTCAGAATATGTTTTCCATTCAGCAGCTGTAAAAAGTAGGAATGGCGCGGTTCGTGTCACAGGTCCATGCTTCCTTCTTTTTCAAAAGTGGACACCAGTTCGGCAATGGGCCTGGCCAGGTTGGTTTGCGGTCGTACCAACTGTTAAACAACTGCAAAAAAATCCACTGGGTCCATTTATAGTAATCAGGTTCTGCAGTATTCACCTGGCGGCTCCAGTCGAAAGAAAATCCGATCCGGTCGAGCTGGTCTCTGAAATTTCCGATGTTCTGTTTTGTACTTACTGCCGGGATGAATGCCATGGTCGATGGCATATTGTTCTGCGGGCAATCCGAATGCATCGTACCCCATCGGATGCAGTACATTAAAGCCTTTAAGCCTTTTATAGCGGGCAAAAATATCACTGGCAATATAACCGAGCGGATGACCCACATGCAGGCCCGTACCACTCGGATAAGGAAACATATCCAGCACATAACATTTCGGTTTGCTACTGTTGTTGCTTACCCGGTATGCCTGGTCTGCCTTCCACTTTTCCTGCCATTTTTTTTCGATGGCGTTGAATGAATACTCCATATGAACCAACAAAAATACGCATCATGCGGGTAAATCTTTTATTTTTGCCCATTCCAGCTATCTGATAAACGGAAATTGTTCAACTATGGCACAAACCCGGAAAGGATCAGCAAAACGTTCCGCACCTTCTTATATCATGGCCATCGTGGGTGTTTCCCTGGTGCTTTTTCTGTTGGGCATTTTAGGATGGATCGTCATCAATGCGAATAAGCTGGGCCAGTATTTCAAGGAAAATATTGCGATGAATGTGTATATCCGTGAAAATGTGTCCCCCAAAGACAGTGCGGCCCTGGTTCAGTATATTGTTTCCAAACCTTATGTGAAGGATTACGAATATGTAACCAAAGACCTGGCCAAGCAGAAATACCTCCAGGATGGGAATAAAGACTGGGGTGCCCTGCTCGACAGGAACCCTCTGCCGGCCAGTATCGATTTCCGGATCAATAAGGAATTTGCATCCATTGATTCCCTTTCTAAAATTAAAAACGACCTGCTTCAGAATATTGCGGTCAGTGATGTGCAATATCCGCAGTCACTCGTGACCAACCTGAACAATATCATCAATCGGATCAGCATCATTTTGCTTTCTGTGATTGTTATTATTTCCATTCTCGTCATTTTCCTGATCGATAATACCATACGCCTGGCCATGTTCAGCAACCGGTTCCTGATCAAAACCATGCAGATGGTGGGGGCAACCCGCTGGTTTATTTCCCGACCGATGGACCTGCGGGCATTTATTAACGGGCTTATCAGCGGATTGCTGGCAGTCGGGGGGCTGATCGCCATCATCATATTTGCAGAAAACCAATTGCCCTACCTGAAAGCCCTGCGCGATTATCCCATGCTCATCATGTTATTTATAGTAATTATTTTACTGGGCATTTTTATTTCCTTTTTCAGTACACACCGGAGTGTGTTGAAATACCTCAAGATGAAGTTGGACGAATTGTATTGATTTTAGTACATTGCGAACTGATTTCCCGTTATGGCAAAACAAATAAAAACAGCCGGATCCAGAAATTATAAACCCTTATTCGGTAAGGAAAATTACCGTCTGGATGATCATCGGACTGGCCTTTATCCTGCTCGGTCTCCTGTTGATGATTGGCGGGAAAAGCAAGGATCCGAATGTATTTAACCCTTCGGAAGTATATAGTTTCAGGCGGATCACGGTTGCGCCGATTTTAATCCTTGGCGGGCTTGGTTCTGGAGATTGTCGGGATCTTTAAAAAATCCAAAGCCCGGAATCCCCAATGAGCCTGATTCAAGCGATCATCATTGCCATTATTGAAGGCATTACCGAATTTCTTCCCATTTCTTCAACGGCACACATGAAGTTTGCCAATCCGCTGATCGGGGTGCAGCAACGGCATTTTCTGATCTCTATGAAATTGTCATCCAGCTGGCAGCCATATTATCGGTTGTGGTGCTTTATTACAAGCAATTCTTTGATTTTAAGAAAATCGGGCTTTTATTTTAAGCTGGTTATTGCCCTGATCCCGGCCATTATAGCCGGAGTGTTCCTGAAAAAACATATTGATGCCATGCTGGACAATATTGTTTTCATTGCCATGGTAATGATTGCAGGAGGGATCATTTTGTTGTTTATTGATAAGGCTGTTTACCAAACCCCGGATACATTCACAGGATCGAGGTAACCAATAAAAATGCATTTGTGATCGGTTGTTACCAGGTTCTCTCCATTTTATTTCCCGGCCTGAGCCGAAGTGCGGCAACCATTATCGGCGGACTAGCAGAGAAACTTGACCGGCGGACGGCTGCTGAATTTTCTTTTTTCCTGGCGGTACCCACCATGCTGGCTGCTTCTGTGAAAAGTTTATGGGATGTTCATAAAACCAATCCTGAAGTTTTTGTAAAGGATAATATGTCCCTGCTGGCCGTTGGCAGTCTGGTTGCTTTTATTGTCGCCTTCTGGCCATCCGGTTTTTCATTACCTATTTGCAAAGGCATGGATTCAAATTATTCGGATATTACAGGATACTGGCCGGAACCGTGATTATTTTCCTTGTGTGGAAGGGAATTATTCATCAATAAAATAAACGGGTATGCAGACAGCCTCCAAAAAAGTGATTCGCGGATGGGCTATGTACGACTGGGCAAACTCTGTTTATAATCTGGTTATCACCACTACTTTTTTCCCCATTTATTTTACGGCAGTTACAAAAAAACAGTTTGGCAGCGACCTCATTCCTTTCCTCGGAAGAAAATTTGTAAATTCATCACTGTACGATTATTCGCTGGCCGTCGCTTATCTGTTTATTGCCCTGCTCTATCCGGTACTGACATCCATTGCCGATACACGGGGAAACAAGAAAGCGTTCATGAAATTCTTCTGTTATATGGGCTCGGCCGGATGTGCGCTCCTGTATTTTTTTAATGGCACCAATCTCTGGCTTGGAATTCTTTGCTTTATGATGGCCTCCATGGGATTTGTGGGAAGTCTGGTGTTTTACAATGCATTTCTTCCGGAAATTGCTGCGCCGGAAGATCGGGACCGGGTGAGCGCCAAGGGATTTTCTTATGGATATATTGGAAGTGTGTTGTTACAGATCGATCGGTTTTGCACTGGTTGTTTTGTTGCCGGGAGATCCTTTCCTTGCGCCCACGAATTACGTTCCTGCTGGTGGGCATCTGGTGGGCTTCTTTTGCGCAGATTACTTTTGCCGTGCTTCCTGAAACGAGATCAGCCGGGAAGATCCGTGCCAGTATTGTATGCTGAAAGTTTTTCAGAAATGAAAAAAGTATACGGGGAAATCAGAAAGCTACCGGTATTGAAAAACTTATCTCCGGGGCTTTCTTTTTTTACAGTATGGGCGTGCAGACGGTTATGCTGGCTGCCACTTTATTCGGAAGTAAGCTGCTGCAGCTGGCCGACACCAAGCTCATCATCACTGTTGTGATCATTCAGTTGGTTGCCATTCCCGGGCGCTATCTGGGTAAGCCGTTTATCAGAAAAATTTGGCAATCTGCGGGTCCTGGCCGGAATTATTTTTTCTGGATTTCTCATTTGTTTGGCGGCCTACTATACGGCTTATTTTAAAGAAACAGGGTGGAAATCCGGAATTCGGATTTTATGGACTGGCGATTGCGGTGGGCCTGGTGATGGGGGGTATTCAGTCACTCAGCCGTTCCACTTATTCCAAATTAATGCCGGAAACCCGGATACGGCCTCTTATTTCAGCTATTATGATTTTACTGAAAAGCTGGCGATCGTGATCGGAATGTTCAGTTTTGGATTGATTGAAGAAGCTACGGGCAGCATGAAAAATTCGGTATTGTCCCTGATCTTATTTTTTGTGATCGGGTTTTCGTGGCTGGTGCGGGCGCAGCGTTTAAAGCTTAAATCTTTAGTCAGCAGTTGACAGTTGGCAGGCTGTGTTGAAAGTCTTAAATTGAAATCATCCGGCATCATCTATTTGCCATAATCTAAACATACTGTCCATTGCCAACTATCAACTGCCAACTGTCAACTTCCAGCTAAATGCAACTCCACACCATCGATACCGGCTTTTTAAACTTGACGGCGGCGCCATGTTTGGCGTGGTGCCCAAAACCATCTGGAATAAATCGAATCCGGCAGATGCCAATAACCTTTGCACCTGGGCCCTACGCTGTCTGCTGATCCAGGAAGGGAACCGGCTGATCCTGGTCGATACCGGCATCGGAAATAAACAGGACGCGAAATTTTTCAGCCACTATTACCTGCATGGAAATCATAACCTGGATGATTCATTAAAATCGAAGGGATTCCATAAAGAGGATATTACGGATGTTTTTCTCACCCATCTGCATTTTGACCATTGCGGCGGGTCCATCATTCGAAAGGACGACCAGCTGTTACCCGCTTTTCCGAACGCGAATTACTGGAGTAATGAGAAACACTGGTCCTGGGCTACGGAACCGAATGATCGGGAAAAAGCCTCCTTTCTGAAAGAGAATATTTTGCCTATCCGGGAAAGCGGCCAGTTACAAATGGTGATCAGTGGACAGAAGCGGAAGCCGGCAGTCCACTGGCTTCCACCGTATTTGCCAGCGGAATGGATATCCGTTTTGTGAATGGCCATACCCGGGCGATGATGCTTCCGCAACTGAAATATAAGGGAAGAACGGTCGTTTTTATGGCCGACCTGATTCCTTCTGCCGGTCATCTGCCGATTCCCTATGTGATGGCCTATGATATGTTTCCGCTGATTTCCTTACATGAAAAAAAGGCTTTCCTGGAAGAAGCCCTTGCCGGGGACTATATCTTATTTTTTGAACATGATCCGGTATATGAATGCTGTACCCTGCAAAAAACAGAAAAAGGGATCCGAGTGAAAGAATTTTTTTTATTAAAAGATCTCTGACTGATCTTTTGAATAATAATATTTATAATTTTACGTTATTCACCCTTACTAACCCACTTTTATAGATCTCAAAGGCCATTCGTCAAAACAGGTGGCCTTTTTGTTTTACACTTTCGGCTTACCCCCTTCCTCCCTCAGGAAATAATCCTCTGATTTATAATCAAACGTTTTGGGCGCCGATTTTTATAATCTTCACTATAAGAAACAAAAAAATACAGGTACAGCGCGCGGCTCAGACGCATGAACCAGGGTTGTAATACCAGCAGGAAAAACCCATTAATACCCAGCCACCAGTAAAATCGATGATCGCGACAGGGAGAACCCGATGGTGAGCAACCACAGCATAAAACTGATTGCAGAGAAAAGCACGGTTACTGCATAGCTCACATAAGCCGTTCCATACCAGAATCCTACTTCAAGTTCGAAGAGCTGACTGCATTCAGGGCAGCGGGCCGGCATTTTAAGCATGGTCTTCAGGTGCCAGGGATTGGGGTCTGTAAACATGGAACCCTTCCGGCAATGCGGACATTTCTGCGTCATGAGACTCCACCAAAAACCCGGTTTTCCTGCCATAGATTGAAATTTTATGCAAAGTTACCTGCTATTGGCTGATTTAAGAAGCAGGTATAATTTAAGGTGTTTCAGGAAAGTCATGTGGGAGATCTGAATGGCGATAACCCAGCCGAATAAGCCGTCGAGGAAACCCGCGCGAAGGAAATAGCTCTGGAAAAAAGCCCAGCAGGGATTGACAAAAACCTTAAAAAGGTTTGTTTTTTTCCCGCTGTTAAAAAGGGATTCAGCCGCGACGGAGCTGAGTTTATTGTTCTGCGCTGTGTGTTCCGCAATGGTATGGTAGGAATAGTGCAGGATATCTCCTTTCAGGTGGGTAACAGCGCTGTTTTCCTGTAACACAATTTTATCATGCGGATTGATACCGCCCCAACGGGCAATTTTTCTGTTGAAGAGGCGGATCTTTGCATCCGGATACCAGCTGCCATGACGTATAAACTGGCCGCAATAGTTGGTGCAGCGGTTCATGCGGTATGCAGGGCTGGTAAAATTTTCTTTGGCCCTGCGGATGGAATCAGCAAGTACCGGATCCAGCGCTTCATCTGCGTCCAGGCTCAGCACAAAATCGTTGGAAGCCAGTTCAACGGCCTTGTTTTTCTTCTGGATAAAACCTGTAAAGACTTCCTGTTTTACGGTTGCGCCGAGACTTTCGGCAATGGCTGCCGTCTGGTCGGTTGAATGGGAATCCAGTACCAGGATTTCATCCGCCACGGAATGAACGGAATCAATACACCGGGCGATATTTTTTTCTTCGTTATAAGTAATAATGACAACAGATAGTTTTTCCATAAGGAATTTGGATTTAGCCTGCTCTGCTCAGGATATTTCCTGAAATATCCTGGCTGCTTTTTCTCTCTCCGATCTGCTGGCGCCACATGGCATAATAAAGCCCTTTATCGTCCCGTAAAATACTATGTGTCCCGGTTTCAACCACTTTCCCTTTTTCCAGCACATAGATGCGGTCGGCATGCATAATGGTGGAGAGGCGGTGAGCAATCAGTATGGTGATCTGGTTTCTTTGGGAAGAAACTTCACGGATGGTTTGGGTAATTTCTTCTTCAGTTAACGAATCCAGTGCTGAAGTGGCTTCATCAAAAATTAAAACCCGCGGTTTTCTCAGCAGGGCGCGGGCAATGGATAAGCGTTGTTTTTCACCGCCTGATAATTTCAATCCGCCTTCGCCGATCATGGTTTCCAGACCCTTTTCCGCCCGTTCCAGCAGGTTGGTGCAGGATGCTTTATGTAATACATCGAGCAGGTCTGCCTCCGACGCGCCCGGACTAACAAAAACCAGGTTCTCGCGTATGGTGCCCGAAAAAAGTTGTGTATCCTGGGTTACAAACCCAATCTGGTTGCGCAGGTCGTCGAAATTGATCGAATTTTCATCCAGGTTATTATAATAAATTTTGCCCTGGAGCGGCCGGTAAAGACCGACCAGCAATTTCATGAGGGTGGATTTACCGGAGCCGGAGGGCCCCACAAAAGCGATGGTTTCGCCCACCCGTACGTCAAAACTGATCTGGTCAATCGCGTAGTGCTGGGCCGTTTTATGCTTGAATACCACGTTCTGGAAACTCAGCTCTTCAATATTGCCCAGATGTTTGGGATTGCCGGCTTCCGGTTCCGGAACTTTTTTCATGAGTGCTTCAAAATTATTGAGTGAAGCTTCAGCTTCCCGGTAAGAGAGTACAATATTGCCGATATCCTGCAGAGGTCCGAATACAAAAAATGAAAATATCTGCATGGTGACCAGCTGGCCTGCATTCATCTTATCCCTGAAGATGAGCCACATCAGGATGAAAAGGATGATCTGTCGCAGGGTATTTACAAAAGTTCCCTGTACAAAACTGATGCTGCGTATTCGTTTTACCTTGGTGAGTTCAAGTCCCAGTATTTTATAGGTATTCTTATTGAGCCGGTTTACTTCTTCCTGTGTGAGGCCCAGGCTCTTGACGAGCTCAATATTACGCAGGGACTCGGTGGTGGAACCAGCCAGGGAAGTGGTCTGCGAAACAATATTCTTCTGTATGATTTTTATTTTCTTGCTGAGCAGGTTGCTGATCCAGGTAAGGATCAGGATGCCGCCCAGGTAAACCAACGGGATACTCCAATGAATCCAGATGGCCGCATACGTGAATACGAATATGACGCCGACGATCACCCCGAAGAGTATATTGATGAAGTAATTGATAAATTTTTCCGTGTCTGTTCGGACTTTCTGCAACACTCCCAGCGTTTCCCCGCTGCGCTGGTCCTCGAAATCCTGATAAGGAAGTTTCATGGCATGCTGGAGTCCGTCTGTAAACACTTTAGCCCCGAATTTCTGAACCACCACATTCATAAAATAATCCTGGAAATTTTTGGCGATCCGGCTGATCATGGCAACGGAAACCGATAGGAGCAGCAGGTTGATCACCCCGGGATGGGTCCAGGAAAAAGTGGTAAAAAACCGGTCGGCCGAGAAATCATGGTGCAGTTTTCTGGCCTGCACATATTCGTTCGACAGGTTGACGATTTTGCCTAAAATAATCGGATCTATCAGGGAGAAACCGATATTGAGGCTGGCCAGGAACAGAGTAAGCCCAACCAGTAATTTATAAGGTTTGAGATATATAAGTAGTGTCTTCATATAAAACTATACAAGTTATGTAAACAGTTTAATATGGCGTAGAGTTCATGCTAGGGATATGGGAATATTTTTTTTTGAATTTTCCAGGATATCCGGCCCATTTGTCAACAGGAAAAGTGTAAAAAATAAACTGAAAAAAAAGACACCTTTGTTGGTATCCAGTATGTTTTCCGAAAAGGATACGACCGTGATTATTACCAGAAAACACAGGAAGACAAAATCTTTTTGTCTTAGGGACTTGGCAAATCCGGCATAAAGAGTGAATAAGTAAATTATGAGCCCGGCAATTCCTTCCTGCAAAAGGAAACTGATATATTGATTGTGCGCATTTAACTGGTTTAAATATGAGTCGAACAACCTGTCTTTGAAATATTGTTCTTTAAGAACAGGAATTTCAGATCCATTTCCATACCCTGTAAATGGTGCCCTGTTGATTAGTTTCATGGCACTTTGCCAACGCACAGCCCGAGGTTCAATCACGTCAAAATTTAAACCGGATTGAGATAGATCTGCTACAAATTCTGTCATGAATCTTGCCCGGAAAGAACTCATGTTGCTGATGATCATGAATAAAGCGAGTGTAAGTAGGCCTGTTGAAAGGACATATTTTTTTCTCAGACTTTTTTTAATGAGCAGCATAGGAAAGCAAATATTGATAATCATCAGGAAGGAAATAAGGGCTGCCCGGGAGGAAAGCTGGAAAAGGCCCGCAACCAATATTAACAAACTCAAAATAAAAGCGTATTGTTTTTTTCGATTCCTTTCATTCGTAATCAGATAAATGAGGATGGAAATGGATAGACAAACATACATGGAGAGGTAGGTTGCATGAATACCAATAGGGGATGAAAAATGTTGGTTCAAAAATTTCGATGAAAAAACAGATGAAAGGGGGAGCCTTAAAAAATGGATCGTCTGCAGGGTATCCATAAATAGATAAAGGACAGTTGCAATACAACTAATGCATATGAATTTTAAAAAATTCAACCGGTACTTACTTAGTTCCAGTCTGTTGATCATCAGTATCAGTGGGAAAAGTAAAATGCCGAGTTTTTTTTCGAGTTCAAAATAAGCCTGCTGTTTATAAGCGGAATAAATCGTCCCGATCACCGAAATTACATAAATAGCTAAAAAGGCCATTATGGGCAGGGTAAACAAATCCCTGGAGAGTTTTCTTGGATTAATCAATGTATTGGCCAATAGGATGATCAATAATATTTCATCATAAAATCGGTCGAGGGGTAGGAAGAGAATAAACAGGATAATTAAATAGTAACTTATTTTATTGGACACCGAATCTTTTATAACAAATAAATCTTTCATTAAATTTTATTGTTGTAACACTCAGTTTTGTAATTAGTTTTTATTCTTCTAATAATGGTTCAAGATAAGTGTCCTCAGCAGGATGAAATCCGTTCGGTCGAAAAATTCAGGCCAGATATCTTGAATATGGAATCTGATGAATTATGGGTTGGTTTTTTTAGTCATTTCATTTCAGGGTACGATTATTTTTTGATAATTTATAAATGAATAGAATCAGTTTTTGAGGAAGCAAGGATAAGAGGAAAAGTTTTATTATAATAATATCCACCGGTTTGAATCGGGATGCCATTTTTAGATTTATTCTCGCCTTCCCTGAATCCGGATTATCCCAGAGATATTTTTTTGCTATCAGAATATAATAGCTGTATTCTTTAAATGTTGAAAAGTTCTGGCTTTTTAATATACCCAATAGTTCGCTTTCCTGTTTTTCCGTGATCGGCTGATTCCCGAAAATCATTTCCTTTTTTAAAGACTCAAACCGTTTTCCCCGTAATTTTTCATCAACCGTTATGGATTCGGGATTTAATCTGACGGATATTAGAGGTATGCTGAAATTATGAACTTTTCCTTTCCTGATAAATTTCGTCCAAAGAATGTAATCTTCAAATGTATGGCCCCGTAAGTCATATCCACCTAATTCACGAATAATATCTGTCCGGTAAAAAACGCTTGCATGTATAAAAGGACAGGAAAATTCTATCCTGGTTTGTATTTCCTCATTCGTATGACCTATACAGGAATAATAAAAGAGTTCCACTCCATTTTTATCCATGTATACCACGTCGGAACCAAGCAATACGTATTCCGGATTGGAACGAATAAAATTGTACTGTAATTCAAGTCTATTTGGATAGCAGATATCATCTGCATCAAATCTTGCTATATATTCACCTTTTGCATGTCGGATTCCGGTATTCAATGCTGCGGCAACTCCTGCATTGGCCTGGTTTACGAGGACTATCCTTGGATCTGTTATCGAGCGAATGATTTCCTCTGTGCGATCAGTTGACCCGTCATTGATAATTAGTAATTCAAATTCCCGGAAACTTTGATTCAGGACGGAGTCTATAGCATTCCTGATATAATTTTCGGTATTAAAGGCAGGCATTAAAACGGTTACTTTGATCTCATTCATGGCTGTTCAAAATAATTGTTCAGTTTCCTTCATTTTAAGAAGCATTATGAGTTCAAAAAGAGTTACAATGGAGAATTGTTCGAACCAATAGTCCATAAAAAATGCTCCATTGAGTAAAATTAAATAGGGAAGAAATGCCTTTAGGTTTTTTCTTTTATTAAAATATCCCAAATAGAAAAACAGGTAAGCTGCAATTCCAAGAAATCCGTATTCTCCAGCCAGCTGATTAAACACCGAATTGGGTGTATTGGCAATAGAGTGATACCTCGCATCTTTTGTGAAATAAAACATATAAAGGGCAAAATGATTTTCCCGAAATGCATTGTTTATATACTGCCATTTTAACGGGTAATGGCCACTTATTCCCAAAGCGGTTGTCTTGAAAGCAAGTTTTGATGAAAAATTACCGGTACCGGCCCCGGTAATCCACATTCCAGGATGATTCAATATGTAATGGTAGGTTTCGTCGAATGCGATAAATTTCCCGGGCTGATTTCCGGCAGTAAGTCTACTGGTGTCAATGTGATTTTTGGTTACCTCCTTTTTTACGAATTTTATTAAGTTATGTTGTAATGCACTTGTTTCAGATTTCCTCTGATATTTCTCCCCGTTCATATTTTCTTTCGGGATGACAGGCCTGGTGTCAGCCAGAACAATCCCATATTTTAGGGATTGATTCTCTTTCAAATAAGCCCTTAATTTCAGTTGCTTACCGAGACTATCCAGATATAACCTTGCGATTTTTTCTTTTTTTTCATCACCAGTGAGCAAGCTATCTGGTTTTTCCATATATGCCAGCGGGTCGGTGATAGCATTTAATTGCTGTTCTTCCTTTACCTGGGCAGAATTATTGAAATATTTTATGGCATAATTATTATTTTCCGGAGATACTCTTGAAATGAACACGATAAAGAAAAACATGCACATCAGCATTAGGCTTTTCTGTTCACGATTACTATTAAACAGGAACATGAACAGGAGTACCCCGGTAATCAGGATGTTGGTGAAATTACTGCCGGTCAGTAATAATGTGGCCATGCACAGAAGAGTCATGGTCATATTTTTTTTGTCAATAAAGTAAATAACTCCGAAAGCATTGAGGATCGCGTTGGTAGTTGAAACATCAAAGCTGATTCCATAAATATTATCTCCGGTCCCGATAAAATACTTTTGGAACATTCCCTGATAACGGTAGGGATTCAGTGAGCCTGTTTCCCATATGATAACAATGAGATTAATAAAAGAAACAGCGACATTCAGTACAAAAAACGCGATGATGGTTTTTTGTATCTTTTTCACAGATGTATTGTCAACAAAAAGTTTTAACTGATGAAAGGCTAGTAAACTGAGGGTCCAGAAAGTCAGTCCCAGGGCAAACGCTAGATTCTCATTGAGATTGTCAAAACGCCCATTGAGCAGCCGGTTGATGATGGCAATGCCGATCATGATTAAATAAAACAAGGGAATCCTGGAATGCCGGAATCTGAATTGAAAACGGAAATTGGATTGCACCATGTAAATAAAAACGATAGCAGATATTTTTATTTCCAGCTTTACATTGATGAATAAAATGAGAAAAACGAGTAGTTTCCATTCAATCTGATTTGTCAATTGAGCAAGGAGGTTATTTTTCCCTGGTTTAAACATGACGGTCCGATTTGAAATTATCGATCACTTCTTTGTAAAAATCAATGTGCGCTGAAGCAGAATCAATGATATTGAATTTATCCAGGATTGTTTGACGGCCATACCTGGAATAAGCATTCCGGAGAGAAGAATCGTTTATTAGGGATATCATTGCACCGGCCATCTGTTTAAGATTATCCGGGTCTATTAATAGTCCGTTTATTCCATTTGTAATTAGTTCAGGGCCAGATACACGTTCTGTATATATGACCGGGCAACCAACTGCCATGGCTTCCAATGGCGCTATAGCGAAACATTCAGTATAAGAAGGGAATATGGCTCCCGATGCATTTGAAAATGCTGTGTACAACTGTTCCCTGGAAACAAATCCTTCATAGCGGACCGATTTGAGGGCTTTTGGATTTAACAGGCCGGAAATATTTCGAAAGGATCCTTTACCGTAAATACTGAGTACAGCGTCGGGACACTTTTCATTTACCAGGTTCCAGGCCTTCAGAAGGGATTGAATACCTTTTAACCGGGTCAGTGTTCCAGTATAAATAATGGTTTTGGATTCATTTTCGATGTAGCGCAGAGGAGGAATATCAATGCTGTTATATAGGATTTTAATATTTCGGTGTATGCCATATAATGATTGATAATTAGCAGCTGTATTCTTACTTACCGAGCAGAGAGCGTCGGCTCGGTTTATGTGTTCCTTTTCCTGGCGGAATATACGTGCATTTACGTTTTCATGCATCTGATTTTGAATGTAAGAGTTTGTTCCATGGAATTTTACAATTAGTGGAACAGGCAAAGCCGGCCAATGAAAAGGTTTGGTAAGAAAACTAAAATATTCATTAAAATCGGGCCATTCAACTATGTCTAAATTGTAACGCGAAATAAGTGAAATAATAAAATTATTTAAGCGGGTCAAAGCTTTATAGGTAACTAGTGAATAAAGTCCTGTTTTTCTAAGCAGGGTCAGTATGGCTGTATCTCTGAAGGAATAATCGTTTTTTATAAGGCTATAGTCGTTGAAAAACCTGAATCTCCATATTTTGACGCCTTCATCCTCTTCATAATCAGATTGACCGTAACCAGGAATATATAGTCCGACCACATAAATATTATGCCCCTGCTTGACCAGCGTTCTTGCCAGAGACCGGGTGATGGATCCAATACCTCCACTTTTGCCGGGTGGATATTCATTGCAAATGAATAGGATATTCATAAGCCAATACCAATTGCTTTTTTAAAAATCAGCCAGTCGCTTATCCGAAATTGCCTTGTTACAGAGATCAATAGAGTGAATATGGCCAAACAGCAATAAAGCTGCAGCCATGTATTCGAAAATATCCATTTGGAAAGAATACCTGCAACAAGAGCAATCAATGTGCAACTGATCAATGGATGCCATGCTTTTTCAATGGGTATTGACTTGATTCTTGTATTTTTCATGTATATGAAAGTCTGGATAATAATTGCGGAGAAAAAAGCAATTGCTGCTCCCAGGCCGGAATAAAAGGGTATCAGGATCAGATCACCTACAACATTTATGATAAACGTAATGCTGATAATCCTGAAAATAAATGTAAGCCTTCCGAGGGCAAAATGAATTGTCCAAATGAAATTATTTAAGAAAAGAAAAGGCATGCAAGCTGACAAAAGCAATATGTTATACCTGTTCACGGCCCCATATTTATGGTTGGTCAAGCCGTCAATCACAGGAACCCAAAGAATATTCAGGACAAGAATAATGAATGCGGCGGAGATCATTTCGATCCGGAGCAATACAAACAGTTCATTCGTTTTATCATTTGGTTCCTGAAGGGGAGAATTGAAAAAACGGGTGAATCGGGGTAATAATAATGGAGCAAGAATTAATAGGGGAAGAGTGGACAGTTCAAATACTTTGTAGGCAAAACTGTATTCAGCAATTGCCTGGGAACTGGCCATTAGTCCGAGTAAAATCCAATCAAACCGGGCAACGGCAGAATTGAAAATGACTGAACCCAGCTGGGGCAAAGATTCTTTGATCAGGTCTGCATAATAAAGGCGGTTCCATTTCCCTGAAAGCGATTTTGATTTAAGTGTTTTGGAAAACATCAGGCAAACAAGCAGTTCTATAGCTGTGCTCAAAATATATAAATAGACAACCTTCATCATATTCAATGGAGGAAATCTGAGCAAAACTAAAAGTCCGGCAGCTTTAACCAGGTTAGCACAGGTAGACATATAAAAAAGCAACCTGAACTGCTCCTCTCCTGTAGCTACCTGTTTAAATGGAAGGGAAAAAAAAGTGAAAAGCTGGCTTACAGCTAAAAAGACAAGGAGATAGTGTATTGAAAAAAAACCCGGAAAGATCCAGCTTGAAAATAGAAGGGCTGCATAAAAAACTGAACCGCTGGTCAGTACATGCACCAGGTAGATTTTGAGTAAAAAGTCGGTATCCTTTTTGGATGCGATCTTTCTTACGACAATTTGATCAATACCTCCTCCCAGGATATTAAAAATAGTTACCAGCACCGCAACGGACCAGTTTAATTCTCCAAAACTATTCTTGTCAAGATACCTGGAAGTAATATAAAAAATGAAGATGCCTGAAAGCTGATTGAGTATAAATTGAAGTGAGCTTGCTGAAATATCCCTGATAAATTTCTTCTTCATGACATTCGGGTGGGCAAATGTAGTTTATTTATCTGCTTCCCGCGTCAGGACTGTTTGTTCGTTAAAACTTTTTTATTGTTATTTTTGAATTCACCATTTAATATCAAATATTCATGATTTCATCATTGGCCAGGAAACTTGCAGGTTTTGGATATCCAAATGCCGCCGAGTTCCTATTGAAGACTGGTAGTGTGATCCTGGGAAACAAATTGAAAATCAGGTTTCATCCCGGAAATTTCTGGACGCACTATAAAAATGGCTGGGCTATCAACGAGCGTTATCCAGACATCCGTTTTGACCCTGATAAGTTACTGGCATCTATAAAAGATGTTTATTTCTTTAATTTCCAGCCGGCAGGAAACGACATATTTATAGATGTGGGTGCTGGAATCGGCATGGAAAGTATTTATTTAAGCCGGCAGCCGGGCTATTCCGGAAAAATCTATGCAATTGAAGCTTCGCCTTTGACTTTTGAAATACTAAAAGCTAATGTAGAAGACAATCATCTTGGAAATATTCAAGTATATAATCTTGCTATATCGGATCTGAATGGGACTATATTAATCGATACAACACAGGAAAATCATATCACCAATTCCGTTTTTTCAAAGAATGGAATGGCAGTTAAGGCAATAACGATGGATGATTTTCTGGAAGAAAACCAGATTGAAACCGTCAGTCTTTTAAAGGTAAACATTGAAGGTGCAGAAAAGTTGTTGATCAATTCTTTTGAGAAAATCTTCAAAGTAAAACACGTTGCAATATCCTGTCATGATTTTTTAAATAAGCGGACCGGAGATAAAAATTTTGAAACGAAGGAGACTGTCGCGCGGTTTTTGAAAAATCACAATTTTGACATTTATTCTAAAACGACTGGTGTTGATTATATTGATGATTGGATTTATGGAACAAATAAATCGTACAATCCGTTTTGATGATCATCACATAAAATCTCATTTTCAAATCATCTTATTTTTTTTAAATAGTAGTCTTTCCTGAATATTTTTTGTAACAAAATACCGGGAATTCAGGATTGATTACTTTTAAAAATAATTTTTCTCACTCATTATATTTCTCTAAGCGGGCCTTGAATAATGATTCTGCCTGACTGTATGGGTTTTTGCAGATTGTACTACCGGATAAATTACTGCAAATTTTGATGTTTGGATGGGAAGCTGAGGTTATAAAATCTGTGTTTTTAGGATTAAGCATGAACAGGTATTTCATATTTGGATTTAAAGGTCCATCGTTATTCGTTTACACTTATTTAATTATTTTGACTTGCAATAGATTTTTACTGTAAAGTTGCGATATTCTTTCGGTCAATGATATTCCAGATAATTATGTGCCTGAATCATACTGGGAGTTAAATGGTTGAAATATTACGGAAAGTGATATCTGGATATTTATTTCCTGACTAGATACATTCGTATAATGCCTCCTTTGCCAAACAGTGACGCCAAACGCTCCATGAAAAAGGCAATGGGAAGCAACAAAGCAATCATAAGGATCAGTGTTTTACTTTTTTTATTCTTTAATTCGTAGATGATATTTTTTTTATAGCCTCCCTTTTTCAGCAGACTGTCTACCATTCCTAAAACCCCCAGGTGGAATGAAAAATATGTTATTTTTAGCGGCTTCAGATTTGTTTCCAGGAAAAGTATTTCAAGTCTTTCGGGGGAAAAGTGATGTAAGTGGCGCGGGACGTCCAAATGGATCCAGTTTTCCTTTGCAATAGCAGACTGCCAGCTATTCACATTAGGGACTTCCACAACCACGATTCCATTGTTAGAAACATTATTCTTAACCAATTGTTCAAGTAAAGCACCCGGATGCGGTAAATGCTCCAGCACATGAAAAAGTGTTAGTACATCAAATTGTATATTGAATATTGAACCAGATGTGTAGAATTCCGTGTTCACATCCAATCCATAAATGTTTCTGGCGTAAGCCGCTCTGTCCGGAGACGTTTCAACAGCTTTGACCAGCCAACCGTTTTCCTGAGCAAGGTTTCCAAATTGGCCTTTGCCGCATCCAAAATCAAGAAGGTTTCCCTTAATGGTTTTGATTTTATCCAGTTTATGAAGTACGCCCTTGTACTCTCTTTTTATAATCCGGTCAAAAGCCGAATTTCGATTCTCTACAATTTTATATATCTCATCCGAATACAATCCATTTACATTAATCTCTTTTCTAACAAGCGTAAACAGGTGACCGCACTGAGTACATCGTACTATTTCTGATTCTTTGAATTGAGGCGCATGGCTATAAGTAACTTGGTAATTTTCACTACTACATAAGGGGCATCTTTGATTCATACTATTGGATATTTGATGCTTTGTATATGCTTTTCATAAAGGCTTTTGCAGATGCCGTCCAGGTGAATTCATTTGCTTTTTGAATACCTTTTGCTTTTTGCCTTTCGTGCAATTCAGGATCTTCTAATAGTTTATTTATTGCTTTCGCTATACTTTCGGGTTTATACGGATTTATATAAACTGCCGCATCGCCGCATACTTCAGGTAAAGCGGTCGTTTCGGAAACAATCACGGGAACCCCGGATGCCATCGCCTCCAGTGGCGGGAGACCAAAACCCTCGGCAAATGAAGGAAAACAAAATATTCTGGCCATTGAATAAGTTAAAATCAAGTCATTATCGTCCATGGCCCCCGGCATGATAATTCTTTTTTTCATTTCCGGATTGGAAAGTATCACTTTAAGATCGGGTGTTTTCCAATCTGCCTTGCCAACAATTACAAGGTGTATTTGGGTGTCGTGAATCAGGGGTATTGCTTTTAAAAGATTTTCAATATTTTTCCTCACATTCAACCTCCCGACAAACAATAGAAACTGATCGGGCAATTGGTATTTTTCTTTTACCTCCAACAGTTTTTTAGGACTATGAAATTCAGAGGGTTTATAGGCCTTATTAACTGCCAGCGGTACAATATCGATTTGAGATTTACTGGTAGTATAGTTGTATTTTAAAAGATCATTTGATACAGACTCGCTAGTCGCAATAAGACGTTCACTCCGGTTTCGGGTGAGCCAGGACAATGGGGAAAAATACAGTCTTTCTTTCCACGTAAAAAATTGTGGAAACCGCCGGAATAAAACATCATGAATAAAGGATATGGAAGGAACCGCATGGATCAGTGAAGGAAATGTTTGGTAAACCATCACGTCAACCTGTGAAGATTTCAAATATCCGGACAACAGAAATACATTTGAAAGCATATTGTTGCCGGCCCATATATATTGCAGTTTAATATGTTCCGACTTAAATGGGAAATGAGTCTGTTCATCTTTTTTATCAAGAAATATAATCCATTCATGCTCGGGAAAAAGTGCGAACAATTCAGCAAGTAGATTTTGTAAAACAACCCTCGTACTGACCGGGCCTCTGAAAAACCATTTTGCATCAATTCCAATTATCATTCTCAAATCTTTTATATTTCGACTGGTATAGTTTTTGGTAACTGGTTAACTGGTGTACTAATATTTTGGTTCAGGTAAAGGGTTAACCATCATTTTTATCGCTGCGGCATTCGATTATGAAATCCGCATACTGGTCAATAATTTTTGGCCATGTAAATTCCTCTTTTATTTTTTTAATATTATTAACTATCATGTTATTTTCTTTTGGACCGTGAGTAACTTCCTCTACCAGAAGTTTGACCTCGTCAGCATCTAAAAAATAATACGCATCCTTTTGTAACAGGGATACATTAAATTCATTGTTGTTGGCGGCGATCAAAGCGCCGCTGGCCATGGCTTCCAGCAAAGAAGGATTTGTGCCGCCGGCGCTGTGGCCATGAAAATATAAGGCAGAGAAAGCCTTCAGGGAATGTAATTTTGCCTTGTCGTATAAGGCGCCTAAGAAAATGATTCTTTGGTCGTTGTGGAATTTGTTTTGAAGATATGCGCCAAACTGGTTTGTCGGATTCCCGATGATGATCATTTTCTTATCAGAATTACTGGCTGAAAATCCATCGAGCACCATTTCGATATTGTTTTCCGGTTCCATGCGGGCGATGACCAGGAAATAATTGTATTTGGTAAGTCCCCTTTCGCTGAGATCTGACTCTTCCGCTATTCCGGGCATTTCAGCACCATATGCAATAAATGTGCTGGGTACATAATATTTACTTTGAAGATATTTTTGAATGGCAAGCGAATCTGCAACAAAGTAGTCGCAAAATTTTACCGCCAGTCTTTCTGCATAGAATAAGAATCTTCTGATCTTTCCTGCATATTTATTTCTTTTCCATTCGAGGCCATCCATGTTAATAATGATGGTAGCTTTTTTGGGAAACAATCTTCCCCAGACCGATATGCTGGTGTACCCGAGAATCAGCAGTACGTCAAAATCTCTTTTGCGCGCATCCAGGATGCAGTTGAGGTCATAAATAAACTGACCGGCGGTTTTAAGTTTATTTTCCGGATTGAAGCAGTGGATAATATGAACACCGTTCCATGTTTTTTCCTGGTGTGAATGGTTATGAGTATTGTATACATATACGTCAAAGGATTTTTTAAGCAAACCCACAGAAAGGTATTCAGCGAGTTGTTCAAAGCCACCATATTGATTGGGGATTCCTCTTGTTCCCAGAATGCCTATTTTCATTTTGAATGTTGTATTGTTGGGTACTTTGCAGTCAATCAGC
>CAWEQR010000007.1:0-488947 GCA_963811275.1 uncultured Chitinophagaceae bacterium | reverse complement strand
TAAAATGTATAAAGGCAATACGGAGATCTACCTCTTCAAACAATTGCCTTATCTCATGGCCGGTGTGATGATCATTTACTTTGCCCATATGGTTAATTATATTATTTATGCGCGGGTGGCCAAGATATTTTTCTCATTTCCATACCCCTGTTATTCTACACTTTTTTTTTGGAGTGAAACTAATGAAGGAAGCCGCTGGATACGCCTGCCTATCGTGAAATGACTTTTCAGACCTCCGACCTGGCCAAACTCGCTCTGATCATGTACATCAGCCGTTTGCTCAGCAGGAACAGGACCAGATAAAAGATTTTAAAAAGGGATTTTTGCCCGTGATCCTTCCGGTGGCAGTGGTTTGCCTGTTGATCGCACCAGCTAATCTTTCCACTGCCCTGCTCATCGGGGCAACCTGTATGATGCTGATGTTCATCGGAGGGTCAGTGGCAAACATCTCTTACTTACTATGGGCATTGCCATGATCCCGGTGATGATCCTGTTCTGGCGGCAGTTATACGTCATAAAACAGCAGATCCGTCTTCCCCGTCAACCGTCTCCCTTCAGCCCATTCCGGGTTATTCGTGCGAGTAGATACCTGGATCAACCGTGTGGAAAATTTTATGTATGGCACGAAGATAGACAAACAGGATGACAACTACCAGGTGAACCAGGCTAAGATTGCTGTGGCCAATGGCGGATGGATCGGACTTGGACCCGGAACAGCCGTCAACGTAATTTTCTTCCCATCCCTATTCCGATTTTATTTATGCGATCATTATTGAAGAATATGGTTTGATCGGTGGTGCCATCATCATGTTTATTTACCTGGTATTTTTTTTCAGAAGTATCCGGATATTTAAAAAATGTCCTTTTGCTTTCGGCGCTTTTCTGGCCCGGACTGAGTTTTACGCTGATGATCCAGGCGATCGCCAATATGGCCGTGAATGTAAACCTTTCCCGTAACCGGTGTTACCCTGCCCCTGATTAGTATGGGGGGAAGTTGTTTTTATTTACCTGCCTGGCAATCGGCATCATTTTAAGTGTGGCACGGAATGCAGAAAGAATTGAAGGTGAAGCAAAAATGGCACCGGAATGAAGAAGCTGAAAAAAATCAGGATATTTGAAAAATAAGGAATGAAAAAGAGTACTAACTGTTTTATGATTTATTTCCAGTTTGGATTTGTCCAATTTCAATTTTCAAATTTAAATTGGGTAAACATATTATCATAGCGGGCGGCGGACGGGCGGCAATTTTCCGCCCTGGCAATTGCGAATGCATTGAGAAAAAAAGAACCCGGATATGGATATTCTTTTTGTGGGGCAAACGGGAAAATGGAAATGGAGAAGATCCCGGAAGCAGGATATCCCATCAAAGGAATTGATATCGCCGGATATAACAGAAGTTCTTTGATAAAAAATTTGCCCTGCCTTATAAACTGGTTAAAAGTTTTCTGCAGGTGAGGAGATATATTTCAATTCTTTAAACCCCAGGCGGCCATAGGTGTGGGCGGGTACAGTACTTTTCCCGGTGCTTCGTTATGCACAGGCCAGAGGGAATACCCACTTTTATTCATGAGTCTAATTCCTTTGCGGGCAAATGCCAATATATGCTTGGGAAAAAAGCCACCCGGATTTTTACGGCCAGCGACGGTATGGAGAAGTTTTTTCCTCCGGTCGCCTATGCATACGGGTAACCCGGTACGTAAAAATGTTGTGGCCAATGAGCTATCGAGGGAAGAGAGGACTTGCTTTTTTGGACTGGATCCAAGGTATACAACCGTTCTTGATTACCGGGGGAAGCCTGGGCGCAAGGTCCGTAAATGAAGCCATCGATACGGGAATTCCCCTGTTGATTAAAAATCAGATCCAATTGATCTGGCAAACCGGAAAATCCTTTGCAGCGCAGGCAGCAGCTCATGCGGTAGAATCCAAGCTGATCTGGACCGGCGAATTTATTTCCACCATGGAATTCGCGTATGCAGCAGCGGATATTGTTGTTTCCAGATCCGGCTCCGTATTGTATGAATTATGCGCGGTACAAGAAGCCGGTGATTTTTATTCCTTATCCGCATGCAGCAGAAGATCACCAGACGGTAAATGCTGTAAACCTGGTGAAAAAAAATGCAGCCCTTATGATCAGCGGACAAAGAAGCGGGTGAAAAACTGGTGGCTGAAATTATAAGGCTGGCAAAGAATAAAGCGGAACAGGAAATATTAAAGAGAAAATATCGGTAAGCTGGCAATCACAGATGCCGATGAAAAAATCGCAACGAAATTTTGAATGTACTGAATGGCTGATCTAAAAAATATACAAATATTTATTTCATCGGTATCGGTGGAATCGGCATGAGTGCACTGGCTCGTTATTTCCGGTTGCAGGGAAAATGGTGAGCGGGTACGATAAAACCGAAACCCGCTGACAAAAGCCCTGGTGGAAGAAGGTATTCCGGTTTCTTATATCGACGATCCCGTAGACTATTCCGAAGGATGTTCAGCTGGTGGTTTATACTCCTGCTATTCCAAAGATCACCGGGGACTGAATTATTACCGGGAACACGGATATGAATTCATGAAACGGAGTGAAGTACTCGGACTGATCACCGCAGATTCAATCAATGTTTGTGTGGCAGGTACCCATGGTAAAACAACTATCAGTACCATGATCGCGCATATCCTGCGCGACAGCGGTATGGGGTCCAATGCATTTCTGGGTGGAATTTCTGTTAATTACAACACCAATTTCTGGAGCGATAAAAATAATATCTGCGTGGTGGAAGCCGATGAATATGACCGGAGTTTTCTGAGGCTGCATCCGGATATCGCGGTGATCAGTTCCATGGACGCCGATCACCTGGATATTTATGGGACCGGAGAGGCTGTAAAAGAAGCTTTTATTGCTTTTAGCGAAAAAATAAAATCCGGAGGCACGCTGGTTCAAAAACACGGCCTGCCCATTCCTGACCGGCCCGTGATATCCAGACAACTCAGCTATCACCTGACTGATCATAACGCTGATGTATATACGAAAAATCTGCGAATCCGTCGGGCAATTATGTTTTTGATGTGGAAGGAAAAGAAGGGAAAATGAAAGACGTACAACTCAATGTCGGCGGATGGCATAATGTGGAAAATGCCCTGGCCGCCATTACTGCCTGCCGCAAATTGGGGCTTGGAGGTGAAAAAATCATCCCGGCCCTGCATAATTTCAGTGGAGTAAAAAGAAGGTTTGAATACCATGTCCAGAGTAGCAAGCCCATATATATCGATGACTATGCCCACCATCCCCGCGAACTCGATGTGCTGATCAGCAGTGCGCGAGAACTATTTCCCGACCGGAAAATGCTGGTTATTTTTCAACCGCATTTATTTAGCCGGACACGCGATTTTGCGGACGGTTTCGCGGAAATCCTGGACAAAGCGGATGAAGTGATCCTGTTGCCGGTTTATCCGGCCAGGGAATTGCCCATCCAGGGGATCAGCAGTTATACGATATAAATAAAATGGAGAAAGCAAAGAAACAGATTCTGAATAAAGCTGAAGTGCTTGCTTGGGCGAAGCCACCCAACCGGAAGAAAAAATGGTATTGATTACAGCGGGTGCGGGTGATATTGATGAGCTGGTTAAGCCGCTGACAGAAATACTAAAAGCCAAAATGAATATAAAGAGCCCATTGAAAAAATTTTTACGGTCCTGATTTGGTGCCTGTTGGGCGGCTCCGGTTGGCACTCCTGATTGCTGCCATCAATTCCAAAAACAGCAGCGGTGCCAGGGGCTGGAAGTAGAGATCAATGGCGGTGGAAAGGCTTTTCTGATAAAAAGGATCTGACGGTTATGCTTGAAAATGGGGACTAAAGACTGATAATAAGAAAATCGCATCCTTTGATCTGTTGAAAATGGAAAGTTTGCTGAGAAAAACAGCTGGATCAAGGATGTGCAACTATATTTTGACAATAATCAGGTATTGAAAGTACGGATCCAGGAACGTCAGCCGGTTGCCCGTTTGTTTACGATCAATGGAAACAGTTTCCTGATCGACAGCAGTGGGATTCAGATGGCGCTTTCCGAAAGAAATGTATTCAGGCTGCCGGTATTTACCGGTTATCCGTCCGAAAAATTCGGTTTAAAAGACAGTGCACTGAACCGTCAGATCAAGGACCTGGCCAGGATTTCTGAACCGCGACCATTCTGGTCAATTCAGATTCAGGAAGTGCATATCCGTACCGAGAAACTTTTCAGATGATCCGCTGATCGGCAACCAGACGATTGAATTCGGAGATGGCAACGAATATGAAAATAAATTTCACCGGCTCTTTATTTTTTACAAAGAAGTGATCGCACAAACCGGATTTGAAAAATATACCGGTTTCAATCTGGCTTATGCCAACCAGGTGATTGCAACCCGCAAACAGGGTGTTATTTCGAGGGCAGATTCCATACAGGCACAGAAAAAATGTAATGGAAATGATCCGGATGGCACAGCGGATGGAAGCAGATACAGTAAAAATCAGGGAAGTAAAACCACTGGAAAGAAATACCGTGACCGAACAAAACCTTCGGGGTTATGACCTGCCGGAAGAAAATGAAAATAACAACCAGATACAGGCAATAAACATCAAAAACAACAATAAATTAAACCAAACCATGAACCAGGAACAACCCATTATTGTAGGACTCGACATAGGCACCACGAAAATTGCCGCCATTGCAGGCCGTAAAAATGAATTCGGTAAACTGGAAATTCTTGGATTTGGCCGTGCCAATTCCAATGGCGTGAAACACGGCCAGGTGCTGAACATTGATGAGACCATCAAAGCCATCCGGATGGCGCTGGACAATTGCTATGCTTCCAATCCCAACCTCAGCATTTCCGAAGTATATGTCGGTATTGCGGGGCATCATATCAAAAGTCTGCAAACCCGCGGAGATATTGTGCGACAGAATACCGAAGATGAAATAACGCAGAAGGAAATCGATCAGCTGGTTGCCGATCAGTATAAAACCTATATACCCGCGGGCGATCAGATCATTGACGTTATTCCGCAGGAATTTGCAGTGGATAATTTTCAGAATATCATCAGCCCGATTGGATATGGAGGTGTAAAAGTGGGCGCCAATTTTCATATCATCACCGGCGATAAAAATGCGATTAAAAATATCAGTCGCGCTGTTGAAAAAAGCGGACTGAAACCAAAGATCTGGTTTTGCAACCGCTGGCATCTGCTGCTGCCGTAATGGGACAGGAAGACCTGGAAGCCGGTGTCGCCATCGTGGACATTGGCGGAGGCACTACAGACCTGGCTGTTTTTTATGAAGGCATTCTTAAACATACTGCGGTTATTCCGTTTGGTGGAGAAAATATTACCAACGATATCAAAACAGGACTCGGTGTTTTGAAAACACAGGCTGAACAAATGAAAGTACAATTTGGATGCGCACTGTCTGATGAAGCCAAATGAAACGCCTACATTACCATTCCGGGACTTCGCGGAATGGCTGCTAAAGAAATAAGTGTAAAGAACCTTGCCAATTATCCAAGCGCGTATGAGTGAGATTATGGATTTTGTTTCTTATCATTTGAAACAGGTTGGTCTCGATAACAAGATGCTGAATGGCGGTATCGTACTCACTGGTGGAGGCGCGCAGTTGAAACACCTTATACAGTTAACTGAATATGTAACCGGTCTGAATGCACGCATCGGTTATCCCAACGAACATCTTGCATCCGGACATATCGAAGAACTTGCAAAGCCGACCTATTCCACCTGCATTGGTTTAATACTGAAAGGATACAGTGATTATGAGCATAAACGCAAACAATTTGAAAAACATATATTCAGGTGGATATTCCGACGCTTTAAAACGCCTGAAATCATCAAAGATGAAATTGCGGTTACGGAAGAAGAAAAACAGGCGGTCTGAATTTTTAACCGGAAAGGCATTAAGGACTCCTGGGGAAAGTTCAAAGATGGAATCATTGACCGTTTTAAAGAAGAAAAGACCACGCACTGTAATATTCTTTACTAACCATTAATTCTTATTTATGATCCAGTTTGATTTACCGAAAAGAAGATCGTCCATCATTAAAGTGATCGGCGTAGGCGGTGGAGGGGAAAATGCAGTCAACCACATGTTTGGACAGCACATCGAAATAGTCAATTTTATTATTTCTGATAATAAAATTGCATCCTTCTATATTCTGGCCAAACATGTGGTTAACAGCGTTACTTCCTCCGCCGCCTACGCCGATCACCTTAATGATCGACGATCTTTCTTTGGGCAAATCAAACTGGATCATAAATTAGAATTAATGGTTAGTATGGTAATTTTAAAGCGCGTGATCTTCTTCTTCTTTAAACAGGTCAATGATTCCGTCCTTGAATTTTCCCCAGAAATCCTTGATGCCTTTACGATTGATTATCCTCACGGCCTGTTTCTCTTCTTCGGTAATGACCACCTCTTCCTTAAGAATTTCAGGTGTTTTCAATGCTGTCGGAACCTCCACCTGCACATAAGTTTTTTCAAATTGTTTGCGGTTGTGTTCATAGTCGCTGTATCCTTTCAGAATTAAACCGATACAGGTGGAATAGGTCGGCTTTGCAAGTTCTTCGATTTGACCGGATGCAAGATGTTCATTCGGATAACCGATTCGTGCATTCAGACCGGTTACATATTCTGTTAACTGAATCAGGTGCTTAAGTTGTGCGCCTCCGCCGGTAAGGACGATGCCACCATTGAGCATTTTATTATCAAGACCCACCTGTTTCAAATGATAAGAAACAAAATCCATGATCTCGCTCATACGTGCCTGTATGATATTGGCCAGATTTTTCACGCTGATTTCTTTTGCCGGCATGCCGCGCAAACCTGGAATAGTGATGAAGGCATTTCCCCTTGCTTCATTGGAAAGTGCAGATCCGAACTGAACCTTCATCTGTTCCGCCTGGGTTTTTAAAACTCCGAGGCCTGTTTTGATATCATTCGTGATATTTTCGCCACCAAAGGGAATCACTGCGGTATGTTTGAGAATGCCTTCATAGAAAACGGCCAGGTCGTGGTGCCTCCGCCGATGTCGACAATTGCGACACCGGCTTCGAGGTCTTCCTGCCCCATCACTGCAGCAGCTGAAGCCAACGGCTGCAGGACCAGGTCCTTGGTTTGTAAGCCGCTCTTTTCCACGGCGCGGCTGATATTCTTGATTGCATTTTTATCACCGGTGATGATATGGAAATTGGCACCCACTTTCACACCACCATAACCAATCGGACTGATGATATTCTGGAAATTATCGACAGCAAATTCCTGCGGAATGACGTCGATGATCTGGTCGCCAGCGGGTATATAGGTTTTATATTGATCGGCCACCAGCTGGTCGATTTCCTTTTGAGTTATTTCATTTTCGGTATTCTGACGAACGATGTCGCCACGGGTCTGTAGACTTTTAATATGATGTCCCGCAATACCTACATATACTTCCGAAATACTGAGGTTGGGATTGGAAGCATAACAATTGTCAAGCGCCATCCGGATGGCTTTGATGGTCTCGTCGATATTCAGCACCTGGCCATGTTTTACACCGTTGGAATTGGCCCGGCCAAATCCGAGAATTTCCAGTTTACCGAATTCGTTTTTACGGCCTGCAATGGCAGCAATTTTTGTAGTACCTATATCGAGTCCTACAATAATGGGTTGTTCCTGGTTCATGGTTTGGTTTAATTTATTGTTGTTTTTGATGTTTATTGCCTGTTTCGATTGTGTTTTCTTTTTCTTCCGGGAAGATCATAACCCCGGAGATTTTGTTCTGTTAGGGTATTCTTCTCCAGAGGTTTCACTTCCCTGATTTTTCCAGTATCCGCTTCCATCCTCTGGGCCATGCGGATCATTTCCATTACATTTTTCCGGCCTGGATGGAATCGGTCCTGGATATAACACCCTGTTTACGGGTTGCAATCACCTGATTGGCATAATGCCAGTTTGATTCCGGTATATTTTTCAAATCCGGTCTGCGATCACTTCTTTGTAAAAAAGGAAGAGCCGGTGAAATTTATTTTCTATAATTGTTGCCATCACCAAATTCAATCACCTGGTTTCCGATCAGTGGAGTCATCTGAAATGTTTTTTCAACACGCGATATGCACTTCCTGTATCTGGACGGACCAGAAAGGATCCCCGTTCAGAAAAATGGCAAGGTCTCTTATCTGTCGGTTCAAGGCACTGTCCCTCCTGATCCGAATTTTTCTGAAGGATATCCGGTGAATACGGGTAACCTGAAAACATTTCTTTCGGAAAGTGCCATTTGTACCCCATTGCTGTCTATCAGGTAGCTGTTCCCGCGAAACGTAAACAAACGGGCAACGGGCTGTCTTTCCCGGATTCGTACTTTTAATACCTGGTTATTATCAAAGTACAGCTGCACATCCTGGATCCAGCTGTTTCTTCGTAACAAGGATTCCATTTTCAACAGGTCGAAGGATGCGATTTTCTTATTACGCCAATCTTTCAATCCGTTGTTCTCCAGCATGAAAGCCACATCCTTTTTATTCAGGAACCTGGCCTTCTCTCCACCATTGATCTCTACTCCAGCCCCTGGCAGAAGCTGCTGTTTTTGGTATTGATGGCAGCTACCAGCAGATGCCAGGACCCTGAGCCGCCCAGCAGGCACCAGAGCAAAACGGTGAAAATTTTTTTCAATGGGCTCTTTATATTCATTTTGCTTTCAGTATTTCGGTGAGTGGCTTAACCAGATCATCAATATCACCCGCACCCGCTGTGATCAGTACCATTTTCTCTCCCGGCTGAACCGACTGCGCCCGTGCAAGCACTTCGGGTTTATCCAGGATCTTCGCCTGTACCTTCTCCATTTTATTCAGTATGGTTGCACTGCTGATCCCCTGATGGGTATTTCCCTGGCCGGATAAACCGGCAATAAGATCACTTCGTCGGCTTTGTCCAGAGTTTCCGCAAAACCAGTCTGCGAAATCCCGGGTCCGGCTGAATAAATGCGGCTGAAAAACAACCAGCATTTTCCTGTCGGGAAAAAGTTCCCGGACACTGCTGATCAAAACCTCCAGTTCGCGGGGATGATGTGCATAGTCATCAATATATACCGGGCCGCGCCCTGCACATGGTATTCAAACCTTCTTCGTACGCCGCGGAAATTATTGCAGTGCCGGAATGATTTTTTCTCCACCCAGTCCCAGTTTGCGGCATGCTGTTATGGCAGCAAGGGCATTTTCCACATTATGCCATCCCCCGACATTGAGTTGTACGTCCTGCATTTTCCCTTCTTTCCTTCCACATCAAAAACGTAATGTCCCGACCGGATCCGGAGATTTTCAGTATATACATCAGCGTTATGATCAGTCAGGTGGTAACTGAGTTGCCCGATATCACCGGCGGGTGGCGGAACCGGCAGGCCATGTTTCTGCACCAGCGTTCCCCCGGATTTGATTTTTTCGCTGAAAGCGATAAATGCCTCTTTCACAGCCTCACCGGTTCCATAAATATCCAGGTGATCGGCGTCCATGGAACTGATCACGGCGATATCCGGATGCAGTTTCAGGAAGCTCCTATCATACTCATCGGCTTCCACCACGCAGATATTGTTCGGATGGCTCCAGAAATTCGTGTTGTAATTGGCAGATATGCCACCCAGAAACGCATTGGACCCGATACCGCTGTCGCGCAGGATATGGGCGATCATGGTACTGATGGTGGTTTTACCATGGGTACCGGCCACACATACATTCAGCGAACCTGCAGTAATCAGTCCCAGTACTTCACTCCGCTTCATCAGTTCATATCCATGATCCCGGTAATAATTCAGTCCCCGGTGATCATTCGGTAATAGCGGGAGTATAGATCACCAGCTGCACATCTTTCGGGATAACTGCCGGATCATCAGTATAAGTAACCGGAATACCCTCTTCCACGAGGGCCTTTGTTAGAGCCGTTTCCGTTTTGTCATACCCGCTCACCGCTTTTCCCCTGGAACCGGAAATAGCGTGCCAGGGCACTCATGCCGATTCCGCCGATACCGATGAAATAAATGATTCCGTATATATTTAAGTTCAGCCATTCAGCGTTTCAAAATTTCTGTTGCAATTTTTTCATCGGCATCCGTGATCGCCAGTTTACCGATATTTTCCTTTAATATCTTCCTGTTCCGGTTTGTTTTTTGCCAGCCTCAATATTTCAGACACCAGTTTATCACCGGCATCCTTGTCCGCAATCATCAGGGCCGCATTTTTTCTTAACCAGGTTTTGGGCATTTACCGTCTGGTGATCTTCGGCTGCATGCGGATAGGGGACAAAAATCACCGGTTTTCTAACCGCGCATAGTTCATACAATACAGATCCGGAACGGGAGACAACAATATCTGCTGCCGCATAGGCGTATTCCATTCCTGAAATAAATTCGCCGGTCCAGATCAGCCTGGATTCCACTGCATGAGCCGCCGCCTGGACCGTATGGGATTTCCCGGTTTGCCAGATCAACTGTATCTCGCTTTTTACCAGCAGGGGGATACCTGCATCGATGGCTTCGTTCAAGGACCGGGCACCCAGGCTTCCTCCCGTTACCAGCACCGTTGTATATTGGGGATCCAGTCCGAAAAATGCAAGTCCTTCTTCCCGGGAATATACGGTTAGCCACTACCTGTTTACGTACCGGGTTGCCCGTATGAATGAGGCGCGCCGCAGGAAAAAACTTTTCCATGCCATCGCTGGCCGCAAAAATGCGGGTGGCTTTTTTCCCGAGCAGGATATTGGATTTGCCCGCAAAGGAATTCGACTCATGAATAAAAGTGGGTATCCCTCTGGCCTGTGCATAACGAAGACCGGAAACGTGCTATACCCGCCCACACCTATGGCTGCCTGCGGATTAAAGGATTGAAATATACGCCTCACCTGCAGAAAACTTTTTACCAGTTTATAGGGCAGGGCGAAATTTTTTATCAAAGAACTTCTGTTATAACCGGCGATATCAATTCCAATGATGGGATATCCGGCCTCCGGGATCTTCTCCATTTCCATTTTCCCGTTTGCGCCCACAAAAAGAATATCCATATCCGGTTCATTTTTTCTCAATGCATTGGCAATGGCCAGGGCAGGGAAAATATGCCCGCCCGTACCGCCCCCTGCTATGATAATGTGTTTGCTCAAATTTGAAAATTTGAGAATTTGAGAATTTGGAAATATTCAAGTGGAAATAAAATCATAAAAAAGAATATTAAAGACAAAATCTATTTTCACCCCGTTTTTTCAAATACCCTGATTTTCTTCCGCCTCTTCCGATTCCAGCGCCGCCTTTCTTCCCCTTCAATTCTTTCCGCATTGCGTGCCACACTTAAAATGATTCCGATGGCCAGGCAGGTAAATAAAAACGAACTTCCGCCCATACTCACCAGGGGCAGCGTAACACCGGTTACCGGGAAGAGGTTTACATTCACGGCCATATTCGCGATCGCCTGGATCATGAGTGTGAAACTCAGTCCCAGGGCCAGGAAAGCGCCGAAGGCGAATGGACATTTTTTAAATATGCGTATGCTCCTGAAAAGAAAAACCAGGTAAATAAACATGATGATGGCACCGCCGATCAGACCATACTCTTCAATGATGATAGCATAAATAAAATCGGAATATGGGTGAGGAAGAAAATTCCGCTGGCGGCTGTTTCCCGGGCCCAGCCCGATCCATCCGCCGTTGGCCACGGCGATCTTTGCCTGGTTCACCTGGTAATTATCATCTGCCTTATTCTCCTTTGTGCTATACATAAAATTTTCCACGCGGTTGATCCAGGTATCCACGCGCACCAGTAACCCGGAATGCGTTGACGGCTGACGGCTGACGGCTGACGGCTCGGCTGTTTTATGACGTATAACGGCAGCCAGCACAAGGAGCATCACCGGGATCATGGCAATACCCATCGTAAGTAAGAGATGTTTGCCACTGACCCTCCCGATGAACATCAGCATCATACAGGTTGCCCCGATGAGCAGGGCAGTGGAAAGATTCGCTGGTACGATCAACAGGCAAACCACTGCCACCGGAAGGATCACGGGCAAAAATCCCATTTTAAAATCTTTTATCTGGTCCTGTTTCCGGCTGAGCAGGCGGCTGATATACATGATCAGGGCGAGTTTGGCCAGGTCGGAGGTCTGAAAAGTCATATTCACGATGGGCAGGCGTATCCAGCGGCTTCCTTCATTCAGTTTCACCCCGAAAAATAAAGTGTAGAACAGAAGGGGTATGGAAATGAGAAAGAGAATCTTCGCCACCCGCGCATAAATAATATAATTCACCTGGTGGGCAAAGTAAATGATCATCACCCCGGCCATGATAAATGCAAATTGCTTGAAGAGGTAGATCTCCGTATTGCCTTTATACATTTTATAGGCCAGCAGACCCGTAGAACTGTATACCGCCAGCAGGGAGACCAGTGCCAGCAGTACAACGACCGCCCAGATTACTTTATCGCCCCGGGTTTTCGAACCCAGGTGTTTGAAAGCGCGCATTTCTATCGTACTGTTGTCTCGCAATTGTTCAGTTTATTCAATTATATCAACTTTTCAACCTTTCAAATTTTACAAATCCCTGACAGCTTCCTTAAACTGTTTTCCCCGATCCTCATAATTTTTAAACAGGTCAAAACTGGCACAGGCCGGGCTGAGCAATACAACATCGCCTTTCACTGCCAGCTGAAAACTGGCTTTAACCGCTTCCCTCGCCGACCCGGTATTTACAATTAACGGTACATCCTGGCGAAAGGCTTCGTGAATCTTCCGGTTATCCAGTCCCATGCAGACAATGGCTTTTACTTTTTCCTTTACAAGGGCATTCATCAGGGAATAATCATTTCCCTTGTCTATTCCGCCCAGGATCAGGATCACCGGCTTCTGCATGGTCTCCAGGGCATACCAGGTGGAGTTTACGTTGGTGGCCTTGCTGTCGTTGATAAATTCCACACCGCGCACCGTACTGACATATTCCATCCGGTGCTCCAGCGATTCAAAACTCTGAACGGCTTCACGGATCTTTTCCTTACGTATCCCGATCGTAACCGCTGCAAGACCAGCCGCCAGTGTATTGTACTGGTTATGAATTCCCTTCAGGGCGAAATCATAAATACTCATTTTCAGGGTTTCATTCCCCGCCTGCAGATGCATTTGCCCGTTTTTGATAAATCCTCCCTGGTTTGGTTCCTGTTGCATGGTAAATGGTAATGGGTTAGAATGAAATGGGTATTCTTTAATATGTTTCTGAATCACGGGATCATCCGCGTAATAAATAAAATAGTCGTCTTTCGTCTGGTTTTTAACAATGTTGAATTTGCTCCTTATATAATTCTCAAACCTGTATTCATACCTGTCCAGATGGTCTTCCGTAATATTGGTCAGTATGGCGATATCCGGCCGGAATGCTCTGGATATCATCCAGCTGAAAACTGCTGATCTCTGCGACATACCATCCTTTCGGGTCCTCCGCAACCTGCCTGGCGATGGAGATCACCGACATTCCCTACCAGTGCACAATCCAGCCCCCCATGCTTACAGATATGATGGGCCAGGGAAGTGGTGGTTGTTTTTCCGTTACTTCCCGTGATACCCAGGATCCGGCTCTTCCCCTTTATGGCGGTACGCCAGTTCCATTTCACTGATCACCGGAATCCCCTTTTGCCTGATCTGCCTGATCAAAGAACTTTTTTCCGGAATACCCGGACTCTTCATCACTTCATCGGCATCCAGAATTCTCTCCTCACTGTGTTTCCCTTCTTCATATTCGATTCCTTTTGCTTCCAGAACGGATTTATATTTTTCCATAATCCTCCCTGAATCTGAAACAAATACCCCGTATCCTTCTTTAGCTGCCAGAACGGCCGCACCCACACCGCTTTCACCGGCACCCAGGATGATCATTTTTGTCGACATACATTTAAATCTTAACACCTAACGCCTTTATTCACGGCCAGCGGCCTACGTCCAACGGTCAACGTTACAAGGGTGGATCAGGGTTTTTCAAAAGCATAGATAAATACTGCACCACAATAATTTCAAACACGGTTTTCGCAGATGGACGGACTGGTTTTTCAATAATCTTTTATCCTTACTTATCTTATTTTCAGTGTCACGATCGCGAATACCACGCAGAGAATTGTCACAATCCAGAACCGCGTTACGATTTTACTTTCATTATATCCGAGTTTCTGATAGTGATGATGCAGGGGACTCATCAGGAAAATCCGCCGGCCCTCCCCAAACTTTCGTTTGGTATATTTAAAATAACTCACCTGCAAAACCACGCTGATATTTTCTACCAGGAAAACACCACAGAAAATCGGGATCAGCAATTCCTTTCTTACAATTACTGCCAGTGCTGCAATAATGCCTCCCAGCGTCAGGCTGCCCGTGTCCCCCATGAATACGGTCGCGGGGTATGCATTGTACCAGAGAAATCCCAGACAGGCGCCGATCAGGGCCCCGATGAATATGGACAATTCACCGAGATTGGGGATATACATGATGTTCAGGTATTCCGCGAAACGCAGGTTACCGCTGGCATAGGCGAAAACACCCAGACAGACACCGATCACCGCGCTCACACCCGTTGCCAGTCCGTCGATGCCATCCGTAATATTGGCACCGTTCGACACTGCCGTGATAATGAAAATCACGATAACGATGTATAAGATCCAGGTAGCGCCGCGCAGGGCGGGCGGTAAGAGCTTGGAATAATTAAACTCATGGTTCTTTACAAACGGGATGGTGGTGATGGGCTCCCTGGCTTCCACGAAAAGCTTTTCCCTTCCATCCAGGATCACTTTCTTCAGACCGATCGTATCCGTGGGTTTATTATCGCCCACAAATTCCCGCCACACTTTGGTATTACTGTTGAAATAGAGGGTGGCCGCGACCACAAATCCGAGTACCACCTGGCCGAGCACCTTAAACCAGCCGGCCAGCCCGTCCTTATCTCCCTTTTTATAAGTGATGCCCTGCTTTTGCGCCATTCTTTTGGCCCGAAGTTTCAGGTAATCGTCAATGAATCCGATCATTCCCATCCAGAGCGTACTGAATATCATGAGGCGGATATAGGCTTTATTCAGGTTGGCCAGCAGCAGCGTGGGTACCAGGATGGCCATGATGATGATGATGCCCCCCATGGTTGGCGTTCCTTTTTTCTTATGTTCTCCTTCAAGACCCAGTTCCCGGACGCTTTCACCAACCTGCAGGGTCCGCAGGTAATTGATCAGTTTTCTTCCAAACAGCATGGAAATCATAAGCGACAGGATAACGGCCAGCAACACCCGAAATGTGATGAACTGGAACAAGGCACCGCCGGGTACCTTAATGCCTGATTGCCTGAGCCAGTTGAATAGATGATACAACATGTTACTGATCCCCTGTTAAAATCTCTTTACGGGATGCGATCCCAATCCTATTTGTTTAACAATTCAAAAATTTCCATAAGCACGGCTTTATCGTCGAAAGGATATTTAACTCCTTTTATTTCCTGGTATTTTTCATGACCCTTTCCCGCCACCAGCACGATGTCGGTGGGCCGTGAAAGGTTTACCGCTGTTTTGATGGCTTCCTTCCGGTCAATGACCGACATATATTTTCTCCGGGCAGCGGTATTAAGTCCTGCTTCCATGTCTTTCAGGATCGCCCCTGCATCTTCCGAGCGGGGGTTATCCGATGTGAAAACCACCTGGTCGCTCAGCTGACAGGCCACTTCTCCCATAACCGGCCTTTTGGTTTTATCGCGGTCGCCGCCACAGCCTATGACTGTGATGATGCGTTCATCGTTCTTCCGCAGTTTGATTAAAGTGCCAAGAATATTTTCCAGTGCATCCGGTGTATGGGCATAATCCACGATGCCGACAATTTTCTCCCTGGGTGAAATCATGTAATCAAATCTTCCTTCAGCCCCGCTCAGCACGCTGAGGTTGCGCAGGATCTCGGCTTTCTCTTCACCCAGGCAGACCGCTGCGCCAAAAACCGCCATCAGGTTATATGCGTTGAACTCACCGATCAGCCGGAAATGCACTTCCTGGTCATTCACCAGCATCACAAGGCCGGTCAGGTTATTTTCCAGGATTTTTCCTTTAAAATCCGCGACGGTCTTTAAACTGTAGGTATATTTTGCGGCCGCGGTATTCTGCAGCATCACTTCGCCTCTTTTATCATCCACATTTGTCAGGGCAAAGGCAGCAGAAGACAAGTGGTCAAAAAATGATTTCTTGACCCGGATATATTCTTCAAAGGTTTTGTGATAATCGAGGTGGTCATGGGTGATATTGGTGAAAATGCCGCCGGTAAAATATAATCCCTCAATGCGGTGCTGGTGGATCGCGTGGGAGCTGGTTTCCATGAACACATGGGTGCAGCCCGCTTCCAGCATATCATGCAGTAGCTGGTTCAGTGATATCGGATCCGGTGTGGTATGAGTGGACGGGCAGGACCCGGTCGCCAATATGATTCTGCACGGTACTCAGCATCCCGCAGGTATAGCCCAGGGAACTGAATAATTTATAAAGCAGGGTGACGATGGTTGTTTTCCCGTTCGTGCCGGTAACACCCACCAGTTTCATTTTTTCAGAAGGCTGGCCGAAAAAATTATGTGCCAGCAACCCGGAAGCAGCCGCACTGTCTTCAACCTGAATATAAGTAATGCCGGGAGCGAAAACTCGCCGGCATCTTTTCGCAAAGGATGGCAGCCGGCTGCGCAGCGGCAGCGGATTCGATAAACTGATGTCCATCAGCATGGGTTCCCTTCACGGCGATAAATAGCGGAACCCTTGCCCACTTTGCGTGAATCCAGTTGCAGGTCTCTGATGTCCACGTCGAGCTGCCCTGAACGGAGCGGATGCGCACTTTATATAATATTTCCTGCAGAATCATCAGTTCAGATCCAGAATGAGTTTTTGATTTTTGGATACGAGGGTTCCGGGAGGTATACTTTGTTGTTTTACCTTCCCTGTTCCGCGTGTGGTTACTTTTATATTGCCCGATTCGAGTAAAAACAATGCATCTTTCAGGCCCATGCCCTTTACATCGGGCACCTGCCCGGGTTCCTCATTTTTTTGCCTTACAACCGGCTGATTTTTTTCACGGTACATACCCGCCCATTTTTTATCGGGAGTTGAATCCGTAAACGGCATCTGCAGGGTTTGCAATACCTTTTTTATTTCTTCGGCAGAACCTGCATAATAATACGCCGAGCTGTCTTTTTTCAGCAGACCCGGTATAGGAAGCCATCTGATTGCTGTCGGGTGAAAGGGCTTCCATACTCATCAGCTTATCGGCCACTTCCCGGAAAACAGGGCCGGCCACGGAAGCGCCCAGATATTTTTTTGCGAAAGGTTTATTTTTAATCACCACGATACAGGTATAACGGGGATGATCAGCCGGAAAATAGCCTGCGAATGAAGACTGGTAGATATGATCCGCATATCCGCGGTTTCCGTTGGCCACAAGGGCGGTCCCTGTTTTACCTGCCACGGGATAAAAGCAGTTTTTAAATACCGTCTTACCGGTTCCCCGGATACAAACTCCTTCCAGGCAGGTTTTCAATTCAGCGAGGGTTTCATCGCTGCAGATTTTATCCATCAGGACGACGGGTTGATTCTGCCTTTCAATTCCTCCTGCAAACTGCACCGAATTCACGAGGTATGGTTTCATCATCCGGCCATTGTTGGCAACGGCATTATATAAAGTGAGTGTTTGCAGGGGGCTTACCAGCACTTCATAACCAAAAGCCATCCAGGGAAGGGTGCTGGCACTCCAGCTGCGGGATTTCGGCGATTTGACAATGGGTGTGGTTTCCCCCGCGAGGTCAATACCCGTTACCTGGTTAAGCCTTAATTTTTTGATGTGATCCACAAATTGCTGCGGTTGCTTTCCATAGTGGGCCATGACAAGTTTAGCCATACCCACATTGGAACTATGCTCAAAAGCCTGTTCCACCGTAACATCACTGACTTCCTGTTTTTCCGCATCATGCACGGTACGGGTCCCGATTTTCCAGGTACCTCCTTCGATATTGAGGTGATCGGTTAAACGGACTTCATGATCCTCCAACAGGGATAAAAGCGTAGCGAGTTTAAAAGTGGAACCCGGTTCAGACGCACGGATCGCGTAATTCAGGTCTTCCCAGTAACTGCCATCAGGCTGCCTGCCGAGGTTGGCCATGGCTTTGATTTTCCCGGTGGCTGTTTCCATAACAATGCAGGTACCGTGTTCACATTCATTTCCGATCATCATGGAAAGCAGGGCATTTTCTGCAATGTCCTGTGTATTCACATCAATCGTGGTCATAATATCTTTTCCGTTTTCCGGATCGATTTCATATCCTTCGACCGGAATATAAGTGCCACGCATTCAGGTAACGCACCAGCCGTCTTCCGTTTTCTCCACGGAGCAGGCTATCATAAATTCTTTCCAGTCCGACATTCTGGGCATTGTCACGCGATAATCCGATGGTCCGGTTGGCGAGCAAGCCGAAGGGATTCAGCCTTTTGCTGGAAGCGTCCATGATAAACCCGCTCTTATTCCTGCCCTGCCTTACGAGCGGGAATGATCTGAGTTTTTTGTACTGGTCGAAGCTGAGGTTGCGGTGCAGGAGATAATACCGGTCTTCCGCCTTGTATTCCTGCAGTAATTGTTTTTTGTAGGCGGCGGCGGACTGGTCTCTGAACAGATTCGCGAGACAAAGCGAAAGGGAGTCGAGATTTTCTTTAAAACGTTTTCCGTTTTTCTCCCGGAGCCCGTCGGCGCCGAAATCAATATAGATATTAAAATAAGGGACCGAGGTACTTAACATATTTCCGTCTTCACTGTAAATCGTTCCTCTTTCCGCACTAAGGTCAACATATTTCTGATGCAGACTATCACTCAGTGCTCTCCAGTATTTTCCCTGCGCATGCTGAATATAAAAAACCCGGCCCAGTACAGCTGCACATATCAGCACCATTCCCAGGAAACACAGGTAAACCCTCCACAGTATATCTCTTCTTAATTCCACCGGGTATCGGGGATATGGGTGATAAAAATTATTTCATTTATTCAGGCTGTCACTAAGGACCAGCGGGGGTGATGACAGAGGTTTCAATCCGAATGGCTCAACCGCTTTGGCCAGTTCACTTTGTTTGCTGCGGAACATGACTTCGCTCTTCAGGCTCTTGAATTCATATTGCAGTTCCTGCAGTTCCCTGCCTGTTTTTCCGATGTCACGCACCACCCGGTCTGCGTAATGACCATTATATATGTAGATCACGGCCAGTAAAGCGAGGAAAAGAAAAAAAGGCAGGTTGTCGAACCATCCACTGGTAGCGGATCAGGCTTTTGGACTTGTTTTTTTTACTTCCGAAAACTTTCATGATGGCAGTGTGATGAATAAAAAAATTAGGGTACGATTATCATACTGAGATTTCTTAGGTAGGGGATTTAGATCTTTTATATTTTTTCTGCGATTCGCAGCTTGGCGCTTCGTGCACGGGGGTTCAGGCTAAGCTCTTTCTCGGACGGCGTAACCGGTTTTTTGGTGATCGCCCGGAATGGGGGAATGGATTGGGAGGATCCGAAGGGATCGGGTTCATCTTTTTCTTTTTCTTCAAAATGGCCGCTTCGGAAAAACTGTTTTACCATCCGGTCTTCAAGCGAATGAAAACTGATGATCACAATCCGGCCACCGGGTTTCAATACCGCCGGGGCCTGTTCGAGCAATTCACGCAGCGCGCCGGTTTCATCATTTACTTCAATCCGCAATGCCTGGAATACCTGTGCGAACCACCTGTTGGGATTCCCTTTCACCAGATCCCCGATAGCCTGTTTAAATCCGTGAACGCTGCGAAATGGTGTTTTGCTCCGCAGCTGCACGATGGCTTTGCCAGGGTTTTCGCATTCGTCACTTCCCCGTAGCGGCTGAAAATCTCCTGCAGCTTCTGTTCATCATAGGTGTTCAGGATGGTTTCAGCAGTGAGCGACTGCCGTTTGTCCATGCGCATGTCCATATCCGCCTCCGAACGGGTGGAAAATCCGCGGGTAGGTTCGTCAAACTGATGACTGCTCACGCCCAGATCTGCCAGTATGCCGTCTACCGCCGTTACCCCGTGAAGTCGCAGGAATCTTTGCAGGTGACGAAAATTATGCGGGATGAAAACAAACCTTTCATCCGTCAAACGGTTCCCCCCTGCATCCGTATCCTGGTCAAATCCATAAAGCCGGCCCTCAGGATTCAGGTGAGCCAGGATCTCTGCTGAATGTCCACCTCCGCCAAAAGTGCAATCAACATAGACCCCGTTCGCCCTGATATTCAAACCGTCCATCGCTTCTGAAAGCAATACGGGCATATGATATGCGGGATTGGGATCCCTCATATGGTTCATTTATCGGGTTTGCCATTCATCACTTCATTGGCCAGGCCGCTGAAATCATCCGGTGAAAGGGTTTCAAAGAACTGTTGGTACTTAACTTTATCCCAGATTTCCATCTTATTTACTGCCGTAACCAGCACGATATCTTTTTCAAGCCCCGCATATTCTTTCAGGTTCTGGGGTATCAGCAACCTGCCCGCTCCATCCAGTTCCATCATGGTGGCCCCGTTTAAAAAATATCTCCGGAATGACCTTACCTTCGGATCAAAATCATTCAATTGGCTGATCTTTTCAAAAATGGGCTCCCAGCTTTTCATGGGATACAAACCCAGACATTTTTCAAAACCCCGGTTTATGACAAAAGAACCCGCTTCCTCACCGGTTTGCTTTTTCAGCGAAGCCGGCAGGAGAAACCGCCCCTTTGCATCGAGCGTTACCTCGTATTCTCCAAGAAAACCATTCATTTATAAGGACTTGAAACAATGTTCTAAATAATTAACACAAAATAACACTTTTTCCCACTTTACAAACTAATTTGGCAGATTTTAATTTTTCCACAGAATTCAATTACGCTACAGCACCACGTGGGTACGGGTTTGGGTCTAAAAAATTTAATAATTGCCTATATGCCCTGTGTATAACATGTTAATCAGTGTGAATATCTGTGAATAAATTCAGACTCCATGTCCCGGATTACTCCCTTTCCCGAAGCACTTTCCATGGATTCTTTCGGATATGATTTACCCGATGAAAAAATTGCACGGTTACCCCCTGGAAGAAAGGGACCGTTCCAAACTCCTGGTCTGGAGGGCTGGCCGGATGGAAGAAGGATCTTATGCAGGTCTCGCCGGATTTCCTGCCGGCCCCTTCCCTGCTGGTATTTAACAATAGCCGTGTAGTGGAGGCACGGATTTTATTTCAGAAAAAAAGCGGCGGGCAAATTGAAATTTTCTGTCTGGAACCGCATGCTTCTTTGGAAAGCATTTCAAAGGCCATGATGCAGACCGGCAAAGTTTTATGGACCTGCCTGATCGGCGGGGCATCGAAATGGAAACGCGGACAGGTGCTTGAGAAACAAATCCGGGAAACCAAGCTGGAAGCCCGTTTCATCGAAAAAAGAAACGGGGATTTTATCGTTGAATTCTCCTGGACTCCTGCCAGCCTGCCTTTTGCAGCCGTATTGCAGCAGCTGGGTTCGATGCCCCTGCCCCCCTATCTGAAAAGGGCGGCTGACCAGTTCGGATGCAGAAAGATACCAAACCCTCTATGCCCTGGAATCCGGCTCTGTGGCCGCTCCCACAGCCGGCCTGCATTTCAGTGAAAAAATATTCCGTTCCCTCCTGCAAAAGGGATTCATACTTTGTACTGTACACTGCATGTGGGTGCAGGCACTTTTATGCCGGTTAAAACAGAAAAATTATCTGATCACCACATGCATGAGGAATTTATTGAAATGTCTGCCGAAGCCCTTGAATACCTGATTTCAAAAATGCACGAATCCGGTGATCGCCGTTGGCACCACTTCTTTGAGAACCATTGAAACGCTTTACTGGCTTGGAATAAAGGTGAGCAGGAATAAAAATATAACAGCGCGGACCTGCACCTTGACCAGTGGGTTCCCTACCGGCAAGCGGCCGATATCCCAGCCGAAGAAGCCCTGCATGTTTTATTGGAATGGATCCAGCGTCAGCCCGGGAAAAAACTGGTTACCAAAACACAATTGTTCATCGTTCCCGGTTACCGGTTTCAAATCGTGCGCGGGTCTTATTACCAATTTTCATCAGCCCCATTCCACTTTGCTGCTGCTGGTGGCAGCCTTGATCGGGCCCGCATGGAAAAGCGTCTATGCATGGGCGCTAGAACATAACTACCGGTTTTTGAGTTATGGGGATGGATGCCTTTTTCTGCCCTGACAGGCCGGGGACTTCCGGGTTTAGGGCATTGATTTTTATACGTTGGTGTCGGAAGTCTTTTTCCTGTCGGATCAGAGGGATCTCCAGTGTGAACGTGGTTCCTTTGCCTACCGTGCTTTCCACTCTGATCCGCCCGTTGTGGGCGTCCACGACGGATTTCACGTAACTGAGTCCCAGCCCGAATCCCTTTACATTATGCACGTTGCCAGTATGGGCGCGGTAAAATTTTTCAAAAATACGGCGCTGGGTTTCTTTAGTCATACCGATGCCGTTGTCCTCAATCCGGACTGTCATATTTTTCCCGGATCTTTGGGTCTGGATGCGGATCACCAGTTTCTCCCTCGAATATTTTATCGCATTATCCATGAGGTTTGAAATCAGATTGGTAAAATGGACTTCGTCAGCCTCTGCTATATCATATCCTTCCTCCAGTTGCAGGATCACTTGGGCGTGGATTTCTTCCAACTGAATTTAAAATTGTCCATCACCCGCCGGATCACTTCGTTTACATGCAGGGGATGGAGTTTGAGTTGCAGTTCCTGGCGGTCGATCAGGGCGGCCTGCAGGATGGTTTCCACCTGCTTGTTCATACGCCGGTTTTCCTCCTTGATGATGCCGCTGAAATATGCAGATTTTTCCCTGTCGCAAACCACTTTCTCATTACGCATGGCATCCACGGCCAGGGAGATGGTGGCCAGTGGCGTTTTGAATTCATGCGTCATATTATTGATAAAATCATTTTTTATTTCGCTCAGTTTTTTCTGCCGAAGCAAAGTGCTCACAGTTACATAAAATGCACTGATGATGACCAGGGTAAAAAATATGACGCCGAAAATCATCCACCGCATTTGTTTCATAACGACCGATTTATAATCCGGGACCACGATGGACAGGGTCTCGAAGGGATCGGGGCCGCTGAGTTCTGTGCTGTTGGTAACCAGCGGCAGCAGGGTTTGCAGGTTATGGATGGTATCTTTCAGGGCTTCATAAATAATTGGCCGATCTCAATTCGTAAGTATTTGAGAATATCGACCCGTTGATACCCCCTTCCGAAAAAATGCAAAACTCAAATTTTGTATCCTTTAATCCGCGATACGCAAAAGCCTTGCGCAATTTGTCCGTCATTTCCTGGTAACTGAATTTCTGAGAAATCAGGGGTGGCCGCATCAGTTCCTGCATGAATTGTTCCGAAGGCCTGAATCCAAAACCCTGGGGGGCGCGAAGCAACTGCGAACCCGAAAGCGCCGTTTTTTTATATTCGATGAGATCGCTTGCAACATCGGTTGTTACGTCCACCAGTTTATGATGCAGTTCCTCTTCCTTGTTTTCGACCATGGTCGTAATCCAGTTCCACTGGATATAAATAATACCCACCAGGGAAAGACTGATCAGGATAAAGATGATTGTAAAATTTTTCTTCAAGAGAACAGATGTTTAAACGGAATGTGAACCAGGGACTGCTTTAGCCAGGTGGCAAATTTATTAAACAATTATCCTTCAGATTAGTTAATTTACGATATGGAGAGTCCCGCGGCAGGTATATTGCTGATCGCTGACCCGTTTCTGAAAGATCCCAATTTTAAAAGGTCGGTTATTTTCCTTTGCGAACACCAAAGTGAGGGGAGTTTCGGTTTTCTGCTCAATAAAACCTACGAATACAGTTTAAAAGACCTTGTAAATAATGCGGACGACCTGGAAATTCCAGTATATTTCGGCGGACCGGTTCAAACGGATACCATTCATTTTCTGCACCAGTATCCTGATCTGATCCAGGGTGGATACCCCGTAACCGAAGGCATTTACTGGGGCGGGGATTTTGAAAAAGCGCTGGAACTCATTCGTTCCGGGGAAATCCAGACCTCGAAAATCCGCTTCTATATTGGTTACTCGGGCTGGGCGGGCGGACAGCTCGAAGATGAATTGAAAGAAAAATCCTGGCTGGCTGCAAAAGCCAGTCAGAATCTCATTTTTCACAAAAAAACGGAAGAAATCTGGAAAGATGCCATCCGGCACCTGGGCGGGAACTACCTGATGATGATCAATTTCCCAATCGACCCACAGTTGAATTAGCTTAACAGATCCAAGGTATTAAATTGATTCCAACAACCTATCATGGCTTTTGCACCTTCCACCAGAACGGTAACCCGGTTTCCATTACTTCCATAAAACCACTCCGGATTTCAAAATAACGTGGTATGGCTGCGGTCATTCAGGACCTTAATACGCCCGCTTTTCAAAGCACTTATGAGGGGAGCATGTTTGTCCAGCACTTCAAAAGATCCGGATACACCGGGCAATTGAACGCCGTAAACCTCATCACTGAATAGTTTACGTTCGGGAGTAAGTATTTCGAGCTTCAATTTGAAAAATTGAAAATTTGAAAAATTGAAAATTATACCTGTGCCTGAGCCATCAATCTTCTTGCCCTTCTCAATCGCGTCATCAATTGTACCTACCAGGTTAAAGCAGCCTCAGGATAGTCGTCCACTTCACCATCCATGATCATATTAAACCCCCGGATGGTTTCTTCAATCGGAACCAGCACCCCTTTCAGACCGGTAAATGCTTCCGCTACATGGAAAGGCTGGGAAAGAAAACGCTGTACTTTACGGGCACGGGCTCACTGTTAATTTGTCTTCGTCGCTCAGTTCATCCAATCCGAGAATGGCAATAATATCCTGTAATTCTTTATATCTCTGTAAAACAAGTTTCACCCGGTTGGCACAATCATAATGTGCATCGCCCACTATTTTCGGGGTCAGGATACGGGAAGTGGAATCCAAGGGATTCACCGCCGGATAAATACCCAGATCCGCAATTTTACGATCCAGTACCGTAGTGGCATCCAGATGCGCAAATGTGGTGGCGGGCGCGGGATCGGTCAGATCATCGGCAGGCACATAAACCGCCTGAACTGAAGTGATAGACCCGTTTTTGGTCGAAGTGATTCTTTCCTGCATCAGCCCCATTTCCGTGGCAAGTGTCGGCTGATATCCTACGGCGGAAGGCATACGTCCCAAGAGGGCCGATACCTCAGATCCGGCCTGTGTGAAACGGAAGATATTATCTACGAAGAATAAAATATCGCGTCCCTGTCCCTTTCCATCCCCGTCGCGGTAATATTCAGCGATGGTTAATCCGCTGAGAGCCACACTTGCACGGGCGCCGGGTGGTTCATTCATCTGGCCGAATACAAAAGTGGCTTTGGATTCAGACAGTTCTTTCATATCCACCTTGGAAAGATCCCATCCGCCGTTTTCCATGCTGTGTTTAAAATTTTCGCCGTATTTCATGATTCCGGCCTCAATCATTTCACGCATCAGGTCATTTCCTTCGCGGGTACGTTCCCCTACCCCGGCAAATACGGAAACACCCGCATATGCCTTTGCAATATTATTAATAAGTTCCTGGATCAGTACGGTCTTTCCGACACCGGCACCACCGAAAAGTCCGATCTTTCCCCCTTTGGCATATGGCTCAATCAGGTCAATAACTTTAATCCCCGTAAATAAAATCTCGGTACTCACGCTCAGATTTTCAAAAGCAGGTGGTTTACTGTGAATGGGTCTGCCATTCACTTTAGATACAGGAGGCAATCCGTCGATCGGATCACCGGTAACATTAAATAATCGCCTTTAATGGCATCCCCGACAGGCATGGAAATGGGAATTCCGGTATCCAGCACTTCCAGGCCGCGTACCAGCCCTTCCGTACCATCCATGGCAATACAACGAACGCTGTCTTCACCCAGATGCTGCTGTACTTCCAATGACAAGGGTTTCCCCGTCCCGGTTTCTTCAATTCCAAAGCATTGTATATTTCCGGAAGTTTGCCCTTGAACTGAACGTCTACAACCGCACCGATAATTTGTTTAATCTTGCCTGCATTTGGCATATAGCGTAATTTTTAAAAAATGTTACCTTAAAATCGGCTGCAAAGGTAAGTGTCCGGACCCGGATTTACGAAATGAAAAACCAAGTATTTTTACCGCATTCAACCCCTTATATATGCAATTATTATTAGTTCAGAATCAGACCAGATCCCGCGAATTTATTCGGGCTAATGTGGATATCATGGGTAGAGCTGCCGGGATATATACGGCCGCTTTGGATAAGGATATTGACCAGGTTTTTGACGCCGGAAAAAACAAGGCTTTCCGGCATGGGGAAGCCGCCCGGTGGGTATTAAAAGATGAACACGGACGTCTGTTGGGGCGGATTGCAGCGTTTGTGAATAAAAGATATAAAACCAAAGGAGATGAATTTCCCGGTAGGCGGGATCGGCTTTTTCGACTGCGTAAACGATCAGGAAGCGGCTGACCGTCTTTTTGACGTAGCCAGGCACTGGCTTCTTCAGCGGGGAATGGGCGCGATGGACGGACCGATTAATTTCGGAGAGCGGGACAGCTGGTGGGGTCTGGTTACGGAGGGCTTTCATGAACCCCTCTACCATATGAATTTCAATGCACCTTATTACAGGGATCTTTTTGAAAACTACGGTTTCAAAATGTTTTTTGAACAAATATGCTTTGGCATGGATCCCAAAAAACCTTTCAGCAAAAAACTTATGGATCGTCATGCGATCATAGCAGCTGATCGTAATTATCGTGCAGCCCATATCGAAAAACGAAACCTTGACCGGTATGCCGGCTATTTTACGGAAGTATACAACAAGGCCTGGGCCGGTCATGGCGGAATGAAACAATTGAAACTTGACCAGGTGAAACACCTTTTCCGTCAATTTAAACCCTTTATGGAAGAAAGGCTGATTTGGTTCGTTTATCATTACGATAAACCGATCGCCATGTTTGTTAATATTCCCGATTTAAACCAATGGTTCAAATACCTGAACGGGAAATTCGGCATACTGCAAAAGCTGAAGTTTTTATGGCTGGTAAAAACAAAGAAAAATAAAAAATTCACCGGCCTGGTATTTGGCATCATTCCCGAATATCAGGGCAAGGGTATTGATGCTTACATGATCGCAGAAACCGGGAAAATGGTACTTACGCTTCCTTACACTGAATATGAAATGCAGTGGGTAGGGGATTTCAATCCGAAAATGATCAATATGATCCGCACCATGGCCGATACTTATCCCAGCAGGAAACTGACTACCTATAGGTATATTTTCGACCGTACCCTGGAATTTAAAAGACATCCCGTCTTCTAAAACTTTATTATTATTGCACATCAGAAGATTCCGGAGGCCATGCGGGTTATGAATAAATTCATCGTTTCTGCCAGAAAATACAGACCACAGCTATTTTCAACGGTTGTCGGCCAGTCGCATATCACGACGACGCTAAAAAATGCGATTCGCAATAAACAGCTGGCACATGCTTTTTTGTTTTGCGGTCCGCGCGGAGTAGGCAAAACCACTTGTGCACGTATCCTGGCTAAAGCTATTAATTGTGAAAATCCGGCAGCCGATGGAGAAGCCTGCAACACCTGTCATTCCTGCATTTCCTTTAATGAGGGAAGTTCACTGAACATTCATGAACTGGACGCCGCCAGCAATAATTCGGTTGACGATATCCGCTCACTTGTTGATCAGGTACGTTTTGCCCCCCAACCAGGTAAATACAAAGTCTATATTATCGATGAAGTACATATGCTCAGCTCTTCAGCGTTTAATGCATTTTTGAAAACGCTTGAAGAGCCCCCTCCTTATGCCATCTTCATTCTTGCGACAACCGAGAAACACAAAATTCTACCGACAATACTCAGCCGCTGTCAGGTATTTGATTTCAAGCGGATAACCAACCAGGATATAATAGATCACCTGCAGGAAATCTGTGAAAAGGAAAATATCCCGGCCGATAAATCTTCTCTGGAAATCATCGCTCAGAAAAGCGAAGGCTGTATGCGTGATGCGCTGAGTATTATGGATAAAATGGTGAGTTTTTCTGACGGTAAACTCACCTATTCAGATACGCTTGAGCATCTTAATATCCTGGATGAAGGCTATTATTTTAACCTGCTTGCGGCCGTTCGGGACCAATTGCTGTCCGAGGCTTTATTAATATTTGATGAAATAAACCGGAAGGGCTTTGAAGGGGATCTCTTGTTGAATGGTTTTGCAGAATTCATCCGAAACCTGCTTATATGTAAAGATGAGAAAGCGGCCCGACTACTTGAAGTTGTGGAAGACTTCCAACAAAAGTATTTGAAACATCAAAGCAGGTGGATACAGCCTGGCTGATCAGTGCATTAAATGTTTTGGGTGAGTCAGAAATCAACTATAAGGCTGCAAGAAACAAAAGACTGCATGTGGAACTTACGCTGATTAAGCTGGCTTATCTGAGCCAGGCTCTTCATTTTTCACCGGGCACAGCCGATAAAAAAAAGGGAACTGAATCCGTAAAACCAGTGGCATTCCGCCGAATAAGCCCGCTTGAAATCAAAAGCAGGAAAAATCAATCAGAAACTGAAGTTCCGTTACCAAAAAGAGCAGAACCAGAGTTGGAAAACCCGGTACACCTGCCGGCACATGAAACCAAACTCATCATCGAGGAAATCAGGACCTCTTCACAAACAACAACCAGTCTGGGCGCTCTTTCCAAAATCCGGCAGGAAGTAGTGAACCGAAAAACAGCTGCCGGAAATGCAGAGATTAAGGTTTTGGAAAAGTCACCTCTAATGGAAGCATGGAACCAATTTACCGCTGAATTAAAAAAGAATAAAAACTCAGCAGCCCAGAGTTTCGAAGGCGCAGAAATCCGTATTCTGGATGAACTTCGGTTTGAAATTCTGACCAATAATAATCTCGAACAAAGTTTTATTGAACAGGAGAAAAGAAAACTCTCCGACCTCCTTCAGCTCCGTTTCCAAAATAAAAACATTTCATTTTCTGTTGTGGTCAGGGAACAAACTACACCGCATAGCCAGCCGGAAAAAATCTGGAGTAAAAGAGAACAGTTCCTGCCAGATTGCTGAAATGTATCCGCTTGGTAAAAGATCTGAAGGACAAATTGAAACTGGAACTCGACTACTGACTCGTCTTTCGTGTCATTCTATTTCGTGTAATTGCTAAAAATCCTCGTAATTTGACCCCCCTTATTTTGCTTAGCTGTTGATTTGCAGGATCTTTACATATTACTTATGGCAAGAAATTCTAATACCCAGGTATTTCAAACCAATCTCCTCTTCCCGTTGGTCCCGTTTTATCTGGAGTAGCCGGCTCATCGCCCTATTTGTAGTGCTGGCCAGTTGTAACCATTCTGATTACCCTGACCCGGGTTTATACACCTTCGTTTCCGAATATGATTGGGGCACAGGAAAAAGAAGCGCTGCTGGACAGTTCCAGCTGGCTTTTCAATAAAAGTAAAATTGGCAAGCAATACGGAGGTTTCCGGAAATATATCAATGAAAAAGTAGCCTATGAAGCGGTGGTTATCCCATTCCGAAGAGATTCAGAAAAAGAAATGGGATTATCGTGCAGGCCGATTCCAGTTTCTATTCTTTTAAAAAATTTTCAGCCGGTATCCGGGCCGGTTTTTATGTAAACTGGTCACCGACTTCCTTTACTTCTCTGGAACAAAATATCTCCCAGGCTGAATATGGTTTTACCAGAATGGTTTTTCCTGGATCCCAGTGCACCGATACGCTGTATACCACAGTAGATCAAAAGGCGCTGGATATTATGGCTAAGGCAGGAGTTAAAGTGCTGCCCCTGCTCACCAATAATTATAAAAGTGTTTTCAGGGGAGATGTGGTTCATCGCATTCTAAACAATCCGGAAAAAAGGGACCGTCTGATTCATGATATTATTAAGATACCTGGAATTATATAAGCTCGATGGAATCAATATTGACTTTGAAGACCTGCAGGAAAAAAAGAACGAAGTGCTGGTACAATTTCAGAAATCACTTTATGAAAAAATGCACGCGAGGGGACTGCTGGTTCAGAGGATGTCCACACCTTTAATCGAGGATTATAATTTTAAGGAACTGTCCGCTTATAATGACTACGTGATTCTCATGGCTTACGATCAGTTTTCCGACGGGACCGGACCCGGGCCCATCTGTCACCAGAAATGGATTGAAGGGGCGGTGGATGATGCAATTGAAAAAAATTCCCGTCCGACAAACTCATTCTCGCTCTGGCCGGATTTGGTTACGACTGGAAGATGGATGATAATGAGAAAGTAGTCTCCGTTGCTCCGATCAGTTACCAGGATGCCCTTACCCTGGCCCGGAGTTACGACGGAAAAATCAAATTCGATAACGATTCCTATAATCTGCATTTTATTTACGACGGAGACTGACGGGCTCACACATCAGGTCCAGTTTCACCGATGCGGCGACCACATTCAACTCTATGCGTTTTGCCGAGGAAACCGGGCTGGGCGGCGTGGCTCTCTGGCGCCTGGGAAATGAAGATCACCCGCATGTGGGATTTTTATGACCACGACATGAGCAAAGACAGCCTGCGCATTTTTGATTTTCATTTATTTACCACCGTGAAAACCATGAGCCTGGATGAAACCCCCGCATATTCCGGGTGAGGGGGAGGTACTCGATGTGATCGGGGGCCCGACCAGCGGTAAAATCACTCCGGAACTGGATACCACCGAATTGCTATATCAGGAAGAATCCTACGATAGTCTTCCATCCAAATGGGTGGCAAAAAAATACGGAACCAGGGACAAGAAAAAACTGGTGCTTACTTTCGACGACGGACCGGATCCCCTTTATACCCCCAAGATTCTCGACATCCTGAGCAGGGAAAATGTACCGGCCGCTTTTTTTCTCGTCGGCATCAATGCGGAAAATAATATCCCTATTGTAAAAAGAATCTTACAGGGAAGGTCATGAAATCGGCAACCACACCTTTACGCATCCGAATATTGCCATGGTCAGCAGCAAACGGGCAATCGTTGAAATGGATGCCACGCGGCTGCTGATCGAATGCATCACCGGCCATTCCACGGTGCTGTTCCGGGCTCCTTTAATGCGGATTTCGAACCCCAGAAAGCGGAAGAACTGATCCCGGTGGCCATTGCCCGCGAAAAAAATTACCTGGATATCGGCGAATCCATCGATCCGCTGGACTGGGAACCGGGCACTTCGGCAGATTCCATTGTTGCCAGGGTCATTGCACGTAAAAAAGCGATGACCAACCTGAACCTCAGCGGAAATATCATTCTCCTGCATGATGCCGGCGGAGACAGCCGACAGGCTACCGTGGATGCGCTTCCCCGCATCATTCATTATTTTAAGGAAAGGGGATACCAGTTTACAACCATTGCCGACCTGCTGGGAAAGAAAAAAGAAGACCTCATGCCTTCTGTTCCTAGGGGAAGTGGGTATTATCTGTTACAGTTAAATTATTTTCTCGCATGTTTCCGCCTATCTCGGCAGCCATATCCTGACTTCTGTATTTATTGTATTTATCATTCTTTCTCTTTTGCGGATCCTGTTTATGGCATCGTTGCAAGCAAACAGCACCGTTGGGAAAAAGAATTTGATTTAAAACCATTCTGGAATACCGGACGGTACCCATGCAGCCCCTAAAGTTAGTATTATTGTTCCGGCCTTTAATGAAGAAGTTAATGCCGTCAGCTCTATAGAAAATTTACTGAAAACAGACTATCCACGCTTCGAAATTATATTTGTGGATGATGGAAGCAGGGATGCCACTTACAGCAAAGTAAAAAATGCGTTCCCGGGAAATTCAAAGGTGCAGGTCTTCTCCAAACCCAATGGCGGTAAGGCCTCTGCACTGAACTTTGGTATCCAGCGTTCCGGACGCGGAATTCGTGATTTGCATTGATGCCGATACCAAACTGCTGCCTGATGCCGTATCCAAACTCATGATGCATTTTGGCGATATACAATACCCTGACGGTAAGCAAGTGGGTGCCGTAGCCGGTAATGTAAAAGTCGGTAATAAAGTTAACCTGTTGACCCGCTGGCAGTCCATCGAATATATCAGCAGCCAGAACTTTGACCGGAAGGCATTTGCCTACGTGAACGCCATTACGGTGGTTCCCGGCGCCATCGGCGCATTCCGAAAATCGGCCATTGAAGAAGCCGGTGGTTTTACCACCGATACCCTGGCTGAAGATTGTGACTTAACGATCCGGTTGCTACGTTGTAATTATATTGTAGCGAATGAAAACAACGCGATCGCAATGACGGAAGCACCGGAAACCGTGAAAATGTTTATCAAACAGCGGTTTCGATGGAGTTTTGGCGTGATGCAGACATTCTGGAAAAACAGGGATATGCTTTTCAGTACCCGAAATAAATCACTTGGCTGGATCGCCTTGCCGAATATCCTGCTCTTCCAGTATATCATTCCATCAATCATTCCCCTGGCCGACTTCTTTATGCTGGTCGGGCTCCTTAACAGGAAATGCCGCCCGGATCGGGACATATTACCTGTTATTTATGGCTGGTGGACCTGGCAGTGGCCATCCTGGCTTTCAGCTTCGAAAAGGAAAAACTGATCAAACTGGTTTGGCTCATTCCTCAGCGGCTGGTCTGGCGCTGGCTTATGTGGTATGTGCTGTTCAAATCCATCCGGAGAGCCCTCAAAGGAGAATTGCAACACTGGGGTGTTCTCAAACGTACGGGGAATGTAAAAGAAATTCCGGCACTTCAAAAAGGATGATCCGGTGACCCCCATGCATTTCACGTTTTTGCCTTAATTTCGAGGTTCCAAAAATTTTAAATTATCCAGTTTTATGGCTGAAGTTATTTTAATGCCGAGACTTAGTGATACCATGACGGAAGGTGTGATCGCTGCCTGGCATAAAAAAGTGGGTGACAATGTGAAAAAAGGCGACCTGCTTGCAGAAGTGGAAACCGATAAGGCAACCATGGACCTGGAAAGTTATAAAGACGGAACCCTGCTATTTACCGGCACCGGCAAGGGAGGCAAAATCCAGGTGAACGATTTACTGGCAATCATCGGAAAACCCGGAGAAGATATCAGCGCCCTCGTGAAAGGCGGTACTGCACCTGCTTCAGCGCCTGCTGCTGCGCCTGCTCCCGCAAACAGGAATACCGCTCCGACAGCTAAAACGCCGGCTGCTGCACCCGGACCGGATCTGGCATCAGCATGCAGGAAGTGATCCTGATGCCCGGCTCAGTGATACCATGACGGAAGGGGTCATTGCATCCTGGCATAAAAAAGTAGGCGATACCGTTAAAAAAGGAGATATACTGGCCGATATCGAAACCGATAAGGCGACCATGGAACTGGAAAGTTATAAGGAAGGAAAATTATTATATGCTGGTGCAGAAAAAGGTCAGAAAATTGCGGTGAATGATCTACTGGCCATTATTGGCGAAGAAGGAAAAGTAAATGTGCAGCATGATCGTGGATGCAGCAAAAAAGAAAGGAGGCTGCCCCCGCAGCTGCTTCGGCCCCCGTGGCCGAACCCGTTACTTCAAAAGCAACACCTGAACCGGCGGCAGCGGCTTCACATTCCCTGAATGGCGATGGCCGGATTAAAGCCTCCCCTCTGGCAAAAAAACTGGCTTCTGAAAAAGGCATTGATCTTTCAAAACTGCATGGAAGCGGAGATTACGGACGGATTGTAAAAAAAGACGTAGCTGAATTACAGCCTCGGCTGCTTCCGCTCCCGCAGCTCTAAAATCAGGTACGATTCCGGCTGCACCTGCCGGCCAGGTCAGTTTTGATGATGTGCCGGTTTCCCAAATGCGCAAAGTCATTGCGAAAAGACTGGCAGAAAGCAAATTCACTTCCCCGCATTTTTATCTGACCATATACCGTCGATATGGACCAGGCTGTGAGCAGCCGCGTAAAAATCAATGAAACATCACCGGTAAAAATATCTTTCAACGATTTCGTTCTCAAAGCCACCGCACTGGCTTTGAAAAAACATCCGGCCGTTAACAGCAGCTGGATGGGAGATAAAATCCGGGTGAACCACCATGTCAATATCGGCGTGGCGGTAGCAGTGGAAGATGGCCTGCTGGTTCCGGTGGTCCGTTTCGCAGACGGCAAATCTCTTTCACAGATTTCAGCAGAAGTAAAAGAATTCGCAACAAAAGCAAAAAATAAAAAATTACAACCGGCCGACTGGGAAGGAAGCACCTTTACCATTTCCAACCTGGGTATGTTCGGGATAGATGAATTTACGGCCATTATCAACCCGCCCGATGCCTGTATCCTGGCGATCAGCTCCATTCAACAGATCCCCGTTGTGAAAAACGGAGCAGTGGTTCCCGGCAATGTGATGAAACTGACCCTGAGCTGTGACCATCGTGTAGTAGACGGGGCAACCGGCGCTGCCTTTCTTCAAACGCTGAAAGGACTCCTGGAGGAGCCCCTTCGAATGCTTGTCTGACATCGTCACATGTAAGAAGCTCAGAGTACCATTATTTTAGTGCTGGTCTTTTGATTTCCGTTTTCTCCAAACAGGATATAGATGCCGGATTTCAGCGGCGGATTGTCCATTTGCATCACCTGGCTTCCAACACCCAGCCGGACGGACTTCACAACTATTTTGTTTCCATTCAGATTGTACAGGCTGAAAACATAATCGCCCGGTGCACCCGTGTTTACGCGGAAGTATACGGAACTGCTGTTTCCGGTATTGACGGCTTGTACCCGGAAACCACTGACCGGATCAAAAGAAATCATCCGGATGGCCGAATAGGAAATATTCCCGTCTTCTGAAATGATTTGAATGCGGTAAGCATACGTGCCGGATGGATTATTCAGCGGGTCGAAGTATTCAAAATAAGTTTCCGTATTCACCTGGTTTCCGTTGAACGTTTTGATTGGTTCAAAATGTACTCCGTCTGCTGCCCGTTCTATATTCAGTGAAGAAAGATTTCCTTCTCCTCCCAGCTTCCAGGAAATATGTGCTGACTGGTTAACGGCATTGACGTTAAAATAATCAAACACCAACGGCAAAACCGTTGCACCATTTGCAACAATATCATCATAAACAAAACGGTTCAGTCCGCCGGAAGAGGAAGTCGAGTGATAACCGTATAAACGAAAGGTAATTTTAGCAGGTAAATTTATAAAAGCAACACCCAGCGTGACGGTTTTTGCAGGTGTGCTGTTCAGGGTAAGCACACCGCTTGCAATATCTGTTGCATAAGCATCCAGACTGCTGCGTAGAGACCAGGTATTCGGTCCTGCGCCGGAAGATCCGGTGGTACTCCTGCGAATCTTCATGACCAGAGATGAAATGGTTAAGGTATTTCCGGGTTTTGGCGTAATGGAAAATTCCAGGTACGCGTTGAGGTCCATGCCGCCTGTGGGCCAGGGTCCTTCCCCATAATAAACCGTTCCTCCGCTAAAGGCGCCTGTCGTGATGGCACTTCCAAGGGAAGCATTACCCGCCGTGCTATTGGCAGATCCGGTACCGGCTAAAATATTGTTGAAAGACCAGGAGGCAACCTGGGCCCTGGTTACAAAAGCTGAAAAAAATAAAGGAACCAAAATAATGCATATTTTTTTCAGCCTGTGGTGCTTCATATGAATTGATTAAAAACATCCTGACGGATACGAAATCCATACCATGTGATAAATAATTGAATTTCAAATATTTAAAATCCAATTTCTCTTCCCGTTTCCGGAAGAATCTCCAAAGGCGGGAGAAACCAATAGCCGGCAGTTCTGCCGGAAGTCTTAAATGTGTTAAGTTGCTAACCAGATTCTTCCTATCTATCAACTCGTATTATAAAGATGATTCAGCGTTCCACGATCCAGTTGCTTCGTTTCCATTTTTCCTTTTTCCTCATGCCGGTGTACTGGTTTGCCCTCAGCCAGGTGGTCAGACCGGATGCCGGAAGGGCCCTGCTTATTTTTTTTATCATCCATGTATTGATTTATCCTTCCAGCAATGGGTTTAACAGTTATATGGACCGGGATGATGGCAGCGTAGGTGGACTGAAATCGCCGCTTCCACCCACACGCCAGCTGCTTTATGTGACCCTTGCAATGGATGCAGCAGCGATCCTCCTGGGACTTTTCATAAGCATTTTTTTTTCAATGGCTGCCATCCTGTATATCGCCGCTTCCCGGGCATACAGCGCCCGGTCTGTCCGTTTGAAAAAATATCCCCTCGCCGGGTACTTCACCGTGGTGATCTGTCAGGGTGCCCTGATATTCTTCATGGTATATCATGGCGCCCATCCCCGGCTCACACTCAGGGTGCCAACGCTGGGTATGATTTCTGCATCTCTCCTTATTGGCGGTTTTTATCCGCTCACACAGGTTTACCAGCATGCTGCAGATGCGAAGGACGGTGTCAGGACGATCAGCTCAATGCTGGGAATTCGCGGCACATTTATATTTAGCGGAATTCTTTACGGGATCGCCTATGCGGTATTGGGTTTTTATCTTTTAATATCCCTGGAAATAAAAGAATTTTTACTTTTAACAACCTGTATGCTCCCCGTTCTCGTATATTTTACTGTATGGGCTGTACAAGTTTGGCGAAATCCTTTAAGGGCCGATTTCGGACATACGATGCGGATGAATGCAATCGCCTCCTGCTGTACCAGCATTGGCTTTATTCTTGTACTTATGATGCAATACCTGTAAACTGCATAGAAAACATATTAAAATAACCGATTGAGCCAGATTAAATCCATTGGTACGGCCGTTCCGCAGTTCAAACACCAGCAGGATGAAATTCTGTGTTTCATGAGCCGTGTTTATGCGTTTAATGAAAAAGAAAGACGAACGCTGAAATATCTCTATCATCAAAGTGGCATTTCAAGCCGTTATTCTGTTCTATCTGATTATAGCCAGGAACCTGCTGCATGGACCTTCTATCCGCCTGCTGAAAATCTGGAACCTTTCCCTTCCCTTGAAAAAAGAATGGAAGTTTTTAACGGGGAGGCCGCCGGATTGTCGGCCATTGCCATAAGGAATTGCCTCGAAAACCAGCTGGATCTCTCTGAAATTACCCACCTCATCACGGTGACCTGCACAGGTTTAAGCGCACCGGGACTGGATCTGCAACTGATGGAGCTTCTCAGCCTGCCCAACAATATTTTCAGAACCTCCGTGAATTTCATGGGTTGTTATGCAGCGATTCATGCGCTTAAACTCGCCGATGCTTTATGTTATGCAGACCCTTCCGCCAAAGTGCTGATCGTATGTACGGAACTCTGCACCTTACATTTTCAGCAAAAAGCCACGACAGATCATATCACCAGCAGTCTGTTGTTCGGCGATGGTTCGGCAGCGGTGCTGGTCACGGGCGACGGAGATCAGACCGGCGGTTTCCCCCTACTTGGATTTTATGGAGAAGTGATGCCCAGGGGAAAACGGGATATGTCCTGGGAGTTATCCTCCACGGGATTTGAAATGACCCTGAGCGGATATATTCCCGACCTGATCGAAGAAGATTTTGAAAAACTGGTAAATCATGCGTTGGCGAAGCAGGGGATTACGCCGGAAGAGATCACCCATTGGTCCATACATCCCGGTGGCAGAAAAATCCTGGAAGCAATTGAAAAAAGTCTCTCCCTGCCAAAAGAAAAACTCGATGTTTCCTACCAGGTGCTGCGGGATTATGGAAATATGTCTTCACCCACCATCTTGTTTGTACTTAAAGACATTTTGAAAAGGCTTGACAAAATGAAAGAGCAAAAAATATTTGGTGCCGCATTCGGTCCGGGTTTGACGATGGAAACCTTTATCGTCGGATCAGGTTCCTGAAATTCTTAGATTGGGCCCTGAACCCATGGTGCAGGTAAACCCGTATTCAACCATTTCCCCATGGATTTTTCCCTTCGTGCAGATGAACCCGAATTGCTAGACCAGTCCGATATTCCGGCTGCGGATATCCAACGGAACCTGTATGAACTGTCTGTTATTAACCAATGGCTCGGGGGCCATGACATCACCTGGAAGGGATTTACAAGGCTGGCAGAAAAAGGGAAGGAAATACAGGTTTGTGAAATCGGCTGTGGTGGCGGGGATAACCTGAAAGCCATTGAAAAGAAGGCCTCCGGAAGGTATGGACCCATTTCATTCACCGGTATCGATATCAACCCGGACTGCATCCGGGTAGCTGAACAAGCCGGCTGGGAAACAACAGCCCGTTTCCTGGTGGATGATTATATACAGGTTCAATTACCTACAAAGCCCGACATCATCTTCTGTTCCCTGTTCTGCCATCATTTCAAAGAAGAAGAACTCATCCGGATGTTTCGCTGGATGCAGGCCAACAGCCGCTCCGGCTTTTTTATCAACGACCTGCACCGCCATCCCCTGGCTTATCATTCGATCCGTTTCCTTACCGCTCTTTTCTCAAAATCATACCTTGTGAAACATGATGCTCCGTTATCGGTAATGCGCGGATTTAAAAAAAGGGAACTGAAAAAATTACTGCATCAGGCAGGTATTGCACATTATACCATCCGGTGGAAATGGGCTTTCCGCTGGTTAATCATTGTAAGATCCTGAATACGATCTGCACCTGTGATTTCTAAAAATGTTTAATGATCGTTAGCTCATGAATACAAACCGGACGTATGATATGGCTATTGCAGGTGGTGGTCTCGCGGGACTGTCACTTGCCATTCAGCTTGCCCGAAAAGGCTGGCGGGTAGGGCTATTCGAAAAAGAATCATACCCCTTTCATAAAGTCTGCGGTGAATATATCAGCATGGAGAGCCGGGATTTTTTAAACGGGCTGGGACTGCCCCTGGAAGCATGGGGATTACCTGTCATCAACCAGTTATATATCACAGCGCCTAACGGAGAATCCATAAAAGCTCCGCTGCCCCTGGGCGGTTTTGGTGTCAGCCGTTATAAATTGGATGCGGCCCTGGCAAACATTGCTAAAGAAGCCGGTGTGGATCTGTTTGAGAACACCAAAGTATATGATATCCATTTTGAAGAAGGGAATCACCGGATTCAAACGTCTGAAGGTTTATTTAAGGCAAAACTGGCCTGTGCCTGTTTCGGGAAAAAAAGCAACCTGGATGTAAAGTGGAAACGTCATTTCATGAAAGATGGAGGGAAACAAAATTATGTGGGCGTAAAATATCACGTAAGAGCCGCTTTGCCGGAACAGGAAATTGCCCTGCATAATTTCCCCGGCGGTTATTGCGGCATTTCGAAAATTGAAGACGGGCGTTACTGTTTGTGTTATCTCACCAAATCAGAAAACCTGAAAAATAACGGTCAGTCGATTCCGGCCATGGAGGAAAAAATACTTAAACAAAATCCGGCCCTCCGGAAACTGCTGGAAGAGGTGGTCCGGCTCTTTGATGAACCGGTAACCATTGCGCAGATCAGTTTTTCGAAGAAAACACAGGTTGAAAATCATGTGCTCTGCATCGGGGATGCCGCGGGAATGATCACCCCGCTTTGCGGGAATGGTATGAGCATGGCCCTGCATGCTTCCAGGATCGCTGCTGAATCCACCGCCGCTTTTCTGGAAAACCGCGTTACCCGCGATGAGATGGAAAAATCCTACCAGGAAAACTGGAACCGCCAGTTCGCAGGAAGATTAAAAACAGGCCGGCTGATTCAGCGATTTTTTGGCAAACCTTTCTGGTCCGTTGTACTGATCCGCATCATGAAACCATTTCCCTTCCTGGTTCGCTCACTCATCCGGCAGACGCACGGGGAAAAATTCTGAATAAATCTTTTATATTGTAGTATGAAACCACTTCTAATCCTTTGCTTCTGTTTTAACTTTTTATACTCTTTCTCCCAGGATAAAAACCAGTTTTATGCACTGGATCAGAATATGAACCAGACGACCCTGGATTCTTCCAAATATATATTATGGATCCATGAAAAAGACAGCACAGACTGGCAATGGGATTATTATTATACCTGGGGGCCTTTGATCAAATCCACAACCTATGCCGATCATGACGGAACGATCCTTAATGGAAGATTCTGTATCTACAATTCATTGGGAAGCCTGGATTCCACGGGCATTTATGACCATGGTAAAAAAAATGGCAGTTTTTATAAATATAAAACGTTCAGCAGGGACAGTGTTGTAATTACAGGTCAATATGATTACGTACAGGACAGCCTGTTTAAATCAATTGATTTGCTGGCAGAACCGCTGAAAAATAAAGTTCCGGATTCGACGAACGGCACGGAATCAGAATATCCGGGCGGGATAACAAAATGGACCTATTATTTAAACCACAACCTCGTTTACCCGGACAGGGCCGTTGCGAAAAAAATTCAGGGCCAGGTGCAAATATCTTTTATGGTAGATCCGGAAGGAAATGTGGTTGATCCCTTTATAAAAAAATCAGTGGAATATTCTGTTGACCAGGAATCTATCCGGGTTATAAAAAATTCGGGCAAATGGATTCCTTCCATGCTGGATGGCGTTAATAAAAAATCCTATAAGGTGATACCCATCAATTACAAATTACAGGATTGATGATATTAAACTTTCTGCCTGCCGTATTGTTATTGATGTATGTCCTCCAAAAAAACATTGGTCCTCGGTGCTTCCGCCAATCCGGGGCGTTATAGTTTTCTCGCCATAAATCAATTGCGGGAACACCATCATCCCGTTATCGCCATTGGGAAAAATACCGCCCGGGTTGCAGATGTGCCGGTTCAGTCGGAAACAACTCCGATTCCGGATCTGGATACCGTTACTCTCTACCTGAATAAAGACAATCAGAAAAAATATTACGATTATATTCTCTCCCTGCATCCCCGCCGGGTTATTTTCAATCCGGGTGCTGAAAACCCGGAGTTTGAAAAAATGCTTTCTGACAAAGGCATTCAGAATATGAAGGCCTGTACACTGGTTCTTTTGGGAACAGGTCAATATTAATCACGGGAAGTCGTGAAATAATGCCCCCTGATTTTCCCAAATAGGGACGGTTTTCACTGCAATTAACACCCTGTTTCTTCGTTTTATTGTAGCTGCCGCCTGGCTGCTCCCATCCGATGAATACCCTGAAAACGATTTTAAGTGGTTTTTCCCTGCTGTGCTGCCTGCTGGTTTCAGCTCAAAAACAAGATTCGCCTGTTGAACTTCCCTATTCAAATAAAATAGAATTGCGTGAACAGGCTTTGGAAGCCCTGTTCCAGGCCCAGGCGCATATTTCCCTGGAAATGGCGCCCGGCTTTCATCTCGAAGGAAAAATCCGTAACAAAACCGACCATGATGGTTCTGTGGTTTCACTGCTGATTCAGGTTGAAAGTCGCCCAGGTGGCATGCTGAGTATTTCCCGCTATTCAGACCCTAAGGGACATATTTATTATACCGGTCATCTGATGAAATTGCATGAACCCGAGGGCCTGATGCTGGTTGAAAAGGATCAGCATTATTATTTTATCGAAACACAACAAAGATTCCTGGTGGCTGAATGAAAAAATATTTTTCACATATCGCCGTTTGCCTGTTGCTGATGATACGAATTCATTCATCTGCACAGGTTCCCATTCTCAACAGTTATTCTCCGGCTGATGCAACGGTTTACCTGGATTTTGATGGGGCTGAAGTGGAAGGAACCATCTGGAATGAAGGGGGAAAAATCGTTGCCGAATCATCCGGGCTGAGCCCCGCTACGATCACCTGGATACATCAGATGATCGCAGACCATTTTAAACTTTTCAATCTCAATATCACCACCGACCCGGCGGTATACAAAAGGGCTCCTGTACACCAGCGCACCCGCATCATCATTACGCCGGAAGGGAACTGGTACGGACCGGTCTCCGGTGTTTCAGCCATTGGATCTTTTGTTTGGGGTGACGATACCCCGGCCTGGGTATTCATACATGCCCTGTCAGATAACCCGGCCTTTATTGCAGCTTGCCGCAACACACCAGATCGGTCATACCCTGGGATTACAGCACCAGAGCGCGTACGATTCCTACGGCCTCATGATTAGTGAACTGAGCGGCGGGGAAAACAATATATTTTCCAGCCAGGCGCCCCTGATGGGCATACCCTTTTATAAAGCGGCAGACTGGAAAAACGGGCATCCTTCTACCGGAGTCCAAAATATTCAAAGTGATACAGCCATGATCGCCGGCGCACCTAACTATATCGGATACCGGAAAAAAGTGAAGGAACCGTTACTTCGGCGACAACACTGTTAAAATAGAAAGACAGGATCCCGGTCCCTGGCACTCAACAGCCCAGGTAATTACAGCTATCGCCTTTTTGATATCAGCGGTCGCTTACTGATGCAGGGTATCCTGAAAACGGGTTATAATGAAATCCCATACCAGCAGGTCATCTTCGCGGGGTTTTGGTTCTTCAATGGCAGGGTGATTCCGGATCCGGTTCAGAAAAGATCCTGCATTAATAACATATATTTTTTTTGCTGAACTGTTTTTTCGGTAAATTCGAAAAACCTATTGTTATATGCTATGGCGAAAATTTAATGGCGACCTTATTGAACTGCCAATTGCCCGCGAAGTGGAAAACGCCATCCGGCGTGAAACAAAAAATGGATTTCATCTCAAAGTCTGTATTGGAACCGACTCCCAGGTTAAGGGGGCCGAAACAGAATTTGCTACCGTGATCGTTTTTTTACGCGAGGGACATGGCGGATTCATGTTCATCCATAATGAAAAAACAAAAACACGTTACAGCATTAAGGAACGCATGCTGGTAGAAGTAGCGAAAAGTATTGAAATTGCCTATGAACTATGCCCACTTTTCACCCTGTACGATGTGGATATGGAAGTACATGCCGATATCAATACCAATCCGCATTTCAAGAGTAATGACGCGCTGAAGGAAGCCATGGGATATATCCTGGGAATGGGCTTTGCGTTCAAAGCCAAACCGGAAGCCTTTGCCAGCAGCAGTTGTGCCAACAAAGTCGTGAACTGATTACCGTCCTGTATTTTTCCAGTCCGTATTCATCTCTCCGATCAGCCGGAGTATCTCACCCCTGCCCGTCTTCTTTTCCGCACTCGTAATAAAATGGCGCGGCAGGAACTGCCAGTGTTCGCCCGCATTTTCTGAAGAAATGCTCTTACATGACCTTTTACGGTACGCTGATTTTCCTTGTCGGATTTTGTAAAAACCAGGGTAAAAGGAATCTCCCATTTTCCCAGTCGGTCCACAAATTCAAGATCCAGTTTCTGGGGTTCGTGGCGGCTGTCGATCAGTAAAAACACATGGGCAAGGGTTTCCCTTTTTTTTAGAAAATCTTCGATCATAGTCTCCCATTTTTTTCGCTGGGCAATGGAAACCTTTGCAAAACCGTAACCCGGCAAATCTACCAGCCACCATTTGGTAACCATCCGTTTTTCATCAATGCTTTCTATATTGAAATGATTGATGAGCTGTGTTTTGCCGGGGGCCCCCGAAGTCTTTGCCAGTTTATCGATATCGGTAAGCATGTTGATCAGGGAAGATTTGCCCACGTTACTTCTCCCGATAAAAGCATATTCCGGCAGGTCTGTCAGGGGGCAGGACTGGTAAGAAGGACTGCTGATCACATATTTTGCTGAGCGGATCTCCATACTGCAAGGTAGGATTCCCCCACGATCCCTTCAAGTACACCAGATTTTATGCAAATCCTGACAGGAACCAATTAATTTTGCAGTCCATGCCGGGATACAAGCACGATACCATCGTACCATTTAAGGATTCTGCCTTTTCCAAGAAAATGCAGGTAGCCGACATGTTCAACCAGATTGCATTCCGCTACGATTTCCTGAACCGCTTCCTCAGCGGGGGAATTGACAGGGGCTGGCGGAAAAAAACAATCCGCGAACTCAGCTTGGTCAGGCCAAAAACCATCCTGGATGTGGCCACCGGAACCGCCGATATGCCCATCATGCTATTTAAACGGCTGCATCCGGAACAAATCGTTGGCATAGATATCTCGACAGGCATGCTCGAACTGGGAAAAAAAAAAATTGCAAAAACCGGCCTGAGAAAAATCCATCATCCTTCAGGCAGGAGACGCCGAAGCCATTCAATTTCCTGATGCATCTTTTGATGCCGTGACGGTGGCTTTTGGGGTGCGCAATTTTCAGAACCTGGAAAAGGGACTTGCCGAAATGCACCGGGTGCTGAGGCCGGGTGGCAAACTGGTGATCCTGGAATTCTCCAAACCGGCTAATGGTTTTTTTCTTCCCTTCTATAGAAACTATTTGCGTTTTATCGCGCCCCGCATTGGTAAAATGGTTTCGGGAAGCCCCGACGCCTATAAATATCTTAATGATTCGGTAAATGCTTTTCCGGAAGGCAGAGCCTTTACCGAAATCCTGGATAAGACCGGATATAAAAATGCCTGTCATAGAAAACTCAGCATGGGCATCTGTGCCATCTATTGCGGTACCAGGTAATATGGATCTATCAAAAAAATGTTATTAACCTGTTCGACGACAATTAATCCAGTTTTTGGCCGTTAATTTGATTCATCACCGGACCGGAGATTAAATGATTGATCCTCCTTTGTACCTTGCACACCATATAAAAACTGTAAGTTATTGACTGACTGCTACTTATGAGTTTAAAATTTTTACGGCAGCACAAAATAGGGCTTCTCCGGGTCCTGTCCGTTATTACCATCCTTTTCATTTCAATTTCATCGCGGGCACAACTGCGGGATGAACTAAACCTGCCCGACCATGACAACAAATTCTATCACCTGGGCATAGCCCTGATTTATAATAATTCCCACTTCGCGGTCACACCGCATCCCAATTTGCTGCAGAGCGACAGCATCCTTTCCATTAACCCGGAAAATACCGGTGGTTTCGGGCTGGCCGGCATGCATACGTTCACTATCAGCAAACATCTGGAATTCAGGGTCGTTTTTCCCCAGCTCATGTTTTCCTATAAAAATCTTACCTATAGCATCACGTTCCCCTCCGGTCAGAAAACAGTGGCTACCAAACAGATTGAATCCATCCTGCTTGGCTTCCCCGTGCAGGTTAAATACCTGTCGGACCGGATGCATAATTTCAGATTTTACACGCTGGGTGGAGTGAATTACCAGTACGACCTTTCTTCGAATGCAACGGCACGGAAGGCAGACGACCTGGTAAAACTCAATGCCACAGATTTTAGCATAGAAGCGGGTATCGGGTTTCAGTTCTTTTTTCCCCGTATTTATCCTGTCGCCGGAAATTAAGATCAGCAACGGGATTATCAATGTCCATCACCGGGATCCCAACCTGATCTATTCAAACACGATCGACAAACTGCGTTCACGCATGGTGTTCTTTTCCCTGATATTTGAGGGCTGAGTAAAAAAGAAGGATTTGGAATTATGAAATTGATCAAGGAAGTTCCATGACAACATTTTCACATTCCCTTACTAATAATCGTACTGTCTGCGGAACATATTCAGGCGGATGCCGAAAGTGTAAGTTGTGGAGCTTGGTCTTTATCGTACCCGCCGTCGGATCATGCAGAGTAAACGTCCGGTACATGATGGTACCCTCCAGGAATAAATTTTCCCTCACCTGATAAGAAATATAGGCGGTTGTGTTCACCACGGTCGCGGGTATGCCGGACCCGATATAAAAACCGTAATCCCTCGGACGGGTCTCGTAGTTTAATAGGATATTGCTGCCAAAATTTTCGCCGGCTGAATCCAGTCCCTGTCTGTTATAAATACATTTCAGCTCAATATTCCATCGGTAAGCCGGTTGGTACCGGAGGATTCCTATCAATTCAAAAAAGTTTGCGCCGAAAGGATGTGCCAAAGGCTGATTATAATGGGACCAATTGGCCACTGTATCGTTATGCGAATAAGTATAAGGACGCATAACATTCATTTCCAGCCTGGAAGTCCAGATTCTTTACTTTAAACATGTCGATGTATTTAACACCCAGCTGCAGTCCCTGTTTATTTCCCCACCAGCCGTCAGAATAATGAACGATCTGGTTCCATACAAATTCATTAAACAGAAGCTGTCCGTATAACTGCACCGAATGAGCGATATTTGCCTTGAAATCAAAACCCGACGGTGGTTTTATCCGGACTTCCGTTTTCCTGTTGAGCCGCCGGTAAAAAAATCACGGGGTTGAGGTAGGAAAACTCAAAATGATTTACACCGCCAAAAGCTATATTGCCATATAAACCTAAAGTCAGCCATTTGGTAGCATTCACACTCAGGTGATGGACCACAGCATATTTTTTCGGGTACAGGTAATCGCCCGGGAAGATGCTGGCTGATCAGCTCCATCAGAATATTCTGATAGTTTAATTTCCAGATCCGCAGGTTTAATTTGAGAAATAGATAAGGAGCTGCATAATCGCTTAAAAAAAGTGTTCGGTATCCGTCGCCGATGAAATTTTTATCATACCCAAACTGGAGTGTAAAATATTTCCAGAAATCGAAGTCGATCGAACCGCGCGCATCCCAATAATCGAATGCCGTTCGCCGATTTGAAATTTTTGAAATACCCCACGCCCGGCACAGCCGGGATATCCCGGAGGCATATACTCGGTCCTGGAAAAAATCGGGGCCCCTTTCCTGGTTATCCGTGATATAACTTGAAAACCCAAGGTGGTCTGGCGATACGGCCGCGAAAAGTAAGTCCCTTGGTATTCAGGTACACCTGTTCGGGGTTTCCGGTCTGATCGGAAACTGGAACTGGAGAACGGGATTGACCGCAAGGAAGAAATCCTTTTCATTCACTTCAAAGAAATTCGCCTGGTTTTATAGATAGTATTCCAGATGGGATGTTTACTTTGAAAGGACGCCTGGCTTCCGCTCACCCATTCGCTGTTATTTATCAGCAGGCTTTGGGCAGTAGCCTGGTCCGTTTTTCCCAGATGATATGTCTCACCTGTGAGAAGCGATATGCACTAAGCGAATCTGCCAGTTCCGTAACATCCACAGCCACTTTACTGCTTATCGGCTTGCGGGTGAAATATATTCAGGTCGGGATTGGTCTGCATTTTTATACCTATGCCGATCTAAAAAATGTTCGTATTGGGATCCCTGGGGCAGGTAGGTTGACTGGGAGAATGCGAAGCAGGGAAGAATCAGAATTATAAGAAGCCTTGCAACGGTTTTAATAAATTGCATTATAAGATTAGTTCCGATTCCGATCCAAGATATGCAAAATTACCTGATTAAAAATATTTCAATAGTTAATGAAGGCCGCATTTTCACCAGTGATTTGCTCATTCAAAATGGCCGCATTGAAAAAATTGCAGATCGAATTTCCGCTGTCCTTTCCGGTGCATGAAATCAATGGCGAAAATCTCCATCTGTTGCCGGGTTGTATCGACGACCAGGTTCATTTTCGGGAGCCCGGATTAACACATAAAGCAACCATATATACGGAATCACGCGCAGCGGTTGCCGGTGGCATTACTTCATTCATGGAAATGCCGAATACCATGCCGCCTGCCTTCACTCAGGAATTACTTGAGGAAAAATATGCCATTGCGAAACATAGTTCGCTGGCAAATTATTCTTTTTATATGGGTACGTCCAACGGGAATTCGGAAGAAGCACTTAAAACCAATGAGAAGAAAAATGAGATTTGCGGAATAAAAATATTCATGGGCTCTTCCACCGGAAATCTACTGGTAGACAATTACCTGACGCTGGATAAGTTATTTGCGGAAAGTGAAGTACTGATCGCCACCCACTGCGAGTCCGAACGGATCATTCGGGAAAATCTGCTGGCCTTTCGAGTCCCAGAAAGGGAACTAACTGCAGCCGACCACCCGCTGATCCGGAATGTGGAAGCCTGTTTCGAATCCTCACTTACTGCCGTGCAGTTTGCAAAAAAACATGGGTCACGACTTCATATTTTTCATTTGTCGACCGAAAAAGAACTCAGTCTGTTCACCAATATGATCCCTCTCGGTCGAAAAACGAATAACTGCAGAAGTATGTGTGCACCATCTGCATTTTACGTCCGGGGACTATGCCCGGCTTGGGCAACCAAATCAAATGCAACCCGGCCATCAAAGCACATGGAAACCGGGACGTACTCTGGAAAGCCCTGCTGGATGACCGGCTGGACCTGATCGCCACCGATCATGCCCCGCATACTCTGTCTGAAAAAGGATTTCTCCGACAATGAAGCGGCGGCTGGAACGCATTCCCGGAGAAGCCGGCTCCTACCTGCAGGCCCATGCCGGGCTGCCACTGGTGCAACATTCGCTGCCCTCTGATGCTTTGCTATGTAAAACAGGGCAAAATTTCTCTGGAAAAAATGGTAGAAAAAATGTCCCATGCGGTGGCCATTTGTTTCGGGATCCGTGACCGGGGATTCATTCGGGAAGGATATCATGCCGACCTGGTGATGGTTGACCTGAACCGGTCTTCGGATGTGCATGCCCGTAATATTTTGTATAAATGCGGCTGGAGTCCCCTGGAAGGAATCCGATTTCCCGCTTCCATCGTAAATACTTTTGTAAACGGGCATCTGGTTTATGGAAACGGGCAGTTCGATGAATCACAAATAGGAAAACGCCTGGATTTTCCAGCGATAAGCACATATTTCTATTATGCAAATCGACAAAACGACGTATTCAGACCTTTCTGTTTTTCAGACGACGGATGACTATTCCCTTTTCAGCAAACTCGACCAAACAAGAACCGTTGGCGGAAGGATTCAGTTGCTGGAATTTTTTAATCACCCTTTCAGTCAGACTGATAAAATACGTGAGACGCAGGAGATACTGAAGATCATCTCGGACATATGAACATGAATGGGGCCCTTCCATTTCGAACGGAACCATCATGGTCATGGAAAGGTTTTATGATACTCCGCTGGATCAACTTCCTGCCTCCCATGATCCGGTCAGTGCCCGGATATATAAATTATTGCACACGTCTGACTATGCCCTGACCCGTTATTCCATTGTCCATTTTTCAGATTTTATCCGCGGCATGCTTTCAATTGCTGCCATCGGTGAGAAAACATCCTGCCCCCCGCTGCTGAAAAACCTCATGGACCGGGTTATCAAATTACTGGGCCCGGATACCCTTCACGCAATTCTTAAAAAAAATCCGGGTGAAAAGTTGGTGCCGGGCGAAGTGGTGGAATTCGGAAATTTCATCCGAAACCATTTTAAAAATTCCGCATTAACACTGATAGAGATTTATGGTAAATTCGATGCCTGGTATTCCATGGCTATGGCCGGAAAGGAGTTCAACCTGGTGATGCCGGAATTCCTGGATACCGAATACCCATTTATTGAAGTCAAAGCCCTGCATCACCTGCTGCTTCCGCATGCTGTTTCCTACGACGTCCATATGGATCCGGACACAGTAATTTTTTTTTTCTCACGGGAGCCAATATGGCAGGGAAAAGCACCTTCATCAGGTCCGTTGGTACAGCTCTTTTCCTTGCCCATCTGGGCATGGGGGTGCCGGCAGACAGTATGAAAACCAGCATCTTTGATGGCATTCTCAGCAATATCAATGTAGTGGACAATCTCGTGAAAGGTGAAAGTTATTTTTTTAATGAAGTGCAGCGGATCCGAAATACCATTATCCAGATCAGCGACAAAAAGAAATGGCTGGTACTGATTGATGAACTCTTTAAAGGCACCAATGTTCAGGATGCGATGAAATGTTCTTCCACCGTGATCCGGGGTCTGATCAAAATCAAATCATCTTTATTTATTTTGTCCACCCATTTATATGAAATCGGAGAGGAATTAAGATACTATCCCAATATCTGTTTTAAGTATTTCGAAACACGGATTCAGGGCGGGCAACTGGAATTCCCTTACCAGCTAAAAGACGGGATCAGCAACGACCGGCTCGGCTACCTGATTCTGGAAAGAGAAAAAGTAGTGGAACTTTTGGAGAAACTGTGAAACCACGGGGCACTGCGGAATTGCGAAATTTTGAGAATAAATGAATTTTAAAATTATATGAACAAACCGGTTTAATTCATAATGAATAAATGAACCAATAACTTACAGTTCACATATCCACTGTTCCGTATTTCAATATTTTCACATTAATTTTACAAAGGTTTATCTCATTCCAAATGCTTTAAATTTTAAGAACCCATCAACCATGAAATTATTTACCATAACCACATTAATGGCAGCAGGCCTTTGTATTACCTTCGCTTCCTGCGGCAATCAGAATGCCAATAACACTACTCAAACACAGTCTATGGATACCATACAGGCAACACCATCCATAAAAACAGCAGAAGTAATCTACACGGCAAACGGCAAACAGTGCAACGGGTTTATCGCCTATGATGAAAACAGGAAAGGGAAACAGCCCATTGTCGTGATCATACCGGAATGGTGGGGACTGGGCGACTATGTGAAATCACGCGCCAGACAGCTGGCCGGCCTGGGATATTTTGCCATCGGAGCCGACCTTTTCGGTGATGGCAAAACAGCTGCAACTCCACAGGAAGCCATGGAATTCACCAAGCCCTATTATACCAACCCCGAATTAACCAAACCGGCTGTTGAAGCAGCCATTGCCAAAGCTGCCACCTTTTCCCAAGCCGACAGCTCCCGGGTGGCGGCTATCGGTTATTGCTTTGGCGGATTCGTGGTATTGAATGCGGCCAAACTGGGTGCGCCTTTGAAAGCGGTTGTCAGCTTTCACGGTGGCCTGGGCGGTGTACAGCCGAAAAAAGGAGCCATACAGGGAGAAATCCTGGTTTGTCAGGGAGGAGCTGACCAGTTCGTTCCCGAAACCGAACGTGCTGCCTTTAAGAAGAGTATGGATTCTGTAGGCACCCATTATACATTCATCGAGTATCCTGGTGCCATGCATGCCTTCAGTAATCCCGGCGCAACGGCACTTGGCGAAAAATTCAAACTGCCGATCGCCTATAATGCCGCTGCAGACACAGCCTCGTGGAAGGATATGCAAAGCCTGTTCCTGACGGCACTGAAATAACTGTGTAATTCCGGAGATGTCATTTCGTCTTCCTGAACATATCATTTCATGCTGCTTTTAAAAATAGCGGAATAAAAATCTTTCGGATCGGATGATGTACATCTTCCGGTTCAAAAATTGACCTGGTGAGAATTATGGCACTTTTAACCTGGATGCCACTCCTGTTTTTTTTCAACCTGGTACTTAAAAAAATTTCCAACCCTGAAAATGTATTCATTTCCTGATTTTCACAGGGTCCTTAAATTAAAGTTTGGCGTTTTCAAATACTCTATTACATTTGTCGGGTATATGAACCATCCAGCCAAGCTATTGTCCCTGTCTTTCTGCACCATACAGCGATGTTGTCGTATACTATAATCTATCCTTTCCTGCTATCCCATTATTTCAGTTTATTTACCTGATTTTTTTAAACTACTAAAAGTCATTTTATGAGTACTCCCCTTCATTTCGAAACACTGCAACTGCATGCCGGCCAGCAGGCGGATCCTACTACCAAGTCCCGCGCGGTGCCTATTTACCAGACGACCTCCTATGTATTCGACAATGCCCAACACGCCGCCAACCTGTTCGGCCTGAAACAGTTCGGGAATATTTATACCCGGATTATGAATCCGACCACGGATGTATTTGAACAGCGCATCGCTGCCCTGGAAGGCGGTGTGGCAGCCGTGGCGACCAGCTCCGGACAGGCGGCCCAGTTTCTGGCGCTTTCCAACATCCTCGAATCAGGAGACAATTTCGTATCCACTTCTTTTCTCTATGGAGGCACCTATAACCAGTTTAAAGTATCACTCAAAAAACTGGGTATTGACGCCCGTTTCGCAGATGGGGATGACCCGGAAAGTTTTGCCCGGCTGATAGATAAGAAGACCAAGGCCATCTACCTGGAGACCATCGGCAACCCCCGGCTCAACATCCCGGATTTTGAAAAAATCGCAGCCGTCGCACGCAGATACGATCTGCCACTGATCGTAGACAATACCTTTGGTACGGGCGGCTACCTGTTCCGCCCGCTGGAACACGGTGCCAACGTGGTGGTTGAATCAGCTACCAAATGGATCGGCGGACATGGTACCAGCATCGGTGGCGTGATCGTGGATGGTGGAAATTATAACTGGGGTAACGGAAAATTCCCGGGTTTTACCGAACCCTCTGAAGGATATCACGGCTTGAAATTCTGGGAAATTTTCGGGGAAGGAAACCCACTGGGTCTTCCCAATATTGCCTTTGCCATCCGCGCCCGTGTGGAAGGACTCAGGGATTTCGGATCTTCCCAGAGTCCGTTCAATTCATTCCTCCTGTTACAAGGTCTTGAAACGCTTTCCCTGCGCGTCCAAAGACATGTTGACAATGCCCTGGCCCTGGCGCAATGGCTTGAAAACCATGCGCAGGTTGAATTCGTGGATTACCCGGGTCTTACCTCCAGTCCCTATCATGAACTGGCAAAGAAATATCTGAAGAATGGTTTTGGCGGTATCCTGAATTTCGGACTGGTTGGTGGAAAAGAAAATGCAGTCCGGTTCATTGATCATCTGAAACTGGCCAGCCATCTTGCTAATGTGGGAGATGCCAAAACACTGGTCATCCACCCGGCTTCCACCACACACGAACAGCTGAGCATTGATGAACAACTTGCAGCCGGTGTGAAACCAAACCAGGTACGGATCAGCGTGGGCATCGAACATATCGAAGATATTAAAGCTGACTTCCAGCAGGCTTTTGATAAAGTGTCATTAAAGAAAGCGGAAACTGTTTCATAAAAAATAACCAGGGATTGTCAGTCCAGACATTTTCATTCCAGGCACCCTTCGAACTGGAGTCCGGCTACGTAATACCGGGCTACCAGCTCGGTTATCATACAATCGGCCAGCTGAATGCAGAAAAGTCGAATGTGGTATGGGTGTTTCATGCACTGACCGCTAACAGCAACCCGGTTGACTGGTGGCCGGGACTTGTAGGGAACGGACATTTAATTGATCCGGAAAAATTTTTCATTATCTGCGTCAATATGCCAGGCAGTTGTTATGGAAGTACCGGTCCGCTTTCCATCAACCCGGTTACCGGAACACCCTGGTATCACAGCTTTCCTTTTTTTACACCCAGGGATATGATCAGGGCCTACCGGCCACTGAAAAATTTTCTGGGCATCGATAAAATAAAATTCGGGATCGGCGGTTCCATGGGCGGACAGCAATTACTGGAGTGGGCCATTGAAGAGCCGGATCTTTTCGAACACATCGTTCCCATTGCCACCAACGCTTTTCATTCCCCCTGGGGTAGGGCATTCAATGCTTCGCAACGGCACTGTATCGAACTGGATCCGACCTGGAAATCGGAGGATCCGCTGGCTGGCATCAACGGAATGAAAGTTGCCCGTGGTATTGCGCTGATTTCATACCGCAACCCCGATACTTATAATTTCTACCAGGCCGATACGGACCTGAATTTGCTGGGTCCTTACAAAAGTGAATCTTACCAGGCCTACCAGGGAGAAAAACTGGCTGCACGTTTCAACGCATTCAGCTATTACTGCCTGTCGCAGAGTATGGATTCCCATCAGGTGGGCCGTGGAAGGACAGGCATTTCTGCCGCACTTAAAAAAATCAGGGCAAAAACACATCTCATCGGTATTACCGGCGATTTGTTGTTTACGGAAAAGGAACAGGTGTTTCTGGCAGAAAATATTCCCGGGGCTTTACTGCATATGATCCCTTCCATCTATGGCCACGACGGGTTTCTTTTGGAATTCGATGCCATTTCAGGCATTGTACTGGATTTTTTACAAAAGGAAAATCCTTCACAACGCCCCTCTGCATATTCCGTTACATAAAGAATCTGTATCTTAAAGTTGTCCTGCATCATAGCAGGACGATTTTTTTATGAAAGGAAGTGGAAAATTCAGAAGATATTTAAAAATTCTGGGGCCCGGGATCATTACTGGTGCCAGTGATGATGATCCATCCGGTATAGCCACCTATTCACAGGCAGGTGCGGGATTTGGTCTGGTACTGCTCTGGATGGCGCCCTTTACATTTCCCCTCATGGCCGCCCTGCAAGCCATGTGTGCACGAATCGGCCTGGTTACTTCCCAGGGTCTCGCCCATACGCTAAAAAAAAATTATCCTCCGGTGATCTTATACCTGATGCTGATCTTTAGTGTACCGGCGATCATTCTGAATATCGGTGCAGATATTGCGGGTATGGGTGCGGTGGCCAACCTGCTTCTCCCGCAGATTCCATCTTTTGTATTCAGTTTTCTTTTTACCGCCATCCTGATGGCTTCCATCATTCTCTTTCCATACCAGAAAATAGCCGGAATCCTGAAATGGCTTTGCCTGTCGGTCCTGCTCTATCTGGTAGTTCCCTTTTATCGTACACGTCGATTGGAAACAGGTATTCATTTATACTTTTATTCCTCATATAAAATTTAATAAAACTTTTATCGAAATGGTGGTGGCCATTTTAGGGACTACCATTTCTCCCTACCTCTTTTTCTGGCAGGCTACCATGGAAGCAGAGGATATGGAACATAACCTGAAAAAAGTAATCGTGTGACAAACGGATCATGCAAAATATGACGGCCGATGTGAACACGGGCATGTTCGCTTCCAACCTGGTGATGCTGTTTATCATCCTCACGACCGGCGTCGTACTCTACAATGCAGGGATCCACCAGATTGATACGGTTGACCAGGCTGCCAAAGCGCTTGCACCCCTGGCAGGAAAGTTTCAGTTATTTTTGTTTTGCGTTGGGTGTGATCGGCACCGGCTTCCTCGCGATCCCCGTTCTTACGGGTTCCCTTTCCTATATCCTCGCAGAATCCTTCGGATGGGTGGAAGGGCTCGATAAAAAATTTAATGAAGCCCGGGCCTTTTATATCGTAATTATCATCTCGCTGATCATCGGGCTCCTGATCAATGTTTTAGGAATCAGTCCGATGCAGGCGCTGATATTTACGGCCATCCTCTACGGTATTACCGCGCCGGTAATGATTGCAGTGATCCTGCATATCGGCAATAACAAAAAAATCATGGGTGGCTTTACCAATAGCCACCTGTCGAACCTGCTGGGGTTCTTTACGTTTATCCTGATGACGGCTGCTGCCGGGGTTTTGATTTATTTTCAATTTAAATAGTAATTATATTTAACAGGGCCAATTCGTCCATCATTTTTAAATTCCCTCCTTGCAAAGAAGAAGGTTCATACAAGTTTCAGGATTATCTGCCGCTTCCTTTTTATTTACACATACAGACCCATTAACCGGCAATGTATACAGGGCCCTGCACATCCCGGATACCATTTCTGTTCGCTGTTCCGGCGAATGGATCTCACTGCAAGGCATAAACGAAAACTGGAAATCCGGGGATATCCAGGTCTCTTTGCGGAAGAACGGAGAGGCATCATCCCTTTTTATCAGCGCTCCCGGCCGCGAACTGGAATTTATTAAATGCAGCTGGAAACAGGTGGCTCCGCCTGCCTCCAAATGGCTGGCTGATCACTGGGAAAGGTCTTATGGTGACTTATGCTGGGAGTCCCCCTCCTTAACCAGGCGCTCACCCTGGTATCTGTTGATTTCTGATGGCGTACAAACCCAGGCCTTTGGTGTGAAAACGGGCGCAAAAAGTATTTGCTCCTGGCTGGCTACCCCTGATTTCCTGGAACTCCTGCTGGATACAAATTCCGGTGGTTCGGGCGTGCTTTTGGGTGAACGCACCCTGCATGCAGCCGATATCATTACGACGGAAAACCAGCCGGGTGAAAATCCCTTTCATACGGATATCCGGTTTTGTAAAATGATGTGTGCAAATCCAAAACTCCCCGCCGAACCGGTATATGGAATCAACGACTGGTATTTTGCCTATGGAAATAATTCACGAGATCTGATCCTGGAACATACCCGTCTGATGGCAGATCAGGTGACCAATTGGAACAACCCGCCCTTCTCGGTGATTGACATGGGCTGGTCGGTAAAACCCGCTAAAACCAATTCGGAATATTGCTGGGGCGATGACTTCACACAGGGCAATGACAAATTCGGGGACATGCACGATGTTTCCGAAGAAATAAAAAAACTGGGCATGCGTCCCGGTATCTGGACACGCCCCCTGCTCGCTAATGCAAATGACAAACCGGCTGCGCTGATCCCACTGCGAAAGGATGCTACCGATCCGAAAGAACGGTACCTGGATCCGACGATCCCTGAAAACCTGCAGCGGATCGGGAATACCATCCGTTTGTATAAAACCTGGGGTTATCATCTTGTAAAACACGATTACACCAGTTATGATTTTTTTGGAAGATGGGGGTTTCAAATGAATGAAGCGATGACGGTCCCCGGCTGGCATTTCCAGGACCGGTCCATCACCAATGCCGAAATCCTGCTTTTTTTATACCGGACCATCCGCGCCGCCTCGCTGGACATGTACCTGATCGGTTGTAACACCTTCAGTCATTTGTCCGCCGGCATATTTGAACTCAACCGGATCGGGGATGATACCAGCGGGAACGAATGGGCCCGCACCCTGAAGATGGGTGTAAATACCATGGGCTTCCGGCTGCCCCATCACAATACTTTCTATGCTGCCGATGGTGACTGTGTCGGGCTCACCACAAAGATCCCCTGGAGAAAAAACAAACAATGGCTGCAACTCCTGGCAGAAAGCAGTGCGCCCCTTTTTATTTCTGCCCAACCGGAAGCCCTGGAAACTGAACAAAAACAGGCCATCCGTAAAAGTTTTGAAATGGCGTCCCGGGTGCAACCGCTTGGCGAGCCGATCGACTGGATGAACAATCCGCGACCAGAAGAATGGATACTAAATGAAACCAAAATTCAATTTGACTGGTCCTGACTTCAACTACATCGAAATGATCTTCATCCTCCTTCCCTACTTACATTAAGCAAATCCTTACCGTCTAAATAAATTATATTTTTCAATTCCCCGGAGTATGCTAACCCCGCCGGATATTCAGCAGATATTTTAAAACTATCGAGCCTCCAGGTTTTTTTTTGCAGATCTGAAAAGGAATATTCACCCAGTACCGATACCATTTTTAAATTTTCCTGGAGACCGGTGCCCCATGCCTTGGTCAGCGCTTCCTTGCGCGTCCACAAATAATAAAAAGCATGAACGGGATCCACGGCCTCAAATATAAAATCCCGCTCTGTTTCGCTGAAATGCTCATGTAACAGTTCATCGTATTTAAAGTCCGGGATCATTTTCTCAATATCGATTCCCAACTCATCAACTGCCAGGGCAACCAGGACCCAGTCGCCGGAATGACTGATATTAAAATGAATTTGAGATGAAGGCATGCTGATAAATGGTTTTTCTCTTTTTTCGGCTGATATACGAACTTCCATCGGAGGCACGGAAAGATATTTTGAAAGTAGCATACGAAGTGCCTGCCTGCCAACGGCAAACCGGGACTTGTCTCCCTCAAACCGGAAGCGGTTGGCAAACGCTCTTTCTGAAACAGTCAACAGTTTAATCCCGGCAGGAATGGCGGGGAACTTCCAAACATGAACACCCTTGTCCAGTTGCCAGGAAAATTGACCCGGATTTATAAACAGAACTTCTTTTGATCCATTTTCCTGTTCCGCCATAATCGTTTTGGAGAATTTTATATTGGCTTATTTTCGCAGTGCCTATACCTTATTCGAAATCGGTAATCAGCGATCCGCCTGTTAAATCGCTTTCAGAACCGAAGAAGGATTTACAAAATCTTTTTTGACTTCCTTTCCCGCGTTCCGTTCATTCAGTATTTCTCCCAGCAATCCGGGATAATTCCTGCACATTGGGGGCCAGCAGAAAAGTTTTATGATCCCCGGAAATTTCGTGAATGTTCATACCCTGCAGGGCATAAGGTTTCCAACCCAGGTAAATCGGGATCGTCGAGGAAATACATCCTGCTCTTCACCCTGAACAGATCAATGATCCCGTTATAAGGCGCTAGTTTGTATTTTTCAAAAGCGATATCGTGTTTCCGGTTGATCTTATCGGCATAATCCAGGTGTTCCTCCGCACCCGGCATTTTTCGAATGATCCGGGCTCCTGCTAGCAGGCGGGTCGAATTTATTTTTCAAAAAATTAAACTGGTAGGCCATGGTTTCGGCCGGATATTTTTTTAATGAGCGGAGGATGAATCAGAATTTAGGTAACTGCCGTTTAAACTTCCGGCCCATTCTCAACGCCCAATCATCGAAATGTGACGGAATGGTCGGCATTGGTATCAAAGATCGCCAGCATATTCACTTCTCTGCCCATGGCTTTTAATTGCCTGGCCATTTCAAAAGCAACGATCCCGCCAAAAGAATAACCGGCCAGGTTATATGGACCCTGGGGGTTTTGTTCAAGGATCTCCTCACATAACAGGCGGCGATTTCTTCCATATTATCAAATGGCTCGTCAATTCCGTTCAGCCCCCTGGCCTGCAGGCCAAATACCGGCTGGTCCGGATCCAGCCCCGTCGCCAGCGCATGGAAAATCAAAACCGTCAGCCCGGAACCATGAACTATATAGAGCGGTGGTTTGTTGCCGCCCGGTTTAATAGGGACCAGTGATTTCCAGGAGTCTGATTTTTCACCCTGTTCCAGCATCCGACTTAACTTCCCAATTGTCGGCGCTTCAAATAAGGCCGTTATCGGTAGCCGCTTATTGGCTTTTTCTTCAATCATTTTCATTACCCGTACGGCGATCAGGGAATGACCACCCAGTTCAAAAAAATTATCGTCCATGCTGATTTGCCGGAGATGCAGTGCGTCTGTCCAGATTGCCGCCAGCATTTTTTGGGTCTCTGTTTCTGCCAGCCTGATTTTCCTGTTCAAGGATTCCGTCAACAAATCAGGATCCGGCAAGGCTTTTTTATCCAGCTTGCCATTGCTGGTGAGTGGTATCCGGTTTAAGGGAATGAATACCCGCGGAACCATATAGGACGGGATTTTCGATTGCAGGAATGCAGTTATATCTTCCCTTGCTGAATTCTCCCTTCGGCACGATATAGGCAATCAGTCTTTTTTCCGAAGCCCGATCCTCTCCGCGCAACGACTACTGCATGCTGAACACCTGCATATTGCTGAATCACCGACTCGATTTCTGCCGGCTCGATGCGAAAACCCCTGATTTTTACCTGCTCGTCCAGACGGCCATGATATTCCAGATTGCCATCCGGAATCTACCTGGAAAGGTCACCAGTCCGGTACATTCTCGCACCGGGGTCCGCAATGAAAGGATCCGGAATAAATTTTTCTTTTGTCAGATCCGGCCTGTTTAAATATCCCCTGCCCACTCCGGCACCTCCCAAATACAATTCACCGATCATACCCACTCCGCATAATCGAAGCTGGTGGTTCAAAATATAAGCAGTACGGTTATTCAGGGGTTGCCCGATGGGAATAGGCTGCGTAATCTGTCTTTCCTTTATAGGATAGGTTAAATGAAAACGTTGTATTCTCTGTTGGTCCGTATCCATTGATGATTTCCAGTGAAGGATACCGGTTCCTCAATTTTTCAATATGTTTTTCAGATAACTTTTCCCCGCCTGCAATCACCGTTCTGAGTCCCTCAAAAACAGCCATGTCCAGGTCTACCCACTGGTTCAGAAGACTGGACGTGAACCACATCATATTTACTTTTCTTCTCCGGATTTCCTGTTTTAAAAGATCACTGTTCAAAAGTGTCTGCTCATTGCATAAAACCAATTCGCCCCCGTTTAATAACATGGACCAGTATTCGAAACTTGCTTGCATCAAAGGAAGCAGAACCTGTATTCAGCAATACATTTTTTTCCTCCAGATTCACATAGTTCACACCCTTTACCAGGCTTACCACATTCCGGTTTTCGATCATCACACCTTTCGGTCTTCCTGTTGATCCGGAAGTATACATGATATATGCCAGGTCTGTCCCTCCGCCAGGATTAGACGGTGCATTAATCGGTTCCCGTCCTGATATGATTTCCACTCTTCATCAATCAATATGACGCAGCCGGCTTATCCATATTTCCCAGGTTCCGAGGCATTTCCGGTGAGCAAAGAATCATTCGTTTGCATCCATATCCTGCAGCATCAGCTGCATACGCTCCGCCGGGTATTCCGGATCCAGCGGAACATAGGCCCCGCCTGCCTTCAGAATGCCCAGGATGGCGATGATCAGATCCATGGATTTTCAATACACACCGGAACCGGTTGCTTCTCTTTTAACTCCTTTCGATTTCAGGTAATGGGCGAGCTGGTTCGACCTTTCGTCCAACTGCCGGTAACTGAGGGTTTTATTTCCAAATGAAAGCGCCCGCCGGATGGGTGTTTTCCTGGCCTGCTCGCTGAACAAAAAGGCTATGGATCTGTCTTTCGGATAATATGCATGCTGTCATCTTCCTGCATGCTTTGAGGATCACCGGGCACCGGCAATATCTATGATCCGCGTTTCCGGATCCGAAACCAGTTCCGCGCAGCAAGTTTTCAAAATTGATTTCATCATCTGCGGATGGTGGATGCTTTGAAAAGCTGGGTGTTATAGGACCATTGCACTATCCGATATTTTCAACTGATCCCCCGATGTTCAGTGAAATTTCAAAATTCTCATACTCTCGGAGTTATAAACCATTTCATATTTCAACCCCTGGAAATTCAACTCCTTCATCGAGTCCGAATTCAACATTGAAATGACGGGAACCAGTGGTACGCGGGAACGGTCTCGTGGGATATTCAGTTTCTGCAACAAACTGCCGAATGTGATTTGCTGGTGTTCATAATCACCCAGGATCTGTGGTTTTCTTTGTTTCAGGTATTCGGCAAACAAAATGATTCCTTCCGGTCTGCTTCTCATGGGAAGCAGGTTCACACAATGGCCCACCAAGCCATAAAGTCCCGCTAGGGACTGACCCGCAGCCGGAATGCCGAGCACGATTTCCTGCTGATCGGTCAGGCGATGCAGGAAAACTTCAAATGCCGCCATGAGCGTGGTCACCAGCGAACAGCCGTACCGGGCACCCATTTTTTTTATACCCGCGACCAATTCAGATTCCAGTGGAAAATCCAGGCGATGGCTTTTATATGTCCGCTCCTCGGGCCTTGGAAAATCTGTCGGGATATCCAGTACCGGAACAGACTGCCGGAACTTACCAGTCCAGTATTGCTCCATTTTTTTATATTCCTCCGTTTCCGAAAACTTTTGCTGCCCCATGGAATATTCACTGAATGTAGGTGCCGGCTTAGATTTCCGGGGTAATATTTCTGGTAAAAGCCGTATAATACTTACCAAGGTCCTGCAACATGATGCCCAGTGACCATCCATCACAAATTATATGGTGTGCCGGCAATGGTTACATAATAATCTTCTTCTCCCAATTTGAATAAATCCGTCCTGAACAAAGGGCCTTTCAGCAGGTCAAAAACTTCCAGTGCATTTTGTTTTGTGAATGCCTCTATAAATGCCTCCTGGTCGCTTAAAGACTGATCAGACAGATCCTCGATATCGCAGCATACGAGCGGCATCTCCCTGTGAATACAAATTTGCCTGCCGTCTTCACTAAATGTTGACCGGAGTGCTTCATGACGATTGCGTTATTTCCTTCAATGCCTGCTCCATAGCCACGAGGTGAAATGGTCCGGTTAAACGAAGACTGACCGATTCATTATAAGAACGGCTTGCATCATCGCCGCCGAGCTGACAGGATATCCAGATTTCCATTTGGGGTTCAATAGCCGGCACAAGATGAAAACCTTTGGAAGAACTCAGGAATCCCGCGTCCAGTAATTCATTCACCGATTCTTCAAATTCTTCTGCTATGGACTTTCACGTCTGCCGCATCATGGGCTGTGGTCAGGAAACAAGGAAAACCCTCCCATATATGAATTCCTTTTTCGCGCATGAGGCTGAATAACAATTCACCGTAGGGGATTTCTTTGCTAAATTTAATTTTCCAAAGTGATCCGAATTGGGCAATATAGAGGGGCAATCCCTTCCTTGTACAAATTTGATTTAATGAATCCGCCAGTCCCCTGGTCTTTTCGTTCAGGGATGCCTGTAAGGAAGGGCCGCTGGCTTTCATATATTCCAAGGAAGCCAGGGAAGCCGCCAGGGCCAGGGGATGACGAACAAAAGTTCCGGCGAAATAAGTTACTCCGGATTCGGGAGTGGAAGCATTCCCATATTCCCAAAAACCCCCATCCAGGGCATCCATATATAATTTTTTACCTGCGATCACGCCGATCGGCAATCCGCCAGCGACCACTTTACCATAAGTGCCGAGGTCAGCTTTAATTCCAAACAAAGCCTGCATGCCACCCGGATGCATCCTGAAACCCGTGATCACTTCGTCAAAAATCAGGGCCGTACCGGAAGCTTCCGTTATTTTTCTCAGTGCTTTCAGAAATTCAACGGGTTGAAATTCCGGCCTCCGGCTTTGTACGGGTTCCACCAGTACAGCAGCCAGCTCATGGGACCTTTCTTTTATGATCGTGAGACTTTCTTCTGTTCCATAATCCAGGATCAGCATATTATGCACGGCTTCCGGCATGATACCCGGAGCGGCCGGAAATGATTTCAGTTTTTTTGTACCCCGCACAATCACTTCGTCCACGATCCCGTGATAGGATCCTGAAAAAGCTACGATGGTAGAACGGCCGGTTACCGTTCTCGCGATACGCATGGCGCCCAGCACTGCTTCAGAACCTGTGTTGCATAATGCAGTCCGGTCGAAACTGGTAAATTCACAAATCAGTTTGCAGACAGCACCTGCGAACTCATGCTGGGGACCGAGTTCAAATCCTCTTTCAATTTGCTGATGCAGCGCCCGGGTGATGAGTTCAGGCTGGTATCCCAGGAAATTGGAGCCGAATCCATTCAACGCATCGATATATTCATTACCGTCAATATCCCATAATCTGCTGCCCCTGGATTTATTCACGACGAGGGAATACACGATCTCTTTCGTGAGGGGTTTAAAACCGGAAACCACGCGCGGGTCGGCCATATAACTGCGGTGTTCCTGCGCATAGTCTTTACTAAGACGGGTCTTCTGGTTATAACGTAGGATAAATTGATCCAGAAATTCCTGCTGCTTTTTATTCAATGCCGACCCTTCTTTTTCAATCCGGGCCGCGGCACCAAATGGTTTTTTTAATTCCGAAATTTCCTCATAACTAAACACGGCAGATGGCGGCGGGTTGACGGTTGACGGTTGACCGGTAACTGAAGATTGATTTCCCTGCTGCAGAAGAGAAACCTGCCTGGCAAGTAATTCAAGTTGCCTGGATAATTGCAGTATGACAGATGGATCGGTGCTTTGCCCTGGCTTTTGTTCTTCACGGTATTTTTCTTTAGGCAGTTGTTTATCCAGATATCCGGCAAGCAGATCCAGGCTGCCTAAGGTCTCATTTAATTGCCTGAAACTGACGGGCAGTCCGAATTCCTTTTTGATATTCAGCGCTACCTGGGTCAAGAGCAATGAATCAAAGCCAATTTCAATAAAATCCATATCTCCGCGCACGGATTCCATTTCAATACCGGAAGCATTTTCAAAAATATTTTTCAGCAGCCCGGTCAGTTCCGATTTCCGCGAACCCTTTTTTTGAGGCAAAATACTTATATCGACTGGTACCCGGAAGAAGCAGAAACTCCCCCGTTTATTTCTGACTGAACGGGGCCGCATAATTGTACGGGTTGCAGTGGGATCCACCCAACATCGGATCCTGTCAAAAGCGTATGCAGGTAATTTTATTTTTGACCTTTTCTGTTCACCATGAATTGCTTTCCAACCGGGTTCTATTCCATGTATCCATAATAGCCCTGTTGCTTTCAGCATGGAATCATTTTCTGTTTTGCCCTCTTCGACATCCAGACTCGCCACTGCATATATCGGCTTTTTAATCCCCTGGTTACGAACAGTGTGCTGAGCACGCGTCCGGGACCTGTTTCCAGCATCACAAAACTGCCCGCTTCTGTAATTGTTTTAATGGCATCTGCGAAACGAACCGGCTGCCGGAGTTGTTCCACCCAGTAAGCAGGCCGGTTCATTTCTTCCTCCTGTATCCGTTTTCCCGTAAGTGTCGAAATGATGGGGACTTGAGGATTATGCATTGAAATGGACGCGGCCATTTCTTTAAAAGATGGCAATATGGGTTCCATCATCGCGGAATGAAACGCGTGACTGGTTTGCAATAGTTTATTGGCGATACCCTGGCCCGTGAGAGATTCTGAAAAATCCTGCACTGCTTTTTCCGGACCCGAAACTACCGACATAGCGGGACCGTTGATAGCTGCCAGGGAAAGTTCCGCGGGCAATAAAGGTTTTATTTTTTCTTCCCTGGAACGGATGCTCAGCATGGATCCTGTTGGCAGGAATGACATCAGCCGTCCACGGTTGAAAATAAGGAACAGACCTTCCTGCAGGCTATATACACCTGCCAGATGGGCCGCAACAAATTCCCCGATACTATGCCCGATCAACGCCGATGGTTTGATACCACGGCTTAACCAGACCTGGGCAATGGCATATTCTATGATAAACAAGGCCGGCTGGGTATAATATGTATTATGAATTTTCTGTTCATCACCAGGATCATTATGCGCAGGGAACATGATATCCCGGATATCTTCTTTCATGATGGGTAAAAGCAGGTCTGCACATGTATCAAACGCTTTTCTGAAAACCGGCTCCTCTGCGTAAAGTTCCTTACCCATATTGAGATATTGCGAACCCTGGCCCGGGAAAAGAAACACAATACCGGCCGGGCTCTCTTTCAGGAAAACATGTTCCTGTGGGGTGACCGGTGTTTTTAATTTCCGGATAAATTCCTCCCGGTCGCCCGCTACCAGGAAACGACGGACATTAAAATGTTCGCGGTTCGTTTGAAGGCTAAACGCCAGGTCGGCGAGTGAAATCTTTTCATTTTCAACTAAAAAATGAGCCAATTTTCCTGCATAAGCCTCCAGGCTTTTTTCAGTTTTTGCGGACCAGCAGATCAATTGCCCGTTTTGTTCCGGATCCTGATTTACCGCAGGACCAGCAGGTTTCCCATTGTTAAATTCCTCCAGCACTACGTGTACATTGGTACCGCCGACACCAAAAGAACTTACGCCCGCAATCCGGATGCCGGGATTTTCCCAGTCCTTCAGCCGGGTATTTATATAAAATGGAGCTTGTTCAAAATGAATATGCGGATTCGGTTTTTTATAGTTGACGGAAGCCGGAATTTTTTTATGATACAGTGCCAATGTGGTTTTAATAAACCCCGCTACACCGGCAGCTGCTGTGCAGTGGCCGATATTGGATTTGATGGAACCCAGGGCGCAGTATTGTTTTTTTTCTGTTTGTCCGAAAGCCAGATTTAATCCTTCCATTTCAATTGGGTCACCCAGTGGAGTGGCGGTACCATGTGCTTCAATATAACTGATCTGCGCCGGGTCAACCCCTGCGTCGCGGATCGCCATCCGAATGGCGCCAGCCTGACCCTACGCACTCGGGGCCGTGAAACTCCCTTTACCACCGCCGTCATTGTTCAGGCCGATTCCCTTGATTACGGAATAAATGGTATCCCCGTCTCTTACTGCAGCTTCCAGTCTTTTCAATAAAATAACTCCCGCACCATCACTGAATACCGTGCCTGCAGCTTCAGCGTCGAAGGTCCGGTTATGCCCGTCCAGGCTGTACATGGCACCTTCCTGGTAAATATGTCCGCTTTTAACCGGAACGGTAATCGCCACCCCGCCTGCCAGCGCCAGTTCGCACTGACCTTTGCGTATACTTTCCACTGCTTCGGCAATAGCCAGTAAAGAAGTGGAGCAGGCCGATAAAACACTGACCGCAGGGCCCTTCAGGTTTAACTCATAGGCTGTGCGGGTTGCGATATAATCTTTTTCATTGGCCGTCATCACCTGGAAACTGCCAATGCGCCCGATCAGATCGGTATGGCCCTGCACATTATTCAGGTAATAGGTATTGTTTCCCGTGCCCGCAAAAACACCGATGGTTCCAGGATATTTTGAAGGAAGATACCCACCGCTCTCCAGTGCTTCCCAGGCGATCTCCAAAAAGATTCTTTGCTGTGGATCCATGAGTTCGGCCAGCCGGGGATTGATACCGAAAAATGCCGGGTCGAATGATTCTGCCTGGTCAATGATGCCGCGAGCTTTTACATAGTCGGGGTTATTTTTTAATGATGCCGGTATACATGCATCCAGTTCTTCGTCAGAGAAAAAAGAGATGGTTTCTTTTCCTTCCAGCAGCAGGGTCCAGAGTTCTTCGATGGTATTGGCTCCGGGAAAACGGCATGCCATGGCGATCACCGCGATTTCGCCACCGGTTTGCAAATGCTGATTTTCCTTTTGTGAGCCGGCCGCTGAAATTTTTTCATTGCCATCCAGGTAATCAGCGATTCCGCGGATGGTTGGGTTCTGGTAGAGTTTGGTTATAGGCAAATCATATTGATGCGACTGTTTTAAAAAGGCAACCGTTTTTAATGCCAGCAGGGAATTCCCGCCCATTTCAAAAAAATGATCCTCCGTACCTACCTGGTCCAGTTGCAGGAGGTTTGCCCAGCAGGCACAGATTTCCCTTTCAATTTTTGTAACCGGCGCTTTATAGAGGACGGACAAATCAGGCCGCTTCCTGTCCGGCTCCGGCAACGCCTTTTTATCAATCTTTCCGCTGGATGTTTTTGGCCATTCGTCCATCCATACAAAAGCCGATGGCATCATATAATCCGGCAACTTCTTTTCAATCGAATGCCTCAGTGCCAAAGTATCTTTTAATTCGTTGGAAGAAACGAGATAGGCCACCAGCATTTTTTGCCCGGGAACCACTTCTCTTGCCACCACCACGGCCTGCCTTACAGCAGGCTGGTAATTCAGGATGACTTCTATCTCACCCGGCTCAACCCGGTATCCCCGGATTTTAACCTGCTCATCCTCCCGGCCCAGAAATTCAATATTGCCATCGGGTAGCCAGCGGCCCAAATCACCGGTCTTGTATATATGCAGATCACCTTCTTCGGGATGATGCCATTTCATGAATTTTTCTGCCGTCAGTCCGGGTTGGTTCAGGTATCCTTCTGCGAGACTTTTCCCGGCAACAGCGATTTCGCCCGTTTCACCGGGCCGCAATGCATTCCCTTTTTCATCAAGAATAAAAATGGATGCGTGGTCAACCGGTTTGCCGATGGTTGGCAGGGCGGGCCAGGAAGCCGGATCGCCGGCCAGTTTCAATGCCGTGACCACATGGGTTTCTGTGGGACCGTATTGATTATACAATATACAGGAATGCAGAGAGGAGAAAAAGCGCTTGATCGTTGGCGTTATCTTCAATTGCTCACCGGCTGTAATAACTTCCTTCAGGGAAGAAGGAAAAATCTGATGGGCAACTGCTGCTTCGCTGAGGTAATGGAGGGCCACAAAGGGCAGGAAAATGCGCTGAATGTCTTTTGATTCTAAAAAAATCAATAAGCGAAACGGGTCCAGCCGCAGGTCGTCGCCAATCAATACCAGGGTTCCTCCCGTTGTGAGGGTGGAGAAAATTTCCTGGAAAGAAACGTCGAAAGACAGGGGCGCAAACTGCAGCGTCCTGGTTCCCCTGCCAGCAGCAGAATTTTTTTCCTGCCATTGCAGGAGGTGGAACAGGGCAGACTGACCCATGCACACACCCTTGGGTATTCCGGAAGAACCGGATGTGAATAATGTATAGGCTAAGCAGGTGGTTGAAACCGCTTTGACATTTTCCTCAATGCCCGGTGCTTCATCAATGGCCAGCAGGCTGATCCCGGTTTCGAGTGAATGAAAAAAAGAATATTCCGTGCGGGCAGCCAGGCAGGTTTGCATGCCGGAATCTTTTATCATTTGCTGAAGCCGCTCTACAGGGTTTCCGGGATCGAGTGGAAGACAGGCTTTACCGGCTTTCAGAATGGCCAGTAAACCGGCAATCATTTCAACAGACCGGGTGCTGCTGATACCGATAGAAGTAGCCGGAGCATTTTGTAAAATGATCTGATTTGCCAGCGCATTGGCCTGCCGGTTCAATTCAGCATAGGTCCATACACGGCCTTCAAAAATTACAGCCGGGTCTTCCGGCTGTAGTTTTGCCCGGACTTCAAATAATTCATGTATAGATAATTGCTTTCCGGAAACACCTTCTGCTTTATGCACTTCCATCAACGGCAGCTTTTAATTTTTTTTAATGGCGGGACGGTTGAACTGGTCACCCAGTTTACAAGCCTGTCCGGCCAGCCAGGCATAACCGGTTTTACCGATCGCTTTCACTTTGCTCTCCCTTTTTTTAAAAGACCAGACGTCCTTCACAAAATCCCTATAGTTTTTATGGTTCAACTGGTCAAAGGCCACGGAAATGGTGGGTGTCAGGGAACAGGCCGTGTGCCAGGTCCCAAAGGGTATAAACAGGGTCTCACCGGGTCCTACCACAAAATGCACCGGCGTTGCATTTTTATATTTCGGATATTTTTGAAAATCGGGTTCGAAAATATTAATGTCCGAACGCCAGGGATCATCGTCTTTTGGATAAAGCAGGTCTTCCTGCCCGCGCGGAAAAACAGTAAACCTTTTTTCACCATATAACTGGGTAATCCAGGCATTGAGGTGGAAGTAATCGAGGTGTACATAAGGAAACCTCCCGCCGGATCCCCCGATGAACAGTTCGGTGGCACTGCCCCAATGGCCTTTATTGAACCATTTACTTTCCAGCCAGTTGGGCCGGGCATAATTTAAATCCAGGGGCTGTAGCAGGTCCAGGATTTCAGGTAAGGTTTCAGGAATATTGAAAATACAGGGATAGGGTGCCGGATTCGTTTCCGTGCTGTTTTCCACCATATCCAGAATCTCCCGCATGGTATATTGTTTTCCGGAAATTTCGGTTTTGCGGTCACCATAATTTTTTCGAAACCAATCGGGATTGAAAATATCTTTTGCCTTCCAGGTTTTTGAGGCATTTTTAAAAATTACGGGAATACCAGGCTGATAAAATTCCCGGATAAAATCTTCGTAGGAGATATCATCCACTTTCTGAACTTCCATTGGAACGGGGTTTAAAAACAAAACACCTCCAAATTAAACATAATTTTCAGATAGTCAAAGCACTAGAACATGAATCGGGGAATCAGCCGGGCAATTTTCCAAGCAGGGGTTTTATATAATTCCGGATAAAATCGGGGTAAAAGCGCCAGGCATAAATAAAAGGACTCAAAGGATTCACCTTCAAAATTTTATAAAGTAAAAATTGCCTGATTATAAATACGATCCCGTCGGCAATCAGGGTCCCGTATATGCAACCCATGAGACCCTGGCGGCCGATCAGGAAATAATTCAGGACCAGGGTCAGCGATATAAAAGAAGAGAGGAGGATAAAGTTCATCTTGGCCCGGCCGATGGAATCCATGATGACGCCGAAAAAACGGTCAAAGGGGCTGAACAGGCAGGTCAGAATGACGAAATGCACCATCGGAATCGCCTCAGCATAATGATCACCTGCCACCAGCCGCACCACGAATCCGGGAAAACAAAATACAAAAATAACCAGCGGGAACAGGATAGCCACAATGGTTCCGACCGATTTTTCATAGAGGTATTTGCCTGCATCGATACCCTGCGCGGCGAACCTTTTCGCACTTTGCGGAAAAACGATGACTCCCAGGGCATTGGTCGGAATATCGGTAAGGCCCACGATGCGGATGGACACATTATAGGAACCCGCTGCGGCGGGCGAAAGCAATGTACCCAGCATCATCTGGTTCACAGATCCGGAGAGGACTGCACTGATATAGGTGCCGAAAGCAAATTTCCCGTAGCCGAATAATTTCCCCATCCAATCCTTATGCAGCTTCCGGGAAATCCTGAGAAAATCCCTTACGAAATAATATTCCGTCCAGGCACCGATGCCCGTGCAAATGCCCTGCGCATAGATCAGGTCCATCAGGGATGGATGGAAATGAAAAAGGAAAGAAATAAAAACAAACAGGAAAAAACCGCCCTGCCGGATCATGGTCGTAACCAGTATGCCATGAAAACGCAGGTGGGCCTGCTCGATCCACTGGAATTGCGATAAGAGCCCCTGGAGGATATATACACCGTTAAATACGATGAACATCGGAACCAATCCGGGTTCATGCCAGAGCCGCGAGAGGTATCCTGCAACCGACAGGTTTATGGCGATACAGATACTCATCAGGATGCCACTCAGAACATATGATGCCGTGATGATCTTTGGCTTTTCTTTTTCCGGGCTTTCAGACAGAAATTTTATCAGGGCATACTGGATCAGACCGCTGCGGGCCATTTCAAAAATAGATGTCGTTGCCACAAACAGGGTCCAGATACCAAAGCCATGCTTGTCCAGCATGCGGACGAGGAAATAAAAGCTGCCGAATCCAAACAACAGCTGCTGGATATTCAGCATCAGCGTATAGGACCCGGATTTAAGCCAGTAATGTTTGTTTGGATCTTTCATTAGCAGGCTGAAAGTAATTTGAAAATTTCAGAATTTGGAAAATTGTGAAATAAGTCAGTAAACACACGGATGGAAGCATGTCAAGGCTAAATAACGGTGCATGACCACACAATTTCAAATTCCCTAATTCTCAAATTAAGAGAGCAGTTCTTTCAAGTAAGCCGGCATTACCCTTTTCAATGAAGCCTGCTCATAGGCATAGGCCATAGATATCAATGCGGGTTCTGTGTAAGGCCCCGCATAGAATGAAATGCCGACCGGCAGACCATGCAGTAACCCCATCGGAATCGTGATATGCGGGAAACCCGTGATGGCAGCGGGTGTGGAAAGAGAAGGCCCGTTATCATAGTCACCATTCACGAGGTCGATACAGCAGGCCGGACCATTTGTAATGCCCGAAAGGGCATCCAGGTTATTCGCCGTCATCAGGTCCAGCAGGGTTTTGCGGAACCCTGTGGTTTTCTCCAAAGCCTCCGTATATTCTTTACTATACAGGTCACCTTTGGCTTCACTCTCAACCAGGGTTTCCTGTTTGAAAAAAGGCATCATTTTTTTTTCTTCTTTTATATCGAATGCGATCAGTTCTTTGAGTGATTTGACATGAGTGCCATTCACGTCGAGATAACGGTTCAGCCCGTCTTTAAATTCATATAACAGCACCAGGAACTCTGCATTGCCGAGGGCTTTCATCTCACCCAGAAGGTCCACTTCCACCATGGTAGCACCCTGCGATTCCATAACGGACATGGCTCCACGCAATAACGCAACGAGGTCCGGGTTCCCCTGGAGATGAGATTTTTCGATTCCGATGCGTTTTCCCCTGAGGCCCTCCTTTTTTAAAAAAGGGGTATAATCCTGCAGTGCTTTACCCGCACTTGCCTGTGTGACGGCATCGTTTGCATCCAGCCCGGTTCCGGCGCCCAGCAGGATGGCCGCATCCCGCACGGTACGCGCCATGGGACCGGCCGTATCCTGTGTTGCAGAAATGGGTATGATCCCGCTGCGGCTCCATAAGCCCACGGTCGGTTTGATGCCGACGAGGGCATTCACGGACGCAGGTGAAACCACAGAGCCATCGGTTTCCGTTCCCACACTCACCACACAAAGACTGGCTGCTGTAGCGGATCCGGATCCTGCACTGGATCCGGAAGGATTCCTGTCCAGGATATAGGGACATTTGGTTTGTCCGCCCCTGCTGCTCCATCCGCTGCAGGAATGGGAGGAACGGAAATTAGCCCATTCGCTCAGGTTGGTTTTCCCCAATAATACCACGCCGGCCTTCCGGAGTTGTTTCATGATGAATGCATCTTCTTTGGCCCGGTTTCCCAGCAGGGCCCGTGAACCGGCTGTGGTCATCATCCGGTCTCCTGTATTGATATTGTCTTTTACCAGGACCGGAATTCCGTGCAGTGGGCCGCGGATTTTTCCCTGCTTTCTTTCATGATCCAGGTTTTCCGCGATCTCCAGGGCATCCGGGTTCAATTCAATAATGGAATTCAGGCCAGGACCGCTGCGATCAATGAGTTCGATACGCCGGAGGTAGGCCCTGGTAATCGATAAAGCAGTCTGTTCACCGCTTCGCATTTTTTTCTGGAGTTCCGTTATCGTGATCTCTTCCAGGTTCAGGGCAAGTGTCTCATTCAGTGCGTCCCTGGAAGAAATGTTGAATGCTGCGTTTCCGCCAGCCGCCAGCTGCCAGCCGCCGACTGCTGACAGCCCGAGCCCGGTTAAAGATCCGCTGCGTATAAATTTTCTCCTGTCCATATCCGTATATTTTAATTAAAACCGGTAATAATTATAAGCATTTATTTCCATCCGCCCCCCAGGGATCTGTAAAGTTCAACTCGGGCATTCAGTTCGGCCCTCTGAATAAATGCCAGGCTCAGCTGCGCATCCAATGCGTTTTGCTGGGCCGTGATCACTTCCAGATAATTGGCCATATCATTCCTAAATAATAACTGCGCATTGCTTACCGCAGCCGACAGGGTATCAGTCCTTGCCCTGGCAATGTTTTCCTGTTCTTTTAGTTTACTGATCTGCACCAGCGCGTTGCTCACTTCAATGGCCGCTGTCAGTACCGATTGCCTGAAACGGATCACGGCTTGTTCCCTTTGCTGTCTGGAAATTTCCAGCTGCGTTCTCAGTTGTCTTCCCCTCAATACCGGCTGGATCAGGGTGGCACCTGCCACCCCGAACAGGGAACCCGGAATATTAAACCAGTTGCTGGATTTAATCGATTCGAAACCCGTTCCGGCCGTGAGGTTCAATGCAGGATACATATTAGCCTGGCTAATTCCCACCTGGGCATTGGCATTCACGAGTCCCATTTCGCTGGCACGTACATCCGGTCTGCGGTTCAATAAAGAGACAGGCAATCCGGTTGTGAGTCCGTCGTTGAAATGGATATCGGTTAAATTAACAAAGCGGTCAACGGAACCCGGGAGGTTACCCGTGAGCAATTGTAAACCGTTTTCCTGAATCCGGATATTCTGTTCAATCAGCGGAACCAGCACGGCGGTTGACTGCCTTTGGGATTCCGCCTGTTGCACGGCGAGGTAAGTGACTTCCCCCGCATCATAAAGCAGGTGGGTGAGTTTGACAAAATCGGTGGTGAGCGCCAGTGTTTTCTTTGTTTGCTGCAATTGCTGATCGAGCATAAGCAGGCTGAAATATCCCTGGGCTATATCTGCCACCAGCTGGGTCTGCACTGCTTTTGCCGCTTCGTAAGTCTGGAGGTAACCGGCCATACTGGATTCCTTCTGCCGGCTGATCTTTCCCCAGATATCAATTTCCCAGCTCATATTGACAGATGCCACGAAATCATTGAAATGATTAACCAGAGCCCCGTTATTGGTCCCAAACGGACTGTTATCCGAATTCCGGTAATATTGACCTGAAAGCCCCGCGTTGACCTGCGGATACCATAACCAGCCGGCCTGTTTCACCTGCGACCGGGCAATGCCGATATTTCTAATTGCGAATTGCAGGTCGTAGTTACGGGATATCCCACTGTCGATCAGTAACTGCAAAACCGGGTCTGAAAAATAATTTTTCCAGGCGATGTCCCCGATGCTGTTTGTATCGGCAGCATGAGCTCCGGGATTAAAACTTTCAGGCAGCAGCACGTCCGGGCGCTGGTAATTTTTCCCGGTTCTGCAGGATACGCCCCCCCACAAGATCAAAAGAAAAATAATATAGCGGTACTGATGTAACTTTTTCATTTTCTATTGTTGAGATCAGTACACTTATTCTGACTTAAGCTCATAATTTTCAATTATGGATTTTGGTTTCCCGGTAACTTTTTCCTGGAGGGCCTGGAACATCACAAAAAGAACGGGAATAATAAATACACCCAGGACTACTCCTGTCAGCATGCCTCCAACGGCACCCGTGCCGATAGAACGGTTACCCAGAGCGGACCCGCCCGTGGCCCAGGTTAATGGGAGGAGCCCGACAATGAATGCAAAGGATGTCATCAGGATCGGGCGTAAACGGAGGCGGCTTCCTTCCAGTGCGGCGGCCACCAGGTCCATTCCCGAACGCCTGCGCGCTACTGCGTATTGAACAATTAAAATAGCATTTTTAGCGAGGAGACCAATCAGCATGATGATACCGACCTGTACATAAATATTATTTTCAATCCCGGCCATGTTGATAAATAGAAAAACGCCCAATAATCCCGTGGGAATGGAAAGTAAAACCGCCAGGGGCAGGATATAACTTTCATACTGGGCGGAGAGTAAAAAATATACAAATACCACGCTCAGAATAAAAATGAGTCGGGCTTGTGTACCAGCCGAACTTTCTTCGCGGGAGATTCCGGACCATTCATAGGAATATCCCCTGGGAAGATCATTAGCAGCCAGATCACGGATGACGCGAATGGCATCTCCCGAACTAAATCCCGGATTTACGGTGCCACTGATGCTTACAGAATTAAAGAGGTTGGTCCGGTTTATCGTTTCCGGTCCGTACACTCTTTTTAACTGAACGAACGTATTGATGGGAATCATTTGTCCGAAGCTGCTTTTAACAAAGACTCCATTCAGGGAAGAAGGATCCCTTCGATAGGGAATATCCGCTTCCACAATAACCCGGTAATATTTTCCAAACCGGTTAAAGTCCGACGCAAAACTGCTTCCATAATAAACCTGCATGGTACCCAGAATATCACTTACGGATACATGTAACTGCTTTGCCTTTTCATTATCCACTTCCAGCAGATATTGCGGATTTCCGGTATAATAGAAAGAATAAGCACCGGCAATCTCTTTTCTTTTCATCAGGGCTGCAGCGAATGCATTGGTCGTTTCGTTCAGTTTCTCTACAGATCCGCCGGTCCGGTCCTGGATAATCACTTCGAATCCACTGGAATTTCCAAATCCCGATACGGTTGGGGGGCTGATTATAAACACACCCGCCTCTTTAATGACGGACATTTTCTCATAGATCTTCTCAATCACCTGATTGATACTCTGCGCAGGTTTTCTATCCTTTTGCTCTTTTAACTTAATAAAAGTAACGCCGAAATTTGTACTATTGATGAATCCGCCAAACAGATTCAAACCACTGATGGCTCCCCGTTTGTCAACAGCCTGAACCTCATTCAGCAGGCTATCCACTTTTTGCATTACGGCATTGGTTCTGTCCAGCGACGAAGCAGGTGGCAGGTTGATACTCAGCATGACAAAATTCTGATCTTCCGCGGGAATAAATCCGGTAGGCGTTTTATTCACTTCCCAGATGGTTAGTCCTGATATGACGGCCAGTGTCAGCAATCCAACCCATTTGTAGCGAATAAGAAATTGAACAACGCCCATATATCGGTTGGTAGTCGCATTGAATCCGGCATTGAATGCATTTCCAAATCTTTTTCCAAAGCCTAGTTTCTTTTGATCCCCGCCTTCTCCATGATGGTTATTTTTTAAAAATAATGCGCAGAGCGCCGGACTCAGGGTCAATGCATTGAGCGCGGAGATTAAAATGGCAATCGCGAGTGTAAATGCAAACTGCCGGTAAAATACACCACTGCTGCCCTGCATAAATCCCACCGGCACAAACACAGCTGCCATCACCAGTGTGATAGAAACAATGGCACCGGATATTTCATTCATGGATTGTATTGTCGCATCATGCGCATTCAGCCCGGTCCGTTCCATTTTTGAATGTACGGCTTCCACTACTACGATCGCATCATCCACAACGATACCGATAGCCAGCACCAGTGCAAAAAGCGTAAGCAGGTTGATGGTAAAACCAAAGAGCTGCATAAAAAAGAAAGTACCCATAATGGCGACCGGGACCGCTATGGCGGGAATTAATGTGGACCTGAAATCCTGCAGGAAAATAAATACGACCAGGAATACCAGGATAAAGGCTTCGAGTAATGTAGTCTTAACCTGGTCGATGGAAGCATCCAGAAAATCCTTCGCACTGAACATCGTGAAATAATGAATGCCTTTCGGAAAACTGGCGGCCGTATTTTTCAGTACCTGATCTATGGTAATCAGGATATCATTTGCATTGGAACCTGCGGTTTGAAAAATTCCGATACCCAATCCGGGCTTTCCCTGCACCAGGGCATTAGAACTATAAGAAATTGAACCGAATTCCACACGGGCTATATCTTTCAAATGGATCACCGATCCATCCGCCCCGGTTTTGACAATAATGTTTTCATAGTCCTTATTCTCGGTGAGTTTCCCCTTGTATTTAATGATATATTCGAAAGAGGCACTGCTACCTTCTCCAAATTTTCCGGGTGCAGACTCTACATTCTGGTCATGGATTGCATTCATTACATCCTGGACCGAAATATTATTAGCGTTCAGACGATCCGGCAGAAGCCAGATACGCATGGAATAATCCTTTTCTCCAAAGATCACAGCCTGTCCCACACCGGGTACACGCTGTATTTCCGGAAGGATATTGATCTTGGCATAGTTCGACAGGAATTTTTCATCATATGCACTATCGGAGCTGTACAACAGGGTGACATTAATCATACTGTTCTGCTGCTTCTGCGTGGAAATCCCGGCCTGTACTACTTCCTGTGGAATCTGATTCACGGCCCGTGATACCCTGCTTTGAACATTCACGGCATCTATGTCAGGATTTGTTCCCTGTCTGAAATACACACTGATGGACATGGATCCGTCATTGGCGGATGTGGACGTCATATAGGTCATGTTCTCCACGCCATTGATTGCCTCTTCCAGAGGTGTGGCCACGGCACGGGCCACCACTTCGGCATTCGCTCCCGGATAAAACGCATTCACGCTTACAGTAGGTGGGGCGATATCCGGAAACTGTGTGATTGGCAGGTTAAACATGGAGATCAGTCCCAGCAGGGTCAGAATAATGGATATCACAGTAGATAAAACCGGCCTTTCTATAAATCTTTTGAGCATTTTACATTTTTTGTTCAGCAAACAGGCGCTACATCGGCCGGATCTTCAACAGACTATCCAGGGACATGCGCAACGGATTGATGACGGTACCATCGCTCACCTTTTCTACACCATAAACAATCCGGTCCCCGGCTTTTAGTCCGTTATCCACCAGGTAATAATTTCCGGAAACGCCTGAAACATGCACCGGTACGCTATTTACCTTATTGCTGTCAGACAAAAGAAACACAAAAACCTTATCCTGTAATTCATAAGTGGTTTCCTGCGGAATAACCAGTCCGGCCGGAAGGCTTATTGAAATCCGCACCCGGCCAGTATTGCCTGAACGCAAAACACCATTTGGATTCGGAAAATTGGCACGAAAAGGGATGGATCCGGAACCAGAGGTAAACTGACCGGCCACCATTTCCACTTTCCCTGTCTGCGGGTATAAGCTGTTATCGGAAAGAATGAGTTGAACCGGAGGCAGGTTCCTGATTTTTTCTTCGATCGTTTTGCCGGGGTATTCATCACGAAACCGGAGAAATTCAGTTTCACTTACAGAAAAATAAACCCGCACATCCTTTACTTCAGAAATATTGGTCAGTGGATCTGCTGTGGACAGGCCTACCAGGCTCCCGGTTTTAATATGAATTCTTCCGATAAAGCCGTCTACCGGCGCTTTGATCAGAGAATACCCGATATTGATTTTTGCATTGCCTACTGAAGCTTCTGCCTGGGCCACGTAAGCCGTTGCCGCATCGTAAGCAGCTTTAGCTGTTTTCAGTTGAATCGGGGAAATCACATTATTAGCAACCAGCGGCTCCAGTTTATTCATATTGATCTCCGCACTGGCCTGGTTTGCTTTGGCGACCGCCAGGGTTGCATTGGCATTATTCAGTGCTTCCTGGTAAGGCTGGTCGTTGATCTTAAACAGGGGCTGGCCTTTTTTAACAAAAGCCCCTTCATCCACAAAAATCCTTTCAATATACCCGTTCACCTGGGGCCTGATTTCGATATCATTACTGCCTTCCAGTGTAGCTGTATATTCCCTGAAGGATGTAAAAGGACGCTCCGACACCGTAACAACCGGAAGGGCTTCGGGAGGGGGTACCGTATGAGCTGCAACAGGTTCCGGATTATTACAGGATACCAGTGAACTCAGACCAAAAAAGATCAGTATTCCTGTATAAAAGAATTTTCGCATAGCAGTGATTGGTTCAGGGGTTAAATTCTGATAATTGCCAGACATTACAAATGTAATGATCTGGCAAGACCAAATGGTTAGACTGTTTAGAAGCTCTATTAAAATATTATAAACGGCTAACGATGATACACGGATGCCGTATACATTTATACCCAGGCTCTTCTCAAAAACTGCAACCAGTTGCCATGCAGGATATTCTGAATATCCGGTCCTGAATATCCCCGATGTTTCAGGAGATCCGGCAGCTTTTGCAAATCAGCAATGGTATCCATATCGAAGGGTGATTGTTCGGTGCCGAACATGCCATCGAGGTCACTGCCGATGGCAATATGATCTGCGTTTCCTGCAATCTGGCAGATATGATCGTAGTGATCGATGAGCCGGTTCAGATTGGCCCCCATGGCTTTGGGCAGCGAAACGCCCCGTATCCAGCCCTCCGTAAGCATCCAGGCATCCAGCACCCCGCCGATAACCGCCCCCCTTTCAATCAACACCCGGATCTGGTCGTCAGTAAGCTGTCGCTGGTTTTTCACCAGGGCCCGGCAATTGTGGTGACTGGCCCAGACTGGCCCCTGGTATATTTCCATGGCCTCAATAAAACCGGTGTCTGTTAAATGGGTAACATCCAGAATCATATGGAGTGAATCCATTTCCCTGAGTAAATTTTTTCCTGCTTCGCTGAACCCGTCTTCCGTTCCCGTTCCCCCGGCGTAGCGGCCTTCCCCATAATGTGCAGGACCCAGGGCCCTCAATCCATAGCCGTATGCTTTTTCGAGATAGGAAAGACTCACCAGGGAATCCGCACCTTCCAGACTCAATATAAATCCAATCGGCTTATCCTGATCGGGTATCGAAAGGTCTTCCCATTTTTTTATATGTGCTTCCAGGTCGGGAAGCCCTTGTATCTGGGCCATCTCACCGGAATCAGTCATAGCCTGGTACCAGGAAAGCTGGGCCTGGCTTTGAGCCCAGGCCTGTTCCGGGGAATGCCAGCCTGGGAGCGGACTTCCCCTCCTGACATACCGGGCGATCTGTGTAGCAACGACCAGCCCAACCTTTCCTTCGCGCAAAGCAGGCAGGGATACCATATTCCGGCCGCGGTCGGGTTTATCTTTCATACCTTTTTCACGGTCACGCAAATCGGGAACCGGTTGTTTCAGATCGCGGTTCCATTCCATCGCATTCATGGCCAGGTCGAGGTGAGCGTCTATTATAAACATGATTGCAAATTAGCGGGTTATTCTTTCAAATTAATAGGCAGTTCAAAAAACGGTCGCGGGTTAACTGAAATGTTTTAATTTGACGGCTCTTCTTCATTTTTAAAAACTTGCCATGTCTTTTCTGATTTTGCTGACAGGGATTCTATTGCTGATTTTATTAACCACCTGGGCAAAATTAAATGCCTTTCTTTCTTTCCTGCTAGTTTCCATGGGTATCGGCCTGGCCAACGGCATGACCGTCGATTCGGTGACCCATGCCGTACAAACCGGTATGGGCGACATGCTGGGATCCCTGGTCGTGATACTCGTCGTCGGTGCGATGATTGGAAAACTGATTGCCGATTATGGAGCCGCACAACGCATCATATCTGCCTTCATGAACTGGTTCGGCAGGAAATACCTGGTCTGGGCCCTGGTGGTCACGGCTTTCATTGTCGGTATTCCCCTCTTCTATGGCATCGGGTTCGTACTGATGGTGCCGCTGATCATCACCCTATCCTACAAGTATGATATACCCGCGGTATATATCGGCCTGCCCATGCTGGCTTCCCTCTCCGTAACTTTTGGTTACCTGCCACCGCATCCTTCACCGGTGGCCCTGATCCAGCAATACCATGCGGACTTGGGGCTCACCCTGCTTTACGGCTTCATCATAGCCATCCCTTCCGTAATCATTGCCGGTCCCCTCTTTGCGACCACACTTAAAAAATATAAACGGAAACCACTGGCCACTTTTGCCGGGAAAAGTATCCCGGATGAAGATCTGCCGGGCGTCGCCGACAGTTTCATCACAGCCCTCCTGCCCGTGGTGCTGATCGGAACAGCCACCATTCTTCGGTTAGTCATGCCTGTGGATTCTATCCCCGTAAAAATCTTTACCGTGCTGGGGGACGCATCCATCGCGCTCCTGCTTACACTGGCTTATGCTGTTTATGCCCTGGTTCTTAAAAGAGGAAAAAAACTGGAAACCTGCATGATCTCCATGACAGAAGCCGTAAAAGACATTTCCCTGATCCTGCTCATCATTGCTGGGGCTGGTGCCCTGAAACAGGTACTTACGGAAAGTGGTACGGCTGCGCAACTAACCCGGCTGATGCAGGGATTACACCTGCATCCCCTGTTTGCGGCCTGGTTCATTGCTGCCTTTATCCGTGTTTGCCTGGGGTCCGCAACGGTAGCAGGACTCACTGCTGCGGGTATGATCGCGCCCATGCTGGCAGGATCCGGCATCAGCCCCAGCCTATTCGTGCTGGCAACGGGCGCCGGCAGTCTGATGTTTTCCCATGTAAACGATTCCGGATTCTGGTTATTCAAGGAATATTTCAATTTGACCGTTAAAGAGACACTGAAGACCTGGAGTGTGATGGAATCCATCATATCGGTCGTCGGAATGCTGATGGTCGCGCTTATTTATTTTATCACCAGCCATTAAATTTTATTTATGTCAGCCGAAGAAAATTTTAAAAAACTGCAACTGGAACTACCGCCTGCCCCCACACCCATCGGGGTATATATCCCTTTTCTGGCCGATGGCAAACATGGTTATGTTTCCGGTCATGGCCCGCTGTTACCTGATAAAACCCTGATCCGCGGCCGTATCGGGGAAGATATGGATTCCGAACAGGGAAAGCTTGCTGCACGTCAGGTGGGACTGGCCATTCTCGCCACTTTAAAACATCACCTGGGCAGTCTCGATAAGGTCAAACGTGTGATCAAATTGCTGGGCATGGTGAATGCCCATCCTTCCTTCGAAAAACATCCTTATATCATTAACGGATGCAGTGAACTGTTTGCACAGGTCTGGGGTATTGAAAATGGTATTGGGGTCAGAAGCGCCGTGGGTATGGCCACCCTGCCGGATAATATCCCTGTGGAAATTGAAGCTTTATTTGAACTGGTTTAATCAACACGATGGAAAAATTCTGGTTTACAGCCGACAATGTGGATGAATTCGATTCACCTGCACTTTTTATTTATCCGTTGCGCATAAAGAATAATATCCGCATGCTTTTAGAAAGGGTAAATGCGGAAAACCTGCGCCCGCATGTAAAGACCAGTAAAATCGCCGAAGTATGCAGGATCATGCTGGATGCGGGTATCCAAAAATTTAAAGCGGCCACGATTGCCGAAGCAGAAATGCTGGCCATGATCCAGGCACCGGATGTATTACTGGCCTACCCGCCCAATGGCCCCAAAATAAAAAGACTGATCCGGCTCATCCAAAAATACCCGGATACGAAATTCTCCTGCCTCGTGGATCAGGAAGTTCAGGCAGGGGCACTTTCCCGTTTGTTTGAAATGGCTTATTTGAAAGCATCTGTATATATAGACCTGAATGTGGGTATGAACCGGACGGGCATCCTGCCCGGTCTGGCAGGCGCACTGTTTCTGCAACTGGTTTCACTTCCGGGGATACAGGTTATGGGATTGCATGCTTACGACGGGCATATCAAAGATGCTGACTTCAAAACGCGTTCAGAAAATTGCCGGCAGGCTTTTGAACCGGTGCTTTTATTAAAAAGTTCACTGGAAAAACTTGCCGGCCATCCTATAACCCTGGTAGCAGGCGGTTCCCCGACCAGCTTCATTCATGCCGCAGCGGGTGAACGGGAATGCAGTCCGGGAACATTTATTTTCTGGGACAAAGGTTATTCGGAAAACCTGCCGGAGCAACCCTTCGAATGGGCTGCACTGCTGGTTTGCCGGGTGATCTCCATTCCGACCCCGGATATGATCTGCGTGGACCTGGGATACAAATCGGTAGCGTCAGAAAATCCCCAGCCCCGCATATTTTTTTTAAATGCCCCCGAAGCCATTCCGGTAGCACACAGTGAAGAACACCTGGTACTGAAAGTTCCGGATGCCGGAGGTTTCAAACCCGGCGATGTTTTATACGGCGTTCCCCGGCATGTCTGTCCTTCAGTTGCCCTGTACGATAAAGCCTATACCGTTGAAAATAACCGGGTGACCGGTTATTGGGATGTGATTGCGCGCAGGAGGGAAATCAGTATTTAAGCTGAACGCCTAACGCTTAACGCCTAACATTGATTATTCAATGATACATTACTCATCACTCATAACTCATCACTCATAACTCATCACTCATAACCCTACCTCCTCACCGGTTCCGCATCATATTGAATATCCGGATTGTAATACTTAAAGAGGAGCGCGGATAATTTCCGGGTGAGTACCCAGGCTTCATTGTTGTAATCCCAGCTCCGGTCGGTATTGTTTTTTGTAAAAATGCTGAATATATACGGATGGGGCGCGTTCACATATAATATTTCATTCCGGCACTCATCCACGGCCCCGCTCTTGGAAGCCACAAATACATTCGGCGGGATCTGCGAAATCGCGTCTTCATCCCAATACTGCCGGCCCAGGGTTCTCAACATGCGGTCGCTGCTGCGCTGACTCAATACTTTTCCATTTACAATCTGTTCCATGATATGGGCTATTTCACCGGGGGTGGTTTGGCCCCAGCCAAAAATTTCCCGGTCTTTTTCGCGGCCGGGTGTACGGCTGTTCACCCTTGTATATACAAAACCTAGACTATCCATCAGTTCATTGATCTGTTGCCCCCCGCCTGCAAGCCCCTGCAATAAAAGGCTGGCCGTATTATCGCTGAGTGAAATGGACAGGAGCATCAGTTTGCTTACCATAATTTTCTGATCCGGTTTGAAAGAAGCCAGTACGTCCTCTCCCGGGTCATAATTCAGGGTATCCTTGTAAACGATCCACTGGTGAAAATCCAGCTCCTTATGCTGGATTTTGTTCATGATCCCGATCATGATCGGGATTTTTACCACGCTCGCCGTAGGGAACAGGGTGTCTGCCTGGTAGGAAGCAATCCGGTTCTTTTTCAGGTCATGCACATAGATCCCCGCCGTACCATGAAATCCGTTTACCAGGTTTTCGATTTTTTTCTGGAGTTCCTTATCCGTTTTTTGCGCGCCGGCAGTAAAGGAAATGAGGAGAAACAGGAAGTTTAATATTTTTTTCATCCGGTATCTTTTTACAGAGATACAAAAATAGGATTTGCTGAAAACAGAACAACCCATTTGATTTCAATTAAGAAATACTTCAACTGGATTATCTTGCAGACCTGATGCTAAGCCGGGTATCCGTCAAACAATATCGAACGGGTATTCCGTTTCAGGAAAACAGCGTATCCACTTTATGCAAAAAAATCAGCGCTTTGCCAATATCTTCTTTTTACTTGCGATTGGACTGATCAGCCTCTTTGCATATACCCTGTTATTTTGTGCCATTGCTTTCATCAGGGGCTATTCCATTTCAGCCTGGCAGCTACCGGCAGCAGTCGTAATGATGCTCGTCACCCAATACTATGCGGCCCATGATCTTTTTAAAATAAAACCGAAACTTGTTTTTTTTAAAAACCGGGGGAATACTGGTTGGCCTCATTCTGTTATGCCTGGTTTTTGCAGGTTCCATATACGATTTATCGTTCGATGGTCAATGGTATCACCAGGAAACGGTGTACCAGCTTAAAACCGGCTGGAATCCATACTTTAAAGAACTGCCTATCCGGCAAATACACCGTGTATCAGATCAAAGCGCCGTCTGGTGTTCCGGTCCCCATGAACTGACTGAGGAAAATCCGGATAGTGGCCGGCTGATTCCAAACATAAAATATTTAAGTATAAACTATTTCCCCAAGGGTGCAGAAATAACTGAAGCTGCCATCTACGCCCTGACCAACCGGATAGAAACAGGAAAGGCAGTCAATTCTATGCTCCTGCTGGCATCCTTCTTCCTTTACCTTTCCGTTTTATATAAACTGAACCGCTGGAGTACAGGGAAAAAATGGCTGCTTGCAGGCATCATTACCTGCAACCCGGTAACTATTTACCAGCTGACCAGCTATTGCGTAGATGGCCTGATGTATTCTGTACTCACCAGTTTGCTGGCAGTTTTTATTTTATTGATCCTCGAGAAAAATAAATACGCGGTCTTTTTACTTGGACTGCTCATTATGATCTCGGTGAACATAAAATTTACAGCCATCCTGTATGCCGGTATATTCTGTCTGGGTTTTATCTCCTGGCTGGCCCTGAAAAAAAACCGGGACCTGGTAAAAAAAATCCTTATCACAGGCAGCATTACCTTTACCGTGGGTTTTGTATTTATCGGTTTCCACCCCTACATGACAAACCTTATTGCACACAATCATATCTTCCAGAGCCTGCCTGAAACACAACGTGAGATTTATGAAGTCACGCCCTTACAACTGAGAGATAAAAACCGGTTTGCCAAGTTCCTTATTTCTTATAATGCCCGCACTTCGGATCATTCGGCGAATGATTCATCCCTCATACAAACCCTGAAGATCCCGTTTACTTTCAATAAAAGCGAACTCATGAATGCAAATAATCCCGAAATTAAAGTGGCAGGTTTCGGTCCCTTGTTCAGCGGCGCCCTGTTGGTATCCCTGGTCGTTCTGGGTATGCTGGCGGCTTACCATGCCAGAAAAAATGTTTTTAGGACTTCCCTGTTCATCATGTGTTTTCTCTTTTTATCCATCTTCCTTATCCCGGATCCCTGGTGGGCAAGGTTTACCCCACAATACTGGCTGTTTCCCTGTATGATATTGTTTTTATCAGAATACCTCCCGTTCCGGGGCAGGTTGATCAGGCCTGTTTTATATGTTTCACTGGCACTTAATATCATCTGGGCGCTCTCAGGGATCCTGTTTAATATCCTGATATCGGCGCATGTGAATTACCAGATCGCCCAATTGAAAACCCTGGCCCAACCCATCAGGGTGGAATATTGCGAATACCGGGATTTCAGGTCAAACCGGATTCGTTTTTATGAAAACCATATTCCTTTTATTGAAAAAAACGTAACCGGGCAACATATTTACAATGTCATTCATTCGAATACCCGTTTTGAAACTACTGAAGAACTGCCGGAAGTTCCGGAAACCTTCCTGATGAAATTAAACAGGAAATGGAATCATAGTCAGGCAGATTAGTCATAAAAAATGTTTTGATACGCATGGAAAAATTAATGGAAAAACAGATCCCTCAGCCCATGGCCTCCACCGCCTTGACAGCGACCGTTTACCCGATCCTGCTGATGATAAGTTTTTCACATATGCTCAACGACACCATTCAATCGCTGATCCCTTCCATTTACCCGCTGGTAAAAACGAATTTTCATTTGAATTTTTCACAGATCGGGCTGATTACCCTCACTTTTCAGATGGCCGCTTCCTTATTGCAGCCCCTGGTCGGACTGTACACGGATCACCGGCCCAAGCCCTTTTCCCTGGTAACCGGTATGGGTTTCACCCTGACCGGACTGATCTGTATGTCGCAGGCCGGCCATTTTTATATATTACTTTTTTCCGTAGCCCTGATTGGGATCGGTTCTTCGATCTTCCATCCGGAAGCTTCAAAAGTAGCCTATATGGCATCGGGAGGGAAAAGAGGCCTTGCCCAGTCCATCTTCCAGGTGGGCGGCAATGCGGGATCTTCCCTTGGACCCTTACTCGCAGCGCTCATCATTGTGCCGCTGGGCCAATCCAGTATCGGATGGTTTTCCCTGCTGGCCCTGCTGGCCATGGGCGTACTGCTTTTTGTCGGCCGCTGGTATAAGCTCAACCTTCATACCATCAAACAAAAAAATAAGCATGTCCATGCGGAGCATGCTCCCTTGTCAAAAAGAAAAATCATGGTGTCCATACTGATCCTGATGGTACTTATCTTTTCAAAATATTTCTACCTCGCTTCCATGACCAGTTACCTGACTTTCTATATGATTGAAAAGTTCCGTGTATCCGTACAACATGCGCAGGTTTTCCTGTTTATATTTTTATTTTCCGTAGCTGCGGGAACCTTATTCGGCGGACCGCTGGGTGACCGGTTCGGGCGAAAATATGTAATCTGGTTTTCCATCCTCGGGGTGGCACCGTTCACGCTTTTATTGCCCCATGCAAACCTGTTCTGGACGGCCGTACTGACCGTAATCATCGGGTTTGTACTGGCATCCGCTTTTTCAGCCATCCTGGTGTACGCCCAGGAATTATTGCCGGGAAAGGTAGGTTTGATTTCCGGACTTTTCTTTGGCTTTGCTTTCGGAATGGGCGGACTCGGATCCGCTGTACTGGGCGTACTGGCCGATCATAAAGGCATCCTGTTCGTTTACCAGGTCTGCGCTTTTCTACCCCTGATCGGCATACTTACAGCGTTCCTGCCTAATATCGGCGGAAGAAATCGGCAGATTGCTTAATAATACCGTATCTTTTTTTGAAACTAACGCAAAGTCATTTGATTTTACTTTGAACCCTGTTCCGTAACGGTATATCATCAAACGAATGAATAAAAGAAATGCCAGGGAAATTTTTATTGCAGTTTTATGCTTCGGTGGTTTATTTTTTCGTCCCCTGCAAGCTAAAGCGCAAAAAATTACCCGGGAATTCCGGGTCATTGCATTTTATACCGCGAAGGAAGACCCGGCACATATCAGTTTTGTACATGAAGCCAACCGCTGGTTCCCCAAAATGGCGGCAGCCAATCATTTCACTTATGATTCAACCAATAACTGGAACAACCTGAATGCGAAATTTCTTTCCCGGTACCAGGTCGTGATATTCCTCGATACAAGACCGGAAGATCCCGCGCAAAGAAAAGTTTTTGAAGAATATATGAAACAGGGAGGCGGCTGGATGGGTTTTCATTTTTCAGCATTTGCACTCACACCTTCCGCTTACCCGCAGAACTGGGACTGGTATCACAACGATTTCCTGGGTTCGGGATCTTATCTCAGCAATACCTGGAGACCTACTCCCGCCGTGCTGCGTGTGACGGATAAATATCATCCGGTAACCCGTAACCTTCCGGATACCTTCCGGTCTGCCGCCAATGAATGGTACCGGTGGACAAATGACCTCCGGAACAATCCGCAGATTGATATCCTGTTAGCCATCGACAGCAGCAGCTTTCCCCTGGGAACCGGGCCCAAATTGTCCGAAATCTGGCATAGCGGATTTTATCCGGTGGTTTGGACGAACAAAAAGTACCGTATGGTGTATTTCAATATGGGACATAATGATATGGATTATGAAAATCATACCCTGGCTACACTATCGCATACTTTTGATAACCCCCTTCAGGACAGACTTATATTAGATGCATTAACATGGCTGGGAAGCAGGTAAAAAAATAAAATTCATGAAAACGGTCATTATCACCGGCGCCAATGGCAACCTGGGCAGGGCGGTAACAAAAGAATTCCTGGATAAAAATTACCGGGTGCTGGCAACGGTTTCCAACGATACCGCCCGGGCAGATGTTCAGACCCATCCAAATCTGGAAGTTGCTGTTGTTAACCTGACCCAAGAAAATGAAACAAATGAATTTATACGGAAAAGCATCGGAAAATACCAGGTCATCGACGCCGCGTTATTACTGGTCGGTGGGTTCGCCATGGGAGACCTCGCCGCCACTTCGGGCGAAGATATTCACCAGCAGATCGCTTTGAATTTCGAAACGGCTTATTATGTTACCCGGCCCTTGTTTACCCACCTGATGGAAAATAAAAAGGGCCGTATTGTTTTGATAGGCGCCCGGCCTGCCCTGAATCCTGCACAGGGAAAGGATTTGGTTGCTTATAGTCTCAGCAAATCACTGCTCTTTAAACTGGCAGAATTACTGAATGAGGCTGCAAAAGGCGCCGACGTGACTGTGTCGGTGGTTGTTCCAAGTACACTGGATACGCCCCTGAACCGTAAGTCGATGCCGGATGCCAATCCGGATAACTGGGTAAAACCTTTGGAGATTGCGGAGACCTTAGAATTCCTGGTTTCTGATAAATCGAAGTCTTTAAAAGAAACGGTGCTTAAAATCTATAATAACGCCTAGTGCTTAACACCCAATGCTTTCATCGTTCAGATTTGAACGATCCTTTTTTTCTTTTTACAAAACGATATAATTCCGTCGCGCCCAGCATCCCTGCAACGGGCATGAATGCATAGATCCAGAAAGCCGTCCAGATATTGGCCGGCAATGCACTCGCAAAACTCCGGGCCGGGTTCATGCCAAATCCTGAAACCGGCCCGGCAACAATTACATATATACATACCAGGATGCCGGCAAAAATTCTTGTATATTTTTTCAGGAACGGGTGGTCTGTTGTAAATAAAACCATGCCCATCATGAGGAACGCTATAACCCATTCCGTGATGGCAGCTGCTGCTTGTCCGTATTTCCCGGGAACCGTAACCACATCATGAAGTGGTGCTGCTGTTAAATTTTCACCCATAAGAATCGCCATCAAGTAAACAGCCGCCGTACCGCCGATGCACTGAAATATAATATAGAACAACGTATCCAAGCGGCCGATCTTACCCAGTATTAAGAATGATAAGGTAACAGCTGGATTGATATGGGAACCGGAAGGACTGGTCAGGGGAGAATAAAAAATAAAAAGAGCAGTGCCTCCCATCATCAGGCCCAGCAGGCTTTGGCGGACCGAAGCCGGAAAAAAATGCACTAGTCTACCCTGATAACCAAATAAAAGACCGCTGAAAAAACTGGCGGAGATCATAAATATTGCAAGCCCCAGGGCTTCCTGTACATAATATTTCCGGTTCTTTTTGAAACAGGCTTTTACCCGGGCCAACCCCGCCATTTCACTGCTGACCCGTATATCAACAGCCCGCATGAAACAAAGAATAAGTTTTTATCACCCGTAATATTTCCGCCACGCCCCAGGCCTGGGCCACACAACCCCGTGGATGATGCGGCGCGGCTCCATCAAATATTTCGGAAACTGTTCCGATACAGGCTTCATTCAGGTGGGGAGCAAAACGGTCAATGAGGGCGACGGCTTCTGCCCTGAATGTATTACCGGCGCATTTCATGCCGGCTTCCACAAAGGGTCCCAGGAGCCAGCTCCATACCGTGCCCTGGTGATAGGCGGAATCACGCTGGAATGCGTCACCCTCATAATGGCTTTTATACCCGGGATCATCCGGTGAAAGGGACCGGAGTCCGAATGGCGTATATAATTCAGACCGCAGCACATCCATTACTGCTTTTGCTTTTTCTCCTGCTGTCAGATGAAAAGGCAGGCTGAGGGCAAACACCTGGTTGGGCCGCAGGGTTGAATCCGGTTTTCCCGTTTCGTCTATCAGGTCATAGAGATAGTTGCCTTCCGGATACCAGAATTTTTCTTCAAAACTTTTCCTGGCCTGTTCAGCCTTTCCCAGGATATGATCTGCTGCTGCTGATTCTCCATTCTGCAATAGAAGGGTTTCAAAAATTTTCAACGCATTATACCATAGCGCCTGTACTTCCACGGGCTTACCCATACGGGGTGTAACTACCCGGTTCCCGATACGCGCATCCATCCAGGTTAGCTGCTGGCCGGCCTGCCCGGCATAGAGCAATCCATCGCTGTCAACATGGATATGATACCTTGTTCCACGAAAATGCCATTCCATAATACCTTTCAGTACCGGGAGCATTTCATTCAGGATAAAACTGCGATCGTTTGTTATCTGCAGGTAGGCATATACCGCATTAAAATACCAGAGCGTCCCATCCACCGCATTATATTCGGGCGGTTCGTTATGATCCCGGAACCGGTTGGGCAACATGCCCATACTCACCGATTTTGAAAATGCAGCAAGGATCTTTTTTGCATCTTCGTTTCGCCCGGTTTGCAGGCAAAGTCCGGGCAAAGAGATCATGGTGTCCCGGCTCCAGTCGGTAAACCAGTGATATCCTGCAATGATGGTTTTCAATTCCTCGGGAGGTTGCGAGCCTGAATTTCCGGGGATTTCTCTTTTTACAATAAACTGGTCTGCCGCCAGGGTTAACTGCCGGAGCAGGTCACCGTTCACGCCTTTCAGCATGGCCATCCGGCGGATTTTTTCATTCTCAAATAAAGTAGCGGGATTTTTCCCGGTGGGGTTTTCTGTTGAAATGATGATATGCAGCGCATCCCCGTCCTTTAGTTCCACGCTGAAAGATCCATGGTTGAAAAGATCTTCTTCATATTCCTGCCCCCGGTATTTATCAACCGCATAATTAAACTTGTAATACCATTTATTCGCTGACTGATAGGTGGATCCGGGCACGGAGATATAAATATCCGGCGCACCGTCAAATGGCCGGTTATGAAAAAGGCCGTTTTGAAACTCCACGTTCCAGAAAATATTATGATATGCATGTTGCAGTTCATGATATCCCCGGGCCGCGATCAGGGGCAGGAATTGCAGGGTAAAGGATCCGGATGCATTTAAAACTTCATACCGGATCAGGGTGGTATTCTCCCCCTGCACCATGGTAATGGTTTTTCGCAGGCGGATGCCCGGGACTTCATAAATCCATTCCGGGAAAAAATCCTTTCTGAAGGAGATCAGGTACTGAAATCCCATTGGAAAAACAACATCCCTATAGTCATTGGTTCCGAGTTCATACCGGTTTCCATCTAACAGAATGGTTTCATCCAGCTTGGAAAGGAGCAGCATTCTTTCAGTCGGGGGTTTGGTGGCGGCCATGAGCAGGCCATGATAGCGGCGGGTATTACAACCTGACAGGCTGCTGCCCGACCAACCGCCAAGTCCGTTGGTTTCCAGCCATTCCATCCGGCTGGCATCTGAAAAATTTTCCAGTGATTTTTTATCCTTGTATAACAACATGAGGTATCACTAAAATTACTTACTTTATATAAGGTTATTCATGGAAGCCTCTGTTAAATTGTTATTCTTTTACAATCCTCACATAAACCGGTTTTGAAAAAAAAATTCATTATCTGCGCTTGTTTTCTGTATGCGGCAGCCTGTAAAAATAATAATGTAAACGGCCTATCATTTTCACCACCGCAGCGCGTGCTTCATGATTCTGTTTTAAAGGCGGCTCCTGTTTTACCGGATAGTGGCTGGATTTCTTTGTCCGACGGAAATACGAACCGCGCATGGCATGTCTATGGCAAAAAAGAAGCAGGTAGTGTCTGGAATGCCGACAGCGGTTCGATTCACCTGAACCCCGGTGTTAAAAACGGGTACCAGACAACATTCGGCGGGGACCTGGTCAGCAACGACACCTTCAGTCAGTTTGACCTGAAACTGGAATGGAAGATTGGGAAGAAAGCAAAAAGCGGCATCCTGATCTTTGTACAGGAGGATACCGGGAAATATAAGGAAACCTGGAACACCGCTCCCGAAATGCAGGTCTGCGATGAAGACAGCAACGAAGAGGCCCGCAGTTATAAAAACCAAGCCGGCGACCTGTACGACCTGATCCCTTCCCGTATGATGGCCGCCAAACCCGCACTTGAATGGAACCAGGTGGAAATCCTGAGCAACCAGAGCCGGTTGGATATATACCTGAACGATGTACATATTATTTCCACACCGCTCTGGGATGAAAACTGGAAAAAACTGATTGCCGGAAGTAAATTCAAAACCATGCCCGGTTTTGGGACTTTTCATTCGGGCCATATCGCCCTCCGGAATTATGGGGAAGAAGTCTGGTACCGGAATATCCGTGTGAAAAAAATTTGATCCGGACCGGACTATTTTAATTCGAAAAATGCAAATTCAGTTTTATCCTTTCCTCCATTTCTGATAACGATACGGCTGCCTGAAGGGATGTAAATGAAGTCTCCCTTCTGACGGAATAATTTTTCCTGTGCCATTTTTCCCCCGGTCAACAGTTCCTCCACGCGCATATTTTCAGCGGAATCCGTTAACTGGATCATCAGTATACCTGCTTTACGGGATGGTACCGTAATGTTTAAACCAGACCCCAGGGTCAGCCGGTAGGCGCGCACTGGTTTTTCCTCAAATAAAAAGGTGAAAGCCTGCTGGCGGATGGGGGAATCAATCGCTTTATAGTTTTTGTTTGTCAGTTCAATGTCCATCACACGGTATTCATGGTTATCGCGGTTATACACGCGATGGATACGGTGTTGTAAATAAAACCCTTCGAACCAGATATTTCCATAATGCGGGATGGGGGATTTCGAATGGTCTTCCTCAGTGATCACCTGGGAGGATACATGGGCATCCGTAAGCAACAGGAATACCGATGGCGTGGCATGGATATGATACCGGGTCGTATCTCCGGCCGGTATATGCACATCGAGCAGGCGCACATGACCGTTATCCAGGATATTATGGTGCATGGGTTCCTGGCTGACGGGCACCTGGGCCTGACAAACAGAAAATACATACATAAAGAGCCCTGTGAACCAGACATATTTCCTCATGCAAAAAAATTCAACTTTTGGGATATATCAAGGTAATCAGTGTTTTACGAATAAATCCAAAATTTTTATGTTTGCCCGGATCAGATTTCTGTCTAAAACAGTAGCTTCACATGCGCAGCAACCAGGGGCACGAAAGAATTTCCTCATTTTTTGGTAATAAAGGGAATATGTTTCATGTTCACGCATTTAACCCTCATCCTTTGCTCAGGCAATATGTTGATGCCTACCTGGTCATTTCGGCAGACCAGGCTGAAAGCAGTTATACTGAATACATATTCCTTCCACATGTTACACAATGCCTGGTTTTCGGGTTAGATACCGGAAATACGGTATATAGTTGCAATCAATCGGCTTATTGCGCGCCTCATTTTATTTCAGGGCCCCATGATGAGGTCCGCCGCGTCCGGTTATTCCCGGGCATGAAAAAAATAGTCGTCCATTTTAAACCCGGCGGCCTCTTCAGAATATTTCATCTTCCTGCCCAATATTTTAATAACTGCAGCCGGGATGCTACGGTATTTCTCGGAAAAAAAATCAAGGATATCGCCGGACTGTTGAGAAATAGCCCTCTTTCGCGGAGCATTGAACTGATGGATAACTGGTTAACCGGAGAAATACAGCTTCAGAAAAAGAGTATTCGCAATATGGACGAAGTGATCCGGCTGATTGAGTTATATAAGGGAAATATTTCGATCTCTGAGCTGGAACAGGCGACTTTCACCACCAAGCGTACCCTGGAAAGACATTTCCTGGAACAGTTTGGTTTACACCCCAAAACATTTTCCCGCCTGATTCGCTTTAACGGGGTGATCCGATCATTGGAATCCAACCTGAATGTGAAATGGCGCCAGCTGGCCGATGCGTTCGGATATTATGATCAGAGCCATTTTATTCATGAATTCAAAAATTTAACCGGCGGACTGCCCCAGGATTATGCTACCTTAAAATCCGGTTTCGAAAAAATCATGCCGGCTTAGAAATTGTCACTTTTTTCCAATTCTAAAAACCAACCGTAAAGCTAGGTTTGCTTTCCGGCCTTATTGACTTACCGTGTCGGATTTAACCACTAAAACTTTTTATTATGACAAAAGACAAATTCATCCAGCCCGCGAACCGGCGGGAATTTTTAGGGAAGGTCACCGGCGCAGCTGCCCTGATGGGCGTTGCTTCCCTGGTGAACCCTGCCCAAGGAAATGACAAAATATTTAACGGTACAGTTAAAGATGCAGACCCGGATGAATGGTTTAAAACCATGAAAGGCAAACACCGGATCGTATTCGACTGTACAGAACCCAGGGAAATATTTCCCTTTGCCTGGCCTAAAGTTTTCCTGATGTCCAACGCTGCTTCCGGTACACCGGAAAGTGATTGTAATGAAGTGGTCATTTTGCGGCATAATGCAATTCCATATGCGATGCAGGATAGTTTGTGGGCTAAATACAAATTCGGGGAATTCTTTAAAATCAATGACCCGAGAACAAAAGCTCCGGCAACGAGAAATCCCTTCTGGAAAACCAGCCCGGACGATTATAAAGTGCCAGGTATCGGACCGGTTCAGATTGGCATCCCCGAACTCCAGGCCAGCGGGGTCATGTTCTGCGTTTGCGGTGTAGCCATCCAGGTTTTTAGTACGGTGATGGCCGGGACTATGAATATGGATGCCGCTGCAGTAAAAAAGGAATGGATGGATGGCCTTATTACGGGTATTCAGCCCATGCCTTCCGGCGTATGGGCGGTAGGCCGTGCGCAGGAAAACGGATGTGCCTATTGTAATGTCTGAAAATGGGTATCTTTCGTAGCAAAATAACCGAACCGATGAATCGTAAATGGCTGGCGGTTTCCTTTATCGGGCTGCTGGTGGTAACGGGATGGTATTGGCGTAAAGAGAATATACCTCAACTGGCAAATGGAAATTTGCAGGCTGTTGTATTGTCTCCAAAGCAAACCATCTGGATGGCACCCGATTCCAATTCGATTCCAACGAACGATTCCGGGGAACTCATCCGTTACGGGAAAAAACTGATTCATGAAACCGCCCGTTATTTTGGTCCGCGGGGTACGATTGGTCATTATGCCAACGGCATGAATTGCCAGAATTGCCACCTGGATGCCGGCACCCGGCCCTGGGGTGGTAATTATGCAACCGTCGCTTCACAGTTTCCCCGGTTCAGCGACCGGCGGGGATCTTTCGAAACCATCAACCTGCGCATCAGCGACTGTTTTGAGCGGAGTATGAATGGCCGAGCGCCGGACAGCAACAGCATGGAAATGAAAGCCATGAATGCATACATACGCTGGGTGGGAAAAGACGTGTGGAAAGGGAAGAAACCAACCGGCACGGGCCTTGAAATACCCCCGTATCTTGAACGGGCGGCTGACCCGCAAAAAGGAAGGCGACTCTTCGCAGAAAAATGCCAGCGTTGTCATGGTGCGAACGGGGAAGGAAAGGCTGACAGTTTAAATGGTTATCTGTATCCTCCTCTCTGGGGCGAACAAAGCTATAATACTGCCGCAGGGATTTACCGCCTTTCGAAATTTGCCGGTTTTGTAAAAAATAATATGCCGTTTGGCAGCAGTTATGAAAAAGAACAGCTGAGTGTTGAGGAAGCCTGGGACCTGTCGGCTTTTGTGAACAGTCAGCCGCGGCCTGAAAAAAAATTCAGCAGGGACTGGCCCGATATTACAAAGAAACCCATTGACCAGCCGGATGGTCCCTTTCCTGATTCTTTTTCTGCGTTTCAGCATAAATACGGGCCCTTTGGACCCATCGTCGGGTCCAGGAAAGAACTGGCTGCGAATTCCAAAAACTAAAAGTATTTTATAAAACAGGAGAATATAATCCGCAGTCAGTTTTATATAGATACGGATGGGGCAGGTACCAGCAGCGGGTCTTTCTTCACACGGATCCAGTGAAGCAGTTTCAATATTTTTCTTCATCCATAGCAGTGCAACCAGCCGGCTTTATTATAGAATCCTCTCAGCCGGCGCTTAACAAACCCATCCGCTTCCCTGCTTCACCAGTTGTTATACACAATCAGGATCCGTAACTGGTCCGGGTTTAAGGGCTTCAGGTCCGGGGCTTAAAACCCAAAGTGCTTTTGGCGAGGGTGAAGGATGATAAATCAGTAAATTCGTATGTTTAAAACTTCTTTTTGAACAAGGTATTATTTCAGACCCGGCGTTTAAAAATAAGAAATCTCCTGGAATCAGATCTGGATGCCTTTTATCAATATCGCTCCAATCCGGAAATTACAAAATACCAGGGTTTCGATACATTCACCCGGGAGCAGGCGATCCATTTCATCGCTGAACAAAAAAATAAGTTATTTATTAAGCCCGGCGAATGGATACAATACGGAATTGAAAATATCCACACGGGGCAACTCGTGGGAGATTGTGCCATTTATCTTCAACCGGCAGATTCCAGGATTGCTGAAACAGGTATCACCATTTCGCATATATATCAGCGGCAGGGATTTGCAAAAGAAACCATGCAGGGGATGCTTGGTTTTTTATTCCGGGAAAAAGGAATTCACCGGATTATTGAAACGGTAGATACACAAAACGATGCCTCCATCCGTATGTTAAAAAGCCTTTCATTCAGGCAGGAAGCCCATTTCCTGGAAAATGTATTCTTCAAAGGGAGATGGAGCAGCGAATTCCAGTTTGCCATGCTGAAAAGGGAATGGGAAAACAGCGGAAACCCGTCCGGGCCGGGATAATAAACAGCCGCAAAAACCGTTTATGATAAGGCCTGGACACCAGGTTATAAGCAAAATCCTCTGACCATGAAAAACCGGATGCTATTTATATGCATTACGCTGGCCTGCTGTTCCTGCAGTTCAACAAATTATATGTCGCTCAGTGTGATGGAGCCGGCACCTGTATCCCTTCCTCCCAATATAAAAACGGTTGCCGTTGTGAACCGGACCCAGGTTTCCCAGGCAACCCGGGGTATCGACGCCGTGCATAAAGTGCTTTCCCTGGAATCCAATAATTTGCAGAAAGCCGGTGCGCAGGCGAGCCTGAACGGTCTTTCTGATGAACTCATGAAAAACAACCGCTTTACGGATGTGAAGCCGCTCACCCTGGAGCTCTCCTCCTATGGTGCCGGGGTATTCCCTGCCGCCCTGCAATGGGACAGTGTTGATAAAATATGCAGGGAAAACAATACGGATGCACTTTTCTCCCTGGAACTCTTTGATGCGGAATCGAAATTAAATTATGGGATCACCCCGGCCAATATCAACCTGGGGGGTCTTGCCAACATACCGGCGATCGAAAATAACCTGAGCATGAACACCCAGGTAAAAACAGGCTGGAGAATATATGATCCTTCAAGCCGGACCATACTGGATGAATATATTCTCAGTAAGGACATCTCTTCTTCCGGTTCCGGCATCAACCCGGCTGTTGCCGCTTCGGCACTGGCCGGACGCATAGAAGCCGTAAAAGAAGTCGGCACCCAGGCAGGGCAGGCCTATGCTTCCCGCATCCTTCCTTACTGGATCCGGGTCTCCAGGGATTATTTTGTACGCGGAGACCAGAATTTTATCATCGCGACACGCAGGGCAAGGGCCGGCAACTGGGACGGAGCCGCCGCGCTATGGAAAGAAGAAACAAAAAACACAGCACGTAAAATAGCCGGAAGGGCCTGTTATAATATGGCGATCATCGCTGAAATTAACGGAGACCTGGACGGCGCCATCATGTGGGCCCAGAAATCATATGAAGATTACAGGATCGGGCTGGCCCTGGATTATCTCAATATCCTGCAATACCGGAAACAGCAGAATGAAGTATTGAAAAGCCAGACAGTTGCATCGAATGACCATTGAGCTGAGGTAAATATTTGCATTCACTTACCTTTAGGGTGATGCAAATGTTCGTGTATGAATCTAAAAGTCATTTCCTTCCAGATTGCAGACAGCATCGATATCAGGCAATTTAAAGCGTCTTTCAACGCGACCAGCCATTACGCAGATACGGATGAGCTGTTTTATTTTATAGAGACCAATCAATATCTTTCAGTCTTTAAATATGGAATCGTATGCTTCCTGGGTTATACGGAAGCGGAAATGACCGGCTTTTTCAAAATCATTGAACCGCATTGTAAAAATTTATTCGACCAGCGCCTGAGTGATGAATTCGATATTGAAACGGAGGCCCCGGTAATTAACTACGGATATAATAAAATTGAAATCCCTTCCCCGGATACAGATGTGTTACGCCTGATCATGCTAAACGTTTCGCAAAGCGTGGCGCTGGACTTTTACAACCAGCAGACCAATGTACTGCTGGAGGAGACCAACCATCATACGCAACTGCTGGAAAGAAAAGGCAGGATCAATATGGGTGGTATTAAGCTGAAAAAATATATCGGCCGTACACTGAACCTCAAGAACAGGATATCAGCCAATCTGTACATTTTTGATTCACCTGAAGAAACCTGGGAAAATGAAAACCTGAACAAGCTGGATATCGGGCTGAAAAAAACCTTCGATCTCCAGGCCCGTTTCCGCACCATCCAGGAAGGTCTGGGCATCGTTAAAGAAAATATGGAACTTTTCAAAGACCTGCTCCAGAACCGCAACAGCCTCACGCTCGAATGGGTCGTGATCATTCTCATCCTGATGGAAGTAATCAATATCTTTATCAGGAATCCGAAGTAACCCTGTATCGGCTGCCTACCTGTTTTTTTCTTCTGATTTTTATGCATCCCGGCCAGGAAATCCTTTTTACCCCCGTTAATTATAATTATTAACCCAAATCTTTTATGTATTTATAGGTATTTTCACGTCTCCTTAGGTCTTTTTACGTTTTTATAATCATACAATACCACAGGGTTCAGCTGAAACCCTATAAAGGTTTGATTGCCGTATGACCATTTTACCCTCGCTTCTTACCAGAAATATTTAAATTACAACCTGATGATCTTTCTAAACGGATCAATACCATCACTATGAGAATGAATTTTACAATCCTGCTGCTTTGTTGTCTGTCTGCCTGCAATCAAAAGCAGGACAATACCCTGGTTTGGAAGCAACAGTTAGACAGCCTGCGTAAACGGATAGACAGTGCCTATGCACCAGGCCTGGGCGAATTCATGTCGGATATCCAGGTGCATCATGCCAAACTCTGGTTTGCAGGCAAAAACGGGAACTGGGAACTGGCCAATTTTGAGATGGGTGAAATCCGGGAATCGATAGATGATATACAAAAATATTGTACAGACCGCCCTGAAATCAAAGAACTGCCGATGATTCTTAATCCGATGGACAGTTTGGCAACAAGCATCACCGATAAAAATACTGAAGCCTTTACACGCAGCTTCAGTCGCTTAACGGTTACGTGTAACAACTGCCACCAGGCAACAAAACATGCTTTCAATGTGATTAAGATCCCGGATACCCCGCCCTTTACTAACCAGGTTTTTGAAAAACCCTAAAGGCCATTGGAATCTCGGGATATTAAAGCAGCAAAGGACGCAGGGATTTCCCCGAGGAATTGACTATCTTCAAACTGTCTTGCCGCATTTCCAAAAAACGATTGTCTTGCTATTCATTGCGTCAACTTCGCACTATGGCCATACGTGTAGCAATTAATCATAAGACCATTTATCAATACGACCGGTTTGTTTCCCTTTCGCCCCATATTTTCAGACTGAGGCCGGCTGTTCATTCGCGCACACATATCGAAGCATATTCCTTCAAAATATTTCCAAAGGAACATTTTATCAACTGGCAGCAGGACCCATTCGGGAATTACCAGGCACGGGTGGTATTTCCTGAAAAAACAAAAGAACTGCGCATTGAAGTGGAAGTGATTGCCAATATGATCGTGATCAATCCCTTTGATTTTTTTGTGGAAGAATATGCGGAGAAATTCCCCTTTGCTTACCGGGAACAATTGAAAGGAGAACTCGTTCCCTACCTCGAAATAAAAGAAAACGGTCCCCTGCTGATTCAATGGCTTGCCGGCATTGACAAAAACCCTCAACCTGTCAACGACTTCCTGGTTTATATCAACCGGAAACTCAACCGGGATATCCGTTATAATATCCGGATGGAAGCAGGGGTGCAGACCTGCGAAGAAACTTTGTCGCTGGCCCTTGGCTCCTGCCGCGATTCTGCCTGGCTGCTGGTACAGATTTTCCGCCACCTCGGACTGGCCGCCCGCTTTGTTTCCGGTTACCTGGTCCAGTTGACAGCCGACATCAAATCCCTGGACGGCCCATCCGGCCCGGATAAAGATTTTACTGACCTGCACGCCTGGACTGAAGTATACGTGCCCGGGGCCGGCTGGATCGGATTGGACCCTACTTCCGGTTTATTCGCCGGTGAAGGTCATATTCCCCTGGCCTGCACGCCCGATTATGTGAGCGCTGCGCCGGTAGTCGGCGCTACAGATACCTGCGAAACCGCTTTTTCTTTTTCCAATACGGTAACGCGCATACATGAAGACCCGCGGGTAACCAAACCCTATTCAGAGGAACAATGGGCGGCCATTCATGGCCACGGGTTATCAAATTGATCAGGATTTGGAAAAAGGAGATCTGCGCATGACCATGGGCGGTGAACCGACTTTTGTTTCCATAGACGATATGGAATCCGCCCAATGGAACACAGCCGCAGACGGGGTGGAGAAGCGGATAATAGCGCATGATTTAATTTTCAGATTAAGATCCCGGTTCGGCCCTGACGGCATGATTCATTTCGGCCAGGGCAAATGGTACCCCGGTGAACCACCTGCCCCGCTGGCAGTATGGCCTGTTCTGGAGAAAGGATCATTATCCTATCTGGAAAAATATTCATTTGATCGCCCACGAAAAAATGGAGAAAAAATTTGACTGGTCCGATGCGGAGCGATTCGCCAAAGAACTGGCCAGACATCTGGCCGTGAGTGAAGACAACGTGAGCCCGGCTTATGAAGATGTTTTTTATTTCCTGTGGACCGAAGGAAAACTACCCGTGAATATAGATCCGTTACAAAAAAATCTGAAAGCTTCCATTGAACGAAGAACGCTCACCCAATTGCTGGATAAGGGCCTCGATAATCCCGGCAGGATATACGCTCCCGTTAAAATGGAATTACGATAACAGCAAATGGCAGAGTTGTAAATGGATTCTGAACCGAGATAATCTGTTTCTAATACCCGGCAATTCACCCATCGGACTCCGCCTGCCCCTCGATTCCCTGCCCGCTGTAGCAAAAGAAAATGAACCGCAAAAAGTGGAACGCAGTCTGTTTGAAGAATTACCTGCCCTGGCGAATTTTCACGAAACCATCACAAGCCGTTATGGATTGGTATATGAACATCCGGCGCCGGCACAAAAAATAAAATACCCGGAAAAACCGACTGATGCAAAAGATAAAAAGACTCAAAAAAAGGAGACCGAAGAGGAAGACGGGAAACCCTCTTACGAAGTGCCCGTGATCAAAACGGCGCTCTGCGTGGAGGCCCGCGACGGCATTCTATACACCTTTCTGCCACCGATGGATTACCTGGAACATTACCTGGACCTGGTAGCATCTATTGAAGCAACGGCTGCCTCATTAAATATGCCTGTCCGCATTGAAGGATATGAGCCACCCCGGGATTACCGGATGGAACGTTTGATGGTTTCCCCGGATCCGGGTGTAATTGAAGTGAATATTCATCCGTCGTCCAGTTGGAAAGAACTGGTTCATAATATCGACAATTTATATGATCAGGCATTTTTATCGCGCCTGGGTACGGAAAAATTTATGCTGGATGGCCGTCATACCGGTACGGGTGGCGGTAACCATATTACCATTGGTGGCGCCCGGCCTGCAGACAGTCCCTTGCTGCGCAGGCCCGATCTGTTGCAGAGTCTGATCACCTACTGGCAGCATCATCCCGGTCTGTCTTATCTGTTCTCCAGTGCTTTTATCGGACCGACCAGCCAGGCACCCCGTATAGATGAAGGTAGGGATGAAAAATTATATGAAATGGAAATTGCCTTCAGCCAGGTTCCGGAGAGCGGCTTTGTTCCATTCTACCTGGTAGACAGGATTTTCAGGCATTTACTGACCGATATCACCGGCAATACGCATCGTTCGGAATTTTGTATTGATAAATTATATTCTCCTGACACTTCTTCGGGCCGGCTCGGCATTCTTGAATTCCGTGCATTTGATATGCCGCCGCATAAGCAGATGAGCCTGCTTCAGATGATGCTGATCCGCGGGCTGATCGCTAAATTCTGGAACAAACCCTATAAACACGACCTGGTGAGGTGGGGTACCGAACTGCATGATAAATTCATGCTTCCACATTATGTGCACCAGGATATCGGAGATGTGGTGAAAGATCTGAATGATGCCGGCTATCCATTCCGGATGAACTGGTTTGAACCTTTTTTTGAATTCCGTTTCCCGCATTATGGAACGGTGAACATTGCGGGTATTGAAATGGAAATCCGCATGGGTATTGAACCATGGCATGTGCTGGGCGAAGAAATGTCCAGCTCAGGCACCGCGCGTTTTGTGGATTCATCATTGGAACGGGTGCAGGTCAAACTGAAAGGACTGAATGAAGCAAGATATGTTCTCTTATGTAATGGCTGCCGTGTGCCCTTAAGGGAAACCGGCATCCGGGAAGAATATGTATGTGGTATACGTTATAGGGCGTGGCAGCCGCCTTCCGCCCTGCATCCGATGATTGGTGTGGATACCCCCCTTGTTTTTGATATTGTGGACACCTGGAACAACCGGTCGATTGGCGGATGTACCTATTATGTTTCGCATCCGGGTGGCAGAAGTTATGATTCCTTCCCGGTCAACGCCTATGAAGCGGAAGCCAGGCGGGTCAGTCGTTTTGCCGACACCTCGCATACGCAGGATGTGCTGCGGCCTGCTCCTTACCTGCAAACCGTAGCCCATTATATTGAACAAAACCGTCTACCCTTCCTGTGTGATCCGCCCCCGGCAGTAACGAATCCGTCTTATCCAAATACGCTGGATTTGCGACGATCGCATAAAAAAGCTCAACGCGTAACGCCTAACACTTAACGCTTTCATTAATAAATATCCGAAAAATAATTATCCGGCGATCCGCAGCTAACGATTACCACCTCGGATAAAACGTATCCAAACCGGCGTTCTTCAGACAGACTTCGTGAATGAACTCAAGTTTATCAACCACGGGATCAGAAATGACAAAGGGATAAAAATCAGAATGGCCCATGCTGCGGTTTAAACTGTTCACCGCGAAAGTCAGCGGCAACCACCATTTCATAATCTGCCTGAAGTCCGTCATATCATAAGGGTCCTGCTGGATACTTGCCTGGATGCGTATTGTATCCTGAATCATATCCGGTTGTATGCGGATACCGAATGAAAAAGCCGTTTCAAGCGTATCCATCAGGTGCAGGTAATGTGCCCAGGTTTCGGCCCAGTCCTCCCAAGGATGCGCGGAAGCGTATGGACTGATAAAATGTTCGCTCCAGTCGGGCGGGGCACCGTTTTTATAATAGTTGTTAAGCGCTTCGGAGTAATCCGATAATTCATTTCCAAAAAGTGAACGGTATTTTTCCAATACGCTGCTGTTCTTAATGAGCAAGTCCCAGTAATAATGCCCGATTTCGTGGCGGAAATGCCCCAGTAGTGTTCTGTATCTCTCGCCAAGATCCTGCTTGTGCCGCACCCGCGCTGCTTCATCCGCTTCATCAATATTCAATGTGATGGTGCCGCTATCATGCCCGGTAATCACTTTTTCTTTCAGGGAGGTGTCGGCCAGAAAATCAAAGGCGATTCCCGATTCTTCATTCTCCACCTTTTTTATAACTGGCAGGCGTAGCCGAAGTAATGAATAAACCAGACGGTGTTTAGCCACTTCGATGTTCTTCCAGCGTTTCAGTTCTCGTCACGGGTAAGGTCCGGTATCACCCGGTTCAACTCGCAGGCGGCACAAAAATCCTCTGCTTTGGAAGCGTGAATCAGCCAGTTACAGGTGGCATATTCCGAGTTCCTGCAATAGCGAAATTTCTCCTGTTTATTCTGAATATTCGAAAACAGGCTGTTTCCTTCTGAAACCAGCGTGACCAGGGTGAGGGTATTTGCATTAAAGCCCAGCGCATATCCGCAGTGCAGGCAGATATTATTTTCAAAATAGATCAGGCTGTGACAGTTACTGCAGGTATAAAGCTTCATACCTAAAATTAGCAATTGTCCAGTTCAATAAATATAACAATGGGTGTAATTTGGAATATTGTATACTTGAAAAATCAGGAACCCGGGATGAAAGAAATTACATCTGAATAAAATTCCAATTCCCCAAATTATTAGATTCCTCTTCTCACATCCACCGATACGGTTAGCTCATGGGAACCGCTGCTGAGAATAATTCCTTCCAGGGGAGCAATATCCGCATAATCCCTGCCCCAGCCAATGGTAATATGCTGATCCGATACGAGGCAATTATTGGTTGGGTCAAAATCGATCCATCCCATGTCCGGAATATAAACACTGAACCAGGCGTGGGAAGCATCTACGCCGATTAATTTCTCCACCCCTTCCGGCGAGAAAGTTTCAATATACCCGCTGACATAACGGGCCGGCAAACCCACGGAGCGGAGACAGGCGATCGCCAGGTGGGCAAAGTCCTGGCAAACACCTTTACGTTCCTGCATCACCACATATAAAGGGGTCGCAATGGTGGTATGACCCGGCTTATACTCAAAGTCCTGATATATACGCCTTGTCAATTCCTCCGTTGCTTCAAATACAGACCTGCCTGGTGTGAATGATTCCGCGGCATATTTCACGATCCCTTCATCCCAGGCCGTCATGGGCGTTTCAAATATATATTGTCTGAATATCCACCGTACCTTTTTCGGGAAGCATGAATTCCTGCTGTATATCTTCAATACCTGCGTATTGATTAACAGGTATTTTCATTTGACCGGAAGCCTTTTTCTCCACTTCCGAAGTGACATTAACGATCAGCTCCCTGTGTTCCTTTTCAATGGAAAAATAAATGATTTTATTACCGAAGAAATCTTCATATTCATTGATGCAGTCGGGCTGCGGCGAAATATGATATGGTTGTATTCTTACAGGTCTGCTCGTCGGTATTACGCGGCACCAGCCGGGCGATATTATGGCACAGGCTCACTGGCTCCAGGTAGATATAAGATGTTTTATGATGAATGGTATATTTCATATCTTTCGGATAAAAACGTCAACGGAGGATAATGGTTTTTGGCGTCAGCTCATGTTTGAAAAAGGCTTTTGAAATACTCCGGGAATGGCAGCGAGTATATTTGTATAACCCCGATAAAAAAGCTTCCAGGTTATGATATCCTGATGTATCGGAACCCGCCAGTGCTGTTTTATCGGCCAGTTTCAGCAGAGTATCTGCCTCCAGAATTAATTTTTCATACTCTGTTAATACAGGTCCGTCATTATTTTTCGGCAGGTTCTGCAGGTAAGATTTCAGCCGGACCACCTGGTAGGTCAGGGAACGAGGATTATTGGGGTCAAACACGAGCAGATCGATGACCAGAACATTTTGCAGTGGTCGCCTGTATTTATACCGGTAATTTACGAGTCCTTCATTGCTCATCAGTACTGCCTGCTGCAGGTTATATTCCACCGGTTCAGTATATTTCTTAACCAGGGTGGTTCGCAGCATAGTGATCACTAAAAGACTTTGTTCAATTTTTCTTCCCACATCCAGCATGATCCAGCCCTGTTCGCGGGAAATACTCTCCCTGTTCAGCCCGATAAAGGCTACGAGGGAAGTGATCAGGTCATCCAGGGTATGGATCATTTGCAGGTGTCCGTGATGCGATAAGGGAATCCCGTTTTGCAGTCCTTCTTCCATTGCCCGGATCACCCGCCAGGTGTCGGTCGACCAATGATCGCGCACTTCATGGATGGCTTTATGGAATAGTAAAAAATTAAATTTAATCCCGCCGGCCCTTTTTTCGTTGAAAAGAACATCTTTCAATTCGATCCACGGATCCTCAAAAATTGCTTCGGCATCTTCGCCTGCAAATCCGGGTAAAGTAAAACTGTACCGTGTAAAGGCTTCCAGCAAATTTATTTCCGTGTGCCGGTTAATTTCTGTAATCAGTTTATTTCCTTCTGCCAGGAACTGCATCACGGTGCGAAGGAAACGGGCATTGCCTAAAATCCGTTCCGTATAACGGCCCACCCAGAACAGATTTTCAGCTGCATGGCTGGGCAGCATGCCATGATAGGTTTCGGCCGCTTCATCCGGTGCGTCTTTCAAAACACTGACCACCCGGCCGGGTTCCGGCGAAATGACCCAGGCATCTTTACTGAATCCGCCCGACTGGCTTGAAATCAAAAAATTGCCTGCTTCGGAAGAAGATCTGACCAGTCCGCCCGCCATCGCAACGTAATGGTCCTGGTTGCTGACTAAAAAACTTCTGAATAAAACTTTCTGCGGAACAATTTTTCCATCCATCAATGCAGGAGCTTAAAGAAATTTCCACTTTTTCCTGGCCCACGTACAAGGCCGGGTTGGCACGTATTTGCTGCCGGCAGGCTTCCAGCCGGGAGGCCGAAAGCGCGCCGCCGTCCATGGAAGAACTGCCCGTTGAACTCCTGTGTATTTTTTTTATGACCAGGTTTGGCAGGTTATCCAGCACATACTGAAGTTCTTTGGGCTGCCCGCACCACCAGGTTGCTATCGTTGGCAGAATCAGGTCTTCAGATAAAAAATAACGCGCAATCTGCTGCAGGAAAGGCATGAGTCCCGGGTTTTCCAGGATGCTGCTGCCTAGGGGATTTGCGATACTCACATTTCCACTCCGCACACATTGTAATAATCCCGGGATACCCAGTTGTGAGTCGGCTTTTAATTCGAGGGGATCACAATAAATATCATCCACCCGGCGCAAAATAACATCCACGCGCTCCAGTCCGCCCATAGTTTTCAGCCATACAAAGTTATTTTTCACGATCAGGTCATTCCCCTGCACCAGTGTAAAGCCGAGATAGGATGACAGATATGAATGTTCAAAATAAGTTTCGTTCTTAGATCCGGGCGTTAAAATGACGATACGGGGATTCAGGTTCTGCCGGGGCGCGACCTCATTCAGGCCATTCCGCAGGGCCGTGAAGTAAGGAGAAAGATGGCGCACTTGTAAGCCGTTGAATAACTCGGGAATGACGCGGGTCATCGTGGTCCTGTTTTCCAGGGCATAACCCGATCCCGAAGGTGCCTGGGTGCGGTCGTTGACAACCCAGATCCTGCCATCGGCGCTTTTTGCGATATCAGCAGCATATACAATGAGCTGCTGTTTGCCCGGCTGCCGGATTCCGCTGCAGGGCCGGAGAAAACCCGAATGACCATAAATAAGTTCCATGGGTAAAATACCCTGTTTAACCAGGTTTCTTTCCCCATAGATATCTTCCAGGATCAAGTTTAATAACCGGGCCCTTTGAGAAAGCCCCGTTTCAATGGACGTCCAGTTTTCCTGGTTGATCAGGAACGGAATATTATCCAGTTTCCAGGGTCTGTTCAACCCGTTCGGATCTCCATAAATATTATAAGTAACCCCATTTTCCCTTAGCAAACGCAGGGTATCGTTATTCCGATTCTTCATTTCCTCACCACCCAGCCGGGCATAAGATTCAAAAAAAGTTTCCCAGTGGGTGTGTATTTTTCCGTCTTCTCCTGTTAAATCACCGTAAGACTGATGAATTTTGAAGTAGTCCCGGAATACCGGGTCAGCGAGCAGATTGAGGTCCATTTTTTCCGATGGGGTGAACGGGCAGTCAGCGAACATGTATTTAAAAATAGGGAAAATAGGGTTTATATTTAAGATCTGTTTTCAACAACCGGCTGTATAAAAAAATTTGTAATCATGCCGGGAACCGGTTCAAAACCTGTTTGAAATAACTTTACGATATTAAACCCGTTTTTTTACATGCATATGACCAGAAAATCTGCCGGCACGTTCCTTATATTTCTTTGCCTTGCCTCCTCCATTTCATTAATTGCTCAAAACAGTATGCCCCTTCCACGCAGTGTGCCGGAAACAGAAGGCGTTTCCTCCGCCGGCATCCTGCGTTTTATCGAAGCCGCGGAGAAAAGCAAAAATGAGTTGCATAGTTTTATGTTCCTCCGGCATGGTAGAGTCATTGCCGAAGGCTGGTGGGATCCGTATAAACCTGCCCTGAAACAATCTGTTTATTCCCTTAGTAAAACCTTTACTTCGACGGCGGTCGGGCTTGCCGTGAGCGAAAACCGCCTCAAACTAACAGATAAAGTCATTTCCTTTTTCCCTAATGACCTGCCGGATTCCATATCGACATTTCTCAGTGAATTAACGGTAAAGGATTTGCTTACCATGTCGGTCGGACAGGAACCGGATCCCACTTTTGCCGTTGCTTCAAAAAACAGGGACTGGGTAAAAGGATTCCTGGCCACGCCGATTGTACATAAACCCGGAACTGTGTTTTTATACAATTCACTGGCCAGTTTTATGTTGTCTGACATTGTACAAAAAGTAACCGGGCAAAAACTTGTCGATTACCTCAGACCCAGACTGTTCGACCCCCTGGGAATCACCGGGGTGGACTGGGAAGAAAATCTGATGAGCGTGAATACAGGCGGATGGGGGCTGCGGGTGAAGACAGAAGATATGGCCAGGGTCGGACAGTTGTACCTTCAAAAAGGAAAATGGAACGGAAACCAGGTCCTGCCAGCCGCCTGGATTGAAGAAGCCACGACAGAAAAAATAATCCAGCATCCGGAGCTTGCACAATCCAAAAAAGATTCGAGCGACTGGGAGCAGGGTTATGGTTACCAGATCTGGCGTTGCCGTCATCATGCGTACCGCGGGGATGGCGCCTTCGGACAGTATATCATTGTGTTTCCGGACCTGGACGCCGTGATTGCCATCCAGGCTGAAACCCCGGATATGCAGGATGAACTGAACCTGGTATGGAACTATTTATTGCCCTCCATAAAAAAAGATAAACTTCCTGGCGATCCAAAATCGCTCTCTTCTTTAAAAGCTAAACTATCATCCCTGACTATTACGCCCGCCACCGGAAGTCTTTCTGCTTTCACAGCCAATAAGAACACGAACAAAACTTTCATCCTGGAGCCGAATGATAACCATATCGGATCCGTTGTAATCGAAATAAAAGACAGCGTTTGTCATTTTATAATGAATACCGGGGCTGATATTTTCAACCTTTATTACGGAGCGGGTTATTGGAAACCGGGCCAGACCAATAAGCCGGGACCTTCTTTTTTTTCTGCTGCCCGTGAAAACTATGCACTGCTTTTGCCCTACAAAGTGCGGGGCAGTTTTTACTGGAAGGACGAGCAGACCCTGGTGATGCAGATGCGTTATATAGAAAGTCCGCATACGGAAACCACCACCTGCCATATGGAAGGGAATCAGATTACGGTGGAAATTGAAAACAGTTTTAGTTACGGTTCGAAAAAATCAGTGTTGAGCGGGGTTTTAAAGTAATTAATGGTTGTAGGAATATACAGCATATCCCCAGGGTTCCATGTTCCAGGTTTTTCCGGTTAGAGGTTCCTTCCTGCCCAAAAACACATTGTAAGGATTACCCAGCAGCGATTTATCTTTTACTGTGATGGTTTGTTCCTTATCTGAAAAATTCAGTATGACCAGAATTTTACCGGATCCTTTCTGCCTTACAAAAGCATAAACCGCTTTTTCATCGCCGGCATCTATTTTCCGGAAGGATGCGTCAGCTGCCAGGGACGGATTGGATTTTCGAAGGTTTAGTAATGTTTTATAAAACCGGGCCCTTCCATATTTCCCAAACACAATCGGATCTTTATCAAAGAACTGAAGGGGCCGCAGTACAGGCTCCTCCTGCCCGCTGTAAATCAGCGGTACGCCGTTCACCATGGTTTGTGTAAATACAGCAAAGGGCGCATGCACTTTGCCGGGGAAACTTCCGTAATCTGCTTTGTTCCAGCTGTTCTCATCATGGTTGCTGGTGAAATACATTTGTATCGTTCCAGAAGGATACATCAAAGAATTTTGTTGTTGAACACTGTCCAGTCCGAATGCCGGCCGGTTGCCTTTCGCTATTTTCTCCATCATATGAAACATATGCCATGGATACACGGCATCGAAACCGTTTTCAGGCAGGTAGGCACTGTCCCCTTCGGCCAGCATGAATATGTTTTTCATGCTCTTTAACCGCGGAATGCATACATGCCAGAAAGAACCCGGTACATTCCAGGCTACATCACAGCGAAATCCGTCAATGTCTGAATGAACCAACCAGAATTTCATGGCAGCAATCATACTGTCTTCCATCACGGGGTTTTTATAATCCAGCTGGCGGGTATCTGACCAGTCCTTAGCGACGGCGGCCTTACCCGAACTATCCTTTACAAAAAAGTCAGGGTGCTCTGTAAGCCATCGGTGATCAGCACCGGTATGGTTGGGAACCCAGTCAATAATTACTTTCATCCCTTTTGCATGAATTTTTTTTACGAGGCTGATCCAATCGGCCATGGTTCCGAACTCCGGATTCAATGCGGTATAATCTGAAACTGCGTAATAACTGCCTAAGGATCCTTTGCGGCCAGTTTTACTGATGGGATTCAGGGGCATGAACCAGAGCGTCTGCACACCCATGGCTTTCAAGCGGTCGAGGTGTTTTGAAAAGGCCTTTAAAGTTCCCTCTTTTGTGTACTGGCGAACGTTCACTTCATAAATATTACCCTGCATGATCCAGGCCGGGTGACTGCCCGCCTTTCCATGCGAATGGGTCGCTGGTTTTGTGTTTTGAGAGAATCCGTTTGAAATAATAATGAACTGCAGGAATAAGATCCACCATCCTGGTGATCGCTTGTGAACAGGCCGCATAAGAATTATTTTAACTGAATTACAGAATTAAATAAAGTGCTAAATGAATACCCGGAACCCATAGAGCTCCCAGGGCGTAAATGTACCAAAAGCAAGCCCGATGAAAAAAGCTGACATAACAAATAACATCCCATTTTTCATTTTTGGAAAAAGGATCTCTCTATTTTTATCGAAATGGCTTTATTTCATTGAAAACTATCAGCGATACACATGACCATGATCATTTAACCGGTAAATGCTTCCCGATATTTTTGCATAAATGAAAATATTTCCCCAAATATTACCCTTACTTCATTACAGGAGTGTTTTCATGAACAGACAGGAAAATTCAATACCGGAACCTCATCCATTAATCCTTTATTGCGAGACGGATTCTTCTCCCCAGTTATGACCAGTCCGTGTATTCCGGTATTTTCTGCTTACCCTTTATTCTCAACCACAAATTATTTATTATGAAAAGGATTTACTATATAATCTTTACGTTTTCTGTTTTCCTGGTTACCTCCTGTATGAAGGAAAACCCCTGGGTGGATAACATCGCGGGAGGCAAAGGGGGGCAAAATGGTAATACCACCCATTTTAAAATTGCAATTATTTCCGACATTCATTATATGGATGCATCCCTGCTGAAAAACAACGCAGCTTCCGGAACCGCATTCCAGAACTACCTGGCCGCGGATCCGAAATTGATTGAATACAGCGACCCCATTTTCAGGCAATGCATTTCCCAGGTCATTACACAAAAACCAGACATTCTGCTCATACCGGGAGACTTGACCAAGGACGGGGAAAAAGTCAGTCATGAGAAAATGTCACAGTTGCTCAAACTATTTGATAATGCCCATATCAGGGTATTTGTCATCCCGGGTAATCACGACATCAACAACCCGGAAGCTGCCCGGTATGACGGCGACAATGCCTCACCGGCTCCCTCCATTACAGCGAATGATTTCGTTTCCTTTTATTCCGGCTATGGATATACCAATGCCATTTCAAGAGATCCGCATTCACTGAGTTATGTGAGCGAAGCAGGTCCCGGCCTCTGGATTATGGGCCTCGACGCATGCGAATATGAAAATAATCAGAACATCGCCATCGTGGCCGGCCGGATTAAACCGGAAACTAAACAATGGGCGTTGAACTGGATGGCAGAAGCTAAAAAAAGACATGTCTCCGTCATGGGTATGATGCATCATGGCATCCTGGAACATTTTATCGGCCAAAATCAGCTGGATCCAGGTTACGTAGTGGACGATTATGAAACCCTTGCACATGATTTCTCTGCGGCCGGCATGAACATCGTATTTACCGGTCACTACCACGCGAACGACATTACCAGCAGAACGGAAGGTAAAAATATTCTTTATGATATTGAAACCGGATCGATGGTTACACCACCCAGTCCTTACCGTATCATAACCATCAAGGGAGCTAATATGGATATTACCACAGAACATGTAAGCACCATATCCGTCCCGCTGCCCGGAGGGCTGGACTTCATCACCTATTCACATATGTTTCTTTCCGCACACCTGGATGGATATATTGGTTACGCACTCTCCAATCCGCCATACTCCCTGCCTGCTGAGCTGGTGGATATGGGTGCTCCTCTTTTACGGGACGCATTTATGGCCCATTATGCCGGTGACGAAAAAATCAGTCCAGTTGAACAAACACAGGTGGATGCATTCGGACAATTCGTTCCGCCCCTCGGAGATGCTATTAATTCCCTGTGGACCGACCTTACACCGGCAGATAATTATCTGGAACTAAAAGTGCCGGTTCAATAAAACAGCCATTCCTACCCAAAACCAGAAATGAAGTTTCCCAAAAGGGAAACTTCATTCTTTTTCATTTCAGTCGTAATTTATTCATGAATGGATTGATCCACCAATTGTTTTAAAGAAATATAACGTTGATTCCTGCCCTTGCTCTTCAGGTAAAAAGTCATTAGAAAAGCGCAGTAATTTTTTTTGTTTTCCACCCAGGGGAAACTCCCGAAAAGACCGGGACTGGTGGCCCATTCAGCGGGTTTGCCTTCTCCGGTATTTTTAGAAACCCATTCGCCATACCCATAACCCAGGCCTTCCGCTTCTGAGGGCGAAAAGGCTATTTTCACATCCGGGCCGACCTGGTTTATTTCCATATCCGTAATGCTTTGCTCACTTAAGATCTGATGACCGTTGTAATTTCCCTTGTGAAGGATCATGGTTAAAAACCGGAGATAATCTTCGGGTGTGCTGCTTGCACCGCCTGCAGGCAGGGCGACCGGCCTGTTACCAAAATCCGTATTCTTCAATCCAAGTGGTTTGGCAATCCGTTCGGCAAATAAATTCTGGAATGACTGTCCGCTGATTTTTTCAAGTACAGCCCCGGCGATCTGCAATCCGACATTACTATAATTAAAAATCTTTCCGGGCTCCCCTTCCATGGGAAGACCGGCGATCCCTTCAATGGCCTCATCCATACTGGTGGTTTTCAGCATATCCTTCAGACTTTTTTTCAAAGAAGGTGCCTTGATCCCTGTCAGGTGCGAAAGGCATTCACTGATCGTGATACTGCCCTTCCCGTGTTGAGAAAGTACGGGCAGGTATCCACCAACCGTATCGGACAACCGCAATTTCCCCTCATCCACAAAACTCATTACCAGGGCAGCACTCAGCCACTTACTGCAGCTTGCGACCAGCTGCCGGGAATTCAGGGTGAATGAATCAAGATCTGCTTCTACCCCCAACTTCCCGGCTACATAGGTGTTCAACTTTATCTGACGGCGGTTCATTCCACTGACAGACTTATTGTAAATGATCTGCCCGTCCTTGTATATGACCAATATGGCACGCCCCCCCATCTGCTTCGTATTGGCTTCCATCCATGCATCCAGTGCTGCAAAACCGGATTGTGAGAAACCGGCACCAGCCAGGCTGATGAATATTAAAAAAATACATACCTTTTTGAGGTATGCTGCCTGAATTGCTTCCATTTTTTTCATTGTCATCATAAACATTTAATTGACAGTCTGCATAGACTCATAAAAGCCACCCGGGTTTAAAGCCCCCGACTTCTTCCATACGGATACCTTCTATGGCCCGGAATATTGCTGACCTGCAAATATCGGTTGCCCGGAAATTTTATTGTACTCGTAATCGTGGATATATAACCGGTCCGGGCCAGCTGAATGCACGCGTATTCAAGAAATATGATTGACAAACCGGTTATCTTAAATTAAACGTCTCCACCCCGGAATTATGTAGCTTTTCCCTTCTTTGAATATTGAAGGTAATAAAAAAGGACCGGAGTTTTCCGCGTGGCCTGTGACCTTCCCGGACTGCTATCACAATCAAAAGATCCGGCATCCTCCGACAAACTATGCCCCGCATTTCAATATTTTTACATGGAAAATATATTTAAATATATATTTTCCAATATCTTTGTTCCGGAAAATAAATTTTAATTTATATTTTCCATTTGTCATGAAAGAGGAAATTATTAAAATATCCCTGGCGGGGTTCCTGAAATACGGTATCCGCCGGATGACCATCCAAAAACTGGTTTCTCCCCTGGGCATTTCCTCCAAGACTGTATATAAGTATTTTAATAATAAGGAAGAATTATTAAGGCAATGCCTGACCCTGCATTATAACCGGCTATTTGATGATGCCCTGGCAGTTTTTGACAAAGAACCCAATGCCGTGCTCGCCCTGGATAATGCCTGGAAACAGGCATTAGAAAACGATTTCGGGATAAACAAAGTCTTTTACCATGATCTCAATTATTATTACCCTGCACTCCAGGATGAAATCATTAAAAAACACGGGAATAAAATATCCGGTGCGTTCAATAGACTGATAAACCAGGGTGTGAGGGACGGTTATTTAAGGAAAGATTTGAATCCCCGCGTCATCTTCGAAGCGATGACGGTTTTATACAGTTCCCTGACCAGAACCGAACAATTCAAAAAATTCGGTCTTTCACCGGCAGACCTGGCCAAACATACAGTCCGGGTTTACCTGCAGGGCATCTGCACCGGGAAAGGATTAAAACAGTTCAACATATCCGGGTAAAATAAATTATCAAAAAATGCGTGTACTTTTTTCAATTTTATTAATCACCAGCGCAACCATAGCAAATGCACAATCCATGAACACCCTTAACCTGATGCCTGTGCCCAAAAGCCTGGCAGTGGAAAATGGCAGGTTTCAGCTGACTGCCGGATTTGCCATAACAGTAAAGTCTGATAAAAAGGACAGCCTCTTATTAAAGGCAGTAAACAGGATGTTCCATACTCTGAACCGGAGGTCCGGGCTCTATTTCCGGCAGGAAATCATTTCACCGGAGGATCATCAGGATTCAGCCGGAATGATCGTACGCGTAAAGCAGAAAGCGGCGATGACCATCGGTGTGGATGAATCCTACCAGGTCCGGGTTACAAATAAACAAATAAGTCTGGACGCCAATACGACCATCGGTGCGTTGCGGGGCCTGGAAACGATCCTGCAATTATTGAGTTTAGATGAAGCCGGTTTTTATTTTCCACTGGTAACCATTCAGGACGCACCCCGTTTTGTCTGGCGCGGACTCATGATAGATGTTGCCCGGCATTTTATACCGATGGAGGTTATAAAAAGAAATGTTGAAGCGATGGCCGCTGTCAGGATGAATGTATTACACCTGCATTTATCAGACGACCAGGGTTTCAGAGTGGAATCTAAATTATATCCCCGGTTGCAGTCCATGGGTTCTGACGGAGCATTCTATACACAGGCTGAAATGCGGGAACTGATTCAATTTGCAGGAGAAAGGGGCATCCTCATCGTTCCCGAATTTGACATGCCAGGCCATGCCAGCAGCTGGTTCGCAGGATATCCCGAACTGGCTACCAAACCGGGCCCCTATAAACCGGGAATGCCTTATAAAATAGACCGCAGCAAACCGGTAAGTGTAATGAGTGTCATGCAGCTTATCCAGACAACACCCTTTCCAAGTTTTAACCCGGTCAAAGAATCCGTTTATAATTTCCTGGACCGGTTTATCGGGGAAATGTCAGCCCTGTTTCCTGCATCCTATTTTCATATCGGTGCAGATGAAAACAACGGCGTTGCCTGGAAACAGGACTCAGCCATTGTTGCTTTCATGAAAAAAAATAATCTGGCTGATACACATGAACTGCAGGCATATTTTGTACAACGGGTACACAGGCTGGTATCAAAATATGGGAAAAAAACCATCGGATGGGAAGAACTCTTTTCAAAAAATTTATCTAAGGATGTCGTGGTGCAGGTCTGGACACCGATGTCCCCACCCGCCCTTGTACAACAGATCATTGACCATGGAAACCCGGCTATCATTTCCAAAGGACTTTACCTGGACCATTTTATGCCAGCCTATATTCATTACAAACTGGAATTCCCTTCAGAGGATATCCTGGGCGGAGAAGCTGCCCAGTGGACGGAAATAGCAGACGCAGAAAATATCGAAACACGGATCTGGCCCCGTGCTGCTGCAATTGCAGAAAGATTCTGGTCACCAAAATCAGTTGTTGATGTAACGGATATGTACCGCAGGCTGTTTATCATCAGCGGCCAGTTAGCCGAATCCGGATTGATGCATGATGCCAATTACAACAGGATGGTCAGTCGCTTTGCTGCAGGTTATAATGACCAGGCCACCAGAACACTGATGGATGTGCTGACCCCTGTTAAAGGATACAAACGTCTTTTCGGGCTGATGACGCAGCCCGAAGCATATTCTTATCCATCGGCTCCCCTGGTGCGGGCAGCAGATATCGCCAGAACAGATCCACAGATGAAATGGGCTTTCCGGAATAATGTATCGGAATATTTACATTTAAAATCCGCTGGATCCGAACGCGCCATCAGGGGTCAGCTGGTCATCTGGTCTGCCAATGATAAACTACTGGAGCCCCTGTTCAAATCCTCCGCCCTGGCAAGAGAAATAACGGAACATTCCAAAAACCTTTCCGCTTTATCGAAAGCTTGCCTGGAAGCATTGGACATGATGCAGGCCGGCAAAATACCGGATGCTCAATGGCTTACCGGCAAAAAACAGATATTAGAATCTGCCAAAGGGACTTATGGCGAAGTAGAGCTTTCCGTACTGCCCGAACTGTCGTCTTTAATTACCGGACAGTGGTCTGAATTGCCTGAAAGTTATCCGGTATTTTAATGGGTTACCACATGTCCTCCGGAGAGTCCTAATTATGTCCAGGTTGAAATCCTGGGTGCCTATACATAAAGCGGCAGGTATTGTATTTCCTTTTCAAAAAGTAACTTATTAAAAGCATGATCCGATACATTTCAATCCTGTAATGCACCAGACTTTCTTTCTTCTTCCTGAAAATATAGTTCGAATATCCGGTGTGCTTAGTCCGGCCCAGTCCTGATTTCCTTTATATTCATCAGAAAATTCTAATCCTTTTTCCAGCCCGGCATTTTATCCAGGGTAATAATATTGGCTGCCTGGTGAAGCTCCCTGATTTCTGATGGCGTATTGGCACTGAATTCCAGTTCGGACCAACCCATAAAGAATACCCACCGTGGCTGATCCTTCAATTGACCGGCGGTTGGCAGTTTATCACATTCCCCGATCGCCATAGGCCGTCCCCCGGAAGCCTCCGTCATGATATGATATTTCTCCGGCGAAAACCCGGATTTATCATATACATCCAGGGCTGCAATATCCCAATAAATGTTTCCCGGATTATATAACCGGACATCTTCAGCCAGGCTGCCGAAGTCCTGCACATCCCAAACCCAGATCAGATTGGTAAGCCCCTTATCATGCACCATATAATCATGCAATATCCGGTATAGTTTCACCGTGCCTTCCGGACCGGGGCGGCCACCCCACCAGAATGCACCCTGGTTCATTTCATGCAGGGGGCGCCAGATCACTTCAACACCTTTTTCTTTCAGGAATTGAAGAAAAGGACAAATTGCATCCACCCGGCTTTTCCAAATCCGGTTTAAGGGAGTTCCCTCGGTCGTCAGTTCCTTCCATTGATCATTATTCAGTTTGCTGAGCACACCTGCTGAATCCCAACCGCAGGGTTCTGACATAGCCGGGTTACAGGCATGCCACATGATATGGACCAATGCGCCTTCATTCCACTCCTTAAGCGCTTCATCGATCATCACCTGCCGGTTTTGTATATTGTCGGCCTGAAAAAGAAAATCCCCACTCCATAAGCCCGGATATTTCCCGGTCACGGTAAAAACTTCGTTCGTCCAGCGGTCCGGCCGGGTATTGGGTTCCCGGTTGTGAATACCTGCAACTGTATATTGGCCGGATATCCTGTTCAAATACTGAAGGGTTTTAAAGGACGAACTGGTTAATGTATCCTTTGTTTGCGCATGGCATATCGAACGGGTCAGCATGACGGTCATTAAAAAGATAAAGCAGGATATATTTTTCACTGGTCCATTTTAAAAAAGGAAAATATACAGGATAGATTCCCGGTTTACAGATACACTGCAAGATAGAATGAAGCTGGCTTGAAAAAAAGCAACAGGTTTGACCAGATGAGATTTATAAATTATTCTTTACTTTAACAGGCGGATTTACATTAAGATTTCCAAAAAAGCCATATGAATCAGTTAAAGCTCTTTAGTCACCCCTTCTCCGGGATCATCCTTGTTTGCATCATCCTGCCCGGAATCATCCTATCAGGATATAAAAAACCGGTTACGAACCAGGATGAATATATTCTTTATGTAAAAAACCCAAGTGGCGGACCTCTTCTGGGTTATTCAGAAAGCTCGGGAGTAAAGATCATTACACAGAATGGATTTTTCTTTAAGGACCTGAATAAAAACGGGAAACTGGATCCATATGAAGATTGGCGTTTACCCGTGGATACACGTGCAAAAAATCTCGCTTCGATGATGTCTATCGATCAGATTGCCGGACTTATGCTATACAGCCGGCACCAGGCCATACCTGCTTCTGTCCAAGGGATTGGGCGCCGGAACATACAACGGGAAAGCCATTTGCTGAAAGCGGTGCGGAGGCATCAGACCTCTCCGATCAGCAAACGGAATTTCTTACAAAAGATAATCTGAGGCATATTCTCGTCACCTCTGTAGCATCTCCGGAAATTGCAGCAAACTGGAATAACCGGGTGCAGGCGCTGGTAGAAGGAATTGGTTTTGGTATTCCGGCAAATAATAGTTCAGATCCGCGAAACAGTGCAAACGCCACAGCCGAATACAATGCAGGTGCCGGGGGCAAAATTTCCATGTGGCCCGAACCCCTTGGGCTCGCCGCAACCTTTGATCCTAAAATGGTTCAGCAGTTTGGAAATATCGCCGCCAGGAATACCGGGCACTGGGAATCACCACTGCCCTTTCACCACAGATCGATCTGGGTACAGAACCCCGCTGGGTGCGGATCAATGGCACATTTCGGAGAAGATCCCAAACTGGCTGAAGACATGGCCAGGGCCTATGTGGACGGGTTCCAGACATCTTACGGAGCCGGCTGAAATTCAAGATGGATGGGGATACCAGAGTGTAAATGCCATGATCAAACACTGGCCGGGCGGGGGTCCGGAAGAAGGCGGACGTGATGCGCATTTCGCTTACGGGAAATTTGCTGTTTACCCGGGCAATAACCTGGATGAACAAATTCTTCCCTTTGTGGTGGTGCACTTAATCTTTCAGGAAAAACAAAAATGGCGGCGGCCGTCATGCCCTATTATACCATCTCCTTCGACCAGGATCAGAAGAATTTTGAAAACGTCGGGAAATGGCTATAGCCATTACCTGATCACCGATCTACTGAGAGGAAAATATCATTATGACGGCGTGGTTTGCACAGACTGGCTGGTAACCGCCGATGAAGGAAAGACACCGGATATTTTCGCAGGGAAAAGCTGGGGTATGGAAACAAAATCGCTCGCCGAACGACACTATAAAGTACTGATGGCAGGTGTTGATCAGTTTGGGGGGAACAATGTGGCCGCGCCGGTTATAGAAGCATATAATATGGGCGTGAAGGAACACGGGGAAAAATTCATGCGGGCAAGGTTCGAACAATCTGCCGTCCGGTTATTGAGAAATATTTTCCGCCTGGGCTTTTTGAAAATCCCTATCTGCATGTGGATGAATCTAAATTCAACTGTGGGCAAGCCGGAATTCATGAAGGCCGGATATGAAGCCCAGTTAAAATCCATCGTCCTGTTAAAAAACAAATCCCATGTACTGCCATTGAAGAAAGGAATTACGGTTTATATTCCGAAACGTTATACCGCCGCCGGAACAGATTTCTTTGGAAATACCATTCCCGAAAAATGGGAAGATGCTGATAAACACTGACTTGTCAAAAAAATATTTTAATGTCACTACGGATCCGTCGAGGCGGATGTGGCACTGGTTTTTGTCAGGAGTCCGAACGGCGGACCGGGATATGATAAGAGATGATGTGGCCGTTCAAGGCAATGGCTATGTGCCGATCTCACTTCAATATGGAACTTATACAGCTAACGGTGCGCGGACACAAAGCATCGCTGCTGGAGATCCGGCAGAACCGGAAGTAAAAAACCGATCTTACAATAATAAATCCGTTACAGCCACTAACCAAAACGATCTGCAATCCATCCTGGATACCAGTAAAGCCATGAATGGAAAACCGGTAATCGTCTGCATGGCATTTCCAAACCGGCTGTTGTCGGGGAATTTGAAACCAGGTCAATGCAATTGTAGCGGGCTTTGGCGTGCAAAACCAGGTCATCCTGGATATTCTGACCGGCGCAGCAGAGCCTTCCGGGTTATTACCCATTCAGATGCCCGCCAATATGAAAACCGTGGAAGCGCAATATGAGGATGTGCCGCACGATATGCAGGCCTACAGGGACTCGCAGGGAAATGACTATGATTTCGGTTTCGGTTTAAACTGGAAGGGGGTAATCCATGATGGGCGTACGGATACCTATGTAAACAAAATCAGCCGGCCCCTGATCACCATTAAAAATAACCAGGCTGTAATCATTTGTAATACACCCGGTGCAGAAATCTATTATTCAGTGAATGATTCCATTCCTGCATTTACGAAGTCAAATCTATACCGGCAGTCTTTTGCAGTGAAGGAGGGAATAAGCATCCGGGCCATTGCAAAGAAAACCGGTTTTGATAACAGTGGTATCTCCGAATACCGGGTTAAATGATTATAAACCGCTGTTTATAAATACACTTTCGGGAATGGCAACTTTTCCATTCCCGGATTACCTGAACGTGTGCGCCTGTCGGCAATTAATCGCAACATCCCGGCGCGCAACAGGCTCCTGCAGGTTTTTGCGCAAATACCGTGATACTGAAAATCCCTGTGCCTGAGTTCTTAAATTGTTCCATTTCCGCAGGAGTTAAATAGGCATTTAGAATATCATCCGGAACGACAATGGGTTTTTCCTTTTGAATCGCGGTTTGCTGAAAGCCGTTGATTTCAATTAATTCCAGATAAGCCTGCTTTTGAATGGCACCTGACACACAACCGGCATACATTTCGGCGGCTTCCCTGATTTTGGCCGGAAGTGCTCCAACCAAAACGATATCAGAAATACTAAAATGCCCCCCCGGTTTTAAAACTCTTTTGATTTCCTTAAACACACTGTCTTTATTCGGAACCAGGTTTAGCACGCAATTGCTTACGATCACATCGGCCGTATTTGAGGTAACCGGCATTTTTTCTATATCACCCTTCCTGAATTCAACATTATGGAAGCCCAGTTTATCTGCATTGGCCCTGGCTTTATCAATCATGGCATCTGTAAAATCGATCCCGATCACTTTACCGGTTTCCCCGGTTTCTGATCGTGCAATAAAACAATCATTACCTGCCCCGGAACCCAGGTCAATCACCACATCCCCCTTTTTGATCCGGGCAAACCGGGTAGGAAGACCACAACCCAGTCCCAGGTCAGCATCCGGGTTATATCCTTCCAGGTTCGTATAATCATCCGTCATAATATTATAGACTTCCGTTGTGCATCCGCCAGTCCCGCAACAGGATGCCTGGTTTTCTGTTTTATCCTGCAGGGCGATTTCACTGTATTTCTGCCTGACCATTTCCTTTATCTGCTCCTGGGTTTGCAAAGCATCCATTTTATTATTTTTTAAACATGATGGTTTATATCCAATAATTTAAACTGTCCGCTTCTTTGATAAAATCCAGGATCGTATTTTTAATTTCATCCCGGATCTCACGGGTTCTATTCAATACTTCTTCCGGAGATCCCTTAAAGGAAGAAGGATCCTTAAATGACCAGGCCAGCCTTTTCACTTTTCCGGGGAAAACGGGACATCTTTCCGCACTGGCCGCATCACATACTGTAATCACAGCATCGTAGGCTATACCCTGTTTAAAGAGATCAAATACGCCTTTTGTGTTCTTTCTGCTCAGGTCAATCCCTGTCTCCAGCATCACCTGAACAACAACCGGGTTCAGTTTCCCGGGCTCGATTCCGGCACTTTCGGCCTCGAACCGGCCTTTTCCGTATTCATTTAAAAAAGCTTCAGCCATCTGGCTGCGGGCAGAATTGTGAATACAAACAAATAAGACCTTGTGCCTGAGTTCCGACATATCGTGGGTTTTACCGGCTTAAAATAACCGGGTCTTTGAGGGCAGAAAAAATCATTAACAACAATTACCGGCTTTATCATAACTCACAAAAAATGAATCGAACGCCGTTTTGAATTGTTTCCAGGTTTTGGGTTCAATACAATAACAGACGCTGGTACCTTCAATGGTTCCCTGGATCAGCCCGGCATTCTTTAATTCTTTCAGGTGCTGGGAAATCGTAGGCTGGGCCAGTCCCAGCTCCTCTACCAGGTCCCCGCAAATACAGGAATTGGTTCTGATGACGTGCTGGATGATGGCAATCCGCGCCGGATGCGCCAACGCTTTCATCATGGATGCCAGCCTGTTCTGCTTTTCAGTAAATATCTCTGATTTGGTTAATCCCATGTAATTCTATATTGCAATATTACGATAATACTAAAAAATACAAAATTTTTTTTGGCTTTTACAAGCTCCTGTATTTATACCCGTATCTAAAGATTTATTTCTGGTACCCGATTTCTTTCCGCGCGGTTTCCGTCCAGCTTTTAATCAGCCTGATCTGCCCTTCGTCCAGTTTGGCATAACGATGGATGAGGGTGTAGGAAGTCAGGGGCATATCTCTTTTTTCCACCTCTTCCGCGATATCTCCGAAACGATGGTCCAGTTTCTTTTTACTGAGCTGAGAAAGATCAGAAAAATTAATTGCTTCCTTTCCATCATTGATATGGCTCCTGAGCCAAAAACCTACCGGATTGACATTGGTATACCAGGGATAGTCCGTATGGTTGGAATGGCAATCATAACAGGAAGTCTGAAGGATATGCAATACCGTATCCGGGGTATGTACATAATGCGTGATATCCGTTGGGCTTTCTGCGGCTCCGCTATTTCGGGCGGGACGGATAAACTGAATAAAGATTAAAGCAACCAGTAAAAATATCAGTATTTTCCGGATGATCCTGTGCATGGGAATTTTGATTAAATTGATCCGGTAACAGATTTCACTGAATCCGCGCTTCACCCGGTTGCTGCAAAGATCGGTACCCGTTTCCGAAAACTTACTTAAATACCAGGTTGAGTGAAATAATATTCGAATTCAGGTTGGTGGTCTGCATATAATGGCCGTATCTCAATTCAAGAATTCTCAAACCGTTTGTCAGAATTCCCCGCGGAGGAGCCAGGCGGATTCCCGCCCCGAATAAATTGCTTTTGAAGTCAGACAGTGCATAATTGCTGGTGAAATACTGTTCCTGGATCGTATGCACCATATAGGGGGCAAAATACCTGGCAGCCGTTTGCATATAAAACCTGTAAAATGGAGATATGGAAAAGAAGGGCGTGATTTTAACCGGCACTTCCAGGTTGAACGTATGGGAAACGAGTCCCCAGCTGTCGGCATAAAAGCGGTAATAGGATCTCAATATGATATTATCCCCCAGAAAATAATTCAGCCTGAAACCGATCGGCAGTTTAAATCTCTGTGAAGGCAGGTTCTCGATCGTATCCTTTCCTGTATTATAAAATACCCGGTGGAAAGGCAGGCCGAGATATCCGGACATGTAAACCATATCCAGTTCAACACTGCCCTGCATCCGCTGGTTGATGATCTGGGAAAAAGAAAAAGAAGCGGTTAAGGTATTTCTTGATTTAGAGGGTAGTTCCGGTTTCGAATTGCCTCCGACCAGTTGGCCATTGTTGTATTTCAAAGCCTGTACATTGCCGCTTGCCGTGGTTACATAAACTATACTGTCTGCGGAAGATGTATTTTTTGCAGAGTCAACTGGTATAAATTCCGATGGATAGATCATTTTGATCTGATCGAAATAACCGACCAGTTTCAGACCGAATTCCCCGTTCCTCTTATTCTTCTTCGAAACAGCGGCATTCAGTCCGATGGAATGGTAATAATTATGTTCCGCAGAATAATAAGCCCCCAGATCAAACGAAGTTCCTTTCTGTTCATTTTCCCTGGTCCAGTTGAGGGTAGGATAAATCCTTGTCCCGTAATTTCGGGAAGTTCCGTTTGAATCAACATAAGCCTGCGACGCAGCAGTGTGATAATCTGCACCCAGGCCGAATGTCAGGGTATTTTTTCTTTTCTTTTTATCCCAGCCTATAAATGTAACGTCCAGTCCGTTGGCAAAATCGGTAACATCCCCATTACCCTTATAATCTGTCCTTCCACCCATGACGGCCGACTTATCCGCGGTCTGATCATAATAACTCGAAACGAGGTTGACTTCATCCAGTTTCAATTTTTTAGGCTTATATCCTGTACTATCACCGGAAGGGTCCTGTGAAAAAGCCTGTGCCATCATCAGATACATACCGATAACAGAAAGAGAAAGTTTTTTCATGTGTTATACCGGGTTATGGATTTTAATTACAGCCGCAGCCGCCACCTGTTTTACCACCATTGGCACCGGAAGATCCTTCGCGGTATGATTCCGCATTGAGCTCGTTTTTTTCAACATGCCTGTTTGAAAGCGTCATTTCCGAATCATTGATCCGGCTTTTCTGGTATTCCTTTACCTGCACGCAGGATACCAGGGATAGCAGGACCAATAGTGCAATGCTGTATATCTTCAGAGAATGATTTTGCATGGGCATCTTAGTTGAAATGAATGTTTTTAGATGTGAATATCTTATCATGATCGTCCACCACTATGGCTTCAATATCTTTGATCTGGTTGATCATGTTCAGGCCCGGTCCGATCCCCATGATCATAACCGGCGTTGCCATGGCATCGGCTATTTCAGCATTCCGGCTGACGATGGTAACGCTTTTTATGCCCCGGATCGGAAGCCCGGTTTTCGGATTGATCGTGTGCGAATATTTTTGCCCGTTGACCATGATATATTTTTCATAATTACCTGAAGTGGCAATCGCCATATCGGTAATATTCATATATGAAAATATTTTGCCCCTGGCATTGGGATCCACGATTCCGATGGTCCAGGGCTGTCCGTTAGGCTGCGTTCCCCAGGTCGTCATATCACCCGAAGCATTTACGATGCCACTTCTTACACCCATTCCCTTCATAACCTGTTTTGCCCTATCTGCCGCATACCCCTTCCCGATCCCGCCAAATCCAATGCGCATGCCTTTTTCTTTCAGCATCACGGAAGAATTTTCCCTGTCTACAATAATATTCCTGTAATTGATCAGGCGGGCCATTTTTTTTGCCGTCTCTTTATCCGGCAGGGCGTTGAGATGAGTGTCAAAATTCCATAACCGTTTATCCACCGAACCGTACGTGATATCAAATGCACCCTGGGTAATCCGCGAAATACGGATGGAGCGCTCAATGATGCCCAATGTTTCTTCACTGACAGTAACAGGCCGAATGCCGGCATGCTGATTGATCATTGCGGTTTCACTTTCATCATTATAGGTGGTTAATAGTTTTTCAATGCGCTGTATTTCCCCGATACCGGCATCTATGCACTCGTTTGCCCAGTCCGCATCTTCACCCACGGCGCTTAACTGGAAACGGTTGCCCATTAACTTTAAAGTCCTGTCAAATACGGTTCTTGCCCCCATTTACTGCCCGTTAGAATACATCCCATTCCGGACTTCCATTGTAAATTCCTCCGGCGACTCTTCCGGTAACCCCTCCCAGGTCTGCAGCACTTTTCCTTCGGCATTCAGAAGCAACGTGTAAGGAAATTTACCTTGACTATTATATTTATCGGCCATTTCATCATTTATCTTCTGCTGGGCGGGTGTCGGCTGATTTTTCTTCTTTCTTGGGAAATCAGCATTCACCAGCACCAGCTCGGTATCCGCCATTTCCTTAAAGTCCTGCGATTCAAAAAATTCCGTGCGCATGCGCATACAGGGGCCACACCAGTCGGAACCGGAAAAATTCAGCAGGATGTATTTATGCTCTTTTTGGGCAATTTTCTCGGCTTCGCCCAGATTATTATGCCAATCTGGTATGGAAGTAAAGAAAACAGGTAATAAAAACAATAATTTTACATTCATTTCAATGCGCTGTTTGAAAGATTCTAAAAATAATTTAAAATACTTAATGTTTATACGTTGATAACAACAGAAGGTTGCTGCCAAAATTATATGATTAATCGTGATTGCCGGAATCAGCCGATTAATTAAACCTTAAATTTCACCAACCCAACCATTTCAGGATTTTATGCATCTATGTTAACCGATTGTCAAGATATTCCAATAAGAGAACTTCAAAAACTGATTGAAGGATGCCTCGCCAGGGACAGGCACTGTCAGCGGAGAATCTATGATATTTATGGTCCGTCCATGATGTCGCTCTGTCTCCGCTACTCAAAAAACCGGGAAGAAGCCGAAGAAGTCCTCCAGGACGGGTTTCTTCAGATGTATAAATATATTTCCCAGTGTAAAAATAACGAGTCATTTGAAGGCTGGCTGCGAAAAATCATGATCAATTGCGCATTGCAAAGATTCCGGGGAAAAGCCCGGCGCTATAACCTGGTATGCCTCGTGGAAGAACAATACTTTATTAATACTGAATGCGACCTGATGGACCGGCTGAGTGAGAAGGAATTGATCGGGTTAATACAAACCTTACCTCCTGCCTACCGGATGGTATTTAATCTCTATGTTTTTGAGGGCATGAAACACCGAGAGATAGCCGTTCTGTTAAATATAACAGAAGGCACTTCCAAATCCAATTTATCAGATGCCCGGAGTATTCTGAGAAAACATCTGACTCCGGAATTAAAAATGGCGAGATAGGCTGCTTATGGAAGAACATGTTCACAACTCCGTTGATAAATTATTCCGGGACTCACTCCGGTCCCACAAGGAGGGACCGGGAGAAGACCTGTGGGAACGAATCGAAAATAACCTGGATGCGGAAGATCAATTAATTTCCAATTCCAGAAGACGCAGGCGTTACCGGATCGCAGCCGGATTATTCTTTTTACTGACAGGTGCCGGTCTGTATACCTTAAATCATTTTAAAGCAAACTCATTCAAGACTGAACAGTTCAAGCAAAGAAACGGTCCTGCAGCAGTTATTTCTGATAAATCAATGGAAAAGAATCCGTCCGGCCAGATAAAACTTCCGGTTCCCAGGACAAAGGTAAATAGTTCCCAAAGCGTTACGTACAGCCGAATTTTCAATCCCGTCCAAGATGATTTAAATCTTTTTAACAGCAAAATTCATTATACTCCTGATGCAACGAACGAAAACTTCCCGGCACAGTATGATCATGATTCCACAATATCAGATCGTAATTTCACGACTGACCCCACCCTGCATTATATAACCGTTCAAATACCGGAAACCAAAATGGCAGATTTCCACATGGATAATTCCGGACTGCTCCCGGAGCAGCAGATTACTGATAAAATGATCATTAACCCGGAAAAATACCCGTTGAAAAACCGGTTATCTGTCACCCCTTTTTTTTCTCAGGAATTTGCAGGGTATAATTTCTCCGACAATGACGTGACGGCTGCCCACGGAAAAGAAATAGAAAGGAGAGAGCGGACTGTCTTTTCGGCTTCTGTGGGCACCTATTTAAATTTCAGAATCAATAAAAGATGGGTGATTCAAACCGGGTTAAGCTATTCCTGGTCCAGCAGCCATATTGATTCTTCCAAGTCCTTTGCAGTAAAAGACAACACGGGCACTGTGCAATTTAAAATGAATACAATATCCGGATACGGATATCTTCATGCCCCGACTGCGGCCCCTCCAAATCCGGGCGACAGCGTATTGACCGACAAAGCATTCAGCCAATTGCATTATTTAACGGTTCCATTGATATTATCCTATAAGATCCCCCTGAATCGGTTCACCCTGCTTGCAGGAGCCGGGGTCAGTATCAATATGCTGACCAGCGCCCAGGTTGAAACCAAGATTTACGGACCTAATGTAAGCCAGGATGAATCCGTGATACCTATAAAGGGCTTGAAAAAGGTCAATTATGGCATGATATTAAAAGCAGATCTGGGATACCGTATTAATTCAAAACTGGGAATTGATATCATACCTTCTTTCGAAAATGCACTGAGTCCCATCAACAATATGCATAGTGCACTTTCCGCCTACCCCTATAATTTTGGAATCGGATTGGGTATCAGCTATGGGTTTTAGAACCGGTAACCCAATGTAAGATGCGGAAAAAGACATTATTCAGGCAAACCCAACCTTTTCCACTGAACAGGCATCCTATGCTGGCAAGGGTAAGCCTATGGAAAAACATATAAGGAAGCGGTTATCGCCTGAAAAAGTTTTAAAAAATTCAACCAATACGTTACGTGAATTTGGTATGGAACTTCTGTACATGTCCAGTCTTTTGATATGTTCCCTGTTGTTATTTTTCTTCCTGGTTCATTCGGTAATTCCTGAACAGAGGAATATGTTTGACCAGGAGGCGTTTCTATTATTAAAACCACTGATTTCCAAGGACCACACCTGGTACGCTCAGGTGGTCACTTTTTTCGGGACGGGTACGTTCCTGATTCCATCCTATGTGTTCATTGTAATTTACCTGATAAGGAATAATTATAAGAAATATGGTTTGCTGGTTTCTGCGACGGTCATTTCCAGCCTGCTTCTCGGGTGGATGCTGAAACCGTTTTTTCACCGTGCGCGTCCACCATATCCTTTGGTAACCGGTGCCGGCGGTTATAGTTTTCCAAGCGGCCATGCACTGGGCGGATTTATTTTTAGCGGAGTGTTATTGTATCTGGTCTGGAATACCTGTAAAAATATCTACCTGAAATGGTGCAGTTCCCTTTGCTTCCTGTTATTCGGACTGATGATCGGAGTGAGCAGGATTTACCTTCATGTACACTATGCCACGGATGTAATGGGAAGTCTATTATTAACGCTTGCCTGGTTTTCATTCATCTGTATTGTTTTCCGGTTTATTTATAAACATGAGATGCATGAACGGGAATTGCCTGAGCATGCATCCGACCCGCTGCCGGAGGACTTGAGTCCTTATTTAAATAAGGGTCTGAAAACCTTTTCAGGCCGGTTATAGTAAGGAAAGTCCTTAGCCGGATCCCGTAAACTTCCGGGTGCTCCTCCCCGATGCTCCGATATGCTTGCCATTCAGATTAAGAAATGTATATTGAAGCATGAAAAAAATAAGCCTGTCTTCAATAACATTTATTTTTACCCTGGTGGCCTGTTATTCGCCCACTGCAAACATATACCAGTCTGAAAAAACAAAGGGAGTGGACTTCAAAAATTATAAAACCTATGCCTGGCTGCCAACAAAAGACACTGCCTATACCAAACTGGCGGAAAAACAAAAAGTTGAAGCAGCGCTGGCTGCAGCCGTAATACAACAGCTCAACAAACGCGGAATGGTTATGGATACCCTGAATCCCGACTGTTTATTTACTTATACGCTGGTCCTGAATAAAACGTACCAGGTAGGACAGGCACCTCCGCCCGTATATGCACCGCAATCGAATACAGGAGCCATGCCGGGCCAGTACAATATGTACTATTACGTACCTTCTTATGATTATAATTACAACCCTTCCCTGTACCAGGGCAGTATGCAGGTCACTACTTTCCGCGACGGTTCCCTGGTCATTGACATGCTGGACAGAAAGGAAAATAAAATCATCTGGCGAACCAGTGCCCAGGGTAAAGTGGATGAAAAAGAAAGGAAGGGGGTGCGGCCAACTGTAAATGAAATTGTCCCGGTCATGTTTAAGAAATTCCCGGTAAATAATAGATAACTGTCAGCAAAACAGGCAGACAACCCGTATCAGTATGACCAGGTTCTATCGGGGAAAAAAACAGACCAGTCCTTTTAGCTTAATTAAGATCATGCAGATCTCACATTAAATGCCACGGGCTTCCATAAGTACGATGAAATCAACGATCAGGAGAACAACTCCCAATACAATCACCGATCTCATATTTAAAAATTTCATACGGGCTCATTGAATAAGGGTGGTTAAAGATAACCATTGACCGGTATCTGTTTCCGCCTATTGCGTAATTGGAGAAAATTACCATGTAAACGGTAGGTTTTTTTATATAAGCTACTCAATTATATTTAGTTATCCAGATATAAATGGGCCGGCCGGTTATCCCGTACCGGGCCGGATCCGGAAAGAAAATACAAGGGAATTCATTTTTGATTTTGGCGGAACAATCTGGAATTACCTGGATCAAAGAAGCGACTGATTAAACCTGGGCGCCCAGCCGTTTGAGCTTCCTGATCTGCATAAACAAATAAAGTAAAACCCCCCAAACGCCGGCAATAATAGCGTATGCCATCCATTCCAGCCAAAGCGGGGACCAGCCTCTTCTTGCAAAAAGAGATCGCTGGTTATAGTTCGACACATATTGGGTGGCTTTGCCCCAGGGAACTTTTTTCTCTATACTGACATTTCCGTAGGTATCATTGTCCTCCACTTTTGCAATCAGGATCAAATTCCCGGCGGAATCCCCCGGAAGTCCGTCCTGCTTAAAATCCGCGCTGACCATGCCCAAAGAATCCGTTGTATAAGTCTGTGTCTCACTAACATTCAAATCACCGTCCAGTCTTTTTATTGCGACCCGCATATCAACCCCTTTTACGGGTAACCATAGGGTATCTTTCAGTTCTTCCAGGGTGGCGATGATTTTTTTGTCGTCTGCAGTATCCAAACGGATCCTGGCTTTTACAAGGTCTGTGCCGGAAGTAACCGCATCGAATAATCTGGATGAATCGGAGACTACCAGGAAGCTCTGTTTCGGTGATTTGTTCCATTCGTCCCGGGCAGCAGGCGGTATCATAACGGATGCGCTTCCTTTATCGTCGGTGGTCGCTTTACCGAGCAGGTGTTCCGGATTTACGGAACTGATATAAAAACTGAGAGCCACTCCCGGCACCTGGGTAAATTTCCCATTGATCTTTGTTTTCGCATTCGCCTTCAGGTATTGCATCTGGTTATTATCGTTAAAATAACCCAGCCCCAGTATTAAATTGTTTTTTGTTTCCTGGCATAAAGCAATCCCCGTCATAAAAGTCGATACCAAAATAGTAAGCGCGGTGTATTTAAACTTTCTCATGTTTTTCAGTTTCTTCGATCGTTTCTTGTATCGGAATGATGGGGAAAATCCTGGCAAAAAAGGTTATGATCAGTACCATGCCGGCCAGGGAACCCGCCGCTATGGCCCATTCTTCCCAACTGGGAAAATAATGACGGTAGGAAGCCGGGACGTCGCGCATCGGTAAAAAAGGATGCAATAAAGTGGGTGTCACAATTAAATATCTTTTAAACCAGGACCCGACAACCACCAAGGAGCCGGCAATAAAACCCGGAAAGGGTCTCCTGCCCTTCCTGTTTACCAGTATCAGGATGGGTAAAAACATGGAAGTCGAAATAGCAAACCAGAAAACCCCGGCATACTCCCCGGTAAATAATCCCAGCAGATGATCCGCATCCGTTTTTTTCATTTTAAACGCCGGAACCAGAAATTCGTTCACATTGAAGTACATATATAACAGGGCCAGCATGACCACAATTTTACCCATCCGGTCGAAATGGCTTAAAGTAATATACTTTTCCAGTTTGTACGCCACCCGGAATATATACATGGCTACCAGTACCGCACCCGCACCTACAAGAAAAGCTCCTGATATAAAATAGGCGCCGAAATTGGTGCTATCCCAGCCCGGCCGGTAAGTAGTTGCAAAAAGCCAGGAGGTGACGGTGTGAATGGCAAAGGCCACCGGTATAATGGTAATGGATAATATATTAATGGACCGGCGGCTGATTTTTATTTGTTTGGGTGTATTCTTCCAGAAAGATCCCAGGAATGCATACATTTTATTGAGACGGTTTCCGGCTTCCTTCTTGGCCTGCAGCATGATGTTAAAGTCCGGTAATAACGGAAAATATAATAGCAAAAGGCTGATAAAGAAATAAGTGGTAATAACGATCACATCCCAGATAATCGGTGACTGGAGCCGGCCGTGCAGGAACAGGTTATAGAATCTGTCGGGCCGCCCCATATCGACGATGATAATGATGGAGGCAAATGTAATGGCGGAAACGGCAATAATTTCCGCAATCCGGGTCAGGGGTGTACTCCAGTGAACATTCGTCAGCCTGAGTACGGCTGTAATCAGCGAACCTACCAGGCTGATCGCCACAAAGAAAACAAAATTCGAAATATAGATTCCCCAGGAAGCATAATCCCGCATGGAAGTAACAATCAGTCCCCTGGATAATTGCCGTATATAGGCAAAGGTACCGATCAGGCAAATAACTATTAAAGCAGCGACCCAGATCTTACCCTTCCATCCAAATTTCTTTGGCAGCAGGTCATTGATGATTTTTTGCCTCGCTAAAGTTTCCACGGTCTATGATTTAATTTTTACTTTTTTATCTTCTTCCTGATCATCCTGGTTTTCAAATGGGAAGTTCCTGTTTACCGGAGGCAAATAGTATACGCTGGGTTTTGTTCCCAGATCTTCCATCAACCGGTAACCTGCTTTATCCCGGATCAAATCACTGAACCGGAATGTTTCTGCGCCGTTCGTTACGGTGTCTTCCACCATATCCCCAAAAAAGAATACGCCATTGGGGCAGGCGGAAACACAATGCGGTAATTCTCCCTTCCGGGTCATATCCGCGCAAAAATCACATTTACCGACCGTGCCTATTTTCTGCGGCACGCTGGTTTCACAGGAATAAGGTTTTTCAGCAATTTCCTTAGGTAATTGCGGAGCTTCCCAGTTAAAAACGCGCGTGGAATATGGGCAGGCTGCCATGCAGAACCGGCATCCGATGCAGCGGTCACTATCTATCAGTACGATCCCGTCCTCCCGTTTAAATGTGGCATCCACCGGGCAGACTTTCACACAGGGAGGCTCATCGCAATGCATGCAGGTAGTGGGTTCCCAGTAAGGTGCCGTATGTTCTGCATCCTGCATGGGATATACTTTGATCCAGTTTTCACCGGGATTCAGGTCATGGGCATGGTTGCAGGCTGTCTGGCAGGCTTTCACACTCTTACACCGGGAAAGGTCGATGACCATTACGAATTTCTTCCCCGGGATCCCGATACGGGCTTCCGTGTTGGAAACGGGTGGCAGGTCAGGAACTGGCTTCAGAAATGCTTCATCCACTTCGATCACTTCCCCGTTTACGGAAAGCAGTTTCACCATTTTGCCGGAGGGCCTGATCATGGTGTTGGCCTCATTGTCAAATGGGTTATGCCTGCTGGAACATCCCGTAAGGGTGGCCCCGGCCAGTAAACCGGTTACTATAAAATCCCTGCGGGAGGTGTCGTTGGTATTCATTAAAAAAGAATGAATGGTTAATGCTTTTTGATCCAATCCTGTAATTCCTGATCCGTGATCTTTCCCTGTACGGATTTGATTTTAGAAACATCCACTTCAACCAGCTGCCCGTTTTGGGACAACAGTTTCATTGTTTCCTTCTGTTCAGGAGGAGCACAGGATACGACCGTTTTCTTCCTGGTAAAAATTCCCGCTTTCCAGATGGAAAACAGGGATAAGATCCCGATCCCCGCCAGTAATTTCCTCCTGGATTTTACTTCCCCGGGAACTGTTTCAATTTCTTCCATGTTTTATTTTAATATGTATCAGAAGATGTACGCGCCTATTTCTTTTTCAGCGTCCGCATGTAGATCACCAGGTCCCAGATATCTTCTGCATCAGGAATTTTCTTCTTGAAGCTTGGCATATCTTCTCTTCCTTCAGAAACCTTGTAAAACATGGAACCATCTGACTGGGACTGAAGGGATGCAGTTGTCAAATCTTCCGGTTGGGTTTTCAACTGGGCTGCTTTCGTTCCGTCTCCCAACCCTGTTTTTCCATGGCAGGAAGAACAATGCTGGCTCCATAAAGCTTTTCCTGCTGAAATAGTTTCAGCGGAAGACTTGTAAGGATTGGGTGTTTTGGCTGCTTTTTCGGGAACAGGCCAGGGTTTTGGTTGCTGACTGACTCTGAAACCTGCGGTAATAAGAAACAATCCTGAAATCGTGATAAGAATAAGAACTTTCATAATTGATCGGTTTGATTTGATGAAATGATTAAATCAATTTCAACAGTAAGTTATTAAAAATTCCAGAGTCTTGAGATAATGAACCCGATTACAAACTGTCCCTTCCTGTAATTATTCTGGTTGAAAACCGTATTGTCTGTCGGCAGGGCGTATCCGTAATTACCCGCAAATATCTGGAAATCATGACCGCTGGTATTCATTTCCAGGCCGAAACTGATGTTGGGCTGCGGGTTATTCATCGGGTTCTGTGTCAATGGCTGATCGTAATTCACGATGATGGCCATACCCGGTGTGATCTGATACCTTCCACCTGCGCAAACGGTCCAGTTATTATTTTCCATTTGTGACTGGATCTTCCCGGCTGAATCATAATAACCTGCCACATTATTGAAATGGGTTATGGCAATCCCAACCTGTACGGATAACTTGTCATTGATTTTCCTGGCAATCAAAATCTGGTTAAAATAGCTGAACCGGTCAGAGGTTTTGACGATGTAATTGGCTGTACTCGCCTTCTGCGTATTCATGGCTGCCAGTCCGAAATAGGTTACGGATACAGGCATGGAGCCATCCTTTGTTTGTTTGAGGAGGGCATATTTTGCGTTTCCGTTTACTTCCATATTATAGTTTCCAAAGCCGAACCCGAGCTGAAGATCCTTGACCGGAACATAGGTAAGGGAGAACTGCATATTGGCCTGTTCAAAAACACCGAAGAAATTTGAAATCCCCTCGTTAACGAGTCCAAAATGGTGACCGATAAAAAACCCGAATGTCTTTTTAACCGGCACCATGACAGTCTGATCATCTATCAGGTAATTTCCGCTGAATGTATTTTTGACATAAGATTTAGTCTTTCCTGCCGGCACCGTCGCGGCAGTGGAATCCTGCGCCATCAGGTTGGTTGAAGCAGCAGAGACAACAACCGCCAGCAGCAGGACTTTTTTAAGGAAAGCGGAAGAATAGTGAGATAATATATTACGCATTGTAATCGATTTAGTTGTTAAGTGCTCCCTGATATATCCAGTTATAAACTTTTTCATTGATTGCCGGATCCGGACCGCTGCCCAGGGGCATGACGGGAGACAATTTTCCGGTTAACCAACCCATGAGTTCACTGTTCGTCGGATCAAAGGGAACCAGCATGTCTTCGGCTACCAGGGACTGATAAGCGAACCCTTGTGAAAGGTTGGGTGTTTGCCCGCCACCTACATGACAGCCGGCCTTTGCACAACTGGCAGTGAAGAGGGGTTGTATATCCTTGGAAAAACTGAGGGTCGCCGTATCCGTCGGTATCGTGGTATCTTCAACCACCGTGGTGGTTTTCGTACAACCGGGAATTGCAAACATCCCGATGATTGCCAGGCCCGCGGTGAATGATACTATTTTCTTAAGCATGATTACTAACTTTTTATTAGGAAATGCTGACAATTATTTTTTAAATGTCAAAAGCAGGTTTGGCTGAATACCATGCTGGTTGTTGGACTGATCCCAGATTGCCAGACCGAACTGCTGGTCCTGCAGGCTGGAGAAATCCACATCCTGTTTTAATGTATCCCCGGTTCTCAGCTTACGTTTGTATTCTATGATCCAGCCGGATCCGGTATAAACTGCGGAACAGGTGATGTCTGCTCTTCCACCCAGCAGGGGTGAAGCAATATAACTTGGGAAACATTTCGGTCCGTCTCCACCGGTAACCGGATCTCCGGTTCTCTGGTAATCAGTGCCTGCAGTCGGATCAATGGTACCACCGGCATAAGTTAACAGACCGGTAGAATCCACGCCGGTAATTTTAACAGCTTTTCCGCCTGCTAACGTATCTGTAGCGAGGATGTAATAATAATTGGATGCATTGGGTATAATCCACAATGGCACCGATACAGAAGCTCCATTTCCATTTAATTTGAGATTCTGCCTGTTATTGAGGGCTCCCTGGGGTGGTGTTACTGAAGTATAGGTTGGAGCATAAGGCCAGGTGGAAGATGCGCCGGAAACGGTGATCCCATCCACATGACGTCCGTTTCCTGATCCGCCTACCAGATTGGTTACAGATGGTCCGCCGGCCCAGTCCTGATAGTTATCATCCATCTGGTTGAATATGACATCCCTGCTCAAATGGCCCCACCACATATCAATCTTTTCTGATGCCCCATTCGTATAATGATTACCGCTGGCATTGGCTTTGACAACGGCAGGCGTAACTGAAAAATCAGTATACGGAGTAAATATATGGCAGCTGCCATAACAGGTTTCAGATATAAATTTGGGTGTCGAAAAATCAATATTCCATAACATGGCCAGTTTATCTTCACCAAAACCAATCCTGGTTATGTTACCATTCACATCATATGAGTTACTGGATGGCTCCTGTGCCCATAGCTTTTTACCCGGATCAAAATACCAGGTGGATACATACACGCTGTTGGTACGGTCAGCATATTGAACCAGGAAATAAATGTTTGAATCGTCGTACATGGACTGGATGGTCGCAGGATACTGATCACCAATATAACCCGTAAACAGGTTGTTACCCGGATCCGGAACAGTCGGAACAATACTTAGCTTAACCGCACTGTCCCAGATAGATTCCACGCTTCCGTCAATGACCGGAGCAGTAGGCGTTTTATAAGACACTAGTGTACTGGTACTTACCGGAGGAGGAGGTGTAGGAGTAGGCGTCGTACCTCCAATCACCTGATCGGTTTTGGTGCAGTACATTAAAAAAGTTGAGGAGATAACGAACAGGATAAGAATGGCAAATGTTTTCATAAACAATTATTTTACGTCTGTTTATTTTTGAGAGCGTAAAATTTGTTAATAAAATGCTATTAACTCAGGATAACGATCATGAAACCTTATGATTTTAATCATAACGCAAATGCATATCTCATGAGAAGGGATCTTTCCTCTATAAAAAAATGAGGGGGATAACCGTGAATCTCATCGGGCACCTGATACCAGGGCATATAATAATATGCTGAATTACAAATACTTCGAAATTTCAGCCGAATAAAAAACGCTGGAACTAATGAAGGGATGATTGAAAACCCTTATTCCTTTTACGCCTACTGTAACGCTGAGTGGTCATTCACCCAGATAAGGATCTTTGATTTTCACAGTCTTGTAGGCAATGTTTGAAAATGTTACTTCGCATCGGTCACCTGTGGGTGACTGGGCCATAAAACCGACCAGGAATCCTTTTTGGGCGTCAAACTGGAGGTGCCTGACCAGGAACCATTTCATACTATCTGCAGAACAATACAGGGTAACCACGTTGCCCGCCTTGGCCATTTTATAATAGACTTTTTTTGAGTTCATCTCCACGGAGTTACAGTCGTCTGAAATATTTTTTGTGACCACACTGACCACCCGGTTCGCACCCGTATAATCTTTTTCAAAACAGAATTTTATCCAGTTTAAACTGTCCTGCCAGATCAGGATCGCACCGCCATCCCACTTGCTGGCAAATGCATGTTCTACAGAGGTAGTCAGCACAAAGTCCTCGTCCCCTTCAAACAGAAGTTTGGGCGCATTATCTGTGTTATAGGTTACGTTCGGGTCCCTGAACATATCCGTTTTTCCACCTGCCACGATTACCAGCTTATCCCCCTGAATGGAAAACCGGCCGGGTGCGTTTTTCCAGAATAATCCATGTGGAATGGAACGGATGTGCACCGTATCGGTTCTTTGAGCATATATTCCTAAATGGAGAAAGAGCGCTGCTATTGTAAATACGGTAAACTTTCCCATGGTCTCCTTTTTATTACTTGATCGGCCTTTGTCGTACAATCCATTAAGTTACAAAATTGATTCTAAAATTGCGTACATCCGTACACACCGGGCTAACTATCTTTCTATCATTCCGGTCAGTCCATCCGGCTTACTTATTCCGGGAATATCCGCAAGGACGGACAACTCCATTTTCCTTACAATAGAAAGCAGGAAGAGAAAAATACCAGGTTTACAAAACCGCCCGGTCTAATTTTTATTTTGGGAAAGACCAAAATTTCCAAAATCGATGAGTTGCCCGGGACTGATATAACCTTTCGTGTAGGCAACCATTTTTCCTCTTGCATCTGTAATAATAAGGGTGGGACAGGCATCAACCCCATATTGCTGCGATAATGCCGGGCCTACTCCTTTTTCCATATTAATGGCTACATTGATAAAATTTTCATTAAAAAAATTTCCGGCTTCCTTATCCGTAAAAGTATATTTCTTTAAAGATCTGCATGGACCGCACCAGGAAGCATAGGCGTCGAGGAAAATAAGTTTGTGTTGTTTACCGGCTTCCAGTAACGCCTTTTCCCAGTCGGAATCAATAAACTGAATACCGCTGCCTTTGGCATGATGCATTCCTGCAACGGATTGAACCCTTTCTCCCGGGATAAATGCAACGATTGAAATGAATATGCCAATAAATAAGACGTAAATAACGGGTTTATGAATCATCATTTTATGATAGTAACTCCTGCCATTTTTTTAAGGATCAGACTTAGTAATATACACCAATATTGGTGAACGAAATTATCCATGTAAATATATTGAATGTCCGGAGAGAAGAAGTGCGTCGTTTAAAGTATCATGGAACTGAGCCGGGGTAAGTGCTAATTTCACATTGAAAACCGGTTAATTTATTAACCGGAACCTTTGAATTAAATCTTTTTTATGAAGGAAAACAAAACCCTGCATTCAGTTATCACCTGCCCTGTTTGCGGACATCAGGAAGAGGAAATAATGCCTGTTGATGCCTGCAATTACTTTTATCATTGCAAAAAATGTAAATCTATTTTAAAGCCGTTACCGGGTGATTGTTGCGTTTATTGCAGCTATGGGACGGTAAAATGCCCCTCCATGCAACAGGGAAACTGCTGTTCTTAATTTTTCCAGCGGGTTACTGTTGATTTTTCAACTATTTTCATACAGAAAAGAAAAAGTCATATGAACTATAAATACATTTTCTGTTTATGCTTACTTCTGAATACCACAGTTCCCCAGGCTTCTGTGGCACAGGAACCTTCCGTGAAAACCGCGGAAAATAAACAATGGATCGTCCGGTCGAACAGTTATACCAAACTGCTGATCGATATTGACGAAAAGTATGCGCCCGAATTTGGCTCCGGTCAGGGAGTTGCTTTTTATGATACCCTGGTTGTGGTTCCGACACTGGCCAATAAAAAATTGGAAAGAAAAGAAAAGCAGGATGTGGTGACTTTACTGAAAGCAGCCAGGCAAAAAGAAACGAATCTTGCAGTACAACAAGACCTGGACATACTAATCCGGCAAACGGAACTCGATTTCAGGCAGGAAGATTTTGAGCTCGGCAGGGAGGTTTCATTTTTGAATGCAACCGGGACCGTATTTTCCGGCATACAATCTTTGCTGGATGATCAGACACCGGTTGAACGGCGCAGGGCAGCCAGGGTCCGCTTAAGGAAATATGCGGGTTTACAAAACGGGTATAAACCCATCACCGCAGTTTTACAGGAACGTACGGCCGTCCAGATGAAAAAGCCGGGAATGATCTATCCCTCAAAACAGGAACTGGAAGTCGTTTTGTCACACAATGCCAGCATGGTGAATGGTATTCAGGAACTATTTAAAAAATATCAGGTAAGCGGTTGGGAAGAACCGTACGCTGCGATTAAAAAACAACTGGAAGATTATGACCAATGGATCCGGGTGAATGTATTACCGAAAGCACGTACTGATTTCAGGCTGCCACCTGAAAAATATAAGCTGGCCCTGGAGGGTTATGGGATCGATATCCCACCTGCCGAACTGGCGAAAATGGCGCATGCTGCTTTTACCAGTATTCAGGTCCAGATGAAACCCATGGCAGAACAACTTGCCAAAAAATATAGCTTGCCTTCGGCCGACTACAGGGAAGTAATTAAGTTTTTAAAAAAAGATCAAATCGTCGGCGATTCTATCATGATCGTTTATAAATCCCGGCTTGCAGAAATCGAAACCATTATCAGGAAACAGCACCTGGTCAGCCTGCCGGACCGGGCAGCCATCATCAGGCTGGCCAGCGCTGCTGAAACCGCCCAGCAACCCGCTCCACATATGGTGGCTCCGCCGTTTTTGAATAATACCGGGCAACGAGGTGTTTTTGTATTGCCTCTGAACCTGCCTCCTGCACCCGGTGAAAAAGTGGATGCCTATGATGATTTCACATTTGATGCGGCCTCCTGGACCATTATCGCACATGAAGTGCGCCCGGGTCACGAATTGCAATTCGACAAAATGGTGGAGGAGGGTGTTTCGCAGGCCCGTGCTCTATATGCATTCAACTCCACGAATGTGGAAGGCTGGGGCTTATATTCTGAATATATCACGCTGCCCTATATGCCGGCTGAAGGCCAGCTTGTTTCACTGGATTACAGGCTGCTTCGTGCAGCGCGTGCATTTTTAGATCCGGAATTACAGGCGGGGACCATCACCCAACAGCATGCACTTGAATTACTAATGAAAGAGGTGGTTTGCTCCCATGCTATGGCAAAACAGGAAGTGGAACGTTATACCCTGCGTGCCCCCGGACAGGCCAACAGTTATTTTTATGGATTCACAAAAATGACCGGTCTCCGGAAAGATACCGAACAGGCCATGGGCAGTCATTTCAATCAGCAGCAGTTCCACGATTTTATCCTGGCACAGGGCATTCTGCCACCTGCATTAATCAGAGAGGCGGTTATGAGTGAGTTTGTGAAGAATAAATAAAATTCCGGTTTATGAGAATATATGTATCCGCGAAAACAGCAAGGATTATATATTTTCTTCTGCTAACCTGTACATCCTGTTACCGGCTGGACGGACAGGACTCCTTAGGGAATAAAACAAGATTATTTGAATCGGACGAAGTGCTGGATATCACATTAAGTGGCCATATCCGTGAATTATTAAATGACAGGTCCGACCGCGCGCAATACCATCAAATCGAACTTATATACCGCAATCCCGACAGCAGTCTGGTGACCGTCGAAACAAAAATAAGAACCAGGGGTTCTTTCCGCAGGCTGAAGGAAAATTGTTATTACCCCCCGCTGTTGATACAATTTGCAAAAAACGGACAAACAGACTCTTCCCTTTTTAAAGACCAGGACCGGCTGAAACTGGTAATGCCCTGCCAGGGTGACGAGTTCGTAATCCGGGAATGGCTGGCTTATAAAATATATAACCTGTTAACACCGAAAAGTTTCCGGGTCCGGTTGGTGAAACTACGTTTGGAAGATAACCTGAAGGGTAAAATGTATTCGCCCTTTTATGGAATACTGATTGAAAATGAAAATGAAATGGCAAAAAGGAATGGCTGCAGTTTGATAGATAAAAGAATGAAGCCGGAGCAAACCGACACGAATTCATTTTTAATTATGGCGGTCTTTCAATACCTCGCCGGCAACACGGACTGGTCTGTTCAATTTCTGCAAAATATCAGGCTGATAACAACAGATCCAAAAGCAGCACCGATACCCGTTCCGTATGATTTTGATATGTGCGGGATTGTGAATGCCCCTTATGCCGCTCCGCATGAGGAACTGAAACTGAAATCGGTTCAGGATCGTCTGTACCGCGGATATTGTATCCCGGACATGAAAAGATTTGGCGGGGTGATTGGTTTATTTAACCAGCTCAGAAATAAAATTTACGGACTATACACAGATTGTCCGCTCCTGTATCCGGGATATATAAAAACCTCTAAAGTATTTCTTGATGAATTTTATAGAACCATTAATAGCACCCGTGCAGCAGAACAGGACTTTCATGTGCCCTGCGATAAAAACGGACCCGGAAATATTATTATAAAGGGATTGAGGGAACATTGAGCGGAATTGTCCAGAAGGTATCGGTAGAGCCCTCCAATAGTACACCCTGCCTTAAAAAATACATTGCTATTTACTAAAATGATCCCGGCATCTATTGTACCATTTGGTTTTCACTTTTTCAGAATTCCATGGGATGCTAAGCGGGCAATCTTTCTATCAGAGACGCCAGGTAGCGGCCCTTGTTAGGCTCTCTGTGTTTCCTGGAATAATCGGTGAAATACCGGTGCTGTTTTAAAAATTCTATCTGGAAAGGAATCCATTTCCCCCGATCGGGCATCAAATTATAAGCTCTCAATTCCTCAAAAAGATTTTGCGCGATCAGATTCACATCTTCCCGTCCCAGATAGTCCAGGTCTGCATCCGCAAGGATCCTGCCCAGCCGGTTCTTTGGATCCTGCGGTATCCTTGTCGCCAAAATCATTTCACATACAGAAAATACCTGTTCAGGTGTAAAATTGAATCCGGGCAGGTATTCCTGAACCATTTCACATGCCTTCTCTTCATGATCCTTATATAAATAGATAAACCCTGCATCGTGAAAGAGAACCGCAATGCGTAATAGTTTTCTTTCGGCAGATGGCAAACACTCAGTGTCTGAAATAATCATGGCGGCATGGAGTACGTCCAGGGTATGACCAAAATTATGGTACGACAGCGAGGGAGAAAGTTTCTTTTCCAACATGGACAAAATAAACCTTTCGGCTTTTAAATATTGCGTATTTCGCTTTTTCACAAAAATGATTAGACTAAAATAATTTGCATGCTAAACAATCTGTTTGTCTACAAAATACATGTCGATTTCACCTATATTCTTTGCCATTACTTTTCCCCGGTAAACACACAGGTAATGATCTTTGACCAGATCATAGGTTGCGGCAGAGATATTTACCAAACCGGGATGCCCGTTACTTTCCATTCTGCTGGCTATATTGACCGTACTTCCCCAAATATCATAAGCATATTTTTTCTTTCCCACTACTCCGGCTACAACCGGTCCAACATGTATGCCAATTCTCAATTCCCATATTGCCTGCCCCATTTCCTCTCGTTTCTGATTCATCTCATTCATCCAGTCCCGGATCTCAAGGCCTGCTTTTATGATTTTGAGCGGATGCCCGTCATCTTCCGTGGGAATACCACCCGCGCACATATAAGAATCCCCGATAGTTTTTATTTTTTCCAGATTATATTTTTCAATGATGTCATCAAAGGCTCTGAAACAGGCATTCAGTTCGGATACCACTTGCTGTGGTGAAAGGGAATCTGCAATCAAAGTAAATCCCTTAAAATCGGTAAAAAGCACCGAAACTTTATCAAAATACCTGGGCGTCGCCTGGCCATTCTGTTGCAGTTCTGCCGCCACTTCCGATGGCAGGATATTCAACAAAAGCCCCTCAATTTCCGCCTTCTGTCTGTCCAGGATAATATTTGTCTTCACCTTACCGCGGTAATTCCGGTAAATGCCAAAGGCAATGATGAAGATCAGTACCAGGGCCGCTGTTATAAAGTATTTTTGGGTTTTCTGGCTCCCCAGTTCAAGTTCCTGGAGTTTTTTGTCCTTGGTCAACAGGTTAATTTCATTTTGCCTCGTTTGTATTTCAAAATTTCTTTGAAGGGAGGTGAGTTTATCTGCCAGGGTTTGATTATTCAGGGTATCAGAAATACTGCTAAAGAGTTTCTGATATTTGTAGGCGTTGCCAAAGTCGCCCATTTTGGAATAAGTGGCAGCGAGGCCCGCGTAGGCTGAATCCAGTTCTTTATAGGCCGGTATGATGCTGGCAATTGAATCAGCTTCCTGGTAAGAACTCAGTGCAGATTCAAAGTCTCCCGTTTTTATATAGACATTGCCCAGTGCCACCAGGGATTGGGCCATAGCCAGTTTGGAATCCAATTTCTTAGCCATATGGTAGGACTGCTCATTATATTGGATTGCATTTTTAAAATCTCCTTTTTTTGCATATACAAGCCCAATACCGCGTAAAGGAACAGGAAGGTTGATTGTATTTGAGTACGCTACGACGGACTTATAATAATAAAGCAGGGCCGAATCTTCTTTGTTTAACCCGCTATAAATTTCCCCCAGATTCACGCTTACGGCTCCAATAATATTTTTATCACCAATTTCCTCGCTGATATGTAAAGCTTTTAAAAAAAAATCGAGTGCTTTACCGGTGGTCGCTCGCTTGTTATGGTACACATTGGCAATATTCGAATACGCGGTCGCTATACCGGCTTTATCGCCGATCTTTTCTGCTATATCCAGCGATTTAAAATAACTGTCCAAAGCTTTATCATCCGTACCATTCATATAATATACGGTACCGAAATTATTGAGTATGATACACTTGTTTATCAGGTCTCCCAATGAATCAAAAATTTGCAGGGCCTGGCCGTAATATTCGAGAGTGGCAGGTGTTTCCCAAGGAAATAATATGCAGAGCCGATAAATTTCAGTGCGAGTGCCCTGCCCGGATGGTAATTGATTTTCTGCGCGAGGTTTAAAGCCTGTACGCCATAACTTTTAGCATCTTCGGGTGATGAATCGAGATAAAAGCTGCTCAGTTCAAGAAGGGCTTTGACACGGATCGTGTCATTCTTAGCGGCCAGCAATACCTTTTTTAAACTATCGGCCGTCCGATCCTGTGAAAATCCTGCGAAAGAAATAAATATTAATAAAAGAAAAAATAAATGCTTCGTCAATTTCATATATCCTGCCTGCAGTTCAATATTACTTATTAATCAGATCCTGACACTCAAAAAAATTAAAGAAACAATATAAGGGGGTTTTACCATACCCGCTTATATTGTTTTGAATACCATTTCTATTACATTTTCAGCACCCGGAATACTTTGAATTCGTTGTCCACCAATACACAGATAAAATACATGCCACGGCTCAACCTGCTCATATCAACCTGCAGGCTATGATCAGAAATTTTCTTTCCACTTACAGGATACACTTTGCCATATGCGTCAACAATCTGAATATTCTTAGCAGACAGGAAGCCATCTTTTATGTAGATGGTAACCATATCCTGTGCAGGGTTTGGATATACGGCAGAAGCCGGATCTATAGTTTCTGCAGGAGCCTCAGCGCTCATCCCATATTGAACACCCGTCTGGAGTGTTCCGGTTCCGGAACTGCACTTGGATGAAGTGGAACTGGCAACTGCCGCAACAGAAGAATTATGATTCCCATTGTAGGTTGTCAGGGTCCAGGTCATCTTCGATCCGTCAAAATAGATTTTAAATTGTCCACTGCCTGGCTGGAAGACCGTTGGCTGCTGACCACTGTATTTTCCTGAAGTGGTGATTACATTATTGATGCCAATTGGAACATATACCAAAGTCGAATTGGGGTTATTATAAGAGAAATGCGCCGCATACGGTAAGCCCGAGGGATCATTGGTCAGCGGTTCCACACAATCCAGTTTAGGCACCACATTCTTGCCTGATTTATCATTCACATACAGAGTGCCTGATAAATAGGTAATTGCGTAGTTATTCTGGAAAGTCAGTTGTAATCCATAAGGCGTAACGGAGTATGTACCCGGCAGGGAATTCACAAAAACCGGGTTCACAGTATATAGCGGGCCGCCTATTATCGTATTGCTTTCCCCGTTTTTAAACCCGGTAATCGTTGAAGTAAAGACGGGCAGATTATCTCCTGTGCTGATACCTGCATCATTTGCCTGAACGGTCAGTGCAGCCGGGCTGACGTTCAGAATACCTGCTACATTCCGCAGGGTATAATTAAGCGCCGATCCACCCGATAATGTGATCGGATACTGGCCTGCCGGCGATGTCGCGCCTGCTATTGTACCCGCTACGGGTGGAGAAATTTTTGTGGGATCATCCCCGTTTAGGAACCCGTTATAAGATATTGTGAAAGCAGGATTCGGATCGCCATAAACCCGGCTCTGGTTATCCGCAGTGGCAGTGAGATTCGCTTTTGTAATGGTCAGGGTAGCATTGCTGTCCTGTATAATATAATTGGCAGCTATTCCGCCTGTAAGGATAATCGGGTACTGGCCAACTGGTGAATTGACTGTAGCCGTTGTGCCTGCCACCGGTGCTGTTATAGCGGAAACACTATCCCCATTTATAAATCCGGTATAACTCATTGCAAATACAGGATTATCCGCTCCGTATGTCCTTGAAGTATCCTGCGCAGTGGCTTTCAATAAAGCCTTTCCGACAACCAGGTTCCCAGACTGATAATGCAACACATAATTCGGTGGTGCAATCAGGGTTACTCCGCCGGGCACAACCTTATAAGAACCAGCACCCTGATTACCGACTTACCGGGTTGCCGAGTGTGTCAGTCAGTGTATGAGCAGGAAATGAAGACATCACATTGCCAACAGAATCCAGATATTGCAAACCGATCACTGAATCCATAAATACAGGGGGAACCCCGTACACCGTGCTTGTATCCATGCGTCTTAACAGTAAGGGGCGCTGGTCTGATAGTAAGGTGACCCAGACCATAAGTAATATCAAAATTATCAGAAAGCATTGCACCGGGCACAATAGTATTTATCCCTGCTGTGAGTCCGGTTACCAGGTTGATTGATTTCAATGTCGGGAGGGAGTCCGATATCAAATCCGCTGAATCCACAATTACAGCCAGTTTACTGTTGCTGGTATCAGTAATGTTAGTACCGCGCAGGATCGCCTGTCCGCGCAGGATCGCTTGTCCACGCAGGATCGCCTGTCCGCGCAGAATGGCCTGACCACTTAACACCGCGCGGTTATTTACAAGATCAGCACTGGCAGAGTCCGCTTCATAATTTAAAATTGTTTGTGCGGGAACATCAATCGTCCAGACCGTATCAATTACCGGAATATTCCTTAAGATCGCCTGTCCTCTGAGTATGGCCTGGCCACGCAGGATCGCCTGTCCACGCAGGATCGCCTGTCCTCTGAGTATGGCCTGGCCGCTGGCCATAACGCTGAGCTGATTCAGGTCAGAATCTTTCAGAACCTGACCTCCGCGGAGTATGGCCTGACCACTTAACAAGGCAAAAGCGCTGTCGATGAGATAAGACTGGTGGATGGTTTGGATAGTATCCAGGAAGGCGGCCTTATTCACGGCAGCAATGTTGGAGTCGGGATATACATAGTTAAACGTAAAATTGCCCACCCTGTCCCCGTATTGCAGTGTCGTATCATTCGGCGTTATCAGTAGCGGCATTTTATTGACAGAGAGTAAACCTTCATTCAGGATATAATTATAGGTTTCAGTCAGCCCGGCGTCCGTCGGATCAGATGGGTCCAGAGGTCTGTGAAGGGCAGGTCGTATATAATATATGCCCACATTGGCCATATCGTTTGCCGGTGTTGAATAATCCAGGCTATCCAGTCGCAATTGGGCCAGTGTCAGGTTTGTGTTTTGGATCGGCACACTATCTATCAGCACCGTGATTGTAAACCGGGGTAACTGCTCACCGTATCGTTTTTCCTTATTATCAGCCCTCACGATGATCGTCTTTTTAATGGGCGAGAAAAAAAACAATGTATCAGAATAACCTCCATCCTGACCGCTTGGAGAAATCGAATTGGTGAATACCTGTATGGCCGGATTCCCTGTAAATGCCGGTATGGTTGCGGTTACCTGGGTAGAACTGACGACGGTTGTGGGAAGCGGTTCACCCCGGAATGTAACTACAGAATTTGAAGTAAGGTAATTCCCCTGCACCGTAACGTTCACAGGCTTTGTTCCCGGTTTGATACTGGTATCCTGCAATATCAGTTTCGTAATGACCGGTTTTGGCGCGGCAAATGTTTTCATAGCAGAATCTGCCTGTATCAGCCCGTAACCAGAAGCAACATTATAACCCGGGGTGCCGTTTTGAATGAGCCGAGCCTTGCAACAGGGACTCTCATTTGCGCAGGACTTAGTTTCACGCTGTCATATTTCTGTTTGCCTTCCAATAACAAAGCCGCCACACCGGCGGCCTGCGGCGCTGCGCAGGAGGTCCCGAAAAAGCTGGGAAAGGGTGATCCGCTGATATTGATTGATCCAAAATTTACAGTTGTGCTGACCCCATCGGGTGCCACAAAATCCGGTTTGTTCCGGACAATACCATTGACAGGCGTTCCTCCGTTCGAAGAAAAATATTCCAATTGAAACGGGTTTACCCCGTACGCAGGGGTTTTCGTATAACGGACAGCCCCAACCGTCATCGCGCCATCTGCATTGGCATGGCCCACAATCGTAGAGTTTCCGGTATTGTAATTGTTTATCGTCAGGTTACCCCTGAAAACAATATACTTGAAATTGACATTGCCTGTTCCAGCCGCACGCACAATCATAATATTAGTCCTGGTGTTGGCAGTTACCGTAAAGGGCATGACTTCCAGGGGATCCCCGCCGATATTATTCCTGTTGAAACCAAAAAGGGTATGACCGGTAGAGTCAGCTAAATAAATATCAAGATCGTTTAATGTTCCAGTCGTAGTCTGACCAAGTGAATAGATCGAATCCTGCCATTGAAGGACGATGGTGTAGGTTCCCGGGGTCAGTGAAACACTTTGATAAATACTTCCTCCGAAATTATGCGCCGTACCGGATATCCCGGCAGGTGCCGGAGCCGGGTTATATGAACTCCCGTAAGAAGAGGTACCGTTATTACCTGCAGCTGTAAAATATGATACACCCTGGCTTGCCACATAATTCACCGCCTGGGATACCACGCCGTCCTGGAAAAATGGTTCGGTAATGTAGGTTACATCATCTACGATCACGTTACAGGAATCCTTCTGCAGCTGCAGTATTCCCTGTGCGAAATCACCCGGACTGATGAAACCTGTTCTGAAATCCAATTGCGCTTTGGGCGCTATTCCATGGACCACCTGTAGCATGGCACGCCCCTCATCAGAGGCCTTTCCGTAAGGATAATCCTGCAGCACATTGACCGGAATATAATTACTATCCGGGTTGTTGGCAGCGCCCGGAAGGATTCCGTTTGATATATCCGCCTGTGCAGCCGTTCCGGTCAATTTGTTGTAACTGTCAGAAATGACGCCCACTTTGACTCCCCTGCCTGCAATATTATAACCCTGTCTCACAAAAGATGTATGCATCACCGTATCACCCTGTATCGGAAGTATACTTCCGTTCCCCAGGGGTGGGAAAAGGGGCCTGCAATAATCAATCAGGTTAGGCAGGCTGTCCAGTTTTTTCAGGTTGGCAATCGGGTAGTTACCGGTTATGATCAGTGAGTTGGGCCCGTTATCCACCAGGTTCGAAATCCCGTAATCCGGTGTCTGCAATAATGCCAGCAGATTCTGGTATTGACCCTGCCTGGCAATAATTTCAATCTGCACAGTACCCTGGTTAATGATAAAAATAGTTTTTGCCGAATCTGTGACGATACCATAATTCTCATAAAGAGAACTTAATTCAGAACCGATCAGTTCGGAAGATTTACCGCTGGCCGGCGGAGGATAGTATGGTAAGATGCAGGGAATAAAACTGACAAGAGCTGTATCAGTTGCTGTGCATCCCCCATTGGGATCTGTAACCGTCAGCACATATGTACCGCCCGTGGAAACTGTGGGTGTCAGCGTGGTACCGCCTGATATGATAGTGCCTCCGTTTAGCGACGACCAGCTGAACTGCACACCGGTTGAGTGGAAGAACCACTTAACTGCACAGTCGGAATAGTACAACTCAGCTGCTGGTCAGGACCCGCATTGGCATTGGGTGTGCTGCACAGGGGATACGGTGCATACCTGATGTAACATTCGACTGGATATTAATCTGGGTGGCACTATACAGGGCGCCCGTAATACTGCTGGATCCGGAGCCCGATCCAACATTGATTCCGCCGTACGGAGCCCAGACACGTCCCTATCCATTTGGATGTTGATTTCCCCGATGAACCATTGGCAAGATTCCAGGCATAAGGGCCATAAGGTGAAGTAGAACCGGTACCATGTGTTTCCGAATATATCCGCGAAGCGCCGCCTCCGTTGAGGGTGTCTATGTTGGATTTATTCAGATCCACATCCCCATACACGTAAATCTGAATATTCCCGGGAGCATTTTTGAAATCAAATGCAAAAGTATTGGTAGAGCCGGTATTCTTAATGGAATTGAAGACATATATCCCCGGACCTGAAAAAGTAACCGTCTGGTTTCCGGAAAGAGTCATGTTATTGTAAGCACCCGGGGTAATCGTTTTGCGTAGCCGTAATATTCATGGTGCCGGCGGGAGGAAAAACAGTTATCACTGGCATAACCGGCAGGGCAGGCAAACCGGGTGTTCCGATAACATTGCCCATTCCCGGAGTCGGTCCGGTATAGGTAGTGCCCGGCGGGTGCGTGACCATGCCGCTTACCATTCCGCCACTCACCACGATATTTCCATTCACGTCAATATTTCCATTCAATTTCGCGCTGGATCCGACGTTCAGTATAGTTCCGGTCAAGGCTGCAGTATTGGCTGCTGAAATCCGACCTCCAACTGTGTTTCCATTGGCCAGTATGATGGTTCCTCCCGAGTAAATATTGCCGGTTATAGAAGCGTTACCTGTAGATTGAATCAAATGGTAACTGCCAATCGAACCACCGGTAATGCTGGAGGAAGTCCCGATATTTACTGTGCAGGATGGACAGAGCCCACTCCCTCCAAATAAGGCAAAATCCGTTATTTTCAGTTGCTGGGCATTCAAAAACAGGGGAAGAAAGCCAGTAATCAGAATAGGAAGACTCCGTAAAAAATTACGCGAGAAAAAGTACACAGGGCACATAAGCATCTGGAGTTAGGATCAGTAATCTAAAAACACCACTCTATGAAAATAAAATGATTTTTATACAGCAGTCTGAATCTTCACGGGAATCATCGTGGATGCAATTTGATTAATTGCATTTGCGTAATTTAGAGGATATTAAGAAGAAAAAAATGAGTAAACAGGTTTTCGGATCAATTGGGCACGTTTCCGGAAAGGTTTATAAATCCAATGGGATTTAACTGAGCCATAGCATTTTAAATGACTCTTATTTATTCTAAAACTAAGGATTAATATCTTATCCATCAAATTTCAGTTTATAGTCATTTATTAAATATATCTGCCTTGCTTTAAACTTACGGTAAAAGATATGCGCATTTATTTCAACTGGCATCCCGTTGTTCCATAATTAATATTTATTTTCATAATTATCAACATGTTACTCATTATTTTTTCCTAAAAGATTGCCGACCATGTACCATATGGGTTCATTTCGCTTTCAGGCAAAATTGCCTGATTGCTTTATAAGCCGGAAATGGCTTTTGAATCAGGTTCAAATGGAAAGTTCATAAACCGGCATTTTACAGAACCGGCTTCAGTTTAGCCGTAAAATGTCTGAGCATGGGTGCTTCCTCAACAATACGGAGTCCTTTAATTTGTTCCCGGCTATTGAATACCTCCATGATTACTTCAGCTACATAATCAATATGGCTCTGGGTGTATACTCTTCTCGGTATGGCCAGGCGGACCAGTTCCAATGGCGACGGAATGAGATTTTTGCTTTCATCATATTTCCCAAACATGAGCGAACCGATTTCCACGCTCCGGATTCCACCCTGCAAATACAAGGCACCCACCAGGGCCTGGCCGGGATATTGCCCCACCGGAATATGGGATAGAAATTTCTTTGCATCCAGGTACACGGCATGTCCTCCGGCAGGCTGCATGACAGGTACGCCGGCTTCAATTAATTTATTGGTGAGGTATTCGATGCTGCGTATCCTGTATTGCAGATAGTTTTCTTCCATCACCTCCTTCAAACCTATTGAAATGGCTTCCAGATCTCTGCCTGCCAGTCCGCCGTAAGTTGGAAATCCTTCCGTGATAACCAGCAGGTTCCTGCATTGACGGGCAAGTTCCCCGTCATGCATGGCCAGGAAGCCCCCGATATTGGCGAAGGCATCTTTTTTTGCACTCATCGTGCAGCCATCCGCATAGGAAAAAAGTTCCCGGGCGATTTCAGGCACCGGTTTGTTCCTGTATCCTTCTTCACGCAGTTTGATGAAATAGGAATTTTCGGCAAACCGGCAGGCATCAATGAAAAGTGGGATTCCGTTTTCTGCGCAGATTTTTTTAGCTTCCTTAATATTCTGCATACTCACCGGTTGTCCGCCGCCGGAGTTATTGGTGACCGTTATGATGCAGAGGGGAATATGGGCCGGGCCTTTTTCCAGGATCGTTTTTTTTAAAGCAACCAGGTCCATATTGCCCTTAAACGGAGCGGGGATGGACGGATATTTCCCTTCCTCACAAATCAAATCAATTCCTTCGGCGCCAGAAAATTCTATATTGGCTCTCGTCGTATCGAACAGGGTATTGCTTAAAAAATATTTCCCCTTACCCCCCAGGATACTGAACAATATTTTTTCTGCTGCTCTTCCCTGGTGGGTGGGAATAACCCAGGGCATGCCCGTGATCTCCTGTATGGTCGCCTCAAAACGGAAAAAACTGGGGCTGCCTGCATAGGATTCATCGCCCTGCATCATGCCGGCCCACTGGTTGCTGCTCATAGCGCTCGTGCCACTATCGGTAAGCAGGTCGATTAAAACATCCGTGGAGTGGATCAGGAAGGGGTTGTAAAATGCTTTTTCTAAAACTACCTTCCTTTCTTCAGGGGTGTTGAAAAAAATGGGCTCAACAGATTTTATGCGGAAAGGTTCGATTATTGTTTTCATACAATAACTATTTGAGTAATGTGATTTGAATTAGGTAAAAAGAGGGAAGGAAGAGCCGAATGATGACGATCAGGAAGGACGGGTAATGATATTTTTCCAGATTTGCATAAGGCAAATATAGTATTCCCGGTGCGGAAGAAAAATGATTTTATACGGGACCGGCGAAAAAAGCCTCCCTGGATTTCCGGGAGGCTTTTATTATTTTCAGCTAAGCCAAAATAGAAAAAAGCTTAGGGCGCTGAAACTACTTTTACTACGCGGTAAACTACAATACCCGGCCTGTTTATTTGTAATTTACTCAGCATGGGAAATAACTTTGTCGGAAAAACAGTTTTTGGATCCCATGTCTGCAACAGTGCGTCACCCAGTGTTTTGTATAGATCAAAAGAAACGGTTGTCGTCTTGATATTTTCGCCCCTGGGCGCCAGCACGACGGCATTTCCCCAGGCCACCTGCTTGGTTTGACCCTTATCCATGGCTCCCTTGATAAAGGGTTTCCAGTATTTTGTCTCCAGGTTGACCAGGCTGTCCTGATAGTTGGTATTCTGGTAATTCATGACTACGTAGTTGAAGTCTTTCGCTGGATTTGCATTAGCGGCCTGTGCCCACTCCCGGTCTTTTACAAAGAATTCGCTGGTAACCGTAGTAAAAGAATTATCCTCCATATCCCCGATCTTGACCCCCGCAACCTGTTCCACATCACCCCACATATCTCCGGCCTTATCAATATCAGGAAATGTATTAATGAATAAATAATTGGACGAATTCTGCAGATCGTATCCACTTACTTTTTCAAAAAGGGCCCAGAAAGTCATGGTTTTATTGTCCACTGCTTTTTGTGCCACTTTACTCCAATACGTAGTTTCTCTTTTAATGAATTCATCAATTTTGTCATTGGGAACATGGCGGAACTGCCAGGAGGAAACCGAACGGTCCTGGGCATGGAGTTTTACCTGAAACCCGAAAATGAAAACAAATGCCGTAAGGCAATAAATAAAAACGGAAATGAGCCGGTTAGACTTTTTCATGATGGCTGTTTTAATGATTAAAGAAGGAGGGTTAAATAGGAAAAGAAAGTAAAAGCAGAAATAAGGTAACCCATTTTGACTACAAATAAGAAAAAATCGCTGACCCTGTGCAAATGCAGTCAAATAAGGCAAACCCGCTTCTGTTCCGGGTATAAAATACGGTGTCGGCCCGAACGGCCATTGCCTCTTACCAGCATAGGGGATATGTATGGCACCCGATAGGTTATCTGCTTCCCGGGAAGATTTTACTAAATATACATGCTGCCATGGACCGAGTGTGCAAGGTCATGATGCCTGCTGATGAAAATCATTTAAGGAATCTGGTTGTCGGCCGAACTTTACGGGGAGAAATGCCGGCATGATAATAAAAATATTTAAAATTATTTTTGCTCTGGGCCTGGCAATTTCCATAACCGGATGCAAAAAGGACTCTACTCAGTCCAATGGTTCAACACTTACCATTTCGAATCTGCATTACGATCCTTCTACTGTAACGATCAAACAAACCTCAACCACGATTACTATTTATGGGACCATTGATTTTGTTAATGCCTCCGGAGGTGTTGCAAAATTCAGGTTAACCACTTCTACGGGTAGTGATCTCACCATGGCGGTTCCCTCTAATTCATTAACAAACGGAACCCTTTCCGGGACTTTTCAGGTGGTCTTTCCGGCAACTGCCGGAACATTTACCTTCCAGCTTTGGATCATTGATAACGGGGGCAACAGTTCCAACAAATTACAGGGTTCCGTGCAGGCCGTAATAGACGACAGCGGAACAGGCTGGTCGGTCATATCCCAATCCTGGCCGCTATTCAGGGTAATCTGGACAAATCAAACCTTTATGGCTGTCGGCGACGGAGGAACCATCCTGCATTCGCCCGATGGTATTACCTGGACTCAGGTAAACGCGGGGACCTCCGTGATGCTATACGGACTAACCTGGTCCGGAACTCAATACATTGTTGTAGGAGCCGCCAATACCATTCTCAGTTCTCCAGATGGCATTACCTGGACATCGCAGTTTTCAGGTGGCGGCGGCATAGTGTTTTATTCCGTTGCCTGGTCCGGAACGGGGTATGTGGCCGTCGGACAGGATAATACGAACAGTAAAACAGTAATATGCAATTCAGCCGATGGTATTACATGGACAAATAACGGATTTGTCGTATCGGGAGGAAATCTGAATACGGTCATATGGGCAAATCATCAATATGTGGCCGTAGGAAAAGTTTCAGGAGCACCCCTGATTTTAACTTCTCCCAACGGGCGGGACTGGACAAACCGGAGCAGCACGATCAATATGGGAATGGGCATAGAACTTAACGACATCACCTGGACGGGCAGCTTTTATGCAGCAGTTGGATTTGGAATAACGGCCACTTCACAGGATGGAATCACCTGGATTGTGAATGACAAAATATCCTGGGGCGCAACGGGTGTGGTATGGTCCGGCAATAGACTAATGGCCTCGGGTATCAGTGGAATCTACAGTTCCATTGATGGAATCAACTGGACTAAAACCTTTGATTCACCTTATCCCCTGAGAAGCATCACCTGGTCGGGTCTGCAATATATCAGCGTTGGATTTATTTCACCAATAATCATGACTTCTCCCCCATGATTAAAGTCTGAGGCCGGTTACCCCGGTTTACCTTTCATTTTATCCTGCCTTTTCCAGTGAACCTGTGACATTAACTTTAATGACTAAATTAGTGGCACTATAATTATCATGCATGGACCCTAAACAGGAAGCTGCCCGGGTGGCCTATACTTTGATCAAAAACGACAGTTCCATAGGTCTGGGGGATGGCGCAACAATCCGGTGGCTTGGTGGCTACCTGGCGGAAGGCATCAGAGGCGGTCTGAACGTAAGTCTGTATACATCTTCCCAGCAAACAAAAGATTTTCTTCAGCAAGCCGGAATCCATGTGCCGGATATTTCTTCAACAGACTCACTCGATTTGTATTTTGACGGATGCGACCAGTTGGATTCCCAACTCAATGCCTTAAAAAGCGGAGCGGGAATACATACCCAGGAGAAATTGCTGGGAGCCATGGCAAAACAATTCATTATCCTGGGGGATGATTCAAAGTTTGTGAAGACACTGGAAAATAAATTCCCATTGGTTCTGGAAATTCTTCCACAGGCAACAAAATATGTTATCAAAAAAATGAAAACCATTTTCCCGGAAGTGTCTCTGACGATACGGACAAAGGAAAATACCGGCCGTCCTCTGATTACCCGAAACGGAAATCACCTGCTCGACTGCAGGTTTCCGCAATGGCCTGAACTGGCAATTATGCAAAACCAGTGTAAAAATATCACCGGTGTGGTAGAAATTTCCCTCTTCTATAATTTAGTTACCGGGGCAATCATTGCCGGTAATAACGGTGTAAGCAGGTATGAAAGAATACATGAGCAGGTATCTATTATTCAGAACCCGTTTTAATGGACCATCAAAAAAAAATTATCGTATCCCGATGGTACCGCCTGATACCGGTGGTATTTATTACTTATAGCCTGGCCTACCTCGACCGGGCAAATTTCGGATTCGGAGTGGCCGGTGGAATGGCCGGAGACCTGCATATTACCCCGGCCATGTCTTCTTTGTTGGGATCGCTTTTCTTTCTTGGATATTTTTTCTTTCAGATCCCCGGGGCGATGTATGCTGCCAGTAAAAGCGCCAGGAATTTGATATTCTGGTCACTGATCTTCTGGGGCCTGTTTGCCGTGGGAACCGGGCTGATCCGTAATATCAGACTTTTAATCATCGTCCGGTTTATGCTGGGAGCGGTTGAAGGTGCCGTATTTCCTGCGATGCTGCTTTTATTAAGCAGGTGGTTTACCAGGGGGGAACGATCAAGGGCCATTACTTTTCTTTTTTTTGGTAACCCCGTAACGATCCTGTGGATGTCTGTCATTTCAGGGTACCTGATACATGCCGTCGGCTGGAGATGGATGTTTATCTGGGAAGGAATCCCTGCCATATTGTGGGCGTTCTTCTGGCGGAAGCTTATAAATGACAGGCCTGAAGAAGCGGCCTGGCTGAAACCGGGTGAAAAGAAAGCGCTGAACGAAACGTTGCAACAGGAGCAGCAAACCATCAGGCCCGTTAAAAATTATATGTCTGCCTTTAAATCCAGGGTGGTTATCTCACTTTGTTTTTTATATGCTTTATGGAGCCTCGGCGTATATGGTTTTGTACTCTGGCTCCCGTCTATTATTCATGCGGCACCCGGCATGGGTATTGTAAAAACCGGCTGGCTGTCTGCGGTACCCTATTTAATGGCCATTGCCGGCATGGTAACGGTATCGCATTTTTCCGACAAGACCTTAAAAAGAAAATCATTTATCTGGCCCTGCCTGCTGCTCGGTGCCATTGCATTTTACTGGTCTTATTTACTTGGCCCGAATAATTTCTGGCTGTCATTCGTATTACTTTGTACAGCGGGCATGGCAATGTATGCTCCTTACGGTCCCTTCTTTGCATTCATATCAGAAATTTTACCGGAAAATGTTGCCGGCGGGGCCACAGCCCTGATTAACAGTTCGGGTGCACTGGGCGCATTTGCGGGCACCTACCTGGTTGGCTATTTAAACGGATTCACCGGGGGTTTCGGTGCGTCTTATATTGTTATGGCAGGGGCTCTTTTTATGTCTGCAGTCCTGGCCGTGCTTGAACTGAAGGATATAAAATGAACACCCATGAAGTCACAATCAAGTTTCATTAATTTAGCCGTCTCCGCCGTCAATGCATCAGAATCTAGTGGTCTGACGGATCATTTTTGTATTGTATCCTCCGCAGGTTAATATTCGTAACCGGCGCCACCACCAGGGGAACTTTTTCAACGACGGCCTGGTCACTGTCTATTCCATAGGCTTCGGGATCCGACTGGGCCAGTTTAATAATGCTGAAATACGTGTTCAATATAAATCCTTCCCTGAAAGCGAATTCGTTGTCGTAGGAGAGGAAACGTTCCAGGATAACGAACCGGAAATCATGGGCACCCTTATCGTTTAAAAAAGGGAACCGGTTGTCAATTTCTATTTCTTTATTCCCGATCATCTCTTCCACCACTTTCCGGAACATGATCCCGATTTTCGGCTGAATCCTGAAACCCAGCCGGAAATCGATCCTCATGATTTTATTCTTCAGTATAGGCTCCACGCTGTATTCCATCGTATAAGGATCATCGGACCTGCCAATATTCAGGAACCAGTACATGTCAGCTCGTTTGGTAGAATGACTGAATATAGAATCGATGATTCTTTTTTCAATTTGTTTGTGGCTCCCGGATTTTGTCAGGTAAACGAGGTGTGTGGCGAATTTCGGGGTATTAGTATCCAGGCTCAGTTTCTCCAGCAACTCACAGTAGTCTTTAATTTGAACAAAGGTCAGGAGCTGTAAGGTCATTCTTCTTGCATTATACCAGACATACATCGTTGTGATCAGTCCGACTTCAAATACCAGGAAAAATAATCTCTTGAGCAATTTGATTGCGTTGGCAACGAAAAAGCTAAATTCAACACAGACAAAAACGGTAATGATCGCTCCGACGATCCAAAAAGGATAATGTTTTATGTAACGCAAAAAATAATACATCAGCACCGTTGTCATAAGCATGGCCACCGTAATGGAAAAGCCATAAGCAGCTGTCATGGCCTCACTGGTCCTGAAATAAAATACAACTAAAATACATCCTGTGAATAAAATCCAGTTGATGCTTGGGATATAGATCTGTCCCCGGACATCGGTCGGGTATTTCAGTTTCACCCGGGGCCAGAAACCCAGGCTGATGGCCTCGCTGATCAGTGTAAACGAACCACTGATCAAAGCCTGGCTGGCAATAATAGAGGCTATCGTGGCGATCAATACACTGGGAAGCAAAAACCAATGGGGAACAATGGCAAAAAAAGGATTAACACCATCCAGGGAATTTTTGTGTTGTAACAGAGCCCATGCGCCCTGGCCTAAATAGTTTAAGACTAAAGTCGCCTTTACATAAATCCAGCTTACCCGTATATTGCGTCTGCCACAATGACCCAGGTCCGAATAGAGGGCTTCAGCGCCTGTGGTACATAAAAAGACGGCCCCCAGTAACCAGAATCCTTTTGGATGCTGCGTAAGCAGTTCAATACCGTATATGGGATTTAACGCAACAAAGATTCCGGGATAATGGATGATCTGTACAACGCCGAGCACGCCGAGCATGGAAAACCAGAGAAACATGAAGGGCCCGAAGGAACCGCCCACGATCCGGGTTCCGAACCGCTGGAAAAGAAACAGGAGGAAAAGAATTACCAACACAATTTCAATCACCAGACCGTTACCGGGAACGATGTGGTTATGAAAACCGCTGACCATGTTTAATCCTTCAATGGCAGAAGTAACCGTAATGGGGGGTGTAATAATACCGTCTGCCAGCAGGGTCCCGGCTCCAATAATTGCTGGATAGACCAGTTTTTTTCCATATCTCCTCACCAGGGAATACAGGGAGAAAACGCCGCCTTCCCCATGGTTATCCGCCTGCAGCGTGATGATTACATATTTAAAGGTCGTCTGCAGGGTTAATGTCCAGAAGATGCAGGAAATAGAACCAAAAACCAGTCCTTCGTTTATCTGCCCTCCTTCCGTGAGGATGGTTTGAAAAGTATAGAGGGGAGATGTACCGATGTCTCCATAGATAATACCCAGCGCAATTAATAACCCTGCAACGGAAACTCGTTTCTGGGGGGTGCTCATATAGCGGCAGTTAAACCTTAAATTACTTCAAACTTGCCATATCGATGACAAACCGGTATTTCACGTCATTTTTAAGCATCCGTTCGTAGGCTTCATTGATATAATGCATGGGTATGACTTCCACATCGGCCACAATATTTTTCTCTGCACAGAAATCAAGCATCTCCTGGGTTTCGAGGGTACCTCCAATCATGGAACCCAGGATACAACGGCGGTTTTTGATCAGTTCAAACGGGCTCACCTTAGGCTCTTCCTTTGGCAACCCCACTACCAGCAATTTCCCCTGCACATCCAGCAGCTTTAAATAAATCTCATAATCATGATTGCCACTTACGGCATCAAGGACTATATCAAAATGGCTTTCCAGCTTTTTCATGGCAGCTGCATCCTTACTTAATACAAAATGATGCGCGCCCAGTTTGAGGGCATCATTTGCTTTCGACGGGGAAGTGCTGAGCATGGTTACTTCAGCACCCATGGCAACCGCAAATTTTACCGCCATATGACCCAGGCCACCCAGACCAGCTACTGCCACTTTTTGCCCGGGCCGGACACCGGCATATTTTAAGGGGGAATACGTAGTGATACCGGCGCATAGTAAGGGAGCAACCCCTGCCAGGTCCAGCTTATCAGAAATATGATACACCCATCTTTCATCACAAACAATACGGGTGCTGTAGCCTCCCTGTGCCACGGTTACTTTATCTCTTTCATAATTATTATAGGTCCCGGTCATTCCCTCCGCGCAATATTGTTCCATGTAACTTTTACAAGGCCTGCATTCCCGGCAACTGTCCACCATCACGCCCACTCCTGCCAGATCACCCGGTTTGAACTTTTTTACGCCGGATCCGGTTTTAACAATTTTGCCGACAATTTCATGTCCGGGTACCATAGGATACAGAGAACCGCCCCATTCATCCCTCGCCTGGTGTAAATCCGAATGGCATACGCCTGAAAATAAAATGTCGATCAGGACATCCTGTTGTCTCAAATCCCTTCTTTCAAATTGAAAAGGAACCAGAGGCGATGAAGGACTTTGTGCCGCATATGCTTTTACAGGTATCATGGTTTAATCTGTTATGTGTTATCTGAGTGAACGATTAAATAATGAATGGTAAATCCGCCCGGCGGGTTCTTAATTTATTTTTTTCCTGTGGCCGCCCAGAAAATACCTGCATACAAAAAGTTCAGAAATGCAGGATCACTGAAGTCTTCCGGCATATGCCCCAGCGCGGTATAAAATGAACGACCGCCATCATAATTATGGTACCAGGCTACCGGGTGTAATTTTCCCATACCCACCCCTTTCTTTTCACCCCATTGTACATTCGGGTTATAGCTGGTTTCGTCCACCGCCAGGATATAATTAAGGCCTGATATTTTTTCTGCTCCGAATTCATACCATTCGTCTGTCCACCATTTATTGCCGGTATATCCCTGCAGGCCGGGAAAATTGTTGTCAATGATATTTAACCGGGCTGTCTGAATAGCCGGATGGATATGGAACATCCTGCCGACCAGTTTGGTGTACCATTCCCAGTCATATTCTGTATCCGATGCACTGTGTATCCCGACAAATCCCTTGCCGGCTTCAATAAACCGTTCCATGACTTTTTGCTGGGCAGAATCAAAAATGTCCCCCGTTGTATTTAAAAATATAACTACCTGGAATTGTGAAAGAAATTTATCCGTGAAGCCGTTGGGATCTTCAAACAATACCGCATCGAAAAAATTCTTTCTGCCCAGCTCCTGGATGGCCAGGACCCCGGCATGCAGGGATTCGTGGTGCCATCCCCTGGTTGTTGTAACGATCAGTGCTTTGAATTGCTTTTGCTGGGCCCTGGCCAGGGTGCATAAACAAACCTGCAACAGAAATAAGATTATGAACTGTTTTGATGCCTTCATTTCAAATTGTTTGTATTTGATTAATAGAAAGAGAACATGTTACGGATCCTCTATATAAAACCCGTTTTGAAATTCAATAAATCTTGAAAAGATACCCATTTTTTCGTCCACCCGTCAGGTTGAATTTACCGGCAAGGAGTCTTCAGGATTCATATCACCTTTGTATCCCGCCTTTTATTAAGTCCCAATAAACAATCTGCCTTTTACTCACTGGTTACATTATACTTTGATCTTAATTCACTGATTAGTTCCCGGGACTGTATGATTAACGAATCTGCCAGTTCAACATTCCTGTGCATGAATCTGGAACGGACCAGTTCCACGTACTCATTAAAATGTGTTCTGTCGTAACTTAATAAGGGAGGATTGCTGCGGGTAAAGGAATCAATCCTATTCTGATCAAATGTAATCCTGTTTGACTGGTAAATATTGTTCGCCATATCATTATACCTGAAGTCAAATATCAGGGCCCTGCTTTTCCTGATTTCCGTGTAGATATCCCTGACCATTTCTTCATTCGTTTGCATCATTCTGCAGAACCGGTCATATTTCGCCACATTGTTAGCAACTGTTTTATCAAAATAACGCAAAGTCCCAGAGCTTTTCATTTGCTGCAGTGTGGCATCATTCGGCACAAAATACCGGTGTGCGCCGCCAAAAAGCCCGTACCAATATAATTTGCCGGAAGTAATATTTTTTGGATCATTCTCAGCCAGCAATAACATTAATGTATCAGCTTTTTTTGAGGTATAATCAAAATAGTCTCTGTAAGACCTGAGTTGGGTGGTATCTGCTTCAAGGTCTTTGAGCATGGACGATGCATACACTTCGGCCCGCTCATGTTCCGTATAATTTTCACGAATGTTTTCTGCAAAATATCCCATTGTCACCGCCAAAAATATCATCAAGCCTTCCAGCAAATACCCCTTAGGGCTCTTTTTTTCCAATTCCGGGTGATGATGTACTTCCATATCGACTGACCGGGTTTTTGTTTGGGAAGGCGTTGAATCCCGGATACCTTCATTCGGAATAAACTCTCCGTCCGGGGTTATTTTAGGAACGTCTGATTCTTCAGGCATATAAAAAAAATTCCGGCACTACCGGATTTTTGCAAAATGGAAAACATCCGGTAATAAATAATATTTTCAGTGCGCCACTTTGATATAACCCCATCCCTCCTGCTGCTTTGATATGATTTCGTAGATACCATCCGGCACAACCTCAATTCCGGGTACCAGCTGTGATTTGTCAATATGATTCCGGCTCATGGTGATTGCACACACTTTAAAAGATGCTTTGTTATCCGCTATTATTTTTTGTATAGCTGACTGCTGTGAGGAACGATCTTTTAAGGCCAGGTCCAGTCCCATTCCATATATCACCACTTCCAGTTTCGCATCCGGGCTGGAACCGGTGATAAGCCCGATTTCACGGATAACGGCCTGTTGGTTGACCGAATCCTTACTGGACATATCAAAAACAACTCTATAATTGGAAGTCTGCGCTTTGGCAAATGTGGCCATCAACAGGATGCCGCTGATACAGAAGAGATATTTTTTCATATTACAAGTTTTTAGTTCCTGAAGAAGGGCGCTGCAAATACTTAAATTTAGCTTTATTATTGGGTATAAGAAATGGGGGATTCCAATTATTATCAACTTCTATTTCTGTCCCATCCCAATAAGTGCTTTGAGGTTAAAGTGGATATCCCCTTTGCCAAATTGACCGGCTATGCGTTTCTCCATTTCATCTGCTATCGGAATCAGGGCTTCCGGGTCTTTGGCTGCGACTTCCCTGCCTATCGGATGTTTCAAAAACAAACCATTTACCAGATTTTTCGGGGAAGAACTCGCTACCCTTGAATTCAACCCGGAACACATTGTTATTCGTGAAACCTGCTTCGCTTAAGTAATCAAATAATTTTGCCGGTTCATATAAAGAAAAGGGTACAAGAAACCGGGTCGTATCTGTTCCTTTAAAAAACGGAATGACCAATTCATTGAATATAAGATTCAATATGGGAATGTTCTCGGTACGGTCCCAAGTGGCAAAGATAAAACGGCCGCCGGGTTTTAATACCCGGAAAACCTCTTTATATCCTTTTAGTTTATCCGGCAGGAACATCAATCCATGTTGACACAGGACCAGGTCAAAGGAATTATCAGAAAAGGGAAGTTGCTGGGCATCCGCAATCCGGAAATCAATAGACGAATCTTTCAATTGCTCCCTGGCCACCCGGAGCATATCCGGACTGATATCTGAAGCAATCAGTTTTGTTGTTTCAGGAAAATATTTCCGAAGATGCCTGGTCAGCCTGCCCGTACCGCTGGATATCTCCAATACAGATTGAATATTCGGGGATCCTAAATAGGGAAGGAACTCCAGTGCGGAAGGCTCAAATAAAACGGGGCCCAGGTATTTCTCGTAATTTAATGCATCATCACCTGAAAAACGGAATGCTTCACCAGCCATAAATTTACAATATTGATCATTAAAGCAGGAAAAGAACCATCTAAGTAAACCATTTTTTTTAAATATAACCTGGATCGTCCCGTTTGGGATGCACCGGAATTCTTTTACTCCTGTACAAAAATTCCGGTTCATAAAGTCTCTGTAGTTTCCGTCAGTACGAAGCGATTCCACCGCGTAGAAAATCCCTTAGAGCTTTTATTTAGCCTTCAGGCTCTTCAGGTACCGGATACTCTGCGGCACATGTTCATTTACCTGGTTGCTTTCGTCTTCAATAAAATAATGGGAAATCCCTATTATAACGGCTTCCTTCAGTATGCCCGGAATATCAATTTCACCCGTACCCAGCGGTACATCATTCTCAGGAGAAGTAAGTCCGGTAAGGTTCCTCTTCGTACCCGTTTTCATATCTTTCAAATGCATAAGCTTCCAGCGGCTGCCATACTTTTTCAATAAGTCTACCGGGTTGCCGCCCCCAAACTGCATCCAGAATACATCCATCTCGAAGGATACATATCGGGGGTCTGTGTTCTCAAAGAGATAATCCAGCAGGCTGCCATTACCATAAGGCTGAAATTCATAACCGTGGGCATGATAACAAAAGGTAAGTCCCTGCTCACTGAGTATTTTACCGATCCTGTTAAAATCATCCACGGCCTTTTTCGCATTTTCATAAGTCAGCACACCGTGATCATGAGGTATCCACGCGCACATCACGTATTTGGCCCCCAGTGTCCTGGCCCTGGAAGCCACTGAGTCAGGATATTTTACCAGCTGCTCATAACCGGCTCCAATGGAGGGGATGCTGATACCCCTTTCATCACACAATTTCTTATATTCTTCCGGGGCATCCGGTCCCCGCCGCCTTCTATTTCGACAAATCCCATCATTTTTATTGTATCCAGCGTTTTGGCAGCATCGATGGGAAAACTTTTCCGAAACGTATAAGCTTCAACACCCAGAGGGGCTGTAAATAAAGGCTTGCCGTTTTGGGCCCGGCCACTTTCTCCCGCCGACAGCATAAAGGCCAGCCACATTGAACATGCGAAATATTTATACATTTTACCAAATTCAAATTGTAAAGGCCCGGATCAGCATGTAGTTAATTAGGGTAGCCAAAACTCTCTTGCCGATATATAAATGGGTAAATTTCTATTTCCTATGATTTGCGAAATTTCATCTCCTGTCTGATTTTAAATAAACCGCCCATCCCAATGTCATTCTTAGTAAATTGCCTTACCGGGTACAAATAGCCATAAAAAAGAGATCGCATAGTTTTTGAATCTATGAAGATAACGAAATGTCAACAAGTAAAAAACCGGCTGATGACCTGAAAAATTCAACCGGGAATAGCAATCGGAGATCCCAAAACCTTACCCATCTTGTAATGGGCCTGATTTCCCCATACAGGAAATGGCTGATGGTGATTCTGATTGCCATGTTGATTGAAACAGTCGTCAGTCTAGCTGCGCCATGGCCCTTAAAAATCATCATAGATAATGTGATCAGCCAAAACCCTTTACCGCACGGGCTTTCGTGGCTCAATACTTTTTTGCCGGGAGAGCATCTCATGGCGCTCGCGGCCTCATGCGGCATTTTACTGGTATTGCTTACTGCTATTGGAGGTCTGGCGGGATATATAGATAATTATTATACCGAAAGTGTTGCCCAGTATATAGCCCATGATCTGCGCAAACGCACCTACCATCACCTGCAGCATCTCTCCCTGGCTTACTACGATTCACACCAGGTGGGAAAATTACTGAGTACCATCACGACAGATATTAATACGATACAGGACTTTGTTTCATCCACAATCCTGAGTATACTTGTTGATTCCCTGACCATTTTAGGGATGTTTGCTTTGATGCTTTATCTGAGATGGGACTTTGCCCTGATCAGTGTGGGCATGGCCCCTTTCCTGCTCTTGTTTATGATTCGTTTTAAAAAAGCAGTAAAAAAAGCAACCCATGAGGTACGAAAGGATCAGGCTGAAATGATTACGGTTATACAAAACGGGCTGGAATCCATACGCACAGTGCATGTATTTGGCAGGCATGACCTGGAAGAAGAACGCATGCAGCATGTGAGCATGGATACGGTTCATGCCGCCCTCAGGGCCCGGAAAATCAAATCCTTTATTTCTCCTGTTTTTGCCCTGGGTGTATCAGTGTGCATTGGTTTTGTACTCTGGCGTGGTTCTATCCTTATCCGCTCAGATCTGATGACAATCGGCGCGCTGACGGTATTCCTATCTTATATGAACAAATTCTTCAACCCGGTAAAGGAACTGGCAAAAATGACCGTTGGTATAGCCCAGGCCACCGTGGCGCTGGAACGCATTCAACAAATTCTGGAAACTGATATTATAATACCCGAGAAGCCCGGGGCAGTGGATCCGGGAAAACTAAAAGGGGATATCGAATTTGAACACGTGTTTTTTTCCTATACGGCCGGATTACCCGTTTTACAGGATATCAATATATCGATCCGCCCGGGTCAGCGAATTGGAATTTGCGGCCCGACCGGTGGTGGGAAATCCACCCTTGCGGGCCTGATTCCCAGGTTATATGACATCTCATCCGGTCGCCTACTGATTGATGGCCGGGATTTAAAGGACTACACGCTGGAGGGACTTCGCAGGAATATTGGTTTTGTATTACAGGACACCATGTTATTTTTTGGTACCATCCGTGATAATATTGCTTATGGCAGACCCGATGCAAATGATAAAGAAATTATTGAAGCAGCAAAACTGGCCAATGCAGATGAATTCATCATCAAACTTCCCAAGGGTTACAATAGCATGGTGGGAGAGAGAGGGATTACGCTTTCGGGAGGGGAACGTCAGCGGATCGGTATTGCAAGGGCCGTACTCAGGAACGCTCCCATACTCATTCTGGATGAACCTACCACATCCCTGGATCCGGAATCCGAAAAAACCGTTCTGGACGCGCTGGAAAGACTGATGAAAGGCCGGACTGTCATCACCATATCCCATAAACTAAATACGATCATTCATTCGGACAAAATAATTGTAATTAAAAACGGCATGGTAGCAGAACAGGGTAATCACCAGAGCTTATTTACAAAAAAGGCGGTTTATTCCGAACTATATGGCATCTATGACGCCACCCGAAAAGATGAAGCCTTAAAAAAAAAGTATTAACCACTTAAGAATATATCCGGCTATTCACTTTTGCACCGCACTGGTCTCAACTATTTCATTTTATTTATTAAACCAATTTGCCTTCAGCATACAGACTTCTCATTTTCTTTTTATCAAATTTACCAACCCCCGTCCTGGGTATTTCCTTCAAAGTAACATATCGTTTAGGCAGCTGGTATTTCGCAAAATGTCCGAGTAAAAATTCATTGAGTTCATTTCCCGATACGGTTTTGTCCTCTTTAAAAACAACGCAGGCCAGGGGCCGTTCAACCCATTTTTCATCCGGAATGGCAATAACGGCAGCTTCTGCAATATGAGGATGGTTCATTAAAGTTGTTTCAAGAGCAACACTCGATATCCATTCCCCGCCACTCTTAACCAGGTCCTTCGTACGATCTGTCAATTCCATGTAGCCATATTCATCCATGGTTCCCACATCACCTGTTTTGAACCATCCGTCTTTTGAATGAGAATTTATATTCTCCATTTTATAGTACCCGCTGATGATCCAGTGTCCCCTCACTTCAAATTCCCCGAAGGTTTTGCCGTCTTTTTTCGCGATGGTACCATCCTCCTGCATTACACGTATTTCGACACCCGGCATTTCTATTCCCTGTTTGGCACGTATCCTGATTTTATCCTCATCATTCATTATATGATGATGAGACTGCAGCCGCGAAACCGTAACAACAGGAGAAGTTTCAGTCATGCCCCAGCCTTGAAAACAGGCGATACCAAAATCCTCTTCAAATCTTCTGATCAAACCGGCGGGAAAAGCCGAACCACCTACCATAAATTCCTTTAATGATAAATTCCCCGTTATGGGATTGCGTTTTAACTCTTCATAAATTCCCATCCAGATGGTAGGCACTCCGTTGGCTAAGGTTATTTTTTCCCTTTGCATCATATCTATCAGGGAGGCAGGTTGCAAGATGCTTTGAAGGCATGATCGTATCTGCCCCGGCTAGCAAACACATATACGGAAATCCCCAGGCCATTACATGGAACATCGGGCATATCGACAGAAACTCTGTCCGCCGAACTGATATTCGCTGCATTGGGCGTCATGGTCGTAATGGCATGCAGGTAGGTGGAACGATGTGAATACAGAACCCCTTTCGGATTACCCGTTGTGCCGCTGGTATAACACATGCCGCATGCCTGGTTTTCATCAACTTCAACCCAGTCGAAATCATCCTTTCCCTGTGCAACCAGGTCTTCATAGTGTAATATATTGGGCAGGGAGGTATGTAATTCGTCTGATGCATTCATAATTACAAGATGCTTCACCGTTGTTAAGCGGCTGGCGAATGGTTCAAACAATGCAATCAGGCTTGCATCCAGAAAAATCACCTTGTCTTCTGCGTGGTTAACGATGAACTCAATCTGTTCAGACGACAACCGGATATTCAACGGATGGCATACAGCTCCTGCACCCGGAATGGCGAAGTATAATTCCAGGTGCTGATAATGGTTCCATGCAAACGTAGCAACCCGGTCGCCCGGCTGAACACCCAGCTGACGGACCAGCACGGACGCCAGTTTTTTGGTCCTTTTGTACATTTCAGCATTGGTATAACGATGCCAGGATCCATCCGGCATTTTGGAAACAATTTCTTTATGTGGAAATACCCGGTTACCGTATTCTATTATGGAATGAGTAGTCAGCGGGTAATTCATCATTTGTCCATACAGCATCACGAATCATTTAAAATGAAAACAGGAAAGCGGAATACAGGCTCCAGCCCGTTCCAGGCGGGAACCTATGGTTTAAGTTACTAATTTAGCAGCATACAATAAACAATGGTTTATATCACCATCCCTCGCCATGCAATAAGGCTCCGGTAAAGAATTCCACTTCAATTTGCCGATATTCTCAATGTTTACATAGCCGCCGGTTAGCGTGGCCCGGTATGCAGATCCTGATCTTACCACTCAGGATGCTCAGGGGGATATTCATGTCGCCGAGTCTCTCTATTACCGGATACTTCTTATTTTAACTGTTCCCATAATCTGAATGTGAAAAAGGTTGGGTGTCCGAAATAAAAAATACACAATGAAATGTTATAAATTCAAAAGGCACTGCAGAAATTAATATATACCATTGGTGCCGCCTGAAATAATTATCTGAACATCTGTTAAAAACGAATTCAATTAAGTGCGCCCTTGTTTATACGCATATATTGCAATATGCATTTACTAAAGGTCCATTGCTTCTGTTTAAACATGGTACTCCTGGCAGGATCATTACATGCACAGAATAAGTGGATAGTCAGAAAAGACAAAGAAGGAATAAAAATCAGTACCCGGCAATCTGATCGTTCCCTGTTTAATGATATCAAAGTGGAAATGGATCTGCCAGGCAGCATTTACCAGTTGGCAACCATTCTGATGGATGTCGATCAGTATACCCAATGGTCTAATTCCTTAAAGAAATCTGTTCTCATTAAAAAGGAGAGTACTAATAAACTTGTCTATTATTCAGAAATCAACGCTCCCTGGCCCGCATCAAACAGGGACCTGTATGCCGTCATGAATATAACCACTGACTCTGTTTCCCAATCATTAAAAGTGATTTCCGTCGGGGAGAAGAATTACCAGCCTGCCATTAAGAACCTGGTGAGGATTCCCTATTCCAAAGGTGTTTGGGAAATCACCACGGTTACCAATAAGAGTATTCATCTGAATTATGTGCTCGAAGTGGATCCCGGGGGCTCGGTTCCTGCATGGATCATGAATCTCTTCTCTACTAAAGCGCCCATGGAAACATTTGAAAACTTAAAGAACAAAATGGCCTTGCTGAATCCCCCTAATAAGTACCTGGTTTCAAAGCCCTGATGTCAGAACATTTATCCGGTCCGGATTTTAACAAAAAGGAAATGATTCAACAGGTGACCTGCAATCAAAATTGCAGCGTGCTAATCATGCCTCACTCCTTCCTTCACACGGAATACATGTAAAATATAAGGAAATACCGCATCCATGCTTTCACCGGCGCCACGCGGGGAGCCGGGGAGTGTGATCACCAGGGTATCCCCGATGAACCCGGCCACACCGCGGGACAGCATGGCATAGTGCGTGCGCTGCTGACCATAGGCGCGCGCGGTTTCCATCAAACCGGGAATATCACGTTCCAGCAGGGCCGACACGGCATCTGGTGTCACATCGCGTGGTGATAAACCGGTACCGCCCGTAAATACAATCATCTGGTAACCGGCTGCCACCAGCTGGCGGATCTTCGCCTGTATCGTATCAAAATCATCGGCTATCGCTTCCCGGGAGGAAACAGATACCTTATGGTGTTTCAGTTTGTCTACAATGGTATCGCCGCTGAGGTCCGGGTTCAATCCTTTTGAAACACTGTCCGAACAGGTGATCACCGCACACCGGACCGTATCGGGATACTGGTATTTAATATCCGATTTGCCGCCTTTTTTCTCTTCGAGCTTTATGCTACCGATTTCTATTGCCTTGTCCAGTGGTTTCAGCATATCATAAATCGTAAGCGCCGTAACGGAAGCGCCATGCATCGCCTCAACCTCCACCCCCGTTTTATATATCGTATGTACTTCTACGCTAACAATAATGCGCAGTCCGTCCACCCGGTAGGTAATGGCTGCATATTCAATAGGCAGCGGATGACAATCGGGTATCATATCGCTGGTTTTCTTAATTGCCAGCAGTCCGGCCGCACGGGAAAACTCGAAGACATCACCCTTGGGCACACGGCGGTTCAGTACGGCTTCGATGGTTTCGGGCCGGGAAACAGTTACAATGGCTGAAGCAATAGCCTGGCGTAAGCTATCTGACTTAGCGGTGATATTTACCATGATCTTTTTTTAATTATGAACGGTCAGAACCGGGTCCGGTATTTAATTATTTATTTTCTTTCCATTGATATCCTGTACCCTCGAATAATTCCTTTCCCCAAACCGGCAGTTCCGCCTTAATTCGTTCTACGGTTTCGGTACAGGCATCGATGGCCGGCTTGCGGTGCGCCGAGGAAGTAAATACAAACAAACAGATTTCCCCTGCAGCCACCCTGCCCAGGCTATGGTACACGTGCATACAGCTCAGCGGATACCGGGCGAAAACGGCTTCCCTGATTTCATGCATTTTCCCGAGCGCCATTTCAGTATAGGCCGTGTATTCAATAGCTATAATTTTTTTTCCCCCGGCTTCATCCGCTCTTACCTGTCCTAAAAAAATGCTGTGCCCGCCGATATCCGTCTTATGACTGTGCTCCCCGATACGGTCCGCAATAAAAGCAGGCGTAATAGCCCCCTCCACAAAAATGTTTTTTGGTTTCCTTTCGCTCATACTATTCGTGTTGTTTCTTATAATTTAAAATGCCGCCCTGTAAGCTGTAAACCATTTTTTCATTTCCGTACGTATCGGTCATCCAGCGGGCAGCCTGCACGCTCCGGATACCCGACTGGCAAAAAAACAATACCGTATCCGCACCGTTCATTTTGAAATTTGTCCTCAACTGTGATAAGGGGATATGTTCATGGTCAAATTCAGAGGCGGCCGGCTCTTCACCGAATTCACGTACATCGATTACACGGGCCTTGCCGGATTTGAGCCATTCGTCAAAATCTTCCACGCCGATATCAAAAGGGTTCGCACTATGATCACAAAGCCATTCATAATCTGTTTGTCTGAAAATTTCCGCACTGGACGGGATAAAAGAGCCGCTTCCTTTTCTTTTCTGTATGACCATATCATACCCCTGGTTATTCAGCGCGTTAAAAATATAGAGACGGTTCACCAGGGGCTGTCCGATGCCCGTTATCAGCTTGATGGTTTCCGCGGCCTGCATGGTCCCGATGATACCGGGTAATACGCCCAATACCCCTGCTTCTGCACAACTCAATACTTCACCGGCTGCAGGCGGTTCGGGAAACAGATCGCGGTAATTGACGGCCTCTTCTCCTTTCCGCGGAGCATTGAAAATGGAAAGCTGCCCTTCGTATTGCGAAACTGCGCCGGATACCAGGGGCTTATTCAACAAAACGCAGGCGTCGTTAATGAGGTAGCGGCTTGAAAAATTGTCAGTACCATCGATGATGATATCAAACCCGTTTATGATTTCCAGTGCAATGGCTGAAGTGAGCCTTTCCGTATAAGGAATAACAAGTATGTCCGGGTTTAATTGCTGCAAAAATGCAGTTACCCTTTGCGCTTTCGGCTTGCCGATGTCTTCCATTTTATAAACAGGCTGCCGGTGCAGGTTATGCAAAGCCACCACATCATCATCCATCACTCCTAATACGCCTACGCCGGCGGCGGCTAGGTAGAGCAGGGCCGGACATCCCAATCCACCGGCGCCAATAACCAGTACCTTTGCCCCGGCCAGTTTTTGCTGCCCTGCTTCGCCGAATCCTTTCAGGATCATCTGGCGATGGTAACGTTCATATGATTTTTTTTCCTCCATAATCAGCCGCCGGAAAAAGGGGGCAGTAACGCGATGCTGTTGTTTTCATGTAATCTGGTATTTTCCTGTACCAGTTTCTTATCTACAGCAATAATGTATTTCGATGCCGCCAGGGCAGGGTACTGCTGTAACAGCCGTTGCTGTAATTCATTGGTATCAGTCACTTCTTCCAGCACCAGGCTGTCGCCGCCTGCGATATCAGAAAGCTGACCGAATAAAATAATTTTTACATTCATAAAAGCAGTTTGTAGGAAGCCATCATCAGTACAAATGCCAGGAGGTATTTCAGCACATCCTGCCGGAAACGCAAAGCGCCAAAATAGGCGCCGCCGAGTCCGCCGGCAAACGCAATGGCCACATAAGCCACCATATCCGGACTGAAATGAATCCCTTTGGTAAATTGTCCGCCCAGCCCCGATAAGGAGTTGACAAAAATAAACAGTGCACTGATGGCAGCAGTTTGTTTCTGGTCGGTCCATTTTAGCAACAGGATGATGGGCGACAGTAAGATACCACCACCAATACCGATCATACCCGAAAGTAACCCGATACTGCCGCCGATCAGCAGCGATAAACCCATGCCGGGTTTTTTAAGCTGGTTCACCGGGATATTCCTGAAAAACAGGAATCTTGCAATGGGTATCAGCAACAGTAGTCCCAGCATTTTTTTATATATAACTGCATCCACCGTTATTAACCCACCCAGAAAAGCCATGGGCACCGATGCGAGGGCAAGCGGCAAAAAAATCTTCCAGAGAAAATGCCTGCCGCGGTAAAACTGTATGAAAGAAGTGCCTGCTACGAATAAGTTAAGCAGCAGGGCTGTAGGTTTCATTACATCGGGGGCAACATTGAACAATGCCATCAGGGCCAGGTAGCCACTGGCGCCGCCATGACCTACTGAAGCATAGAGAAAGGCTACGAAAAAAAGTAAGAGGTAAAAAACGATCAGCATATCCATAAACGGATCCATTATACAGGTAACAGGTGAATGTCAACCCGGTCGCCCGGGCTGCAATTGGTTTGATCTTCTCCAAGCTGAATCAGGCAATTCGCACGGGCGAAAGAACTGAGCCTGTACGATTCCTGAGCGTCGAGCGCTTTGACGATCCCCCCTTCAAAATATCCTTTCATAAACCAGGTGATGCCGGCCGGTTTCGTTACCAGGCTGCCAGATGCGGCTGTTATTGTTTTCAGCAAAGATTTTTTTCCCATATATTTTTCTATTACAGGAATCACATACAAATAAAAACAGGTGAGTACCGATGCGGGGTTGCCGGGAAGACCAAAAACCAGCTTGTGGCCTTTTTTTCCAAAGAAGATGGGCTTGCCGGGTTTCTGCTTTATTTTATGCAGCAGTTTTTCAACACCGGATTGTGCTGCCGCCTTCAGGGTAAAATCATAATCGCCTACACTCACGCCACCGGTAAGCAATACCAGGTCGCTATGGTCCAGGGTCTCCTCAAGCAGAGATGCCAGCATTGCCGGGTTGTCCCCGCAATAATATTTTTTCGGTTCCCCAAAGCCGTACTGCTGCAGGGCGGCAGACAGGGAAAAAGAATTGGCTTCATAAACCTGGCCATACTGCAGGGGTTGACCCGGTACCTGCAGTTCATTGCCGGTAACGATGATACTGATAGCCGGTCTGGGATAAACAGGAACCTGACCTGGTCCCATTCCTGCCAGGTAACCGATAGCGGCGGGTGTTAACAAAGTTCCTTTTGACAGGGCCAGGGATCCTTTTTTAATTTCAGCGCCCTGCAGGCGAACGTTGTCGCCCGCATTGAGGTTATCATCTTCCACAACAAGCTCTCCATTTTCCAGTTTCGATTTTTCCTGCATCAGTACAGTATCGGCACCCTGCGGCACCGCAGCGCCGGTAAAAATACGTACAGCCTCCCCGGGTAAAATTTTATTTACCCGATCACTGCCGGCAGCCATTTCACCGGATACATGCAAAAGCTTCCCCCTTCCCCATGCCCCGTAGGAAAACGCATATCCATCCATGGATGACTGGGGAAAGGCAGGCACATCAATCCCTGAAAAAAAATCTTCTGCCAATACCAGTCCGCCCGCCTGATCCAGGGGAAGCAGTACCCGGGCGGCAGTAAAACTGTTTTCTTCAATTATTTTTTTTGCATCGGCTACAGAGATCATCATATCCGGATTTTCAGTTTTCATCCCCCGATGGTAATCATGCTCCTGTTATGAATACTGCCGGCATGGATGTGTTCAAAATCCTTGGTAAACTGACCACCCAGTTCTTTGGCCTTATTCAGGATGTTTTGTTCTATTAAGGACAATACGTCTTCTCCCCGTCGCAGGGCCGAAAGCAGATCGGTCTCGGATTTTGAGAACAGGCAGTTTTTCATTTTGCCATCCGCGGTCAGACGCAAGCGATTGCAATCTCCGCAAAAAGGTTCGCTCATGGTGCTGATGACAGCAAAAGTACCGGCATGACCGGGCACCTGGTATTTTTTCGCCGTTCCATGATGGTCGCGCCCAAGCGGAATCATGTCGTAAGCTTCCGCAGCGCGTTGTAATATTTCCTGCCAGCTGAATACTTTGTCGCTCGACCACCTGTTGCCACTGAAAGGCATGAACTCAATAAAACGCACATGCAGGGGTTCATCTTTTGTCCAGGCGATAAAATCATTGATTTCGTTATCGTTCAGTCCCTTTGTTACCACTACATTCAGCTTCACATGAAAACCTGTATCCAGCAGCATTCTGATATTCTGCATCACCCGGTCAAACTGGTCCCGCCGGGTCATCTGCAGAAACTTATCCCGATGGAGTGTATCCAGGCTTACATTGAGCGAACGAACGCCGGTTTCCTGCAGTAGACCGGTAAACTCATGGATTCGGGTGCCATTCGTGGTGATTGTAAGTTTTACAGGTAGTTTCGACAGGGACCGGATAATTTCCCCTGCGTCTTTGCGCACCAGTGGTTCACCGCCGGTCAGCCGTATCTTATCCACTCCCTGTTCCACAAAAATCTTCGCCAGTGTTTCCACTTCATGGGCCTGCATCAGCTTACCAGCCGGGGCAAAATCATATTCTTCCTCAGGCATGCAGTAAAAACAGCGCAGGTTGCAATGATCCGTCAGGGAAATCCTGAGGTAATTATGCACCCGGTTATAGGTATCTTTAATCATTCCGTCCCTCCCCTTTTAATTCTTTCAATTCCATATAATCATTCATCGTATCAATATCTGTTTCTCCTTCCGGGAAAGGTACCAGGGCCACCCGGTCTGCCTGATCTTTCAATAATTTCCGTGCTCCCGAATCTCCTTTCAATGCCAGCAGGTCGTTGAAAAAGCTTTTATGAAAAAGCGCCGGCACGCCAGGGTTATGGCGGTAGCTGCTGGCTACTGCCGGCATCTCCGTTTTTTGCTGAGTTTGAAACAATTCCTCCAGCAGCGACTTGCTCACAAAAGGCTGATCACATACCATAATGATCAGTCCGTCCAGCCCGGGCTCCTGCTGCAGGGCCGCTTCCACACCACAGCGGATGGAAGAGGCCATTCCTTCCTGCCATCCGTTGTTGATGACGGTCCGGATTCCTGCTATCGTTTCCAGTTCTTTTTCCAGCAGGTTCCGGTTGGCGCCCAATACCACCAGCACCGGATGCATACCCGTGCCCAGTGCCGCCTCCACGGAATGCCGTAAAAGTGTTTTTCCCTCGTAGACGAGGACCTGTTTGGGACTTCCCAGGCGAACCGACATGCCCGCCGCCAGCAGTACAATGGCACAATGATTCAACCGGATCTTTTTCAATTTAGTCTTTTTTCTTCCATTACCGTTTCTTCACGCGGATGAATCACCTCTTCTTTAAGACGGAGCGATTGTCCTGATTTCCCCATCAGTACCCCCTTAATTTCCGCAATGACCGAAACGGCTATTTCCCCGGCCGTTTCAGCGCCGATATCCAAACCCACGGGGCCATAGATCCGGTTCAACTGTTCCCTGTTCAGTTTTATCCCGCCCGACTGTATTTCATCCAGCATGAGGTCCAGCTTGTTCCTGGGTCCCAGTACCCCAATATACGGGGCATTCGTTTGAAGCAATGCCCTGAGCATGGCCAGATCATAATTATAATTATGGGTCATCAGTACGAAAACCGTTTGTTCATCGATAGGTATACGTTCCAGCACTTTCTCGGGTCTGGATACGAGCACCTGGCAGGCTGACGCGAAGCGTTCAGCAGTAGCATGGGTGGCACGACCATCCACTACGCTGGCTTCCCACCCGAGGATATCTGCAATACCCAGCACCGGCTGCGCGTCGTTGCCCGCCCCCACGATCACCAGTGATATGGCCGGCGGGATGTATTCAATAAATGCGCTGATGCTTTGACTGGTTGTTTTATATTTTTTAAATAATGATTGCCGGATGCGCATGGCGTTACCGGCATCTTCGAGCAGGGTCGTCTTTAGCAAGGGATCGTCCAGCTCACCGACGCTGCTGCCGTCTTCTTCAAGCAGCAGGCGGGTACCGGGCTGATCCCGGCTCATGCTGTCCGCATCGAACAGGGTAACCAATACAGCCTGTTGCCGTTTGGCATTAATTTTTTTCAGCAATTCTACCGGGTTGAACGGTTTTTCGGGAATGATCGGTTCAATCAATATCCGGATGATGCCGTTACATCCCAGCTGAACACCCAGGGTTATATCATCTTCGTCGCCGGTGTCGTAGGTGACCAGCCTGGCCCGCTGCTGGTTCATGACCAACAGGGCTTTGTGCAGCGCGTCTCCTTCCAGGCATCCGCCGCTGATCGCGCCGGTCATCCGTCCTTCTTCCGTCACCAGCATACGCGCACCCGGGCGCCGGTAGGAGGACCCATCCAGATGCACCACGGTGGCCAGTGCGGATTGTTGTCCCCGCTGCTGCGCTTCCCCATAGGCCAGAATGATATCTTTGATTTCCTTCATTGTAAAAATAATTTACATAGCGCAGGAATCCGGCTCCCTACGCCTTTTCTTTCTCCATATATTTTTTCGGGTCCGCTTCAAATTTCACCTTGCAGCCATCGCAGCAGAAATATACCAGTTCTCCTTTATAATCTATAACATGTTTCGGATTTTTGATATCCACCGGCACGCCGCAAACGGGATTGATATAGAATTTCGGTTTCCCTGCCTCTTCCCGGGTTTCATCGTATTTTGTAAATCCGGCAGCTCCAGGCAAACTGTTTTGAACCTGGATGATTTCTGCCAGTATACTGATGGCGACCTGCTCAGGTGTTTTCGCATTGATGTCGATTCCGGCCGGTGAATGAATCCGTTCCACCTTTTTTTTATCCAGGCCCGATTGCTCCAGATAGGCCAATACCTGGGCTTTCTTTTTCCTGCTCGACACAAAACCGACATAAGCAGCAGGTTTCGACAAAGCCTGTTCCAGCGCTGTTTCATCCTGCTCACCCTGCGTCGCCACTACAATAAAGGAGGCGTTATTTGTTTTCACCTGCTGCAGGTTGAGCTGGGTGATGAGTTCATCCACTTTTTCGAAGCTGCCGGGTTTGGCGTCCGGTGCCACTGCCGTTACCCGGTATCCGGCCGTCCCGCCAGATTCTATGAGGGCGCGGGCGATGGCTGAATTGCCCATCACCAGCAGGTGTGGGGCAGGGAGTACAGGCTCGATATATATTTCTACCGTGCCTTCACTATGGCAGGTCATTTTATATTCGATGACGCCTTCCTGTTTGGCGGCAGGCAGGGCATTACCGATTTTTACCAGCCTCGGCTTACCGCTTTTCATAGCATCTTCTGCTTCTTTGATGATAATAGATTTTACACAGCCTCCCCCGATCCATCCGGCAAGCTCTCCGAATTTATTAATAACGGCTTTATCGCCGGTTTTACCGCTGCTGGGCGCTTCGCGCCGCACCACCATGGCAATGGCGAAGGGCTCGTTGTTTTTACTGAGCTCCTGTGTATTTTCTAAAAATTTTTCAAGCATATGCCAAGATGTTTTCAAGGTCCAGTAAACAATTCAGGTTATGGGCCGGCCGGAATTCATCCAGTTCCGGCATGGCTGCCTGCATACCGCCGGCCGTAGGTGCATACCCCCGGGTTCCCTTCAATGGATTCAGCCAGACAATCCTTTTCGAACGGCGGTGCATTTTTTTCAATTCTTCAGCCAGCAACGCAGGAGGACCCGTATCCAGCCCGTCGCTCAGGATCATGATGGTTGGTGAACCATTCAGAATCTGCCTGCCGTATTTTTCGTTGAAGGTCTGCAAACAGGTCCCGATGCGCGTTCCGCCCGACCAGTTTTCAGCCTGGTCGGAAATAAGAGATAACACGCGGTGGATGCTGCCGGGCTGCAGGGCCTTACTGATCCGTAACAGCGAGGTGCTGAAAATAAAAGATTCCAGCTGCCTGAAGTTTTCGCGGAGCGCACAAATAAACAACAAAAGGAAATAACTGTATTTGTCCATCGAACCGCTTACATCGAGCAATACGATGAGCCGCGTTTTCTTGGGACGCTGCGCTTTCCTTAACAGGTCTAAGGGTTCACCACCATATCCGATACTTCTGCGAATGGTGCGACGTAGGTTCACTTGTCCGCCACGGCGGCTTTCTTTCATCCGCCTTCGCAGCCTGACCGCCATCTGCTGAAAAAGTTTACGGGCGATTTCTTCCAGCATACCGGCCTCCAGGGATCCCAAGCTTGAAAAATCTGTTTTCTTCAACCGCTCGTTTTCACTAGCCCCCGATATATTTTTTCCTTCTTCCGTTTCTTTTTCCGTCCTCCCCCTGCCGAGCATCACCAGCGAAGTGTTGGTTTTTTTTGCAATCATACCTTGCACGGAAGTCCTGCTTTTCACTTCCTGCAGGTCCATAGGGTTGGTATCCCAGTAGAGGAGGAATAGTTTTTCAAACAGTCGGCATTCTTCGGGCGAATGGCAGAAGATGGCTTTCAGGGCACCCCGGAATTGTTCGCGGTGTATCAGTAATCCGCATTCCGCCGACTTCAGGGCTTCCTGCGTTTCCTGTATACCAACGTTCAGGCCATGACTGCGCGTAAACTGCGCAAATGCCACAATACTTTCTGTTACACTCCCCGCTGCATATGCCTGTTGCTTCATAACAAATATTATTGAAAAATCTGCTGGTTCCTTTATATAAAAACATCTGCATTTTCCGTTCGCACCTGGCTGATATCTTCTGCCGATTTTAAGATACATCCCAGCGTCTGATCAAAAGCACCGGCATTCAGCTCGCGGTATCCCAGGGCCAGCAGCGATTCGGCCCAGTCGATGGTTTCCGATACACCGGGTGTTTTTACCAGTTTGCGTTTACGGAATTGCTGCACCGCGTTCACTACCTGTTTCAATAACTTTTCTTCAATATCAGGCAGATGTTTCTTCACGATCCTCATTTCCTTTTCCAGGTCGGGATAATCGATCCAGTGGTAGAGGCAGCGCCTTTTCAATGCATCACTCAATTCCCTTGTCCTGTTCGAGGTAAGAATGACGAAGGGCCTGTGCTTTGCTTTCACCGTACCGATTTCAGGGATACTGATCTGGAAAGCTGATAACAGCTCCAGCAGGAAGGCTTCAAACTCTTCATCTGAACGGTCCAGCTCATCGATCAGCAGCACCGGCGGCAGGTTTTCTGCCATAATGGACCGCAACAGCGGTCGCTCCAGCAGGTATTCGTGTCCAAAAATATGCTTCTCCTTTTCTTCGACAGAGAGCCCGCTGCCCTCCTGTAATTTTATGCCCAGTAACTGCTTCTGGTAATTCCATTCATATACGGCAGCATTTACATCGAGGCCTTCATAACATTGCAGCCGGATGAGTTCGGTATCGAGCAATGCCGACAGTACGGGCGCAATCTCTGTTTTACCGACACCGGGCGGACCCTCCAGCAGCAGGGGTTTATGCAGCTTCAGCAACAGGTACAGGGCTGTTGCGAATTCTTCCTCAGCAACATACTGGTGCCTGTCGAGCGCCTCAATGATCTGTGATGGATTATCAAAAGAACGCACCGTATTTTATTTTTTTCCAAAAATTCCTTTTACCACATTTCCTACCATGGAACCGGTATGAAGTTTACTATCCACCTCCCTGCCTTCCAGCTGGTTTTTGAAATTGTTTACAAACTGGTCGAAGATCTGATTCGTCACGTCGTTGATCATCCGGGAACCAAATTGTGCCAGCATGCCGGTGATGTTTACTTCCATGGAAACTTTCACTTCAGTACCTCTGCCCTTAGTTGCCAAATTCCCTTCCATCTTCATCTCGGCGCCCCCTTTTCCTTTACTGTCGGTACCCGTTCCTTTGAGCATCATCCTGTGCGCCGTTGCATCTCTTTCCAGAAAATGGATCAGTCCTGCATATTTGGATTTTACCGGTCCGAATTTGAGTTCCACTTCTCCTTTGTAATTATTTTCGTCCACCTTTTCTGTCAGGGAAGCCCCCGGAACACAGATCACCACTTTTTCGGGGTCACTGAGGTTGGCCCAGGTTTCTTCAACTGTAGAATCCACCTCAAATGTTTTTGTTATTGATGTTGTCATGTTACTTAGATTTTTATTGGATAATACAAACCCATCTTTTCACGCTGCGCATATGGCAGGCGTGAAATGAGGGATCGTTTGGGTTTGCAGATTCCGCTATCGGAATTATACAACTCCTTTTTCCTTCAGCGCCTTCCATACCTTGAAGGGCGTGACGGGGATATCCATATGTTTAATGCCATATGGCGACAGTGCGTCAACGATGGCATTGACAATAGCCGGTGGCGATCCCACAGTGGGTGATTCACCCACGCCTTTTGCACCAATGGGGTGATGGGGCGAAGGGGTTACCACATGACCCGTTTCCCATTTTGGAGACTCCACTGCTGTGGGCACCAGGTAATCCATCAACGTGCCGTTCAGTATATTCCCGTCTTCATCATAAATCAGCTCTTCGTACATGGCCGGTGCAATCCCCTGCGTGAGTCCGCCATGCACCTGGCCCTGCACGATCATGGGGTTGATGATATGACCGCAGTCATCGATGGCTACAAAACGGCGCACGTGGATGGCGCCGGTTTCCTTGTCGATATCCACCACGCAGATATAAGCGCCACTGGGGAACGTGAGGTTTGGCGGATCATAATAATGTGTGGCTTCAAAGCCTGCCTGCATACCCTGCGGATGGTTGGTATACGCTGCGAATACGATCTCCTGGATGGTTTTCGATTTTTCCGGTGCTCCCTTCACGTAGAACTTACCGGTTTCCCAGACCAGGTCGTCTTCACTCACTTCCAGCAGGTAGGCAGCAATTTTACGCGCTTTATCCCTCAGCTTGCGGGCAGCCACGGCGGCTGCGGCGCCAGCAGTCGGTGTACTGCGGCTGGCATAGGTTCCCAGTCCATAAGGAGCGGTATCGGTATCTCCTTCCTCAATTTGGATATTGGCTGCCGGGATGCCCAGCTCTTCGGCGATGATCTGCGCATAGGTGGTTTCATGGCCCTGTCCCTGCGATTTGGTACCAAAGCGCGCAATCGCCTTACCCGTGGGATGCACTCTGATTTCGGCACTGTCGAACATTTTAATGCCTAGGATATCGAAGTCTTTGGAAGGACCGGCTCCTACGATTTCTGTGAAAGTAGAAATGCCAATGCCCATCAGTTCTCCTTTTTTTCGTTTTTCAATCTGTTCTTTCCGAAGGTCATCGTAACCTATGGCTTCCATGGCTTTTTTGAGACCGGCATGATAATCCCCGCTATCATAAATCCAGCCGGTAGGTGATTTCCAGGGGAAATCTTCCTTCTTGATGAAATTCTGCATCCGGACTTGCGCGGGGTCCCTGCCAATCTCAAATGCAAAGCGGTCGGTGATTCGTTCAATCGCATGGACTGCCTCTGTTACCCGGAAAGAGCAACGGTAGGCCACGCCACCGGGCGGCTTGTTGGTATATACAGCATCTGATTCTATAAAACAGGTATCGTAATCGTAAGATCCCGTGGCGATGGAAAACAGGCCGAGGGGAAATTTAGAGGGATTGGCCGCAGCATCCGTGTATCCGTGGTCGGCCAGTACTTTAAACCGTGTGGCCAGAATCTTTCCGGCCTTGGTGCCGGCCATTTCAGCCGTGATATGATAATCGCGTGCAAAAGAATCCGCCTGCAGGTTTTCGCTGCGGTCTTCGATCCATTTCACCGGTTTTCCGGTCAGGAAGCTCACCGCAATGGCGATCACATAACCCGGATATACGGGCACTTTACCTCCGAATCCGCCACCGATATCGGGTGAAACAACCCGTATCTTTTCTTCTGACAGTCCCACATGCCCTGCCACTAGGGCAATCACCGTACGAATGGCGTGGGGTGCCTGAGTCGTCATATACATGGTCAGGTGGTTATTCACTTTATCATAATCGGCCACGCAGCCGCAGGTTTCAATGGAAGAAACATGAATACGGGGAATGTACATATCCTGCTTCACTACGACTTCGGCTTCCCTGAACACCTTTTCTGTTTTGGCTTGGTCGCCCGCTTCCCAGTGCCAGATATGGTTGTCTTTTTTCCCTGGTTTGTCGGTGCGCAGCACCGGCGCATCCGCATCCATTGCTTTGTATGGATCCATCAGGGGTTTCATAACTTCATATTCCACTTTCACGGCTTCGCGGCCATCACGAGCGGCATAGCGGCTGGTCGCAATAACGGCAGCTACTTCCTGGGCCTGGTACATCACCTTGTCGGTGGGTAATACCATCTGGGTATCGGACATCAGCGTGGGCATCCAGTGCAGGTTGTATTTCTCCAGGTCCTTACCGGTTACTACGGCTACAACGCCCGGAACTTTCATGGCTTCCGAGATATCGATGTTTTTGATTTTTGCATAGGCATACGGACTTCTCGTTATATCCATATACAGCATGCCGGGCAGTTTGAGGTCGTCTATAAAATGTCCTTTTCCATGAAGAAAGCGTACGTCTTCCTTCCTTTTCATGGAATGACCCATGCCGCTGATTTCCTTGGATGTTTTACATTGTATCATAATAATAATTGAATTCGGTTATTAAATCAGTTATACAAATTCCGGTTCGGTGGATGCCGTGGGCACACCCCGCATTTTGGCACTGGCATAGAGCACCGCTTTTACGATATTGTTATAGCCGGTGCATCGGCAGAGGTTACCGGAAATGCCCCATCGGATCTCATCTTCCGTGGGGTCCGGATTATCTTTGAGAAGTTCCGTAATGCGCATGATCATGCCCGGGGTACAGAATCCACAGTGCAGTCCGTGGTTTTCCTTGAATCCCTCCTGGATCGGGTTCAGTTCCCCTTCAGTGGATATGCCTTCAATGGTGGTAATGGATTTCCCGTTTGCCTGCACGGCCAGTATGGTGCAGGATTTGACAGACTTCCCGTCGAGCAGGATGGTACAGGCGCCGCAACTGCTGGTATCGCAGCCGATATGGGTGCCCGTGAGATTCAGAATTTCACGGATCATATGTACCAGCAGGGTGCGGGGCTCCACTTCCAGGACCTGTTGCACACCATTTACTGTTACTGTTATTACTTTATTCATAGATCGTATTTTAATATGAGCGTAATTTATTTTACTTATTTCCGGCTTACAGGCTATTTTCCCATCGCCCGCTCAGCCGCCTTCAAAACCATGCGTTTTACTAATACAGCAACCATGGCGCGTTTGTATTCTTCACTGCCCCGCAGGTCGGCCGACGGGTTGCAGTCTTCCGAAGCAAACTGTGCTGCCAGAGCGATATTTTCACCATTTAAAACCTTGCCTAACAGGGCCTGTTCCGAACGTACGGCACGCAGGGGTATCGGATTCACATTGGTGAGGCCGATACCGATGGCCTTGCATACGCCTTTTCCATCCACGGTCAACTGCACGGCTACGCCGGCTGTGGCATAATCGCCCACTTTACGTTCCAGTTTGTGGTAAGCGCTGCCCGTGCCTGCAGGGGGAACGGGTATCTGGATCTCAGTCAGGATTTCATTTTGTTTAAGGGCAGTAGAATAAAAACCAAAAAAGAATTCGTCGATGGGAATCGAACGGCTTCCACCGCTGCCCGTAGCGATAACCGTCGCATGCAATGCCATCATCACCGCCGGGTGGTCGTTGGCCGCATCACCGTGCGCCAGGTTGCCACCGATGGTTCCCCTGTTGCGTACCTGCGGGTCGGCAATCAGTTTGGTTACGTCGGCGAAAATGGGAAAGTGTTTTTTCAGGAGGTCCGAATGTTCGATCTCCGCCTCCCGTGAAAGGGCTCCGATTTTTACTGTGCCCTTTTCTTCCCTGATATAGGAAAGACCCGGAATACCGTTGATATCGATCAGGTATTCCGGTGTGGCAAAGCGCAGCTTCATCATGGGAATCAGGCTATGTCCGCCTGAAAGGATCTTCGCCTCATCTCCGTGTTTTTCCAAAAGGGCGATGGCATCAGCAATCGTGCCGGGTGATTCATACTGAAAGGATTGGGGAATCATAATGACAGTTTTAATGTTTCTGAATGATCTCTTGTAATTACTAAACCAAATGGCAAACAGCAGACCTTGGTGTTCTTTGTCTGGACAGGAAAGATATTGGACAGGACTTCTCTTGAGGGCAGGCCGCCTGCAGCCTGATATACCTGCGCACTCAGTACGCAGTTTTTTTCGTAAGGATCCATTTCATCCATAAGGACCATAAACCGCTATTGCGCAGGAGTCCCGCCAGCACCAGCAATGCCCCGGTATAATATAAGGAGATACCTCCTCCTGCGGTTACGCTGAAAATCAGGGCTATCATGCCCGGTACTGCCAGCAGGAGGGCGTATTTTCCTCTCCCCGGCCGGTGATACAGGATGATGCTGAGCAATGCGGTTGCGCAAAAGATGGCCGTAAGTATCAGGGTGGTTGCCGAGTAAAAATTGCGGGTACTGTGCCCGGTGCCGTTTTCTCCGCAGAATACCAGCACACTGGAAAAAGCCATAAAGCAGAATGGGCATTTGGGTATCAGGAGCAGGAGTAAACCACTCCACATCCCTGCAGCCTGATTCGGACTGATGGATTTTTTAGCTTTGCAATCGTTACCGCACATAGGCTGGTGTTTTGAATGGCCTGACTAGAATAACTGATTCAAGGAAATGGTTTAGCGGTTCTGTAATTTACTGAATTCAGAATGGTTGGAGAAATGATATTTCATTTAAATAATTCTTAAATCGGGATTCAGTTGCCCCACTGCCTCCCGGATTTTTGAAATGGCATAATCCAGTTCTTCCCGGGTTGTAAACCTGCCCAGGCTGAAGCGAAGTGAACTATGGGCTTCCGCTTCCGTAAGTCCCATAGCAATCAATACATGGCTGGGTTCGGGTGATACCGAGCTGCAGGCGGAACCGGAGGAAACAGCGATATGTTTATTCAGGCGGATCATCAGTTCGCCGGAATGGCAATTTGCAAATTGCAGGTTGGTTACCTGCGGCAGCCTGTTAACGGCAGAACCGTTCCGGCTACATCCGGGCAATTGGAGCAGGGATTCTTCCAGGTAATCCCTTAAGGCCTGTATAGAATTACTTTCATCTAACTGACAGGCTGCTGCCAGCTCACAAGCTTTGCCGAGACCCACGATGCCGGGCACATTCAATGTACCGCTCCGCATACCCATTTCGTGATTTCCCCCGTTTATTTGGGCAATCAGGCGGACCCTGGGATCCTTCCGGCGAACATAGAGCGCGCCCAACCCTTTTGGACCATAAAGTTTATGCCCACTAAGGGCCATCAGATCGATTCCGTCCCCGGTAACATTTACCGGAATTTTGCCCACGGCCTGAGTGGCGTCGGTAAAAAAAATGATGCGGTGCTTTTTGGCGATGGCAGCGATTTCGCGGATGGGCTGGATCACGCCCGTTTCATTATTGGCGTACATAATGGCGATCAGGATGGTCCGGCCGGTAATCGCTGCTTCCATTTCTTCCAGGCTGACCAATCCCTGCCTGTCAACGTTAAGATAAGTGATTTCACCGCCTCTTTTTTCCAGGTGTTGGCAGGTATCCAGAACGGCTTTATGTTCCGTTCGAACAGTAATAATGTGATCTCCTTTGCCGGCATACATCTCAAATACTCCTTTTAAGGCCAGGTTATCGCCCTCCGTGGCCCCTGATGTAAAAATGATTTCTTTGGGATCTGCCCCGATCAATGAAGCAACCTGTTCACGACCCATCTTCACTGCCTCCGCCGCTTCCCAGCCGTACTGGTGACTGTTGCTTGCGGCATTTCCAAATTTTTCGGTAAACCAGGGCAGCATGGCTTCCAGTACCCGCGGATCGCAAGGGGTCGTGGCATTATTGTCCAGGTAAACAGGTAGTTTCATAAAACCGGCAAAGATTTAATTATAAAATTAGGAAGGATTTGGTTTATGAAACCGAATTGAGTGCACACGCGGTTTTATACAGCATTCTTCCTGTAATGTCCCGGGAAATCTCCCGGGAAAAAAATACGGAATAACCTTAGTTAAAAATAAATCCAATCTGCGGTGGCTTATTGATTCTTTTAAGGGATGATCCTGAAAACGACGGTAAAAATGTCGGTACCCGGCGATTCACCGGCTCCGCTTAATTATTTTAAACGAATAAACCTCCTGTGAAAGCAGACAGATTACATAATTTAAAATGGATACCCGTTATTTTTTAAAGTAAAACTCCAGCTCTGTATCGATATTCATCATATCAATGCGTTCGGGATCCCGGACGGGGTCAAATAAATAAATACCGCATATGTCATTGACTGCATCCAGGTCAATGATTTTCTTTTTGCCATCCGGCCTGATGAAATTCAACCAGCGGATTTTTGAAATATCTGTTATTTGAATATCCGGCCAGTCTCTTTGAATGACCAGACGGGCATTCCTCATTTGATAAAAACAATCATGAATGAGGCTTTCAAAAATCATTTTTTCATTGACTGTTTTAATTTTTATCAGTTGCAGGGAATCGGGATGAAAAAAAACAGCAGACCGGGTACGGATGGTTACCGTATCATGGAAACTGGAAGGCGGTTTTTTCCGGTTGTCCTTTTTCAGGGCCGGCACGCTATCCGTCTGGTGGTTTTTCATCCCCGGATCAACAGGACCGGTACAGGAAAATAAAAACAGGGCGATGATCACAACCATTATATACTGAAAAGCTGACTTTAAGCGGTAATGTGGCCTCTTCATGGTACTCAGTATATCCATTGACTGATCACGGATTTTAGAATTTCAAAAAAATCCTGTTTTATTATACTCCGATAAAGATAACGGATCATAAAAAACCCCTGAATTTTTTATGAATCAGGGGGTTATAGGTTACGTGTTAATGGATTGACTTGATTTGCATTTAGTCCGGTACCCGTTTAATAATTCCACAATTTGGTTATGTTGAACCCGATCAGCCACTGACCACCCTTCACAGACTGGCCGGTTGACTTATCTGTATAGGAAAAAGGACTGTTATTGTTGTACAGATTATTGTACTGGGGGTTCAGCCAGCTGTAATTCGTAACAAACATCTGAAAGCAATGTCCACTGGTACTGAATTCCACTCCTAAAGCCAAATTCGGATTTGGATTATAAGCAGGATGTGATGTCAGGGGCTGGTCATAATCAACGATCAGCGCAGTTACATTGGTAATCCGGTACCGGGCAGATACCGCAATGGCAAAATGATCATGGTACATCGACTGGTAAGTGGCGGTGCCGGTGCTGTCGTTTTTGGTATAATACCCGCCTACCGCATTCTGGTGGGACAAACTTCCGGCTACCTGCACAGATAATTTATCTGAAATTTTCCTGGCTACAATCAGCTGGGAAAAAAAGGAATACCGGTCACTGCTGTGCTGGATCTCACTGCCATCGTATAAAGTCGCATCTGCTTTGGTATTCACAGCCATGTCTCCAAAAAATGTAACACTTACCGGATATTTTCCCGGGGTTTGGGTAATGATGGCATATTTGGCATTGGCATCCCAGAGTAAATCTGTTTTTGTGATACCGATCCCCAGGCTCAGATTTTTAACCGGGGTATAACTGGCACCAATTCGGATATTGAATGAAGGTGAAAAAAGTCCGTACATATCCTGGTAACCATTGCCCAATACACCAAAGCGATGCTGGAAATCCAATTCCAATGAACCTTTCACGGGAACCATGACGGTCTGATTATCGATAATCCATTGACTCTGGAAAGTATTCTTTACCGGTTTTGACGGTAAGACTGCTTCGGTTGTTTTGGCGGGTGCCGTGCTGTCATCCTGTGCCAGGGCAACACCCTGCAGAAGAAGCAGGCCCATACTGAGGCAGATTATGGTTACCAGCCTGCTTTTCCTCCTGGTATTAATAATTTTCATTGATCAGTTTTTTAAAATCACTTAATTATTTGGCGCGCCGTTTCTTATCCAGTCATACACTTTCTGTCTGTCTGTAGCAGAAGGAATGTACTCTTTCATGTCGCTGTTGATCATGATATACAAAATACTCTGCTTGGGAACGAGCGTATTTACAAACCCCCCATTCACGATTTCATTATAGGAAATATCTGAATTCATATAAGGATGATGGCCTCCGCTCACATGACAGCCGGACTTTGCACAACTGGAGTTGAAAAGTGGTGCCAGATCAGTACCATAATTCACTGCCTGCGGCGGACCGTCCGGGTTAATGACCGTGGCTGGAATATTCAGGTCCTTATAACACCCGGTTAAAATAACACCCATGGCGAAGAGAAGACCAGAATATATTAATAGTCGTTTCATTATAACTTCATTTAGGGTGATTATTTATTGTTGAAATTCATGTTGCACTCAATATCAATTTTATCCGATATGCTGGTACTGGTGATACCGAAGTCCCTGCAGTCGAACTGGAAGTTCAGCTGCAAACCGAACACACTATAGGGCGCGGTTGTTCCGGCACCGACTACTGCTTTTTTGATGTATTTCATTCTGCCGACAATAGACTGGGTCAGCGGAGCAGACAGCAAACCCTTCCAGGTCAGATTGAATGTGACAATATAGTCCTGGCTCTGGGTATCAAATTCCACTTTGGTGGATTGGATTTGTGCCAGATTGGAATCAGTCAGATTCTGGGAGCCCGAAATAATCTTGATGGTGCCCAGGTTTGTAATATTACATCCGGTATCCCGACCGGGTTCCCCGGTGTTGGATGTGTTTATCTGTACATAACCGTTGAAATAGGTTCTTTCCGGAGCATTTTCATAAAAAGCCCAGGATGTATCCATCAACGGTTGGGCCTTGGTGACATAGTAGGTTTTTTCGGGGTCTTTTACATCGTGCATGCCGAACTGGTTAAAACGTCCGGTCAGTAATCCGGCGGCCCCAATATAGCTGCCAGACCATAATACACTGGAATGAACCTTATCCAGTTTCCATTGCGTGGTATCCCCTTTAGTCATTTCGCCTGGCAAAAGGATATCCGAACCATGCACAATGACTGGTGTATTTGAGGCAGGCGCCGGAGGCGGCAGATTTTCATGCGTACAACCAACCACATACCCGTATCCACTGATAAGAACCAATATGACGAGGAGCGTATTGTTACTAAATAGTTTCATAAAAAACTTTTTTAGGGAATAATAAATTATAATTAACTAACCGGTAACAAAACTATTCCAGGATAGAACATTCGATCATGACTTATCTCATAATCCGCTGTGACTTTTATCACAACCACAGAAAATAGCGGTAATTGGTGTATTTAATCAACCAAAAAGAGGGAGGAAGCGCTCAATTATAGCCCTGCGTTTTACCTTTTGCGTGCACTTATTTGTGCCAGGAAAAAATAAAATATGATTATAATTCCAAGAGAAATGAGATTTAAGAGAAAACTCACCGTGTAGATTTTCATATCGTTTTTGACGATGTCCCTTCCTGAAACGGAACCCAGTCCCATTAGGATATCTTTGAGCAAAAGGGAAAAAAAGACCAGGCTATGAGCTAAACTATAAACTGGTTTTTTCGCCAACAGCGGAATCCAGAATAGAACGGCCCCGATTCCCCATATTTGCAGGAAAGAGATATGAAAAGACGGATCCATAGGTCTGAGGGCTGCACCTGCCGTGGTATCCTTTAACACAAGTCCCAGAAACAAGGTTCCTGTTAATGCATAAGCGTCGGGCAGAAGTTTTATCGCCCGGTTCCAAAAAGTACCTGTTGGTCTTCCCCGGGTACCCGCTATAAAGTGTATGATACTATATACGAGCGGGTAACCGGCAAAAAAAGCCAGCAATTCAAGCCGTTCAATATATTCTGGCAGGGTGTCACCCATTTTTAAGCGATTGAGCATGCAGGGTCAGATACACTGGTCTAAAACTATAAAACTATACTGATGGATTCATGTCATTGCTCAATAAATTTCCGGTTAAACCAATTTTTAACCAACTGCGTAAGAGACACATAGCCAATCAAAATTCCGGCCAGCCATAACCAAAAGAGCGTGGGTAACCGGACAAAGCCGAGGGTTTCAGCCAAAGGCGAAACGGTAAGCCAGGCTCCGACTGCTACAATGATTACAGAGGTTATGATCAAAGGCCAGCTTGCACGGCTTTCGATAAACGGAATCTTGTTGGTCCGGATCACATGAATGATCAGGGTTTGCGTGAAAATAGATTCCACAAACCACCCCGTGTGAAAGAGAGCAGGGTTATTCCTGCAATCAAAAAAATGCCAGAGGATATAGAAAGTAAGGTAATCAAAAACAGAGCTGATGGGGCCAATGAAGAGGATAAACCGTTGTAACTCGCTTATAGCCCATTTCCTTGGTTTGATAAGCCAGTCAGCATCGACATTATCTGTCGGAATCGTTGTTTGGGAGAAATCGTATAATAAGTTATTGGTCAGTACCTGGATCGGCAGCATCGGAAGATAAGGTAAAAAAGCACTTGCCCCCATTACACTAAACATATTCCCGAAATTCGAACTCGCGGCCATCTTTACATATTTGATAATATTACCAAATACCCTTCTGCCTTCTGCCACACCCTGTTCCAATACGAGCAGGCTGTTTTCCAGCAGAATAATATCAGAAGATTCTTTCGCAATATCCACTGCACTGTCTACCGAAATACTTACATCCGCCACTTTCAATGCAGGCGCGTCATTAATTCCATCTCCCATGAAACCGGTAACATGTCCCTTTCGCTGGAGGGCCTTTATGATTCGCTGCTTGTGAACCGGTACCAGCCTCGCAAAAACATTGTATTTGATAACCGCTTCCGCCAGTTCGTTATCATCCATTTTTTCAATTTCCGCTCCCAGCAGCAAACGGTCCGATACCTGTACGCCCACTTTTTTACAGATATAAGAAGTGATGATCTCATTATCACCCGTAAGGATCTTTACATCCACCTTCAGGGAGGCCAGTCGCTTCAGCGCTTCCGTTGCAGATTCTTTCGGCGGGTCCAAAAAGCAAAGGAAACCCAGTAATACAAGTCCCGCCTCATCCTTTACAGAATATACCGGTTCATCCGGAGCTCCGGCCATCGTCTTATAAGCCAGTGCAACAACTCTGAAACCCTGGCCGTTCAGCCAACTGACCTTCCCTAAACTTTTAACACGTTGTTCAGGTAAAATATTTTCAACCACTCCATGGTTATCCACATGGCTGCAGAGCTCCAGCAGACCCTCTACGGCTCCTTTACATATCAATATGTTCAGTCCTTCCTTATCCTCTAAAATGACTGACATACGTTTTCGGACAAAGTCAAACGGAATCTCATCTATTTTCCTGAATTTTTCCCGGACACCCAATCCGGCTTCCAGTTCTCCGTGATCCAGTATTGCCTTATCCATGAGATTCTTCAGCCCGGTCTGATAATAACTGTTGAGAAATCCAAAATCCAGCACTTTCTGACTGGGTTCTCCATTCGGATCAAGATGTTGTTCCAAAATGATCTTCCCCTGGGTAAGGGTTCCGGTTTTATCGGTACATAATACATCCATAGCCCCGAAATTCTGGATCGCATTCAGTCTTTTAACGATCACTTTTTTGCGCGCCATGGAAAGAGCTCCTTTGGATAAATTTACGGTTACGATCATGGGAAGCATTTCAGGAGTCAGCCCCACAGCCACGGCCAGGGCAAACAGGAATGCTTCCAGCCAGTTATGCCTGCTGAATCCATTGATGAAGAATACTACTGGCACCATGACCATAATGAACCGTATCATTAACCAGGTAAACTTGTTGATTCCCTTATCAAAACTGGTGGACACTTCCTGTCCGACAATATGGGAGGCCAGGGATCCAAAGTTGGTTTTGTCCCCGGTATTCACTACCATGGCAGTGGCCGTTCCGCTTTCCACATTGGAACCCAGAAAGCAGATATTACATGCGTCTAAAGGATTTCCTTTCACTGAAGGAGCCGGATCGGCATTTTTCTCCACCGGGAGGGATTCTCCGGTGAGCGCCGACTGGTTTAAAAAAAGATCTTTGGCATGAAGCACCCGTACATCTGCCGGCACCATATCACCGGATCCCAGGCGGATAATATCTCCCGGAACAAGCATTTTCAAAGGGACTTCCATATCCTTGCCATCCCTGCACACCGTGGCATGTGTACTCACCATCGCTTTCAGCCTGGCAGCAGCCTTGTCAGCGCGCATTTCCTGCATATAACGCAGGACGATCCCCAATATGACCATGATAAAAATAACAACGGTTGACCGGATATCACCTGTCAGGTATGATATGATACCCAATATGCTAAGTAGAATAACCAAAGGATTTTTAACATTCATCCATAAACGCCGTATGGGCGACAAGGGTTTTTCCCTGGCTATTTCATTATAACCATATTGATTCAAGCGGAGTGCCGCTTCTTCTTCGGAAAGACCCGCGGGTATATAACCAACAGCGGACTGCATCTCCTCCAAAGGAAGTTCGATCAGATTTTTACCGTTAGTTGTTTTTTTAAAAATGTCCATTCAATCCAATTGAACCCTAGCTTTATGAATACCTGAATTTTCCACGTTTTCCAATCTGAAATTTACATGTATTAAATCTGTTCATGAAAAGGATCAGCCATTTACCTACCTGAAAATGCCGCCTGTTGCTGTAATAAACAGTTCATTCATTCCCTTTTTGCATAGGTTTACCGGATATTACGGAGATTAATCCTGACAAAGATGTGATTAAATATCCGGTGGGATTATGATATTCATCAGGCTGGCGATGCATGCCGGTAGCCCGGGGATATATTAACCGGCTGTTTGCATCCAGCCATTAAAATCATTTAATCTAACCCCGGTAAAGAGAAAAAGAAATACTAACTTAAATAAAAAACTCCGTCCAATATATCTGCTTTTTTGAATAAATACCATGATGTTACAAATTCAGGTTGCAAAAAGTTCCATACGGTTTCACAAATGGGTTGATCTGTCCATTCTGAGTCTTTGTACCGTAGCCTTATTAGGCATGATTTTAAGGAGTAAAACTGTTTTCGCTCTGCCATTTATAAACTATAACAACCTGTTGGAAGCCCATTCTCATTTTAGCTTCGGCGGCTGGGTGACGCTTATCTTATTAGCCTTGTTCGTTTATGAATTATTACCGGAAACATTAAGCAGAAGACCATTATATCAATGGCTGCTGGGAAGTATTGCATTATGCGCCTGGGGCATGCTGATCACTTTCATGATATGGGGATATAATAATGTCTCCAATATAACTTCTCTCATTTATGTTTTGTTAAGCTATGTATTCGGATATAATCTGATAAGGGACCTGCTGAAGGCGAAACTGGAGACATCCGTTGCATTACTTGCCGTCTCTTCTATTATTTGCCTGATCATCTCTTCATCCGGGCCCTTCCTGATAACTTATATCGTCTTCACCAAATCCTTTGACGCGTTTTTGTACAGGAATGCCCTATTTACTTATCTTCATTTTCAATATAACGGATTTTTTACTTTAGCGGTATTTGCGCTTTTGTTTAAACTGACTGGTCAAAATACCTCTGGCAAATCCGGGAAATATATTTATCAGTTTTCCCTGGTGCTTTGTACATCCATTATACCTTCCCTTTTTCTTTCCTACCTGTGGCAGGATCCCAATCTCTGGTATCGCATAATCGCTGTTGCCGGAAGTCTACTTTTGATTTTTTGCTTTTATTTATTCATCCGGTCCGCCTGGTCGCTCCGGACCATTTATAGAAATGAAACAGGTGTTACCCGCTTTTTGGTACTCTTATCCCTGGGCTTCTTCATGCTGAAGATTTTCCTGCAATGTTTTACAATTTTCCCCGTAATCGGGAATATGATATTTGGAAACAGGCCGGTAATTATGGGATTTTTACATTTGGTATTCCTGGGATTTGTAACTCTTTTTATCCTGGCCTGTTTTTCAAAGAAAGGATTGCTGAACAGCAAAATCAAACTGACAAATATCGCCCTGATTTTTTTTGCTATCGCAGTAATATTAAACGAGGTATTATTAATAACCCAGGGACTGGCATCACTATTTATTGCAGGAAGTATCGTATTTCCCTGGCTGCTTTGGGCAACAGGCATCTTATTGTTTACCGGATCACTTCTGATCGCCTCAGCACGCTTTCAAACAAAAAAACAGTTTTAAATTATTTATTTATCCCCGTCATTTTTACGCATAAATTCCAAAACATTCCTTGCCTGTTCGTCGGTCAGATCCTGATTGGGCATTCTGATCAGGCAAACGACCAGTTCGGTCTGGGCCGCAAGATCCTTGCTCAGCATCACTTTTGTGTTGGTAATCCAGTTCATAATCCATTCGGGCGTCCTCCTTTCTGTAACACCCGACCAGCCGGGTCCCACAAACATTTCTGTTGTTAATTTATGGCATGCGAAGCATTTTGACTGGAAAATAGCTTTCCCTTTAGCTGCCATGCCTTCATCCGGCGGGTGTGCCAACTGAACATCCTTAAACCTGCCGATTCCTTTTGAATTCATACCAATAAATACAAGAACCGTATCGGTTTTTGCTTTATTTACACTGCTGTCCGGTGCCGGTGTACTATTTGTTTTTTGCGGATTGGAACTACATTCCAAAGCCAGAATGCTTACAATCGAAGCTATTATAAATAAAAAATAGCGTTTCATATTTCTGATATTTATTTCGTTGAAACCGGGATGGATGGTTAATATAATAAATCCGGTGCCGCTTGCTGAAGGTAAATTATAAAATTTAACTTTCAAATGACAAATTCTATAGTAACAGTAGATTAATTTCAATTCCGCATATGATCCGGTATTCAGGTTTTATACAGCAGCATTCAATAATCCTTCAATAATAACGGATTAAAATACCGGAATCTTACATCTCAATTGAATCAGAACCAATCATTTATAACAAGAACAGGAATCCAGCCATACCTTACAGGCAACTATAAGCGCCGTCTACAATTACATCACTTCCGGTAGTATAACCGGAGGCATTGCTTGCCAGATATAATACGGCAGGCACCAGCTCTTCGGGATCTCCCATACGATGCAGCGGAATCAACGGCATCCAGGCTTCCTTTAATTCCTGGGGTGTATCCACCGACATGGGCGTAGCAATATAACCCGGACTCAGGCTATTGACCCTGATATGCGAACCGGCCCATTCAACAGCCAGGGACCTGGTCAGGTGGATCACGCCTGCTTTGGACGCATTGTAAGACGCCTGCCATTGAGGAATATTTACAATAGTGCCCGACATGGAAGCCATATTGATAATGCTTCCATGTATTCCGTTTTCAATCATCACCCTGCCCGTGGCGCGGGCAACAATATAAACGCCGGTGAGATTGACATTTATAATCTGATTCCACTCAGTCAGGCTTGCACTCAGGGTATCCTTATGAATACAGGCGCCTGCATTGTTGAAAACAATATCAACAGAACCGGAACGGATCATCACTTCTATAACAGCAGCGTCCACACCCGCTTCATCCGTCACATCCACCCGGATCCAATAAGCTTTTCCTCCTTCTTTGGTAATAGTATTTACCGTTTCCCTGGCTTCAGACCGGCTAAAGATGGCAACTTCAGCTCCGGCCTTCGCCAAACCGATAGCTACAACCTGGCCAATACCACGGCTGCCGCCGGTAACAATGGCCACTTTTCCTTTTAATCCGAATAATTTTTCTAAATACATAAAATCACAATTTAGTGTTTACCCACTCATCCTGCCGGTAATATCAGGCCGGTCATCCGGTTTGTTTTGCAACCTGGCCACACTGAACAGGAATTTGATGGTAATCAGATCGTCGTCAAAAATACAGGTCAGGCTGTCGCCGTGTACGGTCTCTATAAAGCGCCAGGTTAGCAGCAGTGTCTGGTCATTCTGCCAGCCGGCGCTTGCGGCAACAATGGAATCAAAGTCGATGCGTCGGAGCGAGAACAGGGAATGCGGCGCAGGTTTATAATTCCCTTCCCGGATCCAGTGGTTGATCCCACCGGTTATCTGAATATCCGGCTTCCCTTCTTCTTTCAATATAAATATACAGGTGTTATCTGTAAACTGGAATGTTACGGATTTGGCATGGAACTCATTTTTATCCAGGATGAATTCTTTTCCTGAAATCTTTTTCACCATACCGGAACCGGTAGCCAAATTTGGCGGTTCGTATTTCAGTGACTTCAGGCGTCGGTCAAGCTGCCTGGATGCTTCTTCATTTATCTGAAGAGGGGCATTTTTCATTTCAGGCAGCAAATGATCCCATACTACCTGCATGGTGTCTTTTGTGCTGATGCTTTCACTGGTTATGACCACGACTGCATCCGGTTCCGGCAAAACCATACTGTACTGACCAAATGCACCATCTGCCCGGAAGCCGCCGGGAGGATTCATCCAAAACTGGAATCCGTAACCATATCCCCAGCTGCTGTCATTTTTCCCATTCGCGATTTGTTTGGAAGTTGCTGCAGCCACCCATTGCCTGCTGATAATTTGCTTCCCGTTCCACATCCCTTGCTGAAGGTACATCTGTCCGAATTTTGCGATGTCTTCCGTCCGCATTCTCAAATGAGAAGCCCCCATATTGATTCCTTCAAAATTTTCGGTCCACGTGGATCCCATAATATCCAACGGGTCATATAACCTGGGCTTCAGGTAGTCCTGGGCTGTTTGTCCCGTTACTTTTTTAACAATGGAACTGAGCATAAAACTGGCGCCCGAATTATACATGAATTGGGAGCCGGGTACAAATACCACCGGCAGGCTTAAAAATGTTTTTTCCCAGGGAACTCCCGAAGGGGAAGCTTCCAATATCAGGATGGAATCCTTTGCATGACCAACCGACATGGAAAGCAGGTGTCTCAGTTTCAGGGCGGCCAGGTTATCGCTTATTTCATCCGGGAGCAGGTCAGGAAAATATTTGATAACAGGATCATCGATGGTAAGACGCCCTTCATCAGCAGCCAGGCCAATGGCTGTGCCGGTGAAACTTTTGCTTAAAGAATATAATTGCTGCCTGTGTTCAGCCGAATAGGGCCACCACCAGCCTTCAGCAATAACATAACCGTGCCTAAGGATCATGAGGCTGTGAAATTGCTGTCCGCTTTCCCCGATCGAATCCAGGAACCGCAGGATGGCCTCGGATGAAATTCCCTGCTGTTCCGGCGTACTGCGGGGTAATGTAAATGGCGAACGATTTGTATCTGCCTTTCCAAAAACAGCTGTGTGTCCATATAATCCCAGGCCGATACCTGATAAGCCCACCTGTTTGAGAAATAATCTTCTGTCAGTCATCGGAACCTGAAAAATTTATTTATGAATGCCCGCCGTCCCGTCTGCCGGTACCATGAAAATCCGGGATCGCTATTTCCAGCAAGGAAATTTCAGGAAAAGTTACCAATTAATCGCCTGAAAATTCCGGTATCCTGTTTATATCCCGTTCATGGTATAGTGGTGATGTGGCAGAACTCTCCGGCTGATATCAACGATGCAGGCATGTAGTAGTTAAAAATCCCCGATAGGATTCAAAAACGTTTGTTAAGGCCACCATGGCGATACTTAAAAAATGAAACTGGTTTTAACTGACCGAATCCATAACTTTAAGTCCTTTAAAAAGTTCCCTGCTTTCGCCAGGTGCATTCAATGGATGCACCTGAAACTATAGTTTAGTCAATATGAAAATATATAAAACCGTCACCGGGATATTCATCGAATCCGGTGGAAATCTATTTGCTTCCAGGCATCCATCCTGGGATTCATTTTTAAACCAGGATCATTTTCATGAGTCCCTGGAGGCCGAGGTAAACGGGGGAAAGGCATTGGGCACTACAGATTTGCTGAAAGATTTAATCATTCAGGCCCCCATTCAAAGCCAGGAAATATGGGCGGCCGGTGTTACTTATATCAGAAGCCGGGATGCACGTATTGAAGAATCCAAAGATACCGGCGGCGGCAGTTTTTATGATAAAGTGTATGATGCCGTGCGTCCCGAATTATTTTTCAAGGCAAACCCCCATCGTTGTGCCGGGCCGGGTGCTCAGGTCAGGATCAGAAAAGACTCAACCTGGAATGTACCCGAACCTGAATTAACCCTGGTCATAAACAACAGAGGAAAAATTATTGGCTATACGGCTGGCAATGATATGAGCAGCCGAAGTATTGAAGGAGAAAATCCATTGTACCTCCCCCAGGCAAAGACCTATGATGGCTCCGCCGCCATCGGTCCCTGTATATATGTGCCGGCTGCTCCCATTGCTCCCGAAACAAAAATCAGCATGCACATAAAAAGGAATGGGGTTACCCTGTACCAGGATGAAGTGGCCATAAACAAAATGAAACGGGGTCATACAGAACTGGTTGAATTCTTATTTCGCGAATGCTCATTCCCTTTTGGCTGTTTATTAATGACAGGAACCTGCCTGGTGCCTGCAAATGATTTTACCCTGCACAGCGGTGACGAAATAACCATCCGCATTGATGGAATCGGTACCCTTCAAAATGTTGTTCAATAATGGAAATGGTTCCATCTCAAATAATCGGTTTTCGCAACGTCCAGGGTCGGGGAGCCACTTTTTATGGTTACAATCCGGCTACCGGCAAGCCGCTGACTACTGCTTTTACTGAGGCAACGGAACAGGAAATCAGGGAAAGTGTTGAATTAGCGCAAAAGGCATTTACCGTTTACCGGAAAACCAGTACTGCCCAAAGGAGTTTATTTTTAGAAGCCATTGCCGCCAATATAGAAGCCCTGGGGGATGACCTGCTTGGGGTGATACATGAAGAAACAGCCCTGCCGGTCTCCAGGCTTACAGGAGAAAGGAGCCGGACCACCGGGCAACTGCAACTCTTTGCCCGGTTGTTGCGCGACGGCAAATGGAATCAGGCAATTGTAGACGAAGCCCTGCCTGATAGAAAACCGGCACCCCGGCCGGAGATGATACAGATACAGGTACCGATTGGGGTCGTAGCCGTTTTTGGAGCCAGCAATTTTCCATTGGCATTTTCGGTGGCTGGTGGCGATACCACGGCTGCACTGGCAGCCGGTTGCCCGGTGGTTTTTAAAGCACATCCTGCACATCCGGCCACCTGTCAGCTGGTGGGTAGCGCCATTATAAAAGCTGCGAGGGATACGCGCATGCCCGATGGCGTATTTTCAATGCTGCATGGATTTTCTCATGAAACGGGTGGAAAGCTGGTAACCCATCCCCTGATCAAAGCAGTAGCATTTACCGGTTCTTTTAAAGGAGGCAAAGCCTTGTATGATCTGGCAGTACGAAGAAAAGAACCCATACCGGTTTATGCGGAAATGGGAAGCGTTAACCCGGTTTTCTTCCTGCCGGAAGCGCTGAAGCAGGGAGGCGAAACACTGGCCATACAGTTTGCACAATCCGTAACCCTGGGCTCAGGACAATTTTGCACCAACCCCGGCGTATGTGTTTTAATCAATAACGAAGAGAGTAAATCCTTCATTAAAAAAGTGGCAGATGCCATGTCGGCATCCGCCCTTCATCCCTTACTCACAAAAAGTATTAGCGAAGCCTATAAATCGGGCCTGGAGAAACAAAAAAAACTGCCCGGCGCCAGGGAGGTTACTACAAAAAGGGAAATGGACATTGAACCCTTTATCATTTCCGTACCTGCAAAGTATGTGTTGCAGCATCCTGATTATTTCGAAGAAGTGTTTGGCCCTTCCAGCCTGGCCGTGCTGGCAGATCATGATGAGGAATTATACCAATTGACTGAGATGATGCCCGGCCAGCTGACAGGTACCATTCATGCAGCAGCGGATGATTATCATACAGCTAAAGAATTAATTGACCGCCTGAACCAGAAAGTGGGAAGGGTAATCATGAATGGCTTCCCCACCGGAGTGGAAGTATGTCATGCCATGGTGCACGGCGGCCCTTATCCGGCCACTACCGACAGCCGGGTAACTTCGGTTGGCACTACTTCCATTTATAGATTCACAAGGCCGGTTTGCTATCAAAACATGCCTTCTTCTTTACTACCGGATATCCACAGATAGGATGGGTGCCTGACAGGGTTCCCGGTATAATTACTTCGCATCTCCATCCGAAAATGTTTTATTTATTTTTTCCAGTGATATACCAAGCAGCCTGATGGCAATTTCATCCAGTGCTTTTTCATTGCCGGAGAAATGAAATACGGACTGCCTGTGAAAAAGCGATTCATGCGGTTTTAGAAAAGCCGCCGGAGATACACTTTCGATTTCATAAAAGGGTCCCATCCGGGTACCGTCAGCCAAAGGCCCGTCGTTATATGCATTTACCGCATCCCCCGGGAAAGAAGGCTTTGTTATATTCCATTCCTGGTTAAGATAATGGGCCTGTGGATCCACATCAAAAAGAACCAGGGTCAGCACATGATGATCCCCGTCATAACTGCCTGCAATATGTTTTGCATTACCTGCCACGATACCGAGCTTCCCCCTGCTTTTTCCATCGGCTTTAAAAAGAAGCAGGCTGTCGGTAAGCTTCAGCCTGTCTGCAGGAATTTCTCCAAAATAATTGGTCGTGGCAATTTTCGAAAAATCTTCACCCTTTGCATATCCGAACGGCACCACAATGACCGTTTTCGGCGAAGGGTTAAACATATCCAGGATCCAGATACAGGGCATACCGGTATTTGCAGTCCATTCCCGGTCTCCGGTATTGGTAAGCACATTGTAGGTTTCGTATCCTACTACTTGTAGCGAATCCCATCCTGTGATACCTGTCCTGCTGATAATATCCTGCCTTCCCAAAATTTTAATTCTGCGGTCTACTCTTATGATGAGCTGCATACCGGAATAGTTCAGCAGCTTCATTTCCTTATACATCGATACGGAGTTGCTGTCATGACTCCGCAGGTTCCAGTTTTCCGTATCAATTTCCGGAGGCGTTTTCCAGTTTTCATACACCATTTTACTGCCGGGCTTAAAGAAGATAGAAAATTTTCCGCCTTCCGGGCCAAGCCATAGACGGTTCTCTCCGCCATAGGCATTCATATGCGCATCCGCTTTTTTTCCAAAAGCCTTATAGTTGATCCAGCCAAAACTGAACCCCCGTTCACCCTGCGCCGTGGAAGTAAATACCTTTGCCTGGTACCTGGGCGAAACAACCAGCTGCGCTTCCCCGTCTTTCAGAATAACCAGGGATGAATCCTGCGTTTTCAGGAACTGCAGGTCATAACCAAATTCACCTTCCCGGAAGGCGGGAACAACTTCATCCGGCTGCTTCCTGATTTCCCGGTTATTACATGCGGCGGTCAGGAATATATATAGTAAAAAAGTGTGTGAAAATATGTTCCTCATAATGAAGCACTTCGAAATGGACAGAAGATTTAATTGGATCCTGTGGTCCGGCATTTACCGGGATCCTGAAACAGGATAACCTGCTGTTTTCCCGTTAATGAAATCTATGATGGCTGGTTTGTACCCGATACGCATGGCATTTACCCTGAGCGTATCACCCTGCTGCAGGGAAATGGTTTCACCATTATAAACCTTCCATACCGGAGCCTCTGGTTCCTGCTGGCCATTTTTTACCTTGTTGAATATCATGCCATAGTCCCATGAACGGATCGTACGTAATTCCGGCGCTTTACGGATCCCCTTTTGTATAATGCGATAGCCTATGGAAGCACCTTTTGTATTACAGGAAAGTTTCACTCCGCCTGCTGACCTGTTCACTTCAGGTGCCGCTGTATTCGGAGCTTCGTTTTTCCCTTCCCACATCTGACGGATCATTTCCTTTTCAGGGATTCCACCCATGTCCCCGACTGTTTTGGTCCAAGATCGAAAAGCGTTTCTTAACTCAGCCAGCTTGTTTTTATATGCGGAATCATAAACCAGGTTATGCAATTCATCTGGATCGCTTTGCACATCATATAATTCTTCAACCGGCTTATTTTTGAACCAGGACATTTGCACGGAATCCAGTTTCCCTTCATCCCTTAACTCCAAAAACTCCTTCATCATCGGTATGCTTAACCGGTATGCAATATTCTGATAATACGGCTGCCCGGGTAAATAATTATACAGATACCGGTAGCGCTTATCCCTCACCATGCGGACCCGGTCATATTCGGTATCCATTCTGTCCCTCCCGGCAAAAACATATTTACGGGGTATTTTTGATTTTTGATCTCCTAAAAAAGCCTGCCCCTGCATATAAGAAGGTATGGGCACCCCCGCTAAAGAAAGAACCGTGGGTGCAAAATCAACCCCGCTGATCAGGTCATCATTTACAGTTCCTCCATTTTTACCGCCGGGAAAACGGATAATAAAAGGGATATGGGTTCCTCTTTCAAGTACTTCCCGTTTCATCCAGGGTAAAGCACCCCCGTGATCACTAAAAAAGAAGATGATCGTGTGATCATAAAGTCCGTCGTCTTTCAGCATTTGAATCAATTCCCCCACCTGGCTATCCATTCTTTCAATATTGGTGAAGAGGCGGTTCAAATCATGACGAACTGTTTTCGTATCGGGATAATAAGGAGGTACCGTTAGTTTATCTGGGTCCAAAAGCAAAGGGTCCGTGCGACCGAATAATTGGGATTCATGTGTAATAAAAAAATTAAATACAGCAAAGAACGGTTTGTCCGCAGAACGGTTACGATAGGATGCCGAAGGCCCGTTTTCATCCCATACCGTTACCGGTGGCAGAAACTGATAATCCTGCTTTTCATTATTCGTACAGTAATACCCTGCCTCCCTTAAATATTCCGGAAAACATTTTACACCGGCGGGAATAACTGCCGAGTAAGATGGCACCGGCTGGTATTTCGGATCCCCTATCGTCCGCATATGCATGGTGCCGATGGAAGTCGGATACATACCTGTTATAAAGCTGGACCGGCTCGGAGCACAAACACCTGCAGCCGTAAAAACATGGTTGTACCGGATTCCTTCCTGTGCCAGACGGTCTATATTCGGCGTTTTGATGTCCCGGTCATCGTAAGCGCCTATATAGGGCGATATGTCCTCGCAGGTGATCCAGATGATATTCGGCTTTTTCTGCTGTGCATTTACTTGCAATACATGAAAGAATAAAATGCAGCAATATAACAATAAGATTTTCCCGGGCATGTGGTTATCAAAATTTATAAACGAATATACCCAATTAGAAAATTGTTTACACAACCGAAGCTTCTGTCTCAGCCATAAATTGAAATTCCGGTAATCCGGACAACAGGGATCCGGTTGTGTACCTTATAAAGAATCTCAGGTTATGTTCAAAAGCTCCGGCTTCGTGGCCCGGTAATTGATTTCTGTACTGCGCTTGCTCGTATAAATTCTTTCAAATGACTCGATGGTTTTGAATATATCATGATAATGACTATACTCCAGGCTTTTTAAACCCATGGCCCGGCTAAGATCATCCCGGCTGAAAATGTTGTATATGCCCTGAACCATGGCCTCGATATCACCGGCATTATACAAATACCCGTTTACCTGATCGTGCACCAGTTCGCCCAGCGCACCGGCGTTTACGGCTATCACCGGCAAACCCGTAGCCATAGCCTGTAAAGTAGACAGGCTAAGCAGTTCTGCTGTGCTGGCTATAATAAAGCAACGGCTGAGTTTATAAAAATAAGGAAGGTCCCCGTCCGGGACAAAGCCTGTAAAAATGACACGGTCTGCGATCCCCAATTCCTTAGCGAGCTCTTCAAGGGCCAATTTCCTGATTCCCTTACCGACAACTACTAAATGTAAGTCAGTTTTTTTCACCGCCCGGGCAACTGCAAATAACACCTCTTCCATTTTCTTTTCGGGATCCAGTCTGCCGACATATAATAAAACAGGTTTGTCCGGAATGAAATATTTTTCTCTCACCATCGTAGTGTCTCCATATGGATTAAAATCGTTCAGATCAATCCCGCTGGAAACCGGGACCACTTCCACATCCAGTTTGGGACGTATCAAACGGGCCGCCGTTTCACTGGGAGTTGTAACCAGTGATAACTGATTAAATGTATCTGAAAATTGCGACCACATTATGGCTGAAAGCTTTTTCTTCCACTTTTCATAACGAACCAGGGAAGTCAGGTTCTCTGTCATAAAATGATTGGTGCCGATGATGGGAATGCCTGATTTTTTACCGGATTGAACTACAGCCCTGGCTATTGAAAAGTGATCCTGAATATGAATAATCTCCGGTTTAAAGGTTTTTAGAATATGGTTAACCCGGGACATGAGTAAAAAGGGAATGGGGAACCGGACGTTCGGGTAATACAAAACCGGCAGGGAAGGAATCCCGTATACGTCAATATCATCAATTTTTTTCAGTGAGGAATGTATCGTTTCAGAAGGAGCAATAACAGCCACCTGGTGACCCTTTGCCTGAAGCAGGGGTGCAACCCGGCACACAAAATAATAAACTCCGTTTAAGTGGGGGTAATAGGTATCAGAAACAAAAAGTATTCTCATATTCTTTTAAGCATGGATCTTATTGATATAAATAAAATGATGGCTAATGCTGCCACTATGGAAATGGACGCAAAATAATCGAGGTAATGGCTGATTTGAATATATGCCTGTCCGAAAAACAACCCGATACTCAAATAAATGAGATACTGAAGCACTGATGTTGCCAGGCTGATCCTGATGAATTTTTTATAGGGAACCCTGGCATTTCCAGCCAAATAAATTCCTGCCACCCCGATGCCCAAAGTTATTTTCGATAAGGAAATGGTTGTGCCGGGATTGGCATCAAAATATTTTTTTGCACGTTCAATCTGCCTGGGGCCCAACCCAAACCGGTATCCGATTTTTCTGAAGAATTTAGGCATCCCCCACCGGCCCAGTGAATAACAGATGGAATCGCCAATGATATCCCCCAATACAATAACGGGCAAAACATATAAAGGATTCAAAAAACCACTGGTACATAAAAAGCCGGCAATGACTGCTAAAATCGGGCCTTCCACAATCGCTAATGGGAATAATATTAAGTATTTGTATTGAATCAGCAAATTAACGATGTGGTCCATAAAGAAATAAAATCATTTCAGGTAAAAACCCGTTTTGGCATCCCTTCTGCCATTTTACCGGCATGAAAATGGATCATACAATACAGGTTACACAGGTTGATTGCCTTTAGAATACTTCTCCCAGATTACCATAAAATCCGCGGGATCCGTTCGTTCCGATAGCATAATCAATACAAACATTCGTATTCGAAAACTTATTGAATTTTATTCGCAATCCCAGTCCCACAGCGGGCGAAATAACCTCGAATTTATTACTGTTTAACTCGGAGAGCGATTCAGCATTGGCAAATACAACTCCCCCGATGAGTCCATTCCGGGTAATTCCATACCTGAATTCCGTCTCCAGGTCAACCATCTTTTTCCCGATAAACCGGTCATAAATATATCCTCTTCCCGTATTATTATACGTGTCTGTTCCCGTGCCGGGAAGGTCCAGGTAGGGCGGGTTGCCACTCAAAGTAAAAACATTGTAACTCCAGAATCCAAGCACATTATGATTCGGCATCTGTATATATTTCCTGATGTCTATCAGTACCGAATTCCAGTTGCTGTTACTGCCCAGATGCGTACTGTTTTGCAGAAAATTCACATTGCAATAGAAACTTCCCCCGTCCGGATTAATTGAATTTTTTCTGGAATCATATAAAATATCCAGTGTAATACCTGAAGACCGCGAGGTTGTGCTGTAACCGTATTTTTCGAAATCAGTTACCTGCCCGGGTGGCGGATTAACCTGGGTGATACCCCAGTGATAATCCATCTGGTATCCAATCCCCGCATAGACATTTTTCTTAATTTTTTTCAGAACCGTTTCATAAAAACGGATATACCGGTAAGTAACAATATAGTCATCCGCCAAAGTGGTATAACCACCAAATCCATACGTATCCTGCGGGTAGTTCAGGTAGCGCCAGTCACCCACCAGATTAAACTTATTGGACGGCGTCCAGATGGAAGACTGGACAGGAAGCAGAAACTGACTCTTCTGTGTAAATTTTACCGCTGCCAGCACTTCAGAAACATTGGTCCGGCCATTCGTGCTGGTTAAAAATGCGCCGCTTGCTGCAACACCGGTGGTAAACCCTGTAGAGAGGGTATATTCAAGTATGGGACCTGCTGAAACACGCAGTTTCTTTGACAAGATCCCGTTACTGTCCAACCTGGTATCCGGATTTTTATTCAGAATAATAAATGAGATATCAATCAGGTCCCTTTGATTTTTGTAATATAAAGTTTGTTCTTGCTTCATTAAAGAGCTGTCTGTTGGATTTCCAGGATTTTTTTGAGCATTTACCGGTAGACTACAGCAGCAGGCAATTGAAAGTTTTTGTATGAACGAAATGCACTTTTTGAACGGCCATTTAATCATGATTGCTATTAACCGGAAGCCCTGTTTGGTTCATACCCACAGGTAAAAGATCTCGAGGCATACCCGGTAATTATTTTAAACCGGCCTTGTATTTATAAAAATACCAGATAATGCCACCTTGCAGCAAATTATATTTTTATTCGGGCACCCAACCTTAATTACAATTATTGTATCCATTTGCAGCCGCTTATTAACATTGTATTTACATGATCCTGAATAACCGGATTCCTTCCACTTTCCATATCTCGTGATAATCATGTCGTTAAGTTCAAATCGTTATTCTACGTAGTAAAAAGTCCTATGAACAGAAAAAAGCGCGTACTATCTTTAAACCCATACGATACAGCGCTCCGTACGAATTGAAAAACCCAATCGCGCGTACCCACGGAAAGATGCTGTACCAATTCCTCCAATATTCCTGTGCCTGATTTTTTTCGTTTATAATCCAAACCCTCAGGGTCGGCATTGTTTTACCCGAAAATTAAAACGATGTTGAAAACTCAGATTGTCAGGGCATTTTACTTTTGTAATTCATTTATAATGATTACCGCCCCGTTTACAGCGAACCCCATACCTTCCCGTGCGGCTTCTGTTGCAGAAGAAAAAAATGGCCTGGAAACATCTTCATTGAATAACGGATACGAAATAAATAGAAATATACCGGGCAGGCAGAATTTTAACCTGACAAATAAAAAAACGCCACTGCTCTCCCATGAACCACAAACAAAATTGAACAGGAAAGGAATGCTGTTTGTAAAGAACTATATTAAAAACAGTAATGAGTGCCTGTATAACATTAAAAAACGAAGCGTAATTCCCTTTTACATCATCGATTCCATTTTTAAAAAGTATGGTTTGCCAGTTGAATTAAAATATCTGGCAGTCATTGAATCAGAATTAAAACCATCGGCACTCAGCCAGGTGGGGGCAAGGGGCCCCTGGCAGCTCATGCCGTCCACTGCCCGAGACTTAGGTTTAGAAGTCACCAGGCAATATGACGAACGTACAAACTATTATAAGAGTACCCGGGCCGCAGCCATGTATTTGAGGGACCTGTATGTGCAATTTGATGACTGGCTGCTGGTACTGGCAGCTTATAACGGAGGACCAAAACCTGTTTATACAGCTATCCGGGAATCCGGCAGCAGGAATTTCTGGGTTCTCCAAAACGATCTTCCCGCTGAAAGCAGGGAACACGTTAAAAAGTTCATAGCCACGCATTATTATTTTGAAGGCCGGGGCAGTGTAACCACATTAACAAGGTCAGAAAATGTGGAATACAGAAAAACGGTAAATAAGTTTTTAAAATCCACTGCTGGCACAGAAATTTCCGGAACTAAAACCGGGAAGCAGGGAAACACAAATACTACACTGAAATCGACGAATCTGGCAGTTCATTACAATATGAAGCAGAAAGCCGGATCAGAAAAGGAGGTAACAGATACCAGTCCCGGGATAATTCAAAATGTCAACAGGCAGTTTGAGTCCCCTGAACAGAAATTCAGACGTGTTATGAAAGAATCAGAGGAAAGTCTTGCCAGGTCGAGGAAAATAATCCAGGGCGCACCCTGGTATTTATAAATAATTATTATGCCGGAATAAGTCTTCCCTAAAAAATGCAGTATTTTTAGTACCTCCCTCCTAAATTTAAATACTGCTATATGAAAAAGGAAATTCACCAGCCTGTCACTACGCCCGATGAACCACAGACAATACCCGGCGATGCACCCGGGGTAAGTTCCTCAATCAACCGCCGGAAATTTGTTGAAGTCATGGCCGCTTCTGCATTGACGTTCACCATTGTCCCACGGCATGTGCTTGGGGGGAAAAATTATGTCGCCCCCAGTGATAAGATTACACTGGCCTATATCGGTGTGGGCACGCAGGGCATCCGGGAATTATTGCCGCTGTTGGCTAATACGCAGTTCCGGGTGATTGCCGTATGCGATCCCAATAAAGAAGCCATCGGATATAAAGACTGGGCGAAGGACTGGCTTAAGAATGAAATCCGTAAAACCATTCTCAGCCCGGATTGGGAACCCGGTGGGGATCATTCCATTCCCGGAGGAAGGGAAAACGGGAAATCCATCGTTGATACTTTCTATGCGAATGTTCACCCGGAATTAAAATATTCGGGTTGCAATGCCTATGCGGATGCCCGTGAACTTTTGGAAAAGGAAAAAGATCTGGATGCCGTTAAGATCATGACGCCCGATCATCTTCACGGGGTCCTTTCCATGGCCGCCATGAAAAAAGGCAAACATGTCCTGGTGCATAAGCCGCTCTCCAACCGGCTGCTGGAAGGAAAGAAAGTGATAGCCATGGCACGCGGCAGTAAGGTAATCACGCATTTGATTCCCTGGGATTCAAACGGATCCATGGAAACCGTGATGTCCTGGATCAATGCAGGAGCCATCGGAACATTAACAGAAGTACATAACTGGACAAACCGCCCGGTATGGCCGCAATACCCCACTTTACCTGTTGATACACCACCCGTTCCCAATGGTCTGGACTGGGATCTCTGGCTGGGCCCCGAAGCTAACCGACCCTATAGTCCCGATTATACGAATATGGTTTTCAGAGGCTGGTATGATTTCGGCGGAGGTTCTATGGCTGATATGGGACATTACAGTTTATGGACGGTATTTAACGCATTGCAGTTGCAGGCTCCGACCATTATCGAACCCAACCTGAGTCATGTCTGCGGCATGCATGATCCCGTGCCTTTCAAATCAATAATAATTTTTCCTTCCCCATGGCCAGTGCCGTTCGCTTTAAGTATCCTGCTAATGGCTCCAGACCCGCGGTGGATCTTTGCTGGTACGATGGCGGCATGCGCCCCCCCATACCTGTTGAACTGATCGAAGAAAACAAGGAATTACCTGCGGAAGGAATGATGTTCGTCGGGGATAAAGGCAAAATTCTCGCCGGATTTAATGTTCAAAATCCGCAAATCATTTCCGGTAAAAAAATGGACATTCCGGGACAGGCCAATACAGATAAACGAAGCCAGGTAGAACAAACCACCGCAGCCCTGTCACTCTTTATTGATGCCTGCAAAACCGGGAAACAATATCCCGGTAATTTTACCGAAGCGGAACATATTACAGAAGCCATCAATTTATACGCAGTGCATTGAGAACCGGCCGCCTGATAAAATATGATGCGGCAAATCTTAAAGATCACGAATATACCGGATGCAAATAAATGGCTCGACAGAGAATACAGACACGGGCTGGGATCCGGCATCTGTCTGATATCAATTGTTACATCATCAAGATTTCAAATCATGAAAAAAATAAACAGGAGGGAATTTATTCGCTATAGTACCGGGGGACTGGGTACTGCTTTCGCATTAGCTCAAATACCCCTGCCGTTGTTCCTGAAATCAGTTCCTGAATTTAATAATCGGCCTGTCGGGTTCCAGACGTTCCCCATAAGGGACATGGTAGCCAGAGATTTTACCGGAACACTGAAAATGATGGCTGGCCAGGGCTACCAGCTCGTGGAAATGTGCTCCCCGCAGGGGTATGCCGCCATTGGATTTGGTCCGCTGGTGAAAATTAAACCCTCCGACATGCGAAAAATGATTACACGATGCCGGACTTAGTTGCCCCAGCTGCCATTTTGGATTTCCGGAACTTACCGACAAGCTGGACGAACGAATTGAATTTGCTCACCAGCTGGGACTTTACCCAAATGATCTGCTCCACTTTCTGGCTGCCAAAAACCGCAGGACTGAACGATTACTATCAGGCCGCCGATAAACTGAACACCGCCGCAGAAAAAATAAAAAAAGCCGGCATGCAGGCGGGCTTTCATAACCATGAATTTGAATTTGCCGAACTGGATCATCAGCTCATTTACGATGCACTGATGAGCCGCTTTGATCCGGACCTGGTTAAAATGCAATTCCAGACAGAAGTGATCAATCTCGGCTACAAAGCGTCCACTTATTTTAATAAATACCCCGGCAGATTTATTTCCTCACACCTCTCGGATTGGACGGCAGACAAAAAAGAAACCCCGATCGGGCAGGGAATTATTGACTGGAAGGAATTTTTTGCTTCAGCCAAAACCGGGGGCGTGAAGAATTTCTTTGTAGAAATGGATTTGGACAAATTGAAAGATAGTGCTGCTTACATTCATCAGCTTCAATGAACGTACATATCGCGGGGAATGCATACACGCAGGCTGGTCCGAAGCATCATTTAAATATTGACTTCTTTCAAATTCTTTGGAGGGGACGCCATTTCCGGAGTCATTTTTCTCTTAAATAAATCGTAAGAAATCAACCCGAATATTAAAATCGAAAACAGGGCCTTAATATAATAATTCTTTATAAATCCATCTCTCAGGTAATGTGGGAATAAATCTCCTGATGAAAGCGTAGTGAATATGAAGGCCAGGATGAGGATAATAAGATTTATACTTGTTTTAGTCTGAGAAAAGAACCAAATAGCTATGCCGCAAATTGCTATGATATAAGTAGGAGATTCCGCCTTGTAATTGAAAATAACCACCCAGATCAGCGTCGATGCCAATACCATTAACCTGAAATTATAATATTTATATTTCCGTATCTGTAAAAGGGGTAACAGAAATACGATGATACCGGATAATTCCATAAAATTTTTAGAAAGATTCAGTTTGAAGACTGTTTGTAAAAAGCCCATAACTGAAATCCCGGTTGAATTTACCTGGTCTGTTTTTAATAATAATCCCCAGCTTTTATATAAATACAACAGCTGGTTCAGATCAATTACAAGAAGCGGTAAGAGGCCCAGTAATATAAACCAGAATAACGTATAGAGTAATAACCTCAGTTTTGAAGGATAAAATAAAAATAATACTAGGCCGATCCCGCCGTATATCTTTAGGTAAACTGAAAAGACAACAAAAAATGCAGCCAGGAAATATTTTCCGTTTTCAAGGGATGTAAATGTTAAAATTAAAAGCGCGGCAGTTAATCCGTTACTTTGGGAATTTTGCAAATTGCCCATTAATTCAATAAAACAAAAGAGTAATGCGTAAATTTTGTCCCTGTCACTAATTCCCCTGATCAGGCTGAAACCAATCAGTAAAGGAATTGCGTTTAACAAATTCCAGAAAAGCAACCCGATAAAATCGGGTAAATAAGCAAACAACCCGAAAAAAAGTGAAAAAGTCGGGGAATATTTATAGAGGTCCCATTCTTCATTCAGGTAAAGTTTATATAAATCCTTACCCTGAATTAAATGGAAAAATGAATTCTTAAAAAGAATATAATTATTGTAATTGGAATAAACTCTTCCACCCAGACCCGGAGGTCTTATGAAACCATGAAAACATTGAATGCTTGCTATAACAGCAATTAATGAATACAGGATAAAAATATGGTTGAACCTTATTTTTACCAGGTTTTTATTACGGAAAATATGAATTGCCATCAGGAAAATTGTAGCATCGGTAAGCGTTAAATCTCAAGCGTACTTTATTATAAGTCCTGAAACCATGCTGGCTTTCAAAATTAGAAGATTCCAACTATTATTTTCACATATTCACCAAAATATAAGAGAAGTTTAATCCAAAGACATCAGCTCCTTTTTACATGGGCTCATAAACATGCCGGGATATTCACCGGGCCTGATCGGAGGAAGGTACGATCCTGGCCGAAAGATCCGGATCTGCCATGTTTTTGTCGAAAGGAAACATGGGCCGGTCAATTCTTTTATATGGAAGACGTTCCAGATCCTGATCTACACCGCCCGGTGTCAGCGCCATGATCCAACCTGCTTTCATCGCATAAAGCTCAGGTTGCAGATACCCGATTTTTACAACCACGATATCCGTTTTACGCGGATTCAGATCCCAGCCTTGTAAAATCAATTTCCTTATGATAGGGTTTGCGTTTTTGCGTACAATAATATAAACCGATCCCACCTGGACAACCACTTCCACTTCTGCATCCTGATCACCATATACTATGGATTTCACTTTACCGGAAATCAAAACCGGCGGAGCGTAGCGTGCATCCACTTTCTGCACCTGCATACCCTCGCACGTTCTGCACCCACCCCTGCTTTTATTGCATTCTTTACCAGATCCGGACCCGGAATGGATGCATAAATCAGCGAGGGACCACTCTCCGGTTTTAATTCCGGACGGGAAAGAATTTCATTCAATGTCCAGGTTACATCTCCGGCGCCTCCGGCAGTCGGATTGTCGCCCATATCACTGATAAAAAAAGGATGCTGATTACTTTTCTGCGCGCTGTCCAGGCATTCGTCGTAAAGTGGCAGTTGGTGCCACGAATCCGAATTCAAGCCGGTCATCCCAAAAACTCCGGGCCAGCTGTTCCGCTGTACGTGTTACTTTTTCCTTATCGTCGCCGGTAACCATAACAACGGCATGATTGCGTGGCTCATCGGCCCATGCATATCCTATCCAGATGGCTGCATCAACAATTCCTTTTTGTGCGGCGGCGGTCCCCACTGCCTGGTATAAACTTTTGCCGGGTTCTATCCGCGTACTTGTTTTTTCACCAGGCAATAATATGGGAACAGGAATCCAGGCTTTGTAAGCTGGTTTCCCTTTACCGTTTTCAATCCGGTCAACCAGATTCTCCACGGCACGTTCCCTGGTTTGCATGGCATCTTCGTGCGGTGCCATCCGGTAACAGGTGATCAGATCCGTATTTTCTGCGAGGCGCCAGGAAACATTTCCATGTAAATCCATTGAAGTGGAGATCAGTGTTTTCTTTCCGACCACTTTCCGGATCCTTACAATAAAATCACCCTCCGGATCATCCAGGCCCACCACACTCATGGCTCCATGAATGTCGAAAAAAAGACCATCATAAGGGTCAGTTTTTCTGAAGCGAATCCAGGGTTTTATTGCACCAGGGATTCGTAAGCCTCCCGGGTTACCGCACCGCCCGGCAATGCATCACCCACCAGGGTGGGTATCCATATCGCCCGGCTACGAAGGTTGGAATCAGCCGACAAGAAAAGGTATAAAGAGAAAACATCGTTCCATATTTTGTGTGAAATGCCGCTTCATCAGTCAACGCAGGTGAAAAGGTACTTGACTCTATTCCCAGTCCTGCAATCGCAATGCGCGGAAGAGATTTTGGCCGGGGATTTTCAAAAACCGATTTAAAGTTTACAGGTCCTGCCATTACCAGGCATACCATCAGACAACAGGAAATGATCAGAAGAAATAATGGTCTCATGTAAATTTTTTACTGAATAATTTTTTACAGGCATTTTAGTCAATTAAATATATATATAATTTAACAACCCGGAGCATCCCGGCTCAATGAGGGCTCCACCCATGTATATTGATTCCCGATACTTCGGTTTCCAAAGTCATACATTACGGACCCGGGCTCGTTCCAAATTTATAATCCTATCTTTATTTTATATACTCAGGGGGTGCCTTACGGGAAGATGGCCCATATTGGAGTCTTTCTGTTGAAATACGGGCTGAGATGATACCCATTGAAAGAATGCTAAAGACATTTTCTTTCAGCTACCTGATCCGGATAATGCCGGCGTAGGGACAAAGGATAGCAACGTGAAAGCGTAATCATTACACCCGCACACCTGAGTGACCATTCTGTTTTATCCGGAAAATAAAAACATGAGCGTGCATGATTGGTTGATTTTACTCTGGCACCAGATTAAGGACACCGATGGTTTGCAGTGGCTGGCTGTTCTTTTAGGTGTCGCGGAAGTTTTACTGGCGAAATCCAATAAAATAGGGTTGTATCCTGCAGGTATTGCCGGTACCCTTTTATCTGTTTATATATTAGTCAGGGCAGGGCTTTTCGCTGAAAGCCTGCTGAACGGTTATTATATTGCCATGAGTATATATGGGTGGTGGTACTGGATTAAAAAGAAAAATGTACCTCCCGTCAGGATCAGCTATTGCAGTCGTAAAGACCGGATAACTGTCTTATGGGTTGTGACAGGAAGTTTTACACTGCTCTTCATCCTGCTGAAATATTTTACTCAATCCACCGTTCCGGTTTGGGATGCATGGGTCAGCGCGACGGCCTGGGCAGGCATGTGGCTGCTTGCCAAACGAAAAATAGAAAACTGGATTTTATTAAATATTTCCAATCTCTTTGCCATTCCCCTTTTGGCCTATAAACAGTTGCCGCTTTTTGCAGCACTCACTTTGTTCCTGTTTTTAGTAGCCGTATCCGGATACTTAGAATGGCGAAAAATCATCCATCAGGAAAAACTGTCTTTAGTATGAAGGGCATCCGTCATCCATCTGAATATATTGCCCGGGAATACGTTGAAAAAATACGGGATACTGCCGGGGAATCAGAACAATTAAAACAATTGCACCCGGCGCAGCTGGCATTGATCTTTGAGCAGAAATGGTTTCAACTGTTTGTACCGAAGATCCACCACGGGCCGGAACTCAGCCTTCCGGATGCCCTGCGGCTGGAAGAGGCCCTGGCCTGGGCAGACGGATCTGTGGGATGGACCGTAACACTCTGTGCCGGTGCCGGATGGTTTATTGGTTTTCTGGACCCGGATATGATATCCTCTGTTTTCAACGATTATGTCTTTTGTATCGCAGGAAGTGGCAAAGCGGCCGGCATCGCAAAGACGATCGCCAATGGTTATGAGATATCAGGATATTGGAATTATGCAACGGGAGCCGCCCACGCTACCGCTTTTACTGCCAACTGCGTGATGGAAGCAAATGGAGTTCCCTTAAAAAAACCGGATGGAAGTCCCGCGGTTCAGGCCTTTTTATTTTTAAGGGATGAAGTGACGGTACATGAAAACTGGAACAGCATGGGCATGATCGCTACCGGCAGCCACAGTTTTGAAGTCCGGAAAATCCGCGTGAAAAAAAACAGGACCTTCCGGATAGATGGTGCCTCTGCAACTTTACCTCATCCCATTTATCAATATCCATTTCGCTCCTTTGCAGAAACCACACTGGCAGTCAATAGTTCCGGCATGGCGGTGCGCTTTCTGGATCTCTGTGAAATCCTGTTCAGCCAAAAAGAAAACGATGCAGCGCCGGTGCTCCTGGAAAAGGCCCGGAAACAACTCAATCAGGCCAGGCAGCTGTTTTATGAAACCGCGGAGCGTTCCTGGGAAGAATGTATTACTTATCAAACCATCCCCCCCCTGTTATTGGATTCTGTTACTCATGCCAGCATCAGACTGGCACGATTGGCCAGGGAAGTGGTGGATATATTGTATCCTTGTTGCGGGTTACAGGCTGCTGATCCCCGAAAAGAGATAAATCGCGTCTGGCGCAACCTGCATACGGCCAGCCAGCATCAATTGCTAAATGGTTGCGATCCTGCCCCTGTACCCGATCCTGTCAATAAGGTGTAAAGTTTGCTTAATAAAATATCTCCGGGACCCTGGCAATCTACGGTAACCATTTCAGGAATGTTCAGCATGGATGGCACAGCAAAATTGATTCAAAGATTTTTTTTCCGGCAAACAGGAAATATCGGATATTATTTAGACATTTGTCTAAATATATAAACCTTAAGGTTTCCTATGAATCTACTCTTTAAAGCACTGAATGATTCAACCCGGAGGGAAATCCTTGAGCTCCTGGGGAAAAAAGATTTGAGTGCCGGAGAAATCGCGGAGCAGTTTGATATGTCCAAACCGAGTATTTCTCATCATTTGGATATACTGAGGCAGGCAGGTCTTGTGGAATCCGTCAAAAAAGGTCAGTTTATCTACTATTCATTAAACACAACCGTTTTCGACGAGCTGGTTAAATGGATTTTTACGTTTCGCCAAAACAAAAAAAAATAACATGAAAAAGCTGCTTCAGGAAACCTTCGTGGTTTTGTTAATCGCTTTACCCCTGGTTTACCTTATTAAGGTGTACCCGTCACTACCTGCCGTTATTCCCACTCATTTTGGTCTTGATGGCAAACCCAATGGTTTCAGCGAAAAACAGCACATCATATGGATCGTCCTTTTTATAAGCCTGCTTTCCGCGGGCACCTATTTATTGATCAGATATTTACCGCGATTCGATCCTAAAAAAACATCTTCACAGGGATCCGGAAATATGCAGAAATTGGCTGTTGCTGTAGTTGCGCTGATGTCTGCTGTTACGATTTCCCTGCTCTACGCTTCCCTGCATGGCAGCATATCCTTTAACCGGCTGTTCAATCCATTGATGGGCATTTTTTTTATCGTGGCCGGAAATCTGATGTATAATATAAAACCGAATTATTTTGTCGGGATACGAATACCCTGGACACTTGAAAGTGAAGACAACTGGCGGGCTACACATCACCTGGGCGGAAAACTCTGGGTTATCGGAGGTGTGCTCATAACGGTCTGCACTCCCTTCTTACCGGGAAAATCCGGCGGATATTTTTTTTCGGGCAGCGTTCTTATATTAGCGCTGGTTCCCATTATTTATTCATTTGTGTATTTTAAAAAGAATAAATCCTCCTTATAAATTTCCAGGGTCTCAAAAACAAAAGCCCAGGCAGCCATCTTAACATGACCCAAAAACATAATAATTACATCTGTTTAGCAATTTCAATGCTTCCTTTCCTACTTTCGTTCATTCTGCAAAACAGGATGATCGATTTTCCGTCTACACATTTATTTGCAGGCAATAGTGTCAATCCGGCAGCAGTAGATAAGCAAATGTTTATAGTTTTAATTTTTTTTAGCTGCCTGGGATTTTACTTTCTCTCACTGATTGTTTCGAAGAATATAATTTTGATTACGACAAAGATGAATATAGTTTACTTAAGGTATTTCTTTACCTGCATTTTAACTTTACCTGCCTTCGTATTGATTCTGGAGAATTTAAAATGACCTGACCCGGCAGCCTGATAAATAAAACAAAAGTTCCGCCGGAATTGATTAAATTACATAAAGATCTTTCATTTCTTCAGAGCTTCATTTCCTCAGGGACCATCTTATGAAGCGTATATTTTTATACTTTGCCATTTCAATGCCTTTGCTGCTTTCGGCGCAATCGGTTATTTCCATAAAAATAGATGGCGCCATTAATCCCGTGGTTGCTGCATTTATTCACCGCAGTCTGGAAAAAGCTCGGAGTGAACATGCGGCCTGCATGCTCATTCATTTAAATACACCCGGCGGTCTGCTGAAACCGACCCGAAATATTGTCGGCGATATCCTTGAATCACCCATACCTGTTATCGTATATGTTTCCCCGGCCGGAGCACATGCGGGATCAGCAGGCGTATTCATCACCCTGGCTGCAGACATAGCAGCCATGGCACCCGGAACGAATATCGGGGCTGCTCATCCCGTAACTATGCAGGGCGGAACCGATTCGATCATGAACAGCAAGTCCACCAATGATGCAGCCGCTTTTATCCGGACCATCGCTGAATACCGAAAACGCAACCTGAACTGGGCCGAAGATGCCGTGCGGCAAAGTGTTGCCATCACCGCAAAGGAAGCGCTTCAGAATAATATTATTGATCTGATCGCACCGAACGACCGGGACCTGCTGAACCAGGCTGACGGCAAATTGATCCGGCGTGATTCCGCAACTTTCATGTTACACACCCGGGGAGCCGTCATTCAGACCCTGGACATGGGGTTTACGGAAAAATTGCTGAATATAGTCAGTGATCCGGATCTGGCTTATATATTATTGATGCTGGGTCTGTTGGGCCTGGTTTTCGAGTTATTCAATCCCGGGGTCATTTTCCCGGGTATTATCGGCGTCATCTCCCTCGTGCTGGCCTTTTATGCCTTAAACACACTGCCCGTAAATTATGCCGGACTTGCCTTAATTATTTTCGGAGTGATCCTGCTGCTGCTCGAGATTAAGATCGTGAGCCATGGTATGCTGGCCATCGGAGGGATCGCCGCACTCGGGATTGGTTCACTGATGCTGATCAGCCCCGGCTCAGGCCTGGAGGTTGTCAGGATATCCCGCACCCTGATTATTTCTACGGTTGCGATCACTGCCGGATTTTTCCTGTTTGTCATCGGCATGGGATTAAAGGCTCAGCGCGGGAAACCGGTTACGGGCATGAAAGCCATGGTGGGTGAAACCGCGGAAGCATTTGATATGCTCAATCCCTCAGGCAGGGTCCTCCTGCAGGGGGAGATCTGGAATGCCGTATCCCTTTCGGGGATGATCAACAAAGGAGAAAAACTGCGCGTGACAGAAGTGAAAAACCTGACCCTGTATGTAGAACACCTGAATGCTTAATATTTAAAAATAAATTCATGCAAACCATTCCCGTATTTTCTCTGGTAATCCTTCTGTTCGCCGTCTTTATCCTTGCCAATTCCATCCGGGTCCTTCGTGAATATGAACGGGGCGTCATTTTCAGACTGGGACGCCTGTTAGCGGGCGGGGAGAAAGGACCCGGCCTGATCTTTCTGATTCCCATCGTGGACAGGATGGTGAAAGTGAGTCTGCGGACTGTGGTGATGGATGTACCTCCGCAGGATGTCATTACCCAGGACAATGTGTCGATCAAAGTGAATGCCGTGATCTATTTCCGTGTACTCGAGCCGCATAAAGCGATCGTGGAAGTGGAAAACTACCTGGTGGCCACTTCCCAGTTTTCACAGACCACTTTACGGAGTGTACTGGGACAGTCCGAACTGGACGACCTGCTTTCACAAAGAGAAAAGATCAACCTGCGTTTGCAGCAAATCATCGATTCGCACACAGGACCCTGGGGCATCAAAGTGTCCAATGTGGAAGTAAAACAAATTGATCTGCCGCAGGAAATGCAAAGGGCGATGGCCAAACAGGCAGAGGCCGAAAGAGAACGCCGTTCAAAGGTTATAGCAGCTGAAGGAGAATTCCAGGCCGCACAACGCCTGTCCGATGCAGCTAAGGTTCTGGCTGAACAACCCAGTGCGATTACATTGCGTTACCTGCAAACCCTCCGGGAGATCGCTACCGAGAATAATTCAACGACTATTTTCCCCGTCCCGATAGACCTGCTGAAACCGTTCCTGAATATGGAGCAGCAAAAAAAAATACCTTCATAAACAGGGACCCGTGGTAACTCAAACCAGGGAATCACCCATTAACGGCAGCGGCTTTTCCGCGTCTATGGCCAGCCAGAGCAGGCATCCGGCAAACATCACGATTGCCAGCAAATAAAGGGGGTAATCGAAATGCTGCGTAACCTGTACAATCTTTCCGAAAATAAGTGCAAGAGAAAATGCGCCCATCTGCCCGAAAAAATTCATGGCACCTGTAACGGTGCCTGCATTGTTCCTTCCAATATCAGCGCATACAGCATAGGACACCATCACACCAAATGAGAATGAAAAATTTGCACCTATCAGGCTGACCGCCGTAATGGTGTTATCAGGAGAAATAGCAGCATTCAATAATAAAAAGCCACAGGCTCCCAGGCCAAGCATACCCGTCAGCCTCCTGCCTATTTTCAATCCTTTGCGTTTTAGAAACCAGTCGCCCGCTGCCCCTCCCGCAAGGAAGCCACTAATGCCAACGATAAAGAGAACAGATGTGATCTCCTTCATCGAATGCTCCGAAAAACCGCGGCCTTCCTGGAGGTAGACCGGCATCCAGGCTATAAAAAAGTAATTGGCCCACTGGCAACAGAAATACATAAGCATCAGCGGCCATAATGTGCTGTTGCGAAATATCAGTTTCCAGGGTACCTGGTGCTGTTGGTCTTTATGGCTACAGGACGATTCGATTAATTTCTTTTCGGGTGAAGGCATCTTTTTCATTTGCGCAGGGAAATCACGGAACCAGGCATAACAAAACCAAACCCAGACAATACCAATGGAACCAATAACAAAAAACGGCATCCTCCACCCATAAACCGCGGCGATGGGCACAATAATGAGCGGTGCCATGGCGGCACCCAACTGCGATCCAATGCCCACCCAGGACAATGCCTTCCCGGTTTCACTCAGCGGGAACCACCTGGATACTACGAGGATGCTGTTGGGATACGTGCCCGATTCACCTGCGCCAAAAAGAAAGCGGACAATCAGCAGGGCAATAAGTCCGTTGACTAGTCCTGTAAGTGCCGTGAACAAGGACCACCCTATAACGATCCGGATAAATACTTTCCTAGGCCCGATGCGGTCGCCCAGCATGCCGGAGGGGATTTCAAAAACAGCATACGCAAGTGCAAATGCTGCCAGCACCCAGCCAAACTGTTCATTGCTCAGATGCAGATCTGATTTTAGACGAACGCCTACAATGGAAATGCAGATGCGGTCCATATAGGTAAGCGTGGTAAGTGAGCAAAGCAATACAAGAACACGGAAACGGTATGGAATGGAAATCGGGTTCAAACGGGAAGTCATTGGTTTTTACAACGGTATCTTAACAAGCCGGGGAATGAGCGCAAGTTCCCATTGCTTAAGTTAGCAGTTATTTTTAGTTTTCAAGGGGTTGTATGAAATTATATTAACTTCAGTTTTTATAAAATCGTAACGCTAAAAATTAATCTTTGAACCTGAAAAGAAGAAATTTTATCCGGCTTTCCACCCTGGTGGCCGGCACCACTTTCACAGCAGGTTTTCAATCCGTCAGGGCAGCCGGCGAAATTGCAAAAGAAACCGGTTTAGGATCATTACATTCGATGACCCGGGATATTTTGCCGATCTCCTTAAGTGAAAGAAAGGAAAGAGTCGCTAAGGCGCAGCGCTTACTGTTGAAAAATAAAATGGAAGCGCTGGTTCTGGAGAGCGGCACATCGTTGGAATATTTTACAGGCATTTCCTGGTGGCCCAGCGAACGAACCATGGTGGCAGTTATTCCGGCAAACGGTGAAATAATATATGTATGTCCCGGATTTGAAGAAGCCCGGTTCCGGGAGTTGATAACCATTGGTAAAAAAGTTTATGTTTGGCAGGAAGATGAGAGTCCCTACGAACAAATCGCATATGCTTTTAAAGACGGGGGTATTACTTCCGGTACGATCGGCATCGAGGAACAAACCCGTTTTTTTATTGCTGACGGAATCAGGAAAGCAGCGCCACTATTAGAATATGTGAGTGGTGATCCGGTTACCATTCCCTGCCGTATGATCAAATCTGCCGCTGAAAGGGCCTTGATGCAAAAAGCCAGTGATATTACGGTCGCTGCGATGAAAATCGGAATCAACAACCTGAAAGAAGGGGTATCTGCCGATGAAATTGCTGCTGTAATAAATAAGGCCCATAAGGAAATGGGTGCCATTCCGGATTTTGCACTGATTCTTTTCGGAGAGGCTTCTGCCCTGCCGCATGGCACGGTAAAACCACAGCTGTTAAAAACCGGGGATACCGTGCTGATGGATTGCGGCTGCAAGGTTGCCGGTTATTCTTCAGATATTACCAGGACCATCGTATTCGGATCTGAACCCACGAAACGGCAGCTCGATATCTGGAACCTTGAACAAAAAGCGCAGGCTGCCGCTTTTTCAGCCGCCCGGATCGGAACACGCTGTGAACAGGTTGATACTGCTGCCCGTAAAGTAATTACCGATGCTGGCTTCGGACCGGGATATAAACTCCCCGGTTTACCTCATCGCACGGGTCATGGCATTGGCATGGACGGACATGAATGGGGAAATATGGTAAAGGGCAATCAACAGTTATTGCAGGCCGGCATGTGTTTCAGCATTGAACCCACCATCTCTGTCCCCGGTGAATTCGGCGTTCGACTGGAAGACTGCGTTTACATGACCGAAGAAGGTCCGCAATGGTTTTCACAACCCGCCACTTCAATACATGAACCGTTCGCGTAAACGAAAGCTTATCTTCGAATCAATAAACAGTGTATCTCCTTTCCATATCAATGTCTTTTCCCTTTTGTATAATTTTTACGTTATAAGGCAGATTGCCGGTTCCGTGGTCAACAGCCGGTTTCCCGGCAAGTGCACCTGAAACGCGGTTGCCGCGACAGCAGGAATTCTATCAAAAATCAGTAACTTCATCACGTTGTGTTAGCGTTTCATTAACATAAAATGACGACCCTGATTTTTAATACCGGAGCCTAAAATAAAGAATATGAAAAATTTACTGGCAGGCTTATTCCTGCTCCTTTCAGTACCCGTCTTCGCACAGTTAACGGTAACCGAACAGTTTCAAAAAATCGCGACCCTGGATCAGGCACAACAATACATCGATGCCAATCCGGCACTCAAACCAACCATACTCAAACTTTCATATGGAAAAGACTCAACCCTCATCGACAAGAGGCTGCTGCGCCAGAATAAAGGCGATATCTTTTCCGTAGGTTATGTTACTTATAAGGTTTTGGAAGCTAAGGAAACTGTGAATTACCGGGCGAGTTATATCTTCCTGGACGGATCTACCTTATCCATACCAGAGATCGACAGCCTCAAAAAGCTGATCGTACAAAAAGCCTCCGCAGGCGCTTCCTTCGATCAGCTCTCTGATCAGTACACGATGGATGGCAACACCACCCATGGCGACACCGGCTGGTTTTTCGGAATAGAAATGATGCCTAAGGAATTCCAGGACGCCGTCGCAAAACATAAGAAAGGAGAGATCTTCTTTGTGGATGTTTCAGACAAGCAATGGCATTATATCGTGAAAAAGACCTATGATGATGATCTCAAGAAAGATATAACCGTGCTTCGTTCAAACGGAAGGTAACTCATTCCGGTTGTCGCTGATATACGGCCCGGAATGAGTTTAAAACAATCCGGTTTTCGCTATCGTCTTCCCTTGGATTTTTGGGAGCATCCAGCCTTTCAGGTTTTCCCTCTCACTAAATCCCAACTACCTGCATATATCTCCGCGTTTTCTGTCTATGGATCCCGTCCTAATGAGGATCATGGATCCTGCTGACCGCTATCATTCCGGTCAATCTTCGCAGCTGTTAATTTGCACTCATCTATGTTCACCAAATACTAAAAACTATGAAAAAAATAATCTTTGTTATTTCCGCAATGATACTGGTTGCCGGATGTTATAAAGAGCCAAATACCGATCAGCTCTCTTCCGATTTTATAGTATTGACTAATTATGACAGCAGTGCGGTTTTCACTAATTATAAAACTTTCGTTTTGCCACCCTATGTGGGTCTTATTTCGAACAGCTCCAATGATACCATTTTGGATCCGCAATACGGAGACCAGATATTAAATGCAATAAAAACCAATTTGGAAGCCAGGGGATATACCCAATCACAAAATAACAAACAGGCCGATCTGGGAGTGGGCGTAACTGCACTGAAAGAAGTGACACTGGTAGTCGGATGGTACCCGGGTTCCTGGTGGGGTTATCCCGGATGGGGCGGGTGTTACTGGTATTATTGCGGATGGTATCCCTCCTATCCGGCCTACTATCCCACGTATGCATATAAAACAGGTTCAGTGGTTGTGGAGCTGGTCGACTTGAAAAATATAGCCAGGGCTGAGAACAAATTAAATGTCATCTGGACCAACTGGAATGGCGGGGCACTCGGATCCGCCACATCCAATCTGCAGAATGCTTTGAATTCCATTGACCAGGCATTTATCCAGTCGCCTTATATCAGTGCACAATAAAATCAAAACCTAAAAAATATTTTCCATGTTTCACAAACTAATAATTACCCTCCTGACCATTCCGATGGTTTTTGGAGCCACAGCGCAGAGCAATCATCCTCCCATATTTTCAGATGAAATGGTGAATTTCGCCTGGGATGTGAATGTTCCCATAAATAATAATTTTACCAACAAAACCAGCCTGGACGGTTTCAAACTGGAGTTCCGGAAAATGATTAAAAATGACCTTTCCGTCGGTTTGGAAATAAACTGGGCCGCCTATGATCAATATACACCCAGGAAAACCTATCAAATACCGAATGGAGCCATTACAACCGATTTCTACAGCTACCTGTACACCTTCCCGCTGGCATTAAATGTGCATCATTATTTTCATGTAAGTAATATCATATCTCCTTATGCCGGTATTGCCCTGGGCGCCACCTATTGCGAAGAAAAACTCTATTACAATACGTATGTATCCAGCGATTACAACTGGGGCTTCCTGATAAGACCCGAACTGGGTGCGATTGTAAAATTTTCGGAAAATTCCCCTGCGGGTTTATTGCTCGGGGTCCGTTACAGCTATTCGACAAATAAACAGAAAGACTTTAATATCGACGGCATTCAGTCGCTCGGCTTCCAGCTGGGTATCGTATTTATGAAATAAATGCCGGAAAAACAGGTACTTCACAACAAGATAAAATAAATATACTCCCCCGGACAGTGGGAGTATATTTTATACGTCCATCCGTTCATTTCATTTTTGAAGGAAGCCTGATCTTCTTTCCTGCAACCATAAAAACGCCGTTTCCCATATGATGTATTGTTTTCGGATCTTTTGCCGACGGATCAATCCATGCCTTCACCACTTCAAGCACGAAAAAATTATATTTGTTAACCATATACGTATCTGCGACCCTGCACTCCAGGTTTGCAAAGCATGCTTCAACGAGCGGCGCGTTAACAACAGATGCCGGCGCCGTCCTGAGGTCAAACTTTTCAAATTTATCAGTATCCCTTCCTGAAGTATTGCCTATTCGGACAACTTTCTCCGCAAGCTCCACGCTTGGTATGGCAATAACACATTCCCTTGTCGCTTTGAGGATATTGAAGGTGTAATCACGGTTGCTGACAACACATCCTATAAGCGGTGGCTCGAAATCCAGCATGGTATGCCAGGACATGGTCATCACATTGTTCCGACCCCGGCGCGCCGTCGTCAGCAGGACGACCGGCCCGGGTTCAAGCAGGCCATAAACCCTTGACAATGGAAATGATTTTTTTTTCATTTCAATGCATTAACAGGCAAATCAGCAATCCGTTGCCCAACCAGGGAACGGCTGATCCGGTTGATGAAAAGTGATTTCCATCTGGGATGCGGAAATTTCGCCGGTTTTTTCACCGGGCTTTTAACTACCTTATATAAAGTTCTGCAATTTTTGGTGAATACCCCACCTGTATACTTACCTGAATCTTATTCACCTGCAATTATCAGTTTGATATGTTTTGCTTTATCATGATCCGCAACACAGCGAACCGCATACAGGTTTACCCTTAACTATTAGTAGAAACCAGAATAACACGGGTATCCCGGGTTATCACCAGGCAGTGACAGTATTTTATTTTAAATATTAATTGATATCTTGATCGAAATATATCAAATGAAAAGGAGAATTGGCTGTTTTTGGGCTCTATGTTTCTTGACGAGTTGTGCGGTATCCAGGAAAGTGGAGTATGAAGGGGTTTATGCGACAGTACCCGATTTCAAACAAAAAATTGCGCTTGCCAGCTGGGATCAGCGGGAACAGGTTGTTAACGGCGCCCGCAAACCGGATTTTGTGGGTTATACCCGTTCCGGAACCGGCATTGCCTATCCCATGGGCACAGATAACGGAATGCCCTTTACGGATAATATGTCCTCCTCCATTTCCCTTTCTTTATCCAGACAGGGAAGCACGGTTGCTGTTGTCAATACCCAGTCTGCTGAAAGGGAATCGAGAATCCTGGAGCAACTTAAAAAAACGAATAATAACAGGCTCATCCTGATCGATTGCAAAGATTTTCATACCGATGGTTACGGAGCCACTTCCCTGATGTATAATTTACAGGTAAATATTTATTCCGGGAAAGGTGAACTGTTAACTAAAAAGACATTCAATGGCAAGCGGGCTTTGGGTGGATCCGTCGCCTGGGGACCCGGGAAATATAAAGAATATATGCCTGAAGCTTTTAAGAAACTGATTGAAGAGATATTTAACGACCCGGAGATTTCCTCTGCATTACAAAATTGAACGACTGGAATAAGACTCGCTTTCTCCATTTTAGGCAGGCAATTCAAATGATTGAAATGACGGGTTACCGAAAGGGTCCATCTAAACGGGCACATTGACAGAATACCATTTCTACCATACTATTGAGAAACCATCCATTGCTGAGTATAAGGACAGAGGCAGTAAATTCATTGCTTATGCTTTTCCTCTTATTTCTAAAGAAGAAGGTAAGGAACAACTGAAATGGGTCAAAGCCCGGCATCCCAAAGCCACCCATTATTGTTTTGCATACCGCCTCGGTATGAATGGTTCTGAATTCCGTGTAAGTGATGACGGGGAGCCTTCGGGTTCAGCGGGCCGTCCCATACTGGGGCAAATAGACAGCCGGGAACTGACAAACACCCTCATTGTCGTAGTCCGGTATTTTGGAGGCAGCCTGCTGGGAGTACCCGGTTTGATCAACGCCTATAAAACGGCCGCTTCGCTCGCTTTGCAGACTGCCCCGGTTGCCCGCAAACCTATAGAGATCCATTGCCTGCTTGCATTTGATTATACTATACTGAATGAGGTCATGAGGGTTGTAAAACAACACCATTGTTCCATCATCAGTCAGGATCTGCAGTTGTTTTGCACCATGACGATCGGTATTCCAAAGGCGGACCTGGAAGATGTGACGGCCAGGTTGAATGAAATCCGTACACTCGACTGGAAAAAATTGTAATTGGAAAATCAGGACCCATCTTATTGTACCCCGCCTGCTTTATTTTCCAAAACCACGTTAGAAAGTACGCCGGTATCCGCTTTGGCAGGAAGATGTGAACAAAAGCCGATGCCGGCATAGAAGGGTTCCTTCAGATGCAACTCAATGGGATCGCCCACCTGGTGCATGGGTTCCCCGTTCCAGCTCACAAAAAGTGCAAAGGCATCACCGCGCTTTTCAATGCCAATACGCCTGGCATGTCCGGTTCCAGTGTCGGGCAGGTCCTTATGTTTGCTGGCACGCATTTCCTGCATCATTTGTCCCTTTTCCGGACGCCAGGCGAGATGCAGCAGACCTGCACCGTGAAGGGCAACCAGGGCTTCTTTGGAATCATCCTCCAGATTCTGTCGGATGATGACGAACGCCTTTCGGTCTCCGTAGCCTGCCGTATCCGGGAAATCAATATCAGCCGCAAGCGATACATCGCCGGACATTTTCTTCCAGAGAAAACGGAATTCATCCCTTGAATACCATACATTATATCCGGCGGAGACGATGGTGTACTGCCTGGCAGCGTCGTTATAAACGGACGCTCCGGGAACCAGTGCAGCGCCTACATCGCTTTGTCCTTCAAAAATGCCAATGCCTGTATTGTCTGTCCGGGTCGCGCGGTGAAAATCTGCGGGAGGTGGTACCTGTTTATGTGTGGCCGATCCAGGCATCGCCCATTCGGGCACTTCCCCTTTCGCGGGCGCTGCCTGTGCGGAAGCCCTGTACGACGCGGCGCATAATATCCCCGCGGAAAGCAAAACGGTGAAGGCATGGTTCAGGGTGTGGACAGGGCTGCCGGCCCGTTTCACTTTAAATCCAAATAATTTTCGTGTAAACATGATTTCAATTTTTCATTATTTATTAACAATACCGAATCTTTGCACATGGGAGGATTCCCATTGTTAACATATACCGGATCTCCAAATGTTCCATCCGCCTATACCGCCAATAATATGGCTACATAATGACAAATGGCTGCTGCCAGCACGAATAAATGCCAGACGGAATGGTTATACGTATGTTTTTCCCACAGATAAAAAACAACACCCAGGCTGTAAAGTCCGCCTCCAATAATAATCATGACCATTACCGGTTCAGGCAGGCTTACGAAAAATGTGCGCCCGCCCGCGATCATGATCCAGCCCATTGCCAGATAAATAAAAGTGGACAACCTATCCCATCTCCCGGTAAAAAAAATCTTGTAGATCGTTCCCAGGGCCGTTAAACCCCACAATACCGACAGCAGGGTAATCCCAAATGAATTGTTCATATAAATCAACAAAAAGGGAGTATACGTGCCGGCGATCAGAAAGTAAATACTGATGTGGTCAAAAATCTGTAATATGCCTCTTACCTGGGAATGCTGAAAGCCATGATACAGTGTAGAAAATGTAAAGACCATTAAAAAACAAAACCCATAAATGGCTACTCCGATAAGGCCGGGTGTATTTTCGTTTTTTGTTGCAAGGGCTATCAGTAAAGGAATACATACGATGCCGAAAAGGATACCAAATCCATGTATAATACTGTTAACCAATTCATGTTTTATACGGAGTTTTGGATTTTCGGATTGCATGAAAGATAATTTAAGCAGGCTCGCAAAAGCCAAAAGAACTCTGGTTTCAAAGTTACATGTATTCTTCTTATCCTTCTGTAAAGCCAATGCTTCAAACAGAAGGACATGGTAGGGCACCCTGACAAAGTCTGGCATCAATAGTTTCACAGTTCAAATACGTTATCATGGAAGCAATCGTTCAAAAACAGAAGCAGTACTTTAATAACAATACGACCAGGCCCTTATCATTCAGGATCGGGCAGCTAAAAAAACTGAAGTCCGTCCTGATACGTTACGAACAGGAATTAACCAAAGCGATTTCCCTGGATTTTCAGAAAGGTGGTTTTAATACGTTTCTGACAGAGTTCACCGGTTTGTATGTCGACCTGGATAAAACCATTCAAAAAGTCAGCAAATGGGCAAAGACCAGGCGTGTTGGCAACAATTTGCTGAATGTTCCGGGAAGCAGTTTGATCATACCTGAACCATTGGGTGTTTGCCTGATTATTGCCGCCTGGAATTATCCGGTTAACCTGACCATCGCGCCGGCAATCGGTGCGATCGCTGCCGGCAATACCATTGTACTGAAGCCCAGTGAGCTGGCTTCACGTACGAGTGCCGGACTGGCGAAAATGATCCGTGAAAATTTTGATCCTTCATTCTTTACTGTGGTGGAAGGCGGGATTAAGGAAACAACGGAACTTCTCGAACAGAAATTTGATAAGATTTTTTTTACAGGAAGTGTGGCTGTAGGAAAGATAGTTTACCAGGCAGCTGCAAAAAACCTGATACCGGTCACTTTGGAATTGGGCGGAAAAAGCCCCCTGGTTGTGGCACCGGATGCGAACCTGAAAATCTGCGTGAAACGACTGGTATGGGACAAGTTCATCAATGCAGGGCAAACCTGTATTGCTCCGGATTACGTGATGGTTCACAAAAGTATAGAAAACCCTTTCCTTGAACTGCTCAAAAAAGAAATTACATCGTCTCAGTTCTCACTGGCCAATCAAAACTACGCACAGATCATCAGTGAAAAACACTTTGACAGGATAATGGACCTGATCCCGCCGGAGAAAATTTATACCGGCGGCGAATATGACCGGGCAAACAGATTCCTTGCACCTACGGTACTGTTCAATATTTCTCCGGACGACAAAGTGATGGAAGATGAGATCTTTGGACCCATATTACCGGTATTGACTTATGAGGACATCAACAGCGCCATCACATTCATTAAATCAAAACCCAAGCCACTTGCTTTTTATGTATTTTCTGAAAACAGTTCCCTTTGTAAGCAATTATTAAATGAGCTTTCCTTTGGAGGTGGTGCGGTAAACGATGTGCTGATGCATTTCTCCAATGATCAATTACCTTTTAGCGGCGTTGGGCATAGTGGTATGGGTAATTACCATGGCGAAGCCGGTTTCAGAACTTTCTCGCACTATAAGAGCGTTTTACAAAAGCCAACCTGGTTTGAGTTTCCTCTGAAATACTACCCTTATTCCAATTGGAAACTGGCCATGATTAAACGAGTTATTGGCTTATAAAGAAAATGACAAATGGTCCGGTTGATATATCTTTAACTCGAAAATCCGGTGAGGATTTTTCCATGTTGCCATTAAAGAATTTTCAACAGTCTTTTTCGCCAGGCGCCCGCCCAACCTACTGGCTCACCCGCTTTCTCATGCTTCGCCTGCTGGGAGCGATTTATGCGGTGGCCTTTCTGGTGGCGATCCATCAGATCGTTCCGCTGATCGGCGAAAATGGACTCCTTCCCGTCGGCCTGTTCCTGAAGCGCGTAGCCGACACGCTCGGATCCCCCGGCGCCGGTTTCCTGCGCCTGCCGTCAATCTTTTGGTTTGTCCATTCCGATGCGGGCCTGCTGACTGCCGCCTGGATTGGATTCGCGCTTTCCTGCATCGTGATAGCAGGCTATGCAAATGCGTTGCTACTCGGTGTTCTCTGGTTTCTCTATATGTCCTTCGTTCACGTCGGGCAGGACTGGTACGGATACGGCTGGGAAATCCAGCTCCTCGAAACCGGATTTCTCGCGATCTTCCTCTGCCCCCTGCTTGACATGCGACCTTTTCCGAAGCATGCTCCGCCGAAGCCAATAATTGGATTATTTCGATGGCTGATCTTCCGCATCATGCTGGGCGCCGGCCTGATCAAGATCCGCGGCGATGAGGTATGGCGCAACGGGACTGCACTCTACTATCATTTCGAGACACAACCGCTGCCCGGTCCACTGAGCAGGTGGTTTCACTTTCTGCCGCACGCAGTTTTGAAAACCGGCGTCTGGTACAATTTCCTGGCTGAGCTGGTTGCGCCGTGGTTCGTTTTCTGGCCACGACCCGCACGCCACATCGCGGGATCCGTGATCGTGATCTTACAGATGATTCTCCTCCTGAGTGGCAACCTCTCTTTTCTCAACTGGCTTACCCTGCTTCCCGCGCTGGCTTGTTTCGACGATGGGTTCTGGTCGAAGCTACTTCCCCGTTCGCTCGTACGCCGCGCGGAAGCCGCCATCGCATGCGCTGTGCCCTCCCGGCCCATGATGACCACCGCCCGGACCATCGCTGTTGTTATTGCACTCTTCAGCATCCAGCCCGCGCTGAACATACTGTCTCCCCGTCAGATCATGAATACGTCATTCGATCCCCTCGATCTCGTGAATACTTATGGCGCATTTGGATGGGTGGGACGCGAGCGTCTGAACGTGGTATTCGAAGGATCGATGGACGAGGTCCCCGACGAAAAGGCAATCTGGAAAGTCTATCCATATAAAGGCCTGCCGGCCGCCCTTGACAAACGGCCCCCGCAGATCGCCCCCTACCAGTTGCGTCTGGACTGGCAGATGTGGTTCGCTGCCATGTCAACACCCGACGAGTATCCATGGACATATCATCTTGTCTGGAAACTTTTACACAACGATCCCGGTGCAACCGGTCTGTTCGCCGGGAATCCCTTTCCCGGCAGGCCGCCGCGCTGGATCCGGGCAGTCCTGTATCGCTATCATTTCGCGCAACCGGGAAATCCTGAAAGTCTCTGGTGGAATCGGGAGCGGGTTGGCGATACATGGATTCCTCCCCTGTCTGCCGATGATCCCCGCCTTATAGAATTCCTGAAAGAAGGTGGATGGATTCACTAAAAATGAAGAGGAAATGATCATTGCAACGCTCAAAAAATTTGAAACCTCAGGCCATGTACAGCTTATGAGAATTGACAGGACCTTGTGGCACCTCAAAAAGGATCAGGCTGAGGAGTTAAAACCTGAACAGCGTACGGTATATTTACAATATTTAAATCATCAATTATGAAATCTTTATTTCTTACACTGCTGATAACCCCGTTGTTTTTCCCCGGAAATGCCCAACTCAGCGCTCCAGATACAGTCGGAACAAATATGGGTCCGCTTATCATACAGCCCATCCAGCATGCAAGCCTGATTCTGACAGTGCCCGGTTTGACCATTTACGCTGATCCTTCGAATGCGGATAATTATAATGGTCTTACCCCTCCGGATATTATACTTATCACCGATATCCATGGCGATCATTTTGATGTAAAAACTATTGATGCAATTAAAAAAGCAGGTACCCTGCTTATAGTGCCGCAGGTTGTAGCCGATAAGTTGCCTGATGCTGATAAGGGTCACCTGGTTGTACTGAAAAATGGCGATCAGACCACGCAGTCAGGTATTTCCATTCATGCCATTCCCATGTATAATCTGCCGGAGAGTCCGACGGCCATGCATACAAAAGGAAGGGGTAACGGCTATGTGCTGACCATTGGCGGCAGGCTTATTTATATTTCCGGAGACACGCAGGGAATTCCCGAAATGCGTTCTTTAAAAAATATAGATGTAGCCTTCATATGTATGAACCTGCCTTATACCATGGACATTAAAGAAGCCGCAGATGCAGTTCTGGCATTTAAACCCAGGATAGTTTATCCCTATCATTACCGTGGGAATAATGGACTGAGTGATGTCAATGCTTTCAAAACGCTTGTGGAAGCAGGAGATAAGAATATAGAAGTCCGGTTAAGAAACTGGTATCGGGGGAAATAGCAGTGCAATCAGCTAACAAAAAAATCTTAATGACCGGGGAGCTGGAGCTGCCTGACACCGTTTACTTTTCAGGTATATTCACTGCCACCGGACTGCTGATCCGCGTTCTCCCGCGTGAGTCCTGAAATACCACCTGGATGGCATAGCGCAGGCTGGTGGTTTTCCCCGGCGGTGCAAAGTCCGTATACTGACTGCTTTTCGAATCGGCCGACTGGAATTTAGTTAACGGGTCATTGCCCATCGCTTTGTACAATACAAAAAAGTACCCGCCTTTATCATTGTACTGCCATTTCAGGCGGACCTGATTCGTTTTATCATCATAAACCGCCGTCAGGGTTTTCAATGGCGGAAGATCCGGAATGGTTTTTACAGATGCGCTTATTACGGCTGACCGGGATGAATGCAGGCTGTCCTCATCAACGGCTTCCGCACAATAAGTGTAATCTTTGAATGGTACAATGTTGAAATCAGTAAAATGAAAAACTGTCTTCGAGGTATCGTGCTTCACACGGGCAATGACCTTCCAGTCCGACCTGCTTTCTTTCCGGTAAATAAGATAATTCACCACGTCTTCGCTGGAACTCTGTATCCAGTCTATCTGCACCCCGCCGGTATCCACATGAATCTTAGATGCGAGCGGCGGTACCGGGGGCACGATATCCGGTTTCCTTAATCGCAGCGGTTCGGAATACGCAGAATGATTGTTGTTCATGTCCACGGCTACTACTTTGTACCAGATTTCTTTGGTCAGTGTGCGCAAGGTGATGCTGTCGGTAAACGTGGTGTCGGCGTCCGGGCTGATGGTAATCTGCGAATATACATGGCTGTTACTATTGGCAAAATACACTTTATACCCTTTAAGGTCCACCTCCGTATTGGCATTCCAGGATAAATGCACCAGCCCGTCTTTCTGAATAAACCCCTTCAGTCCCTTCGGAACCGCAGGTGGTGTTTTATCGGGAACCATGGCCATCGCCGGAATGGACTCCGCATGATTTCCTGCTGTATCCACCACCATCAGGATATAGAAATTCTGCCCGTGTTCAAACGCAGCCGTATCCGTAAACTGAACGGCAGACGGATCTATCAGCTTTTCCGATAATAAAGTGTACGGCCCGTTGATCAGGTGCGCACGGGAGACCAGGTATCCTTTAAAATCTTTTTCCCTGAGCGGCTTTTTCCATTTCAACTGTATTTTCCTGCCGCTGAGGAATTTCGGATTTTCCATGATCGCAGCGGCCGGCGGTGTCAGGTCAACACCCAAGGCAGACAGTGTATCGGAATAATCGCTCAGTTCGGCAAAGGTGTTGATGCCCCGGATCCGGTAATAATAAGGGTGATAATCCTGCGGCAGGCTGTCAACATAAACCTGTTGCGTCTGCAGTAACGTATAGATCCGCGTATGTACGGAGTCTTTGCGAAGGAAGGAAGAATCCGGCCTGGAAGAAAAGTAAGGGGTCCTGGTTAATGACGTAAATTTTTTCCCGTCAGCGCTTCGCTCCACATAGTAGGAACTATATTGTTCAGGCTGGACCCGGCCCCAGTGTATTTCAGCAATCCGGTCCCGGGAAATAACTTCTGTCAGATGGGGTTTGCTGACAACAGCCTGGACTTTATTCTGCACCATCACGTTACCGGTATCAATCTTCGCCTGTCCCGGCATTTTGGCTGCATACACACGATAAATATAGATCCCGTTTTTCTGAACTTTGTTATCGGAATAGCGGAGTGCTTCCGCAGCGGCTACCCGGCCATTATAATCGGCTACCTGCACGGCATATACATACCGGCTGTTCCATACACTGGCTTTATCCTCCACACCGCCCTGCCCTTTCCGGATATTTACAGCAAAGTTTTTCCCGTACAGGCACTGGGCCGCGATCGCCGCATATTGATCTTCTTTATTAAAAACCGTTTTAAACTGCTCCAGGCTCAGCGGCTTTAAGGGCTGGGCCGTGATTACCTGGCGCCGCGGATGTTTTGCTTCGGATAGATCAATACGTTCAATCAGGTATCCGCTTTGATTCAGATCCGACCAGGCCCAGTTTGTATTTGGCGCCCAGCGCAGGACAATGGAATCCCCATAGGCTTTGGCAAAAACGCTGATGGCTGCCTTCCGGTTTACCTGCGCCGGCTTTTGGGTATCTGCCGGCTTTTTCTTCTGGCTGATTGCGTGCAGGGAAAACAGCTGGAAAATAAATAAAACGATATACAGGTTGCCTTTGCTCTTCATATGGATTTATTTGAGGGTAAAGGTTTTGGAAACCGCATTGCCTTGCAGGGAACCTGCCTGGTAATGGAAATTTACAGGCCGGCTGCTTCCTGCCTGATAGCCCGGATATTTCAGATATCGCAGCACGTTCAGTATCAGAACGGATTTAGGATCGGTATACAGATAATAGAATTTGTTCCAGGGCATGGTTATCGTTCCGCCGATATTATTGGTTGCAAATGTAATGTCGCCATCCATTTCTCCCAGTGTGCCTTCCTGGTCACCGGGATCCAGCTGGTGCTCAATAATCGCAGCCTGTGTTTGCGCAGTCAGGCCAAAAACATTCATTAAATCATAGTCTTCATGTATATAGAAATTCCGCGTCCATTTAATCTGGTACGGAAGCGCCATTTTTACATTTACCAGGTTCATATTGCCTGTTTTTACTCCGGATGCAGGAGACATCACCATGGAAAATCCGGCATTCGTTGAAGCCAGGACGCCTCTTTGGGAAACCTGCATATTCGACGGGCCGGAAGACGTTCTGACCTGTCCCACACTGACATGCGCATTAACCAGCTGTCCGAACGTGCCCTTATATATTTCTGAGGAAGTCAGCGGGGCATCTGAATTAAACCCGCTCCAGTCCAGCGTTTTAACCGGCTTATACAATAGTTCCCTCACTTCCGGATCTGCAAAATCGGTATGTACCAGCTTTGTTACCGCCAGGGTGAGCGCGTTGTCATACAGGTTATCATCGGCAAACTGTTCGCCCCGGTGATTGTGGTCCCATGCTATATCCGCCTGGAAAAGGGAAGGATAAGGGGTTCCGTCCGGCGCCGTGAACCCTTTCACTTCAAACCGGTCAAACAGTTCCGGAGCGACCACGCTGCTTTGAATGAACATATTATCTCCCGAATGACTGCCACTCCAGTCGCCCATCGCATTGATCTTGTCCGCAAAACTATTGTACTGGCTCGTTCTGAAGTACAATGAATAAACCGGCTGCGGGCCTTTCTGCATCTTCAGGGCGGCAGTGACGGTTGTCTGTTTAACGGAATAATGAACATTGCTTACGGTCCTGGTACTCTGACTTACTTTCGTAAGCGCTTTCATATTAATACCTGTTCCGGGGATAGAATAAAAATCAGCACGGTAAACCGCATTATTTTTCAGGTTTGCGGGAAGCATATAATTCAGCGTCCGGGTTCCGGCATCACAACTGAAAGTTGATTTAATCGTATCCCTGCTGTCAACATCAATAAAATAAACCAGCGTATTAAAGGCAGCGCCCTGGCTGACATATTTACTGCTGTTGGAATTTAAAATATTATCCTGCCACTGATTCAAATTGATTACGCCCCTGCCGCCCATCTCCTGTTTCAGAACATACCGCTGGAGATTCACCGGGTAGGAAAAGTGTACATTTTTTTCGGGGATATAATCCGGCGCAGGACCGGTAGTAAATGAGAACGCTACGGTTTGCTCCTGGTTCAACCGTTGCTGCGCACTGTCGTTATAAGGCAGATCCCACCGGTTTTCATCGGGATAAAACTGCATGACATTCACCAGCACCTGTACCGTGTAGTTTGTCATCGGCTTCAGCATATCGTTATGTTTAAAAAATACCGTGGTATTATTATTTTCATAATCCGGATAACAGGCAATACTTTGTCCGCCACTGGGTGTAATAGTATAAGATTCGATATTGAACTGGTAGGTACGCGTTTGCCCGTCGGGGTACTGATTCGTAGGCGGGATATTAATGTCATAGTTTGTATTCAGGCCCACATTGGAGGCCACATAGGGGTAATCAAACACATCGCCCTTCTGTTGGGGACCGTAATCGCTGATGATCTGCAGGTCGCTTAGCGGATTGGGGGTCGGATAACATTTATCACCTATCGTAAAATGCGCACTGGTATGCACGCTGACCAATCCGTTCAGCACTTCACCATCCACCTGGAGATCTCCGTCCAGCCATGTCGGGTTGGGCAGGCCGCCGCTAAGCAGGGCGCTCACCTGCAGACTGACCAGGTCCATATCCCCCTTAAAAAACCAGACATCCACGTGGATACCCACATCCACGCCCAGATAAGCATAGATCTGTCCGAGTGCATACCAGTTCTGCCACCCGGCAGCCTGGCTGTTGCATTGAAAACTATTCTGAAAATGTTTCAGCGCCATATCGAATCCGACAATTGCCTGGGCCTTTGCATATAACATCGCAAAACTGAAGCTCAGATTCCCGTCCACTTCGGCGCCAAACATCATGCCCTCTCCCGGCGACTGGTTCATCTCCGCAATCAGGGCCGTTGCTGAAGGATCCCGGGTCAGCCCGTGCGAAGTAACCTGCGGGGGCAGATCCGGCAACTGCGGATTTATGAGACTGCCCATTTCAAAATACGCCGTTGCGCCCAGGTGCATGACAAAAACATCCGTGCTGTCATCGATCAGCGAGAAGGTTACCCTTTTAGCAAATGCATCCCCCACTTTAAAGTACCAGCCGTCCGGGCCGGCATACAAACCAATCGGGATTTCCGCTTTTACGGTAGATGCAAATTGTCCGATGATATCCGCATTGAGAGAAAATTTATTCTGGGAGAAATCATAGGTTATACTGACCGTGCCTTTCACTGTTGCCTCGGTGTTGGTGGGATAATTGGTCATCACAAATACATCTCCATCCAGGTTCAGCAATTGCAGGGAACCATTGTCAATCTGGGCCGTCAAAGTTACTTTTGCATTCATGGCATCGGCTCCCGCGCCGGAAACCATCGCAATGCATACTGTTGCCCGAATACCCGCTGCACCTGCCTTTGGTGTAAACGTTACGCCGGACATGGAATTTCCAGGCGTCGCATCGTTCGATTTTGAGGCTGCCTGTAAATTGGAAGGATCTGCAGGCAGGTTAGTACCCATGGTCATGTTATAATAGGCCCCTCCGCCAAAACCATTAATGCCAATTGGGCCCACTACCGGCAGGGTTGGGAAATTGGCACAGGCATCAATATACCAGTAATTGAAATTACTTACGTTCCCAAACTGGGCAGTAGCTTCCACCTGAACCATCGGGAATGTCGCTTTCACGTGTCCCTTTAATCCGTCACCATATATATTATCGTGTTTATAAAATACCAGCATGCCGTCAACACTTACCGGCCCTACATCCCCCTTGATGATCACGGTATCAATATCTCACACCACCCCCCAGGGAAATCTGCGGCGCCATGTTTTGCATCGAGGCATTAATCGTTCCGTATATCTGCAGGTTAGTGGTGGCGCTGATAACAGACTGGTCGCCGAAACCCACATTCACATTCAGGTCAAACTGAATCCCCAGTTTCAGGTTACTCATATCTGTCAAATCCGTATAAGGCTGTACATTATTAATGGAGACAGGGAATCCCGCCACCGATTTTTGCGGACTGGCAAAGGCCCAGGTTCCCGGACTGACCCACAGCTGATTTTTTTTAGTCTTGGGATCCCGGTTGGCAATACCGAGACTGTCGAACTTGAGTCCGGGTAAATTGACTCCCGGCGATCCGCCCCCGATAGCGATACCGATGGAGCCATTTAAAATACAGGATACCAACGTTCCGGAAGAATCATGTTTAATCTGAAACTGCGAATTTTTATTCAGCTGCACCGAAGCCAGCCAGATATCAAATTTCATACTGTCGGCCGGCTGAACCACAAACTGATATTGCAGTGCCGAGTCTTTGCCTGTGGAATCACTTCCTATGTGCATGTCGCCGGAATAGGACAACGGTGTCTTACTTACCGGGAGCTGGATTTTTCCATTAAAGGAACCGTCTGAAAAAGTATTCTGCTGGATCACCACTTTCACGGTATCCAGTGAGAATGCCCAGCCACCCAGGTCGCCCGTGGAAAGATCTATAACGTGCGTTCCAAGAACATTCACACTCACTCCTTTATTATCTATTACGAAATCCTTTGTCCCAAAAGCCGTGCGTGTTTTGCCCTGGTTAAACGTTTTAAAGTCGGAGGGCAGGAACACTTCCATATCCTTTATATATAATCCTTCGAAATCATTGCCTGAATATCCTGTATAGTTTTTGGGGAAATTAAATCCGGTGGGATTCCGTTTGGAAGAATGATCGTAATAAATGGTAGAAGGCTGAAAACCCAGTCCTTTCACACCCGGCAATTGAAAATTCTGAAATGAAATGCTGGCAATCCAGTCGTCCCACTCATGAAAATTAAAAACAAGACTTGCCACTACCGCGCTGTCCATCGCCTTTCCCGTACTGTCTTCCCGTACAATAGAACTTTTTGGAAACCGGATGGTGGCATGCGCCACGATGGCGGAAAGACTGTCGCCCGCCCAGCTTACATACGTGCCTTTTGTTGAATCAGCAGACGGGCATCCTTTGAATGCAATGTCCAGGCTGTCGTTTCCGGAGCCAAAATTAAAATGATGATCAACCGGCAGGAACAACGTGCCCTGGGCGAAAGACATGCCGTTGGGCTGCAAACATAAGTTGGTGCCTGCCAGGGAAAGCCATCCGTTGGCTTCAGGAACATTTACATCAACCAATACGCTCATGGTGGCGCCTTTAGGCGAAAAGGCCATGCTCATGATGGCAACGGTAACCGGCGTACTGCCAATTTTCTGGTTATCCAGTCCGATCGGGAAACTTACCGGGGAATTGGTTGCAATCTGGCTGGCGAGCTGTGTGCCGGGATAGCTCTTTAAAAAATTCTCCACACTGCCGGAAAGCTGGTCGAGCTGTGTGGCAGACTGGCTGGCAAAATCACCAAAGGACGAGAAGGTTTTAGACAAAGATATTTTTGAATCGGCGGAGGAAGTAACCAGCCCGGAATAAACCACTTTGCTTTTATTCACTTTTATCTTGCTGAATGTAACGGACAGCTTGATCGTTTTCAGAACGGGCTTCCAGTCAATCGTGCCCTTACCCGAAAAGGATCCATCCTGATTCTGGGTGATGGATGAAGGGGTTAACGTGAAATCCCCGATGGTTAAGGAGGACCCGGACAAGTTGGTTCCCGAACCCACACTTACTGAGTCTGCAGGCAGCTTTATTCCGCAATCCGCCGAAGAATCGGTTATGGATGTCGGGATCTGCTGCGCCGTATTTTTTGTAGTGTCATTTTTTGTGGTGTCCGTTTTTGCCGTACTGCTATCCCCGTATTGGAAAGCCTGCACGCTGCTGTAACCATTATTATCGAAAGTGACAGCATTGGAGACGGAGGCGCCCGTGTTTGCATGCACCCGGATGGCATACTGCACCCCCGTCTGCAACACATTTTTATACAGCATCGTATCGAACTGAAAAATGGCAGAAGGAAGTCCCTGTTTCATAAACACCGGGGCATTGTTGATGGCGTCTGTGGGCGTCTGACCATTAAATATCTGGTGTATCTCCAGGTCGTAGGAAAGGGGCGGAATCGCCGAACCACAGGTGGTATTGGGGGCCGTCCAGCTGAATATCAGCGGATGAGAAGGACTAACCGTGGTCAGGCTGTTCATGAGATTGATCGCATTAACGGGCTGTACAAACTGCGGCGCGGAAGCTTTATAGCATACCGTAAATACAGCGCAGCTCGCATTCGGATCAGATAACGGTCTTGCATAGGACACATCGCTATAATCATAAACGGTAATGCACAGACGATAGGTTCCTTCCGGTAATTTATAATTAATGCCTTCTTTAATGCCACTGAATGATATACCCTGAAGGATAACATAATTGTCAATCAGATTCCCGAAGCCCTGCATCAGCTGATACCCGTTCAGCATGACCGAGGTCCCGAGCGGAACAAATATGGGTTGCTGTGGCTGGAAATTGGTATTCATGGAAAGCGTAAAAGGAGCTGGCGACAGCCTTTCCAGTGTGCCGGTTATCTTGACCTGGTATTGACCGGCGCCTCCCGTTACAGAAGGTGCGGCGAATAAGTTCACCATTAAATGCATGCCCCCCGTGCCCTGCAGCATATGGTCAAAATAAGGCGTGACAGGAGGAATCACGGCCACCCGGACGGAAACCGGATAACTGGCCTGCGCATGGGCCATGTTAATGGAAAAAACCAGTAACATGCCCAGCCCTATATTTCGCAAGATCCCCGAATTTCTTCTCATGACTGGTTACTTTTAGAATGTATAATTATATGATAAACCACCGGCCACATTCGTCGTTGTAACGGAATAGGGCAGCTTTTGCTGCAGGCTGCTGCTGCTCGGTGGCGTGGAAACGATATTATAATAGGCTGAAAAACTATGCTTCTTAGTCACCGAATAATGTATGTTGAAAGAACCGGTAATATTATTGTTTGCATTTCCCTGGGAGAACTGATTTATCATATATCCGGCCGACAATTGCAGGCCCAGCGTTTTGTTTTTCAAAAGCTGCATGGAAGTGCCTGCATTGAAACCATAAGAGGTATAAATATTTATCCCCTGTTCGTAATGATTATACAACACATTTCCATTCAGTGAATAGGATTTCTGCGTAAACATGCAGGAATAATTCAATACAGCAGTCAGGGTTTTACTGCTGGTGGTTGGTGAAGTAACCAGATTGCGATCATCGAGCAGCGAATAGGTCACCGAAGGAGACAGGGTTTGCAGAACGGTTGATTTTCCGAAATTGAAACTGGGGGTTACCGCCACGTTGAAGATGACCTGGTTCTCCCGCACCGAGTCATTTATATGCGCGGTTCCGTCGGTCTGCTTCAGTTCGATGGCAGATGTGGCGATATTCAGGCTGGCATGGGTACCCATCATCGCAGACAGGTTCAGGCTGCCTGTATTGGTATGTAGTTCACTTTCCAGTTGTTTTGACAGATCATTATGCTGGTCATTTATATTGGCATTGATATTGACTTTCCCATTCGCCAGGTTCGTACCCGCATTCCATTGAAATACTTCCACATCGTTCAGCATATACGGAGTTCCCAGGGACTGGAAACCGGGTTCCACCCGGCGGTATCCCAGTGTGGTGTTGAAGTTTTTCAGCATCAGGGAAACGAGCGTTTGTCCGGCCAGGCTGCTTGTGGTGCTGTTTCTGAAATCCATGAAATTGTACAAAAATTTGTCAAGAGATTTGGTCAGCGTATCTTTTTTTACTTTCTGCGCGGACATATCCTGGGAAGTGCCGCTGCCGGCAAGATCTCCTGTCCAGATTATTTTTTTTAGCAGGGTAAACCGGAAAGAAGCTCCGACCACTGTGTTTTCCTGTGGCCGGAGTACCAGTGTCTGGTTGATCAGTTTAATAGAGCTGCTGTCATCCTTTGCATGAAAATATATGATATCAAAATGATTCGAGGCTGTTCCATAGCCAATCTTTGCCCCGTATCCGATGCGGCCATATTGCGGCATCGCCAGATGACCTGTGGTCGTGTCCTCACTGATGGCCTTATTCAGGCTGCCATAAAAAGCCGCGAACCGGAATTTACCCGGCGTCAGTTCGATACCCGCACCCTTAAAGCTTTGCCCGTCAAAAGTAAAGGGCGACATGGATATGTTACGGTATCCCAGATCCAGTTTGATCCATTTGTACGTGGGACTTATGCCAAATTGGGAGAAGGGTGTTGTATAACTTTTGCTGTACTGGTTAATAATAAATGAGACCGGCAGCGAAACACTGTAAATCGTCGGTGTAAAATTTCCATACAGGTTCCAGGTCAATGGGTCGCGGGTATAAGAAGTCTCGTTGGAATTGTAGAAATTAACGCCCCCGCCTAAATTACCACTGAAAGTAAAAGGTTTTTCCTTTCCTATTTTACCCAAATCCTGGGCCTGCAGGAATGAGCCCGTTAAAGCAAATGCAACGATCCAAATGCTCTCAGTAAGCAGCTTATTTTTCATTGATCACCTAAATGCAAATGATTATTGTGAAATCTGGTTAAAACCTATATTACACAAGCCATTCATTACATTTTTTATATTACCAGAAAGCCTGGGAACACGGGCGTCATAGTTACTTTATTATATCGATCCTGGTAATTAGAATAATCTTTTTTGGGGGGAAATAAATTCGCCTGGATGCCAGGCTCTGCAACATCATAAGGATTGATGCCTGCCCTGGCAAAACGATAACCGGTTTCCGCCTGCAGGCCATTTGCATACAGGGTCGCATTTATACTATCCTTAATGCTCAGGAAGATTGGTGGTAAAGATTGAATGTGAGCAGTCTTCATCAAGAGTTGGTTTGTTTCCCGGTACAGCTCTGAATAAATATTATGATAAATATAACAATTGAGAAATTATTTTTGATCCTTTCCTGCTTTTTTTTGAGTTTAATGATGGAATGAGATGAAAATCTATTTTCTGTTAACCAATCAATAACAAGCCACCGCTATATTGAATCATACTTTTTTGTAATAATAAAATCCATATCAGGGTATTCGGGGGTCATGATTCCTTCCCCATTCTCAGGTATTTGTAAAGGACTTTATTGCTGATTGAAATGATTTCCCGGCAGATTCGTGCAGGTATATTAAAGAGCATGCTTAAAGCGGGAATTAAGAAATACACCGGCTGATTTTTATCAGTCATGTATAACCCCCTCATCATTTATTTTTTAAGCAAGACTGCGATACCGGGCAAGAGGAATCCGGACCACGCCGGAGTCTGAGTCCACGGTAACCTGAACAAAGAATGGAAAGCCGTTACCCAGGCTTCACAGCAGATACACCGCGGGCTTTTCCCCTCAATCCCATAGCCGATTATAATATATCCGGTCCCCTGAATCCACTGGTTCCTGTATTAATCAGGTACCCTTTATGCTGAAGTTGCACAATGAGTAAAATTCAATGTTTAAATTCGCTCTCATGGAAGCAATCGTTCAGAAACAGAAGCTGTATTTCAATAACAATAAGACCAGGCCGCTATCATTCAGGATCGGGCAGTTAAAAAAACTGAAGTCCGTCCTCAAGGGTTACGAACAGGAATTAACCGAAGCGATTTTCAGGGATTTTCAAAAAGGGGGTTTTAATGTATTTCTGACAGAGTTCACCGGTTTGTACGCCGACCTGGATAAAGCCATTAAAAAAATCAACACATGGGCAAAGACCCGGCGGGTTGGAACCAATTTGCTGAATGTACCCGGAAGCAGCCTGATCCTGCCTGAGCCATTGGGTGTCTGCCTCATTATTGCGGCCTGGAATTATCCTGTTAACCTGACCATTGCGCCGGTAATCGGTGCGATAGCTGCCGGCAATACCATTGTACTGAAACCCAGTGAGCTGGCTTCACATACGAGTGCCGCACTGGCAAAAATGATCCGTGAAAATTTTGATCCGTCATTCTTTACGGTTGTGGAAGGCGGGATTGAAGAAACAACGGAATTGCTCGGACAGCCATTTGATAAGATCTTTTTTACAGGAAGTGTAAGTGTAGGGAAAGTGGTTTACCAGGCAGCGGCAAAAAACCTGGTGCCGGTCACGCTGGAGCTGGGCGGAAAAAGCCCCCTGATAGTGTCAGCGGATGCGAACCTGAAAATATGTGTAAAAAGACTGGTATGGGGCAAATTCATAAACGCAGGGCAAACCTGCATTGCCCCCGACTACGTGATGGTTCACAAAAATATAGAAAAGCCTTTCCTGGATTTGCTCAAAAAAGAAATAGTATCATCGCAATTTTCACTGGCCAATCAAAACTATGCCCAGATCATCAGTGAAAAGCACTTTGACAGGCTGGTAAACCTGATTCCGCCGGAGAAGATTTTTACCGGCGGCGAATATGACCGCGAAAACAGGTTCCTTGCACCTACCGTGCTTACCTGTATTTCTCCTGAGGACAAAATAATGGAAGAGGAGATCTTCGGACCGATACTACCGGTATTGACTTACGAAGACATTGACAGCGCCATCGCATGGATTAAATCAAAACCCAGGCCACTGGCTTTTTATGTATTTTCCGAAAACCGTTCCCTCTGTAAGAAATTATTAAACGAGATTTCCTTCGGCGGTGGCACAGTAAACGATGTGCTGATGCATTTTGCGAATGGCAGGTTGCCGTTTGGCGGCGTCGGGCAAAGTGGCATGGGTAATTATCATGGTGAAGCCGGCTTCAGAACTTTTTCGCACTATAAGAGCGTTTTACTAAAGCCGACCTGGTTTGAATTGCCTCTTAAATACTACCCTTATTCCAATTGGAAACTGTCCCTGATTAAACGTATTCTTGGCTTATAATAAGAATAGCGGGGGGTCGGACTGATCAGGATCCGCGACGAAGATGTGGGATGCAACGGGTCCGCACGTAAACATCCTTTCGGGAAACAGCCGGCGCATGGTTTCTATCCTCAGGCAGCATCACCATTTCAAGTATGTTAAGCCCGGCGGACATTTGTTTCCTGGGAACCGTTATGCCGCTTTTTAACAAGGTCAATGTAAAAGATCCCGGAATTTCCACGTATTGGTTTTTTGGACTCAACGGCTTCTTTACAAACCGGACTAAAATACAGGTGGATTATTCCTGGCGAATGGAAAGCCCGAACGTCCGGAACAATGTTTTTACGATACAGCTGCAGCTGGGTTTCTGTTTTTTCCTCACTAATTCGCCATTTTAGCCTTTACAACTACGGTATCTGTCGGCAGCAGTGGAACCTGGTAGCCACCCGAATCGATCCGGGTTTTCGGGAAAGCCTTTTGCAATGCCGGCCATTCGGCCCTGCTGATATTTGTCTGATAGAGATACAGTGAATGCAGTGACTTCAATCCCTTTAGCTGTAAAACTCCCTGAACAGTAACTTTTGTACCCACCAGGTTCATGTATTCAAGATTCTGCAATGTCTGAACAGATGTCAGTCCCTTATCCGTAATATTTGTGTGCTGCAGATTTAACCACCTCAGATTTCCCAATTGTGCAACCACGGCCATATCACTGTCGTTTATATTCGTACCTGCCAGTTTCAGCCAGATCAGTTGTTTTTTTAATTCCGGCAGCCAATGAAATACTTCCTTACTGATCTCCTGATCTGTTACAAAATCGGCCATAAGCCAGTTGCTGTTTTGTGCAACGGGCAGAATAACAACCCCCTGTTGTTTCATTTTCTCCAGCACTGATCCATCCGCCTTCTCCACTTTTTCTTCCGGAATATCCATGGTCTTCTTCTCCGGAACATTTTCCCTTTGCAGCGCAAACAGGATATGGCTGATCTGATCCGGCTGATGCAGGTCTTTTACTTGTCTGTCAAAATTAGCCCCCTGGCTGATCCACCATTTCAATAAGGTGATCTGGCTTTCCGCAGGCTGGGGCTTTTCTTTGGGTGGCATATGGTCTTCATTATCCACGGGCAGCAATAAACGCTTGATCAGTTCGCTGCCCTCCGCGTTCCCGGGTTCAATCACTTTACCGTCTTTTCCGCCCTTCATCAGCAACAGGGAATCATCCATGCGCAGTTTCCCCTTCTGTTTCTTTGCTCCATGGCAGCCATAACACCGGGTTTGGAAAATGGGTTTGATAACGTCCCCGTAAACATAAGCTTCCTGAACATTGGGCAGCGGCTTTATGATGGTATCGGGAACGGAATCCTTTCTGAAGACATCAGCCAGCGGTTTCGTAAGATAATCCGATCCGTGGGTTAATGAACCACCGAGATGGCCGGCAACAAAAATGAGCACAAATAATCCTGCAGACAGGATTTTTTCATTGACAGGGATCCTGAATTTACTGACTTTCAAAAAAAGCAACAAGGAAAACAGGGCAACGCCAATCCCCATCCACTGGTGCCAGCTCACGGTCGTCTTATCATAATCATCGCTGATGGATAACAGGTAACCTGTAATGCAGGATGCAAACGCTGCAATCATACCGCATAATAACACTACCGGAACTGCCTGCTGAACCTGTTTAAATTTCCCCGTATGGGATAACCATTGTAATAAAATGCCTGTCAGCAAAATGCCAATGGGCAAATGAACCAGCAGGGGATGAAAATGACCAAAAAATTCCTGGATGGATAAAAACACGAATATCTTTTTAAGCGGGGTAACGGTTTCTTAAAAGCTGCATCATATATACATTAACAGCCCATTGGTCAGCCAGGGGCTTTCGTGTATATGGCAGGGTGGGCATATAATCCGGTGGCCCGAACTCTGTTAAAACAGTGAGCGTATCTCCCTTTTGTTTTTTTAATTCAACCACTTTATCCCACCAGGTTACATGCGCCTTCACGGCCTGCTCCCATTCCGGCGCCCGCGGATCATTCACCTGCGGCCCTTCGGCATGTCCGATCCGGGCATGAATATGATCCACACGATTCAAAGTCATATCCAGGGTTTCGGGTTGATCCTCCAATAAACTTTCATGCACATTACACCAGTGAGATACATCGAAGGTGATCCGGAGCTCCGGATTGTTTTCAATATAATATCTTGCGACGGGTGCAGCGTATAATAACCTCGAACGGTGCGTTTCGTGACAGATTTTTATGCCGGTGGATTTCGCCAGTGCCGTTGTATGATCAATAAATGTTTTTCCCTGTTCATAGGAAAAATAATCCTTTCCCGAATGGCAGTTAATATATAATGGCCGTTGAACGGCTTGCTTCGCAGCGGCATCAACCATTTGTACAAACTGGTCAAAGTGCTTCTGATAATTGCTGTCTGACCCGGCGCACAGAAAACCAACCTCCAGTTCATGTTTTTTTAAAGCTGCAAATAATGTATCCTGTTCCTTTTTTTCCAAAGGCCACCAGATCTCTATTCCGTCATAACCCTCCTTTTTCACTTTTGCGCAATATTCATCCAGGGTCCCGCCGAAGCCCCAGTTCGTAGCCAGCAGTCTGAGCTTAAAATTATTGTTCATGTTTGATTTTGGCGGATTTGAAGATGCAATCACTTCCAGTGACGACAGCAGCAGCGCCGTTGTTGCAGATCCGGAAGCTTGTAAAAAATTTCTGCGATCCAATTTAAATGCAGTTTAGAATGATGATATCCCGGTCTGTTCAGGCAAGTATATCTTCAATAACCTTTCCCCTCGTATCTGTTAACCTGAATGGCCGGCCCTGGAACTGATAAGTAAATTTTTCATGATCAAATCCAAGCTGATTCAGAATGGTCGCCTGTATATCAAATGGTTCCACCTTCCCGCTGACAGTACTGTATCCGATTTCATCAGTTTCCCCATAACAGAATCCTTTCTTAATACCCGCACCTGCCATCCAGATGGTAAAAGCTTCTGTATGATGATCCCTTCCCTTGAATGGCATTTTCTTCCCCTCGCGGTTTTCCATCATGGGTGTACGGCCAAATTCGCCTCCCCATACCACCAGTGTCTCTTCCAGTAAACCCCGCTGTTTCAAATCCAGTATTAATGCGGTGATTGACTTATCTACCTGTCTGCATTTATTGATAAAGCCCACGTCAATCGCCAGACTGGCGTCCGACCCGTGACTGTCCCAGCCCCAGTCGAACAACTGAACGAAGCGTACACCCTTTTCCACCAGTTTCCTCGCCAGTAAAACATTATTCGCAAAACAGGCCTGTCCGGGTTTTGTGCCATACAGTTCATGGATATAATCCGGTTCATTATTTATATTCATCACTTCAGGTGCTGAAATCTGCATCCTGTAGGCCATTTCGTACTGGGAAATACGGGACAAAATTTCGGGATCCTTATATTCTGCATATTCCTGATGGTTTACTTCATTGATCGCATCAATGGAGGCCTTTCGTAAATCCCTGTCCATTCCGTCCGGATCATTCATAAACAATACCGGACTGCCTTCACTCCGGCATTGTACACCCTGGTATACACTCGGCAGAAACCCGCTGCCCCATATGCTTTTACCGGCATCCGGATTCTTACCGCCGCTGGTTAATACAACAAATCCGGGCAGGTTTTGATTCTCCGTTCCCAGGCCATAGGTTACCCATGATCCCAAACTCGGACGGCCCATTCTGGGAGAACCCGTGTGTACCATCAGCTGCGCCGGTGCATGATTAAACTGATCTGTCGTGACCGCTTTTAAAAAACTGAGTTCATCAACGATTGTGGCGAGATGCGGCATGTGCTCACTCACCCAGGCACCACTCTGGCCATATTGCGCAAATTTTGCCTGCGGCCCCATCATCTTGGGCACACCCCGGATGAATGCAAAACGTTTTCCTTCCAGCAGCGATTTCGGGCAGTCCTGCCCGTCCATTTTCATCAGCTCCGGCTTATAATCAAACAATTCCAGCTGGGAAGGCGCCCCGGCCATATGTAAATAGATCACACTTTTTGCCCTGCCCGGAAAGGGTGGCAGTTTTGGCAGGAGGGGATGTGCCGGATCAAATACTACACCAGTTCCCGTTACCGGCGTACCACAGCTTCCAAGGAATGAACCCAGGGCCAGCGCACCCAGACCCATGGCGCTTTCCTTCAGAAAATGCCGGCGGGTATGCATATGCATAATAGTCCGCTCAGCCTCACGCAGTAACTGCTGATTATGTAATTCTTTTTTCGTCATGCAATCGTTAGTTTTTTGTCAGCACTTCATCCAGGTTCAGGATCGCGTTCGCAACCACGGTCAACGCGGCCGTTTCCGGTTTAGCCTCCTGACTTTCACCGCCCATCATTTCGCAGGTTTTTTTACTGTCCTTTTCGAACTGGCCGAATGCTTTCTGATATAAATTCAACAATGCCTGTAAACTTTTGTTATCGATCGCATGACAGGTCGCCCATTGATATCCTTCCTTAATCTGTTGTTCCGGATCACTGCCTGATGCGGCTTGTATGCGGTGTGCAAAATGCCTTGCCATATCAATATACGCAGAATCATTCAATGAGGTGAGCGCCTGCAAGGGTGTATTAGTACGTATCCGGCGGGCCGTACATACCTCCCGCGAAATTCCATCGAAACTGATCATGGACGGATAGGCGGCCGAACGTTTCCAGTAGGTGTACAAGGCACGACGGTATTGCTGCCTGCCCTTACTCTGCTCCCAGTCCTTTCCATTCCAGGGGGAAAGCCAGATACCTTTGGGCTGCCAGGGAAATACACTGGGACCATACATCGAATCACATAATTCACCGCTGATGCAAAGGGCCTGGTCGCGAACCTCTTCTGCCGATAAACGAACTCTTGCTCCCCGTGCATAGTACCGGTTGTACGGATCCTGCCGCTGCAACCCGGGTGTTATCCTGGAATCCTGCTGATAGGTGGCACTCATGACCAGGGTGCGTATTAATTTTTTCACACTCCAGTTATCTGTATACATAAACTGATAACTCAGCCAGTCCAGTAATTCCCGATGCGTGGGCGGAACTCCCTGCGAACCCAGATCCTCCAGCGTTTCAGCAAGACCCGTTCCGAAAATCTGTTCCCATATCCGGTTTACCATGGTCCTGGCCGTTAACGGGTTTTGCTTCGATGTTAACCAGATGGCCAGTCCCAACCGGTTTCGCGGAGCATGGGAAGGGAAGGGATTCAGTGACCGGGGAACATCGGGTGTCACCTCTTTTCCCTTTACCAGCCAGTTGCCCCGTTCAAAGACATAAGAGGAACGGTGCATATCCGCCGGATTATCCATCATTACAGGCGTTGTGGGAACATTTGCCGAATAGATTTCCTGATATTTCTTATTCATTTCTCCGTATCCCGGTTTGCCTTTACCCGGAAATTCCCCGGTAAAATAAAACCAGTCAAAGATAGCGCCGTTGTCTTCGGGCTTTTTTAAATTCGGGTTGTTGTATGTAAAATACAGATCATGCATTCCGTGACTTACGGAAATTCCGGTCTGGGTGATTGCCCATCCTTCTTTTTTTTTCGCCAGATTTACTGATGCAATCAGTTTTCCACCCGGAGAATCCAGGTGTATTTTCCAGACACCCCCTGAGGTATCAGCCTGGTAACGATATATCAGCTGGTTTTTATGATTCAGGTCCACTTTCTTCAGACGGCATTGGGCCCCGTTTCTTAAAGCCAGCCATTTGGTATCCGCCAGTTCGCTATTGATAAAGCTGTCGCAGGTAAGTGAGTTATAAGCAGGCTGCCATGTTTTTAAAAATGTATATACCTCCTTTGCTTTTACGTCTGACACATTTTTCCGCAGCCATCCTGTTATTGCTGACAATTGCCGTTGCAGAGAATCATTATAACTGCGGAGCAAGGGATAGTCGGCTTCAGTATCTTCATCCCGGCTATCATTGAAGAAAGCCATGAATTTATAATATTCATCATGTTTAAAAGGATCATAAGGATGGCTGTGACACTGCACGCACCCGAATGTTGTACCCAGGATGGCCTGCCAGGTTGTATTGACCCGGTCAAGAACCGCTGCCGTCCTGAACTCTTCATTATCTGTACCTCCTTCATCATTCGTCATGGTGTTACGATGAAAAGCCGTGGCGATATACTGTTCATCTGTGGGATCCGGTAATAAATCGCCGGCGATCTGTTCGGTTAAAAACCGATCATAGGGTTTATCCTCATTAAAAGCATGGATAAGCCAGTCCCGGTATCTCCAAATGGAACGGCTGTCATCGCGCTCATAACCTTTCGTATCGGCATATCGGGCAAGATCGAGCCACATGGAAGTCCATTTCTCACCATAATGCGGGGAACTCAGTAAGGAATCTACCAGGTCTGCATATGCATGATCACTGTTATCATGCAAATATTTTGCTGCAAGTTCATCGCTGGCAGGCATTCCGGTGATATCGAGGCTTACCCTGCGCAGCAGGGTTTCCTTGTCAGCCTGCGGAGAATGCTGTAATTCCCGTTCACGGAATTTTTGTTCAATGAAAAGGTCTATTTCATTTTTTGCCCAATTGCTTTTGACATTCACCAGCCCGAAGAATGTCTTCTGGGCGGGAACGGGCACTGCCTTTACCGGAACATAAGCCCAGTGCGCTCCCCAGGGCGCCCCTTCTTTTATCCATCTTCGAAGGATGGCTATATCTTCCTTATCTAAGGGATCATGTTTATAGGGCATGCGGTCTTCGGGATCGCTGAGATTGATCCGCCGGATCATTTCACTATGATCCGGGTCACCCGGAATGATGGCGTATTTTCCCGACTTTACCTTTGCGAGGGCCTCGTCGCGAAACAATAAACTGAACCCGCCCTTTTGCCTTACCCCGCCATGACAGCTGATACAATGCCCGTTCAGGATCGGTTTTACCTGCGATGTAAAGTCAACAGGCTCCTGACGGGTGCCCATCATAAATATCAGGACAGACAAAACCAGCAAGCCAATCGCCAATAATTTTTTTTTCATTGATGTCCCCTTGTACGTCCGAACCCGGACCAGCCGGTACCCTGACCTAAGTTAATTAAATTGTCAATTATTTACATCTTTCGTTTTATTTTCCCGCCGGATCTTTACATCGTGAAATCACCTGGATTATCCTTGTAGTTAAAACATTTTAATATGGAGACTTCAAACAAAACTCCGATCACGGTAGAAACTACAGTACATGCGCCGGTAGAAAAAGTATGGGAATGCTGGACAGTGCCCGGGCATATTACCCAATGGAACAACGCCTCAGATGACTGGCACACACCTTATGCTGAAAATGATCTGCAGGTGGGTGGCAAATTCCTGTCAAGGATGGAAGCCAGAGACGGCAGTTTTGGTTTTGATTTTGAAGGCGTATATGATGTGGTAGTGCCAAACGAACTGATCGCTTATACGCTGGGTGACGGCCGGAAAGTAAGAATCAGATTTTCCCCCTCAGGAGATAAAACAGCCATCGTAGAGACTTTTGAAGCAGAAAACCAGCATTCAGTTGAATTGCAAAAAGCCGGCTGGCAATCCATTCTGGACAACTTCAGGAAGTATACTGAAACCACTCACCAATTATAAATTCTTCAAAATGAAAACGATCGAAATCATCACCCTCCCGGTATCCGATCAGCAAAAAGCGAAAGCGTTTTATATGAAGCTGGGATTTCAGATAATAGTGTAAGGGCCCATGGGCAATGGGCAAATCTGGATCCAGCTGGGACTGCCAGGCCAGGCCAGGTCCATCGCGCCGGAATTAAAAACAAAGGGCATAGAAGCCGGGAAAACTGATGATATTCCCTGGGATAAGTTCATAGAATTGAAAGACCCGTACGGCAATAATTTAAGTTATCATCAAAAATAAATTCACCGGCACAGGAATTCACTCTCATAAATATATCCGGCGGTCTGACCGAACGGTTTGGTCTCACAGGCTTTATCAGTTCCGGCTGGATGAACTAAATTCTTTTACTGCACGAATCCGGACGGGTGCTTTAAATGAAAACCCGTACGCTCCTGGTAGGCTTTCGCGAAGGCGAGCAGGTTGGCTTCGCCAAAATGTTTCCCAATAAAGGTAATGGCAGCGGGCAAACCGTTTGGCAAAAAACCATTTGGAAGGGTGACGGATGGATTGCCTGTTAAATTGGTGATGGCTAACTGGTCACCGGTTTCCGGCGGGGCCATGATGATATCATATCCGTCAATAACAGGATCCATTTTTTTCATGATCCGGTAGCGCATCCTGCAGGCATTGATGTACTCCACCGCAGGCACAAAGCGCGAAGTTCTGAACGTGTTGGGCCACCGGTCCTTGTTTTGCTGCACCATCTCATCGTCCCGCGAAGAGCGGGTAAGCGGGTCGAAAGCGGCAGCCGATTCCACGCCAATGATCAAAGAAAGAATTTCATCTCCATGCAGACTGTCAGGAAAGGTAATAGGAATCAGTTCGGCGCCCATCTCTTTTAATACTTTAAGCGTTTGCTTCTCCGTGCTGCCGGCGGGCAGCGTATCTATATAATTCCTTACATAGGCAATTCTCAATTTTTTCATGTTTACGGCACCCGTGTAATTGAATGCGGCCTGTATAGAAGATGCATCTGTTTTGTCAGCCCCATGGATATAATAAAACACAATGGCCGCATCTTCCGCTGACCTGCAAATGGGCCCTATTTTATCCGAGGTCCAGGCGAGCGCCATCGCTCCGGTCCGGGCGATACTGCCGTAAGTAGGTCTCAGTCCGGTAACTCCGCAGCGCATGGAAGGATCAACGATGGATCCATAGGTTTCCGTACCGATTGCAAAGGGCACTAAACCTGCCGCTGTTGCAGAAGCAGAGCCTGCCGATGAACCTCCCGATCCTTTGGCAGTGTCCCAGGGGTTTCTGGTCAGACCGCCGAACCAGACATCATCCATCGCCAGTTCACCCAGGGATAACTTGGCTACCAGCACAGCACCCGCCTGTTGCAGTTGCTCAGCAACAAAAGAAGTCTGGTGAATAACCTGGTTTCTGTATGGTGGCGTCCCCCAGGTGGTGTGAGTGCCCTCCACAGCAAAAAGATCTTTGATTCCATAGGGGATGCCATGGAGGGGGCCCCGGTATATTCCTCTGGCGATTTCGGCATCTGCGTTTTTAGCCTGCCTGATGGCAATATCATCAGTTATCTCAATGGCACAATGTAAAACAGGTGCATATTTCTTAAGCCTGTCGAGAAAAAAACGAGTCAGTTGCTCGGAACTTATCTTTCTATGCATAATCAGCGAAGCCAGCTGAGGGATACTATAAAAAGCGAGCTGACTAATATCCTTAGGCAGAGCCACCTGGTCAGGGATGTTGAACTGGACAGGCAATTGTTTCCGGGGAACGATCATGCCAGGTAAAATCGGGTCAAACCAAAGAGGAAATGGAAGGTCATTGCTCAGATCTTGCGCATGCAGGTAGTTGTAGGTCTTCAATTTATCAGATAAAATACCGGTCATGGAATCTCTCTTTGTCTCGCTAAAAGAGAGTCCAAACATTTTTTCCGCACCTGCAATCTGTGAAAGAGTAACGGAATCCTGCGCGGAGGCAATGGTCAAATGCATGATGCAGATCGGCAGAAGGAATTTTCTCATGTAGATTTTTTTAAGCAGAACAGACTGAATCTGGTTGACAGCAACTACAGGTACGAGCGTACAGGGCATTACTAAATTAGTGATTTCAAAGATAGTTTCAGCCTGATTTATACATCCGATACCGTAAGAAGGACCGGCAAAGCCACCGAACCGAAATCCGAAGAAATGGCATACGATCCTCCCCGGAATCTGAGTGTCAAAACCGTTTACAGCCTGCGCCCATACGTCTATTTACCAGTCCGGACAGGAGCAGGCATGTTTTGTAATTTCATAGCCGGATATCAATGGTGAAAAAGAAGTTTAATTCCAGAACGAGACCCTGAAACATTTTGGCTAATGGATACATTTTGTACCTCCATGATACAAAAGTACCGTTGTCCGTTTCCGGTAGGTTTCAAAGGAATCAGTGGCAGATGGATGACTGCAGATTTTAAACGGAATTAAAAGTGAATAGACAGGCCTGGTTCTTCCGTAAAAAAACAAACAAGCACATAGTCTACTTATTTAGTAGGATTATTATATATTTGCAATTATGGGACCCATCCGCCATCCAATTCAAGTGGAGTTTAGCAACGCAAACCAGTCATTGTACTTCCGGCGGCATTTTCAGGGCTGTACTTCAACCGGGTTTCACCGGCTCTGGCAAAAACTCCTGTCAACACGCCGATGTTGATTTTTTAAAACCTCTACGATACCTGCCCGGGCAGATTAATATAATCGCAGGAAATCATTCGCCTGCCTGAAAGTCCCTGTTCACTAAAGATATCATCAACTTGCATGAGACGACCATTTCTGGCCCTCCTATCGATTCTTTCCTTATATGCTGAGATCACCATGGCACAGACTCCGGACGAACTGCTAAATTTATTGACCCAAAAAGGTGCTATAACCCAAAAGGAAGCGGACTCCATACGTTCAGAATATAGCAAAAAGCAACATGCCTGCGAATCCAGGCAGGATTCCTCCCCGCTTAGCGTAGGGAAGCTCCTGCGATTAAGTGGCTATCTTCAGATCAGGTATCAGAATTACCAGGAACCTGCAAAATACAGCGGTATTGATGTACGAAGGGCCAGGCTGGATTTCCAGGGTGATTTTTCAACCCGATGGGGCTACCGCTTATTGATTAATTTTTTTGGGGCAACAGGAACCGCACCAACCGGAGGAGCGCTTTTTTCACCCGTCCTGATGGATGCGCTGATTTCTTATAAACCGTTTGATTTCTTAAAAATTACCGCTGGTCAGTTCCTGGTACCTTTCTCCCAGGAGAGTCTCACCCCGGACAGATCGCTGGAGACGGTCGACCGTTCACAGGTGGTCAGTGCACTTGTAGCCAGGAAAGGAGATGTTTCCAATGGATTGGTTGATTCCATCGGCAATCAAAACGGAAGAGATATAGGGCTCATGGTCAATGGAAGTCTGATAAGATTTGAAAACCGCTTTCTGGCAGATTATTACCTGGCCTTGGTAAACGGAGCCGGTATCAATACGCTTGATAATAACCAATCCATGGACCTGGGTGGTCGCCTGGTATTCCATCCGTTCAAAATATTCGATATCGGAGCCTCTTATTACAACGGATTTGACATCTTCACTTCGTCACCTGATAAAAATCAGAAACGCAGCAGACTGGGAACTGAATTTACTCTGAATTACAATCTGCTTGCCGTAAAAGGTGAATGGATACAGGGAAAAGAAGGCAACTCCAATCCAATAGTACATCAGGGCTGGTACCTGCAAGGCAGTTACTTTGTGTGGCCGAAACATCTGCAATGTGTTTTCAGGTATGACACTTATAATCCTAATACGGCCCAATCCAAGGACCTGGAAACCTCCACCTATTATATTCTTGGATTTAACTATTTCTTTAATGACTGGACAAAATTACAAATGGATTATTCCTGGCGAACCGAAAACCCGGGCATCAGGAACAATCTGTTCACAGTCCAGCTGCAGATTGTTTTTTAATTGCTACGGCTCTTTGGAAATGAATAACAACACTACCTGGTCAGATATGATAATGGTTATTTGCCCCTGTACAAATTTGACGAATTCCACCCAGCGAACAGCAGGCCGGATATTATTAAGAAAAAACATAATGAAGAATACCCAATATTTTGTTGGTGAGTGCAAAATCCAACATATCCCACCCAATATATTGCAGAACCTAAAAGGATCTTTGTAACTCTGTTTACAGGTGTATTCATCATACAATTATTTATTTATTCTTTTTCTTACTGACCTTGGCTTCGGGTGTGTATCAACGGATTCAAATATCTTTTCCGACTTGCATTCGCAGCTATTTTATAAATGGGGAATATTTATTCAAATAAACAAAGTGATTTCTATTGCCCCGAATCTGACATGAGCCCACCAATTGCGCTTCCCTTTCGCTGATCTGCTCTCTTATTGCCTTTCCATTAATTGCATAAATGCTAACATGTCGTTATGCATCAATACAAAAAGTATTGAAGGCCGGTTCAGACATGTTTGCGGGGAATGAGAGAAAGCTTAGTGACTGTTTTCTTTTACCGGCACGGTCAGCGTTATGGTTATAGTACTACCTACAGAACCGCCGGGTTTGCCAAGATTGTAATCGGCCCGTTGAACAGTAAATTGCCCTTTAAACAGACCGGTACCCTCTTTACTGGTAAAACTAAAAGGTATTTCTGCTGATTTCGTGATGCCCTTTATTGTTAAATCACCCAGGACTTTATAACCGCCGGCTGCCTTTTCAATTTTCTTTGACCGGAAACTGATCCGGGGATATTTATCTGTATTGAACCATTCTTCCTTATTGCGCAGGTCACTATTACGCAAACTGATTCCGGTACTCACAGTTTTAGCTTCTATGCTTGCTGACATAGAACTGCCACCCAGGTCTTCCTCATTAAACTGAACAGTTGCCTGCAACCCGGAAAAACTGCCATGCACCGTTCCAAACAGTCCTTTTACAGTAAAGTCCACCTTTGCCTTCGCTGTATCAGCCTTCCAGTTTCCCGCAAAAGATAATCCTGCGAAAACCATTGAAATCTTCAGGATTTGGTTAAATATCATTTTATACGTTTCATTGTTACCAAAACCGATTAGCGCCCCGCTTTGCAAATAAAGTTCTGCGTAGTTACCTCATCTTACAAAATTTGAATTCCTTTTATATTCTATCACCGAGTGCAATATTTTCAGCTTAGCGGCAATTTTATTTTTCAAACTATTTGAAATTTTATTCTCACAAATTTTCCAAGAGCACTCTCATAGGAAATAACGGCCTCTTCAAAGCTTCCACTGTTTTCTTCCTTTAAGGCCTTTATAAAAAGTGCCATCGGAATATTATCCCGGGACAGAATATACAGGCGGATTAAATGAAATATATAAATCACGATTACGAAGAACACCAGATAAATATAAAGCGGCATTGACTCAAGTTTTTAATAAGATAAAGTAACAATACATTTTCAGGTTATGTATTACATAATATTTTAATTGAGTTACATCATTCCCACATTTAACAGGCAGGAATGAATGGTAAGCTAACAACAGCTGCTTTCCAAACTGTTATGTAAAAAAACCGGATTACACTGAATCTGTTACTCTTAGGGTAAAAACAACTACCGGTGGTTTTTCATCCATGAAACACCCTGTGAATTATGTAACTTTTTTTGTAAATCATGTAATAATAATACGCGTATCCCTTCTACCTTTATATTGGTTTTTCATAGGATATTGGATTTAACACGGGCTGGATTTTTATCCAGCCCTTTTATTCGCCCAAAGGGACCATATCCTATTCCTGCGATAAACTGAGTTAAAACAAAATTCCATCGGTTATGCAATCAAATTATTTAAATTCAGAAAAAGTTTCTTTGCAGCTTCAGCTGGAGTCTAAAAATGAAATGTTTGATTATGCCTTGGAACAGGATGATGATTGCGCAGCAGCTAAAATAATTTACAGGGAAATAAAGGAACTAAGAATAAGATTAAAAGAAATGAGTGCATTGGCGCACCAATTAAATGGAAGCCTGAAACAGATAAGGGAATAAAATATTCAAATTTCATAACAATAAATTTCAGCCAGATAAGAAGTGTAATATGAGAAAAGCAGTTTTTATTTTCCTGTCCTTATTATTCGGCTTATATGCGCTCGGCCAGCAGCCACCACATCCGCCGTTACCACCTCACCCGCATCCATCTCACGGTGGATATCATTACGGCCATTATCATTATCACTATCACCATCCCTATCACCATCATGAATACGTCCATCCCCCCTATCATCAAAGGGCATATTATCACCACCCTTACCATCACAGCCGTCCGCCGCTGCCGCCAGGACCGCCATTACCACCCAGGCCTCCGCTTCCGCCACACCCATAGAAATTTTCAATGTAAATCTTCAACCTGAACCGGTCAGCCGATTTAAAACGAATAAATCTATTTGGTTTCCCGATAGACTGCGTAGGACCTGGGAATAATTTTTCCTCCATACAGGCAAGCATATACTTTCGTAAATGCAGCTCCAAAGTATATGATGATACTGGAGTAATAAATCCAAAGAAGAAGAACAATTAAGCTGCCTGCAGCTCCATACATAGTTGCTACATGAGAATAAACAATATAATAGTCAATGCCGGCTTTTCCAAGCATAAAGAAGATTGAAGTAAATATGGCTCCCCGTATTGCATCTTTCCATTTCACTTTGCCATCAGGCAGAAACTTGAACATGAATGTAAAAAATACAGCCACAATTGCAATTATAAAAATCCGGTTAATTGAAAATACCATATAAACGCTTGCACCTTCAAAGAACCGAACCAGGTAATTACCAAAAATATTTATCAGCCAGTTAATTATTAATGATAAAACAATCATAAAACCGATGAAACTGAATATTCCCAAAGAAATAAATCTTTTGATAAGATATTTTTTCCAGTCAAGTTTTGGTTTGGTTTTAAGATTCCAGATGCGATTGACGGAGTCCTGTAATTCTGTGAAAACGCCTGTAATACCAAGCACAATGGCAATGATTCCGGCAACCTTTGCAACTGAAGAATCCTGGGACGTAATAACATGACGGATCATTAGCCGAATCTGTATGGCGGCATCATCACCGGCAAGCGAACGTATTTCTGAAAATATTTTTCCTTCCATCGCCTGTCTGCCAAAAAAATATCCGGATAACGAAATAGTAATAATAAGCAGGGGAGCCAATGAAAAAATCGTATAGTAAGAAAGCGAAGCGCTATAGCGAATGTAATTCCCGGCAATAAATGTTTTAAGAGTAGTCCTGAAAGTAATCCATAGCTGAGTAAAAAAGTCCGTGAACCATTTCATAGAGTAAAGATGAGAAATCGGGGCGACTTCGGAAATTCAAACATGGTATACCTGATTATAAAAGTTCTGTTTATAAGCTAAAAGCCACATAACTATCCCCCGACTTTTGCTTTAGTTTTCCTCCTCCGCATGCAATCACTACATATTGTTTTCCAGATACTTCATACACAGCCGGTGTCGCGAATCCACAGGCAGGAAGTTCCTGTTCCCAAAGTAGTTTTCCGTTTCTTTTATTAAAGGCCCTGATCTTTGAATCGCTGGTTGCTGCAATAAAAATCAATCCCCCTGCAGTAACAACAGGTCCGCCATAATTTTCAGTCCCTGTATGGAGCCCCCTGGCCTTCAACTCAGGATAATCCCCTAAAGTATCCTTCCAAACGAGCTCACCCGTGTTCAGGTTAATGGCATTCAATGTGCCCCAGGGTGGCGCAATGGCCGGATAACCTTCCCTGGTTAAAAATTTATTATAGCCGGTTGCTGTATAGGGCATGTTCAACCATTTATCATCTGTTCTTTGGGGTGCCACAAAAACAGTACTTTGCCTATCTTTCAGATCCAGAATAAAACTGGCGAGGGCCTGCTTTTCGGTTCCGGACAATTGAGTTAATGCAGGCATCATTCTGCGGCCAGTGGACAGGAGCGCGGTGAACTGTTCTTCGTTGTATTTCTTATTGACGCCAATCAATGTGGGATAGTTGCCGGCACCTTTTCTTTCCGGACCGTGACAGGACATGCAGGTGGTTTTATATAACCGTTCCCCCGCCATCAGATTGGTTTCAGTCGTTTTGGGTTTGGCTTTTAGGTCAACCATGGTAAGTACCCAGGCCATTTCGCTTGCATTTACGTAGAGTATTCCCGTAGAGGGATCCACTGCCGGGCCACCCCATTCTGAACCACCATCAAACCCGGGAAATATCACTGTACCCTGTTTAGACGGAGGATTGAAAATAAACCCCGTTTTATAAGCAGACAACTTTTCTTTGATATCGTTATAAGAAGAATCGGAAATCAAATGATTGAGGTCTTTTTCTGTGAAACTTTGCCTTACGAACGGCTTGGGTAAAGTTGGAAATGGCTGGGTCGGGCTTGGTACTTCACCAGTTAAATCCGAATGAACGGGAACAGCCTTTTCTTCAATGGGATAAACAGGTTTCCCGGTATTTCTGTCAAAAAGAAATATAAATCCACTTTTACCAGGCTGGGCAACCGCATCAATTTTATGACCATCTTTCGTTATGGTTACAAGGGATGGAGCTGTTGGCAGATCCCTGTCCCACAAATCATGATGAACCGTTTGAAAATGCCAGATCCGCTTCCCGGTTGCCGCATCCAGTGCCAGCAGGCAATTGGCATACAGATTATTTCCCAACCTCTTGCCTCCATAAAAATCGTAAACCGCTGAACCGGTGGGTGCAAATAAAATACCCTTTTCTTCATCCAGGCTGAATCCGGACCAGTCATTGGCACCACCTACATGCGCATAGGCCTCTTTGTCTTTCCAGGATTCAAAACCTGCTTCTCCGGGCTGGGGTATCGTATGAAAGATCCATCTTATCTTTCCCGTGTGCACATCATATGCTCTTATATGACCGGGAGCGGCAGGCATATCTTCCGCAACCCGGGTACCCACAATAATCAGGTCCCTATATATGATACCCGGAGTAGTGGAAGCGACATACAGATGACTCGCATCCATCCCCAGGTCGTTGTGCAGGTCTATTTTTCCCTGCTCCCCAAAGGAAGTGACCGGCTTACCTGTCAGGGCGTCCACACAAAACAGCCTGGAACCTGCACTATAAAATATTCTCTGATCCTTATCACCATCCGCATAATAGGTAACGCCCCTGCATACATTCATAATAAAATAGCCTTCCCCTTTACCCTCAGCCGAATCACCGGCCGGATTGAAAATCCATTTTTGCTTTCCGGTAGCTGCATCCAGGGCAAACAATTTCAGCTTAGGAGAAACTCCATATATGATACCATTGATTACGATTGGATTCACCTGTATCTGTGTCATCATCTCTGCATCCCCTGAATGATATTCCCAGGCAACTTTCAGCTGATTTACATTATTTGTATCTACCTGACTCAGCGATGAATAATGATTGTTTTCTTTATTGCCCCCGTAGACCTTCCAATCACTATAACTTTTTTTCGAGAAATAATTACAGGAACTAAAAACCATTAAATATACCATAAGAATACCAACGCTATTTTTCATCTGCAGGCTTTAAAAAGTAAAGGAATGCGATACTCAAAAATAACTTTTTTCAAATTGCCCATTTTACCTGCCCACAAAGGCAAAAAGCAATGAAATCCCCATGGCGGAACCATTTTCATCCGCCTGCATGTTTTTTTTATTCATACAACCTGGTTACAACGGACCTGCAGGTCCTTATGATTTAAGGGAGGTAGCCCATTCACCAATCCTTTGCGTGTGACTTTAACAAACTGAAAACCCCTTTCCAGTTTAAAACCATACATCCAAACAATCACTATTTTTTTACCAATTCAGAAGGAAATGTTTTTGCATCCGGATTTATAGCTCCCGATAGTGAGTTTAAAAATGAAACAATTTCCTTGATCTCTTCATTGGATAAGTTCCTGTTCAATTGCGCCTTTCCCATAATTTTCACAGCGGAATCCAGACTGGCTATGCTGCCATCATGAAAATAGGGATACGTGCCGGCAATGTTGCGCAATCCGGCCACTTTAAACACATCTTTATCTCCCTTACTTTTTGTGACTTTTTGCCTGCCCTCATCATTTATTTTACTGTTTGTAAGTGTACGGTAATCGGTTACCAGTCCAAACTTTTGCATGATTCCTCCACCAATACCTACTCCATTATGACAGGTGCCGCATCCGGACGCAATGAAAACACCTAACCCTGCCTTTTCTTCCGCAGTAAGTGCATCCGTATTTCCCTGCATATATTTGTCAAACTTCGATGGCGTAAGAAGTGTTCGTTCGAATGCACCAATAGCCTTCTGCAAATTTTCATAGGTAATGGGGTCTGGCTTCCCCGGGGAAAGCAGTTTTAAACATATCCTGATATAGTTTAATAGATTTCAGTCTGTCCACCAGAAATCCCTTATGCGGTATCGCCATTTCCACGGGATTTAGTATAGGCATACCCGCCTGTTCTTCTACATCTTTAGCACGACCGTCCCAAAACTGCATATTATGAAGCGCCGCATTAAAAACAGTAGGCGAATTGCGCTGGCCCTGTTTTCCTGCATCTCCGGTGGAATTTACTTTATTATCCACCCCATAAGTTGCCAGGTTATGACAGGAGTTACAACTATTGTTCCCCATTTTAGAAAGGCGTGTATCATAGAAAAGGACCTTACCCAGTTTAACTTTTGCCGGAGTAATGGCATTATTGCTATCCTTCGCAATAGCCGGCAGCACTTTGAAATAGCTTCGGGCTACCCTGAGTAAAGAATCTTCTGCCTGTTGGGTCCCGGCCGAAGTCTGGTCAGCCTCTTTGCTGGCTCGCTGATTACATGAAATAGCAAACGCTATTATAAAAAGCACGATAACAAGAAAATATTGCTTTTTCATATCATTTATTTTACAATAAATTTACCAATATGATAAACCATAATCACTGATAGCGATCATACCTTTCTTTGATTGACGTTAATCTACTCCGACTTCCTTCTTTACAATGCAAACCGCCTTTGCCATTGTATTTTTCAAAACAAATTCCCGAATAATCAATATACAATATAAATCAGACAATCCGAACAGCGTGACCACCTGATTCTTCCTTAACTTAACCAGCACAGCCACTGATAATCCGTACATACAGAAGTCAGTCCCATGGATTTTAGCGACCCCGCTGGCCGGAATTTCCACACAGAATAAACTGAATGCGCTAACTCCGGGAAAAGTAAATAAATCGCAGAAAACAGGAGTAAGAGAATTACACCCGTTCCATATACCAGGTAATTGTTTTCTCCATTTTTTTGTAACGGAAAAGCGTAGTGATTATTTTTTGCAGGCGCATGAAGGCAGTTTCGCTTTTAACTACATAATCAAAAGCCCTGTGATGCATACAGTTTATTGCCACATCAATTTTATCCTGGGAAGATAACATCACAACAGGGATATCCGGGTTGAAAGATTTTATTTTATCAAGTGTTTCAATTCCGTTCATCGCATATTTATCAATTCCATTAAGGTGATAATCCAAAATGATTACATCAGGATTGTGTGATAAATGTTCCATACAAAGCTCACCTGTTGCAAATGTTTCAATTGTAAAATCAGCATGCTGCAGAAATTCAATTTCCAATGATTTCAGAAACAATGCATCGTCATCTACCAGAAAAAGTTTTATATTATTTCCAGTTTTCATTACTTAGTGTTTTTAATCGTATTAAACTCTTCTTCCAATTCTATACATGCCTGTTCGCAAATGTTTTCAAGCTGCAAAACCAGGTATAGTATCCCATCTGTCTGCTGCTGTGAAACTGCATATTCCTTCACCTGTTTTGCCATATTTTCATAATCCGGGCTAATACCCATAATTGAAAAAGAAGGAATCATTTTATGTACTGCCGACTGCAATAGATTCCAGTCTTTATCCTTCAGGCTTTGTTTCATGGCAGCGATTAATGGTGGAGTTTGTTCCAGATAAAGTGAAATCATCTCCATCATTAATTTTGGATCGGATTTTGTGCGGCGGATTAAATAATCCAAATCAATGCATTTTATCCTTTTTCGCTGAACATTTTCATTCTCCTCATGGTTTCTATATTTTATAAGTATCAGGCTTCTTAACCAACCCAACTATTTTTTGTATAATAATCTTTCGTCAACAGGCTTGGCGATGTAATCATTCATTCCAACGGCTTTACATTTTGCCAAATCCACAGTAGTTACATCCGCCGTTAAAGCAATTATGGGTATTTTAGAATTCATTTTGTTCCGGATATATTCGGTAGCTTCAAACCCATTCATCTCAGGCATCTGCAAATCCATTAAAATAATATCGTATGATTTAGATTCCAGTTTTTCGATAGCTATTTTCCCGTTATCGGCAATTTCACGTTCAAATCCAAAATCATCCAAAAGTGTCTTCATCAGTAACTGATTAAGCGCCATGTCTTCGACTACCAACACTTTTATATTTTTGATTTCAATATCCGTTTCCTCAGTTTCCGCTTCCAATTCAGCTTCGATTTTGGTCTTTTGAAAACTAAGTATAAAACTAAATGTTGAACCTTTATTCAATTCGCTTTTAACACAAATATTTCCACCCTGCGCATCTACTAATTGTTTAACAATGGCAAGACCCAGACCTGTTCCACCATATAACCTTGAAGTGCTGCTGGATGCCTGTGCAAAGTTTTCAAATATCTTTTCCATTTTATCTTCCGATATACCGATTCCCGTATCCGAAACCGAAAATTCAATATTTACTTTCTCTTCATCTTCACTTAGTAAACTAACTCTTACTGTAATTTCCCCCTTTGCAGTAAACTTTACAGCATTGCTCACAAGATTTAAGATAATCTGGTGTAAACGAACCGGGTCACCAACCAATACATTCGGAATTTTGCTGTCGTATTCTTTAATCAGCAGCAAATTTTTTTCCATAATTTTTGTTTCAAACAAATGAAGCATGGCTGATATGGATAAAGCCATTCGGAAAGGTGTTTGTTCGAATGTCATTTTCCCGGCATCTACTTTTGCCAGATCCAGTATGTCGTTAATCAGAACTATGAGCGCATCGCCGCTCATTTTAATAGCTGTTAAATATTCCTTTTGCTTTGCTGACAAATCTGTTTTCAACACAACCTTCGTAAATCCGATAATCGCGTTCATAGGCGTGCGGATTTCATGGCTCATGTTCGACAAAAATTGCTGTTTCGCTTTTACTGCATCCTCCGCAATTTGTGTCGCACTTTCTGCCTTTCTTTTTGCCTCTTCCGCAATTTCAGTTGCCAACTCAGCAAACACTTTAGCCTCCCTCAATTCCTTTTCAATTCTCTTTTGCTCGGTTATAACCCTTGCTACTACCACTGCACCAATCACATTTCCACTGTCATCTTTATAAACCGACCCGTTGAATAAGACATCGGTAAGCTCCCCATCCTTAATAGTTAACGGATAATCTGCCACAAAACCCTTGGTAAATACCTCCTGATACCCTTTTCGCGCTTTATCCGGTTCAGTAAAATAATCAAAAAAATCAGTGCCGATTAATCGCTCACGTGACAAATCAGTTATTTTTACCGAAGCATTATTCATATCGGTTATTTTTCCTTCCGGGCTAATGGTAAATAGTGGATCGCGGCTCGCTTCGATAAGACTAAGAGAATATTGAGAAGCCAGTTTTGCAGAATAGCTGAGCGCTTCAAGATCTTTATTGGCAATTTCCCGCTTATCCTTTTCCTTGTTTTGAAAATCAAGTTCAATGTCAGCAATAACCAACTCTGCTGCACGTTTTTCTTTCTCCCCGGTTTGAAATATAAGTTCCTTGTTAGCAATGAATAACTCATCTGCCCGCTTTCCCTTCTCTTCGTCCTGGAAAACAAGTTCTTTATTGGCAATACCCAACTCTGCCGCCCGTTTCACTTTCTCTTCCTTTTGAAAGGCCAGTTCCCTGCGCGCAATCATTAATTCTGCTGTCAGTTTTTCCCGCTCTGCTTTTTGAAAGGCGAGCTCCCTGTGCAAAATAATTAACTCATTCTCATCCGGTTTTGTCATTTTTCCCCTGCTTTGTCTCTGTAAATAAAGTTGTATTTAGATCTCATCAATCGGGCTTCGTCTTCTGTCCTTTAATTGTTTAAAATGAGTAGGTGATAATCCCGTAACTTTTTTAAACTGATTGGATAAATGCGCAACACTGCTGTAATTCAGCTTCCAGGCAATTTCTGAAATGTTTAGTTCATCATAAATTATCAATTCTTTTATTCGCTCAATTTTATGAGAGATTATGAATTGTCCGATAGTTGTACCTTGTATTTCAGAAAATAAATTCGCCATGTAAGTATAATCGTGATGTAATTTTTCACTTAAATAATTAGAAAATTTTATTTTGATTGGCTCATCCATATTGTGAACCATTTCAATAATTATATGTTTTATTTTTTCGATTAATACAGATTTCCTGTCGTCCATTAATTCAAATCCCAGGTTGAGCAAAGCCATTTTGATATGCTCACGCTGATCGGATGAAATGTCCTCCATGATGTCAACTTCACCCAGTTCAACAACGATGAAATGAAGTCCAAGTTTTTTCAACTCCTCTTTCACCGCCATTTTACAACGGGTGCTTACCATGTATTTGATGTATATCTTCAAATAACCTTTTCGTTTTCAATAAGTTAACGTTAAAGATAGGCACCCTTTAAAAGGTAAGTTTTATACAAATCTGTCAATTATTTATATCATTCACACTTTTGGAGACCGAAAATGGTTTTTGTTTTAAATACAACAGACCATTTGATATGATTCAACCCTGTAATCTTGTGCAGCCAAAAAGCCCGGGGAATTTATGGTGGTGGAACGGCGGGCCGGTATATACCTGGAATTATTCCGTTTGCTGATGGCAAGAGCAATATATACGGCGTAAATCACGGGTTACGATGACCTCCGCCATTTATTTTAACAGTCATCAATTCCCGGTTGTCTGAAAACTCCAGACATTAACAGGCTGGTAGTTTTTTAGGTATCCTTGAAACACAAATCATAATTATGTAACTTAATTTATCAATTATGTAATACTTCTGACTCACAAGGCACCGATCTTTATACCGGATTTTCATAGGATATTGGATTTTACACGGGCCGGATTTCTATCCGGCCCTTTTATTTTCTTACCAGGATCTATTGTATATTCCTGTTGTAAATTGCCGCCAAAAAGTTACAGCCCGGAATGATTTTTTGAGCTGATGGAGATCTCCAGCCTTAATAAACAAAGAAGAGTAGAATTTTAATTAGCCGGTTCCTAAGAATATACTCACCGGTGCCGGATCCTGGTCGCGAACCATTATAAACCAAAAAGTAATGCAGGCCGGCTACAGCGGGTTTGTGGTAAAAGGTAAACTGATGCATCATTTCATTTAAATGATGCCAGTACATCATGCAAAAATTTGTTTCCGTCAAAATTATTGTGTTGGGTGAGCCCGAGCCGGACTACCACCAGATTTTTTGACGGAATAACGAAAATAAGCTGGCTTTCAAATCCATCGGCATAAAACATATCTGCAGGCGCCGCCGGATAATGCTTTATTAAAGTATCGCTGCCCGTATTCAGCCATAACTGGTAACCATAACCCCTCCTGTCAGGAAATACGGGTTTTGTACTTTGTGCAACCCAGCCTTCAGGTAAGATTCTTTCTTTATTGAACACGCCATCCTGCATGTAAAACAATCCGAACCTCGCCCAATCGCGGGCCGTGGCATATAGATAGGATGATCCTACAAAGGTGCCGGATGCATCCGGTTCCAGCACGGCACTGTACATTCCCAGTTTGTAAAACAATTGCCTGTATGGGAAACTGTAATACAGGGAGTCGCCGAGCGTTTGCCGGATGATGCGGGATAAAATATTGCTGTTGCCGCTCGAATAATAAAATACTGAGCCGGGCAGGTTTTTCAAAGGACGTGATGCCGTATAAGCACCCATATCCGCTCTGCGGAATAACATCCGCGTAGCATCACTTGATTTGGAATAGACCTCTTCGAAATCCAGTCCGCTGCGTTGCTGAAGCAGGTTGGTGATCGTTATGGAATGCCTCGGGTCATTTGTATTACGCCATTCCGGTACCGGCGCCGGCATGTTAACTGATAACTTTCCCTGTTTCACCAGTATCCCGATCAGCGCACCGGTAACCGTTTTCGTCATAGACCAGCCTGCCAGTTTTGTTCTGGCTGTAAAGCCCGCTGCGTAGTGTTCAGCGATCAGTTGTCCGTTGTATAATACAACCACCGCCCGGGTGCGGACCGGCAACAGGGTATCTTTTTCCACGAATATATTCTGAATAGCTGCCTGCAGTCTTGCACTGTCTATGGCGGCGGGAAAAGCAGCGGTCAGTTTATCTCCAAGGGGCCATGGAATGGTATCTGTAAGAACAGCCGGTTTTGGTGCCAGGTTGATATACTGCGACCTGATATCCTGTTCACTGAGCTCACTGACCAGCGTGGCTCCCAGACCACTCCGGAAAATGGCTTTGCGTTTTGCCATTCCAAATACCGAACCCGTAACGGATGAGTCGGCATAATCCACCTTAAAATTACCCAGTTTCATCATATAGGCGCTTAAGTCCTGGTCGCGTACCTGATTTTCATTTCTTCCCGCGTCAAACACGGCAGAACACATGACTTTGGATCCAAAACCGGACAGGATCGGAAAAGAGACCCAGCCATACCGGATCAAAGCCCCGGTGGCGGCGATCAGCAGGATCCATACTAAGCGGAGAATGATTCTTTTGGACTTCATTAATCGTTTCTTTATCATAGGGAAAGTTGTGCAAAGTTACAGGAGGATCATCCTGTATGAGTGAAGTCCGATCCCGGAACTTCACGGGTGCCCGGTGCAGCCTTCATCTTCGTATTTCCACCGATTGGGTCCTTTGCCGGGCCTCTTTATTTTGCCGGCCATGCGGAAAAGGGGTATATGATCATAATCATTTTAGCCATTGATCAATATCATTCGCCTGTCCTGCAGATGAGTTTAGCTTTAACAAAATGAGTATATATCACTTTCGGAAACAGGATAGAACAGACAGGTGTCCAAAGTTAAATATGATAATCAAACAACCGGGATGGAAGATCGCCGGATAATGTTCAGGTCCCGGTCATTTTTAGATTATTCAGGAACCTGTTGCAGGCCGGACGAATTACAATCAGTTCCTGTCGGCCTTACCATAAAATATCAGGCATGAATGGTTTCAGAAAATTAGCAACAGTATTTCACGGCACGGTTTCGCTGGTGAGTGCAGTTGCGGATTCGCCGCATTTGCCGGACCGGGGCCACGAAAATCAATAATCCTCTAAAAACTCATACGAAGTCCATTTAAAAATAAACCTTATTATGAAAAGATGTTTTTTACCCTGTTTAGTTGTCGCGATGAGCCTGTTCAGTCTGCCTGTTTTTTCCCAGGCAGGAAAAGATACCGCCTCCCTGGGACTGGCGGGAGACAACCTGGATCTTTATGCCGTACTGGACCTTTTTCTCAAGTCAAAAACCATTGAAGACTTTGAAAAATCGCTGAATGAACAAAAAACAGGAATCAATAACCTGGATCTGGATCTGGATAAAAAAGTTGATTTTATCAAAGTGGTTACCAAGAAAGACGGTGATGCCTATACATTTATACTTCAGGATGCCGTCAGTAAAACGGAAACACAGGATGTTGCGGTCATATTGGTAAACCGGGATAAAAACAAGAAAGTCACCGTACAGATCGTCGGCGATGTAGATTTATACGGTAAAGATTATGTGATTGAACCAAAAACAAGCCCGACTCCTTCCGTTACTGCAAATCCCGCGTATACGGGACCGGAACCCGTTACCAAGGATGTTCCGGCAACCACGACAACGGTAGTGGTTCAATCAGCACCGGTCGTACAATATGTGTATTCCCCTGCCTATGTACCCTATTATCCGCCTTATTATTACGGATACTATCCGCCTTATTTTGCTGCTTTTACCGTCATGGCGGTAGGCATTTATCGTCATAATAATTATTATTACCATGGAGGCTATTATGGTGGACATTATGGTGGAGGTAATACCGTAATTATAAATAACCGGAATCAGATAAATCATTACAACAATACCAGGAACACTTCCAACCAGGTGCAGCATAATAACGCCAATGGCAGCTATGGTAACCGGGGGGGAGCCAATCGTCCATCAACCGGGGCTTCTGCTTCCACCAGACCCGCTGCCAAGCCATCCACCCGGCCGTCGGGCGGGTCTTCTGCTTCCACAAGACCCACCACATCCGACTATTCCAGATCCGGTTCATCCGGATCGGGCCGTTCCACGAGTAGCGGAAGCGGAAGTTATAACAGAAGTGGAGGCGGGGGTTTCAGCGGTGGCGGGGGCAGAGGTGGTGGGGGAGGCAGAAGACGTTAATTCACCAGGAAATATTAATATTCCCGCAAACAAAAGCGGCTGTCCGAAAATACTTTTCGTCCAGCCGCTGATAAAAAAATTAATTCCTGAACTATTTTATTTAGCCGGCATATCAGAAACGCTCATATCCCGCAGGCAAACATATTTACCATCTCTTTTTTCGAACAGGCTCATATAATTTCCGGTATTCAGGGGAACATTAACAGAGTCCACCACTTTAAAATAGCCGATTTCCAGAACCTGCTTTCCATCACCTGTTACAAAGACTTCGTTCGTTTTAAATGAAATCCTGTCGTTATTTGAAATGAGATCGTTTTTTAAAAAATCTATTATTGCCTGTTTGCCCGCCAGGGGTGCTCTGTTCTGAAAAAAGGATATCGCATCCTCTGCATAATAGCCTATGTTTTTCATTTCCCCGGCATTGTAAACCGCAGCAAATTCATTTTCCCTGGCCTGAATTTCATTTTTTATCTGTTCTTTGTCAATCACCGGTGCTGCGGCTTCTTCTTTCTTAGTACCGCAGGCAATTACCAGGAAAATAATACATCCCGATATCAGGCCTGTTGCCATTTTATTATTCATAATTCAATAGTTCTTAATAATTATTTAAAACAATTGCCACCCGATGCATCCGGCTACATTTATTCAATTTTCATTTATTATCTGCAGAGAACCGGTGAAGTTACTTCTTTGGTGCTTCATCCACACGGACAGCGATCGCCTCGGTATAGGTAATATCCACCATGTCCCCGATTTTCACACCCTTGAGTTTATCCGGGTCTTTCACTTTGATCGTCTTCGTATTGCCTTTGGGTCCCCTGAAAGTGACAGTCGGCACTTTGGGGTCAATGGCAGTTACCGTAACTGTAACCGTAGTCTGTTGTGCCATAGTAGCTGCAGGCTTTGCACCCGGTTCGGCCGCCGTAGCGGACTGGGTGGTTTCCACACCGGAAGCTGCACCATGTTCCCTGATCTGGTAGGCCAGGGCTTCCGTATATTTTACTGTGATCAGGTCGCCCTTCTTTACCTGCGGCAGGTTCTTAACGTCCTCGCCGGCGATGAAGCTGTGCTCCCGGCCATCTTCTGTTTTAATCGTGACCTCGCGTGTTTTCTGGTTGACCTTCATCACGGTCGCTGTCACAGTGACGGAAGAAACCACAGCCTGTCCCTTGGTATCCTGCGCCTGTCCGTTTGTTATGCTCAACAGGCTGATCAGTGCAGCGGCCGCGACCGTTTTGACGGCCTGCAGCGATGAAATCTGGATTTTTTTTCTCATAGTATGTATGTTTAATTGTGTAAATACTTTCTGATGAAGGACATTATATTCACAACTGCCTCAGCGTAAAAAAAATACCCAGGATTTCTATTGAGTACCTATAGAACTCGGGACCCTCTTTATAAAGTTTTCAAGGTAAACCCTTGTAGCAGACTAAATATGTAATATTGATCAGGTATTTACCTGATTTTCGTCACCTGGTGAAGTGGATCAGCCCTTTTTAAACCGGATCGTTTTACTGGGTTAACGGGCCCTATGGTTTATGTAAAACAAAGAAAAAGCAACTTAGTCCGGTTCCGCAGGTGGTGGCCGAAGTACCTGTGAGACTGACCTGTTTTACCTGCGGTCATTATCGAAGTTTATCCATCGCAGCATACATCACCCTGAAACAATTCCAGGGCGTATTTTCATTGGAGACAGCCGGCTGATCTGTATAATAACTATTCAGAAAAAAGCTCGTACGCATCCAGGTGGTTTCCATGATACCCAGAAACCGTTCACTCATTTCAGGAGTTGATGACTGCCTGAAGGACAGGATGTCATTTATCTGCGTAACAGCTGTTGAGGGCTGCTTCCAGGGACAGGTTACCACCCGGAAACCTTTCATGGCAAAATAGATGGCGGTTTTGTCGGCCCGGTCGTAATGCCAGTCGCATATCACCACGTCTTTCGGAATCATGTCAATGGCGCGATAGGTATTGTTGAAACTGGCTTCCCATTCGCCCAGGCCGGTTGTTTTGCCATCCAGCAGGCGGTCGCCCCAGATCCACATCTCCCTTCCTTTCTGAAACAGGTGATCATGGATGGCGCGCACTTCACCCGCAAACAATTCCGCTTTATCCCTTCCGCCGCAACGCGGGCAATGATCATCCCCGATATAAAACACTTCATCCATCCCGGCATGAAAGGCATCACTTTCAAAAACATCACATAGTTCGTCAATCACCTCAAATAGTATCCTGTGCAGATCCGGATGCAAAGGACAATAGCTCTTGCAATACAGGTTTTCGGGATTGGGCCAGGTATATTTCTCAGGCATTTTTATATCAGGCGTTTCATCGAACTGCGGGTAAACCCGTAAAAGTTTGCCGGTCCGGTTTGCCCAGGACTGATGACCCAGCAGGTTGATCTGCGGAATAACCCGGATATGGTTCTTTTTACAAACAGCGACAATTTTTCTGACATCCCCCTTTGAGAGCGCGAAACTATCGGTAAGTTCCGGATGGGATTTGAATTGATAACGGTAATCTATCTGAACGATCAGGGTATTTACGCTGCGCGGGGCCAGTTCTTTGTCAATGAACTGAACAAAAGAATCCAGCCCGGCCGGTCCCGGTGCATCTATACAGAAACCGCGCACCGGGAGCAGACTGTCCAGCTTCACCTGGGCCGATAAAGAAATTGTGAAGAGTATTACAAATGCCGGGGTTAATAAAAATCCGCAAAGTTTCTTTTTCATTTTTAGGGGTGTATTATGGCCAAATCCCATTACGGGTTTTATATAGAAGGATCCATCCGGCTGTAAAACTACAAAACTACTTATTGAAAACCGGACGGGTTGTGAGAGCGATACAACATTCCGCATTAACCTCCCAATAACGAATTATCTAAACCGATGTACTAACTTTGAGTACCTCCAACAAAACTTATTTACCTGAATCTCCGGTCTCGCTTGCTGACAAGACCGGTATTTATTCATTATTGTTAACCAAAAAATATGAAATCATGCGGACAACCAGTTTACTTTCCCTGATTATACTAGTCGGATTATTTTCCTGCAATAGCAGCAGCACCCAATCCACCAGCACCGATACCGCCGGATCGGCAATGGCAACCGATACCGGTATGCATGCTATGAGCCGACTCTGCAAAAATGATTGCCCCGCTGCCGGCAATACCTGCAGGAGCAATGGTTTATTTTAAGAATTTAAAAAATGGTGAAACCGTCAAATCTCCTTTCAAAGTGGAAATGGGTGTTAAAAACATGAAAGTGGATACTGCAGGTTTGGTCCTGCCCGACGAAGGACATCATCATCTGCTTATTGACGCAGGAGATTCTGTGGCAGCCGGAACGGTCGTACCCAAGGATGCGCAACATATTCATTTTGGGAAGGGTCAGACCGAAACTACGGTAACACTGCCACCGGGGAAACACCGCCTGACACTTCAGTATGCTGATGGAATTCACCGCTCTTATGGTGCTGCATTATCAGCTACCATCGAAGTGAACGTCAAATAAAACGTCTGAATATTTATTTTCGTTACGTATTATTTTTTATCAACTCTTTTATATGATCTGACAGCCTGAGGGTGAGTGCTACCAGGGTAAGCGTCGGATTGGGAGCGCCGGCCGTCGTGAAACAGGATGCGCCTGCTATAAATAAATTGGAGATCCCATGCACTTTGCAGTCCGCATCCACCACGCCCTGCCTGGGATCATTACTCATGCGGGTAGTGCCCATATGATGCCATCCACCCCCGGTAAAAGTAGGCCAGGAAAAGTCGTGCGGGTCCACGAGGTAATCCATCAGTTTTACCCGGCCTGCTCCGGACCGGCCCACTTCCTGCCCCAGCAGCTCATAGATCTTCCGGATGCTTCTTTTTTCCAAAGGCGTAAGTACCCAATGTAAGGAAGCCCGGGGAACCCCTAGTCCGTCCCGTTCCGAATCCAGGGTAACTCTCGAAGAAGGATTGGGTGCCTGTTCAATCCGGGTGAACAGTTCATAACTCCTGCTGCCTGTAACAGGCGCTGGCGATTCATTTTCGGCCTGGCTGATATTTCCAAAAAAACGATCCCCGCTTTTTCTCGGATCTTCCTGGTTCCAGCTTTCTATCGCAGGCTTCACTTTTTTAGCCGTCTCCAGGGGTGTCAGAGAAACCGTTCCGTTTAAAATCTGATACTGCTCCTGTTTTTCGGAACGGATGGCTAATTCAGCCCGGGCTTTGGTAACTCCAAAATTCATCGCATACAATTTCAACGGATCAGGTTTCGTAAGCCAGAGTTCCGCGGATTTGATTTCCAGGTGTTCCATAAAATAACGGCCCACCAGGTCGTGATCATTGCCCAGCCCCCGCGGCGCCTGCTGGTTGGAGGCCAGCAATAACCTGGCATTCTGGATCGAGCTGCAGGCAAGAATAAATTTTTTAGCCCGCACCTGGTGCTGTTTGCCTTCAAAATTCTTAACGGTCACTTCCCGCACGGCAGTACCGTTTTCATGGAGAAGAATATTAACCACATTGGCATAGGTGTACAGATGAATATTGCGCGACTCCACAATATTCTTTTTGTATTTCACCCCAAATCTTGTCGGCGGACTGAACTGCCACATTTTATTCCATACAACCGAATCGTTTTCACAAAGCGGTAGCATCGCCGGATCTTTTTTTTGCCAGAAGGCCATATCATAGTCATAGGGCCCAAGCTCTAATGTTTTATGAGCCCTTTCATAATAAGAATCCATATCCCCTCTCTGAATAGGCCAGCCACTGTGTTCAACCCAGCTTCTTTTTTCAAAATCGACCGGATCCATGGGAGCGCAATAACCCGCCCAATGTCCTGTGGTGCCCCCGAAATAATGCAGGCGGCTTGACATCAGCGGGTAATAAGGCTGGCCTGTGGTTTTGCCTGCATACAAATCCTGGATTTTCGGATCGTATTCAAATCCACCGCCCTCCAGCAGAATCACTTTGAATGGGGTATGATCCCATTCGAGGGCCATACTGATTCCTGCGGCGCCTGCCCCTATGATACAGATATCTCCTTCAATCAGTGTTTTATTTTCCAGAAGTCTTCCGTCCACATGCATACGATACGGTTTATTGATGGTTCACATAGAGCAGGGCGCACTGACGGGCTTCCGTTACAGCCAGAATCCATCCCTTTACAACGACAGTATTTCCGGTTTCAAAATCCTGTCTGATTTTCTGATGGATCAGGCCCTGAACAAACGCATTGTCTGAGGCGGAAGAAACCGGGTTGCCTGTAAGATCAGCCGATAGTAACGCGACCAGTTTGCCGGCGTCACTTTCTGAGGGAGTCTGCACGCGGTAGGTCCTTCCGATTTCCCGGATCGTCTGCAGATCGCAGATTTGTGATAGTGCTCCGGGTTTGTCCAGGACAGCATAAAAGGCCGGACGCCGGGTATTGCAGCTTATTCCGGTCATCCCGATGGCTGCACTGCCCATCGCAGAGAGCTGAATGAATTTTCGCCTTTGCATCATCTCATTGGGTTAATCCGGCATTCCTGATTATCAAATCTAAATAAGATTATTCATAATCGTTACCGGCTCCTGCAGGAGCCGGTGTTGCATCAGTCGGTATCCGTTGTCTTTTAAATCGGTCACATCGCTTCTCCCGGTTTCCATTCATTCATGATTCAGACTGACCCGTCAGGATTCCGGTATAGGATCGCTCAGCGCCGCATGACCATATAACCGGCAGGTGCTGAAAAGTATGAAGCGGGAACCGGGCCGGCCTGGTAGCGGACCAGATTGCAGACATTTGGTTTCTTCGTATAGGGGTCCAGCACCTGCCACCTGACCACGATTCCCTCTGCGCCTGCTTCGGTCAGTTTCCCGGCAATCTGACTGCCCTTTGGATAATACAAATAATGTCCCACATAGTAAACATTTCCGGTTCCCAGTTCCTTCGTGGTCCAGATGTCTTTCTTTGTATCATAATTCAGGGTTTTATTTTTCGTTATGGTGGTGATGACAAAATGCGTACAGTTATAATTCCCGATCTTCTCCTGGCCCAGGTTTTGGATGGTGACTTCGGTACCCATTTTTTTCATCAGGTCTTCGGAGGAATTGGTGATGAATGGCGTAATGATCGCTGTTTTTCTTTCCGCACTCAGATGGGTTTCAGATAATTTATCCAGATCCAGCAGTATCACATCCTGGTCCTTTGAGGTCGGATCACCCAGCGCGCTCTTCGTTGCAGTGTTTGTCGATTCAATGCGGGCCATGGATTTCGATTCATAGATTTTCGTGACCACTTTACCCGTGGCCAGGGGATCTGAATAATCGTCTTCATAAATAAAAATACCCTGGGCCTGGGGAAAGGCCGTTTTCAGAAGAGAAGTCAGGAAAAGGACCAGTGTAATCTTTTTCATTGCTTTTCGATTTGAGGTTATTTCCCCGGACATGCCGGCCTCCGGAGACTGCTTAAACAAATATAACAGGATGTCCGGATGAATGCCGGCCGTTACCCCCTGATTTTTTAAAGCCGGCGGAGCCTGATGACCCGGCATCCCCGATTTTCAAACCGTTCTATTGTGTTTTCCTGTTTTCATGAGGATCGTCCGGGTAAGATGACACCAAGTGTGCTGAGTAACAGAATACAGGAAACCAGAATGACAGACAGGACATTCCAGGCTTTCCGGGATTTCTGATACCAATAAAAAACAATCAGGGAAAAGAGCAGGGTCTGAGGAAAAATTTCCAGATAGCCGATAACCTGTTTTTGAAACGGAATGGTGGTATAGATGAATCCCTCCACCGAACCCGTTGCTGCTGCTGTTGTAGAGAGAACAGACAATCCCAGTAAAAGCACCCAGAGTTTTAACCAGCCCTGTTTTGTGTTCAGGAAAACATCCCGGAACCACCAGAGGGAAATTGAAAAAATAAATCCCCTGATCACCTGTAATGCCGGTCCGGCTGCTACAGCCGGTGAATTCATGGGTTTCATAAAGCCTGAAAAGGGAGCTGTCTCAAATAATTCCTTATAATTCAGAAAATGGGCAGCACATATCCCTGCCAGAAAATAGGTGATTACATGAGCCGCCGTGATTCTCCAAAAGAAAACCCCAAATGATTTCATATTAGTTTATTAAAAAGACGGAAATCCCAAAGCATATCTTTATCGGCCTGTTATTCATTGGCAATAAATTGTCCGCTTGCAAATGAAAAGGATTGTTTTGAAGTGATTGACCGGCAATACCTTTCAACAGCAGAATAATTGTCTATTTTTACTTTGAATTCTCAAAATCCGCATCGGTTGCTACTAACGCATCACCTGATCGTACCCTCTAATAAATATCAATAAAAACGATGAAAAAATGGCTTTTATTTTCGGGTCTTGCCTTTTGCATGGCCTGCAATAACCAGCGGAATTCCGGGGTCCCTGTAATCGGATTTGCCGATGCATTCCAGGACAACACCATGGAACAGGCTAAAACCGGATTTATGGACGCACTCCGGAAAAATGGTTTTGATGAAAAAAAGGGAACGCTTAAAATGATATACCGGAATGCACAGGGTAATATTCCCACCCTGACTCAAATCATCAGGTATTTTATTTCCCAACAGGTTACCCTGATCGCAACCAATCCGTCTTTGTCAACCATAACGGCCGTTCAAAACACACAAGAGATACCCATATTTATGATGGTATCCCCTACCCCCGGTTTGATGAAATTAAATGACAGCTCGGGCCGGCCGCCGGGGAATTTATTTGGCGTGGGGGAAACACTGGATTATATAGATACTTCCTTTCTGCTTATTCCCAAAGTGGTGAAGCCAAAGTCAGGCCGGTTAACCGTGGGTATGATCTTTAACCAGTCAGAACCCCAGTCGGTGGAAGCCATGGAACGAATCCGGAAACTGGCAGAAGGATATCAAATCAAACTGATCGCCCTGCCTGTCAATTCCACGGCAGATGTGCAACTCGTTACCGCCTCCCTGCTCTCCGGAAATATTGATGCATTCTTTGCCAACCCCGATAATATCGTCTTCGAATCTTTTGAAACCATTATTCAGTCGTGCAATCAAAAAAATATACCCGTTTTCACCAGTGAGGCGGGTTTGGTTAGCAGAGGCGCTTTAGCTGCTTATGGCGCCGATATTTATCAATGGGGATACCAGGCGGGCGAGGAAGCTGCCTTATATCTGAAAACGAAAAGCACGGCCGGCCTTCAAATGGGAAATGGTAAGGGTCAGGAAAAAAGTCTATAACCCGGCTGCCTCCAAAAAATCCGGTATAACGCATACCTTCGGATTTCCAACCTGTTCCATGAGCCAATTCTATTTAACCGCGCTCCAACTTTCCATTTGCCTTGGCCCGATGGCCACTGGGCATTTTCATCACCATGAAAGTATTTAACATCCCGGATATCACGACCGATGGAAGTTATACGCTGGGCGCCGTGATTACGGCTGTTTTATTAAGCATCACTGGAACGCCCTGGCGTATTCGCCGGTATGCATGCTGGCAGGCGCCGTGGCGGGAACCTGCACCGGACTGATCCATACCAAACTCCGGATTGACGCACTGCTTGCCGGCATCCTGGTGATGACAGGACTGTATTCGGTGAACCTGATCATCCTGGGCAGGTCCAATGTGCCGCTGATCAACATGCATACGGTGTTCCAGACGTTTTCCTTTTTCAGCACCGATCTTTATAATCAGTTATTTGTTGCCCTGGTTATGATTGTCCTGTTGGTTTTTTTACTCCGCTATTTACTGTTAACAGATTTTGGTATTGCCATGCGCGCCACAGGGAACAATCCGGTGATGACCCAATCCATGGGCATCAATAATGATATCATTAAGATTATCGGTCTCGCGATGGCAAATGCACTTACGGCACTCAGCGGATTCCTGGTGGCCCAATACCAGAATTTTACCGATATCAATATGGGCATCGGCATCGTCATTACCGGTCTGGGATCTGTTCTGATTGCCGATGCGCTGAGGATATGGCTGAACGTTACCCGGATCGGAGCTGCAGATCCTGTTTGTCCTGGCCGGAAGTCTTTTATTTCAGCTCGTTCTGGCATTTACCCTGGCCATGGGGATTGATCCGAATTTCCTCAAACTGGTGACTGCTGTTTTCGTCCTGCTCATTGTGGCCCTGCCCAGGGTGAGCCGGCAATTGCAGGGCCGCCTCTCAAACAATGGTAATAATAGGATCGTAGATGATATCGCTTCAGCAATATCAGTAAACTTTTTAATAAAGGGACAGTCAACGAGGTCATTGCACTGAACGATATTTCCCTGGAAATTCATAAGGGTGAATTCCTGGTGATCGTGGGCGCCAACGGAAGCGGTAAAACAACACTGCTGAATATGATTGAGGGCTCTGAGAAACCCAACACCGGCACCATTGAGATAAACGGTCAGGATGTGACTCCTTTACCCGAATATAAACGAAGCAGGTGGGTTGCCCGTGTTTTTCAAAACCCGCATAACGGCACAGCGCCTGATTTAACGATACTGGATAATTTCAGGCTCGCCTCTCTGCGCACGCAAAGAAAAAAGCTGACCATCGGAATCAATGAAGCTTTTAAAAAAAAGGTTCAGGAAAAGATTTCCGGTTTGGGTATGGGCCTTGAAAATAAAATCGGCCAACCGATGGGCAGTTTGTCGGGCGGACAGAGACAGGCCCTGACCCTGTTGATGTGCGTTATGGATCATACCGAAATATTGCTGCTGGATGAACCCACCGCAGCACTTGATCCCCGGTCCGCGCTGGTGCGTCATGAAGCTGGCTGATAAACTGAATAAAGAGCTGGGTATAACCACCGTACTGATTACCCATAATTTAAAAGACGCACTGGTTTACGGAAACCGCCTGATACATATGCAGGAGGGGAAGATTGCGCAAGACCTGAACACAGCAGAAAAAGCCGGTTTATTGCTCCAGGATATATATACATGGTTTGAATAACTTATACCGGCTCTTTATAAACCGGGTTTTCCTATATGATACTAATACACCTGTTTCTGATGATCCAATATAAACCGGATGATTTCTTCGAGACTCTGATCTATGCGACTGATAGCGTCGGAGATATCTTCCCGGTTTACCTGCGCGGCGAATGAGGCAGACTTCAGTTTTTTGAGAACAGATTTTATATCCATGCCTTCATATCCGGTTGGCCTCACCAGCGCTGCGGCGTGGATCAATCCGGACAACTCGTCAAACACATAGATCATTTTGTCCATCTTTGATTCGGGCTCCACGCCAAAATATTTGGGACCATGAGAAGCGATACAGTGGATAACAGCAGGGTCAATATGGCGTCGTTCCAATTCTTCAATGATCATTTTACAATGGCTTTCCGGATATTTTTCCCAGTCCGCATCATGAAGCAAGCCTGCCAGTTCCCAGGCCCGGGCAGTCATTGGATCTGCTCCTTCTTCTTCGATCGCCCATGCTTTCATAAGTGCAGCCACCTGCTTCATATGCAGCTGCAGCTTTTCATTGGTCACCCAATCTCCAAGCAGCAACAGGGCTTCTTCCATGCTCATCAGTGTACCGGCATGGGAGGAATTGCCAAACTCAGTTCTGCCCAGGTTCAAATGATGTTGTGACATAGGTTTTGTTGTATGCTGAACGCGGTTCCAAATATAAGCCGTCCATTAAACCGGAATACGATATTTCTTTCCCGTTGGCAGGCTCCGGTTTCTTTTCGTGTTCTGTTCCTGGTTTGAAGGAAATGTTACCGGAGGTACGGCATAGAAAACAGGAGCGCTTTTTAAGGAATTCATTGCTCTTCCGTCTGGTTTGTAGCCGGGTACCCAATAAACAATGGAGCGATCCAACGGAAAAACGCATCTTGTGAATACCTTTACCGTAAAACATATCCATTATGGCTAACCGGAATTCAGATGAAGTGAAAGTGCCCGGAAAAATTGCGCTGGTTACCGGTGCAGCCCGGGGAATCGGAAGGGCCTGTGCCCTTGCCCTCGCGGAAGCGGGAGCGGATATTGCACTGGGACTTAAAAATATACAGGCAGACGGCGGACTGGTGAAGGAGATCGAAGCTATGGGCAGAAAGGCCCTGCCGCTCCAGATGGATGTGAGCAGGATGGATGAAATTAAAGCTGCCGTAATCAAAGCCTCCGATTATTTCGGACGGATTGATATATTAATCAACAATGCCGGCATCGCTCCTGAGAATAATATTGAAAACGTTACCGAAGCGGATTTTGACTATACGCTGGATGTCAATCTGAAAGGAACTTTTTTCACGAGCCAGCATGTGGGCCGCCAGATGATCAGGCAACAATACGGCCGGATCATCAATATCAGTTCCCAGGCCGGATTTATCGCGCTTCCCACCGAATCGGTCTATTGCATGACCAAGGCGGGGATCTCCCATCTGACCAAATGTTGTGCCGTGGAATGGGCCAAACACAATATCACCGTCAATGCCGTGGCGCCTACTTTTATATACACCCCGGGCACGGAAGATTATCTCGCCAACGAGGAAACGAAAAAAATGGTGCTTTCCAAAATTGTATTGGGTAGAATTGGTGATCCCAAAGACGTAGCCAATGCCGTTTTGTTTCTCGCTTCACCGGCCGCATCATTAATCACCGGCACCACCCTGATGATTGACGGCGGATGGACGGCGTCGTAACGTACAACTCACGGCCCCAAATCCCGCAAGCGGATTCTTACTTTAATTTTTCATTGAAAAAATCAAGGGTGCGTTTCCAGGCAAGTTCAGCAGCCGGTTTATCGTATCGTGGTGTCGTATCATTGTGAAAGCCATGATTTACCCCCGGATATATGTAAACGGTATATTCTTTCTTCTTCTCTTTCAACGCCTGCTCATAAGCAGGCCACCCTGCATTCACCTGCGTATCCAGGCCTGCATAATGCAACAGGAGCGGCGCCTTGATTTTCGGGACATCCTCACCCGCCGGCTGGCCTCCGTAAAACGGAACAGCCGCCGACAAATCTGAAATGCGGACGGCCATCATATTGGCCACCCATCCGCCAAAGCAAAAACCAACTACGCCCACTTTTCCATTACAATCTTTTAATCCTTTTAAGTAATCGTACGCAGCAATAAAATCCTCGAGTATTTTATTTCTGTCGAGTTTACTCTGCATTTCACGGCCCTGGTCATCATTTCCCGGGATAACCACCTAAAGGGGTAAGTGCATCCGGCGCCAGCGAAATAAATCCGGCCAGCGCAGCTCTCCTCGCCACATCTTCAATATAAGGATTCAGGCCCCTGTTTTCATGCACTACAACGATGCCTCCCGGTTTCCTTTTGCATCAAGGGGCATGGACAGTAATGCTTTGATCTTTCCACCGCCTTTTGGAGAATCATAATACACGTATTCCGATTTTAAACGGGGATCATCCGGTTTCACCTGGATCGATCCGGCATAGGCAGGCATCAGAAAACCGGAAAGAGCGGCCACCGAAATACCACCCACGGCATAGGCAGATAACTTTTGCATGAACTCGCGCCTTTCAATGCGATTGTGGGCGTAATCGTCATAGAGGTCAAACACTTCCTGCCTGATGTCTTCTTTTCTTATTTCTTTCATGTCATTCTGTTTAACTGGTGAAATAATCTCCCGGAAAAGTTCATGCTTCCCAGGCTGCCCTACTCCATTTTAAACACCAATGCCGATACGGCGTTAATACTGATTCTGTCGTATGGTGATCCTGTTTTATAATTTCCAGCCTGCGGACTGCCCACAACTAGGGAAACCTTTTGATACCCCAGGGTTGGAATGGCCGCCTCCAGTTTTTTACCGGTTGGATTCAGCATAATACAATAACGTTCACCGCCGGCATAACGGCTGTACACCATGGGATACGGTTTGTTTACATCACTTAACAACTGCCAGTCTCCCGCTGCCGACAAAGCCTTCGAACTTTTTCTTAACCTGAGGAGTTCACGTGTATAGTTTAATAAGGAGTTGGGATCCCGTTCTTCCTTTGCGACATCCGGCCTGTCCGGGTCTTTGTCAACCGGCAAATAAAGATTCCAGAATCCGGCAGCAGAAAACCCGGCATTCGCCGTACTGTCCCATTGCATCGGTGTGCGCGAACCTGCGCGGTTTTTGGTCGCATCACCCTGGCTGCCTTCTTTATTATACAGTCCGGTTAAAAATTTCATCCCGATTTCATCCCCATAATAAATGACCGGCACACCGGGCATCGTCAGGAAAAACGTCATGGTCACTTTTAACTGATCCGCCGTATTACGATCTCCGGCATTCAGTCGTGGATTGTCGTGGTTGCCGGTTGGCAGGGAAATCAGGCTTTTGCCTTTGGTGGCACGATACTGTTCCGTAAACTGTTCATACCAGTCTTTTAACTGCCCTTTACCGTCCTTCGCAAAATAACAAACCAGCGGTTCAAATTCCCCGCCCTGGCGATTGGTGACAAGAGATGCCCCTCGCATGAAATCGATAGGAAACCCGGCTTCAGCAGACTGCCTGGGGTTAAACCATTCAGCAATCAGAACACCTTCGGGATATTTTTCCCTGAACCATTGATTTAATCCCTGCCATACTTTAATGGTTGCCTTTTTGCCCGGATCATTTTTAACAATGCTGGAAGCCAGATCTACCCGGAATCCGTCTATGCCTTTATCCATCCAGAACGAAATAACATTCTTCATTTCCCTTTGCACGGCCTGGGGACCGGGAGCATCTACTGATTGCTCCCAGGAATTGGCGGGGTTGGGATTCGCATAGCCAAAATTCAGCGCCGGCTGGATGTCGTAATAATTCTTAATATAGTAATTTCCTCTTGGAGAACTGGATTTGACGTACTTGTCCTCCCCCAGCATATTATTGTCCCTTGTGGACTTTTTACCCTTTGCCTCATCGGGAATAACGGGCGTCCAGATATAATAATCACTGTACCTGAGGTTGGTGCCCTTTGCTGACTCCAGGAACCACGGGTTCTCATTGGAAGTATGACCTATCACCAGATCCAAACACAGTTTCAGCCCCTTTTCATGAGCCTTGCTGATCAACGCAACCAGGTCATCATTGGTTCCATATCTTTTATCAACGGAATAATAATCGGCCACATCGTATCCCCCGTCTTTAAAGGGTGAAGAAAATACAGGCGTGAACCAGATGGCATCCACTCCGAGAGATTTTACATAATCCAGTTTTTCACTAATGCCCTTCAGGTCGCCAATTCCATCCCCATCGGAGTCTTTATAGGAAGGCGGATAAATCTGGTAGAAAATTGCGTTTTCAAACCATCGTGTGCTGGTCTGAGCAGATGTTCCTGTTTGAACAAACAGCAATATCATAATGGATATAAGACGAACTGAATATTTCATTTGGTGAATTCTTTTTTTTCAATAAACGGATTTCATTTCACTATGATATTTCCCATAAAGACGGATCGCCAGATCCACACTATTCCCTTCGGGTTCCACAGGATAATCCATTCGCTTATTCACCCATTGCCATTCCCAGCCACTGATATATTTCCCGAATGCAACCTGATCGAAATCCTTTCCCTGTTCCAGTGAATCCGGAGGTCACTTTAAAAAATTTCTCCCAGCGGACTTTATAGAAATCATGGAGCAAGCCACTCCATTGGCGGCAGGAATATTCATGCAGCGGACTGTTCGCATCTCCCCAGAGCGTGATCAGGTCCCGGGCATTACGTTCATACAGTGCTTTTTCCTCCGGATTATTCCCAAAACTCCTCGCATCTGAAATCCACCGGCCCAGTAAAAAATCCTTCCTGGTTCCGAGTAAGGAATCCAGATCGGTGATGATCTGTAAAAATTCATCACTATATTTTTTAAAGGCGCCCGGATCTTTATCCCGGTAAGCCCTGGCCAGTTTCCCATGCACGGAAACCGCATAATTTGCCAGCGCCTGCCTGGTGATATCTACCAGGTCATATTGAAATCCATCACTGTTTTTACACTTGGCCGCCGCGGCAATCAATATCCTCCCAGGCAGGAAGAAAATCCCGGGGTTGGTAATTCAGTTTTGTTCTTGTCCATACGGTGGTAGAATCGAAGGTCGGCCTTCCGGTGATGATCGATTCAGCGCCATCTCTGATGGTCCTCTCCATTGTAGGCGGTTCGTCTTAATACTTCCCAGGCTTTGATGGCATGGCTATCCAAAACGCCATACCGGTTGATTGTATATAATTCCAGCCATTGGTTTAAGTTGACCGGTTCATTTTCCATACATGTTCCGTAAGCAATTCATACATCACCGGATTTTGTTCAATGCCTTCCATCGTTAAGCCAATTCCCGTCAGGTGACCGGAGGCTGTGTCGTGCAAAGCCTCTGCAGGACCTGCGGCCACTCCGTCCATTCTTCCGAACATACTGATATTGCCGCCAAAATTGTGGACCATATTCCAGATCCAGGGCTTTCCATAAAAAGCATGGGTTCTTTTCCAGACAGGTTCTATTTCTGCCGCCAGATCAAGCAGGATCATATGTTCATCAGGAACCGCATGGAGCAGGGCTTTTATCTGGGGAGCTTTCCAGAATTTACGGTCACTGTAAAAAAGCCATCCCTGCATCACCCATACGGCTTTGGGGTCTGTTTCCGCCATACTGTTATATAAACGTCCACTGATTTTGGCCAGGTACATCCGGGTCATCTGAAGGCGGTTCATTTTCATTGAATGTGTCCGCAGAATACAAATGATCCGTGCCGAATAACCGGGTCTGGGTTTTCATAAATCTTTTACCAATCGCTGCAAACAGCGAATCCTCCGGATCAAGGATATAGGTATCTGCAAAACCGTTCTTCCAGTTGCTGGCTTTCAACCTGGCATCGGGAAACTTCTTTTTGAAAGCTGCGGGCACATGTCCCGTAAATGCCGGCAATACCGGTTTCATACCCAGCTCGCGTTCACGTTGCAGAATCTGTTGCTGTAACAGCATATGACTCTTCATCCAGCTCAATGGCAGGGGTCCGCCCCATCCGTCCAGGTTGCCCATCCAGAACCAGGAAAAGTAAGCCGGGCCGCTAAAAAAAGACTGCAGATCCTGATCTGAAAAACCCATTTCCTTATATACCATGTACCAGGTAAATTCTTCACCGGTAATGGCCAGCGGCATATTGATGCCATGCAGTGCCATCCAGTCAATTTCCTTCTCCCAGCGCTTCCAGTCCCACCAGCTCATGCTGTAGTTGAAGGTGCAATAATTAAGATAATACCGGTAGGTATAGGGGGACCGCTTATGAATTTTTTTTGATACCGGGGGAAGTACTTTCGGGATATGCAGGTTCGTGCCATTCCAGGTAACCTGGCAATGACAAAAATGGGTAAGGTAATAGTACAATGCCGATGCCACGGCCACGCCGTTATTCCCGCGCAGAACGATCTGATCGTTCCTGCTTTCAATTTCAAAAACATCTGCCCTTTCTTTTGACGGCAGGTCTTCCACCACAAAACCCGAAGCCCGGTCGGGAATCACCCTGTTTATGAGGGCTACAGAAGTTTTTGCATTGAACTGGGAGCGTCCGTAAGAATGGAACAGGACAGCAAATGACATTAATAATCCATATCGAAGACTTTTTATCCGCATCTTAACCTGGTTTGTAATCTGAAAACAGAGCCATGACTGTACACCCGATTTTCCCGGGAACAGTCCCTTAAATTACGGCTTTCGCGGCACACTGTACGCTGAAGATTTTCAAAATTCACCTCTAACGGGGCAGGATATACCCGGATCACCTGACCCGGAGAAGATTTATTATCTTAGGACAACTGAATCTACCGAAATGCGAATGATGAGAAGAGTAACCGGAGCATCTGCCGGCGTTTTACTGATGATACTCCTGTTGATGCAATGCAAGAAGGAATACAGCTATGAAGGAGGTATCGCTGTTTTCAGTATGGTAAGTAACGGCGGATCCTGTACGGCCGTTTTATCCGGCAACTATTATTCCGGCGTAACGCTCGGCAATACCCATACCGTGCAATTGCAGGTGGATGTGACCACCCCCGGTATTTTCAGCCTGCAAACCAATACCCGGACCGGCATTTTGTTTTCAGCATCCGGTTCTTTCGCTGACACCGGCATCCAGACCATCACCTTAACCGGAAGCGGCACGCCGGATTCTGTGGGTGATTTTCCCTTCACACCTGAAATTCCTTCTTCCTGTACTTTTATTGTTTCGGTACAAAAACAGCAGACTATACTCGCGGATTATACACTCACCGGTGCACCGAACCAGTGTACCAATGCAAAGATCAATGGTCAGTACTTAACCGGTAACGCGATGACAGGGGGAAATTATGTGGTGTTGAATGTGGATGTCCGTGCCCCCGGAGATTATACGATTCGCACGGATACCCTCAATGGCATTTCTTTCTCGGCTTCGGGAACTTTCACAAAAACGGGCCCGCAGACGGTAACCCTGGCCGGATCGGGTTACCCGACCAATGCCCAAAACCTGGTATTTACCCCCCAGGGAAATAATGGCAGCGGATGTGCTTTCAATCTCACCATCCTGAACTCCGGACCTCCGGCGACCTACGTGATCGTTTCGGGACAAAACCTTTGCGTTGGCACAGCTGCCGGTGCTTATACGGCGGGCACCCCCCTCTCCGCGGCCAATACCTATACGCTGGAAGTGTATGTGACCGCCCTGGGCGATTTCACGATTGCCACGAAGACATTGTATGGTATTTATTTCTATTATACCGGCACATTTACAAAACTGGGGGATCAGACCGTCACCTTAACCGGATACGGTACACCGACCACTATCGGCACTTTAACCTTTACACCGGAAATCGTCGGACCGGCACCACTGGGTGGTCAGGCCTGCGATTTCAGTCTCGCGGTGAAATAAATACCGACCCCGATGGCAGCAGTCCCAGGTTTCTTTTCCTTCCGTTAATAAATTGCCGGATTGCAGGTGTACTCAACAGGTAGCTGCCGTTGATTATAATTAGTAACCGGAATGATCAATATCATATCTTTTATTACCGGGCTACTGTAACTTTTCTATTTCAACTCACCCGGGATAACGGTATCAAAGGACTGACGAAGGCAACAGTGAAGAAATCGACAAAAAATGATACTTCATTCAAAAAAATAAAACAGCCATGTCAAAACCCCATATCATCATACTGGGCTGCAATTTTGCCGGACTTACCACCGCGAGATATATTCATGCTTCAGTAAAAGACAAAGCGGATATTACCATCATAGACCGCAAATCATTGCTCATGTTCGTTCCCAATATTCCCCTTCAGGTGCTGGCCAATATCAATCCGGCCATTGACCTGCAGTATAAATTCATGTCTTATTTAGAGCATGATGGAAGTGAATTTATCCAGGCAGAAGTTATCACCATAGACGCTGATACCCATACCGTTTTTTATCAGCCCAATGAAAGACCCGGGCATCCGGTAAGGAAAATTAAATATGACTACCTGGTCATTGCCCTGGGCAACCGGCTGGCTTATGACGCTATTGACGGGTTTGCAGAAAACGGACATAGCGTTACGGATACGTTCCTGGGTAACCGGCTGAGAAATTATTTGCACAAAGAATATAAAGGAGGCCCGATTGTCATTACATCAGATGTTTTTCACCAGGGAAAAAGTGATAAGTTACCCCGGGGTTTACCGGTTGCCCTGACTGCCTGCGAGGGCCCTCCTGTTGAACTGGCCTTTTCCCTGGCACACTGGCTCGAAAAAAATCATAAAGGCAATGCATCTACGGTTTATCTGTCAACACCGGCCAAAGTAATTGCCGAAGATGCCGGTGAAACCATTTTGCATCAATTGTTACCCATGATGACTAAGATGGGCTACCATTACCAGGCAAACACCAACGGAATTAAAAAAGTATATGATGGCGGAATAGAATTTATTGATGGCTCCACACAGGAATCGGAAGTCTCCATTCTTTTCCCCGACTGGCAGGCACATTCGTTTTTGAAAGCATTACCTTTTACAGACGATCAGGGTTTTGTAATAACAGATCTCTATATGCGAAATCCGGATTATCAGAACATTTTTGCTGTGGGCGATGCTGCATCTGTAACCGTTCCAAAAATTGGTTCATTAGGTCACATGGAAGCCGAAGTTTTAGCCAATACATTAGCGAAAGAACTGGGCCTGATTAAAGGCGACATTAAGCCATTGGAATTTGAACTGTTATGTATGGGCGATATGGGGGGCATCAAAGGCTTTTACATGCGTACCAACGAATGGTGGGGCGGAAAGGAAAGTCACCTGGAAATGGGAGTAACCCCGTACGCACTTAAAATGGGCTTCAAACAGATGTATTATACGCTGGGAGGAAAAATACCCCACTGGGGACTGGCCCTAAGCGAAATAGTGGGTGACCATACTGTCGTTTAGCTCCGGATTTAGCACGTACCCATAAGAAGAAATACCCCCGGCAACCCAGCCTTCGCTCTTAATTCATTTAAAGATGCGGTACCTCTTGTATTTTTTTTATCTGGAATGGTATTGGGGGTTCCGCCTTGCCTATTTTATCATACGACAAGAAATCAGCGGGGAAAAGAAATATGGCATCCATACAATGGGCATTGACAACCTGCCAGGTGCTCGGATCTGTCGAAGAACGCAGGCATGCCAGCATGTATGAACCTGTCAACTATTACACGTCCACCCGGCTGCTGGATTACCTGGAGCCGGCTGATTTTACCACAACACTATTGGATGCAGGCTGCGGCAAGGGCCGTTTGCTGGTTATGGGCGCCGCTTATGGATTTTCAGATATCATCGGTATAGATTTTTCCAGAAAAATGTGCGATGCCGCCGCTCTTGTTTGCAGCGGCATTAAAAACAAATATCCGGACCTGTCCCTTACCATTGAATGTGCGGATGCCCGTCATTATTGTATTCCGGAAACGGTGGGCGTCATATTTTTATTTAATCCCTTTGATGCCGTTGTTATGGATGCGTTTCATTCAGAAGGTATCTGAAAGCCTTTACCGGAAATACCGCCCCCTGAAAGTACTATACGCTAACCCGCAATGCAAACAGCAATGGCTGGAAGCCGGGTTTACAGAAACCGCATCGTTTGTGAAGTTGAAATACCTGCAGGGATCTGTATTGGAAAGAAAATAGCAACTGCAGGTTGAATTGCGGATCTTATATCCTGCGCATTTCCTGTCGGCGCCGCATTGCTGTTGCAACAGTAACATGTATTTTTAGTGAATACCTTTACATTCACAAATACATCAGGATATGAAAAGCAGATTCACAGCGCTTGTGCTGTTATGCCACCTGACGGCTTTCACACCCCGCGTAATCACCTGGACGGCCATCGGGGATTCCATTACCTATTTAAATGATCATCATGACGAAACCGGCAACAGGATAACCAACGGGTACATGGCTATAGTAGCTGCACAATATCCAAATATCAAATACATCAACCAGGGCCATAACGGGTGGACCACCGTGGGTATCGCAAAAGAAATTGAACACCTCGGGCTGACAAAAACAGATGTCTATTCTGTTTTTCTGGGCACCAACGACTGGTGGTCGGGTTTGCCGCTGGGTTCCATGGACGATTATAAAAATAATACCGGACTCAAAACGACTTACGGGGCATACCGCATCATCATCAACAAGATCAGGAGCCTTAACCCCGGCGCCGGAATTATTTTGATAACGCCCATGCAGCGTGGCAGACTTTGTTTACATAGCCGACGCCCATAACAACGCGTATGGCTCCTACAGACCCAAAAATGGTCAGGAACTTTCACAGTTTGCCGATGCCGTAAAGGAGATCGGCAGTTATGAGCACTTTACTGTTATTGACCTTTATTACAAAAGCGGGATCACGGTAGATAATGTGGTGAAATTTAAAAGGCTGAAGGATACGGTTACCGGTACATACCATAATTTGAAATACCCCTTTTACAAAGGAATCCCCTTCCATCCCGGGAGCGACGAATATCCCTACCCCACGGATGCGATAGGCTATACCTATGACGGCCTGCACCCATCTGATAAGGGCCATCAGGTTATTGCCAAAATGATTATCCATGAATTTAAAAAGGCCGGATACTTTGCTCCGGATACCCGTAAGCCGGCTGGAAATGGAAGCAAATCAGCCGGGGATAAAATGTAACCGGGCTTTAATGTAAACAATCCATCGGTCCGCATGTTTTAGCAGGTTTTATAGATTCCGGATGATCGCCAAATACTCCGATTCCATTTATCTTTGTCATTCTATTTAGCTGACCGCAGTATCGGAATTGAAGTATGATGCATACGGTAACAATCATCATTTTATCGCCAAAAACAATTTAAAAAATTAAACAATATGGGAAGTACCGCAACTCAGAGTACATCAGCGCAGAAAATGAACGGTGAAGGCAAATGTCCGTTTATCGGTGGTGCTCTAAAGCAAAGTGCAGGCAGTGGCACGGGAAATCGTGACTGGTGGCCCAATCAGTTAAAATTAAATATCCTCCGTCAACACTCTTCACTGTCCAATCCGATGGGGGAGGCATTCAATTACGCAGAGGAGTTCAAAAGTCTCGATTTGAATGCCGTGAAAAAAGATATCTTCGATCTGATGACCACCTCGCAGGATTGGTGGCCGGCCGACTATCGGTCACTATGGTCCATTTTTTATTCGGATGGCCTGGCATAGCGCAGGTACTTACCGCATTTCTGACGGTCGTGGTGGCGCCGGCTACGGTACCCAGCGTTTTGCACCACTCAACAGCTGGCCTGACAATGCAAACCTCGACAAAGCACGCCTGCTGCTCTGGCCAGTCAAAAAGAAATATGGCAAGAAAATTTCCTGGGCAGATCTGATGATCCTTGCCGGTAACTGCGCACTCGAGTCGATGGGCTTCAAGACCTTTGGTTTCGGCGGCGGACGTGCAGATGTCTGGGAACCGGAGGAGGACATCTATTGGGGTTCTGAAAAAGAGTGGCTGGGAGACAATCGCTATACCGGCGACCGTGAACTGGAGAATCCGCTGGCTGCTGTTCAGATGGGACTTATTTACGTAAATCCGGAAGGTCCTAACGGAAACCCTGATCCGCTTGCATGCCGCCCGCGATATACGTGAAACCTTTGGCCGCATGGCGATGAATGATGAAGAAACCGTTGCGCTGATTGCCGGCGGACATACTTTCGGCAAAACCCATGGCGCTGCCGATCCGGAAAATATGTTGGCCCGCAACCGGCAGCTGCGGGCATTGAGGAACAAGGTCTCGGCTGGAAAAACACATTTGGCAGCGGTAATGGAGATGATACGATTACCAGCGGCCTGGAAGGTGCATGGACCACCACGCCAACAAAGTGGAGCAACAATTTCTTTGAGAACCTCTTCGGCTACGAATGGGAACTAACCAAGAGCCCGGCCGGTGCACATCAATGGAAGCCGAAAGGTGATGCAGGAGCAGGTTTGGTGCCGGATGCACATGATCCGTCAAAGCGTCACGCACCATTTATGCTCACGACCGACCTGGCCCTGCGAGTGGATCCGGTCTATGAGAAAATTTCAAGACATTTCTATGAACATCCGGATCAATTTGCAGATGCATTCGCCCGTGCATGGTTTAAACTGACGCACCGCGATATGGGCCCACGTCCCCGCTATCTCGGCCCGGAAGTACCGGCGGAAGAGTTGATCTGGCAGGACCCTGTTCCGGCCGTTACGCATAAACAGATTGACGATAAGGATATCGCTGCGCTGAAAACCAGGATACTGGGTTCAGGACTTTCTGTATCCCAACTGGTATCCACCGCCTGGGCTTCCGCATCCACTTTCCGTGGCTCCGATAAACGCGGCGGAGCAAACGGTGCACGCATTCGTCTTGCGCCGCAGAAAGACTGGGAAGTGAACAATCCGGCTCAACTGGCAAAAGTATTGGAGACGCTGGAGGGCATTCAAAAAGAGTTCAACAGTGCTCAGTCCGGCGGAAAAAAAGTTTCACTGGCCGATCTGATCGTTTTAGGCGGATGTGCAGGCATTGAGCAGGCGGCAAAGAACTGGCCGGCCACGAAGTGAAAGTTCCTTTCACACCGGGACGTGCCGATGCATCGCAGGAACAAACCGATGTGAATCATTCGCCGTGCTTGAGCCGGCATGCAGATGGGTTCCGCAACTTACATAAAAACCAAATACACTGTATCAGCAGAGGAAATGCTGGTGGACAAGGCACAACTGATGACGCTCACCGCACCTGAAATGACTGTTCTGGTTGGTGGTATGCGGGTGCTGAATACGAACTTCGATCAGTCTCCAAAATGGTGTCTTCACCAAACGTCCCGAGGACGCTCACGAATGACTTCTTCGTAAACCTGCTCGATTTAGGTACGAAATGGAATGCAGCTTCGGACTCCCAGGATCTTTTTGAAGGTCGTGACCGTACAGACAGGTGAACTCAGGTGGACCGCCACCCGTGTCGATCTCATCTTCGGTTCCAACTCAGAGCTTCGGGCCCTCGCTGAAGTGTATGCCTGCGAGGATTCTCAGAGAAAGTTTGTGAAGGACTTTGTAGCAGCATGGACCAAAGTGATGAACCTCGACCGTTTCGACCTGGCCTGATTGCAGAGCGATACTAATTATAACTAACCTGCGGAAATACAAAGGGTGAAACTTTGTATTGGCGCAGGTTTTCTGTATTTTTTATTGACGATTCTATCAGACCATCAGTTTTCGGCCTTTAATCATTTTCCTTCATATTAACTTCCGACTTTATTGTCATGGGAATATCCCTTCCCATCATCTGCATTTGCCCTTTAATTTCCGAACTGCTTTCACACTGCTTCAACATGCCTGTTTTGATATCCATCTGATACTCCCCGTCCTGCTCTCCTTTGAGATCCGCCACCACATCCGTCCCGGAATAACTGATCGTTCCCGGTTCGCTGGTTATGACTGCTTTGACGGTCAGAAAAGCAACACCATCTGAAATATCTGTCAGGCGATAGGTCGTTACCACATCAAAGGGAATCTCCGATTTCTCCTTGGAATGAATCTTCCACTTGTCTCCCATATGAACAGCCGAATCGGGAAAAAAGGAAAACAGGTCTTTCAGATTCTTCTTTATCATGCCGTCGCCGATTACTTTATCCCATTGAGCCTGGGCTGCAGTTTTTGCATAGGTGTCCATTCCGCCGATGCCGGATATTAATTTTGCACCGAGTTCCTTATACCCGGCGATGGATTTGACTTCTCCTGTCGGACTAATGGTCGCCTCCAGGGTTGCATCTTTCAAAATCCCCAGCATTTTTTCGGTGGTGTTAATCGAATAAGAGCCATTTTCAGCATCTGCATCCGTTTCGGTATCCCCGTTCTTCGTATAAATATGAATTTTATCGTAGTTTATTTTTAGAGGAATATTTCCCGCACTGTCTCTCAAAATATTATAGTCAACAGTAAGGTTTGTCTTGCTGATATTGTCGATTTCCTTTTCATCTACCTTCAATTTGATTTCGGATTCGTTTCTAATTTCATATTTAAATAAAGATCCTGATGCCGGATTCAACCTTAATTTATAAGTTTTGTTTTCTAATGTATTCGCATATTGTTTATCTGCATATGTACTAGTTTTGCAGGCATGCAACGAAAGTATTATGATTACGGAGAAGATTAATTTTAGCATTAAAATGAATATTATTTTTTTCAAGTTATTATACTATAATAGCAAATAATTACATTACCCTAGGACCGCAATCCATAGGTGAATATTTGGACATTGTTCTTATCAATGTGTCGCTTAGATAAAGGCTTAACACATTCACCTCTGGCTTCCTCTATCAAATCCCCATATGCCCGCCCTTTTTGTCACTTTATTTTTTCAGAAGCTATCGCCGCCAGCTTTTTTTGTACTATTTTGTCTAACAACTAGATTTTCATCTTCTGCAAAACTGTTTCGGAGGCGACCAATTCGTTATATCCACACTTGCTAAACGCCTGCCTCGAAAGAACATTGACCCATTTAGCAGGCATAGCTTAATTGCACTTTAATATAGAACTATTATAAACTTTCTATTGATTAATATGACTGCAGTTTTTTTTACATCTCAATGATTTCCTTGGAGAAGTCTGTTGCGCCAATATTCAATGTCATCTTTTTTTTAAATACTTTAACCAAAGGCTTCTAGTGTCTCTCCTGGCTAAAAGAGACGCGTCCCTATCAAATAAATTGTACAAAATTAGGTTAGCCGCCCAATCACTTTTTTCGGAAATTAATAAGCGCATCCATTCGGCATAACTGATTTTTTTTATCAATTTTCTTTCATTATTGGACAATTCCACTAAAACTCTATAGCCAATATTCGAAATTGGGGCACAAGTATCGCAAGCCAGAATTATTATCTGATATTTTAAAGATTTATTATTAATAAACTCCATCTGATTTTTTTTTATACTATCTGTTTTTTTTTCATGATTATCCTGACCAACACATTTAGTTATAATAACTAAGCTAAATAATACCACATTAATCATTTTCATAACAATTTTACTTTTTGATTGGATGCCTTTTTAAATAATCCTTTCTTAGTCGCAGTCCTTGTTCCTCATATTCTTTTAAATGCTCATCATTTGGCAAAACTTTTTTGGTCAAATCAATTTTAGGGTCATTGCAATACCTTTCAATTAACTTATTTAGATCGTCCGAACCTTCTATTGTATATCTATAATCAGTTTCTGAAGAAACTTTGATTTGATTAATTTCACCTTCGACTTCCGATTGAGCCAATTTTTTTGCGTAGTCTTTTGCAGTAATATTTCCCTTCTCCACTTCATTATCCAATTCTCTTGAAACTTTCAGATTTATTCTATTCGTAAGTTCATGAGTTAGTTTAATTACCTGAAATTTAACGTTATTATCTTTTGTTAATTTAATCCCTCCAGTTCGGATGTTAGTATAAGTACCTTTACTGCCAAAACTAATAATATTTTTATAGTTTTTCAAGTTGACTCCAGCTGCTTTTAGCAATGCTTGAAATGTACCACTAGTATTTTTCCCATCATTTATGATTTCCAAAATTGTTGGTGGCTTTTTGGGTGATTGAAATCTTTCCACACCTACTTCATCCGTACTTAAGCTACTATTTATAAAATCCGAGACATTCAACACGGTCAAAATTGTATTTGCATCACTAGCAACTTTTACCGATATACTAAATATTTTTTCTATAGGGTTAATGGCATCTCCAATTTTAGACACAAAATCTCCAAATTTTTCAAAAAATATACTTAGTGAGGACGTTCCCGGGCACGGTATACCTATAAGACCATTAAAGTCTGTATTATTAACTGGATCATCGTAAGCGTAATGATATGGGCTTACAAAAGCAACTACATCTGCCAGCGGATCCAATTGCATAAACCGTCCGATCTGGGGATCATAATTCCGGAATCCGTAATCATACCAGTTCAGCCCCGCATCTTCATCAAGCATTTCCTTGTCGTTATACTGATAAGGATTGCTCAGTTTACCTTCATTAGCGTCACCCAGTTTCTTGCTGCTTATCGCGGCAATCTTCAGTCCGAAAGCGTAGTAGTGGTTTTCTTCAATGATGTTCCCCGCTACCATATTCACAACCAGGTTGTCAAAATAAACGTCCTGGTCGCTTCGGTTACTCACATATATATAGGCATACCCGTTTTTCGGAGCCTTTACGTTTGCCAGTGTCAGCGCGGGGGTAGATGTATTCCAGGAGGAAGCTACCTGTTGCTGGGCTACCCCGCCATCTGCCGCTGCAATAAAATTGAACCGTTCATCAAAAAACAGGATGGTCAGGTAGGCCTGTGGGGTACCGCTGGTATTGGAATTGGGCTCCATGGCAGTAATGATACCCGGATTCGTGTTTAGATTGTTGGTGATGGCCGAACCCCCGCCATGGGTCAGGGTGCCTGTGGTAGCAGGCCCCCCGATGGCCATAGCCAGACTGCTTAATATGGGTGTTACGATATTGGGGTTGCTGCTGGTTTCTCCAGACTGGTAGTAATATTGAACCGAAGCGCTTAGCTGGTCTCCTGCCATCACTTTTTGCAAGGTATTCGGGCCCAGGAAATGGCCGCATAGTTTACCTGTCTGGCTGACAGAGCCGGTGCTATTATTTGTCCAGCCTGCAGGTTTCGGGTATCGCGTAACTTCCACTTCATTCCCCGTCCCGGTCTGTCCAAACACCGGGTCTTCAGCTGAGGCCCTGCTGGTTTCCATGGTACAGGTGTTGACCGCCGAGTGGGTTTCCTCGGTCAGGATCATCCGAACATTTTGCTGGTAATCCATGATAAAATAGTCAAAGACGCCCGTACCGCCGCCACCGGAAGGTGAAACCGGAAGCTTGATATTGCCAGCCTCCGTCAGCGCATCATAACCGTTGCTCGTTGAATTGGCCTTGATGACGCGAACCCTGCCTTCTTCAAAATTGATATAGGCAAGAGAAACGCCCGTCCCGGAAAATGGCGCCGGGGAGGAGGTGGTCAGTGTGGCCGTTTCCTGGAATACAAACTGGTTAATATAGGTGGTAACCGTTCCGCTGCCGCCGGCATCGGGGATAAAGGCCCGCTGCAGCTTTTCCCCATCCGCACTATACACGATTTCGATGGTCCCTTTCCCTGCAATACGTATCTGGTCCGGCTTATCCAGAAAATTATAATGAATTCCAGGGGTTCCGGCAGCGCCATTATTGAGGCTTTGTGCATTTTTATTCAGGTCAACCACCACATTCCCGTTGGCATCATATACATAATCCGCCGTGCCGGCAGCGTTGGTTCCATCCTTAAAATCACCAAACTGACCGTTCAGCGTTGTTGAAGTCATCTGGTCGGTAACACTTTGTAATTTATTGCTGAACGTATTATATGCATACCTCAGGTCATCGACCGTAAGGGGAGTCGGTGTTCCCGGCATGACCCCTTTTTGCAGCATCGTAAGCAGGTTGCCGTTATTGTCGTAGGTGATTTGTCCGCTGGTTCCCGTGACCGAAAAATCCATCGAAGCGTTTGACCACCCATCGCCTGGATGTTGCTGCTGATTATAGGCAGCGGTGATAAGTCTTCCGGCATTATCGTAGGTATAATCATATTTACGCTGGGCATCATCTCCCTGCGTATTCCACTGCTGCCCGGTTACCTGTCCATTTAGCTGGGCTTTTGCAAATACCCCGTCCTTATTATCAAATCCCAGGTATAGTCCAAAAAAATGTCCCCATTTATTATAATTTACCGGGTTTTTTAATGCAAAGTCCTTATTAATACCGGTGATCTGGTTATGAATGTTAAATGAATAAACCAGGGATTCCAAATCAGGTTGCCCGGAATTGGGATTATTGTAATTTGGATCCAGGTGTTTTTTCAATACCCGACCCATATCATCATAATCATAAGCCGAGATGGTTTTAAAAGGATTAGTTCCATATTGGGTTTGTATGGTCGTTACGCGGCCAATAGCGTCAAAAACATACTTATTTAAAGTGATGAAATCAACATAACCCGTTGCTGTAGAAGTATGGTTATTACAAGTACTTAGCAAACGTCCGTCAAAATGATATTGCATGGTCGTGACGTCAACACCGGTTTTGATATTGTCAGCCAGCGTTTGGATATGCCTTCCTTTTTCATCATAATAGTTGGTTTCTGAAAGAAATACACCTGTATTCAATATGCGGGTCATACTGCCGGTTGGCATGCTCGTCGTCCGAAGGGATGCAGCAATGGGAATAACGTTCGGATCAGATGTATTGTAGGCAGTCAAATTGGTATATGCATTATTAAATCCTTTGACTGTATTGAAGGAATAGTTGTCGTAAAAAAAGTATTTTAAAATGGTTGTAACAGCGGAATTACTCAGGTTGGACTGACTTATCGGATTGTTTAATACCGTACTGGTAATCGTTGACGCCGGAACCGTAGCCGTACTACTGATCTGCGCAGTATAAGAATCGCCGGAAGCACTGGAAAACCCGGGACTAAATATGATGCTCGATTGGGCTGTATATGCGCTGATAGACGTATTTCGGTGAGCTAACCTCCAGGTTCATGATGGGCGTGGCGGGTGCGGTTGAGGTAAAGGTTGAAGTAACGATCGAGGCGGCTAAATCTGCTTGTAAGGAACTTATGGTTTCGGAAGTATTATATAAGGTCGTGAGTACCGGCCTGTCCAGAGCATCATAAAGGTTAGCCGTCCATTGGGGTGTCGGGAGTGCGGCCTGATTACCGTCCTGCATAAAAACGACCCGATCGCGAATATCATAGATCATATTCAAAGGAGAAGCACCCGGTGCTTTTTTCCAAATGGTTCTCCCCTTGTCATCAAAATTATATTGAAATACCTGCTCCGCTAAGACCGTAGGGCCGTAGGTTCCGGCAAAATTCCAATTGTTGCCATCCAGATAGTTTACACCTACAGGTTGAATCTGGAACCTTAAAAGCCCAAAATCATCATAAACACTATAGGTACAAATCCATCCGGGATGACCGGTAGATGGGGTATTGCTAATCTGCACTTTTTTTAAAATTAACTGACCCGACATATTCGTGTACTCAATGACCTGTTTGCCATTCACATCCGTATAAGTCAACTTATACAAAAGATTCGCAGCATAAGCTCCCAGGTTTAAAGGAGCATCCCCTTGTATATAATCCACTCCCCAGATCTGGACACTATCCGAAACCCCATTCATATCATAGATCGCTCCATTCCCTGCACTGGCGGCCCAGGAAGACCCTGATTCCCTAACATTAACTACCCGGTTTAAAGGACTATTATCAAAAGTGATAGTATTGAAAGCCGAAGTTTCGTTATAGGTATTTGCATTGGCATAGTACGCAGGTTGCTCCGTCATGTAAATTTTCAGCGTAAAGTGTACCAGTAATTTAGTAAATTAAGCGAGTGTTTCTTTAAATGTTAACTATTAAAAATTAGAACATGGAAACGAAACCTCAAAAGAAATCAACTGCAGAAAACTTTGTAAAGGACATTCGCAATAAAACCAGACGGATGTTCACCTCTGAACAAAAGATCCTCATTGTCATGGAAGCCATACGTGGGGAAAGCCCTGTAGCGGAGATCTGCCGGAAGTACGGTATCCACCAGGCGCAATTCTACCGATGGAATAAAGAGTTCCTGGAAGCGGGAAAGAAGCGTCTTGCGGGAGATACCACCCGTGAAGCTACCTCTGATGAAGTGGCCGACCTGCGCAAGGAAAACCAACGTCTTAAGGAAACGCTTGCCGACCTGGTAATCCGTTATGATATTGTAAAAAAAAGCTTGAACATTTTGGGGTGAGTGAAAAATGGAAAAGGTATATGAGAATTTCTCCATCTGAAAAGCAAGAGATCATCCGGATCGTTGAGCGCTCGGAACTTGGCGTGAACAGAACCCTAAAGGAACTGGGCATCCATAAGAGCACTTTTTACAAGTGGTACCGAATCTATGTGGAAAAGGGCATGGAGGGCCTGTTGCCTCAAAAAAAGACCAGGCAGCAGTGGAACTCGATTCCCGAACCCCAGAAACAACTGGTTGTTGAATTAGCGCTGGAACACACCGAATTATCACCCAGGGAGTTGTCCGTAAAAATTACCGATGAACAGAAGATCTTTATCTCGGAAAGCAGTATATACCGCATTCTAAAAGCAAAAGGGCTAATTACCACTCCGGCATATATTCTTTTATCAGCTTCCAACGAATTTAAAAACAAAACCAATTTTGTTCACGAGCTTTGGCAAACGGACTTCACTTATTTTAAGATCCTGGGATGGGGATGGTATTACCTGAGCACGATACTGGACGACTACAGCCGCTACATCATCTATTGGGAACTTTGTAAAACCATGACAGCAGAAGATGTAAAAAGGTCGGTTAAAAGAGCACTGATCAACGCGGGTCTGCCAAATGAGCAGAGGCCCAAGCTGCTCTCTGATTATGGCTCTTGTTATATTGCTGTGGAACTGAAAGAATACCTTCATTCAATGGGAGTGATCCCCATCACGGAAACGTCTTCACCCCCAAACGCAGGGTAAAATCAAACGTTACCACCGCAGTATGAAAAATATTGTTAACCTGGACAATTATTTCTGCCCTGATGAACTGATGGAAGCGATCGGAAAATTTGTAAATTATTACAATAATCAGCGTTATCATGAGTCGCTCAATAATGTTACTCCGGCAGATGTGTATTTTGGAAGGCAGGAACAAATCCTGCACCGCAGAGAAAAATCAAAATCCAAAATATGATGATGCGAAGAGCCTTGTACGCTACCGAAAAACTTAACAATATTTAATCCTAACCCTAAAAAACTGAAAAATATCTATTAACTTAAACAAAAGAAATACTCGCTAGCAAAAAGTACACTTTCTTCTGACGACATACAGCCTTTAAACTATGCTTTAAAGGCAGTAAAAAATGGTGGAATTTTTTACTTGTATTATGGAATTAAACATAACACCATTAAAAGTGTTTCCCCCGCCAGAAGAATATTTAGATTAAATTTTCTTAAAGGTCCAAAAGCAATTGAAAATTTCAACAACGGAGTAGATAGGCCTTCTAACTTATATTCAAATTCGATCGCATTTTATCTAATTGAAATAGAATTTCCGAAATTTCCACTATTTACTGAAATAGCTACTACATTTCGATAAATTTAAAAAATGAAAATAGGAGTAACAGTAATATTGATATTAGGTGTTTCCGGATTTTCATCCAGAATTGAAGTATCCGCGTTTGCGAAGAAAATACAAAATACTTTTAATACTATAAGGCATTTTGAATCTATTTATGACAGTTATGGTATGGATAGTGTGGCTGATTCAGTAGTTAAATATAATTCGGAGCTGGAAAAAGAATTAAGTAGTTCAAAATTTGGACTATTAGATTCATCAGATTTGAAATACATTGCGAAATCCACTGAAATTAATATAAATACAAGTCTGAATAAAAATTTGATGCTTGTTTCTTGGAGTGTTTTTGTAAACCAGGCTATTCCAGCGTGTTCAAATATAATTTGGATTAATCACCTGGTTCCAAAAAAGCTATCAGAAGATCAAGAAGGCGAAAGTGATTTTAATGGAGATGTTAAGTTTGATAAAATTTTGGATTTTAATATTCGTGACTCTTCCTACTTTGTAGTCCTTGGAACTAGAAAATGTGGAAATTTATGTATAATGAATATAATTAGGGCGTTTTCAATTGGCGATAAATTATCAATTAAGGCGGCCAAAATATTTTACGATGGTAATAGAAATTTTAGCGAGGTTGAATTTAGTTATATTCTAAATATTGAAACTAGGCAGGAGCCGGGTTTTAGGATATTAAAAGACAGATTAATTTGCCCAACGTTTAATGAGACAAAGACTAAAGTAGTAGGAGAAAAAAAGTACCAAATAGGTGATTTTCAAAACGAAGCAAACTTACATGTAAAATGATTTGTATATTTTAAAGTTTAGATCGCAATAACAGGAAATTTCAAATTACGAATACCCCTACATTTACAGGAGCTTACAACATGACTGACTAAGACCCATAACGGATGAACATAATCTACCCCCGCTGACACTGGCAAATATCAAGGCTGTAATATCCAGATTTCCTTTTCAACTCGAGTTTTAATTAATTTACGCGAAGATTCATCATCTGCCTGCAGATCTTACTGGCTTTGCCAAAATTCAGCCCGCTTTGTACGGACGCCCTGGATCTTTTCACGGAAACAGGCTTCGTTCGCATGCGATAGTCTCCCAAATGATTATAGAATATCAGATTACCTATTGTTCCGACCAGTTTGGAATCCCGTTGTCTTGCCATTGGTTTGGTATTAAATGTAAATGCCCTCTTTATACTTTCTGCCCTGTCGCTGCCTTACCGGAGAGGGGTCAAGTCCATGTCAAGTCCATGAAATGATGGACTTGACTTGGACTTGACCCTAATGAGGTAGCCCGGATGTCCTGATCCTACCGGGATCAGCCTTGAAAACCGGAGCAGATCGCAATAACGGGAAATTTCAAATTACGAATACCCCTACATTTACAGGAGCTTACAACATGACTGACTAAAACCATAACGGATGAAGATGAAATCCCGGGTATTTATTGCCCGCTGCCTGCTTGGTTTTATTTACCTGGTGTTCGGTCTCGATTATTTTTTTCATTTCATACCTTATCAACCCCTGCATACGGGTAAGCCGGGAGCACTTGTCGCCGGACTCAAAGGCACGGGTTATATCTATCCCATGATGAAAACCATCCAGATCCTGGGCGGATTGTCCTTACTCTTTAACCGGTATGCTCCATTCTCGGCGGTTGTACTTTTCCCGATCAGCCTGAATGTATTGTTGTTTCACACCATCCTGGTGCCATCGGGCTGGCTGATGGGCGTTTTCCTGATGGTCCCCAATGTCTTTTTGGGATGGGCTTACCGAACCTATTACCGCGGTTTGTTTACGGAAAAACCAGTATTATAAGGATGATGTCAAAGCCAGGTACCGGTCTTGTTCAGTTTTAACTGATGTTCAAAGGCGCTTTCATCTGGTACACAAAACCGGCATTTTTCCTTTATTACTATTGAAATACAATGCATGCCGGACTTACTCAAATACCTGATCAGGAGAATTACCGTTCCCAAATAAGGGCCATCTGTAAGGTTCATACATTGCCGGGATGGGTGGAATTGTACCCTTTCTCTTACGGACTAAGGAATATTGACTTCCATTTCTCCCGTATTGCCGGGTAAATCCTTCGCGATGACCCTGATAATGGATCCCGCCGGCGCAGGATTTACCCGGGTCGCTTTGTATGACCAGTACGGATTATCCGGCAGGTTAAAGGCATACCCCTGTTCAACTAAGTTTCCGTCCGCATCGTGGATGGAAACTTAAATCTTTCCCAGTCTGCAAACAGACTGGGAAATCATACCGCAGGATATAAACATATTTGTGCTGCCAATCAGCATGGCAGCATAAGAAAATGAAATCAGCCTGTGAAAACCAACCGATCAGAACAGGAAAAGTCCCTTACCCTCCTTCCACCGGCGGGGCGGGAGGGATTTTAAAACAACCCGATGTCAATAGTAAAAAACGAATTAACGGCACCCCCTGACGGCAACAGACCTGTGCCTGCAAATGAAGTCTGGCTCAACAAGCAGGATATGCTGACCCGGTTGCATATCAGTAGCAGAACATTGCAAACCTGGCGGAGCAGGGGCATTATTCCCTTTACCCGGATCAGAAGAAAAATATATTACCGGGAATCGGATCTGAAAAAGTTGCCGGGATAGGCAGATTCTTTCTTACCCATCTCTCAATTACCAAAAAAATTCAAACCATGAAAACAACTAAAAATAGTATCCGGGTTGATACCGGAAGACCACATACAGAGTTCCAACAGTCTGTCTCCCGGTGAACCGCCTGTTTTGCGAGAATAATGCTGATGATATCGGAATGAATCCGATATTATGTGTACTATTTTACATTTTTATGGCAATATTTGCTTAATTTATCGGAAATGTTCCGATATTTTATGCATATTTTTGCATATGGAATTTGAAGAAACGATAAAGCGCTTTGGTGGCCAGCCTTTAACCAGGCAGATTCTGCTGGAGATATTAAAAGATTACAAAAGGCCTTATGACAAAATCCATGAACTGGTCAGGCAGCAGGCGCTTATTCCGGTAAAAAGAGGCGTTTTTGTTACCGGACCCCGGCTGCATTTACGGCAACCTGAACCCTTTCTTCTAGCCAATCATCTGAACGGTCCCAGTTATATCTCTCTGGAAACGGCGCTTTCCTATTGGCGGCTAATTCCTGAACAGGTATTCGAAATTGCCTCTGCAACGACTGAACGGTCAAAGGAATATCATACACCCGTTGGCCGGTTTACCTATATCCATCTGCCACTTCCCTATTATGCTTTCGGGCAAATGCAGGTTATGCTGGCCGAAAACCAGGTGGCCCTGATCGCCTCGCCCGAAAAGGCTGTATGCGATAAACTGATTACTACCTCCGGATTATTATTCCGGAGTTTAGCGCCCTTAAAGACCTGGTTACTCGAAGAAATGAGAATGGACCGGGAAATGCTGCGCAATTTGCAGACCCGGACGATCCGAAGCTGGCTGCCGGCAGCACCCAAGAAGAAAGTGCTTGAACTGCTCGTAAACATACTGGAAGACCTATGATTAAAGAATGGCTGGAACAGTACAAACCGAAAAATAACCAGGAAGCCGAACAGGCTTTGCGCGAAATCATGCAGGAAATTGCATTGGCAGGCCTCCAGCGCAGCGGCTTTTTTGAACAGGCGGCTTTCTACGGTGGAACCGCACTACGCATTTTTTACAAACTGCCCAGATTCTCAGAAGACCTGGATTTTTCACTTCTTTCACCTGATGCCGATTTCTCCCTGCAGCCATACCTCGACGGAATGATCAGTGAATTCAGCGCGCTGGGTATAACAGTTGCCGTTACAGAAAAAAAGAAGACAACAAAAACCAAAATTGATTCGGCCTTTCTCAAAGCGGATACGACCTGGAAAGAAATTGTTTTGAATGATATTATTCCGCAGGAAAAAACGGGTCTGCGGCCGGAAATCCGTATTAAACTGGAAGTAGACACGGAACCACCTGGTGGTTTTCATACGGAAGAAAAGCTTTTATTAAAACCATTTTCTTTCTACGTAAAATGCTTCAGTCTGCCGGACCTTTTCGCAGGCAAAATGCATGCCCTCCTTTTCCGGAAGTGGGGGAACCGGGTTAAAGGACGGGACTGGTTTGACCTGGAGTGGTATATTAAACAAGGTAACCCGCTGAATCTGGAACATCTGCGCATCCGCGCGACGGACAGCGGCGACTGGAAATCCACCAGGTTTACCAGGGATCAGCTCATTCAATTACTATCAGAAAAAATAAAAAAGATCTCGTTTAAAAGTATTCGGGAAGATGTCGTAAGGTTCATCCCGGATGCAGGCGTACTTGACATTTGGTCTCCTGCTTATTTTAATGATCTGATTAAAAACTTAAAAACTACTTTGTAGGAACAATTATTTGCACCGCATCTTCATAACAACGGCATGAGAAAGATATTTGATGAATCTTCAACCCCGACCCCAAAAAGATCCTTTGGTAAAAAATAATGTTTCCGGCCCCTACACTTTATTCAAATCGAAAGGCATCCTGCGGATTCTTTTACCGGTTGCCGCATAGATGGCATTCGCCAGCGCCGGCGCAAAGGGTGGAATGCCCGGTTCACCAACACCTTTTATGGTAGGTCCGCCATCGGCAATGATATGCACTTCCACTTCAGGCATTTCATGAATGCGCACGATGGGATTATTATGAAAATTGGTCTGCTCGGTCTGACCGCCTTTAAACGTGATGCCGTTTTTCGTTGCCGCCGTTAACGCCATCGTTGCGCCGCCTTCCATCTGCAGCGCCACCATATCCGGGTTTACCACCGTACCCAGATCTATTACGGCATACACTTTTTCGATTTTAATACCATCGCCTGTACGGCTGACTTCAACAACGTAACCTGATAATCCGGCAAAAAATTCATACTGTGCCACGCCACGGCCCCATCCCTTCGGCAGGGGCTTATCCCAATGGGAAACTTCCTTCAGTTTTGTAAGTAGTTTTTTTGTGTCTGAATCTTTTGTAAGAAGCATATCCAGCCGGTAAGCCATCGGGTCCTTCCCTGCCTTCACCGCCATCTCGTCAATAAAGCATTCCTGTGCAAAGGCAACAGTCGAACTCGTCACAGAACGCCAGGCGGCCAGTGGCACGGGAAATTCAGAAAAAACATACTCGTTCTTCATATTCGGCAACTCATATTTCTGCGTGCTGATGCCCTCTGTCATGTCAGAACTCTCACCGGTTTGATTTCTCTTTTCTTCCATCGTGGCATCGATGGACGGGGATATCACTTTATGCTGGAAAGCCACCGGCTTGCCATCTGCAGAAAGTCCGGCTTTCAGCGACGAAAAGGTCAATGGCCTGAATGGCCCAAGCTGTGTATCATCTTCCCTTGTCCAGACTAGTTTAACAGGCTTGCCAACGGCTTTTGAAATGTTCGCCGCTTCGGTGGCAAAATCATTATAAAGCCGCCTCCCGAAACCTCCGCCACTGAAGAGAATATTCACTTTGATATGATCCTTCGGAATACTTAGTGTGCGGGACAATTCGTCTTTCAATAAATCAGGCCCCTGGGAAGAAGCCCATATTTCCACGGTATCTGTCCCGGTCCAATGCGCTATGCAATTCATCGGTTCCATCGGTGAATGGGATACAAGCGGGGTTTCATAAAATGCCTCCAGTTTCACCGGGGCATCACCGTATGATTTTTCAAAGTCGCCATCCGTATGGACCACGGCACCTTCTTTATCTTTCAGGTCCCGGAGACTTTGTTCGTAATCTTTCGAATTGAAATGATCCAGGCCCTGGTTATCCCATTTTATTTTCAATGCCAGGCGTCCCTGGTGTGCCGCCCAGTAATTGTCAGCCACCACAGCGATAGCATCGTACCTGTTCTTTCCCAGGCTGCGCTGGATTTTAAAGGTTTTCAGCACACCCGGGACCTTCAATGCATCGCTGTCATCATAGCTGATCATTTTGGCGCCGAATACGGGATTATGTTCCACGGAAGCATACACCATGCCCGGCACTTCCACGTCAATACCATAAACGGCCCTGCCCGAAACTTTTAAAGGCACATCAGGACGGGGATAATTTTTACCCAGGATTTTAAAATCTTTTGCTTCTTTTAATTTCGGGTTCTGCGGGACATCCAGTTTGGAAGCTGTTTCCACCAGGTCCCCGTAAGGGATACTCCTGCCGGATGGTTTATGATACACTTTTGCATTGTCAGCATAACAATCCCCCACCGGAACCTTCCATTGACCGGCTGCGGCCGTCAGCAACATTTCTTTTGCAGACGCGCCCACTTTGCGCAGGGAAAAATAATTCATGCGCACGGAAGTGCTGCCTCCGGATACCTGCTCTCCATATTCCGCTTCTCCCCCGGTTTGTAAAATGGTCACTGCATCCAGGGAAACTTCCAGTTCTTCGGCAATCAGCGCAGGAACGGATTGAAAGGTTCCCTGTCCCATATCCGGTTTCGGATTCATCAAAATAATCCTTCCCGTTTTTTCAATGAAGATATACGGTGTGAGTTTATAGGATTCCGCAACATCCCCGACGGCAAGTAATTTTTTGCTGCCCGGTTTGGCTGAAACACCCAGCACCAGTGCCATCCCGCTGAGGCCGGAAAGTTTCAGGAAATTGCGCCGGCCGATTTCGGAGCGACGATTTTTCTTAACTATTTTAGTGATTAATAATTCTGACATAATCTTTGATTAATAAGGTGATAAAGATTGTTCAACCCATAAGCTCCGCCGCGCGGTGAATGGCTTTGCGGATGCGTGTGCAGGGTTTGCCGTTAATCATGATATGAAAGGTTGCCATGATGAATTATTTTTGAAAATATTCAGCGAAGTGAAATGAATCTTTAACCAGGGACAGCCTTTGATGACCGGATCTCTATTTTTCACATCTAATGTAACTCTTTTTCTCAAATATACCTTTTACCTGTCTATCAGTCCCAGGTCGGGCTGGGCATATTTGTACACTTTATAATAGATAGTGGTTTTGGTTTGATAAACACCTTTAACCATGGATAATTTATTTACAAATTCCACCAGGTGATCGTTATCCCTGCACATGACATCCACTTCAAGATCATATTCACCAAAAGTGCCGGCTAAAAAACTCACCTCGGGCATGGCCGCGATTTTCCTGGCCACCTGTTCTTTTAATATGGCAGGCCGGATATACACCGCAACATGGGCATAGGACCCGAACCCCACTTTTCCCGGATCCACCCGGCCGATTATCGTAATGATATTTTCTTCCAAAAGCCGGTTAAACCTCGTACGGATGGTACCAATGGACAGATCCAGTTTTTCGGCAATGACAGTAAATGAGATACGGCCATCTTTTTGAAGGAAACGGATGATCGCAAAATCAATATCATCCAATACACTATCGGGTTTTACCCTTGGTTTGGTTTTCTCCATCTGACGAATTTACACCATATCCATTAGTTTTTAATGATTAATTATACATATTCTGCAGTTTTTCATGCCATTTTCTGAATATTATGCATTATTTTTGACAGGTATGCAATACGAAAGAATTAGAAATTTTATCCATGGTGAATTTAGAACCATTGATTCAGCAAGGATATTCACCATCACCTCGCCAATAGATGGAACCTGCTTAACGGAATTACCCTGTTCCACGCATGCGGACCTGGAAGATGCAGTAAAAGCCGCCAAAGACGCATTTGTTTTATGGAGTAAAACCCCGATTAAAGAAAGGGTGCAGGTTTTTTTCCGGTACAAATTTTTGCTGGAAAAACACCTGCAGGAACTGGCCGCCTTAGGCAGCGAAGAAAATGGCAAAACCCTCAGTGAATCAATCGCTGAAATTGAAAAATGTATTGAATTAACCGAATTTGCCTGTTCCTTACCGCAACTGGTAACCGGCGAGACACTCGAAGTAAGCAAAGGTATTGAATGCCGCACCGAACATGTGCCCTTAGGCGTTGTAGCATCCATCGTTCCCTTTAATTTCCCTACCATGGTGCCAAACTGGACAATACCCAATGCCATTGCCCTGGGAAATTGCATGATCCTGAAACCATCCGAAAAAGTTCCCCTGAGCATGGGCCGTATTGCCCTGTTATTGAAGGAAGCGGGCCTGCCCGATGGTGTTTTGAATATAGTACATGGCGATGCGGAAATCGTAAATGCTATTTGCGATCATCCCGGCATTGAGGCTGTAACATTTGTTGGCTCAACAAATGCAGCGAAAGCGGTTTACCGTCGGGCTACCCAAAATTTAAAACGCTGCCTGGCTTTAGGCGGAGCGAAAAATCACCTGCTGGTGCTGCCCGATGCGGCACCCGATATGACTGCCCGGAATATTACTGCTTCCATGAGCGGATGCGCCGGACAAAGATGTATGGCTGCTTCGGCCATGATAGGTATTGGATCCATTGATCATATCATTGACAAAATCTGTATGGAGGCCCGGACACTGGTTGCGGGTAAAAACCTGGGCGCGGTCATTAATAAAGCCTCCAGGGAAAGAATAGAACATTATATAACGGAAGCGGAACAACAGGGTGCCAAAATATTAGTTGATGGCAGGAATGTGGTGGTACCCGGAAAGGAAAACGGCACCTATGTTGGCCCGACCGTGATTGATTATGTAACCCCGGATATGTCCGTGGCCAAAGAGGAAATTTTCGGTCCGGTCCTGTCCATCATCCGTACCCGCACGATGGATGAAGCGCTGGCTATTGAAAATGCCAGTCCCTACGGTAATGCGGCCAGCGTGTTCACCCAAAGTGGCGGCGCGGCGCGGTATGTGATTGAACAGGCCAGCGCCGGTATGATCGGTGTGAATGTTGGCGTACCGGTGCCCCGTGAGCCGTTCTCTTTCGGAGGATGGAATGACAGCAGGTTTGGTGTTGGGGATATAACCGGCAGAAGCTCTATTGAATTCTGGACCAAACTGAAAAAGAGTACCATCAAATGGAACCCGGAATCAGGGGTTAACTGGATGAGCTGAGAAACAATCATAAATAACCATCAGGTGATCGAGACATCCTTATCAGCAGCACAGGAAGTGATCCAGGATAACCTGGATCACACTTTATTCTCGTGGAGCAAACAAAAAGGCATTGATCCCATCGCTGTAAAAAGGGCCAAAGGTGTTTACCTCTATGATTACGAAGACAGGCGTTATATTGACTTCTCTTCGGGATTGATGAATGTAAATATTGGTCACGGCAATCAGCGTATCACGGATGCGGTAGTAAAGCAAATGCAGGAAGTAAGTTATGTGACTCCCGGTTGCGTAACAAAAGTGAGAGGTGACCTGGGGAAAAAACTGGCGGAAATATGCCCCGGTGATCTGAACAAGGCATTTTTCACCTTATGCGGAGCCACTTCTGTAGAAAATGCCATCAAGCTGGCCCGTTTATATACAGGCCGTCATAAAATCATCAGCCGGTACCAGTCTTACCATGGATCCACGTACGGGGTGATATCTGCCGGTGGCGATCCGCGTAAATTAGCTGTTGATGCGCAGCAGGCACCCAATTTTATTCATATAGATATTCCTTACGCCTACCGCTGGCCCCATGGCGAAAAGAGTTTATTACAGGAAGCAGTCGCCAGTCTCGAGAGAATGATCGCTTACGAGGGTCCCGGAAATATCGCCGCCATTCTTTTAGAAGGCGAATCCGGTTCATCGGGTTGTTTCCGGTATCCGAAAGATTACCTGTTACATGTAAGGGAAATTTGCAACAAACACGGCATCCTGCTGATCATGGATGAAGTGATGAGCGGTTTTGGCCGCACAGGCCAATGGTTCGGATTTCAAAATCATAATATCATACCCGATATGATTGCCATGGCGAAGGGACTTACGGCCGGATATTTACCCTTTGGTTGTTTAATGGTCAGTGATCCGATAGCATCAAAATATGATAACATGGTATTGCCCTTGGGCCTCACCTATTCGGCGCATCCGGTTAGCTGCGCTGCTGCCCTGGAAACGCTTAGAATTTATGAAGATGACAGGCTCATTGAAAACGCCCGTGTTATGGGTGAATATATGGATGCCCAGGTAGAACTTTTAAAACAAAAACATCCGTCTATTGGTGACTGGCGAAATACCGGTTTATTGGGATGCCTTGAACTGGTAAGAAACCGCAGAACCAAAGAACCCATGGCACCCTTTAACGCGAAACCGGATGAAATGCAGGTCATGAACCAGGTAGCTGCAAAAATAAAAGAGCTGGGCATGTACACGTTTGTCAGATGGAACTTTATATTTATTGCTCCGCCGCTGTGTATTACCAAAGAGCAGATAGATGAGGGCCTTGCCATCATCAGCGAATCCATCCGTATTGCCGATAATTATGTGGTTGAATCAGATCAGTAACGCAATAGGTATTACTGCATCAGCGCCCACCTAAAACGGATACGCTGTCGCCGGTGAACAGGACAATGCCACTTAAATTGTTCTTTATGCTGCAGGCTTTTTCAATATACTTTATTACGCCTTTTACTGCCAGAGCCAATCAAATCTTTTATCATGTGCGTCAGATCTTCCAGTTGATACGGTTTGGTAATCAGGTTATCTGCACCAAAAATCAATGCTTCATTTATATCTTTCTTTTCAAATGTAGAAGTACTGAATATAAATGGTATTTCACAAGTCCCGACATTATCCATCAATCGTTTTAGTACCTCATAACCGTTCATTTCAGACATCATGATATCGCAAATAATTAAATCAGGTATATATTTTGTAAAAAGTTCAACTCCTTGCTTTCCTGTATTAGCCTGCAGCGTTTTGAAACCAATCAACTCCAGGTATTCTGCAAGATTATCCAGAATATCACAATTATCTTCAATTATTAAAATCGTATACACAAATGCGCTGTTTGAAATACCTGATAAGATAAGTCTAATTCGAATCTGTTCAACATCTGAGAAGCAAAATCTGCGGAGTCATCTTCCCGATCCCCCGGGGAATGTGTGAATATTGAAACATATTTATAAAATTGTACAACAAACTGAAGGACAGATCTACTGCGGCACCACACTTTAACAAACCTTACATCCCTAAATGAAGCGATGCATGAGCAGTTGCATATACTTAATATCAGACTTATAAACAGGACACCAAATCAACAAAAGTGCAGGTAAGCATAAATAAATGTTCATTTATAAAAGCCCCCTAAAAATTAACTATGCCAATTTTTCGCCAATTTCAATTTGGCTTATATCATAGAAAAATCACTTCTCCGGTTTTAAGACTGTAATAAGCCCCGATTATTTTTATTTCCCCCTTCTCAGCCATTTCTCTCAAAATCGGACTTCCCTTTTTGATATTTTCGATTGTCATCATCACATTATTCTTACCTACATAATCTACAAATTCAGCATTTTTCGAAGACTTTTCCCCTTTAAAATCCAGTGACTTCGCCACAGCCGGTCGTATTTTCGACAGCATGGCTGTTATGTTTCCCAGCTTAACATTATCAATTGCAGATTTTATGGCACCGCAGGATTCATGTCCCAGGACCACGATCAATTTAGCACCGGATACTTTACAGCCAAACTCCATACTGCCAAGTAAATCAACATTTACAAAATTTCCGGCAACTCTCCCTACAAACAGATCACCAATGCCCTTATCAAATACATCTTCCACCGTCACCCGGGAATCAACGCAGGAAAGAATTACGGCTTTAGGAAATTGTCCCGATGCTGCATCTCTCACGAGGGCAGAGTGATCCCTTCGCGTGAGGTCATTATTCATATAACGCCTATTGCCATCTTTCAGACTCCGGATCACCAGGTCTGGCGTTAATGCATCCTGTTCCGCCTTTGTTAACACCTTTTCCTTTAATGGTACCTGTGCCGAAACTGCCGGTTTCGATACCGTGTCAGAAGCTGTTGGCGGTTTACTTTCTGATCCATTTTGACAGGAAGGAAAAACTGAACTAAAGACTACCATGAGCATGATAACTGAAATTGTTCTGGACATATATTTGTTTTTAATGGTTCATGAAGCTGATTCGTATCACCTGATTATTACGGATGATTGTAATTTGTCCATGCAGACACATGGGTTGATGTGAAAATTTGTACTATTTTACCAAACAAATTTTCCCAGGCGATTTCCTTGGCTCCCAAAATATATTTCTTATTGCCTGTTCAGGTAAATCGCAGGAGAATAGGAATTATTCTGCCCGTCAGTCAATCGTACAGCGGCGCCATTTTTCCAATAGACAGGAACGTTATGACCTGAGATATTTTCATAACCCGTTACGTATATATCAGTACCCCAAAGAGCTATTCCGGATGCTTCACTGACCCCGTTTGAAAGATGAAATACACTGTCATTTTTAAAATAGCTGGCTACCCCTGCATCACTTCCAGCAATGTAAACATCGTTATTGGAAACAACCAGGGAACTGAAATTCTGAGAAACAGCTCCTGTTTTTATTACGGATCCGTTCTTCCATATCTTTGAAACATTGATGGAAGCCGGAGCCCGGGCACACATAGGACAACTATCTGATGTAGTATATTCATTGCCTGCTATATATATATCCGAACCCAAAACAGCTATAGACAAAGCTTCCGTGTTCTTCGATCCGTCATCTAAACTTACCGCTATACCGTTTCTCCAATAGGTGGCTACTTCAAATTTCCCATTTGACTTCCAACCGGCAGCATATACATTGTTACCTGTAACAATAATGGAAGTGATTACAGCATCGTTTGAGCCGGAACTAAGACTCACCGGTTGTCCGTTTTTCCAGTATTTAGCAATTTTATGATCTCCATCGTTTCCATATCCCGCAAAATAGACATCGTTCCCTGAAATTGCCATCGAGCTTACATACGATGGCAAAGCGGTATCCGAAAGATTATGGATAGTTCCATTCTTCCAATATTTTGCAACGAAGTGATTATTGATAAAATCATTGCCTCCCACATAAACGTCACTCCCTAAAACGGCGATGGAATTGGCTGTTATAAAACGTGAGCCATCTGTAAGGTCCGTTAAAACATTATTTTTCCAGTAGACGGCTACCTCATTAGCCGGATAATAAGACCTCCAACCAGCCAGGTAAACATCAACCGGTCCTGTTTGATTGCTGCCAGGGGCAACGACGGGTGAATTTTTGTTGCAGGCGGCTGACCCCAGCCATATAAAAAGAACCAACCCAACAGAACCTATGCACATTAAATTTTTCATATTTTGACCAGTCCCGTTCATACAAAATTATCTTATACCTGTTCATGACGCAAAAAAACATCGTTTCGTTGCCTGGTTACAATACAATAGTTGCTTTCCCTTCGCATATCGAATCGTTCTGTAACATTCAGTATCATGCCGTATCATGGTGACCCCTAATCCGGACGCCAAACAGGAGGATCAAAAACTACTGCGGGCCGGTTTGTTTTCCCGACCGTTGGTTACAGCGATCACCATGGCAGTACCACAAAACTGCAGGCAAATAATAGCACGAACAATTTCATTACCGTATCCTGCCGAAGGATTTTGTATCGCGTCGGGCAAATGGAAAAAGAGAAAAAAAAGAAAAAGCATGGCAGCCAACAGCCATGCAGTCACTTGAATCCAAATCTTGAAAATAATCGCGAAACCCGAAGCAATCAATGCGGCGCCCACAAAATACGTCCAGAAAACGGGTGCGCCCAGCCATTTCGGTACCATCGCAGATACATCCGCCGGAAACACAAAATGACTGGAACCAAACAGGATAATCAGCAGTGAAAAAAACAGGCTGCCGATGGGTATGGGTTTTCCTGAAAACGAACCTGCCATGACAAACGCGCCACCACTATAGGCCAAAGCCTCACCCGCCGCAAACCAGACTGCCAGATTCGTAACTTTCGCGGGACTGATGAAAAGAATATAGGGCAGCTGACAGGTAATTAGCAGCGCAAGAAATAAAAATCCCAAAAAAAGGCATATTTTTTTTGCGCTAAACCCGGCGATGAGAATTCCTGCAATGACCAGAACGATGCCTGTAAGAACAGGAAATATCATATGGGTATGTGCCAGGCCCGGGAACGGAGGTAAAATCTCCGGACGAAAATTTTTCATAATCATTTGGTGTATCCCTATGACGACAATGCTGAACCCATATAATAAACGACCAATTCGTAAGACAGTTTTCGTGTTCATATATGGCTAAATTATTCTCGTATTTGCAACTGTTTGATAGAAGACTTTGACCCCCTTTTTAGAAATCGACTTTTCATTGCCGCGATTTGCTCTATAAATATACCGGATTTACTCATCTCCAGCAATAGGCCAGTTGCCCTCCAGTTAAGGGGGTGTTTAGACCCTGGTAGTGTGATAGCCTGAATTGTCCCGTGGAAATATCTTTAAGCGATATTAGGTCCCTTACCGATACACGTATCCCTGTTTCTCCCAGAAATCGAATTTAATTCACTTCCAGTGATCCAAACGCTAAACAAATACTCAAACAAGTAAAGGAAGAGCCTCATTCATCGGTATTCTTCTGGTATACGGTATCCATTTTGGAAAAGTCGATTATTATCGTATACGAAATCAATAGAAAATGGCATTATTAACTAAAGGCTACCACGAGCTGTACCAGTTAAATTTTTCCTGGAAAAATACTAATTGTTTCCAATGGTTTCATTGGCTTGACTAGAACCTAAACTAAAAAGTGGATCCGCTCCCGTACTAAATTAGTAACCTAAAGATGGGGTTCAGGATATTGCTTCGAAAATATATGCTGGCATCTTGAATTTTACTCCTCAGGAACTTCTGTTGTGCGCTCACCAGCTTTGTAGAGATTGTATCATTTCCGTCGGCCTGCTCCCTCGTTCGGCTGTTGCAACTGTCTCCCTTATGCGGTTTGGGTTCATTTTGTCACGCAAATACCAGGGAACCTATTATCAAAATAGGTTGAATTCTTCATAGCGCGAATTTAGGTGGGTTTCAACGGAATTTGTGACGATTAAAGTTGATTAATCGTCAGATGCGTCTCTAAAGGACCCTACCACCCAAATTATAATCTTACGTATTAAATATAAAAAACGCTAACTTACTATTTGATTCTTTCTTAAAGATAAGAGGCTGGCTTATGCAGGTTCTTATCTGTATATCAGGCGCCTGATTCAGTAAAACTGCTTTTATAAAGAGCATACTATGCAGAATGTCTCCGTAATTTCACTTCTTAATTACCGTAAAATTAAGATATCGTTTATCACATAATCCCCCTCAGTTCACGGGCTTCTTCCGTACTCTTCAGTCTGCAGGTATTGTTGGCATCCTTACATCAGTGCTGTATGCTCCCCCACGAAAACCATCCGGAATGTCAAATATTAGTCATATTGGCTTGTGACCGGAATCTTTTCAAAAAATATATAAATCTGTCTCTTTGTCCCCTGAATGAATTTTAGCATAAGATAATGTGCATAGTTGGAAGGATGTTCGATCAGTCTAATGTTTATCCAGACAAGTCACTTATAAAACCAGCAATATGAAAAAGCATCTTATTCAAACTTTTACTAAAATCAGCTTTGGTATTTGTCTTCGCTTGCGTATGGACCGCATCGGCAGGTCAGGCGGATAGAAAAGGACAAGCAACTGGTGGAGGACAGCAAGAAGGGCGCTAAGGATTTTATTCATACAGACTCCCTGATGAAAAATCTCTTTAAGATTGCCTATGGATATGTTATGTTCCCGAACGTAGGAAAAGGCGCAATCGGCATAGGCGGTGCTTCAGGTGGCGGAATTGTTTATGAAAAGGGGCTAGCATTGGAAGAGCCCAGATGACCCAGGTTACCATCGGCTTCCAGGCTGGCGGACAGGCTTACCGTGAAGTGATCTTTTTTCAGAGTAAAGAAACCCTTGACCGCTTCAAAGAAAACAAGTTTGAATTTTCGGCACAGGCTTCGGCAGTGGCGGCCACAGCAGGCGCGTCCGGAAATGTAAAATATTCCGAAGGTATCCTCATATTCACCCAACAAAAAGGAGGCTTAATGTATGAAGCATCGGTAGGCGGACAGAAATTTAAATACACGCCATTTAATAAGTAAAAACAGGCTAAAATCATAGATAAAAGAGGCTTATAGTATTTTTCTTAAAAAATAGATTTATATGCAAAGACATTGGGTAATTTTAAAATTTCCTAGTTAGATTTTTAACAGCGATAAAAATAAACATGTCAACCTCCAAAAAACTTTCGCAGAATTCCTCGGAACCTTCTGGCTGGTGCTGGGTGGTTGCGGAAGTGCTGTACTGGCAGCTACATTTCCGGCAGTAGGCATTGGCCTGCTGGGAGTTTCCCTGGCCTTCGGCCTCACTGTTTTAACCATGCAAATGAAGTAGGGTCTTCCGGTGAACATTTTAACCCTGTTTCGATAAAACTATGGGTTGGGGAAGGTTCCCCTCGCAGAATTACCCGGGTATATCATTGCACAGGTTCTCGGTGGCATCGCTGGCGCTACATGTACTTATATCTGATTGCCAGCGGAAACAGTGAATTCAGCCTGGCGGGTGGTTTTGCTGCTAATGGTTATCGCGAACATTCGCCCGGAAAATATTCCCTTTGCTGCCATTACTTCACAGTCGCAATGATTCTTTTTTCCTCATCGTTATCCTGGGTGCGACGCATGGAAATGCAACCAACTTTGCCGGACTGGCATTCTTTCATTCACGCTTATCCACTGATCATATTCCGGTATCAAACACTTCGTTAACCCGGCCAGGAGTACAAGCCAGGCTTTATTTGCCGGAAGTAATCGATCAGTCAGTTATGGTTCTGGCTGGCACCCCTTATTGGAGCGATCGCGGCAGATATAGTTATAAACTGCTTCAGCCGGCCAGTGAAACATAATATCAAGCATTGCGATCAGCCTGGATTATGAGTACTCATACGTGTGCCGTAGGCATATAGTTTTAATATAACACGTACAGTCATGGACATATAAGCGGACATTCCTCTGGAAGACTGGCTCCACGTTTAGTGGTGTTAGTACCTATGGTTTTCCCTCTTTTAATTACTATTCTTTTAATACGTTCCAATTATTTGAGATCTGTCGATCTTATTCCAATGTGAAGGAGTTTCCTACTCAATGATATTGATTCCGGCAGCGACATACTTGTAATATCCCCTGGCGATGTTAAGTATAGTCGTACCGTTTACGATCAGATGATCTCTGGCGATAAAATCAATGGCATATTTTGAAACCACATTCGCGCGGTCTATTTTAATAAACATTTTCGGGGGGAATTTTTTCAACGCGTTGGCGAGGGATATTCGCACCGTGTAAGCCCTTGTCATCGATCAGATATAATTTTTGTATAATTTTTTTCGGTGGATCAGACCGGCGACCTTCATGGGGTCGATTCTTTTCAATACTTTTTCTTTCTTGACAACCGTCCTGACAAAAAATGGTTCCAGCATAATACCATGAGGTTTAGGGTTAAAATAAATTCTAATTTAAAAAATATTTTCAATGAGTTCCGGATGCCGGACACATCTTTCGGAATGACAACCGGGTTCCTTCGCTTTGGCTACCCGGATTTCGGATAGGCAACCCGAACCCATCCCGAAGGCAATCCGAACGAATCAGACGCTTTCAGGAGCTGTTTTTACTGAAAAAACGCTACAGCCTGTCCCTCAGACCCATGATCCCGTCCCCCGTTTTGTTTTACCCCGTCCCGCGTTTTGTTTTACCTCTTCACAAGTTTGGATATCCCCCATCCACATTTTCTAAAAAAAGGCATTTTGGCGATATATTTTTGTCTTGTCGTTCGCAGATGGAGAAGCTTTTCACTCAGGACTACCGGGAGGAGTGAACCCGGGAATACTCTTCTCCGTCAGCGAGCGACATAGTAAACAATTTTTTTTCATTATTAAATTCAAATCCTTATGGCAAATTCAAATAATAGCGTCATTACCGGAAAACTAAGAGGTACACTCGGAAAAGAACTCGTATTCCGCGAGTGGGATGGCAAAACAGTAGTCGCAAAAGCCCCTAAAGCAAGAACGGGTCCGGCTACTGCTCCGCAATTGAAAATACAGGAAAACTTCACTCTGGCAGCAAAATATGCCACCGTCGGTGATGGAGGGAACAGATCAGGGTATTAGGGATGCTTATACCGCGAGGTTGAACCCCAGGCAAAACCTGTTCAGCAGGGCGGTTGCCGATTTCATGTCTCCACCAGACGTAAAATCAATCGACACCAGTGCGTACAACGGTGTGGCTGGAAGCACGATCAGGATTCGCGCGACAGACGATTTCCGGGTAACCGGCGTACTGGTGGAAATTTTCGCTACCAGCGGTACGCTTCTGGAGAAAGGCAATGCCGTACAACAGACCAATGGAATTGACTGGATCTACACGACCACGCAGGCAAATGCTGTGCTGGCCGGTAGTAAAATCAATGCCATTGCAACCGATGTTCCAGGTAATACCGGAACACTGGCAGTAACGTTGTAGTGCTTTGTTCGGGAAGCTGCACCCCGGGCGGGTGCGGCTTCCTTTTTTTAGTTCCCAAATGTAGGGACTATGGAGAACTGCCAGACCATCTTTAGCAAACTGTCCGGTTTACAGGGGGGCGGGGCAAGTCCGGGTATGAAGTCACAAATTATCAGATTTGCTATAAAATTTATAAACAGATCAACTTGGTTGGAATTAGTGCAGGAATTGTAACGATAGATTATTGCTTGAAAAATTTTGCAATATATGAGTTTCCCTCCTGATAGGCTTTTAGGAAATATTCACCGCTTTTCAGCCTTGAAACATCGATGTTGAAGTCATCACTTCCTGTGACTAATGTTCTAACCAACTGACCAGAAGTATTGAAAATAGAAAGCTGGGCCGGGCCTGGTGTTGGCAAATTGACTTTCATTGAACTATATACCAGCGTTGGCGCTATGGAGAATGTCCCTGTTTGAGCGAAAGTAATAAACAGGACTTTACTAAACACATATTTGCCGTCCTTGTCAATGATCTTTAAACGATAACTCCGGTCTCCGTACATTTTGGTATGATCAATGAAATTATATGAGTAGCCGCTTTCACCGGCTGCCATTGAAGGGACCGTTTGCAAGGCCCGCCAGTCAGAACTGCCGTTCCCTCTTGATTCGATCTCAAAGGAATTTATATTCTCTTCATTTTCCGTTCTCCAGTAAAGAATGACTTCCTGGTTTTGCTGTGAACTATAAAAAGAAGCCAAAGTCAAAGGCAATATACCGGTACCTGATCCGCCGTCACTAAAAAAGAATGGACCGGTGGTGTTAAATGGGCCCGAATACGAAGCGGAGGGAAAAACAAGTTTGGCTCCACCATTGCCACCGGTGATGTCACCTCCCGAATAAACATTTACCACTGAGGCCGCCGCCAAATGTATTTTTGCACCAATCGTGAACTGCAGTGTTCCGAAAATATCGAGGTTACCGATATAGGCCAGGTTATTAGTATTCACGGTAATAATAATTCCAGAGCCAATCGTTACGTCATCGCCCGCACCGGGAATATGTCCGCAACTCCAGGAGCCAGGCGTTTCCCAGTTTCCTGTTCCGTTGGCAGAGCAGGTGCCGGCTTTCGTATACATGCTAATCAGTAATAGGGCAAAACACCAAATCTTTTTCACGCGGTTCAATTTGTTTTCTATAGGATCACTTCATTACTTTCGAACATAAGGTTTACAATTATTTCGCCATTTAAAGGTTTGTACGGGCCCTAAACAGATAAATCTATACCGGCCTTGTAATGCATTGATAATAAGGTAAAAAGAATCCGGAAGATTTATTTTTACCCGAAATTCTTTTAAATGGGATCCCCTGATTCAGAAAGGACGATCTCAAAATGGGAGTACTCATCCAAATATCAGAATGATAACAAGGTCGTGCATATATCGCGGAGAGATTAGCCGTCTAAATTGACAGCAACGATTAATCCCATATTAGTGCTACTATTGATGGCATTGAAGACAATCTCAGTCCCTTCATTATTAAGTCCATAATTGGTGGCAGTCACGTTTCCAAAAAGATTCCGTTGAATTCGAATTGGTAAGAAAACGAAAATAATTAAGGATTATTATTCCTTGTTCATTGGGTTTAACAGTTTAGGAGTGAATAAAATACAACTAAAGGCCCGCCTACGCAAAAGCTTTAGTGGGCAAAGCCGTCAACCATCAACCAATGCTCACTTCCCGATACAAAAAGTACTGTCCCACGCTTCCAGTGGGTTTGCGGGGAATTAGTGACGGATTAGTGGCAAACATGGAAATTTTTGAATTCTAAATGAATTGAATTGTTAGGATTATTGTCGATGTAATCTTTAGCGTATGCTCTTGCTATGTCTGTTATATATTCGGAGTATTTTTTTGGGTGAGAAAGATTCTGTAGCGTTAATGTTTCTTTACCGCCACATATTTCACATTTGTCTTTGATGAATTTAGATCTTCTTTCTTTCCAATCTTTTGTATGCCAAGATCGTTGTCCTTCTTTGAAATCAGTCCAATATTGTGCTTTTGCGAATTCAAATCCAATTTCGCCATTTGCCAACTTCTCCCTTAGCTCAATGAGTTTGCTATATGTCAACATATCAATTCTTGGCTTATTCGTTTTTCCACATACCGCAAGTTAAACTTGCTGCGAACACTTAATTTTATGATATAAGGCGCTTCGTCTGTGACGATATTTACCCTGATTTACTGTTGTTTAGCGTTACACATTTTGTTGCCTTTAGGGATATTGCATAGAAAGCCAATCTGTAAATCTTTCTAACCATGCATCACACGGAAGATTTTGCTTCTTCATTATGAACCCGTGCCCTCCTCTTTCGTATATGTGCAATTCAACAGGTTGATTAGCCTCTAACCATTTGGAATAGATGTGAACACTGTTGGCGGCAAAACCGAATTCGTCATCACTGGCACAAGCAATAAAGATGGGTGTCCTCACCGAAGGGATTTTTGAACCGATTATATCATTGGCACAATAAACAACTGACACAAAATTTGGCCGGCTCTCTTCCAAAGCATTGTAGGCTACCGACATCGCAATAGTTCCTCCGGCAGAAGAGCCCATGAAGCCTATTTTGTTATAATCAATCTTGTATTCTACTGCATGTTGGCGGACGTACTTCATAGCCGTTAATGCATCCTGAAGTGCAAGTTTTATTACAGGTGCACTCACCGAATCCAACATCTTGAAATTCTTTGTTTCCATCATTTTGTCAAAGTACGGATGAGCAGGGTCTTCGTGCACCAGCCGATATTTTAAAACGAAGGCAGTGATTCCTTTTTCATTCAACTTTTTTGCTACGGCTGTCCCTTCAAGGTCATAAACGAGGTAATGAAAAGCGCCACCCGGTGCAATAATAACAGCAATGCCATTTGGGTTTGAAGGAACAAAAGCCGTTAAAGTCGGATCCGTTACATCTCTTAGATAACCTCCTCCTAAATTTCGCTCTTCCCAGGTCCAGTTTTCAGAACCGGGAGCTTTTCCAGAATAAAGTCGAATAACTTGTTGTGCTTGCACCTGTGCAAGTCCGATAAAAAAGACAAGAACTGTTAATATAAAAAACTTTTTCTTCATGTGAGGTGATTTTTGAATGACGCACAACGCTCAAATTTATGATATAAGCGCTTCGTCTTTAAAGATATTTACCCTGATACACTATTATCAATGATTCGAAAATATACTTTGCATTTTGCTATTTTTTCTCTTTTGTAATAATTGATGTTACACCTTCCATTAATCCACTTGCTTTCGCTTTCAATATAATTGTTCCACTCCTACCAGTTGGACGTATAATTACTAAACCTCTTCCCTGAAATACTTTTTTATGATTCTGTTGAAAGCTGGTTGCATCATTATAACTCCCATTTCCAGCGCCTGCAATAATTGCGTTACCTCTAATCTGATAGCTAATTTCCATATCATCAACATAAGGAACAACATTACCCTTTTCATCAACAACTTCCACCTTTACATAGCATAAATCGTTCTGACTAGCTGCAATTGTTTTTCTATCAGCAACTAAACGGATAGCAGTTGGCTTACCTGTAGTTGCCAGTGTCTTTGAGCCAGTTTCTTTTCCATTATCAAAACTTCTTGCAACAAGTGTTCCCGGTTGGTATTCTACATAAAATGTTGCTGTGATGGAACTATCAGGAATTGTTTGTTCGGCAATCACCTTACGATTTAATTCAAGTTTTACATGTTTACTTCTTGTATAAACGTTCACCTGCACTTTTTTTCCCTCCCGACCAGGCCATGTCCATGATTTTAACTCATCGGGAAAACCCCAGGGTGCTATTACCTCCTGTATACTATCAGGAACGGGACGGTGTACCAGCATTTCGATTTTGCTATTGTTCCAAACAACATCCTGATAGTATGCTGCTGCCTTTTTATTTCCAATTAAATCAAAATCGCCACTATAAGCGTTAAATACATCTTTTGCCGGAAGATAGAAAAGTCCCATGCGCATCAGGCCTTCAGGCAACTTTCTTGATTCGGGTAACAATACTGGTCTGCCAATACCTGCTTCCCCTATGTAATCCATGGCAGTCCATTTGAAACTTCCTAACATATAATGATGTTGACTTGCATAATCATAGTTTTCCAATGCGCTGATTGGTGTATATTCTGTAACTATAAATGTTTTTGATGGATGCTTCTTATGTTCCGTTTCAAAGCGATGCGCTGTTGCACCATCACGTACAAAATATTTAGATCGGTCCTCCAAAAAGTAATTGTATCCATCCACGTCAAGATGTTCTAAAAAAGGCTCATAATCCTGCCAAGGCTTTTTTGTATAACCGGGCAAATACACAATCGCTGAAGTTATTGCCCGGGTAGGGTCAAGTTGATGAACTTCATCAGACAATTCTTTTGCAATCTGATGCCCTGCTGAATCAGGTGCCTCATAAATTTCATTACCGATACTCCACATAATAACACTAGGATGATTGCGGTCCCGTAAAATCATAGCATCTAAATCTTTCCTCCACCAATCTTTGAAATACAAATGATAATCCTGGGAATTTTTTGGAAGTTCCCACATATCAAATGCTTCATCCATTACAAGCATTCCCAATTTGTCACAGGCATCAAGTAATTGTTCAGAAGGGGGACCATGACTTAAACGTACTGCATTGTAACCTGCCTTTTTTAGCAATTCAATTTTACGTTCCTCAGCTCTGTTAATCGCAGCTGCACCTAAGGGACCATTGTCATGGTGGATACAGCCGCCTTTTAGTATAATTCTTTTGTCGTTTAATAAAAAGCCTTTGTTTGCATCGAAGCGAATGCTTCTGATTCCAAAAGGTGTTTCAATCCTGTCAATTAAATGATCTCCTGATTTAATTTCTGTAATTGCCTTATAAAGATGTGGTGATTCAACAGACCATAAAACAGGATCAGCAAGTTTGATATTTTGAGATTCGACAGATGATGCATTCGTTTGCAGTGATAATGTTTTTTCTGCTTTAGTTACCGCTCTTCCTTCGGGAGAAATAATTGTAGTTGTGAGCGATACATTAGTTTGAATATTTTGTTCATTTCTGATAGATGTTCTTATTTGAACGGTTGCGGAATGAACAGATACTTCAGGTGTGGTAATATAAACTCCCCAATCAGGAACATGTACTGCTTCGGTAACAGTAAGCCAAACATGACGATAAATACCTGAGCCGCTATACCAACGTGAATTCTTTCCTTCATTGTTCACTTTCACTGATAATACATTTTTTTCTCCTACAGGTTTAAGGTAAAGAGACAAGTCGTAATAAAAAGGTGTATAACCATACGGATGATTGCCAAGATGATGACCGTTCAACCAAACGTCAGAGTTCATATAGACACCATCAAACAGAATCGTCACAAGATGATTTTGAAAAGACTTCTCGGTGATAAACTTTTTTCGGTACCATCCTGTTCCTCCTACTGTGAACCCGGTAGCGGATTGACCAATGCTATTTCTATCAAAAGGACCAACAACAGTATCTTGCTTTTGATTCGATAAATCTTCAATACTCCAGTCATGCGGCAGATCAAGTACACGCCATTTTGCATCGTTGAATTGAGCTTGCTCTGCGCCTGATACACTATCTCTCTTAAAAAGCCAATTACTATCAAACGCTATAGTGCGTGTAAAAGTGATTGCGCGGTTGTTTCTGGTTTGTGCAGAAATACCTGTAGCAAAGAATAAGGAAAATATGAGCAACGATTTTTTCACACAACAATTTTTTAGAATAATAAATGGGGAAAGTGTATACTTGTAAATCCGTTTTTATACTTACATGTCTAAAATTTCAAGCATTGCTCCGAATGGCATTTAATATCAACTGTTATTTTTTTAACTCGTTGATCGTAACCTGCGGCGGTAATGCCATATGATCTTTCTCTACTATCAACTCTTTCGATAAGTTGAAAGATGCTGAACTTTTTATGTCAAGTGATGAAGCACCAATTTTTACAGTATATTTTCCACCTTCCGCAACCCATGACGATGAATTGGTATCGAACGATGCTAAATCTTCCGGAGTTAGTGTGAAAGTGATTGTTAGCGATTTGCCAGGTTGTAATAAACCCGTTTTGGCAAAGCCTTTTAATTCTTCCGATGGCTTGTCCAATTTTTTTGAAGGTGCACTCAGGTACAATTCAACAACTTCTTTGCCTGCAATTTTTCCTGTATTAGTTATGGTTACAGTTGCAGTTATTTTATTGTTGAAATTTGATGAGCTTAACTTTAAAGAGTTATATGAAAAGTTAGTGTAAGATAATCCGTAGCCAAACTCATACGCGGGCTTTACATTAAATGTATTGTAGTAACGATAACCTACATATATGCCCTCTTCATAAGCTACTGTTCGCTTAATGATAGAATCGCCTTTTACTACTTCACCCGGAAATTTATTTGAAAAGGGGACGTCATTATAAGAAATCGGAAATGTGACAGCCAATTTGCCGGAAGGGTTTATTTTCCCGGAAATTACATCCCCAATAGCATTTCCGGCTTCAATTCCTGGTTGCCAGGCGAGCAATATGGCGTCAGGGCCATTTCTCCAACTGGCGGTTTCAACCACTCCGCCAATATTAAGAATTACGATTACTTTTTTCCCTTTTGCATGAAATGCCCGGGAAACAGTTGTGATCAAATTCTTTTCCGTATCTGACAAATTAAAATCGCCTTCTATTTTCCGATCTGCACCTTCTCCTGAAGTTCTGCCGATTGTAATTACCGCTACATCATTTGAGTCAGCCAGTTTTACGGCGAGAGTGGGTTTAACCGGCATTTCCGATGCCCTTTTCTTACCGCCCATCATGACAGCTATCATATCTGTCTGTTTGGGTTCATTTTCCCTCATGTAAGTTTTGTATGTCTTTTCCAAAGAGTCGTCAGACTTGTAACCGGCATTGTTTAGCCCATCTATTATATTTATCCTGTAAGCAGTAACCACATACCCGCTTCCCGAACCTCCGATATAGGTATCGTAAGATGAATTTCCAAATAGTGCAACTTTCTTGATGCCTTTTGGAAAAGGAAGTGCATTGTTATCATTTTTAAGTAAAACCATTCCCTGGGTAGCAGCAGTCCGCGATGTTTTTGCATTTTCTTCCCAATTAGGTTTCTGTGAATATGCATATTTTTTGAATCTCGGTGTCTTGAGAATAAGATTCAATATGTTTTCAATATTACTCTCAAGTAATTTTTCATCAAGTTTTCCATCCTTCACTGCCTGGATAATAGAGTTCACCTGGTACGGACCCGGCATCATTAGGTCATTGCCTGCTTTTACCTGAGCAACAGCATCATGTCCTGCATTCCAGTCACTCATCACAATTCCCTTAAATCCCCATTCATTTCTCAATATATTCGTTAAAAGGTCAGCATTTTCTGATGTGTAGTATCCATTCAGCAAGTTATATGAAGACATGACTGTCCATGGGTGCGCTTCCTGAACTGCAATTTTGAAACCTTTAAGATATATTTCACGAAGTGCCCTTTCACTCACAATTGTGTTTACAGAATCCCTGTCTGTTTCCTGATTGTTTGCTGCAAAATGTTTTACAGACGTGCCTACTCCCTGCGATTGAATGCCACTGACCATGGCTGCAGCTATTTTGCCTGACAACAGCGGATCTTCTGAATAATATTCAAAATTTCTTCCACATAAAGGATTTCGCTGGATGTTCATTCCTGGGGCAAGCAGTATATCCACACCGTATTCCAGAACATCATTACCGTATGCTTTTCCTGTCTCATAAATGATGTCTTTATCCCAGGTGGATGCCAATAGCGTACCTATAGGAAAAGCAGTGGTCTTATAATTTCCACCCAACATACGTAATCCCGCAGGACCGTCATTTACAACAACACAGGGTATACCCAACCTTGGAATTGCAATCGTGGTTCCTGCTGCAGCCGGAACGGGACTTTTTGTCTTGCTTGCCAAACTGCCGGTATCTGGTACCATACGTCTGACATTTGCGCCTAATGAGTTTGCGATGCCAGGAGGAATATTTAATCCGGCACCAACTACCATGCTGGCTTTTTCTTCCAGCGTCATGGCTTTGATGACAGCACGTATCGGGTCTTTACCTAACTGGGGTGCATTTTGACTAAAAGAAATCATTGGGCTGCAAATACCAATAAAGAGTAGCGTAACGGAACAACAATGAAATTTCATTCTGAATTAATTTGAATTACACAATAGATGAAACAGGAATGTAAAATCTCTCTTTCTTATTGTTGTGCTCCTGTTTTGGCCTGGGCGTCTGCCCCAATTGACAATAAAAGCAAAAAGCGCCTGCAATTAATATACCGGCTTTATTCATGTCTTAGTTTTTTGTCGTTCAATATTTAGTTTTTTATATTAAGAAGTATCAATTCCGTATTTTCTACGGAATAAAGCTAAAACGAAGTTTTGGAATAACAAAATAATATTCCGTAAATTCTACGGAATTGCAGTTATTTCGTATTTTTGCCCCGTAGCAAACCCTCCAGTGACTCAAAATTCACTATGAATACTATAAAAAGGCAAGAAGCCTATTTAAATTCAAATCAATTCCTCCGTAATGTTGCCGTAGACAACGTCATTTTTGGCTACAGTGACAAAGAACTCAAAGTGTTACTACAAAGGCCATTTGCGGCAGATAAATGGACAGTAACCGGCGGTCACATAAAAAAAACAGAAACGATAGAAGATGCGGCTAAAAGAATAGCCTATGAACGGACGGGTTTAAAAAAATTATATCTGGAGCAATTCCGTTCCTTTGGTACGCCAACGAGGAACAAGGATGCCGCCTTTAATGCAAGACAATTAAGCGAGTTAACAGGTCTGGAAGTGCCAGCGGATCTCTGGATATTTGATTATTTCGTAACTGTTGGCTTTTATACGCTGACAGAGTTTTCGAAGGTAGAAATTAAAAAAGGTGCTTTAGAAACCGATTGCCGGTGGTGGCCGATAGCAGATCTCCCTAAAATGATGTTTGATCATAAAACACTGATTGCTGAAGCCCTAAAATCATTACGGTTACATATCGCCCACTATCCGATTGGATATGAACTGCTTCCGAATAAATTTACATTACCGGAGATCCATAATCTCTATGAGACTATTTTAGGCAGGTCACTTGACGACAGGAATTTTTCAAAGAAGTTGATCGCAGCCGGAATTCTCGTTAAACTGGATGAGAAAAAACAAATTGGCTCCCACCGGTCTCCCTTCTTATACAAATTTGACAAAGAAAAATATGAAGAAGGCTTGAAAAGTGGTGTAACACTGGCATTTTAAACTATCTTTTTTTTTACGAAATCCTTGACTGGTTCCTGAAATTTCAAAGGAATTTTTAATAGCGTTTTCATTTGTCGTTCGACCTTGGGATGAACGGAATCAAAAAAAATATAAAAAAGGCATAAATACATATCCGTAAGAAACGAAAGATGAGTTTTGTGATGTATTATACCATATCATAGTGTATCGTTGGGTATCGTCAGGCATCATACTGTATCATTGGGTATCATACCGTATCATTAGTGCCTATAATCTGGCCACCTAGATCAGGCATTTCAAAAAAGCAGGATTTGGTAACAGATTAGTAGCGAATAAAAGGCTACTAAAGGCCCGCCTACGCAAAAGCTTTGGCGGGCAAAGCCGTCAACCGTCAACCGTCAACCGTCAACCAATGGTCACTTCCCGATACAAAACTTCCCAAAAATCCAGGAGAGCTGTTCTTCGTTGGTGACTTCGCCGGTGATCTCGCCGAGGTAATGCAGGCAGCGGCGCATGTCCAAAGAAAGAAGATCTCCGGGCAGGCCGTTATCCAGGCCCGCGCGGATGTCGGAGAGTGAAGCGGCGACCTGTGTCAATGCATCATGGTGGCGGGCGTTGGTGACCACCGTGCCTTCGCGGATTTTTTTTCCCTGCAGCACATGGTCCACCAGGGCGCGCTTCAGCTGCCCGATGCCGGTGGAATTCTTTGCAGAGATAAATACCAGGCACGGACCGGGGAATTTTTCATGCAGGGTGGATTCTGCCCGCCGCTCTGCATCATAAAGAAATCCCGTTTCCATTTTTCCGGCGGCATCAGCAGTCACGGAGGAAGAAACATGCAGCGCCTGGTCCGGCAGCAGGTCCGTCTTATTCACTACGCGGATCAGCTTCTGCTTTGCAAACAAAAGATTTTCATGCAGCGGTTCCGTCGCATCCAGGATCTCCAGCACGATATCCGCCTGCTCAATTTTTTCATGCGTCCTTTCTATTCCGAGTTGCTCGATCCGGTCCGAAGTATGCGCACGGATACCGGCCGTATCAATCAGCCGGAATTCGATTCCTTCAATGGTCATCACCTCTTCAATGGTATCGCGCGTGGTGCCCGCGATCTCACTCACGAGGGCGCGCTCTTCCTTCAGCAGGCTGTTCAGCAGGGTGGACTTGCCGGCATTGGGTTTGCCGACGATCGCCACCTGTACGCCCTGGCGGATTACGTTGCCGTATTGAAATGATTCGATCAGTTCCGCAACCTGCTGCTGTGCTTCCCCGACCAGTGCATAGAATTTCTTACGATCCGCAAATTCCACATCCTCCTGCGAGAAGTCGAGCTCCAGTTCGATCAGCGCGGAAAATCCCAGCAGCTGCTCCCTGAGATTTTTCAGGTCCTGCGCAAATCCCCCGCGCAGGGTATGCAGGGCCGACAGCCGCGCGGCTTCGGAATGGCTCGCGATAAGGTCTGCCACAGCTTCGGCCTGGGTGAGGTCCATCTTCCCTTTTAAAAAAGCCCGTTGGGTAAACTCCCCGGCACGCGCCAGACGCGCACCGCGCTGCATACAGGCTGCCAGTATTTTTTCTTCTATATGGGTGGAACCGTGACAGCTGATCTCCACCACGTCCTCCCCCGTATAGGACTTCGGTCCCCGGTAAAGCGAAACCACCACTTCATCCAACAGATCGTCCCCGTTTTTTAAAAGTCCGACGTGCAGCGTATGTGCCGGCTGCACGGATAAATCCCTGGAAGGAAATAAATCATTTACGATCGCGATACTTTTCGGACCGCTCAGCCGGATCACACCGAGCGCGCCGGTGCCGGGAGCTGTTGCCAGTGCCACAATGGTATCGTCCCAGCCGGTGAGTTTTCCCAACATGGCGCAAAGATAATGCTTTGCCTGCCGGAGCTTATGCGCAGGCGGGCGGGTGCCGGGCAAAATAAAAAAACCCGGAACATATCGTCCCGGGTTAACTATCAAAAATTTAAACCTTTACCAGATTTTATTTATCATTCCTGCCGCTTAGTTTCGTTTCAGCAGGCGATACATGTAATGCACTCTTATTGCGATTCCAGCCTGAAGTTGATCGGCTGACTCTTATAGGATTTCACCTTACGTCCGTTCTGGATGGCAGGGGTCCACAGACCACTCTTCCTGATAACGCGCACCGCTTCATCACGCAGTTCATTGGGGCCGCTGATGGCTTCCACCTCACTGACCTTGCCCTCCTTGTCCACGATGAATTTCACAACCACCTGTCCCTGAATTTCATTATTCTGCGCTTCTTCAGGATACTGCAGGTTTTTCATGAGGTAACGCTGCCAGGCCGCAATACCACCCGGGTAATCCGATTCGATTTCCACCTTGGTAAAGGTTTTATCGTAATCCGTATTATCCTTGGGCGCTTCCACCACACCCTTGTTGTCGGCAGGAGGCGCTGTGATATTATCATCCTTGATACCTTCCTGGTTTACGGAACCGATCTTGGTGTCTTCCAGTTTTTCCACTTCCGGTGGCCTTTCTTCTGCCTTCACTTCCTCATCCTTTACGATCTTGGGAGGGGTGAATTTGGCCATTTCCACTTTGGGCGGCTCGATCTTGGGAGGTGGCGGGGGAGGTGGTTCATTTTTCTTTTCCTCCTTGATATCTTCCAGCTGTACGTCCTGTACCACCACAGCCTGCTTTTTCCCGGCGCTCTGGTAATTGCTGATGAGGAACCCGGCAATAGCTGCCAGGACCACGCCGGCCATCACGATCAGGGCGGTGCGCAGACGTTTGTTATAGGTCTTACGCAGTTCGTAAGCTCCGTACTGCTTGTTTCTTCCTTCGAAGATGATATCAAGCACATCCGCGGTTAAGATTTTATTTATTTCCATGATGGATTATTTCTTGTATAGACTCAATTTAATAATATTTCCACAACTCCGGCTGCTATTTGATGCCGTTGGCGGCTTCCGTTGCCAGGATAAGTTTGTATTCGTCGGGTGTAATATCCACCATGGCATACCGCTTGATGCCGTCGATGGTCATTTCATCCAGGATGTTCACCGTATTTTTATACGTGGCGTCCACCGTAGGTTTGATAACCACCACAAAATCCTTGGGATCCGTCCGGTTCTTTTTATCAATCACGATATCCCTGACTTTTTTAAAGTCGGTCGGTTTCATCCCGGCTGCGCTGTCACCTTCATAATAAAAGATCCGGTCCTCCTTGCCAAGCAGGAGGGTGATGACTGCTGAGTTTTTCACTTTATTCTGCTCTTCCGGATTTTTCACGTCCTTGGGCAGGAAGAGGCGCATGGCCGTAGGCTGGCTCATGGTCGTGGTAAAGATGAAAAAAGTGATCAGCAGGAAACCCAGATCCACCATCGGTGTCAGGTCCACGCGGGTGGAAAGCTTTTTCCCTTTTTTGACGCCGGGGCCTTTTTTATGGCCGCCGCCGCCCGAGGTATCCATTTCTGCCATGTCCGATATTTTTAATTGTTAACTTATTGGGCAACTTCTTTGGTTCCCGTTTTCTGCTGGAACTTATACAATTCTGTTCCTTCCGGCACCGGGATCGAAGCCGTTACCACCTGGAACTTCATCAGGTCGTTCTTTTTCAGCGCGATGATAACCCCCTGGAAGGCAGGATACTTCGAAGCATCATCTCCCTTTACCAGCACGTTCATCTTTTTCCCCTGGAAGGCATCCTGGGCTACCCGGAACCAGTCCACCATTTCATTGTTTGTACTGTCCTTGGCCGGAATACCCGGTTTCACCACATTCCTCAGTTCTTCCGGGTTTTTGTCCAGGTAGGATTTCAACTGGCTGAACGGTGCGCCGATATATGAATTGGGCACTTTTACGAAATTGTTTTTTTCCGCATCCGTCAACCCGAGATTCTTGGAGGTATTGATCGCGTCAATCATATCCTTCTTCTCGCTGCTGTTGGCGTCAGACACAGATAAATAAACCTTCCCATCCTTATCGATGGTTACCAGTACCACATCTTTTTCCGGGGCAACCTTGGTGGACACGGAACTGGGTGTGACCACGGATAAAGCTTCCGGTGGTTTGAACTTGGTAGCCAGGATGAAGAAAGACAGTAACAGGAAGGCCACGTCGCACATCGCCGTCATGTCGATGTTCGTACTCTTCCTGGGTAACTTTGCTCTTCCCATGATTTGTAATTATAATGATTTACAGATTTGATGCTAAAAGACAACGGATTCCATAAAACCGGTTCTTTTTTTTATAAATAGCTGCCGGAAACAGCCGCCAGCCATCACCTGCCCACTGCCGGTTATTTGTACAGCGAAGCAAAACTCTGGGTCAGTGTAAATCCGCTTTCATCAATGCCATACGTGATACCGTCGATCCGGGTAGTGAACACGTTATACAGGATGATGGAAATAGCAGATGTACCGATCCCCAGGGCCGTATTATACAGCGCTTCAGAAATACCCTGGCTCAGTTTGGAAGCAGCTTCCCCGCCACCGCTGTCACCCAGGGCAGCAAAAGAACGGATCATCCCCATTACCGTTCCCAGCAGACCCAGCAGGGTTGCGACGGAAGCGATGGTAGAAAGGAATACCAGGTTTTTTTCCAGCATCGGCAGTTCCAGAGCGGTGGCTTCTTCCACTTCTTTCTGGATGGCCAGTACTTTCTGTTCTGTATCCAGTTCTCCGTTGGTGATCATTTCTTTATACTTGCGCAGGCCGGCTTTCATCACATTACCCACACTTCCTTTCTGGCGGTCGCATTCTGCAATCGCACTGTCCACGTTTTTATTAGCCAGGTGGTACTGCACTTTGCGGATAAATTCGTTGATGTTTCCGCTGCCGGTTGCTTTGCTGATGGTCAGGAAACGTTCAACCACAAAAGTTAATACGGTAAGCAGGGCGCCGATCAGTAAAGGCACGATAATTCCACCCAGGTACATCCGCGAAAGGGCTGATTTTGCACCTTCGTGGTTAGGCCAGAAACCGCCGCTTGTATCGGGTTTTGTAAAATTGCTTTCCGCTCCAATAAAAAACCTCCAGATAATATAACCAATGATTACGCACAACAGCGGGGCGAGCCAGGAAATAGAATTACCCTTTTTTGCAGCCTGAACGCTAGTAGATGGTTTCGCTGCAGCCGTTGCAGTCGGTCTTGTTTCAGCCATGATCGTTTGTTTTTAGTGTTTAAGAAAAATTTGAAATAATAAGGTTATAATATAATGAGGAACCGAATGCTTTTTAAAGCCTTTTTTTCAATAGGAAAACCGGTGCAGTTGATTTTTCGTAGGGAACACAATATAGTAAATTTCCGGAATGCCAAATGTAAAATACATAATCTTTCGATTTTATTCATCCGCAAGCAAACCCTTGCCTGTATTCACTCTACCAGTCCCTTTCCGGTTATTCATAACGTAAGGCCTGTATGGGATTTAAACGGGAGGCTTTTAATGAAGGGTATAATCCGGCCAGGATGCCTACCCCGGTGCAGATGGCCATTCCAAGGAAAAGCCAGATCCACGGAAATACAAATCCGGTATTCAGTACCAGCGAAAAAAGATTCCCGATCAGGATGCCCAGGATACTTCCCAAGACCGCTCCCAGCAAACTGATGATAATGGATTCATACAGGAACTGCATACGGATGCTTCCTTTTCTGCCGCCGATGGCTTTCACCAGTCCGATCTCCTTGGTCCTTTCCGTAACAGCCACGAGCATGATATTCATCAGGCCCACGGCAGCGCCCAGGAGGGTAATGCTCCCGATCACCACGGCACAGATCGTGATCAGGGAGAGGTTGGACAGCAGTTCTTCCACAAAACGGTCGCTTTTATCAATCAAAAAATTACTGGCATCCGTCGTGCTGACCCGCCGGATGGTCCGGAATGTCCCATCCGCCTCCCCGATCGCCAGGTCCATCTGGTTCACATCGGGCACTTTCACCTGAATGATGAAGGAAGGGGTCGGGTTCCAGGGCGCGGGGGGATCGTTCAGGAAGAACCGCCTGACATTATTATAGGAGGTAATAATCACATTATCCCAACTCCGGCCGATACTGGAGCCCTTGGACTCCATAGTCCCGATCACGCGGTAGGGAATGCCGTTGATTTTAATGATTTTCTCCAATGCGCGTTCCGGGTTATCACTGAAAAATTTCTTTACCAGGTCGTTGCCCAGTATGCAGACATTCCTGCCGGATTGTATATCCAGATTGTTCAGCGACCGGCCTGCGTTCAGGTTGTAGCCATTGAGCTCGGCGAAAAATTCATCCCCCCCGTTCACCTGAACCGTCGGGTTGGTTTTTTTACTGCCCATCGAAACAATATTGCTGTTCCCGCCCCGGATGCTGATGGACACCTTGGCCGGGAAACGATAGTATTGTTTGAAAAGTTCAGCCTGGTCCTTGGAAATGGGTATTCTGGCGTTGGAGACCTTGTCTTTTTTGGCACCTTTTTTCTCCTTGGTCACTTCGTTGTTGCGGCCGAAAAACTGGAAGTCCTTATAATGGATCGTAAACCCGTTAGCGCCCATGGAGGCAAAGCTTTCCGTGAATTTCTGCTTCATCGCATCGATGGCGGTATTGATACCCACCAGGGCCATAATGCCAAAAGCAATGATGGAAACCGTGATGCCCGTCCGGAGTTTATTGCTCCTGACGGTGCGGAAGGCAAGCGAAAGAACATCGCGTAGTTTCATGAATCCCGGGGAATGCTTGGACTAATGTAAAGATTATTTACAGACTTCCGGCCGGCAATCCGGAATCAGAGGTAAATTATATATAAACGGTTGATCAGCAACTGGGGAAAGAGGCCCAGGCCGATGACGATACCGGCCAGCAGGAGCAGTATCCAGGTAAATCCGGTACCCAGGTCCAGGTTTTGCATGCCTCCTTCTTTAAAATACATGGCCTGGACTACCCGGAAATAGTAGTACACGCTGACCGTAGCACATAAGAGGGCGAAAATGACCAGCCATAAGCCAATGGCCGGTTTGCATAACGGAGGCAATCATATAGTATTTGGCCAGGAATCCGCCGGTAAGCGGTATGCCCGCCAGGGACAGGAGGAAGATGGTGGCCGTGAATGCCACAACGGGATAACTGCCGGGCCATACCGTTAAAACCTTCAAAACTGAAATCCTTCATCCGGACCAGGATGGCAAACAGTCCGATGGTGGAAACGACTGTAAACGGCGGTATACAGGATGATGCCTTCCTTGGCCAGGTACTGAGGGTCATCAGGGAAAACAGCATAAACCCGACCTGGGCAATACTGGAATAGGCCAGCATGCGTTTGACGCTTTGCTGGAATACCGCCGTGATATTCCCGATGAACAGCGTGGCAGCCGTGATGATGGCAACCAGTACTTGCCAGTAGGGTTTCGCTATCCCCGAAGGCATCATTGAACAGCCGGATAAAGGCAATAAAGGCCCCTGCTTTTACAATCGTCGCCATAAAAGAAGTGATCACAGTCGGAGCCCCGTCGTACACGTCCGGCGTCCAGAAATGAAAGGGAGCGGCGGATACTTTAAATGCCATGGACACCATCAGCAGGATCAGGCCCGTCATCATCATCGGAGAACCGGCCGTTCGGCCGAGGGCCAGGTCATCCAGGAAAAAACTTCCTTTGTCGCCCGCCCCGTATAACAAGGCGATGCCCAGCAGCATGATCCCGGTGCTGAATGCACCCATCAGGAAATACTTCAGCGACGCTTCGTTGCTTTTCAAATTTCGCTTGTCACTGCCCGTTAGTATGTAGAGCGGGATGGAAATGATCTCGATCCCGATAAACAACATGAGCAGGCTGTTGAAGGAGGTGGCAATGGATATACCGCAGAGCACGAAAAATATCAGGGCGAAATATTCGCCTGGATTATTCCCGATGGAAGTGATGTCGCGCCCGTTCAGCAGGAAATAAACGAGGGTGGACGGCAAAGGCAATGGCAATTGAATAAAAGACCGAATACGTCGAAATAAAGCATGTTGTGGGTATCCACCGGGAAAAAATGATACCCGCTGATCTCCAGTATGTCCATGACCAGGAGCAGGCTCACACTCAATATGGCCAGTGCAGCAATGGAAGAATTCTTTTTCAGAAAAATTCCACTGAACATCATGATCACTCCTAAAACAGCCGATGTTATGATCGAATTCATGTCTGGGTTCTTCATTTAGGGTTTTACGTACATTTTTGAAAGCAGCGCATCCACAGAACTTTGTGTAAGCCGGAACAGGGGTTCCGGATACACACCCAACACCAGTATGATCAGCACGATAAGGCCCAGTACCCATTTCTCATTGAATTCCGTATATCCACTCCGTTTCCGTCCGGGTATTCGTTGTTCCGTAAAATACCCGCTGCACCATATTCAGCATGTACACGGCCGCCAGGATTATCGTCGTGGCCGCCGTCCTACCGTAAACACCACATTATAATTGGTCACCCTGCTGAGAATATACTCCACTGAACATCAAAAATTCCCCGATAAATGCATTGGTCAGCGGCAGGGCAATATTGGCCAGGACGATGATCACCATCATCAAGACGGTTAGTACGGGCGCTTTGGCGGCCAGTCCGCCGAGTTCACTGATCTTGCCGGGTTTTGAATTGTTTTTCGATGAGGTAAACCACTATCCATAAACCGATGATATTGATCCCGTGATTGAACATCTGGATCATCACGCCCTGGATTCCGACTCTGTGGTGGCAAAAATAGCCAGGCACATCAGTCCCATATGCGCAATGGATGAATAAGCCACCAGCTTTTCAGGTCATCCTGCCGCATGGCGATCAGCGACGCATACATCATCCCGATGATACAAAGTGCGGAAACGGTATCGCCCCATAAATACGTGCCCATTGGAAGTACCGGCGCCAGCCAGCGCAGGATCCCGAATACGTCCCATCTTTACCATGAGCCCGCTCAGCACCATGGTCACCGCCGGGGTGACTGTTCGTAAGTATCCGGCTGCCAGGTATGAAAAGGAAATATGGGCATCTTTACTGCAAAAGCAATGAAGAAGAACCAGAACAACCATGTCTGCATATCATTGGTGATCTTGAGGTGCGCCTGGTAAAAATCAGCAAGGGCAAAAGAATGATCCCGGGTATGAAAATAAATATAGATGATGCCGACCAGCATCATCAGGGAGCCGAGGAAAGTATAAATGAAGAATTTAAATGTGGCGGCAATCCGGCGTTCCCCACCCCATTGCGATGCGAGGAAATAAACCGGTATCAGCGCCAGTTCCCAGAAAAAATAAAACAAGAGGCATCGGCTGCCAGGAACACACCCAGCAGGCCGGCCTGCGACAATAACATCAGCCCGAAAAAATGATTGGCTTTTTTATATTCTTCCTTCCAGGTGGAAATATAATATAATGGGAAAGGCAAGTGCTGGTCAGCAAACAAAGTATCTGGCCGGTCCCGTCCAGGCCGATGGCAAAATGGCTGTTCAGGTTGCCCATCCAGGCTTTGTTAAACTGGAGTTGTCTGCTGCCTTTGGGCAGGCAGATCCCGGCCACCGTCACCCCAGGGTAAGCAGTGAGGCCAGCAACGCCCAGCTTTTTGCAGCAGCATCCTTCAGCGAGAATCCGATAAGACCCGCCAGCAGCGGAATCCCGATGAGTAAAACAGGAACCATAAGATTTATTTTCGCAAAAACAATTGCACAGCAAATAAGATCACCATCCCGATCACCATCAGCAGCACATAACCCCCCACCTGACCGCTCTGCAGATACCGGAGCTGCCGGCTTCCATACTGCACCAGTCTTCCGTACCATTCACCATTCCGTCAATCACTTCTTTTTCCATTATCGCTGTTGAAGAAATCGGCCAGTGCATTCAGGGGTTTCACGATCAGCGCATCATATATCTCATCCACATAAAATTTATCACCATCCATTTTCCGAACCCGACGGCTCACCGAGTTCAGGATTTTTACTGAATCTTGACCAGGCATATAAGCACCATGGCCAGCGCCAATGCAGTGGAAAGACCCATCAGCATCCATTCAGTGGAAGCCGGAATTTCTGCCACTGTTTTTTCTCCTCCTGCAAATACCGGTCGCAGGAAATGGCCGAGCGCAGTTTGCATTCTTGGTATCATCACTTCGGGTATGCCGACAAATCCGCCCACCGCAGCCAGTATCGCCAGCATTACCAGCGGAATCGTCATGGCAGAAGGACTTTCATGCAGGTGATGTTGCTGTTATTCTGTTCCTCTGAATTTTCCGAGAAAAGTAGTAGCATATAAACGGAACATGTAAAAGGCAGTCATCATCGCACCCGCCACACCAACAATATAATAAACGGGTTCCTATCGTAAGCCGCCGATAAGAATTTCATCCTTGGAAAAAAATCCCGAAAAAGGCGGAATACCAGAAATCGCAATACACCCCATCAGGAAAGTTATATGTGTTACGGGCAGTCTTTTTTTCAGTCCGCCCATTTGTCCGGATATCCTGTTCCCCGCTCATCGCGTGGATCACGGATCCGGCGCAGAGGAATAAAAGCGCCTTGAAAAATGCATGGGTCAGCACGTGAAATACCGCTTCGGTATAGGCGCCTAACGCCAAGTCCGAGGAACATATATCCCAGCTGGCTGACGGTGGAATAGGCCAGCACTTTTTTAATATCGTTCTGTTTTATGGCAATCAGTGCCGCAAGTATAATGGTTGCAGAACCGGTGATCGCCACTACGGTCTGGCTCAGCGGCGCGAGATTATATAGTACATGGCTGCGCGCAATCATATAAATACCGGCTGTTACCATGGTGGCCGCATGGATCAGGGCCGATACCGGCGTGGGGCCGGCCATGGCATCGGGAAGCCAGGTATACAGCGGGATCTGTGCAGATTTTCCGGTGGCCCCCACAAATAATAATAAAGTGACCTGGTAATAAACCCTGTGGAAGCCGCCGGCGCTTTCTGGAATACTTCATTAAATGAAACAGATCCAAACTGGCTGATGAGTGCAAAGATGGCGATCAGGAAACCCAGGTCGCCGATACGGTTCATCACGAAGGCTTTTTTCGCCGCGTTTCCGTAATCGAGATTTTTAAACCAGTACCCGATCAGCAGGTAGGAACAGAGGCCGACGCCTTCCCATCCGATAAACAGGATCACAAAATTCGCCCCCAGCACCAGCAGGAGCATGGAGAAAACAAAGAGGTTGAGGTAGGAAAAATATTTTGCGTAGTCCGGCGCATTCTCCTCATGCATATAAGCGGTGGAATACACATGGATCAGGAAGCCGACTCCGGTAATGATAAGCAGGAATAAAGTGGAAAGCGGATCCACCAGGAAGGCAAACGGAATTTTCAGGGTGCCGGCCTGGATGAACTGAAAGAGTGTGACCGTCACCGGCTGGAAATCTTCCTGTTTTACCTGGAAGAAAATGGCAAGGCTCACCAAAAAGGAAGCCCCGATCATGCCTGATCCGATGATACCGGCCAGGGTTTTGGAAAGGGACTTTCTGAATAATCCGTTGATCAGAAATCCAATCAGGGGAAAGAGGGGAACGAGGTATATGTATTTGCTCATTGTAACGCCTAATGCTTCAAACGATTCAGGAAATTAATATCCACAGAATGGGTATTCCGGTACATCATGGCGATGATGGCCAGTCCAACACTCACTTCCGCCGCTGCCACCACCATGATGAAAAACACAAAGATCTGTCCGTTGATCCCCGCATTGGGATCTGTTAACAAGCTGCCGCATGATGCATTTTTGAAAAAGCAATCAGCAGTAAATTCACCGCATTCAGCATCAGCTCGATGCACATAAAAATGATTATGGCGTTTCGCCGCGTTAGCACCCCTGCCACGCCAATACAAAAAAGCGCAACAGAGAGAAAGATATAGTAGTTTATTGGCATGGTCTTTTTGAGTATGTGAATATGCGGGAAATTGGGAATTGCATTTCTGAATTCTATCCCCTGTGACCATCTTATTTCTCTATTAATTAGTTGTTAATTTATAATCATTTTCAATTTTCATATTTTCAATTCCCCAATTCTCCTACTCTTTCTTCCCAATCACCACCGTCCCTACCATGGCGCTAGAAACAAAACGGAACTGATTTCAAACGGGATCACATATTCCTTAAACAGCACCATGCCCAGGTTGTGGATCAGCCCGATATCGCCCTTCCCCGGTTTCGGCCATGCGGTTGCGCAGATCCGCATCTTTCAGGGCAGCCACCAGCACCAGCAACAAAGCGCCGCCACCGATCACCCCGGCAATCTTAAGCCATTTATTTTTTTGCGGCTCTGTTTCCGCATTCAGATTCATCAGCATGATCACAAATAGGAATAACACCATGATGGCCCCTGCATAAACGATCAGGTTCACGATGGCCAGGAACTGGGCATTGAGTAAAACATAGTGGCCGGAGATCGCAAAAAAAACGACGATCAGCCATAAAACACTATGCACCGGGTTTTTACTGACCACCATCATGATGGCACTGAATAAAGCCAGGATACTTAAAAACCAGAATAAAATTTGGGTGGCACTCATCAACTGTTTTTTTCAGGTCTTTTTCCCCTGGCTTCTGCAAAAGCTTCGGGTTCTGTCAATGGGTTTGGTATCAGCAATTCCTGTTTACCGTATATAAATGTCTTCCGGCTGTAATTGGAAGGTACCAGGGTTTCTGACAGGTAAATGGCATCCTTGGGGCAGGCTTCCTCACAGAGTCCGCAGAAGATGCAGCGCAGCATATTGATTTCATATCGGACCGCATATTTTTCTTCCCTGTATAAATTTTCCTCTCCCGGTAAGCGTTCGGCCGCTTCCATCGTGATGGCTTCTGCGGGACAGGCCACGGCGCATAACCCACAGGCCGTGCAGCGTTCACGTCCTTCCTCATCCCGGTTCAATACCTGTACGCCGCGGAATACCGGGCTGAAAGGCCTTGTTTGTTCGGGATAGTTGATGGTCGGTTTTTTTCTGAATATATGTTCCGAATGTAATGGACATTCCTTTGAAATGGCCGGGAATATAAAGTTTCTCCCATAAAGTCATCGGCTTTCGCCCGACCTGTTTTGCTTTTGAAGTAAGTGCCTGCATAATTTTTTCAAAAATACTCGTTAATCCTGTTGTCACCTGTTAATTGTCAGTTGCAAAAATATTTTTATTTTCATCTGGCGATTAACCCGCCAATCACGAAATATCCTGATCGCCCGTTAACAATTGAAATTATTAAAAATCCCCTACTGGCGGAATAAAATCAAAAATCCGGTTACCAGCATATTCAATATCGCCAGTGGGATCATCGCCTTCCAGCCCAGGTTCATCAACTGATCATATCGGAAACGGGGAATCGTCCACCGGACCCACATGAAAAAGAATATAAAACATACTGATCTTTAAAAATAAACAAAGCACTTCCAGCCCGCCAGCAGGTTCTGGCCGTGGTGCAGGCCAAATTGCGCATCGTTCAGGAAAGGGATATCATATCCGCCCCAGAATATCGTGGCCATCACGGCACTGCTGATAAACATATTTACGTATTCCGCAAAAAATAGAATCCGAGTTTCATGGAGGAATATTCCTGGTGATACCCCATGTTCAATTCACTCTCCGCTTCCGACAGGTCAAAGGGTGTGCGGTTGCATTCTGCAAATGCACAAACGAGGAATACCAGGAAATCCCACCGGCTGGTAAAACGCATAATAGGTATGATCCACCTGCTGGCTAACGATCGTACGCAGGCTCAGCGAACCGGTCAGCATGAGTATGGCAATCAGTGCCAGGCCCATGGCCAGTTCATAGGAGATGATCTGCGAAGCACCGCGAATGGCGGCCAGCAGGGAAAATTTATTATTCGAAGCCCATCCCCCGATCATCACGCCGTAAACGCCCATGCTGACCACGCCGAAAACATAGAGGATCCCGATATTCACGTCGGCAATCTGCAGCGTGATATCCCGGCCAAAGGCATGAATGGTGCCACCCCAGGGAACCACAGCGCTGGTCATCATGGCCGTCAGCATCGCGATACCCGGACCGAGGATAAATAAAAATTTATTGGACAGATTGGGTACGATTTCTTCTTTCATGAATAATCTTCAACCCGTCTGCCAGCGGTTGCAGGATACCTATCGGGCCTGCCCGGTTCGGGCCACGCCGGTCCTGGATCACCGCCGCCACTTTTCTTTCAGCCCAGGTCTCATACATGGCCACGACCAGTGAAACCGCAATGATGATGGAGATGAGGATCGCTTTCTCGATGATCAGGAACCAGTCTATCGTTAGAAGTACATGCATGTGAACTAAGTAAAATTTCTTATATGAAATATAATGCCTGACGTGATTGACTATGGAAATAAAAAATACGGCGCCGTAAATCCGGTCAGGATTTCACTCCACCGGCCCGGTTTCACAAACATCAAACATACAACAGCAATCACTAAGACCAGGTCAATTCATCAACAGTTTGTTGTTCAACATCAGGCGCCCGGTTTTTTATTAAAATGAAAATGATCATTTTTATAATCCACCGAATGGGCCGGACCCTTGATCTCCGAGAAGTCCATTTCAGGCCGGTTCACTTCACTCACACTATGTATATCCATCAGTAATTTCGGTTTCCTCCCGTCCATCACTTCCGGCATCACTTCCTGCGGTTTCACCGTACCCACATAATGGCCGGCAGAAATCACGGAGTGGCGGCTGATCAGGGTGGGTCCTTCAATCACCCAGTCACTGGTGTTCTTTTTTTCGAACCGGCATTCGTTACAAATAAAATCCTTCACTTCCCCCCATTGATCCTTGCGGGCCGTTACCCGGTACACTTCATCGCCGCGGTTCCAGAGGGTTACTTTTCCCGAACATTTGGGGCAGTCGCGGTGCGCATCCTGCGGTTTTAAAAACCAGACGCGGTTTTTAAAGCGGAATGTTTTATCGGTCAGCGCACCCACCGGGCATACGTCAATCACATTGCCGATGAAATCACTTTCCAGCGCTTTGTGGATATAGGTGGCGATTTCAGAATGATCGCCGCGGTCCAGTATACCGTGTTCACGTTTTTGCGTGAGCTGGTCAGCCACGTATACGCAGCGGTAACAGAGTATGCAGCGCGTCATGTGCAACTGGATATAGGGACCGATATCATGTTTTTCGAAAGTTCGTCGTTTGAATTCATACCGTGTGCCTTCCGCGCCGTGATTATAACTCAGGTCCTGCAGGGAGCATTCGCCGGCCTGGTCGCAGACGGGGCAATCCAGCGGATGGTTGATCAACAGAAATTCCACCACGCCCTTGCGCGCATCCAGTACTTTTTCGCTCGTAATATTTTTCACCACCATGCCGTCCATGACGTTGGTACGGCAACTCGCCACCAGTTTGGGCATCGGCCGGGGATCCGCAGTGGATCCGGCAGCTACCTCCACCAGGCAGGTGCGGCATTTACCACCGCTGCCTTTGAGTGTTGAATAATAACACATGGCCGGTGGAGCCACGTCCCCGCCGATCTTTCGGGCGGCATTGAGGATGGACGTGCCGGGTTCCACTTCGATACTGATATTATCGATCGTGACTTTAAACATTTTCTTTTCGTCAGCCATAGGTATAATTTCTATTTCTAAACAGCTGCCACGGCAGGTTCCAAAGGATCTGCATAATGGGCCAGCCCAAAATTCCTGACCTGGCTTTCCTGCGGATTCAGCACATGCCATTCAAATTCGTCCCGGAAATGGCGGATCGCTGCGGCCACAGGCCAGGCAGCCGCATCACCCAGCGGACAAATCGTATTGCCCTCTATTTTGCGTTGTATATCCCAGAGCAGGTCAATATCGCTTATCTTACCCTTCCCCTTTTCAATATTCATCAGGATTTTTTCCATCCAGCCGGTTCCTTCGCGGCAGGGAGAACATTGTCCGCAGCTTTCATGACGATAAAATCGTGCCAGGGTGAGTGTATGCTTCACTACACACTGGTCCTCATCCAAAACAATAAATCCTCCGGATCCCATCATGGAACCCTTTGCAAATCCACCGTCAGAGAGACTTTCATAATTCATCAGTCTTTTTTCTCCCTTCACTGTTCTGAGCAGCAGGTTGGCAGGAAGAATCGGAACGGAAGAACCGCCCGGAATACAGGCTTTCAATTTTTTGCCTTTGGCGATACCACCGCAATATTCATCACTGTAAATAAATTCTTCCACTGAAATCGTCATGTCGATTTCATATACGCCTGGCTTATTGATATTGCCGCAGGCAGAGATCAGTTTGGTGCCGGTCGATTTTCCAATACCGATCTTTGCATATTCTTCCCCTCCGTTATTAATAATCGGCACTACAGCTGCCAGGGTTTCCACATTGTTCACCACCGTGGGCCGGTCCCAGGCCCCTTTTACAGCAGGGAACGGAGGTTTGATGCGCGGGTTGCCGCGTTTGCCTTCCAGACTTTCCAGCAGGGCCGTTTCTTCACCACAGATATAAGCGCCGGCACCGCGGTGCACATAAATTTCCAGGTCAAATCCGGATCCAGAATATTTTTACCCAGACATCCGTTGTTCTTCGCTTCACTGATGGCCGTTTCCAGTATATCCACTATCCAGGCATATTCGCCCCGGATATAAATATAGGTCAGGTGACTTCCCAGCGCATAAGATGAAACGATCAGTCCTTCGATGAGCAGGTGGGGAATGAATTCCATCAGGTAACGGTCCTTGAAAGTACCGGGTTCGCTTTCATCTGCATTGCAGACCAGGTGACGGGGAACGCCTTCGGGTTTGGCAATGAAACTCCATTTCATGCCGGCCGGGAACCCAGCGCCGCCGCGGCCCCGGAGCCCGCTTTTCTTTACTTCATCCGTAACCTGGTCGGGCGTCATCTGTTTCAGGGCTTTTTCCACAGCCCGGTAACCACCTTCCCGGCGATATACCTCATAGGTGCGGATGCCTTCAACGCCTGCTTTTTCCAATAATAGTTTTCTGCCCATTGCTTTTAATTATTTGCTGCGGCCGTTTTCCGGCACTCGCTTATAATCGTATCCACTTTTTCTTTTGTCAGGTGTTCGCGATATGTTTTCCCCAACTGCATCATCGGCGCATAACCGCAGGCTCCCAGGCATTCCACAGTCTTCAACGTGAACATGCCATCGGAGGTCGTTTCCCCCACACCGATATGTAAAACGGATTTGATATGTTGAATGATGTCATCGCTGCCATTGATCATGCAGGGACCGGTCTGGCAGACTTCAAAAACATATTTGCCCACCGGTTTCAGGTTGTACATGGAATAGAAAGTGGCTACTTCATATACTTCCACCGGCAGGATCCGGAGTAGTTCCGCCACATAGTCCATTGCTTCGGTACTCAGCCAGCCGCCAAAATGATCCTGTGCCATATGTAACACGGGCAGGATGGCACTTTTTTGCTTGCCTTCCGGATATCTGGAGATCAGTTCTTTTACTCTGGCCAGTTTTTCCGGCGGAAATGATAAGGAGCTGAATTCTTTATCCAATTTTTTATGTTTAGGTATAAATTTTTAATTCCATTTTGAATGCTTACCGCTCCGCAACTCCCTGTTTACACCATTCAGACTACGCATCCATTTCCCCGGCGATCAGGTTCAGGCTGCTCATCACCAGTACGGCATCACTCAGCATGGCATCCCCGGGTCAGTTCTGAATAAGCCTGGTAATAAATAAAACAAGGTCTGCGGAAATGCAGGCGGTATGGCGCGCGGCCACCATCGCTGATCAGGTAGAATCCCAGTTCACCGTTTCCGCCTTCCACACTGTTATATACTTCTCCCGGCGGGATTTCAGTTTCGCCCATCACGATTTTGAAATGCCAGATCAGGGCTTCCATTTTGGTATATACGTCTGCTTTTGTCGGAAGAAAATATTCCGGCACATCCGCATGATAAACTTCCGCATCGGCGCCTTTGAATTCCTGTACTTTCCGGTATGCCTGTTCAATAATTTTTAAGGACTCCCACATCTCCTGGTTGCGCACAAGGAAACGGTCGTAAGTATCGCCTGTTTTGCCGACCGGTATTGTGAAATCAAAATCTTCATAACTGGAATAAGGAGTGTGCACACGCACATCATAATCCACGCCCGCAGCACGCAGGTTAGGTCCGGTGAATCCGTAATTCAAAGCACTTTCCGCACTGATGCCGCCGGTGCCGATGGTGCGGTCCATGAATATGCGGTTGCGCGTTAAACAGATTTTCAAACTCTTTTAAAACGGCGGGATATTCCTTCAGGAATTTCTCGAGTTTTTCAAAAACGGTTGAATTGAAATTTCTTTCAAATCCGCCGATCCGTCCCATATTGGTGGTGAGGCGTGACCCGCAGATCTCCTCGTAAATTTCATAGATCAGTTCCCGGTATTGCATCACATACAGAAAACCTGTGAATGCACCGGAGTCCACCCCAACTACAGAATTACAGATCAGGTGATCTGAAATGCGGGCCAGTTCCATGATGATGACCCGCATATAATCCACGCGTTTCGGTGTTTTGATGTGCAGCAGTTTTTCACATACCAGGTGCCATCCCATATTATTGATGGGTGAAGAACAATAATTCAAGACGATCTGTAAGCGGTGTGATCTGGTAAAGTGGCCTTCTTTCGGCAATCTTTTCAAAAGCACGGTGAATATAACCCACCGTTTGTTCCGCAGAAACAATCCTTTCCCCATCCAGTTCCAGAATATTCTGGAACACACCATGTGTGGCCGGATGGGTGGGGCCCAGGTTTAGTGTAGTGGTTGTCTTTTCTATACTTCCCTCCGGAAGTTTTATGTGGTGATCACTCATATTTTCAGGTATGAGGGTATGGAAGTATTGAAATATGGAAGCGAGAAACGCATTTCCAATTGCCCAATCATCTGCTCATTTCATATTTTTTAACGAATCAAATTAAATCATTTCTATTCACCATTTGCATTGTACAATATACTCCCGTACTCCTCAATTACCGTCCAAACATCTCATCATCCTTGTCAATTCGTCGTCTGGTCTTCCAGCGGGATATTCCTTGCGCATTGGGAAATAATTCATTTCGTCCACATTGAGAATCCGTTTCAGGTTGGGATGCCCGACAAAATTCACTCCGATAGAAATCATAGGTTTCCCTCTCCATCCAGTTTGCCGAAGAATATAATTTGGTCGCCGTAAATACATCCGGCTTTTCAATATCCGTAAATACTTTATACCGAATGCGTATATTGTCGACCAGGTTATGCAGGTGATATACTACAGCCAGTTCCCTGCCTTTCTGATTGGGATAATGAACGGCAGTCAGGTCGGTCAGGAACTGAAAACGCAAACTGGGTCATCGTAAAGAACTGAAGCACTTCAGGTTCAGGTCTTTGGGAGATTCGAAAGTGAGCATATCATAAGGCTCTTCAAAATGGCTGACCGATTCGCCAAACTGCTGTTGTAACCGCTGTCTGATATATGTTGTTGTCCATGAAAATCTAGAATTTGAAATTGAATTTGAGAGTGATTTGCAAATGGAAAATGCAGAACGAGATCTGTATTCACTTCCTTTAACCTCAAATTATCATATCCCATTAAATATTTTAATATTTTACAAATATCCAATTTTTGTCCGTACTTACTTGATCCCATAACTCTGCATCAGCTCCCGGTACCGTTCGCCGTTTCTTCTGCGGATGGACTCTTCTCCTACCAGGTCCTGTATCCGCATAAAGCCGTCCAGGATGCCTTCGGGTCTCGGGGGACAACCCGGCACATATACATCCACGGGAATGATCTGGTCAATTCCCTGCAAAACAGAATAGGAATCAAAAATACCTCCGGAAGAAGCGCAGGCACCTACGGCCATCACCCAGCGGGGTTCAGCCATCTGCAGATAAACCTGTTTTAAAATGGGTCCCATTTTTTTGGCGATGGTACCCATCACCATGAGCAGGTCGCACTGCCGGGGGGAAAATCCGAGACGTTCGGCACCGAAACGGGCCAGGTCGTAATGAGAGGCCATTGTAGCCATGAATTCGATACCGCAACAGGAAGTGGCGAATGGCAGGGGCCACATGGAATTCTTCCGGGCCAGCCCGACCGCGTCACTGAGTTTGGTAGCAAAAAAACCTTCCCCCGTATGTCCGGGCGGCATATCCACCATACTGATACTGTTTTTAGTATCCGCAGGTACTGTATTCACATTGAATCTTACTGGTCTGGCCATGATAAACATTTTATTTAAATCCGCATTAAGAAGACCTTCTATTCTATAACACGGTGCGTGCCCTGTTTTAATAATCGTCAATCCTCCCATTGCAATGCACCCTTCTTGATAATATATACAAACCCGATCAGGAAGAAGGCCACAAACAACATCACCTCCCCAATCCCCCCATCCCAGTTCACTGAAATTCACGGCATAAGGATAGAAGAAAATCACTTCCACATCAAAAAGCACAAACAATATGGCAATCAAAAAATATTTAATAGCCATGGGCTGCCTTGCATTTCCCACGGATGCAATACCACTTTCGAAATTTTTTAGTTTTTCTTCTGTGTTTCGCTTGGGTCCCAGAAAATGGGTAACGCCAAGAACCAGAAAAACAAATGCGCCGGCAAAGAGTAACTGGATGGCAATCGGCAGATAATCGGCCGCACTACTTGCTTTGGAAACCAGGTTCGTTGACTGCAGGAAAAATTGAGTCATATGTACATTCCGTTGCCCGACAAAAGTAATACAGGAGCCTCAGATTTCATTGGATTGTTTTCTGCTCTCTTATAACAAAAAAAAGCCCCGGGCGATAAACGTCCGGGGCAACAAATTCATTCAGTTCATTATTTTGCAGACTGGTTCGGTCCGCCCTTGGATTTCTGCGCAGGTTGTTTAGCTGGTTTTGTTAACATTTCAACTACTTTTTGTGCGGTCGCATTGGTTGGATCCACTTCCAGCACTTTCTGCATATATTATATTGCTTTCTGTTTATCTTTTTTTACATCATTGTAATAACTGGCCAGGTAAAAATATGCGCCGACTATCTGGTTCTTGTACTTAGCGGAATCAGGAATGGACCTGGCAAACTGGGCCAGTTTTTCGTATGCATCCACGGCCAACCCCTGGGAATTCAGACTATCATCCTGGGCCTGTTTACTTTTTGCACACCACAGGTATCCATATACTTCAGTCGGGTATTTGGATTCATATACTCCGCAGAAGATGCTATCTGCATGTTTTATAATTTCCCGCAGAATAATTGGCCATACCGTATTTAAACAGGTCGGAATTCGTCGGATTCTTTATGTGACCGGTACACCATGCCAGAGATATAAGCCGCTGCCTGTTTATCATGTACCTGTTTGGCCAGCTCCAGTGCCTCGCCTGCAAATTTTGCTTTATCCGCATCCAGTGTATCCATTTGAATGGCCTTTCCATAATATTGGAATGCCATAGTCCGGGTAGCAGAATCCTGCAGCCTCCCATAAATTTTACCATATTCTTCATAAGTCGGTGGTCAGGATACATCGTTGAATCCGCTTTGGCCAGAAAATTCGCCATGGCTTCGCGGGCAGCCGTATAATCTCCGAGCGAATCTGATGCAAAAGCCACGAGCTTGTACATGCGCGGATTCACATTGGCTGCCGTATTGCCCGATGAGTTGCTGTGCCCTCGTCCGTGCTTCGGATACTTTACCTGATACGTAGAGCATACCTGCTTTCATGTATTCCAGATCCGGACCCTGATCTGAATTCGCCGCATATTTATCCAGGTATTCTGCTGCCTTATTTACATCGCGGAGATACCAGTACAGGAACAGTTGTTCATAAACCGGAGCATATGCGGGATCATGCTGCAATGGCTGCATTCAAATGCAGGCAGGAAATATTCTCTGTTATTCTGGGTAAGATATATAATTCCGATCTTCATCTGCGCCTCAGCAAGTTTCGGATTCAGTGTTAGTGCTTTCTGATAATTAGTTACCGCATTGCCACCGTCGAGTTGTCTCCGGTAAGCATCGCCCATCAAAATATAAGTCTCCGGATCATTAAATCTTTTTATTTGTGTGGCGTGTTCAATTTTTGCATGGCATAAGTTCAGGATCTCCGGCCTTTGCATCAGTATTCGCGTAGGCCACAGCATTCAACACATTGATGTCTTTTTCCTTGGTGAGACTGATCGCCGTTTCAAATCGCTGGCGGGAATCTGTTTTATTGCCATAAAGCAATTCCACATGCCCCATCCCGACTAAAATCAGCGGAGCGGTTTCCGTTGGCCGCAAGCATTTTTTGGTACAGGGCTTTGGCGCCGGCAGTATCGCGGGTATCCCGGCGATGAATCATCGTTTGACCCAGCCAGTATACCGCCTCGATGTTATTTGGATTAGCATTCAGGACTTTTTCGAAAGCGGTCTGCGCACTCTGGTACCTTTCATAATACAAAAACTGTTTCCCCTGTTCTAATGTCTGGGCCATAACGGTACTGCCGATGCAGGAAAACGCCAGTAACAGGCTCTTGCTTAGTTTTTCTCATTCTGAATCTCCGTTTATTGTGTATAAATATATCCTAAAAACATGATTATTGCTGAATCTCCATATCCCTCACTTCAAAATTCATTCTGGCCGGTACCAGATAAGACCTTTTGAAAATCAGCTGTCCCCTCTCATACTGCAAAAAATTTACAAAATTATTCCCGACCCCGCTATAATTTTCCTTTAATATATAATACAATCCGCGAACCATGGGATATTTCTTAAATACGATATTTGCCGAAAAGGGTAAACAAAAGGTTTATCCGTACACCGGTCACACCGGATCGCCACTACTTTCACCATCTTCTGAAAGGCCAGTTCCAGGAATCTTCCTGGTCTCCGATCCAGTTCACCCCGATAAACCCGACGGCATTTTCATGGTCGGCCACATAGGAAATCACCTGTGGGCTGGACCGGGCGGCCACTAACATTTTTTCCCATTGCCCGCGCCCTTTAAAATGGAATCCATCGCATACCGAACCGTACTTGTGGCCGAAACCCCGTCCATCACCGCTTCCCGTTTCTTCGACTTTTCATTTCCCTCGAGCAGGTCCCTGACCTCATCCATACTCATCACGGTATCCCGGGCATGATTGTTCACCACCAGCGCCACCGCATCGAATGCCAAAGATACCGGAAACGGCCGGTGTTTTTGCCGTATCCCTGGAAATATCTTTCTTCAGGCAAGGCTCAGTCCCCGGGTTACAATCATCATCCGCATACTGTCGTTGTACATATCTCTCAAACAGGCCGCTTCCGGTTTGTAGTCCACCAGGATCCGATGGCATCTGGAAAAGAACTTTCAAATACTTTGAGCTGGGAATCGATCACAGGTTTAAAAGATTCGTCCACACTGATATGAATGGTACCGGATGTAGGGGTTTCAACTGGGGATATCGGGGTCCTGCAATGGCAGCCTGCAAACAACAGATCCACAACAGCCAATACCATGGTTGGAAAACATTTATGCAGAATGTTCATCCCCTTTTAATATTAGTTAAAATAGTTTTTTTTATATCCCCGGTAAACCCGGAATAATCCATACAGAATACAAAGACCTGCAAATAAATAACGGAATTATTATCAATGTCGAAAGCAACGCCAAGCCGGGGAGCCAAGAGGAAAAAAATACCAAGGCAAAATATAATCATGCCCATTCCATAATCCATGATGGATCTCCTCAAACGGTATCCTTTAGCGCGACTATCCAGATCCTGATCTTCTGGCATGAGCATTCGTTTATAAGCAATGGGCAATATACATAATTCACTTAGATTTCTTCCCGGTTTTCATTCAAAAAAAAGAAAAAAGCGTAACGCCTATCGCTTAACGCTTAACGCCTAACGCTTAACGCCTAACGCCCGAGTCCTGTCACTCATAATTCATCACTCATCATTCATAATTCATAATTCATAACCCAACACGGTGTCCTGTATGGCTTTCTTAGAAGAACCTTTGCAGTACCCATAAGATGCCGCTGCTAAAAGTTTCCATAAGACCCTCCTGTTTCACCAATTGACATGCCCCGGCTGCCGGGAGTTGATCCCTCACCCGCTTGTTCTGAACTGCCTGCATTTAGCTTAATTTTGCAGGCATGAGAATTTTAATGGTTTGCCTGGGAAATATCTGTCGCAGTCCCCTGGCCGAAGGAATCCTGGAATCAAAAGCAAAAAAACTGGGTCTGTCCTGGGAAGTAGACAGTGCAGGCACCCACAATTCCTACCATATCGGGGAAGCACCCCATCCCCTTTCCCAAAAGGTGGCGAAACTCCATGCCGTAGACATCAGCGGACAATGCGCACGTGCTTTTGTGGCCGATGATTTTGACCGCTTCGATAAAATCTATGCCATGTCTGCCGACATCCTGGCGGGCATGAAACATATTGCCAGGAAAAAATTCAACTCCAAAAAAACCGACCTCCTGCTGAATGAAGTGTATCCCGGCGAAAACCTGGACGTGCCGGACCCCTGGTATGGCGAAGAACCGGATTACCACGAGGTATACGAAATGATAGAAAAAGCCTGCGATAAGATTATTGAAAAATACGGATACCTTAAAACCGCCTGATCATGAGTAAACCCGGATTACCCCAGGGAACGCGGGATTTCGGACCGGAAACCGTGTATAAAAGAAATTTCATTTTTGAAACCATCCGGTCGGTATTCGAATGTTATGGTTTTGAGCCGCTGGAAACACCGGCCATGGAAAACCTGGACACCCTGCTCGGTAAATACGGGGAAGAAGGCGATCAGCTGATCTTCAAGATTCTCAACAACGGGCTTGATCACGTTTCGAAAAAGGAGGCCGCCCGGGTTGCATTTGAAAATATCCTGAACGGGAAAAACGATAAAGGCATTACAGAACGCGCCCTGCGATACGATCTTACAATTCCTTTCGCCCGTTATGTGGCCATGCACCAGCATGAAATCCCGTTCCCTTACCGTCGTTACCAGCTCCAGCCCGTATGGCGGGCAGACCGTCCGCAGAAAGGCCGTTACCGCGAGTTCTACCAGTGCGATGCAGACGTGGTCGGAAGCCGTTCCCTGATGAATGAGGTTGAACTGGCCCAAATCTACCTGGATGTTTTTAAGAAACTGGGAATTGATGTGGAATTACGCATCAACCACCGGAAAATCCTGATGGGCCTCGCAGAAATCTGTGGCGGCGCAGACAAGTCAACCCTGATTACCACGGCCATTGATAAACTGGACAAAATCGGGATCGGGAAAGTTAAAGAAGAACTCCGTGAGAAAAACCTGACAGACGCTCAGGTGGAACTTGTTGAAAAATACCTGCACATCAAAGGAAACCATGCTGAAAAAATCCACCAGCTCGCCGAATTGCTCCCCAATGAGTGGACACAGGCAGGTATATCCGACCTGCATGATATCTTAAAATTTTTTACTTTGGAAGATCCCCTGGTCCTGGATTTCTCCCTGGCCCGCGGTCTGAATTATTATACCGGGATCATCTTTGAAGTGCGCGCCCGAGGCGTACAGATCGGCAGTATCGGTGGCGGGGGCAGATATGATGACCTCACCGGCCTCTTCGGTGTTCCGGGCATCCCGGGTGTGGGCATTTCTTTTGGCGTGGACAGAATTTATGATGTGATGGAAGAATTAAAATGCTTCCCGCCCGCAGTTCAGCGATCCACCCGGGTGCTGTTCTTTAACCTGGGCGAAGAAGCCGCTGATAAAAGCTTTGAACTGATGCAGGAACTGCGCCGGGACGGTGTACGCTGTGAGTTATATCCTGAGCCGGTAAAATTCGATAAGCAGTTTAAATACGCGGAGAAAAAAAATATTCCAAGGGTCCTGATCATCGGTCCCGATGAACTCCTTTCCGGTAAAGCAAAAATCAAAAACCTGGTTTCAGGCGTTCAGGAGGAAGTGAGGTTTGAAGAATTAAGGGAGAGCTAAGGGTAACGTGAACGCGTAACGCGTAACGCGTAACGCTTAACGCCCAACACTCATAATTCATAACTCATAATTCATAACCTAACTCATAACCCATAACCGGTCACCTGCCAGCATTCAAACCCCCTCATACACCACCGCCGCTCCCTGTCCCACTCCCACACACATCGTTGCGAGACCATAGCGGGAACCACGCCGTCTCATTTCATGTAATAAAGTGGTGGAAATGCGCACCCCGGAGCAGCCCAGGGGATGGCCCAGGGCAATGGATCCTCCGTTCACATTGATTTTCTGCAGGTCCAGCCCCAGGTCATAGATGCAGGCTATGGACTGGGAAGCAAATGCCTCATTCAATTCTACCAGGTCCATATCATCCACCGTTAACCCCGCCCGGTACAGGGCTTTTTGGGAGGCGGGAACCGGACCCAGCCCCATAATAGCGGGGTCGACCCCGGCAACACCCATCGATACCACCCGGGCCAGGGGTTGCAGGTTGTAATTTTTAACAGCTTCTTCACTGGCCAGGAGCAGAGCAGCCGCCCCGTCATTGAGCCCGGCCGAATTACCGGCTGTTACTGTCCCGTCTTTCAAAAAAGCCGGTTTGAGCCGGGCCAGTTTTTCCATCGAGGTTTCCCTCGGGTGTTCATCCCGGGTAAACCAGGTAACCAGCTGATCCTGCACGAGTTCCACCGCTACGATTTCATCATTCCATTTTTCTGCCGCCAGGGCGGCAAAATATTTCGACTGGGATTCCAGTGCAAATTCATCCTGGGCCACCCGCGAAATCTTCCATCGCTGCGCCACGTTTTCGGCCGTTTCCCCCATCGAATAGGGAAGATACCGGTCGGTTAGCTTTTTATTCGGGAAGCGCCAGCCGATCGTGGTATCCACCATCTCCAGTTTCCGGCTGTAGGCAGTTGTGGGTTTGGCCATCACGAAAGGCGCGCGCGACATACTTTCCACTCCCGCAGCAATATACAGATCCCCTTCCCCGCACATGACGGCACGCGAGGCATCCATAACGGCCTGGAGACCGGAAGCACAAAGCCTGTTCACCGTATTGCCGGCTACCGAAACAGGCAGACCCGCCAGCAAAGCCGCCATACGAGCGACATTCCGGTTGTCTTCCCCGGCCTGGTTCGCATCGCCGGCAATAACATCTTCAATGGCTTCGGGATCTATATTTTCGTTGCGGGCAAGCAGGGCGCGGATTACATAGGCCAGGAGATCATCCGGCCTTACCGCTGCCAGGGCGCCACCGTATTTCCCGACCGGCGTGCGTACCGCATCTATAATAAATACGTTCTTCATGTAAACAGGTTCAGCTTTCAAAGATCCGGCAATTTAAGCTGAACGCCTAACGATTAACGCCTAACGCCTAACGCCGGCGAACGGCCAACGGTCAACGGCCAACGGCCAACGACCAACGACCAACGACCAACGGCCACCGCTCATCACTCATCACTCATAATTCATAACTCATAATCCACAACCCATAACCCCGTCTTTGAATAAGCTTCCGGCCTAAAAAACTATCTTTGCCAATTCATGAAAACAGATAAAACAAATATCCGGACGCTTTCAAAGGCCGAGATTTCCGAATATTTCGAGGATTTGGGTGAACCGAAATTCAGGGCCGGACAGGTATACGAATGGATCTGGCAGAAACACGCGTTCCGCTTTGAGGATATGACCAACCTGAGTAAGGAACTGCGCGCCCGGCTCGCCAAGGATTTTTCTTTCCCCTCCCTTCGTATAGACACCACCCAGCAAAGTGCAGACGGAACCATTAAAACGCGTTTCAAAACCTACGACAATCATTTTGTGGAAGGCGTCCTGATCCCGACTGATGAACGACGCACTGCCTGTGTTTCTTCCCAGATCGGCTGTTCCCTGAACTGTAAATTTTGCGCTACCGGTTATATGGACCGGGAAAGAAACCTGAATTTCGATGAAATCTACGATCAGGTGGTCCTGATCAACCAGCAGTCTGAAAAAACTTTTGGGAAAAAACTCAGCAATGTGGTTTTCATGGGCATGGGGGAACCCCTGCTCAATTATAAGAACGTGCTCAGAGCCATCGATAAGATCTGTTCGGCAGATGGCCTGGGCATGAGCCCCCGCCGCATTACGGTTTCCACGGCGGGCGTGGCAAAAATGATCCGGCAGCTCGGGGATGACAAAGTCAAATTCAAACTGGCGCTGTCCCTGCACGCAGCCAACGACACCAAAAGGCATGAGATCATGCCCATCAACGACACGAATAATATCCGTTCGCTGATCGAAGCGCTGAATTATTTCTATAAGGAGACCGGGAACGAAATCACCTTTGAATATATTCTCTTCCAGGGTTTCAACGACAGCCTGAAAGACGCGGACGAACTCATAAAAATCTATCGCCAGGTGCCGGCCGACCTCGTGAACATCATCGAATACAACCCGATCGAAAATGCCTTGTTCGCCAAACCGGAGGAATCCGTGGTGAATATTTTTATGAAGCACCTGGAAAAAAACCGCGTCAATGCGAGGCTTCGGCGGAGCCGGGGAAAAGATATCGATGCGGCCTGCGGACAGCTGGCCAATAAAAAAGCTTCACCCCTGATTCCATGAAACGCAAAACAGATAATTTCAATAAATTTTTTAACCGCAAGCGCACCAGTGCGGTCAAGGAAGAGATCCGCCAGGAAAAAAAACTCGTTAAAAAAGAGAGACGGGAAGCCGTTGACCGGCATTTTGAAGAGAAAAGAAATAAGCGGGCCGCCGCAGCATCCGCGAAATCAGACCAGCCGGTTCCTCCAAATATTTCCATACCTCCCGCACCGGAGGGTACCACGCTTCCCCTGAATAAATACGTAGCCCATGCCGGCGTGAGTTCCCGGCGGGCCGCTGCAGAACTGGTCAGGGCAGGAAAAGTGACTGTGAATGGCGCGGTCGTCACAGATCCGGGAACCAAGGTTTTATATACGGATACCGTAAAAGTGAACGGAAAAAAAGTTACGGTTTCCAGTCATTTCGTGTACATCTTACTGAATAAACCCAAGGATTTTCTTACGACCACCACCGATCCGCAGGGAAGAAAGACTGTTCAGCAGCTCATCGCCAAAGCCACGGATGAAAGGGTTTATCCCATTGGCCGGCTGGACCGGAATACGTCGGGCGTATTGTTATTCACCAACGACGGGGATCTGGCACAGAAATTATCCCATCCGAAAAATGAAATGAAGAAGATCTACCATGTGGGTCTCGATAAACCACTCACCAAACAACATTTTGAGAAGATCCTGGCAGGTGTTGAACTGGAAGACGGGATCGCACGGGTGGATGAAATGGCATATGCGGACCCGAAAGATAAAACCCAGATCGGACTGGAAATCCACAGTGGCAAAAACCGGATCGTCCGGCGGATATTCGCCGCACTCGGGTACGATGTAAAAACGCTGGACCGGGTGATGTATGCCGGGCTGACGAAAAAAAATGTGCAAAGAGGCAACTGGCGTTTTCTGACTGAAAAAGAAATCCGCACGCTGAAATACCTGAAGTCGTAGGCGTAGCGTTACGCTTAACGCTTAACGCCTAACGCCTAACGCCTAACGCTTAACGCACATCAACTCATAACTCATAATTCATAACTCATAATTCATAAGTCATAACTCTTAACTCCGCTCTCCTCCGTCAACAACATCATGAAACTCCCGGAAATACTTTTTGAAAACGACGAATTCATCGCCCTCAATAAACCAGCCGGTCTGCTGAGTGTGCCGGACCGGATGCAGTCCGCCCCCTCCCTCAAAGATTTACTCATCGAAAAATACGGGCAGATATTTACAGTGCACCGCCTCGACCGGGAAACCAGTGGTGTGATCGTTTTTGCCAAAACAGCGGAAGCCCATCAGTACTTCTCTGTTATTTTCCAGGAACGGCAGGTTGAAAAAATGTATTATGGAATCGTATGGGGTATCCCGGCTTCCCCAAAGGGAATCATTGAACTGCCCATGCTGGAGCATCCTGCGAAAAACGGTACAATGATCGTGCACCGCAAAGGAAAAGCAGCTTCCACCGGGTATGAAGTACTGGAAAATTTCGGAAAATACAGTTTTTTGAAATTCGATCTGTTTACCGGCCGCACCCACCAGATCCGGGTGCACATGAAAGAAACCGGTCATCCTATTTTGTGCGATCCCTTATACGGGGACGGCAAACCGGTTTTCGTTTCATCCCTGAAAAGAAATTACAAACATTCCGGTTTCGAAGAAGAGAAACCCATCCTGGGCCGGCTCGCCCTGCATGCGGCCCGCCTTTCTTTCAATGACCGTCATGGAAAACATTATACATTCGAAGCCGAAATGCCAAGGGATTTACGTGCATTACTCAGCCAGATGCGAAAGAACCTGTTAAAGGCCTGAGGCAAACAAAAAAGCACTCCCGTTAGGAAGTGCCAGATAAGGAATGGTTATGGAAAACTTATTTGTTCGGCTGCGGTGTATACCTCAGGTAAGGTTTTACCACTTTGACGCCTTTTGGAAATTTCCTGATCGCATCTTCTGTGGAAATCGTATTTGCCACGATCACATCTTCCCCCTGCTCCCAGTCTACCGGCGTGGACACACTATAATTGGCGGTCAGCTGCAGGGAATCCACCACGCGTAATACTTCGTGAAAATTCCTTCCGGTGGAAGCGGGATACGTGATGATCAGCTTTACCGTTTTATCCGGGCCGATTACGACCAGTGAACGAACGGTTAAAGTGGCAGACGCATTCGGATGTATGAAATCATATAAAGCGCTTACTTTCCGGTCGTCATCTGCGATGATCGGAAAATCCACCTTTACATGCTGGGTTTCGTTGATATCCGGGATCCAGCCTTTATGGCTTTCCAGGGTATCCACACTCAGCGCGAGTACTTTTACATTGCGTTTCGCAAATTCTTCTTTCAGGGCAGCGGTTTTCCCCAGCTCCGTGGTACAGACAGGTGTATAGTCTGCAGGGTGGGAAAACAAAATACCCCATGAATTACCCAGGTATTCGTAAAAGTCAATTTCGCCGGCTGAAGTCCTGGCTTTGAAGTTGGGAGCGATATCCCCTAAACGTAAACTCATTGTTGAACCATTTTATAATTAATAAAAATCATCAGGAAGAATGCAAATATATTCATTCTCTATTAATTAAGTAGACTTTACCTGCCATTTCCCCGCCTAAATATAAAACATTGATTTATAAGGCTAAAAAACCGGCTCCTGCAGCAGGTTCCAAATAAAATATTGAGTAGATTGGCAGGGGTTTCCTGCCCTTTATTTTCAAAGCCGACTGCATTCATGAATTTTAAATGTATCCGATGGAATGGCTGAATACCGGTATCACCCCGCTCAGGGACCTGCTCGCTTTTTTATATAAAAAGTCGAAGACAAACGACGTGTTTAAAAAGCAGGTCCTCATCGAACTGCGCGATAATCTCAATGTGTTTAAAAACGGTTTTTTAAACCAGTCGCCCTACGATTCGATGATTGACCTGTTATCCCGGGATGCCGTCCAGGCTGCCATCAAAGAAAATTTTTCATTCAAAAAACTCCGGGCCGGCACCATCCATGTTTCGATCATATATGATGAAAGAAATAAAAAATATGCCGGGTGGACCGCTGAAAAACTGGTGGATAAAATTGATGAGAAAATTGTTGAACTGAAAAATATAAAAAAAATGAACCGCAACTCCGTGAAAGATGCCCGCAACAATATTTCTTTAATGATGAGCAACCTGTATTTCCGTATGAAACTGCTCGCCGATTTTATACAGTCGGAATAAACGAATTTTCAAAGTAAAAATCATTCTGACAGAACTTGAGCGTCCACTTGATTGTAAAATTCTCATCCGCCAGCCGGCGGATTAAATTTTCTCCGGCCTTACTGTAACCGTTTGAACGCGCGGGTCCATTGATACCGCAGGAATTCCGGGATACACCACAGGATGCAAAGCGGTTGAATGGCCGGGCGGATTCAACCACCCTGTCTTCCGTTTCCCAACCTAACGGCCGTGCAGGGCAGTGACCTGTTGTTTGTCCGGGCTTTGTGCGAAAAGGCGGTTGGTTACGGGCTTATTCTTTAATTTTACTCATGGCAAATCCAAACCTGCAGGCTGCTGCGTCATCGGCCGGGCCTGCTGACAAAGAATTTGAGAACAGCATCCGGCCCGCGGTCATCCGTGATTTTTCAGGTCAGCCACAACTCATTGAAAACCTCCTGATATTTATCAAGGCTGCCAAACAAAGAGGGGAAGCCCTGGATCATATCCTGTTTCACGGTCCCCCGGGCCTTGGAAAAACAACCCTGAGCCGGATCGTAGCCAATGAACTTGGTGTGCAGATTAAAGAAACTTCCGGCCCTGTTATCGAGAAGCCTGGCGACCTGGCCGGACTGCTCACCAACCTGGAACCCAACGACGTTTTATTCATCGATGAGATTCACCGGCTCAGCACGGTGGTGGAAGAATATCTCTATTCCGCGATGGAAGATTACCGGCTCGACATCATGATTGATACCGGTCCCAATGCACGCAGCATCCAACTCAGTCTCAACCCATTCACCCTGATCGGCGCCACCACCAGAAGCGGATTACTGACAGCTCCCCTGCTATCCCGGTTCGGCATTAAATCGCGGCTTGAATATTATGACCACGTTACACTGCAGAAAATTATCCTGCGTTCCGCCTCGATCCTGAATACCAAAATCACATCGGACGCATCAGAAGAAATTTCCCGGCGCAGCCGCGGTACGCCGCGTATTGCAAACGGCCTGCTGAGAAGGGTGCGGGACTTTGCACAGGTTCTGGGTAATGGCATCATTGATATGGGTATTACCAAACATGCCCTGCGCGCGCTGCACGTGGATGAACACGGACTGGATGAAATGGACAACCGGATTCTTTCCACCATCATCGAAAAATTCAAGGGCGGCCCGGTCGGGCTCAATACCATCTCCACCGCCGTCGGCGAAGAATCCGGGACCATCGAAGACGTGTACGAACCATTTTTAATCCAGGAAGGATTTCTTATGCGCACTCCGCGCGGAAGAGAGGCCACTCCCAAAGCATATGATCACCTGGGTAGGAAACCCGCTTCATCGGGCGGTCCCACGTTGTTTTAGGTTGGAAGCTTATTCAAAGACGGGGTTATGAGTTATGAATTATGAGTGATGAGCGTTGGCCGTTGGCCGTTGGCCGTTCGCCGGAGTTAAGCGTTAGGCGTTAGGCGTTAGGCGTTAGCGTTAGGCGTTAGCCGTTAGGCTTAAAACGGAAAGTCCAGTTTCACACTGATATTCCTCCCCATATTATAAATTCCGTGATAAGGCCTCGGATCCGTCGGATAGGGTTCAAAATATTTCAGGCGGCTCAGGTGATCCTGGTAGGCCACATTGAAAATATTGTCGGCGAAAAGATAAATATTGAATATTACTTTATTCTCCTTATTCGTAATACCCGCGCCCACGCCCGCATTGACCAGGGTATAACCGGGTGTGGGTGTTTCGGTATTGTCTGCCAGGTATACGCGGTTCTGCGAACCGGAAAAAGACACACCGACTTTAACAAATCCGTTGACCAGGTGCAAGTCCCTGTTTTTAAAATCATACTGCAGTTCTGAAATACCGTGCAGGGGAGGGATATCCGGCAGATACCGGTTACTGTCCGTCACCGGCTGACCGGGTGATGAGAGCAGATTCCCATATACCATGGACACGGTATTGTAAAAATGTAAATTCTTAACGGGGTGAATATCTATACTGAATTCTCCTCCATATAAAGCGGCGCTTCCCTGAAGGAACTGATAGACTTTATTGGCGTCCCGCATGGAATCCTGCCCGTCCGCCTTCAATAATTTCGAATTGAAAATATAATTGGATATTGAATTATAAAAGACACTGAAGTTGATGACAGCATATTCCGAATTGAAATTTACACCGATGTCTTCCTGCAGGCTAAACTCCGGATTGAAATCAGGGTTTCCCTCCTGGTATATGCCCGTACCGGGATGTACACCGTTAGCTGAAATTTCGGAAATATTGGGTGCACGGTACCCCCTGGCAATATTGGCTTTGGCTGACCATTTTTGCGAAAAGGAATAGGTGAGCCCCAGGCTTCCTGAAAATCCTGAAAAGACTTTATGGTAGGCGGAAAAGGGCTGGTAAGCGCCCACAGTATCTTTTCCATAAACGGGTGCATCCAGTCCCGTAGCCGGGTTCGTTGCCGTATACATTTGCTGATTGCTGAAACTGCGGCTGTCGAAGCGGATCCCGCCGGAGATATCCAGTTTATTAAACGTCCTTTTGACCATCGCGAAAGGCCCGATATCAAACTGGTTAAAAGAAGGAATAATAAATTCCGTTCCATTGGTGGAAATATTCTGCTGGTACATTCCATTAAAACCTGATGTGATATCCCATCCATTCAACGAGGGGAAATTATATTTTACATCATAAACATAAGAATTCAACTGAAGGTATAATCCCGGCACGTCCGGCTGCTGCGGATGACTGTATTCCCTGCGCACACTGCGCTCAAATCCCAGGTTGACGTTCAGCCTGCCACTGCCCAGCGCAAAATTATTTGTTGAATAAATATGGTAGAGCTGTACATGCTGATGCAGGGGTGTAATCGCATAGCTATGCAGTTCCGCATTCGTCACGATCGGCCGGAACGTATCTGAGTCCGTAATTTGTTTGGTGAATTGCCGGGTGGCTGAATCGCGGCTGCCGTCGGGAATTTCCTGCAGATCGTCATATACCGAAATATTCAGGTGCGAGTAACCAAAAGCGCGGTGCAGGCCCAGGGATATGGTTGCATCGTTTTCATTGAATGCCGTATTGTATACGCGGCCGTCCACCCGGTTTGAATAATTGCTGGCCTGTTTATGGGAAACGCGGCCCATCCATTCAAACCCGTTTTTCGTTCCTTCCAGCATGCCCGAGCCGCCTATGAGTCCGTTATTTGTTTGAAATTCGGTCAGCACATCACCCTGTATTTTTCCTTCCGGTGCAGGCGGTGTGGGAATCAGGTTCACGACCCCTGCCAGCGCATCCGATCCGTAAGTCAGACTGGCCGGGCCCTTAATCACTTCTACGCGGTCCACACCATACTGATCCACTTCGATACCATGTTCATCGCCCCATTGCTGGCCTTCCTGCCGCATTCCGTCGTACAGGGTCAGGATCCGGTTGTACCCCAGCCCGCGGATAAAGGGTTTGGAAACATTGGGGCCCGTTGTCAGTTCCGTTACACCCGGCAGTTTGGTGATTGCATCGATAATATTCGTACTGAGGTTCCCCACCAGGGCCGCGTGGTTCATCGTAGCAATCGGCACCGGGCTGCGTTTGATCTGCGTTGCCTTGGACAGGCCGGTGATCACCACGGGACTTTCCTCGGTATACTGGAGACCCAGGTAAAAATCCAGTACCGCTTTATCGGTAACCGTTACATTTTTTATCTGGGTAGCATGACCGATGGCATGGGCTTCCACCAGGTAGGTTCCGTTCGGAAGATTGGCGAAACGGTAATTACCGGATTCGTCGGACAATGCACCCAGTTTCAGGTCAGCAATATAAACGGAAGCGCCAGGCAGGGGTTTACCGCTGGCACTGTCAATGACCTTACCGGAAAGTGAACCTGAATATCCGGAAAAACTCCGCTTATCACTGGTTTGCGCATTTGAAATAAAATAGACACTGAATAATAAAAATAGAAAAAATGACTTCATCGAATCTCCTGTTACTGTTAGTTAAGGGCACCCCCCTCCAATGGGATTTTCTTTATTTAAGAACAGGAAGAAGCCGGAGGTCCGCGGGTGTCCCGGTCATCAGCCAGGCAGGAAAAAACAAACGAACTGAGTGGTTCTAAAAAACGGGCGGGAGACGAGGCCAGTATGACCGTGTCAGGATTTTGAATGTCCGGAAGATACGGCGCGACCACCACCAGGTCATCAACATGGCAGTGAAATCCGGACGCCGAGATCTGCTCAACCGCAATACCGGAGTATGTTTTCGCGTCCTGATGATTGGCCAGCAGGTCGTGCAAAAACCGTTTGGGTGTTACACAAAAAGAAAATAACAGCAGGAATATTGCTGCAAATAAGCGACGTATGTTGTTTGAGTGTTTCAAAAATCAGGTGCAAATATAAAGGCCGAACCTTTAACGCTTAACGCCTAACGCTTAACGCCTAACGGCCAATGATCAACCGTCAACCGTCAACCGTCAACCGTCAACTAATATTTTCAATAATTCCCGCAATCCCCTGCCCCCCGCCCACACAGGCGGTGACGAGGCCATATTTTTTATTCAGCCTCTTCATATCCTGTGTGATCTGAATGGTGAGTTTGGTGCCGGTACAACCCAGGGGATGGCCCAGGGCGATGGCGCCTCCATTCATATTCACGATATCCGGATTGAAATCCAGTTTACGGATTACCGCGAGCGACTGGCTCGCAAACGCTTCATTCAATTCAATCAGATCAATTTGGGATAAATTCATATCCGCCTGTTTCAATGCCCGGGGAACGGCTTCCACCGGACCGATGCCCATGATACGCGGATGCACGCCGGCGCTGGCACAACTCACCAGCCGGGCAATGGGTTTTAACCCAAGTTTGTTCGCCATCTTTTCACCCATTACAATCACAAAGGCAGCTCCGTCGCTTGTCTGGGAAGAATTACCGGCGGTAACGGTACCATTCATGGCAAACACGGGTTTTAATTTTGCCAGGGCTTCCGCAGAAGTATCCTTTCGCGGACCCTCATCCGTATCCACCATATAATCCCGCTGTTGTTTTTTCCCGTTTTTATCCAGGAACACTTCTTCCACTTTTACGGGCAGGATGCCCGGTTTAAAATATCCCTCCCGGATGGCATGAAGCGCTTTCATATGAGACTGATAAGAAAACTGGTCCTGGTCTTCGCGACTCACCTGGTATTCCCGGGCCACCGCTTCGGCAGTAAGTCCCATATTCAGATAATAATCCGGATCATCAGAAGCAATGGAATAAGCAGGCACCACTTTCCAGCCACCGGTCGGAACCATCGACATACTTTCCGTGCCGCCGGCGATAATACATGCTGCCTGTCCGCTACGGATCTTGGCAGTTGCAATGGCAATGGTTTCCAGGCCACTCGCACAATACCGGTTCACCGTCATACCCGGAACGCCAATGCCTACGGCACGTGCTGCAATGATGCGCCCGACCTGCAGGCCCTGCTCGGCTTCGGGAACCGCATTGCCCACGATCACATCATCCACCTGTTTGGGATCCAGCTGGGGAACCGAGGCCAGCAATCCTTTAATAACTGTTATAGCCAGATCGTCGGGCCTGTAAAAACGAAACCCGCCTCTTTTCGATTTGGTAACCGCCGTGCGGTAACCGGCCATGATATAAGCTTCCTGCATAAGTATTTAATTCCTGAGTCACCAAAGGTAAAATTCTCCGGGCAGTATCTGCCCATTCCAACTGTTAAAGTGTTTTATCTTTGCTCCGCTTATGTACCGATGGCTTCGCTCCTTATTGTTCCTTTTCCCCCCGGAATCCGTACACCATTTTTCGATGTCTGTCCTGAATGGGATTTCCGCCACCCGGCCCGGCCGTTATTTGCTGCGGAAGTTTTTTTCCGTATCGGAACCTTCACTTCAAAAAAACTTTGCCGGCATTTCTTTTAAAAATCCCCTGGGTCTCGCAGCCGGCTTCGATAAAAATGCCCGTTACCTGCAAAGTCTGGAAACCCTGGGTTTTGGTTTTGTTGAAATCGGAACCGTAACGCCCCTGGCCCAGGAAGGCAATTCCAGACCCCGTTTATTCCGGCTTAAAAAAGACTCGGCCCTGATCAACCGGATGGGGTTCAATAATGAAGGAGCGGATGCTGTTGCCAGGCGCCTGAAAAAATGGAAAGAAAAATCAGCAGGCTCCGGAAACGACTCCCTGCGTATTGGCGGAAACATCGGGAAAAATAAAATAACGCCCAATGAAAATGCCTGGCAGGATTATGCCACCTGTTTTGAAAAATTGTTTGAGTATGTGGATTATTTTGTGGTAAACGTGAGCTCTCCCAATACGCCCGGTTTGCGGGAACTGCAGGAGAAAGAATCCCTCCGGAAAATTTTATCGCACCTGCAGGAACTGAACCAAAGACAGCCACATCAAAAACCTCTTTTCCTGAAAATTGCGCCCGACCTGACGATACCCCAGCTCGAAGATGTGATTGAGCTGGCGATGGAAATTCATCTCGACGGACTGGTGGTGAGTAATACCAGTATATCCCGCGTGGGACTGCTCTGCCCCGCCGGGGAACTGGAGCGGATCGGTGCCGGCGGACTCAGTGGCAAGCCCATCCGAAAAAAATCAACGGAATTCATTCAATACGTCGCACAAAAAACCAGCGGCAGTCTTCCGGTTATCGGATCCGGCGGTATTTCTTCCGCTGCAGATGCAAAAGAAAAGGTCCGGGCCGGTGCCGGACTCGTTCAGATATGGACCGGTTTTATTTATGAAGGACCCTGCCTGGTGAAAAGAATATTAAAGGCCTTGGTGAAGGAGAACGCCTAACGCCGAACGCTTAACGCCGAACGCTTAACGCCGGCGAACGGCCAACGACCAACGCTCATCACTCATAATTCATAATTCATAACTCATAACTCATAACACCCTGTTCTTTTTCTAAAGTAATTTCAATACCGCCGCAGCGGCCACAGCAGCGGTTTCCGAGCGTAGGCGGTTATCACCCAGATCCACGGCCATGAAGCCGGCCTCTGTGGCGCGTTTTATTTCTTCTTCCGTAAAATCCCCTTCCGGCCCGATGAGTATGAGTTGGGAAGAAAGTTTCGTGTTGATCATTTCACTCAATCGTCTCTTGGCACCGGGTTCGCAATAGGCAATGAATTTCTGGTCTGCCTGCACCTGTTCCACCCAGGGGACGAAGTCCGCCGGCTCCCGTAAAACGGGCATCCATACCTGCTGCGACTGAATCAGGGCGCTTTCCAGGATGCCCTGCATACGTTCCTTGCGGAACTGTTGTTTTTCAGTGCGTGCACATTTCAGGGGAATGATTTCTGCAATGCCCAGCTCCGTGGCCTTTTCCAGGAACCATTCAAAACGGCTGGCATTTTTCAATAAGGAAACACCGATTTGTACCCGCCGCCCTGGAAATTCGTGTATTTTTTTGTCTGTAATATGAACGATACATCGTTTTTTATTCGCTTCGCGAATCGTCCCTAGTGCAGAAAGACCTTTCCCGTCGGTTAAGCGCAGATCTTCTCCCGGTTTCATGCGCAGGACCTGAACGATATGTCGCGATGAGTTTTCATCCAGGACGAATTCATCGATCTGTTTTGCCAGAGAGGCGAAATAAAAATAGGGACTGGCCATCCGTATGAAGGTAATTAGAAGGCTTACTATTTAGAACGGATCCTCGTCATTAAAGGGAATATCGTTCATTTTGCTGCCTGCCTGGATATAGAGTTTAGGACCACCGGGATCATCGGGTGGCACCGGTTTCCAGTTCCCTCCGGGCGGCAGTCCGTTGAAATCCGATCCTTCATCGTCTATGAATTTCTGGATATGCAGCAGGGCGCGCAGTTTGATGGTTTCCAGCGAACCGTTCCTGTGTTTGGCAATGCGGACATGGGTTTCACCCTTATTGCTTTCCCCGAATTCATTGGCCGTGATATCGTAATATTCCGGACGGTATAAAAACATAACCATATCGGCGTCCTGTTCGATGGCGCCTGATTCGCGCAGGTCACTCAGCTGGGGCATTTTATTGCCTTCTTTTCTTTTTTCCACTTCACGGCTTAACTGGGAAAGGGCGATAATGGGCACCTGCAGTTCTTTGGCCAGCCCTTTCAGGTCGCGGGAAATCTTACTGATCTCCTGTTCCCGGTTTCCATTCCGGTTATCACCGGTACCGCTCATCAGCTGCAGGTAGTCGATGATGATGAGGCCGACATTATGTTTATTCTTCAGCCTCCGGCACTTGGCGCGTAATTCAAAAATATTCAGGGCCGCCGAATCGTCAATGAAGATGGGTGCCTGGGCCAGGCGCTGGATTCCCTTGGCATAGAGCTGTTTCATTTCATGTTCTTCCAGTTTGCCGCGGGAAATTTTCTCCAGCCAGATCTCACTTTCAGCAGAGAGGATACGTTGTACCAGCTGGCTGGCGCTCATTTCCAGGCTGAAAAATGCGATGGGTGTGGGTTTGGTCGGGTGAAATGCAGCATGGCGTGCCAGGTTCAGGGCAAAAGCCGTTTTACCCACAGAAGGGCGGGCCGCCAGGATGATGAGATCCGTGGGCTGCCATCCATAGGTGATCCGGTCGAGCGAACTGAAACCGGAAGGCACACCGGAGATATCATCGTTTTTATGGCGCAGGTCTTCGATGCGCTGAATGGTTTTTACCAGCACCGTATCAATGCTGTCAAAATTCTTACGGAGGTGATTATTGGTGATTTCAAACAATTTGGATTCGGCTTCATCGAGCAGGTCAAACACATCTGTACTGTCTTCGTAAGAATCGCTGATGATTTCCCCGGAGATGCGAATCAGTTCACGTTGTATAAATTTCTGCAGAATAATGCGGGCATGGGCTTCAATATTGGCAGCAGAAACCACGGCATTCGTCAGGCGGGTGATATAATAGGGTCCGCCGGTCATTTCCAGTTCTTCACGGAACCGGAGTTCTTCCACAACCGTGAGCATGTCGATCGGCTGGCTTTTCTGTGCCAGGGACTGCATAGCCTGGTAAATACGCTGGTGGCTTTCTGCATAAAAACATTCCGGCTTCAGAATTTCCACGACCGTATCAAAAGCCGTTTTCTCCAGCATGATGGCACCCAGTACGGCCTCTTCCAGTTCCCTGGCCTGGGGAGGCACTTTGCCATACATCATGGTGCTGATATCGATCGGCGATTTACGTCTCTGTTTCCGGTCTTTGTTCAAATTAGTGAGCTCCATGTATCCGCTTGAATCTGTACACCACCCTGGAGTGGCAGACAGCTTTAATTAAGAAATTGTTAAGATTATAAACCAAATATTACCGAGCGATATCGGGAGGGCGAATATAAAGCCCATTAATTCGGTTAAAATAAGATTCTCATTTTTTTATTTTATTAAGCGCTCATGCACAGGTTTATCAACAGCTTCTGCCGGCTTATACACCAAACAGGAGGGGCTATCCACAATTTAAAAAAGTTTTTCGCTTTTGCTGGAAAGAAATACACACTCGTTGTGCAGAAAGATTTATTCCTAAATATTTTGTTAAGTAAAAAAGAAAACAATATCCTGTCTAAAAAAAATCCCTCCGGGAGTCACCGGAGGGCTGATTAAATTTTTATAATGTGCCGGGATCAGTTATTTTCTGCTTCTCGGGTTCTGGGTTTTTCTGTGGATCTCTGCTCCGGCTTTTCCTCCGGTTTTGCATTCCGCGCCTCCGGTTGTACGTTACCGGGATTATGAACAGCAGCAGGACGACCGGTGGTCTGAACATGATTGACCATTGCCGGATGCGGCACCGGATGTCCGTTACCGGGATTTTGAACAGCAACCGGATGACCGGTGGTCTGAACACGGTTGCCCATTGTGGGCTGCGTCACCGGATGTCCTGTTACTCGGGACCGTTTTGAACGGTTAACCGGGTGACCGGTTGTCTGCACCCGGTTATTACCGGATGCGGGTTGCGGCCCGGGTTATTTGTGGTTCGCCTGTATGCGGATCCTGATTGTTGTCCGGCTTTATTACTGGTTCATTGCGAAGGCTGATTGATTGATGATTCGCTGGTCTTGGATTATGTACTGGGCTGGATTATCCGGTATTATCCATTGCCGGTCCTGCTGGGTTGAGTCCGGCTGGTTATAAGAAGGGTTTTGCGTTGAAGGACGCAGATTGCTGAAAGACTCATAGCGGGCCGGGGCCGGTGTGGATGGCCTGCCGGCAGCATCTCCCCGGGCCGCAGGGCTATTGCTTACCCTGGGATGATAGATTACATAGTCTGTTCCGGACATCCTTTCGCCCGGTGTACTGGACTGCCGGATCTGAACCGGGGTAAAATTATTTCCGCTATATCTTCTCACTTCATTGGGATCCGGTCCGGGGGCATAAGCGTACCGGTTGCGGTCCATTCCACTGTAATTGTTGATGATGGTGGTTTGATTGATGATGGTCAGGTTTCGATTGTCATGCACGTAGTAATTATGCCATCCGGGATTCCCCATATATTGCCGGGGAACGAAATTCCAATAATATGCCGGCGGGTTGTAATTACTCATGGCCATGTCGGCAGAAATCCGGGGAGCCAGTGGCGCCCATCCGTAGTAATCCCCGCCTCCGCGCCAGCTAACCCAGGCTGGTGCCCATTCGTTTCCGGGCACCCACATCCAGCCATAGCCGTTTTCATGAAACCAGCGCCCGTAATGAAACGGCGCCCATCCCCAACTGTAATTGGAAGACCAGGTCCAGCCGGCTTCCGTATAAATCCAGTTACCATTGCTGGCATAGGGTCTGAAATCCGGCCCGGCATCCGGCATCCAGACATATCCGTACCCCGGATAATTGATCCAGTTACCGTAAGGAGACAGCTGGTCGTAAAATGACTGGTACGATACATCTTCCACAGGGGCTGGGGCCGGAGCCGGTTGTTGGTATGTACCGGACTGATATAACCATGTGGGAAGGACCACAGGAAGCGGCAAACAATCCGGCCGCCAGTAAAAAGTAGCTGTTTTTCATGTGTTTATGTTTCATTGGTTATTCCATCTGTTGGAAGGGAATACCGGTTGAAAGTATATACAGTATTAAACGATTAACATTTAATTATAGTCTTTAGAAAGGGTAAAATCAGGTTAATGGCCTGACGATCCTAACCCATAACCCATAACTCATAACCCATCCCCCTTATCTTTGCCATTAAAGTCCTTCTCTTCAATGACCATCAGCTATAACTGGCTTTGTGACTATTTCCCCGATAATCTGGCTGTTAAACCCAACCCTGAACAGGTTTCCAGGATACTGACTTCCGTCGGGCTCGAAGTTGAAACCCTGCATCCTTATTCCTCCGTCCGCGGGGGCCTGGAAGGACTGCTGGTGGGTGAAGTGATTTCCGTTGAACCCCATCCCAATGCGGACAAGCTGAAAATTACCCGGGTATTTCCCGGGTCGGGAGAAACCCTTCAAATTGTTTGTGGTGCGGATAATGTCGCCGCCGGTCAGAAAGTAGTGGTAGCCATGGTGGGTACAACCATTTATCCCGGAAGCGGGTGAACCCCTGCAGATCCGGGCTGCAAAAATCCGGGGTGTGGAAAGCCGGGGCATGCTCTGTGCCGAGGATGAAATCGGCCTCGGGAGTGACCATGCCGGCATCCTGGTGTTACCGGAAACCCTGCGGCCGGGCTAGCCGTTGCAGATTACTTCAAACCTTATTCGGATTTTATTTTCGAAATCGGGCTTACCCCCAACCATATGGACGCAATGAGCCATATGGGTGTGGCCCGCGATATTTGTGCCTGGTTGTCGCACCAGGATAAAAAAGATTATCGGGTAAAACATCCTGCTCATACCCTCCCTGGTATCAGACCATTCCGGACCGGAGATCAGAGTGGAACTGGATAACCGCAAAGACTGCGGCAAGGTATTCGGGTATAACTATGACCAGTATACGCATTGCGGAATCTCCGAAATGGATGCAGGATAAATTAAAGGCCATCGGCATCCGGCCCATCAATAACGTGGTCGACATCACCAATTTTGTATTGCAGGAAACCGGTCAGCCCCTGCATGCTTATGATACGTCAGCCATCAAAGGAAATAAGATCATCGTAAAAAACCTGCCGTCAGGAACCGCTTTTATAACCCTCGACGAAAAAGAAAGAAAACTGGACGCAGAAGATCTCATGATCTGTGATGACGGAAGGGCCCCTGTGTATTGCCGGCGTCTTTGGCGGATTAAACAGCGGGATCAAAAACACCAGCACGGCTTTGTTCCTGGAATCTGCCTGGTTCAATCCTTCGGCGATCCGGAGAACTTCTTTCCGTCACGGACTGCGCACAGATGCCGCCATACATTTTGAAAAAGGAATGGATATTTCCGGAACCGTGAATGCCCTGAAAAGGGCTGCCAGCCTGATCCGCGAATATGCCGGTGGAAAAATAAGTGCCCCCCTGCTGGATGTGTACCCGGAACCCTTTCCGAAATCGCAGATCCTGCTGAAATATCATTATCTGAAAAAACTCAGCGGCAAAAATTATCATTCCGTTGCCGTAAAAAATATCCTGATGGCCCTGGGTTTCGACCTGCTGCGCGAAGGGCCGGACGATCTGCTGGTTGCGGTTCCCTAGCATAAGCCGGACGTACAGAACCGGCTGACCTGGTAGAAGAAATTATGCGGATTGACGGTTATGATCATATTGAAATTCCCGGCGAATATCATCATCTCACCTTCAGTCGAATCGGACCGGGACGCGGCCGCCTTACAGGAAAAAATTGCCGGATTCCTGGCAGGAATCGGTTTTAACGAAATATTCACCAATTCCATTACCAACTCGCGCTTATTTCAGTGAGGCGGAACTTTCGAACAGCCGTACGGATGATCAATAACCTGAGCGCCGATCTGAATATCATGCGGCCCTCCCTGCTGGAAACGGGCCTGGAAAGCATTTCCTGGAACCTGAACAGAAAAAACAGCGATCTCCGTTTTTTTGAATTCGGGAAAACCTACGAAACCAGCCAGCCGGGACGGTATACAGAAATCAATCATTGCTGCCTGTACCTGACCGGAAACCTGAACTCCGAAAGCTGGAAAGGCAAACCGGTACCCGTGGATTTTTATTATCTGAAAGGGATCTGTTCAGCAATCTGCAGCCTGGCCGGGGTGAGCGGGCCTCAGCTCCCGGGTAAAGTCATCCGAAATTATCGGGCGGGCTAGAAATAAAACAGGGAGACCGGATTATTTTATGCGCCGGTGAAGTGGATAGCGATATTTTACGGAAATTCGATATCCGGCAACCGGTATTTTTTGCGGATATTTATTGGGATCATCTCCTGGAGCTGGCTGCTGAAAACAACATTGTTTTTTCGGAATTACCCAAACAGAATCCTGTAAACCGGGACCTGGCACTGATTGTAGAGAAATCCCTACCCTTCGAAACAGTAGAAAAAGCAGTGCATGGAATTGGCCTTCAGAAATTGAGCGGGGTTCAATTATTCGATATTTTTGAAAGTGAAAAACTGGGAAAGGATAAAAAATCACTGGCCATCAGTTTTACGTTCCTGGACAACTGAAAAAACGCTCACTGATAAAGAAATTGACGGGATGATGAACCGGATTATGAAAACCGCAGAAGAAGAATTGAAGGCCGAGATCCGGAAATAACCATTTTAACAATCAATAAAAATCTTTTTCATGTCACAACCGGAAATACAGTTGAAAAGAGTACATGAAAAAATCGTGTTATTGCTGAAACATTACCAGGCGCTGCAAAAAGAACATGAACGACTAAAGGAAGATCTGAAAAAAATGCAGGCACGCTGCGAGATCCATTACCGGCGACGCGGAAAAATTCCGTCAGCAGGCAGAAGTATCCAAGTTGTCGGGCAGGGGTATGGAAGAAACCGAAAAAAAGACGCTTGAGAAAAGACTAAATCAATACGTCAGGGAAATAGATAAATGTATTGCCCTGCTGCAGGAATAAAGGGATTTCAGACGCGCTTTACCAGGCGCATTTTCATTTCATCCGCTCCCTGGGATACTTCCAGGGTATATACACCATACGGAAGTTCATTCAGCCCTTCCCAGTCGAGGAACTGCTGGCCGAAACCGAGCTCTTTCTGCATAACGCTGCAGACGATGCCGCTATCGTCTTTTAAAACTGCCTTCAATAAAGATTTCTGTGTCTGATTGATCTCTAGGCTTAGCCGATCAATAAAAGTCGGAGATTTGATCTTTAAGAACATAGGTACTGGATTTGGATACTGGATTAATGAAAAGTTGGCAGCAGGAATGGATTCTTCAGAAGAACTTAACTTAACTTCGGACAATCGTCAGCCGGCTGGTATTTTTAAAGTTAAAACAAGAATCCGGAACATGCAAGAGCTTATCCCAATAAATATCGTAATAGGCGACCGGTCCTACCGGATCCGGATAAAACCCGAAGATGAAGGCGCCGTAAGAGGAACCATCAAGACCATCAACGACAAAATCATCGAATTCAAATCCCAGTTTGCAGGAAAGGACATGCAGGATTATGTTTCGATGGTGATACTCTGGTATGCCACACAAACAGGGACCCATTCCGGAAATGAACCCGGACCGGGTTTTACAGAAACCCTCGATAAAATGGAAGAGCAGCTGGATAAGATCCTGTGCTAGCCTTCTGCCCGGACCCCCCTGCCGAAAAAACCTTATCTTCGCTACCCATCCCTTATTGCCTCATGGATGATAAAAATATGATTTTGAACATTCTAAACTTAAGTTTCCATGGATTCAACCATGTATATCCATCATAATTGCCGTCATATGCCTTGCCGTCGGTGTCCTGGCGGGTAAATTTATTTTTTCAAAAAATACCCGCAAACAAATTGAAGATGCCAATTTACAGTCACAAAAAATCATTGCTGATGCCCAGCTTTCTGCAGAAACCTTAAAAAAAGAAAAACTCCTTGAAGCCAAGGAACGGTTCGTACAGCTGAAATCGGAACATGAAAAGGAGGTGCTGGAGAGAAACCGGCGCCTGGCCGATTCCGAAATCCGGATCAAACAGAAAGAACAGGGTATTACCCAGCGGCTGGAATCGCTGGACAAACAGGCTAAGGAAAACGACACCATTAAAGAGAACCTGAACCGCCAGATCGATGTGGTGAACCACAAACGCACTGAACTCGAAAAGCATCAGGAAGAACATATCCGCCGGCTCGAAAAAATTGCCGGACTGACGGGGGAGGAAGCCAAATCCCAGCTTATCGAAAGCCTGAAACAGGAGGCCCATACCCAGGCCCTCGCCCTTCAGCAGGAAATCATTGATGATGCCCGTCAGAAAGCCAACAAAGAGGCCCGTAAGATCATTATACAGAGCATCCAGCGAACAGCCGCCGAGCAGGCCATTGAGAATTCCATTACGGTATTCAACCTGGAAAGTGACGAAATCAAGGGCCAGATCATCGGTCGTGAGGGAAGAAATATCCGGGCCCTGGAAGCCGCTACCGGCGTAGACCTGATTGTGGATGATACCCCGGAAGCCATCGTGCTTTCTTCTTTTGATCCCCTGCGACGGGAAATCGCGCGGCTCTCCCTGCAGCGTCTGGTAACCGATGGTCGCATTCACCCGGCCCGTATTGAAGAAGTGGTGGAAAAAACAAAAAGGCAGATCGAGGAACAGGTAATTGAAATCGGGGAAAGAACCGTTATTGAACTGGGTATTCATGGCCTGCATAAGGAACTGGTGCGCATAGTTGGAAAAATGCGTTTCCGGTCATCCTATGGCCAGAACCTGCTCATGCACAGCCGCGAAGTTGCCAACCTCTGCGCCATCATGGCTTCGGAACTCGGACTGAATCCCAAACTGGCCAAACGCGCCGGATTGCTACACGATATCGGGAAAGTGCCCGATGAGGAAACTGAACTGAGCCACGCACTGCTGGGAATGAAGATCGCGGAGAAATACGGGGAGAACCCGGCCGTTATCAATGCCATCGGCGCCCACCATGATGAAGTGGAAATGCAGTTTGTGATTGCCCCCATCATCCAGGCCTGCGATGCAATCAGCGGTGCCCGGCCCGGTGCCCGGCGCGAGATCATGCAGCAATATATCCAGCGGATCAAGGACCTGGAAAACCTGGCCCTCACCTATCCGGGTGTGGAAAAAGCCTATGCCATCCAGGCGGGTCGCGAATTACGCGTGATCGTGGAGTCTGATCGCGTTACAGACGGGGACAGTGATAAACTCAGCTTTGAAATAGCGCAGAAAATTCAGACTGAAATGACCTATCCCGGACAGATCAAGGTTACCGTGATCCGTGAAAAACGCGCGGTAAACGTAGCCAGGTAGGATATCGACATTTGTTTTTGATATTACCGGAAAGCTTGTTACTTTTGCATCCCCAAAAATCATGTTATGAACGCGGCTATAGCATTTGTCCACGAACAGTTAAGTACGAGGAAAGAACTCCCTAAGTTTAAAGCGGGGGACAATATAACCGTGAACTATAAAATCCTGGAGGGCAACAAAGAACGTATCCAGAGTTTTAAAGGAGACGTAATCAAACGTCAGGGTACCGGCCTGACAGCCAGTTTTACCGTTCGGAAAATTTCTGATGCGGTGGGTGTTGAAAGAACTTTCCCTGACATTTTCTCCGAATATCGAATCAATCGCTGTAAATAAAGTAGGCCGGGTTCGCCGGGCAAAACTGTACTTCCAGCGGGAACGCAGCGGTAAGAGTGCGCGTATCAAGGAAAAGAGAATGATTTCCTGAAATAAATCAACTGTTAATATGGAAGCGGAAGGGTAACCTGCCGCTTTTTTTATTTTTAATCATTTACCTTTAGGCCTTAAAAGCATCTTATATGTTCAGCTATTTTCTGCAATGTTTATTCCTGTTGTCCGCACCGGGTGGCTCTGAATGGATACTGATTATCCTGGCAGTTTTAATTCTCTTTGGCGGTAGAAAAATTCCGGAATTTATGCGTGGCCTGGGCCGTGGAATGCGCGAATTCAATGATGCCAAGAATAATGTGAAGAAAGAATTTGAAGATGGCTTGAATGAACCGCCTAAAACCAGCGCACCATCATCGTCCACCACCCCTTCAAACAACCCGTAGGAGGCCGTAATCCCTGATTACAGGTTCCTTATTATTTATTGTTCTCCTTTACTTCCATACATGATTATCAGGAGGCCCTGAACGAGGGATCCTTGTCCTGCAGGGATGCTGTATTGTATTATCTGGAACGCATTCAACGGCTCGCCCACCTCAATGTTTTCGTGCACCTCTATGAAAAAGAGGCCCTGGAAACCGCCGACAGGCTGGACCGGGAACGAAGGGCCGGGAAGCAATCCGGCAGGCTGCATGGCGTCGTGACCGGCATCAAGGATGTCATTTGCTATAAAGGACATCCCGTTACTGCAGGATCCCGGATCCTGGAAGGATTCCAATCCCTCTACCATGCAACGGCTGTTGAAAAAATGATTGCCGAAGGTGCAATTATCATCGGTCACCTGAACTGTGATGAATTTGCCATGGGTTCCAGCAATGAAAATTCCATTTACGGCCGGGTAAAAAATGCGCTTGACCCGGAAAAAGTTCCCGGTGGCTCTTCCGGTGGTTCGGCCGTAGCCGTCCAGGCCTCGCTCTGTATGATTTCCCTGGGCAGTGATACGGGAGGATCTGTTCGCCAGCCGGCCGATTTCTGTGGGGTGATCGGTCTGAAACCGACCTATGGACGGATTTCCCGCTATGGCCTGATCGCTTACGCTTCTTCCTTTGACCAGATCGGCATTTTCGGTAAAAATATCGGGGACCTGGCCCTGCTCCTGGAAACCATCTCCGGATTCGACCCCCGGGATGCCACCTCTTCCCGCAAGACGGTACCGGCGTATACAGAAGGCTTAACGCTTAACGCGGAACGCCTAACACCTAACAACGGCCAACGGCCAACGGCCAACGGCCAACGATCAACGGCCAACGGCCAACGATCGACCCCATACCGCCAGAGAATCGCTGTTTTAAAACAGGCCCTGGACCATCCCTCCCTGGATCCGGAAATAAAGGGGAAAATAAGGGATCTTATGGCAGATCTACGTTTAAAAGGCCACCTGGTGGAAGAGATTTCCTTTGACCTGCTCGATTATATTGTACCTGCTTATTATATACTGACCACAGCCGAAGCCTCCTCCAATTTATCCCGCTTTGACGGGGTCCGTTACGGCCACCGGACGGCAGATCCCAAAGCCGGTTTTCCCGAATTCTACCAGAAAACCCGTTCAGAGGGCTTTGGAAAAGAAGTCAAACGCAGAATTCTTCTGGGCACTTTTGTGCTGAGTTCCGGCTATTATGAGGCCTATTTCAGCAAGGCCCAGAAAGTGCGTAAAATTTTAACAGAACGTACTAAGCTGATTTTCAACGAATTTGATCTGATTCTCACTCCCACAGTTCCCACCACGGCATTTAAATCCGGTGAAAAATCTACAGACCCGGTAGCCATGTATCTCGCTGATTTATATACAGTTTATGCAAATCTGGTCGGTATTCCCGGCATTTCCTTACCCCTTTTCACCCATACGAACGGCATGCCTTTTGGTATCCAGGCTATGACAAACCAATTCCAGGAGTTATCTTTATTGCAGTTCTCTGACGAACTCCTGCAACAATATAAGTCCTACGAAATTCCGACTTTATGAAAACCGGGTACTTCTGACCAACTCCGGTTGCTTCCATCCGCAATCCATCCCTTGAAAAATTTATACTCCGGATTTCCCGGTTTATAAATCTTTAAGCATTAAAAGATGAAGAGACTTTTATTGTTGGGCATTGCTTTCATTGGAATCCTGGTTTATAGCCGGGCAAATGCCTTAAAAGTAGACAAGACTTTTGTCGCCCTTCATATCCCGATTGATACCAGTGATGTCAGAAATGGCTTTAATAACCTTTTTCTGGCATCCGTGAACGGTTCCAATGGCGCCCGTTTAAATCCCCGTGCCATCAGTTATGTGCAGGATTTTATGATCCGGAATAAAAAGGAAATGGATGATATGAAGTCCTGGGGACGTCCCTATTTTAACCTGATTGACGGCATTTTGAGCCAGTACGGCCTGCCTTCCGAGCTGAAATACCTGGCCGTTATCGAATCGAACCTGAAACCGAACGCCCTTTCCTGGGCCGGAGCTGTTGGCCCCTGGCAGCTGATGCCTGCGACAGCCCGTTTGCTGGGGCTTAAAGTGACCCGTAAAGTGGATGAAAGGAAGAATTATTATAAGAGCACAAAAGCTGCTGCCATTTACCTCAAGGACCTCTATACCGAACTGGGTGACTGGCTGCTGGTAATTGCCGCTTATAACGGCGGAACCGCCAATGTGTACCATGCCATTAAAAAAAGCAATAGCCGGGATTTCTGGAACCTCCAGTATTACCTGCCGGCCGAATCCAGGAACCACGTAAAAAAATTCATCGGAACCCAGTATACTTTTGAAGGGCAGGGCAGCGTAACCACCCTTACCCGGGATGAAGCGACTGACCAGCTGTCCGGCTCCTCCATGTATGTTTTCACCCGGAAACTGAACAAGGATGAACTGGCCGGTGCGAAAACAATAAATATTTCAGGCAAGTATTTTTCCACCGTTATCTCTAAATATATCCTGATGGATGCGGCTGAATTCAACCGGTACAACCCGGAATTTGATAAGGTCATGGCCAGTGCCAACAACAGTTACGATCTGAAATTACCGGCCGATAAAATGGATCTCTTTGTTTCAAACAAGTACCAGATCCTGAATGAATCCGTTCAGCGTTTACTTTTAGAAGATGAATCTGACAACGAAAACAAAGCCGTCGCAGGTATTTCAAATAAATAAATTCAGTCAGTTCATTTTGAAACCCATCTCCTGTCCGGCAGATGGGTTTTTTATGATTCTTTCAAATGCCGCTACTTTCATCAGACATTCTGCATATTCTTTTTCCGGATCACTGTTGACGGTTATGCCGGAACCGGCGAAATAAGCGACGTAATGGTTCGTGCTGTTATAGAGCAGACTACGGATAACGACATTGAAATCAAAATCCCGGTTGGGCTGAACATACCCCAGCGCACCGGAAAATAAACCTCTTTTCGTTTTTTCATATTGTTCGATCAGTTCCAGTACCCGCTTTTTAGGAGCCCCGGTCATAGATCCCATGGGAAAAGTCCGGGCGATCATTTCGCTCCAGTCCAAATCCGGCCGGGGTTTACCGGTTATCGTGGAGATCATCTGGTGAACCTGCGGGAAACTGTAAATACCAAATAATTCAGCCACCCGTACCGTATCCGTTTTACAGATTTTAGAAAGGTCATTGCGTACCAGGTCCACCACCATCACATTTTCCGCCCGGTCTTTATCACTGGCTGCCAGTTCTTCCCTGAGTGCCTGGTCATGTACGGCATCATACGGGTCCCTGGCCGAAGTTCCCTTGATGGGCTGGGACAGTATACTGTCGCCGGTTCTTTTCAAATATCTTTCGGGACTGGCGCAGAGCAGGAAATTATTATCCACCCTGTAAAATGCAGAAAACGGACTGGGTGAGATCCGGTTCAGGGCCTTGTATACATCCAGCGGGTCCAGGACTGCATCTTCCGCAAAAAATTCCTGGCAGAAATTGATCTCATAACAATCCCCGCGCAGCATATGCTGGCGCAGGTGTTCTATGACCTGCAGGTACTGCGTTTTTGAAATCCGCTGTTGTATGAGGAAGGGGGCGTGAATATTATTTTTTACCGGCAGTGATGTATTTAGGATCTCGTCGAATACCTGCCTGTGATGGTTCCCGAATAAACCGATCTCCAGGGTCTGCTGTTGTATGAGCAAAAGGATTTCCGGAACATAAAAGAAGAGATCCGGAAACCCGATGAGATCCGGAAGCCGGGAAGGAGAATTTTCGGTTTCTGATTTCAGGTCGAAAGAAAAATGACCAAAGAGCCAGTCATCCTGCGCACCTGAAAATTTCTTAAGCTCTTCAAAAGCCCGTCCGGCAGCAGCCTGCAGCCGGGCCCTTTCCCCGACAGCCACCAGGCATTCATAACGGTTCTCCTGTGAAGGGTATAACTGGTTGTCTAAAAAAGAACAGGTAGAAAACCGGGCTGACCAGTTTAATACCTGTTGTTTTATTTTATACAGATCAGAAAAAGGAAAAGAAACAAATTGGCGCCTGGCCATGCGGGTTACCCTTATTAGAAATCTTCCTCTTCCTCATCAAATCCGTTGTCGTTAAAGAGATCCATATTTTTATATTCATCATCCAGTCCCAAATCATCTTCATCTCCCTTGGCAGCTTTTTTCCCGCCGGGGGCAACTTTTTTGGTTTTGGATCTTGGAACATCGAATTCGTCGAAATCGGGATCCCATTCCTCATCCTCTTCTACTTTGTCCCATTCGTCCACTTCGTCTTCGCTTTCCACGTCTTCCTCGTCATCATCCTCATCCGATTTCTTTTTCGATTTGGATGCGGTTGCCTTTACGCTTTTCTTAGGAGCGGATTTAGGAGACTCAGCCTCGTCCTCATCATCGTCGTCATCATCTTCTTCCTTTACTTTCTTTGATGACGGTTTAACAGCTGGTTTTGATGAAGCAGGTCCGGATTTTTTTGAACCCTTATTCTCCTTATCAGATTTTGGTGCCATATTCCAATAAGATTAGATTGTAAAATTTCAGCGAAGTTTTTAAACCTCCAAATTTTTTTAATAAGATTTTCCGGATCGCCCGGCAGGTTATTGTTTTTCTATCAATTGATTCCGTCCGGGTCCGTTTGAAATATATGAAACCTTAACTTTCAGGTAGCTATCTATAAAAGAAATATATGTTTTCATTTCTTCCGGCAGCGATGCAAAGTCTTTTATTGCGGTAATATCCTGTTTCCAGCCTTTAAACGAAGATAATACCGGTTCAATACCCTGATGCAACATCTGGAAAGGGACCTCTTCTGTTTCTTTTCCGGCGATCCTGTATTTGGTACACATATCCAGCTTTTCAAAATCATCCAGCACGTCGGCCTTGGTCATGATCAGTTTGGTGACTCCGTTGATCATACAGGCATAACGCAGTGCCACCAGGTCGATCCATCCGCAACGCCGGGGCCTTCCGGTGGTCGCGCCGAATTCGCTGCCGGATTTCCGGAGCAGGTCGCCGGTTTCATCATCCAGTTCGGTCGGGAACGGGCCACTGCCCACGCGTGTACAATACGCTTTGGTGACGCCGATCACTTCCCGGATCTGCTGGGGTGCCACACCGAGTCCTGTACAGACGCCGGCTGAGATGGTATTGGATGAAGTAACAAAGGGAAAAGTGCCGAAGTCCACATCAAGCATACTGCCCTGGGCGCCTTCCGCCAGCACTTTTTTACCCTCGCTGAGTTTTTCATTGATGAAATACTCACCCTGCACAAATTTAAACTGGCGCATGAATTCAAGTGCTTCAAAAAACTCCTCTTCCATAGCAGAAACGTCTTCCTGGAAATGGAGTCCGTCCAGCAGCACCTGGTGTTTTGAACGCAAACGTTTGTACTGGCTGGGAAAATCTTTATTGAGCAGGTCTCCGACACGCAGGCCATTGCGCCCGGTTTTATCCATATAGGCGGGCCCGATACCCTTGAGGGTGGAGCCAATCTTTTCGTTTCCCTTGGAAATTTCAGAAGCTTTATCCAGGGCACGGTGCGTGGGGAGGATAATATGCGCGCGCTGGGCGATATACAGATTTTTGCGATAGTCCACCCCAAATGCTTTTACCGATTCACATTCCCTTTTGAGTGTCACCGGATCCAGCACCACCCCGTTGCCGATGAGGTTAATGGCCTGCTCATGAAAAATTCCGGAAGGAATCTGGTGCAGAACAATTTTCTGATCATTCACATATAAAGTATGTCCGGCATTGGGTCCGCCCTGGAAACGCGCGATCATATCATAACGGGGCGCGAAATAATCCACGATCTTGCCCTTACCTTCATCGCCCCATTGCAGTCCGAGAATAACATCAACCATCAGTATGGATTTGCAAAAATTAAAGAAAAGGGCAAAAGTAATGGTTAATTGTTAATGGTTAATTGTTAATTGATACCAGAATTTTTTAAAAAGATTCCGGTATTTGCGATGCGTCCTGCTGATACATGTAAACATTAACAACTGACAATTAACCATTCATAATTATTTCGCTGGTTCACTGACTTCCGTATCGAACCGGTCCACCGAATGGATGCCGTTGAGTTGTTTCAGGCGCCGTACCAATTCCTCAAGCTCTTCCTTATCATGTACATACACTTTGATACTGCCTTCAAACAGGCCTTCTTTGGCTTCAACCGTCAGGGCATTGATATTGATCCGCAGTTCCCCGGAAATGAGATTGGTAATTTTATTGATGACCCCCACATCGTCCAGCCCGATAATACGCACCCCGGTGAGAAATGAAATCTCCTTATTCTTTGCCCATTTTGTTTTAACCACCCGGTGGCTGTAATTCGACAGGAGCCGGGTGGCATTGGGGCAGTTGGTACGGTGAATGGTAAGTCCTTTCCCGGTGGTAACAAATCCAAAAACGTCATCGCCGGGAATGGGTTTGCAGCAATTGGCCAGGGTGTAAACGATTTTATCGCTGCTTTCACCGAAGATAATGAGCTCGGTATCTTTCCGGTGGCCGGGTGTGAAACTGACTTCAGGTTTGGTCTCGATCAGGGGTTTGGGCGGCCTGGGCGGCTCCAGCCGGTCGCCGAGCAGTTGAAATTCCTTCAACTCCTTCAGGTCGATATTTTTAACGGCCACCTGGTAAAAAAAATCCAGCGAGGAATTCAGTTTATAAAAATTAACCAGGGTTTCCGTATTGTGCTGGTTGTAGGCTGCACCGAAATTTTCCAGCTTTTTCTGCACGAGGTATTTACCCTCATCTGCAATTTTACGTTTCTCTTCCTTGAGTGCATCTTTTACCTTACTCTTGGCCTTGGCTGTGACCACATAGTTGATCCAGTCTTCCGTTGGCTTTTGTTTGCTGGACGTGATGATTTCCACCTGGTCTCCGCTGCGCAGTTTATGACTGATGGGCACCAGTTTATGATTCACTTTGGCCCCGATACATTGTTCCCCGATTTTACTGTGTATGGAAAAAGCAAAGTCGAGTGCTGTGGATCCGAGCGGAAGCATTTTGACGTCGCCCTTGGGTGTGTACACGTAAATATCCTCAGCAAGGAAACTCATTTTGAAGTCCTGGAGGAAATTAATGGAATCGTTGTCTTCCATGGTCAATACCTCGCGGATCTGCTGGAACCATTTATCGAAACGGCTTTCATCACTGGCGCCTTCCTTATATTTCCAGTGGGCAGCCAGTCCCTTCTCGGCAATTTCATTCATGCGTTTGGAACGGATCTGGATTTCAACCCATTTACCCTGCGGGCCCATCACGGTGGTGTGCAGGGCTTCGTACCCGTTCGATTTGGGATTGCTCAGCCAGTCGCGCAGTCTTTCCGGTGAGGGCGTGTATTCGTCCGTAATGACGGAATACACTTTCCAGCAATCGGCTTTTTCTCTTTCCGGCGGGGAATTGATGATGATCCGGATGGCAAAGAGGTCATAAACTTCTTCAAAAGAAACGCCTTTTTTGCGCATTTTGGTCCAGATGGAATGAATGCTTTTGGGGCGTCCGTAAATCTCAAAATCAAAATGCGCCTGTTCCATCTGATCGCGCAGGGGCCGTATGAATTCGTTGATATACCGTGAACGTTCCCGTTTGGTTTCAGCCAGTTTGCGGGCGATCTCTTTATATTCTTCCGGCTCGAGGTATTTCATGGCCAGGTCCTCGAGTTCGGTCTTTATATTGTAAAGTCCCATGCGGTGCGACAGGGGTGCAAACACATAGACCGTTTCAGAAGCAATTTTGAGCTGTTTGTCGCGCTTCATACTGTCCAGCGTCCGCATATTGTGCAGCCGGTCTGCCAGTTTGATCAGGATCACACGGGGGTCGTCGGTGAGGGTCAGTAAGATTTTCTTGAAATTTTCAGCCTGCTGGGAGGCATTGACATCGATGACGTTGGAAATTTTCGTCAGGCCGTCCACAATGCGGGCAATCTCACTTCCGAAATCCCGCTCGATATCTTCCAGGCTGATATCGGTATCTTCCACCACGTCGTGCAGGAGCGCGCAGATGGTGGACCGGACGCCCAGCCCGATCTCTTCCACGCAGATCTGGCTGACAGCCAGGGGATGCAGGATATAGGGCTCCCCGCTTTTCCGGCGCATGGTTTTATGCGCTTCAGCCGCCATCTCAAAAGCATCCCGGACATGCTCCTTATCCCCGGCTTTTAATTTCGGTTTCAAAGAACGCAAAAGAGCCCGGTACTCCCTCAAAATCAGCCTTTTTTCCTGTTCTTCCGTTAAATTATACTTTGGAATTGCCGCTACAGTCTCCATTCTTACGAATTTACATTAAAAAGCGTAACGCCTAACGCTTAACGCGTAACGCTTTTACTTGCAAACGATTTACCGGCAACCGTCAACCAAAATTCCCTTATTTTCGCGCTGCTGAAAGCCGGAGCGTTAAGCGTTAAGCGTTAAGCGTTAAGCGTTAAGCGTTAAGCGTTAAGCGCTAGGCGTTAGGCCTTAAAGCGGGTGTGGCGAAATTGGCAGACGTATCAGACTTAGGATCTGACGCCGCGAGGCATGTGGGTTCGAGTCCCTCCACCCGCACATCAAAAAGACCCTGCTGTTGTCGGGTCTTTTTTATCAATACACACATTGCCAGGACGTTATTGAACAGATTCCGGAAATTTCTTCCTTCACTCATAAAATGCGTTCAGCTTTAAGCATTAAGCTTTAGGCTTTTTTCGTAGTTTTGCAGCCCGTTTGCAGAAGGCCTGGCCTTCCTGTGGCAGACAACCTCAAAAAATTAAAATATGGGCACGGTTACCAGAGAGAATATCGGATTATTAAATGACAAGATCGTTGTTAAGATTGAAAAAAGTGATTACCTGCCTTCTTTCGAAAAATCACTGAAGGAATATGGTAAAAAAGCTAATATCCCGGGCTTCCGGAAAGGCATGGTTCCGACCAGCCTGATCAAAAAAATGTATGGCCATTCGGTTTTTACAGATGAAGTGCTTAAAAGCGTGGAGAAAAAACTCACCGATTATGTGAGCGCTGAACAACTGGAGATATTTGCCCAACCCCTGCCCCTTCCGGAAAACGATGCCAGCCGGATCAACATGACCCAGCCAGAGGATTATTCCTTCGCTTTTGAAGTAGGTCTGAAACCGGCTTTCAATTTACCGGACCTTTCTTCACTTATGCCTGCCCGTTACCAGGTCATCATCACGGATGAGATGCTGAACGAAGAAATCGAAAGGCTTCGCCAGAAAAACGGAACCATGACGGAACCGGAATCAGTTACCGGCGACGATAATGTACTGAATGTCACATTCCAGGAAACCGATGCCCAGGGCCATGTGGCGGAGGGCAGCCAGCCAAAGGAAAATTCCTTACTGGTAAAATATTTCTCCCCGGCATTCCGCCCGCAGCTCCTGGGTAAAAAAGCCGGTGACTCATTTACCATTCAGCTGCTGAATGCTTTTGAGGAAAAAGAAAGGGCCTGGATCCTGCAGGACCTGGGACTCAATAAAGAAAGCACAGCTGATGCAGAAAAATATTTCAGCCTGGTGATCACCAAACTTGGTCTCCTGGAAAAAGCAACCCTGGATGAAAATTTTTTCAAAAAAGTTTATCCGGCCAGAACCATCGGAACAGAGGCTGAATTCCGCGAAGCAGTAAAACAGGATATGGCGGACCAGTGGAAAGCGCAGACCAGCAACAATCTCCAGCATACACTGTATCACGAACTGCTCGATAAAACACAAGATTGATTTTCCTGAATCCTTCCTGAAACGCTGGCTGCTCAACGGGGGTGAAAAACCAAAAACACCGGAAGAAGTGGAAAATGAATTTCCGGCTTTCACCAACGCCCTTAAATGGAACCTGATCACGGATAAAATTGTTACGGAAAATCATATTGAAGTCACCCCGGAAGATATCCGGGAAGCCGCCCGCAAACAACTGTTCTCCTATCTGGGCGGACTGCCCGCAAGGCGATGACCAGCCCTGGGTGGAAGATTATGTGAATAAGATGATGCAGGACAGAAAGTTTGTGGAAGAAACCTACCAGAACCAGCGCACCAACAAAATGCTTGCAGTGGGTGGAAACACAGGTAAAGCCGGTTGATAAAGCCATCACGGCAGAAGCATTTAATAAGCTTAACGAAGAACACCAGCATCACCATCACGAATAAATTGAAAAATCCTGCTAAACTGCAGGATTTTTCTTTATATCTGCAACTCTGTCAGTTTTTTGGAAGTTTAAAAGATTGGACGGAGATTTGAAAGGTAAACTCCTGATTAGCCAATCTATCCTCAAGAAAAAATATTTCTATTATGCACCTTGGTTCCGAATTTGAAAAATACGCCGTAAAGCACCTTGGCCTTTCCAGTAATACATTAAATGGTTATGAAAAATACCTGGTGACCGGGCTTACGCCGAATATCATCGAAGAACGGCCCATGAACGTGGCCGTTATGGATGTTTACAGCCGCCTGATGATGGACCGCATCATCTTCCTGGGTTATCCCATCAATGATGAAGTGGCCAATATTATCACCGCCCAACTGCTTTTTCTGGACAGCACCGACCGCCACCGCGACATACAGATGTATATCAACAGTCCCGGCGGATCCGTTTATTCCGGCCTGGGTGTTTACGATACCATGCAATATGTTACACCTGATGTGGCTACCATTTGCATCGGTATGGCCGCTTCCATGGGTGCTACCCTGATGTGTGCGGGTACCAAGGGAAAAAGAACCGCCCTGAAACACAGCCGTGTGATGATGCACCAGCCCAGCGGGAGCATTGGCGGACAGGCCAGCGATATCGAGATCACCGTAAATGAAATCAGGAAACTGAAAAAGGAACTCTATGATATCTACGCATTTCATACCGGTAAAACCGCCAAACAGATTGAAAAGGATTCCGACCGGGACTACTGGTTAACTGCAGTCGAGGCGAAGGAATATGGCCTGGTGGATGAAGTGCTGGTCATCAACCCGAGAAAAGAGAAAAAAGAAAATTAAAATAACTTAAAGTTATACCATGAAATATTCCAAATACCCTGTTTCCCCTTTTCGCATGGATGATGAACCGTCTGAAGAAAAAGAAGAAAAGCCGCAGACCGATCCCGGGATGCTGATGAAAAAGCTGGAAAAGTATTTTTTTGAAACCCGCACCGTTCAGCTCTGGGGCCCGGTGGATGACCGTTCAGCCAAAGACATTATCAATAAATTTTTCCTGCTCGATGCAGACAAACCCGGTACCGAAATCCGGTTCCTGATCAACAGTCCGGGTGGTATGGTAACCAGCGGTATGGCGATTTACGATGTGATGAAGATGTTGAAAAGCCCCGTGAGCACCATTTGTATCGGCCTGGCCGCTTCCATGGGCTCCATCCTGCTCAGCGGCGGAACCAAGGGAAGACGGTTTATCTATCCCCACGGGGAAGTGATGATCCATCAGCCCAGCCTCGGCGGATATATCCAGGGCGTGAGCGTGGATCTTGAAATTCAGGCAAAACAAACCAAAAGAGTGAAAGAAATCGCTGCTAAAATACTTGCTGAAAATTGTGGCAAGAAATTCGATCAGATCATGAAGGATTTCGACCGCGACTACTGGATGGACGCCAAAGAATCCGTAGAATACGGCATTGCCGATCAGATCAGCACAGTCATTTATTGACCATAAGGCTTCAGGATCAGAGCGTAAGGCCTCGTTTCAGACGTTTAACCTCAAGTCTTAAGCTTTTACCAGAATCATTGGTTTTGGCGTCTAAGTTGATTAATTTTGTGCTAATTTAATACGTGATGGCAAAAAATACCCTTCATTGTTCTTTTTGCGGCCGGAGCCGGGACGAAGTGAAAATCCTCATTGCGGGTCAGGAAGGGCATATTTGTGAGAACTGTGTGGAACACGCGCAGGAAATCATTCAACAGGAGCTGATTGTACGCGATGATGCGTCTCCTTCCTCCCAGTTCAAACTCACGGTTAAAAAGCCAGTCGAGATCAAAAGATTCCTGGATGAATATGTGATCGGTCAGGATGACGCAAAGAAAGTGCTTGCCGTGGCAGTTTATAACCATTACAAAAGACTGCAGCAGAAAGTAACTGAGAATGATGTTGAAATTGAAAAAAGCAATATCATCATGGTAGGTGAAACCGGAACCGGTAAAACCCTGCTTGCCAAAACCATCGCCAAACTGCTGAATGTGCCTTTTGCCATCGTGGATGCCACGGTATTTACAGAAGCCGGTTATGTGGGTGAAGACGTGGAAAGCATTCTTACCCGTCTTTTACAGGTTTGTAATTATGACGTGGTCAGCGCCGAAAGAGGTATTGTGTATATTGATGAAATTGACAAGATCGCACGAAAAGGCGATAATCCGTCCATCACCAGGGATGTAAGCGGAGAAGGTGTTCAACAGGGATTACTCAAACTGCTGGAAGGAACCGATGTACTGGTGCCGCCCCAGGGAGGCCGTAAACACCCCGAACAAAAACTGATCAAGATCAACACCCAAAATATTTTATTCATCTGCGGAGGCGCATTCGACGGCGTTGACAAAATCATCGCCCGGAGGATCAATACCAATGCGATCGGATTCAATGTGAATAAGGAACAGCAGGAATTCACCCGCAAGAATTTATTGCAGCATGTGAATGCGCCGGACCTGAAATCCTTCGGTCTGATTCCCGAACTGCTGGGCCGTTTGCCGGTGGTGACCCACCTGAACCCGCTGGACAGTGTTACATTACGTTCCATTCTCACCGAACCGAAGAACTCACTGATCAGGCAGTATAAAAGATTATTTGAACTGGAAGGCATCCAGCTGAGTATTGAAGATAATGTGCTGGATTTTATGGTGACCAAGGCCGTGGAATACAAACTGGGCGCACGCGGACTGCGCAGTATCTGCGAAAGTATTCTGACCGACGCCATGTTTGAATTACCTTCTTCAAAAGAAAATAAATTTCACCTCGACCTGGAATATGCACGGAAGAAATTCGACACCAGCAAAATGAGCCTGCTGAAAGTAGCGTGAGCAGGTTCAACGCCTGACTCCTTACCCAGTAAAGAACATTTCCAACATGATGATATGAAAGAATTGCTCGATAAATTGAAAGCAGAGGGACTGACGGAAGCACAGGCCATCAAAGCCGTAGAGATCATGAAAAATTTCGCCAAATCCAAGTTCCCCCTCTTTGGCGGCGCCATCGATAAATTATTTGATAAATACAACAAACCGCAGGAAGAAGATTTTATGCCTTAGGAAGCTGCGCTGTATTCTCCCGGCCTGCCGTTTTCAGTAAACTGCTTTTCGAATAGTAGCAACCGTCAACCATTCAAAACTTCCCGTGCAATAACAATCTTCTGTATCTCAGAAGTGCCTTCGCCAATCGTACAGAGTTTGCTGTCGCGGTAAAATTTTTCAACCGGAAAATCTTTGGTATAACCATACCCTCCGAAAATCTGGACCGCTTCAGTGGCCGTTTTCACCGCAATTTCACTGGAGTAATATTTAGCCATGGCTGATTCCTTTGTCACGGGGAGGCCTCTGTTTTTGCGGTCCGCGGCCTGGAATGTGAGTAATTCCGCAGCCATGATTTCCGTTGCCATATCGGCCAGTTTGAATGAAATACCCTGGAAGGAAGATATCGGCTTGTCGAACTGCTCCCGTTCCTTTGAATACTTCAGGGCTGCTTCATAAGCCCCCTTAGCGATACCGACACCCAGCGCAGCGATGGAAATTCTGCCCCCGTCCAGTACTTTGAGGGACTGTTTAAAGCCATCACCAACCCGGCCCAGACGGTAACTGTCCGGGATACGGCAGTTATCAAAAATCATTTCTGCGGTTTCGCTTGCCCGCATACCGAGTTTGTTTTCCTTTTTACCCCCCGCGAACCCGGGTGTACCCCGGAGTACTACAAAAGCGGTTGCATTATTTTTTTCCCTGGGGGCACCGGTCCGCGCAATCACAACAGTGATATCGCTGCTGATGCCATGGGTGATCCAGTTTTTGGTTCCGTTCAGTATCCATCCGTCACCATCCCGGGTGGCCGTGCACCGCATATTGGCGGCATCACTGCCGGTATTGGCTTCGGTAAGTCCCCAGGAACCAATCCATTCTCCGGAAGCCAGTTTGGGTAAATAGGATTTTTTCTGTTCCTCGCTGCCAAAAGCCAGGATATGGCCGGTACACAGGGAATTGTGTGCCGCGAGGCTGAGGCCGATTGACCCGCATACTTTAGCGATCTCTTCGATGACCAGGATGTATTCCACATAACTCATACCAGCCCCGCCATATTCTTCGGGAACGACCACACCCATAAGCCCCAGCCGGCCCATGGCGCGCATGGTCTCGAGGGGGAAATGCTGGGCCTCGTCCCATTCCATGATATAAGGCTTAATATGCTGCAGGGCAAAATCCCTGGCGGTGGTAGCTGCCTGCCGGGAAATTTCGTCTAATTCAAAATCCATATGAAAGGTGCATGAAAATAAAAAGGGCAGCAACCAGGGGCTGCTGCCTGAACAGCAAACAATCGTTCAATTGCTAAACCAAGGCTCGTTAAACCAATAGCAAGTTACAATATTTTATCAAAAAAACTAACGATTGTTAGTTTTTTTTGAGGCAACTATATACCTGTTGGGACAGGTGGGAATTTGAATGAAAAAGTGATTTGAATTGATTTCGCGGACTTTAATCTTCATTATCTTTTGAATAAAAATAGTAGAAGAGTGCGCAAAAAATGGCAGCGGCAATTACCCAAACCATAGCATCCGGATTATGATAACCCAAATATCCCAGTAAAAATACACCGGCCATGCTGCCCAGTGCCTTAAAAATGGCTAACAATAAATTATTCTTTTGCATGCTTTTGGTTTTAAAGTTTCCTACTTTATATCCAAAAAATCTTTTGCCGCTCTTATATAATCTTCACCAGAAACCAGCTTTGTATCCGCTAATAACAACGGAGATCGAATTAGCATGAGGTGTTTTTTTCCTGAACTGAGCTTCAATTGATCTCTTTACGATGTCAGGTTTATAATCCGTAGTGTGAGATGTGATACCTGTAGTCCCGTTTTTTATTTCCTTCCCATCAATCGTCACCTGAAAATTTATGATATAATGATTCATACGACGGGGGTTTTTGATTGTTGACTTATCCGGCATCACAGAAGATTTTGTGACATCCCCAAAGCTGCCGTTGACAGGCGGTTTCCGGTCGTGGGTATCGGCAGGTTTTTTCTTTGCTTTTGCCATATACCTAAAGTTACACCTTTTCGTACCCTTGAAAAGGAAATCCTTTGCCGGATAACGGCTGGTCCATCCCCAATAAGGACTAAAATTCCCACCAGCATCAACAACTGTTTCGTTACACGTTCATGCCCTGATTCTATACCCAACCAGAAAGAAACGGTGTCTGAAACGATCCGGTTATCCGGAATGGAAATTCAATGTTTAATTTAGATCCAATAAATAAAACCCGAAATTACCGGGTTATAATAACATCATTTAACCTGTTTGTCTAAACGATTATTTATGAAAAACGAATCTTCCCGTCGCCGGTTTGTGAAAAATGCCGCTGCCGGACTGGGTTTCCTGTCCTTACCGAATTTCCTGCCGGCAAATACAAAAGCTGACAAAAAGCTTAAAATTGTTTGCGTGGGCGGCCACCCGGACGATCCGGAGAGTGGCTGTGGCGGAACGCTGGCCCGTTTTGCGGCCACGGGACATGCTGTGACGATCATTTACCTGACCCGCGGAGAAGCGGGCATCCCGGGGAAATCACATCGGGAAGCGGCGGATATCAGGACCCGGGAATCGGTGGAAGCCTGTAAGATTCTTAATATAAAACCTGTTTTTGCCGGGCAGATCGACGGAGATACGGTGATCAATAATGAATGGGTAAAAAAACTGGAACAATTGCTGGAAGATGAAAAGCCAGATATCGTTTTTACACATTGGCCTGTTGATTCCCACAAGGATCACCAGGTTGCCAGCCTGCTGACGATTCAATGCTGGATCCGGTCCGCCGGCAAATTTGACCTGTACTTTTTTGAAGTGTGCACCGGCGAACAAACCATGATTTTCAAACCCACCGATTATGTGGATATTTCCGCTACGCAGGAACAGAAAAGAAAAGCGTTGTACTGCCATATCAGCCAGGACCCGCCCGGTATCTACCAGTGCGGTCATGCGGCCATGGAAGATTTCCGGGGCCGCGAACTGGGTGTGAAAGCAGCCGAAGGGTTTGTCAGGATGACCGGGATGAAAAATGTAAATATTATTATTTAAAACCCTTTCCCTGACTCAGGGCTTCACAACCAGATATCGCCTCATTTTTTCAAATTTCTGCGGATCCATCTGGGCGAGTTGCAGGAGTTCGTCAACAGACTGAAAGTTTCCATGCTGACGTCGGTATTCAATAATCCCCTGGGCGATCTGCCAGCGGATATATGGATGGGCCTGTAAAATTTCTTTAGACGCATTGTTGATATCGATCAGTTGAAGGGAAGGCTTGTTTAATATTAAAAATGGTTTTATTTTCTTAAATGTGGAATCCGGTAAGCCAAATGTTTCAGCAACCTGGTCTGCCTGGTAAAAACCACCCAGCCGGTCCCGGAAATGAACAATCCTGGAAGCCAGTTTCTCCCCAATACCCGGAAGCCGGGACCAGTCCGCCGAATCCGCCAGGTTAATTTCCGTGATTGTCCCCTTTTTTACCCTGTACGGATAAACCGCAGTTTCATTGATTTGCAATGTGTTTTGCCGGTAAACCGAATCTGCCTTTTTTACCGTCACCTGCTGATTATCAGATGTATTTGAATAAAATCCGGAACGCACCTGCCTGTTATCCGGAATCCGGGCGATACGTACAAACGGGAACAGACGATCATAGTCGTCAGGACGCAGCCCGTACAATTTCCGCAGGTCCTCCGCCCTGCGAAAACGGCCTCCCTTTTCAATGTAATGAAGGATGGTTTGGGTAAGTCGTTCCGATATTCCGAGCCGCTGCCATTCTACCTCAGTAATGGTATTGGGGTCAAAAGAAAAAAGCGCCCCGGTGACCGGCCTGTCTGAACCCCCTGCTTTACGTGTATCCATGCCCGGTTTATTTTCATGATAACGGTCATAGGTACCTGCATTTCGGGATGAATCGGTTCCGGAATCGAATTCCCGGATCCCCTTTTTCATTTTTTCATAGGCCACCGGATCGGGATCACCGACAGCCGGCCTGAAAAAATAGGGTGCCGCAAACAATATACCGACCAGTAAAAGCAGAAAAAGAACGCCAAAGCGTTCTTTCCTGGTAAAGGTCAAATACCCACGGATCATTTCCCACATACCTTTTCATTTAAAGATAAAACCCTGAGAAGGCGAAGCATATACCCTTAAAGTGGAAAACCATATACTAACAGCTACCGTCCAAATTCGTTTTTAAAGTCTTAGTAATAATAATATTTACGCGGACGGGGTGCCTGACGTACCCTTTCCTGCCTGTTATATTGAGTAAGGACCTTACCCAGGCCGATTACAAAACCGACATTGAATCCAAACTGGACGATGCTCGGTTCAGTAAAATAAAAGCCGCCCGGGTCGCCCCAGCTGCCGAAATAATAAGAATTAGAGGGTGCGGTACCCAGCAGGCGGGCGCTCAGCCGGATGGCGAATTTCGGATCTACATATATATTTGTACCTGCCTGAAACCCGTAGGCAAATTTCACATTACTGGAAAAATCATCCGGGCCCGGAGTGAAAATAGCAGCACCCAGGTCGGCTCCGAAAAATAATGAGACCGGTGATCCGGGTAGCGGGAAACTGGAAACAGGTCCGGCCATGATATAATTCAGTCCGGCGTTTGTCTGGTAGATGGGAGCATCCCCGGGATAGGAACCATAATTGTACATTTTCGCCGGAACATCCATGTGGTTATACATGATTTCCAATCCGAGGTGCCGGTTAAAATTAAACTGGAAGGCACCGCCATAATTGAGTCCGGCATCCAGGCGGCCGAAGGAATTGGAAAAATTCAGTTTATCGGCAAATGTATATCCGGCAAAGGGAACAAATTCAATGGAAGATTGTGCGGATACGGCACCATACATACAGCACAGCACAGCAGATAAGAGGACGCCTTTTTTCATACAGTATAGTTTTACTCTCTTTTAAGACGAAGGTTTATCGGATTGGTTTAATCCGCCAGGGGGAGCAGGCTGTTAAAATCTTCCTAATTAAGCTTAACGCCTAACGCTTAACGCCTAACGCCTAACGCTTAACGCCCGAGTCCTGTCACTCATAATTCATCACTCATCATTCATAACTCATAACTCATACCTCCCTCTACGACCAGCTCAAGGCCATCAAATGCAAGATGCATGCCCGACGGCAATTCGGCAGTTACATCGGCATGTTTGCCCATCTGGTGGCTGATATGCGTAAAATAAGCATCGCCAACGCCCAATTCCTCCGCCAGGGTGACGGCTTCCTCCAGACTGAAATGGGAAATATGCCTTTCTTTCCGCAACGCGTTCAAAACAAGGATTTCAGAACCGCGGATTTTCTGTTTTTCCGCTTCATCAATCCGGTTGGTATCCGTGATATAGGTAAAAGTGCCGAAGCGGAAACCCAGGACCGGCATTTTCAGGTGCCAGGTCTGTACGGGCACCACGCGGATATCGCCAATCATAAATGGTTCCATGGCGATTGTATTTAACTGGATCTCCGGAACGCCGGGATAACGGAAATCTGTAAACGCATAGGGAAATTCACGGATGACCACTTCCTGCGTCATTTCATTGGCAAAAACAGGCATGGGTTTCCCTGAAAAAAAATTAAAAGCGCGGATATCGTCCATGCCCGCAATATGGTCCTTATGCGGATGGGTAAACAGCACAGCATCCAGTTTGGTTACATGCGCCCGTAACATCTGGTAACGGAAATCCGGGGTTGTGTCGATCACGATCCGGGTGGTAGCCGATTCGACCAGGATGCTCGAGCGCAGGCGTTTGTCCTTTTTATCCGAAGAATGACAAACAGCGCAGGGGCAGGCAATCATGGGGACTCCGCTGCTCGTGCCGGAGCCAAGAAATCTGATTTTTATAGAAGGGAATTGCACAATCAAAAATAAATGAAACCCACCGGTCAGCTCTGGGGTTTGAGCAGGTTTTCCAGAAATTTCCTGCTCTCAGGCGCCATCTGCTCCGGATCCAGGCTGAGCTGGGGCAGAATGTCAATCAGGGTATTGATCCGGCCTTCCAGGGCAAGGAATTTATTCAGTACCAGCACTTTTTTTTCTTCCAGGATACAATATCCGCTTTGGAAATTCCCCCGCTCATAACGGATCACATAACCCGCTTCGTGCAGGAGCTTTTCAATTTTTTCCAATGTGGTGACCGTGTACTTCATAAATCAAAGTTGATAAAAGCCTGGCAATTTGTGGCATCCATTTATCCACAGCGGGTTGGCAGATGGTGGTACCGGGTTATGGGTTATGAGTTATGAGTTATGAATGATGAGTGATGAATGATGATTGGATCGATGAGCGTTAAGCGTTAGGCGTTAAGCGTTAAGCGTTAGGCGTTAAGCCTTAGCCCTTCCCCACCATCTTGATCACCGGCACGATCATCTCTTCCATGCTCACACCGCCATGCTGGAAACTGTTGCGGTAATAATTGGCAAAGTAATTATAGTTGTTCGGGTAACAGAGGAACCCGTCGCCCCGGGCGAATATAAAGGATGAATTGATTGTGGGAACGGGCAGTCCGGCTTCTTTGGGATCCCGGAATGCCAGCACTTCCTTCGGTTCATAATTCAGGTTGCGACCGTGCTTATAGCGCAGGTTGGCAGTGGTCTGTTTATCGCCGATCACTTTATAAGGCGTTTTCACCCGCACACTGCCATGATCGGTAGCCAGCACGATCGTTATTTTTTTATCAGATATTTTTTTCAGGGCCTGGTGCAGGGGTGAATGTTCAAACCAGCTGGCCGTAATACTCCGGTAACTCGCTTCGTCGCTGGCCAGCTCCTTGAGCACTTCCATTTCAGTGCGCGCATGGCTAAGCATATCCACAAAATTATACACGATTACGTTCAGGTCGTTGTTCATGAGATTGAGGATATTGTTCACCAGGTCCTGGCCGGCCTGGTGATTCAGCACTTTGGTATAAGATGTTTTCAGGTGATCCATCTTCATCCTTTTCAGTTGCGCCCGTAAAAATTCCTCTTCCGCCAGATTTTTTCCGCCTTCCTCATCATCGTTTTTCCACTGGTTTGGAAATTGCGCCTGGATATCTGCCGGCATCAGCCCGGCAAAAATCGCATTACGGCAATACTGCGTGGCAGTTGGCAGGATGCTGTAAAATGTTTCTTCCGCCTGTATGCGGAAACTCTGCGCAAAAACAGGCTGTATCGCTTTCCACTGGTCGAAGCGCAGGTTATCAATCAATACAAAAAACAGGGGCACCCCCTTTTCGAGGTTGGGAAAAACCTTATTCCGCAACAGGGTATGACTCATTACCGGTGCATCCGCTGATTTCGGGGAAACCCACTTCACATAATTTTTTGAGATGAACTTAAAAAACTCCGTATTGGCTTCCTGTTTCTGGGTCTGGAATACTTCCTGCATCTCGGGGCTGTTGCTTTTTTCCATCTCCAGTTCCCAGTATACCAGTTTTTTATAAAGGTCCATCCACTCCGTATAGTCCGGGTTGCTGTTGAGAGTCGTGAACAACTCGCGGAACTGCTGCTGGTAGGCCGTGGTGGTGGTTTCGGCCACGAGTCTTTTATTGTCAATAATTTTCTTGAGGCTGAGCAGTACCTGATTCGGGTTCACCGGTTTGATCAGGTAATCGGTGATCTGCCTCCCGATGGCCTCATCCATCAGATTCTCCGTTTCATTCTTTGTGATCAGCACCACGGGAACCTGCTGGTTCGCCTCTTTAATTTTTGCCAGGGTTTCCAGTCCGCTGATACCGGGCATCGTTTCGTCGAGCAGTACCACATCCACGGGATTTTCCTTTACAAAATCAATCGCATCCAGCCCGTTGGTCATGGCGTTCACTTCATAGCCTTTGTTCTGTAAAAAAAGAATATGGGAATGCAGACTGTCAATTTCATCATCCACCCAGAGTATTGTTGCTAAGGCCATAATCGCGTTTTTCGAATTTCTAAAGATAGTTTATCAGCCAGTCATTCCTACATTTGAAGCCTGGATTGAACTCTTTTAACAAAATCAAAATGGGAGCAGGTTCTCAGAAAATCATCAACGACCCGGTTTATGGATTTATCACCATTGATCATCCGCTGATTCTGGAAGTCATGCGCCATCCCTTCTACCAGCGACTGCGCCGGATACAGCAGATGGGTTTTGCCAACCTGGTATATCCGGGCGCTGTGCATACCCGCCTCCATCATTCCCTGGGTGCCTACCACCTCATGTGCAATGCCCTGGCCGTACTGAAGGGAAAGGGAATTCCTGTTACGGATAGCGAAGAGCTGGGCGCAAAACTGGCCATCCTCCTGCACGATGCGGGGCATGGCCCATTCTCGCACGCGCTTGAAAATAACCTGATTGAAAACCTGAATCATGAATCGGTTTCACTGCAGATCATGCAGCAGCTGAACAGGGAAATGCAGGGCGCCCTCGACACGGCGATCGCCATTTTTACCAACCATTATCCGAAAAAATTTCTTCACCAGCTGGTATCGGGACAGCTGGATGTGGACCGCATGGATTATCTCAACCGGGACAGTTTTTTTACCGGCGTTTCTGAAGGCGTTATCGGGTACGACCGCATCATCCACATGCTTACGGTGTATGAAGGAGAACTGATGGTGCAGGAAAAAGGAATTTATTCGATCGAAAAATTTCTCGTGGCCCGCCGGCTCATGTACTGGCAGGTTTACCTTCATAAAACCGTGGTGAGTGCGGAAAGTATGCTGGTAAAAATCATCCAGCGTGCGCGGGAAAAGATCCGCAGCGGGGAAAAACTGCCTTCCGGATCCGAATCGCTGGATTTCTTTCTTTCCCTGTCCCCGCAGGATCCACAGGAATGGCTGGAGGCATTCAGCCTCATGGACGATAATGATATCCTGAGTGCTTTGAAAATATGGATGAAAAACAACGACCCGGTATTATCCAACCTCAGTACGATGCTGATCAACCGGCGTTTGCTCAAGGCCAAACTGCAGGCCAGGCCCTTCGGGAAAGACGGAGTGGAAAAACTGATGCAGGATGCGGCACGTATTTTAAATATTTCCGCTGCCGATGCTGCCTATTTTGCTTTTACGGGTGAACACACCAATACCACGTACAACCCCGACGATGAAAAAATCAATATCCTTTTTAAAGACGGAGCCGTGCGTGATATTTCGGAGGTTGACAATGCCCTGATCCAGCGGAGCCTCTCCATGGCGGTTAAAAAATTCTATATTTGTTACCTGACGGGAGAATAACTAAAAAGACCTTCTATCATCCAAACAAAAACCTATGCAATTTTCTGCCGCACAGATCGCTGCCCTGATCCAGGGTAAGCTGGAAGGTGATCCGGAAGTACTAGTAGACAATTTCGGAAAAATCGAAGAGGCACAGGCTGGCCAGCTGGCCTTCCTGGCCAATCCTAAATACGAAGAGTTTTTATATAGCACAAAGGCTTCCATCATCATCATTAATGAAAGCCAGGTGCTGAAAGAAAAAATTAAAGCCACCCTGTTGCGTGTACCGGACGCCTATCTGGCTTTTGCTTCCCTGCTTTCCAAATACCAGGAGATGATGAACCAGCAGCTTTCCGGTATCCAGGAACCTGTATATATTTCAAAATCAGCCAGCCTGGGAGAAAATGTGTATGTCGGTGCTTTCAGCTATATCGGCAACAATGTGAAACTTGGAGAAAATGTAAAAATTTATCCGCAGGTATATATCGGGGATGACGTGTCCATCGGCAACCAGACTGTCATTTACCCGGGTGTTAAAATTTATCACCGCTGTGTGATCGGCCAGCAGGTAACCATTCATGCAGGCTCCGTTATAGGTGCCGACGGATTCGGGTTTGCACCACAGTCCGACGGCAGTTTCAAAAAAATCCCGCAAATGGGCAATGTGGTAATCGAAGATTTTGTTGAAGTGGGTTCCAACGCCACGATCGACCGGGCCACCATCGGTTCAACTTTAATCAAATCAGGCGCCAAGCTCGACAACCTGATCCAGATCGCGCACAATGTGGAGATTGGCAGCAATACCGTAATTGCTGCCCAGAGCGGGGTTTCGGGAAGCACCAAACTGGGAAATAACGTGATGGTGGGCGGACAGGTGGGCATTGTCGGTCATATCCAGATTGCCGACGGCAGCCGGATCAACGCACAAAGCGGGGTAACCAAATCCCTGAAATCACCCAATAGTGCCGTTACGGGTAGCCCGGCGTTTGAATATACCAGCGCCCTGCGGGCACAGGCCGCTGCGCGTAAACTGCCTGCATTTGAAAAAAGAATCATAGAACTGGAAAAACTCATCCAGCAACTTCTGGAAGAAAAGGTTTAATACAAAATTGAGAATTTGGGAATTTGAGAAAAGCATTTTCAAATTTCTAAATTTTAAAAATATCAATATTTCAACTTTTTTTTATGGCTGATCAATCGGCATTTCTCAGCGCGGTAAAAGCAGGATATACTTTCAAAAGTGAATCTGTCAAAATCGGTATTGGCATGCTGAACGGGAAGCCTGTTAGCGGAGCCGACATCAACCTCCCGTTAAAGACCATGAACCGTCACGGGCTGATCGCCGGTGCCACGGGTACTGGTAAAACCAAGACCCTGCAGCTGATCAGTGAAGCCCTGAGTAATGCCAGTGTGCCGGTGCTGGTCATGGATATCAAAGGCGACCTGAGCGGTCTCGGCGCCGCCGGCTCTGTGAATGATAAAATCAAAGACCGGTGCGCGAGCATCGGGATCCGTTATGAACCCCGGGCCTTCCCGGTAGAATTCATGACCCTGAGTAATGAAAAAGGTGTTCGGCTACGCGCCACCGTAAGTGAATTCGGGCCCATTCTGTTATCCCGCATCCTGGAGCTCAACGATACCCAGGAGGGACTCGTGGCCATGATCTTTAAATATTGCGACGACAATAAACTGCCCCTCCTTGACCTGAAGGATTTTATTAAAGTGCTTCAATATATATCCAATGAAGGAAAGGCGGAGATCCAGCAGGCCTATGGCCAGATAGCGACCACTTCTACCGGAACCATTCTCCGTAAGGTAATCGGACTGCAGCAGCAGGGCGCGGATGTTTTTTTCGGGGAGAAGAGTTTCGAAGTAGCGGATCTCATGCGCATTTCAGACGATGGGCGCGGAATGGTTAATGTGCTGCGGGTGACGGACCTTCAGGATAAACCGAAACTGTTCTCCACGTTCATGCTGCAGTTGCTCGCAGAATTATATGCTTCATGCCCCGAAGCAGGCGACGTGGATAAACCCAAACTGGTATTATTTATAGACGAGGCGCACCTGGTTTTCCAGGAAGCCAGTGATGCCCTGCTCAAACAGATAGAAACCATTGTAAAGCTGATCCGGTCCAAGGGCATCGGTATATTTTTCTGTACACAGAATCCCACGGATGTTCCTCCCGGTGTGCTGGCACAACTGGGATTGAAAGTGCAGCATGCCCTGCGGGCTTTCACTGCCAACGACCGGAAGGCAATCAAACAGGCTGCGGAAAATTATCCGGTCAGTACGTTTTATAAAACTGAGGACCTGATTACGGAACTGGGGATCGGGGAGGCCCTGGTAACCATGCTCGATGAAAAAGGCGTTCCTACCCCGCTTGTGCATTGCATGATGGCGCCTCCGGCAAGCCGGATGGATATTTTAACGCCGGGCGAGATTGATGCCATAACGGCAAAGTCCAAACTGGTACCAAAATATAACCAGGTAATTGACAGTGATAGTGCTTATGAGATACTCACACAGAAACTGCAGGATGCGGCCAATAAAAACCAGCAGGGCCCGGCGAAACCGGGAGCCAAACCCGAACCTTCCACCCTGGATAAAATCCTGAACAGTGGTGCTGCCCGGCAGGTGGAAAGAACCGCTGCCAGTATGATTACCAGAAGCCTGCTGGGCGCATTGGGACTCGGCGGCCGCAGCAGCAGCTCGAAAAAGTCAGGCTGGTTTTAGGAAACGAATATCTGCCGCACCCGCCGCAGAGGTCTGCACCGATGATGATCATGTATTGCAGCCGGTCCTCAACCTGCATTGCCTGTATCACAGCCACTGAACCCTTGATGGTTAACTGTCCTGGCTATCCGAAGAATACCTTCTTCATTCACTTCTATCTTGCCCTGTACCTTTTTTAAAAACCCGCATTTAAAAATTCCGTCTTCAATCAAAATGCCAAAAATCAAACATGATTTTTTGACATAACCCCGTTATCCTGAAAACTGGTTAATTTTGCATTATATAAAGAATAAAGTATGGAGTACCGGATCGAAAAAGACACGATGGGTGAAGTAAAAGTACCCGTGGATGCATATTACGGCGCACAGACCCAGCGCAGCATTGATAATTTCAAAATTGCCCAGGATATCAACCGCATGCCCAAAGAAATCATCCGGGCATTTGCCTATCTGAAAAAAGCAGCCGCCCTCACGAACCTGGACGCCGGCGTTCTTTCCGAAGAAAAATCGAACCTGATCGGGAAGGTCTGCGATGAAATCCTGGAAGGCAGGCTGGACGCGTATTTCCCGCTGGTCGTGTGGCAAACCGGCAGCGGTACCCAAAGTAATATGAACGTCAATGAAGTGATCGCTTACCGCGGACATGTGCTGCAGGGCGGTGATTTGAAGGACAAAGAAAAATTTTTACATCCGAACGACGACGTCAATAAATCGCAATCTTCCAATGATACGTTTCCTACGGCCATGCATATCGCCGCGTATAAAATACTTATAGAAATTACAATACCCGGCATCGAAAAACTTCGTGACACCCTGGCATCGAAATCAAAAGAATTCATGCAGGTGGTCAAGATCGGGCGCACGCATTTTATGGATGCAACCCCTTTAACCGTAGGACAGGAATTCAGCGGTTATGTATCCCAGTTAGATCATGGTCTTAAAGCACTTAAAAACACCCTTCCCCACCTCTCGGAACTGGCGCTGGGAGGCACGGCCGTAGGCACCGGTATCAATACACCGGATAATTATTCAGAAAATGTAGCGGCCCATATTGCCAAACTCACCGGACTGCCGTTTATAACTGCAGAAAATAAATTTGAAGCCCTGGCTGCACACGATGCCATCGTGGAATCCCACGGCGCGCTGAAGACACTGGCCGTAAGTCTCATGAAAATCGCAAATGATATCCGTATCCTCTCTTCAGGCCCGCGCAGCGGTATCGGCGAACTGTACATTCCTGATAACGAACCCGGTTCTTCCATCATGCCCGGCAAAGTAAATCCCACCCAGTGTGAAGCGCTGACGATGATCTGTGCCCAGGTCATGGGCAATGATGTAGCCATTAATATCGGCGGGGCGATGGGCCATTTTGAACTCAATGTTTTTAAACCCGTGATGATATATAATTTCCTCCACAGCGCCAGACTGATCGGAGACGGCTGCGTCAGTTTCAATGATAAATGTGCTGTCGGCATAAAACCGATTGAAGAAAACATCAAAAAGCACGTAAACAATTCCCTGATGCTGGTAACCGCCCTCAATACCAAAATTGGCTATTATAAAGCAGCGGAGATCGCGCAGAAAGCCCATAAGGAAGGAACCACGCTCAAGGAAATGGCCGTGAAACTCGGATATGTTACCCCGGAACAGTTTGATGAATGGGTGGATCCGAAAAAAATGGTGGGAACGCTTAACGCTTAAAGCCTAGTGCCTTAAGATCAGGATTTTTTGCGTGGTCACCCGGACCCCGTTCCCGTCCAGCATGCTGAAAATATATAAACCGGGTGGAATATTTTCCAGCCACACCGTAAAATGGCTGCTGCTGAAAATTTCTGTGAGCAGGTTTCTCCCCGAAACATCATAGAGCGAAACATGAAAAGGTTGTTGCAGCAGGTCGCGGCATAACACTTCCAGGTGGTTTGTAGCCGGATTCGGGAAAACAAGCGTTGTGTTTATTTTTTTATTCCTCGGGATCACCGGTGGCCGCTGACTTTCAAGGGGTGCCGGTATATAAACCATGCGCAGGATATGACCCGGTGTTTTGGTGGCAACAGTAATACCGGAAAATCCGCCGGTCGGTCCGGATGTGGAACCGCTGCTGTCGATCGCCAGGAACAGGGTGTCGCCGGTGGGCGCAATGGCCAGGTCGCGGATGCGGTATTCGTGCAGGTAGGGAATGGTATCCGTGATCTGTGCCGTACTGGAACTATCCACGGCAGACCCGTCTGCCTTGAGTTTGAGCCGGTACATACCCAGCTTCAGAGAAGTAACGAGCAGGGAATTCGTCCACCCGGGAATATACACTTTATCATAATAGTCAATACTGGAAGGTGCTATGGTCGGCCAGGTATAATTGGATGAACTGCTGGAAGGAATGCTGTTTCCGCTCACATTAAAAAACGAAAACAGCGGTTCCTGAACGTTATTGGCAATACAAAAACTTTTTTCATCCGTTATGGTCTGATTAGCCAGCTTATCATTGTTAGGATTGGCATCGGACGTCGTATAATTATCATCACACATGCCCGCTACTTTTGGCCATCCGTAATTCCCGCCGGGTGTGATCACGTTCACTTCGTCGTCCGATTTATCCCCATGTTCGGAATTATATAAGATATACTTTGAACCGATATGCGCCCAGACCAGGCCTTGTGCGTTCCGGTGGCCAAAGGAATACACCGCATTTACTTTGCCCGAAACAGAATTTACAACCGGGTTATCATTCGGTATCCACGGACTATAGGCTCCGTCGTCCGGATCCCCGTCATCTTCGGTGTTGAGGCGTAACACCTTTCCTTCGTAAACGTCTTTGTTCTGCGCATTGTTGGTCCGGAATCCGTTGTTGAACTGGCCGGCACCCTGATCGCCGATGGTATAATAGAGGTGGTAATTCCCGTCACTTTCCGGAACCGGGCTCACTTTGAGGCGACCTGAATTATGGTCGTTACTGCCCATCAGCTGGTCCATCACAATCGTTGGTGAACCCAGTGTGTGTGTGGTGGTATTGTATGTATAACGCAGAATCTTAGTTTTAAAATAACAGGGCTGGTTGGTTATGGAACCGCTGCCCGCGCAGTTGCTATTGCTGGGAGAACCGCTGGCGGGATATACATCATATACGAGGGCCACGTATATAAAAGGTTTGCCACTGAGCAATTGTGGATGCAGGGCCAGGCCCATGAGCCCTCCCTGGGGCGGAGGATAACCGTTCGGCATCTTGTAATAGTCGAACGTTGCAAGGGCGCTCAGGTCCAGCAAAATGCGGTTGCCTTTGTTTCCCGGATGTATTTTCCAGATGCGGTAGCGGTGTGCTTCCGTGATCCAGAGAGAATCATCGGGACCATAAGTGATCTCCCAGGGATAACTCAGGCCTTTATTATGGGAAGGGATATCATACAGGGGATACAGGGTGTCAATCTTGAAAAACTGGCCGTTATAGGAAACGATCTGGCTGTACCCGGATAGAGACAATAGAAGGCATGAAAGTACCAGGAGGAACTTTTTCATCGGTATCGGATTGGGTGGTCCGGGTTCAGCCGGAACATCTATAAATATACAAAAAACAAGGCCGCGGCGGAATAGAAAAACCCCGGTTTCGGGCTAGTAGAATAACGCTATGGCCTGAGAATTAAAGCGTAAAGTCCAACGCTTTACATGATTTTGTAAAATCAGCGCTAGGCGTTAAGCGTTAAGCGTTAAGCGTTCCCTATTCGCCTCAGTTTTCACTTCCGGATTTTCAGGCAGTTTTTTGACAAAGCGTTTCTGGAAAAGAAACAGGGCAATGACACCGATGGAAATAGAGGCATCGGCAATATTGAAGACCGGACTGAAGAATTCAAACTCATCCCCGCCCACAAAGGGAAACCAGGACGGGTAGTGGGATCTGATCAGGGGAAAGTACAGCATATCCACAACGCGACCGTGCAGGAAACCTGCATATCCATGGGCCGGAAAAATTCTCGCCACATGATCATACGTGCTTTCTTCAAAAATGAGCCCGTAGAACATACTGTCAATCAGGTTCCCGAGCGCGCCTGCAAAAATGAGCCCTGCGCAGATAATATAGCCGTTATGGTATTGCCTCTTAATCAGGGTACGGATATAATAAATTCCGAAAATCACCGCAGCGAGCCGGAATAAGGTCAGGAACATCTTGCCGAAATTGCCACCGAATTTCCAGCCCCAGGCCATGCCTTCATTCTCGACGAAAAACAATTGAAATTTTTTGCCGAGCACCTGTATGCCATTGTCGTAGGGAGAAACGGGGGCCCGGTAAAAAACGTCCCAGGTATGGCTCAGGGGCATATGCGTTTTGATCCAGATTTTAAGCACCTGGTCCGCAACAATTATCAGCAGTACGATAAACAGGATCTTTCTTTCTTTCATAATGAGCCGCAAAGATAATAAGTTACCAAAAGATCCATTCCTTCCAATTTGTGAAAGCTTTATTCAAAATAAACCCGCTTTACCCGCTGGGAAATGCCTGCCAGGATTTCATAGGCAATGGTGCCGGCCCATTTAGCCAGTTCAGTCACCGATAACCCATTCCCGAAAATGACCACTTCTTCCCCCTCCCGGGCATCCGCAATGCCCGTTATATCAACCATGGTCATGTCCATGCTGATACTGCCAACGGTGGGTACCAGCCGGCCCTTATAAAGGACTTTCCCGATGCCATAGCCCAGTGAACGCGGATAACCATCGGCATACCCCAAACGCAGGGTCCCGATCTTCATGGGCTGCTCTGCCACACCAAGGCGGTTATAACCCACGGTTTCCCCGGCTTCCAGATGTTTGATCTGCGCGATTGTTGTTTTAAGCGTTCCCACTTCTTTCAATTCCAGCAACCGGGAAGAAGCGGGGTCAATACCGTATAACCCGATCCCCAGCCGCACCATATCAAGCTGGAGGGCGGGATTGCGTACCATACCCGCAGAATTGGAAATATGCCGTATAAACGGGTATCCCAGGAACTCCTGTATTCGGCCCGTCATGGACAGGTACCGGTCGAATTGTTTCTGGGTGAATGCATCCTGCTGGGCTTCCTCGCTGGCCGCGAGGTGACTGAATACAGATTGCACCCGGAAAACGCTTCCGGTAAGCCGTTCCAGCAATTCCGGGATCTGCCGGGAAGCGAATCCAAGGCGGTTCATACCGGTTTCCAGTTCTATATGGATGGGAAAAAGACGGATCGCTTCCTGTTTCAGGAGTTTTTCCATGGCTGTCAGTCCCCGGAAGGAAAAAATAACCGGTTCCAGCTGCCATTCCACCAGGGGCGCCAGCGCATTCTCTTCGGTATTCATAACCACAATGGGCAACCGGATTCCTGCCTTGCGCAGTGAAACGCCTTCATCCGCGTAGGCGACCGCCAGGTAATCCACTTTATGAAATTCCAGGAGGCGCGCTATTTCGAAGCCGCCGGTTCCGTAGGAAAAGGCCTTGACCATGGCCATGATCTTCGTGGAGGGCCGCAGCACCTGCTGGTATTGTTTCAGGTTCTGGGCCATGGCTTCCAGGTTCACTTCCAGCAGGGTCTCATGCACCTGCAGGGACAATAACTGGTCGATCCGCTCGAAACCGAATACCCTTGCGCCTTTCAGCAGGATGGTCTCATCCCGGAATTCGAGCGCAGGCAGGGCATCCGCCAGGGCTTCCGTGCCTTTAAAAAAGAGGCGTTCCTTCACCCCGGAATCATGGAACAGGGCAGCAGCATCCGAAATGTGTTCACCCACCCCGATCAGGCGGTCGACCGGGTATTTCCGGAGCAGACCGGCAACCTCCCCGTAGAGGGACTGCGGCGTCCGGCCGCTCTCCAGTATATCTGATAAAATGAGGGTCCGCCTGGCATGTTGTTTCTGCTGGGATAAAAAATCCAGGGCCATTTTCAATGAACTGATATCAGCACTATAACTGTCATTAATAACCGAAGAATGGTTCATGCCCGTTTTCAGCTCCAAACGCATGGTCAGCGGGTTAAGCCGGTTCAAACGGCCCTGTAATTCACTCGCCGGAATACCCAGGTAACACATAACTCCGATACAGGTTAGTGCATTCTGGACCGCCGCGTCGTTGTCAAACCCGATTTCCAGTACGACAGACAGACCCTTATATACCAGGTGGATCGCCGTCTGGCCCGGGACCTGTTTATCTATTGACCTGATTGGAATCGTATCGGCTTCCAGCCTGCCAATGGAAACCAGTTCCAGAGCCGGGTGCCGGGCCTGCCAGGCACGAATGGTTTTCCCCGGTTCCGGTTGACCGGAGGGATAGACCAGCGCATCGGCATTTTTAAACAGTTCCAGTTTTTCCAGAATTTTCGCTTCCGTATTTTCAAATCCCTGGTCATGGGCCTCACCGATATTGGTAAATACACCGATGGTCGGCCTGATGATCTCTTCCAGCGCACCCATTTCACCCGACCGGGAAATCCCCGCTTCAATCAGGGCCAGATCATGTTGTTCATGGATCTGCCATATACTGAGGGGAACGCCGATCTGTGAGTTATAACTGCGGGGGCTCCGCACGATCTGGTAGCGATCTTCCAGCAGCTGGTTCAGCCATTCCTTCACAATGGTTTTTCCGTTGCTGCCGGTGATGCCCACGACGGGCAGATCGAATTGCTGCCGGTGAAAGGCGGCCAGTAACTGAAGAGCCCGCAGACTGTCATTGACCAGGATAAAATTGGCTTCGGGGTAATCTTTCAGTTCGGGGGGATGGTAAATAATAAAATTGCGTACCCCGCGCAGGTAGAGATCGGGAATAAATGCATGCCCATCGCGCCGCGGACCATACAACGCAAAGAATAAAGTGGTCTCGGGGTAAATCAGCCGGCGGCTGTCGGTCAGCAACTGCTCTACCGGATAATCCCGGCGGAATTGCAGGAAGGTTCCCGAAACGATCGAAGCGATATGGCGGATAGAATGCCCCAGGTAATTTATTTTTTAGCGGTTCTTTGTTTTTTATCCCAGGCCAGGGACAGTAATAAGGAGCTGCCGATACAAACCACAATAACCATGAGTGAAACCCCGGTTGATACTTTTACATGAACCAGTTCACCCGTCATTTTCAAACCTACAAATACCAGCACGGTGGCAATCCCTTTTTGCAAAAAACGGAATGTATCCACTGCACCGCGCAAAAGAAAAAACAGGGAACGCAGGCCCAGTACGGCAAAAATATTTGAAGTGTAAATCACGAGACGATCCTGCGTAATACCGAAAACCGCCGGAATGGAATCCAGGGCAAAAACAATATCGGTGGTTGCCAGCAGTACGATCACCACAAATATCGTTGTATAATATTTTTTTCCCTCCCGCCGGATGGTCAGCTTCCCATTCCCGTCCTCAGCGACCAGGGGCAGGAAACGCCTGAGAAAACGATATACCTTGTTATTATCCAAGTCACCGGCTTCTTCCTTCTTCGCAAAGAACATGGTAAGGCCTGTATATATGAGGATTGCACCAAAAATATAGAGCAGCCAGGAAAAACGGCTCACCAGTTCAATACCGGCGGTTATAAAAACGATCCGGAAAAAAACAGCCAGCAGGATACCGACCAGCAATACGCGCCCGAAAAATTTTTCGTTGATGGACAAAAAAGAAAAAATCAGGATGAAGACAAAAATATTATCAATGCTGAGGCTCCATTCCATCAGGTAAGCGCTCAGGTATTCCAGTGCTTTCTGCCGGCCGTCATAATCATATAAAAAAACACCGAAAGCCATCGCCAGGGCAACCCAGAACAGGGTCTGGAGCAATGCCTTTTTCATGGTAACCACCGATCCCTTTTTGCTGAGCAACCCGAGATCAAATACCAGGGCGAGGATCAGCACGGCACCAAAAATGAGATAGGTAATTTGTAAATGATTCAAACGGGATGGTTTTTATTGCCTCTGTTATGAAAGGGTATTGTATTTTCTCTTCCTGATATACTGAAAAACCAGGCCACAAATCATAACAACCCCTAAAGGAACGACGATGTTGATGAACTGCCAGAAACTCCGTTCGTCTTCTGTTTTTTCAGGATCCAGGAGCCGGAGGGAAAAATCCTTCGACCTGGCCTCCAGGATGCCGGAAGGATTTACCGAATAATCAAGGCAGTTGCTGAGGAATTCAGCATTGGCAAATGTATAGTTGATGTCTTTGCTGAATCCCAGCGGAAGCGGCCCGCGCTCACTGAGTTCATTCATCACCAGGTCCCCGTCAGCACATATGATGATGCGCGCATTTTTTTCCCCCGATTTCAAAAAAGGCTGTTGATACAGGTTTGCGAGACTGTCTGACAGGGCGGCCGATACCCGGTTTGCATACAGTGACCGGAACTTCCCTTCCAGCAGAACGCCTACCGGAATATCGGATTGCTGAAAAGCTTTCGGGTCGCTGGCGGTTTTGATCGTTTCCAGTGAAATCAGGGCCGGCGTGGAAACGGTTCTGGCATTGGGGGAAGTCTGCAATAAAATGGTTTTCCTGATCCCAGGTGCTTTCACGGTATCGATTGAATTGGTAAACTTCGAAAAAACCGGGTCCAGGTTTTTTGTAATCCAGGAAGAAGGGCTGCCGTCGAGCAAAGGATAATAAGGCCAGGGAAGCAGCTGGAACTGCGGTTTCCCCCCCTGCGTGCCAACCACCAGGTTGATACTCGCACATTGCATATCTTCCACCAGGTCCTGGTTAATACGCACCCCGTAATGAAACAGGAGGTCGTCGAGGTTGAGACCCCGGTCGTACGCGAGTGTTTCCCTTCCTTTCTGCAGGCTGTCTGTTTCAGCATATAAATTATCGATCATGCAAATCAGGCTGCCGCCTCGCATAACGAACTGGTCCAGCTTACGCTTTTCATCGTCAGAAAATTTCAATAACGGCTTTACCATAATCAGCGCGTTCAGCTGCTCAGGAATCACCGGCACACTGTCCAGGCGCACTATTCCAAACCGGTAATTTTCCCGCAGGTACTGGATCAGGCTGTACACCCGGAAATCCAGCGGCTCGCCATTACCCATCAGGTAACCGATGGCAGGTAAGGTATCAGTGATGAGTTTATCAATCGCGCTGGCAAATTTATATTCCAGCAGGTCTTCTGCATTCACGTACAATTGCTCCGGCGATTGCCCTTCACGGCTTCTCTGCACGCCCTTTAGCAGGTCGACGGGCAGTTCCCGTTCTTTGTATTTTACAATGGCTGCCGGGATCACAATCCGCTGGCTTTGTTCTTCACCCTTTTTAGACTGAGCCACCTGGGTCATGGGCTGAATGCCCATCCGGGCCAGGGAATCCAGTATAAGGGCCCTCGAGCTGTCGTCCCCGTCTGCCACCGGATCTATGAGCCGGTAATGAATATTACCGCCTGCATACTCATTGAATTCCTGCAGGATCGCCTCGGTGCTGTTGCGGAGTTTTCTTAATCCGGATTTCAGGTTTCCTTCCAGTAAAATATCAATATTGACCTGGTCATGTACGCGCCCCAGCATGCTTTTCACGGGAGCGGTGAGGGTAAACCGTTTTTCGCTGGTCATATCGTAACGGCTGTTCACCCGGGAAAAGAGGAGGTTGATCAGGATGATCCCGGTTAAAAGATAAAACCAGCCGAATCGGGATCTGAAAAGTTTTTGCATGGCCGCTTATCTTTTATACAGGTTATTCCTGGTAATGGTTAAAAAAAATGCGATCACACTGATAAAATAAACCCCGTCGCGTACCGTAATCACACCCCGGCTCATATTGCGGTAATGAAAATCTATTCCGAACATATCAATATAATAATCCGCACCGGCAGGCAATGCGGAGATGCCGCTGATGGCATGGAAACCTGAATAAATCAAAAAGCAGGCAAAGGCTGAAGTAATAAAAGCCACGATCGCATTACCGGTAAAACTGCTGCAGCAGATGGCGATGGAAGTGAATACGGCTGTCAGGAAGAATAACCCGATATAAGAAGCCAGGGTAGCGCCCAGGTCCATGCCAGACTGGGTGGCCAGGTGCTGAACGGAGAAAAAATAAATCCAGGTCGGCAGGAGGGCCATACCGATCACCCCAAGGGCGGCCAGGTATTTCCCCAGCACGATTTGCCACCAGGTAAGGGGTCTGGACTGAAGTATTTCAAAAGTTCCGCTCCGGAATTCTTCTGAAAACGTCCGCATGCTGATGGCCGGAATTAACAGGAGCAGTACCCAGGGGGCCAGATCAAAAAATTTTTCCAGGCTCGCATACCCGAAATCCAGGATGCTGGTATCGGGAAATACAAACAGCAGCAGGCCGGTCAGGAGTAAAAAAACAATGATGGCGATGTAGCCTGTCAAACTGCTGAAAAACTGCCTGAATTCCTTTTTGCAAACGGCCCACATAGACGCGAAAATAAAGATATAATTGTTTGCAGCACCCATGCAGTCAAAATCACCGGGTTCCCGGATGGTAAATAATTTTTTTTAACAGCATTTTCTTATATATTCGCCTCCGTTTTACCGGCCTTTTAAAAGGCGGCTCTGAAAGTAAAAATACCACTGCTACTTGCTTAGTTTATTCCCGCTCCGGCGGGAATTTTTTTTGCTGCATGGCTTATCGCCGGCGGGTTATCAGTTATGAATTATGAGTTATGAATTATGATAGGGTTATGGGTGTTGGCCTAAGCTTTCATCCTAATCCATTCTTTTAATAATCTGCCGGGTGATCATCTGGTCCCGGTAAAGCACCTGCAGAATATACATGCCCGTATTCAGACCGGCGGGTTCATTCAATTCAATATGATTGATTCCCCGGTAAGCAGACTGCTGGCTGCTCGCAAGCCTTCTTCCATACGTATCAATAAGGCATAGTTGTATGGTCCGGTCTTCCGGAACTGTCATATTAAAAGATATCGAATGATGGAACGGGTTGACCAGTCCGGTAATACCCAGTTCAATATCCTGATTGCTCAGCAGGACGATCCTGCTGTAGTTATGATATTCATGATCGATGATCTGGATCCGGTAATAGGATTGTCCCGACACGGGTTCCCCGTCATTAAATGTATAACTGTTACCCATACCCGGAGATGCAGTACCCGGCAGGGTAGCCAGTGCCCGGAAATGCGCTCCTGCGTCGTCGCTTCTTTCCACGACATACAGGATACTTCCGGTTTCATCACGGCTGGTCCATTGAATGCGGGCCAGGCCTCCGTCTTCCAGTTCACCCTTAACCGACAGTTGTGTTGGCAACACGATATTACAGTTTGCTGTTCGTACTATTTTGGGTGAAGAGGTAATAAAATTACAACCCGGGTTGGCCAGATTGCCTGCAGTGGATGCAATCGTAAGCCGGTAGATTAGGGTGGTATCCACATTGTTCAGCCGGTAATAACGCGTAACCAGGTATTCATAGAGGCCGGTAAGCGAATTATATACAGGAGTGGCTGAACCCGCAGCGGCATTGCCCAGGGTATCCAGGCCGGGAGAGGCCCAGCTGGCGCCGCCATCCACAGACTGCTCCAGTTTCCACTGCGTATAATTATTAAAGTAAGCGGTCACCTTAAACCGGACGGTATCATCTGATCCGCGGCAGAGGGTATCCGGCTTGTTGGGCGTAAGTGAAATATTCGGAATACAGGTCATTACGCCGATATCATCAATGGCCCAGTCGTTCCCACCCCCTCCCGGCGCATTATTACGCACATAAATGATCATGCTGGTTTGTGTGGGGCCGGTTAAATAAGTAAAGCCTTTCCTGATCCACTGTCCGGTATATGGCATATCCCCGGTAGTGTAATAATCGTTTCCGTTTACATTAAACGTCAGGTTGGGATGCACCCCGGATGAGTCGCCCGGACCTGTTGGAATATAACCCGCACTGCCGGGGCCCTTACCATTGGAATCGCAGGAACAACGGGAACAGATATTCCTGAACCAGGCCGAATATTGATAATAGGTATTAGGACATAAGTTATTAACGGTATCCAGGAAGGCAATTCCGGGTTTATACGATGAATTCACAACCGCCATATAACCACCCGTACCGTTCACTGTATCCGTTGCCGGGTTCCCCAGCAAGGGGTTGGAAGCACCCGTATGGTCGCCGATAATATCCCAGACTCCGAATACGCGGTGGGAATAGGTAAATCCGGTGATATTCGGGTCCGGAATCGGCCAGGTATTCAGTGTGGTATAACCCGCACCGCCTGTACTGGTGTTATTGGAAATATTATAATAATAGTCGTTCGGCGTATTACCGCTGAAGATATTATAGGTGTAATTGCCTGAAATGTTTGAAGAAGGGGTTCTGTTCTTTGCCTTCCCGGAACCAAATGTACCCCCGAACTCGGACGTAATCGCGTTGCTCGCCGCATTGGGACATATTCCGAGGTTCTGGAAGATCATGACCTGGTCCTGGGGAAAAGTAATGGATGTAATGGAAGTACCCCGTGGATAATACGAAAAAGTTCCTCCTCCCAGGCTTAGTATGGTTCCATAACCACCCGTCACCTGCACATGAAACGTGGCGATCATGATACAGGTGGAACCGTAGAAGGAAGGTTTGTCGTTATATGTAATCCGGCCCCTTCTCGTTGCCGTGGCTGTGGGTGCATTCTTATACCCCAGGTTGATCCTGACACTCGCACCGGTGATGCCGCCGGCATCATCCCCGTTTGCATCGGTAAAAGTCTTGTAGACCTTCCCTTCATTGGTTAATATGGCCAGGGATCCCGGTATATAAGTTGTATTGGCGGGGATGACGTCGAAATAGGCGCAACTGTCAGCATAATCGTTCACGCCGCTGCCACCTAATACAAAAGTGGCTCTTATTTCCAGTATATCATTGGGTTCTATCGTTCCGCCGGAACCGCCCTTGGTCAGGTTCACATAACTTTTACCGTAGTCGATTCTAAGCTGTGCCCGGGCCGGATCCCCATAGATTGCAGCAATCAGCAGGATGCAAAAGATCCGCAAAAAGTAATTCTTGCGCGTTTTGGTTTTCATTGGTTTGGACTTTTCTGCGTGATAAATTCACGAGAACGGGATTAGTATTATTAAAAGTAAGTGTTGCTCCGGTCAATTCAAATCGTAATTGTACTTCGTAGAGTTAGTAGATTGATAATCAATTATTTACAAGGAATATAATCCTTGGCTTACCGCCTGAAGTTTTTGGGAAGAAATACATAAAATGCAGATTATGAATAACTTATTTAAAAATATTCAGGATGAAATATTTTCGGTCAATGAAAACATTCGTTCGTTCATCAGGCGTTTTTGGCCGTTAAAACCAGGAGTTGGTTTTTAAAAATGCAGAGTGCAACGGGAGCCTGAATCTTATAAGTATTACGGATGATCCTGAAATTTCCAGGTTTTAGGCGTTAGCGTTAGGCGTTAGGCGTTAGGCGTTCAGCGTTTCTCCAAGGGTCTTACACCGCAAAGCTTTCCCCGCAGGCGCAGGTTCTGCTGGCATTCGGGTTGTTAAAATAAAAGCCCTTGCCGTTCAGTCCCTCGGAAAATTCCAGGGTGGTATTGACCAGGTATAAAAAGCTTTTGAGGTCGGTGACCAGTTTCACGCCATTATCTTCAAACTCCTGGTCCATGGGTTTTTTCTGGTTATCGAAATCCATCTTATAACTCAGGCCGGAGCAACCCCCGCCGACTACGGAAACGCGCAGGAATAAATTCGACTTATCCGGAAGCGGAGATTCTTCCATCAAACGCAATACTTTTTCTTTTGCTTTATCTGAAACGAATATCATTTTTCACCTTTTTACTTTCATTGATAACAGCTGCAGGAACAGAAAGATTGGAAAATGGGAAATTAAATTTCCGGTTTCCCAAATTTTCTGTCTTTCTCTTTCCGATCCGGTGCCTGGTTCTGTAAACGTCTGCTTTAGCACCCTATTGTAAAATTAACTCCTTCTTCCGTATTCTGTCTCCCCAGGCATAAACGGATTTTCTGCCGGGGTACAAGACCGATCCCTGGCAGGAAGTGTTGCCGGACTGCTGACGGAAATAAGGCCTGTAGCACGCGTTCCGCGTTGGGCGTTACGCGTTAAGCTTTAAGCGTTAGGCGTTAAGCGTTAAGCGTTACTTGGCTTTTAAAGACGAAGCGTTTCCTGACCCTATTATCCGTATTCTTTATAAAGTCCTGAATATTTAGGCGTTAAGCGTTAGGCGTTACGCGTTAAGCTTATATATATTTGTACATGCAAAAACTGGAACATATCGGGATCGCCGTAAAAAGTCTTTCCCATTCCATCCCTTTGTTCGAGGCCCTGCTGAATACCCCATGTTATAAAGAGGAAACCGTGGAATCGGAGGCAGTGCGGACGGCTTTTTTTGCCACGGGCGCCCAGAAAATTGAATTGCTGGAAAGCACGGAACCAAAGGGAATCATCGCTAAATTCATTGAAAAAAAAGGGGAAGGTATCCACCACATCGCGTTTGCAGTTCAGGATTTGGAGACTGAGATGAAAAGACTCACTGAAGCGGGTTTCGTGCTGCTGAATGAGAAACCCAGGCCGGGTGCCGACAATAAACTGGTTTGTTTTTTACATCCGAAAAATACAAACGGCGTATTGATAGAATTGTGCGCTGAAAAAATCTGAACAGGGTACTGCTTTGCCGAATTTCAAAAAATATTCTTTGGGCCATGCCAGAAGAAAATGTAAACTTCTGTGGGCAGCCTGGCTGGCAGCCTGTGTTGTTTTTCTCCCGGTCCATCTGCAGGCTGCACCCGGTGAACCCCCGGCCCCGCCGGTTGTAATAAAAGGTTTCCGGCCGGGTCAGCTTATAGCCGGTTCCGTCACCTGCCTGGTTGACTCTGCCCGTTCAACCGGCTTGTCACAAATCCGGCAAATCCCTTTTTCAGTTCCGTATAATTCCTTTGTTCAGTTACTGAATCAATCACCTGCCCATAAAAGATTCTGGTTGAAATTCAGTCTGGCGAACCAGACAGACAGTGCCCTGCTGGTATACCTGTATTGTGGCGAAATCAATTTTACCGATCTATATTTTATTACCCATGACCAGCCGGTACAACAGGTTCCCGGTGGCAACCTGCGCCGGGAGCAGCCGGGAGGATCCTTCATAGGGAAAATATCCCCGACCCTTCCTTTCCGTATCCAGGCGCATCAGCAGGGTGAACTCATCCTGGAACTCATTCAAAAAACAGAGGAATATCATTTCGACGATATTTTCCTTTATGATGAGGCAAACCTTTCCCAGACGCTGGATTCCGATTTTGAAGGAAGCCATTATTTCATGATTTTCCAGCTGGTATTCCAGGGCATTTTAATCTGCCAGTTACTCTATGTTTTGTTTCAATGGATGATTATCCGTCGTTGGGAATACCTCTATTATTTTTTCTATCTCCTGTCCGTAATACTTTATTTCCTGAGTAAATATGAAAAGCTATTTGCCATCGACCTGTTATTTTCCAGATATCCCCTGCTAACTGTTTACCTGAATAAAACCTTACTGATCCTCCCTTATTTTTTTTATTTCCGTTTCGTGCGCAGCTTCCTGGAAATGCCGGTTCAATACCCGGTGATGAATCAATGGATTATCCGGATCGAATATTTTCTGCTGGCTTACCTGGTGTTTGACCTGGCATTCATCCTGGCTACTTTCAATGTAAAACTGCAGCGGGAGCTCTACACGTATATCCTGTTCATGGTATTCATTGCTTCCGCCTCTTTTATTATATACCTGTTCCGTCAGAAAAAACCACTGATCTACTATATCCTTTCGGGCAGCCTCTTCGTGGGTCTGGGAAATATCATCGCTATGACCCTTACCTACCTGGATGACGAAAAAATCATGCACTCCTCCCCCTATAAACTGGTCTTCAGCCAGGCTGGTATTATACTGGAGATCTTCTGCTTTACTGCGGGACTGAGTTATAAAAGCATGTCGGCAGAGAAAGAAAAAATAAAAAGCCAGGAAAAACTCATTGAACAATTAAAGGCAAACGACATGCTGCAAAACAAAATGCAGCTGATCCGGAATCAGATAGCACAGGACCTGCACGATGATATCGGATCTACGCTCAGTTCCATTTCCATCCTAAGCAATATGGCTATTAAAGAAAAAAATGCAAACCAGGCCATGTCGGCTATGCACGAAATTAAAAACAGTACGGTCACCCTGATGGAAAGAATGGATGATATTGTATGGAGCATCAATCCGAAAAACGATTCTCTTGAAAACCTTTTATTACGCATCAAACGTTTTGCCACGTCTCTTTTTGAAGCAAAAAACATGGATTACTCCATCACCATTCAGGAAAACATCCATGAAGTCAGGCTTCCCATGGAATATCGTCAGCATATTTACCTGATTCTCAAGGAAGGCATCAACAACATCATAAAGTATTCGGATGCAACGAAAGCAATGATCCTGGTCAGCTACCGGAACGAATGGCTGGAGCTGCTGCTGGAAGATAACGGGAAAGGGTTCGACAGTACAGGGTCTTTTACAGGTAACGGATTGCCGGGTATGAAAAACCGGGCAGGCATGATGCAGGCTGAACTGGTCATTCAATCCGCTGCCGGACAGGGAACCAAAATACTATTGCGGTTAAAAATCAAATGAATATCCTATAAACCCGGACACTATAAACCGCCAATTTTGTCCTTATGATTAAAGTTGCCATTGTAGAAGATAATACCGCTCTCCGTAAAAGCCTGGAGCATCTCTTTAATCATACGGATGGCATGAAATGTGTGCTTGCCCTGAACAACCTCCTGAATGTGGTGAGCGAAGTGGGGAAACAGATGCCTGATATCATACTCATGGATATTGGATTACCGCATATATCCGGTATCGAAGGCGTGCATACGGTGAAATCGGCATACCCTGAGATCCAGGTTTTGATGTTTACGGTATTTGAGGACGATGAGAAAATATTTGATGCCATCCGCGCCGGCGCATCCGGTTACCTCCTGAAGAAAACACCTCCGGAAGAAATTGCAGAATCCATCAGGGACCTCTATCACGGCGGTGCGCCCATGAGTGCCAGCATCGCAAGAAAAGTGATCCAGTCCTTCCAGTCTCAAACCGCCACGCAACTGAAGGACTACAACCTGACCGTTCGGGAAAATGAAATTTTATACTCCCTGGTAGATGGCCTGAGTTATAAGAAAATTGCTGAAAAATACTTTGTCAGCATCAGTACCATCCGCACTCATATCTGCAATGTGTATCATAAGTTACATGTAAACTCCAGGTCAGAAGCGGTTGCCAAAGTGCTGAAACCCCGGTAGAGGTTATAAATCAGATATTCATCCGATAATCCCTCCAGCTTTAAAGTTTTTATTTTGATAACAGAATTTCCGGTCTTTTGGAAGTCAAATCAATTTTCAATTATCAAACTAAAGACATGAAAAAATCTTTCCTCATCGGGTTATTGGTATGTTTCATGGTGTCCTTTCTGAAGGCCCAGGTTAACAATCCCGGCCAGGTAGCCAATGATGCCGCCACCAACCAGGCGAACAATGATATGAACAATGCGGCAGACAAAGGGGTCAATAAGGCTGAACAAAGTATTGGCGGTTTGTTTAAGAAAAAAAACAAATCGCCCAAAACGGAGAACAGCGGGGCTGCCAAACCGGCTGCAGTACAAACAGACAACGGTTCATCTCCCACATCTTCATCAGACCAGCCGCTAAAATTGTATGCCAACTATGATTTTGTTCCCGGGGACCAGATTATTTTCGAAGACCATTTTAACGGCGACCGGGATGCAGAATTTCCGGCGCACTGGGATCTCGAAAAAGGACAGGCCATCCTGAACAATTTCCAGGGCACAGAATGTTTCTACTTAACCGACGGCAACTATTGCCGGGTGAACCCACTGGTGAAAAGTAAATCCTATATCAGCAACCCGTTCACGGTAGAGTATGATTTATATAATCCCAATAACGGGGCTTACGGACTGATGCTGTTTTTTAAAGATGCGGATGGTAATGATGTTGCCAGCATCCAGGTATCCCCGGCCGACGCGAACTATTCAGGTTCTGAAAAGAACCTGGATGCCAACCTGCCGGATGCGATTCAGAACGACAACTTCAAAGACCGCTGGCACCATGTGGCCATTGCCTATAATAACAGACAGGTTAAAGTTTACGTGGACCAGTTCCGGGTGCTCTACGTTCCTAATGCGGATGCACTTCCGGCCTCGGTTGATTTTGGGGGCATCGGGGACCAGGCCAACCCTATTATATTTAAAAATGTCCGTATTGCAGCAGGGGGAAGCATGAATATGGTTGGTCAAAAGTTTACGGACGCAAAAATTGTAACCCACGGTATCAATTTCGACCTTGACAAAGCCACGATCAAACCGGAAAGTATGGGCACACTGAATATGATCGTGCAGGTCATGAAAGACAATCCGGATATCAAATTCGACATCGAAGGCCATACGGATAATTCCGGATCCCCTGCCCATAACCTGACCCTGTCCCAGCAGCGGGCCGAGGCCGTTAAAGCCCAGCTGGTGTCCATGGGAATCAGTGATTCCCGGCTGACAAGCAAAGGATTCGGAGATACAAAACCCATCAGTGATAATAATACACCGGAAGGCAAGGCCAATAACCGGAGGGTGGAATTTGTGAAAAGTTAGAAGATAAAAAGTCAGATATATCACCTGTCTGATGGAACGAATATGAAAATCCGAAAAGATTCCTTTCCCGAATAATGCACCATTCCAGTGATTCTCAATTTAAGATTACACCACATGAAAATAATGAACATCAGAACTTATGTCCCCGTCTTGTTTTGCATTTCATGGGGAATTGCTGCAGGTCAGAGGCCCGCTCCCATTCAGATTAACAGCCTGATTTCGCGAATTCCGTTACCGGTTAGCAGCCAGCTTTGTTATGCATCCTGCACCACGACCCGGGATCCCGTAGATGGAGTGACCCATATTAAAGACAATGGTCCGCAATTTAACAGCCTGAATGAAGAAGCAGATAAAATCGGCAAAATGGACATGGACGCGATGAAAAGCAGTTATGCCAATGCACAGTCGACAGCCGCATCCTCAGTTCCCAGTTCCGAACAGATTGCCCAGATGCAGGCAGAGGGCATGCAGAGGGCTCAGCAGGCAATGCAAAACGGAGGCAGCCCTGCCCAAAGTGCCCCTTCCGGTTCACAGCCCCGGTCACCGGCAACCCATGTAGCATTTATGCAGGAACTGGGGAAAGCACAAAGCTCGATCATGCAGATAACCCAGCTGACCAATGAACTCAGCACCAAAATGAGTGAACTGCGAATGGATGAGGTTCCGATGGGGCCCAACTGCCCGGAAGTAAGGCAGGGCAGTTATGTTGGCCCCACGTGCACATGCACGAAAGACCACTCAGTGGATTATGAACAGAGAAGAGTAACCGCAAGGGACAAATTTCTCCAGCAGGTTAATGGGCTTTTGAGGCAATATATTCCGCGGATCAAGGACCAGGTAGCCCTCGTAGACAAAGTGGAAACCGATTCCGGATATGGACAGTCAGTAAACGACCCTGCGACGATCCAGATGCTATGGGTGGTTCAGCGACAGGCAATGAATGGATTCGCTTCCTTGATGGGAATAGCCGGCGGCACCTGGTCAGACGCAGCCAATCAATACCTTAACCTGGTAAATGCCAGAAATAAAACCTGTCCCTAACGCATTATTCCGGCTGCCTCGATGAACCCAGTGCTTATCACGCGAGGCGGGTTGGACGATTAAACTTTTAATATGACCCGGATTCGCACCATTGCTTTTCTGATCTCCATTTCACTTCTGTGTTCGGCCTGCATACAGGCCCAATGCATCCAATATCCCGCGGATTGCCCGTCAGACCGGCAGTTGCCGGATTCCGCCGGCCGTTTCGCAAACCCGCTTGTGCCCGAAGAAGTCAGCATGGAGATCAGGCTTCATGATTTCTTCACCGACGGGATGCGAACCCTGGCACAGAAAAACCGATGGGAGGTTTATCAGTATGACGAATCAGATGGTTCCGGCCATTTAAATGCCGGCGGCTCCGGGCCGCTTGATTATAGTCTCCGGCCACCTCATGACTATGAAATCAGCTTCATTTTTATTGTAAACAAAGATTCGCTGCGCGCCTGGCAGGACCAGACTAAAGACTGGCATTCAAAATTCACGGAAGAGGTGGAAAAAATGACATCCTCACCCGGTGTTACAGAACTGACCCGTCTGCAGGCTGATAAAAAAAACAGTGATATACATTTCCGGAACGCCTGCCTGATCCGGGTTAAGATAGACATCAACCCGGAAACGGCGATCGCAACTTCCATCAATGAAGACATACACCTGACCGGGCAACTAAAAGTTTCTCATGCCGTAGTGGCATTCCAGATACACAATGACAAAACAGACGAGCGGGCCATCTTCGACCTGGATCAGTTCAAAAGATGCACCGACCTGGCATTTCTTCTTTTCGGCAGCTGGAATCCGAAACCCGATAAAGATCAGCGTTTTCATCCCGCATACAGCGCCGATAAAAAAAATACCGATCACGTAACACCAAAAACCATCCGCTCAGACAGGGTCAGAACCATCGTGATCCATGTGGAAGGGGCACCCAATTATATAAATCAGTTTCTGCAGTCACTGGATACCGAAAAGTTAAACCGCCTGAAATAAATTCATGTTCCAACTGCCTTTTAAAATTTCCCGCAAAAAACTGACTATTAAAATATAAAAAACCCCCGGATGCTGAAAATACGGAACACCCCATTTTATTTATTACTCACGTTGAGTCTGGTTTCTCATTTACGAACATCCGCGCAGGGTGCGGCACCCGGGAATAAGACACTGGAGGATGTGCAAAGGGAATTCTGCCAAAAGTATGCAGGCAGTTTTGACAATATCGAATCCTGGATCAGGGAGAACAAAGGGAAAAAACCCGCCCTGGCTGTACCTCCGGCCGTAGAACTTGACTGCAGTGAATGCGGCACTGAACATCATCGAAATATCAGTCAAAACAAAATTGATGAATATATCAGGCAACTGGCAAAGCCGGAATCTGATTATATCACCCGGTTAAATGAAATAGAACATGCGCAGGGTATGTCTTTTGGGATGCCCCCCGATTACGCGCAGTTACCACCGGATCTTGTAAAATGTGCCCGGCACATAAGCCAGGAGGCAATAGAAAACGATAAGAAGGCGCTTATGAACCGGATCTTTGATGATAAAGTAAGAGAGACCGTTTACAGGTACGAAAACGAACCCCGGTACGCCTGGACACTGATTAACACCATTTGCTATTATATAAAATATTACATCAGTATTCTGGGTTATTCTCATTTGTACGGATCCGGACTTGCCGGAATAACAGAAAGAAATGACCAGGGTTATGTTAATCTGCAGTTTGCGGATGAATATGCATTGAAACTGTACGAGAAAAATTATTCTTATTATAAGAAACAGCTTTACGAACAATACCACTATAATATTTACCCCAATCTCATGCCGATTGCCAGAGACTATTTACTGAATGGCGGTCATGATGAAAAACTTGAAAATAATTTACTTGAATATATAAATGAAAGCATCTCTTTCATGCATTTTAAACTGAAGATCAAATTCGAAGAAACCGGACCTGTATGGCATTATACCCTGAAAGGAGAAACTGTGTTGCGGTGCCGCCTGGTGCCGGACACTGCCTTCTATAGCTGGTGTTACGCATTTGAGCCGGCAGACGGGGAAGGTCTGAAAATGAAAATGGACAAAATCGCGATAACGCCCCCCGGTGCCACCGCAGATTATATTGGCCCGAATGAGGTCGATAACCCTTTTATCATACGTGTTAATCTTTGTGACGGATCCCCGATACTGCATCTTATTTTCACGCGTTTTGGCATTTCGGGCCAGTCAGTAACACATGTTGACGGAAAAGATGTGACCGGTCCGGCCCCGTTGCAACCCCTGGGATATTTCGTGCCGGATATTGCTACGGCAAATAAAAAAATGGAAGAGCAAAAAGAACTGGCCAACGACTTCAAATCCCACATGTCAGCGTATGAAACGGCCATGAAAGAATGGGCTTCGCACCGCAACGATGCCAATTTTAAAAACACGCCCCAGGGAAAAAGGGATTATGCACTGATTCTGCAATTCCAGCATCAGACAGGTGTGCAAACTCCCTTTCTGAATGGATATGGCGGGCAGAACACAACTAAGTCGGCAAAAAGCATGGCTGAATCGCAAAAGACTGGCAGTTCAAACGAAACCGGTAACAACAAATTATTTACTTTTGATTTGCCACTCCATTTTTCCAAACAGGCAATTGACTATGATAACACGGCTGATTTTGGAGATAAAATACATTATCATGTTATCATAACAATGGAAGAAACTCCGGATAAACGGGATAATATAAAATCACCTTAACCGGAAATAATCCACAGGCTATTGTATGGAACAGTCTGAATAAATGAGAGAAAACCTGGTCAGGAAAGGAGCATTTGCAAAATCTCTTATTCCTCGCCTTCCAACTTATTCAGTCCGAGTTTCTCCATGGCGAGTTGGGCAGCGATCTGGCTGGCGTCTTTTTTATTATAAGCACGTCCCTGGGAAATCAGTTCTCCGTTTACCACGGCGCCCTACGGTAAACAGCCTGCGGCCGCCTTCCATATGTTCGTCGATGGTTTCAAATTCCAGGTTCTTGCCGTTCTTATTGGCCCAGCCGTATAATTTGTTTTTATGGTTGATCTCGAGATTTTCGAGGTCCTCCATGAATAGATAGGGCTGAATAATGCGTTCCATCACCCACTGTCTTGCCTTATCATATCCCTTATCCAGGTAAATGGCGCCGACAACCGCTTCCAGTGTATTGCCGAAAATCTGGCTCATTTTCAGAGAGCTGTCGAATTTATTGAAATAGGAAATTTTACGCAGCCCCATTTTCACCGCGATATCATTGAGCTGGACGCGGTTCACCATTTTACTCCGCATTTCGGTGAGAAATCCCTCTTCTTTATAAGGATATTTTTTGAAAAGAAAATCGGCGATGATGGCGCTCAGGATCGCATCACCCAGGTATTCCAGTCTTTCATTATTCTGATCGGAACATTCCTTAACCGAACGATGGGTAAGTGCAGTTTTATACAGAACGGCATTGCCGGGCACGAATCCCAGAACGTTTCGTAACTGTTTACGGAAGGAAACAATTGAAGAGTCGGTCCTAAAAATCCTGTCTAAAAATCCCACAACACAAGATAATTTGAAAATTTGGAAAATTGGAAAATTGGAAATTCGAATTAAAAATTAAATAAATCAGCAAGTCGGAATATGTAAGCAAGATTTATTTGATGTGTATCAACAACTATGATATTTTCAAAACATTTTCCCAAATTTTCAAATTTACTCTAAATTAGTTCTTGTATTTCTTCACGATCACGCAGGCATTGTGTCCTCCGAATCCAAAAGTATTGCTGAGTGCGGCATTTACCGTTCGTTTCTGTGATTTGTGAAAAGTAAAATTAAGACGGGGATCCAGTTCCGGATCATCTTCGAAATGATTGATGGTGGGGGGTACAATATCGTGCACAACGCTCATGATGCAGGCAATGGCCTCCACTACACCGGCTGCACCCAGGCAATGGCCGGTCATGGATTTTGTGGAGCTGATATTCGTTCTGAATGCATTCTCCCCGAAAACATCCATGATGGCTTTTACCTCAGAAACGTCTCCAAGCGGGGTGGATGTACCGTGTGTGTTGATATAGTCGATATCTGCAGGTGTAAGCTGCGCATCGCGTAATGCAGCGTTCATGACATTCTTGGCGCCTCTTCCTTCCGGATGCGGGGCAGTGATATGATGGGCATCGCCGGTAGCTCCGGCGCCGGCAATCTCACAATAAATTCTTGCACCCCTCGCTTTGGCATGTTCCAGTTCTTCCAGGATCAGGGACCCCGCTCCTTCCCCGATCACAAATCCGTCCCGCCCTTTATCGTAAGGACGACTGGCTGTTTTCGGACTGTCATTCCGTTCACTCAGGGCCTTCATGGCATTGAATCCGCCTACACCGGCTTCTGTAATCACACTTTCAGATCCGCCTGTAAGAATGATATCAGCAATACCCAGACGGATCAGATTAAAAGATTCCATCAGGGCATTGGTAGAAGAAGCACAGGCACTGACCACGGCGAAATTGGGCCCCCGGAAACCATGACGGATGGAAATATGACCCGCCGCAATGTCGAGGATCATTTTTGGAATGAAGAAAGGATTATACCGGGGCACACCGTCACTTTTGGCGAAATTCGATACTTCTTCCTGGAAGGTATTGATCCCGCCGATGCCGCTCGCAAATACAACACCTACCCGGTCACCGTCCACATTATCTTTTGTAATGCCGGCATCCGCAACCGCCTGGTCGCTGACCACCAGGGCCGATCTGCGCAAAACGGTCCAGCTTCCGGGCTTCCTTTTTATCCAGGAAACTGAGCGGATCATAATTCTTCAGCTCGCAGGCAAAACGGGTCTTGAATTTCGATGCGTCAAAAAGTGTAATCAAGTCCGCCCCGGAAACCCCTGCCAGCAGGTTATTCCAATAATCGTTCAGATTATTACCGATTGGTGTAAGCGCACCGATACCCGTAACAACAACTCTTTTCAGTTCCATATTACCATTTGCGCGGATAATTAATAATGTGATAAATCCGCTTTCTCAGCCTCGAGGGCCTTTGAAAAGCGGATCAACGAAGTTTAGCGCAGCACAAGACAAACCTCTTATTTGGCGTGTTCTTCCAGGTATCCGATAGCCTGACCTACTGTTGTAATGGTCTCTGCCTGTTCGTCGGGAATTGATATATTGAATTCCTTTTCGAATTCCATAATCAATTCAACCGTGTCAAGCGAATCGGCGCCCAGATCGTTCGTAAAAGATGCCTCATTTGTTACTTCAGCTTCTTCTACTCCTAACTTATCCACTATAATTTTTTTGACTCGTGTTGCGATGTCTGACATTTTTGTAAATTTTAGTTTCGGCTGCAAAAATATAATTTTTGAACTTAAACACAGCCATCAAGCTATTTCAATTTTATTTTTTGATTTGGATTATATACCGGAATTTGCGATTTCCGCTGCTCGATTTCATAAAATCAACCCCCTAGGCATGGCGCTCAAGCTGATAGATTACGGTTCCCCTGATTATGAGAAGATGCTGCGATTGCGGTATGATCTCCTGAGAAAGCCGCTGGGACTGAGTTTTGACCCGAAAGAACTCGAAAAAGAGAAGGAAGATGTGCTCATGGGAGCCTTTGAAGACGACCGGATGCTGGGCTGCTGCCTCCTGACCAAATGGACGATAAAACCCTCCGGCTCCGCCAGATGGCCGTTTCCAATAATCTCCAGGGAAAGGGAATCGGACGCGCCCTGATGATATTTGCCGAAAATATTGCCCGGGATATGGGGTATCGATACCCTGATGATGCATGCCCGCGTCACCGCAACGGGATTCTATGAGAAGCTGGGATATGTGAAAAAAGACGGCCAGTTTATCGAAATAACGATCCCGCATGTGATCATGGCGAAGAGGCTTAACGCTTAACGCTTAACGCCTAAAGCCTAACGCCTTCGTCCGCCGAAGCTTTAGCGAAGGCGCGATCATCACTTCATAACTTCCATAACTTCATAACTCATACTTTCCCACTCCGCTTCTGCTTCTCCCATCACGGCTCCGTACATGCGCTGCATAAATTCCAGCAGTTTCTTCATTGAATCCATCTCGCTCAGGACCAGCATGAATAGTTTCCCATTCTGCCTCAGCCTTGCCTGCCGGGTCTGCTTCTGAATATAGTCCAGTATGTTTTTGAAAGTATCCGATTCAAAATATTTCGAATCCGGCCGGTTCACAAAATAAAATTTGACCTGGCCGTTTCTGAATATCAGCTTTTCAAATCCCAGTTCCACCGCCATCCGCCGGATCCTGACCGTATCAAATAAGATCATTCACTTCATCCGGCACCGGACCAAAACGGTCTTCCATTTCCTTATGAAACGCAATAATCTCTTCTTCCGTTTCACAATTGTCCAGCCGGGTATACAGGGATAAACTTTCCGTAATACTTTCCACATATTCGTCCGGGATCAGGATTTCCAGGTCGGTATCGATGGTACAATCCACCACTTCCTGTTCCTGTTTTGCAATCTCCTCCTGGAACAGGTCCTTAAATGAAGTCCGCTTGAGTTCCCGGATGGCTTCATCCAGAATTTTCTGGTACATTTCAAAACCCATTTCCACCATAAACCCGCTTTGTTCACCCCCCAGCATATTGCCGGCGCCGCGGATATCCAGGTCACGCATCGCAATCTGGAAACCGCTTCCCAGGTCGCTGTGCTGCTCCAGGGTCTGCAGTCTTTTGCGTGCATCGGAAGGAAGGGTGGCCAGGGACGGAGCCAGTAAATAACAAAATGCCTTTTTATTGCTTCTTCCCGCCCGCCCGCGCAACTGGTGCAGATCGCTGAGGCCGAACTGGTGGGCATTCTGAACGATAATAGTATTTACATTCGGAATATCCACCCCGCTTTCCACGATATTGGTACAAACGAGTACGTCGTATTTCTTATCTACGAAATTCATGATCCTTTCTTCCAGTTCATGTCCTTCCATTTGCCCGTGCGCATACCCGATGCTGAGATCGGGACAGAGTTCCTGGAGTAAAACGGTCATTTCCTTCAGACCCTGGATCCGGTTATAAATATAAAAAACCTGGCCGCCCGCGTTCCACTTCATAATAAATCGCATCCCGGATAAAATCTTCATTGAAAACCTGTATTTCCGTCTGGATGGGCTGCCGGTTGGGCGGCGGGGTATTCATGATACTCAGATCCCGGGCACCCATCAAACTGAACTGCAGTGTCCGCGGTATGGGCGTGGCGGTTAATGTAAGGCAGTCCAGGCTTGTCCGCAGCGTTTTTATTTTTTCCTTATGCGCCACACCAAATTTTTGTTCTTCATCGATCACCAGCAAACCCAGGTCTTTAAACTTCACTTCCTTACCCAGGATGGAATGCGTGCCGATGATGATATCTATTTTCCCTTCCTCGAGTCTTTTGTAAGTGTCTTTTTTCTGCTTTGGCCGACTTGAAACGGTTTACGTAATCCACCGTAACCGGAAAATCTTTCAGCCTTTCCCCAAAAGTCTTATAAGTGCTGAAATGCCAGGATGGTTGTGGGTACCAGCACCGCCACCTGCTTACCGTCGAGACAGGCTTTAAATGCCGCCCGGATGGCCACTTCCGTTTTACCAAAACCCACATCGCCGCATACCAGCCGGTCCATGGGCGCAGGCAGATTCCATATCTTTTTTCACATCGGCCGTGGCCCTGCTCTGGTCGGGAGTATCTTCATAAATAAAAGAAGCTTCCAGTTCCGTCTGGAGATAATTATCCGGAGAAAAAGCAAATCCCTCCTGGGCCTTGCGGGCCGCATAGAGTTTGATCAGGTCAAAAGCAATTTCCTTAACGCGGGTTTTTGTTTTTTCTTTCAGTTTTTGCCAGGCATCACTGCCGAGTTTACTTACTTTCGGAATACTTCCTTCCCTGCCCGTATATTTTGAAATCTTATGGAGTGAATTGATATTGACATATAAAATATCACTGTCCTTATAAAACATGCGCACGGCTTCCTGCAAGCCGCCCGTTCACTTCAATTTTCTGCAAACCGCTGAACACACCCACGCCATGATCGATATGGGTCACGTAATCGCCGGGCTGCAATTCGCGCAGGGTACGCAGGGTAATGGCCTTGCTTTTATTATAAGCCTGTTTGATTTTATACTTGTGATAACGCTGAAAGATTTCATGATCCGTATAACAGACGATTTTCAGGTCCTCATCGATAAATCCTTCATGAATCGAACTGGCTACCGGGTTAAACCGGATGGACGACTGCAGGTCTTCAAAAATCGTATGCAGTCGTTCGAGCTGTTTTGGATTTTCTGCAAAGAGATAGATTTCAAATTTTTTCGACTTCCCAGCTTTCGAGATCCGCGATCAGCCTTTCAAAGCGCCGGTTAAATGCGGGCTGGGGCGTGGTATGAAATTCGATAGCAAAAGCATCGGCATGTTGAGCCTGGGACCGAATTCCACAAGATGCCTGCTTTCTGAAACTGCATCGATCTCGGATGCCCGGATGAAATCTCCTGCTGAAACAACTTTCTTAACCGTTCCCTCAGCCGTCTCCGTTTCCCGGGAATCCCCGGATTCCAGGTAAATCCTGACAGGTCATTTTCCAGTATGGCCGTTTTTTCCCGGATGAAACGCCGGTCCTGCATCCAGATGACGGTATTTTCAGGCAGAAACTCAAAAAGGGATATTTTTTTCTCGGCAGAGAAATGGGTTTCAATATTCGGGATGATTTGCACCTGCAGCAGGCGTCTTTCGCTGAGCTGGGTTTCCGGATCGAATATGCGGATGGAATCCACTTCATTCCCGAACAATTCCACGCGGTACGGCTTTTCATTCCCGAAGGAATAAATATCCAGTATGCCGCCACGCAGGGCAAACTGACCCGGTTCATACACAAAATCCGTTCTTTCAAAACCATAGCCCACCAGGGTCTCCATCAGTTCTTCGGGCCGGATCGTTTCACCCGATTTCAGGCGGATCATATTTTCCGGCCAGGGTTTCGGGCAATACCACTTTTTCAAAAATGGCCTCCGGACAAGTAACGATGATTTTTTTATTGCCTCCGCTGCTCCAGCGTGTCAGGGCTTCCGTACGAAGCATCACGTGACTGCTGCTGAGTTCCTGCCAGGTCTTATTATTTTTAAAGGAAGAAGGAAAGTAGAAGATGTCCAGAGCCCTGGTAAGGTTCTCCAGGGAATTGTGGAAATAGGCCGCTGTTTCCGCGTCCTCACATACCACCAGGTGGTTGAGCTGGCTGCTGGACGGATGGTTGAAAATAGCGGCGATCACAAAGGCGGGCGCTGATCCCTGCAGGTTTTTCAGTAGCAGGTGCTGGGGCCGGGACATAGTAATCCGGTCCGCCAGCTGAAAAAGGCGGGATGAATGCTCGTACTGACTCAATAACGCCTCATTGCTCATTCCGTTTGGCAAAGATACGGATGGGAATCTTTAATATACCGCGTCGTAATCAATATTGACGTTTACCTGGGTAACCTTATGAGGCAGAACCTTTACAGGCGCAATATGGTTGTCGCCATCGAAATTATTCGCATAGAACAAAGCATCCTTTTTGGTGAAAAGGGAGTATTCTCCAGGAGGCAGTGAAACAAAGAAATAACCGCTTTCATCCGACATTTTGCTTTGAACCAGCCGGGTGCGGATGCTGCTGTAAAAAGCGGATTCCCCCACACGGGTCGTCTGGCTGAAACTGGTGAGCTCATAGATGTATAAAACGGTTTTTATTCCTTTGGGAGGACTTAATTTTACGTCGGGAGAAGGCATCTGGTTTCCGGAAATACGGAATATATATCCTTCGATACCTGTTTTTTTCCCCTGACCAAAAGCGGAGGTCAGCAGGAAGGGCAGGCTTACAGCCAGGATCAGTACCGTTTTTCTATATGGCATGGCTAATTATAAATGAGGGTAAGTTATATCAAAAAAGACTGCGCTTATCAAAATTGTGTAATTTTAAAAGCTTATTATCACTTAAGAATCTACATGATACCGAAGAAATTTGTACCCCTGATCCTGGTAGCTTTTTTCCTTTTTTCAACCGTCCGTTCCCAGGTGAATACGAATATTTCAGCCCTGCACGAAGCGGCCCTGCGTTCCGGGGTCCAATACCAGGAAATGAGTATCAGGCTGTCTGCCCTGGCTAAACAAAGAGGATGGCCCCTGTTCATTACCCTCCGATCGGGAAACCGCGCCGTTTTATACGGACTGAGCAAAAAAGGCATGCCCCTCTATGTTTCAACCAGCGACAATATCATTTCGGCCGCTACCATTGGTACCACCCGGTTATGGCCTGGGGGAAGCAGCGGCCTGGGCCTCAGCGGTTCTTCCCCCGCTTTGAAAGGTAAAATCGCCCTTTGGGATGGCGGACGGGTTCTGGGAACCCACCAGGAACTGGCAGGCCGGGTTCTGCAAAAAGACAACCCTTCGGCGCTCAACGACCATTCCACCCATGTATCCGGGACCCTGATCGCCTCCGGTGTGAACCCCGCGGCCAAGGGGATGTCGTTCGGAGCCCAGCAACTCCTGGCTTATGATTTTAATAACCACCTCACGGAAATGTTTGCCGAAGCTCCCAACCTGCTGATCTCCAATCATTCTTATGGAGAACTGGCCGGATGGAATTTCAATACGGATCAAAACCGCTGGGAATTCCTGGCCGATCCCGGCGATACGGTTGATTATAAATTTGGCTATTACGACGAACAGACCCAGGTATGGGATTCCATTGCTTACAATGCGCCCTTTTACCTGATTGTAAAATCGGTCGGCAATAACCGCGATGTAAACGGACCGGCTGTGGGACAGCCTTATTACCGTTACAATTCCAGTGGTACCATGGTACCTGCCGGAAACCGTCCCGCCGGTATCAGCAACAACGATGGCTATGATATCATTCCCACTTACGGGGTCGGCCAAAAATATTATCTCCATCGGAGCTGTGAACCCGATTCCGGGGGGATATAACTCCCCTGCCGACGTGGTACTGGCTGATTTCAGCAGCTGGGGGCCAGCGGACGATGGCCGGATCAAACCGGACCTGGTGGCAGACGGCATCAACGTATTATCTTCTATCAGCACGGCTAATAATGCCTATGCGATTTATAGCGGCACTTCCATGTCGTCCCCGGCAGCCGCAGGCTCAGGTTTTCTGCTGCAGGAATATTACTACCGGCTCCATAACAGTTTTATGCATTCCGCCACACTGAAAGGCATCCTGATCCATACGGCCGATGAAGCGGGTCCGGCCGACGGACCGGACTATCAATACGGATATGGACTGATCGACATGCCCCGGGCGGCTTCTGTAATCACGTCAAATAACAGCGACCAGCTGATACAGGAAAACAGCCTGGCCGATGCGGGCGCCCCGTATTCCCTGCCCATTGTAGCCTCCGGCAAGGGCCCCCTGACCGTAACCCTTTGCTGGACCGATCCGGCAGCTACGGTGGATTATGTAAATACCCTGAATAACCCGGCCCCCAAGCTGGTGAACGACCTCGATCTGCGGGTTACCGGCAACAGCACCACCTATACCCCCTGGATCCTGAACCGGCTGATTCCCTGGAACCCGGCCACCCATGGGGACGATACCCTCAACAACGTGGAAAAAATTTTGATTCCCAATGCCATTCCGGGTAAAACTTATAATATATCGGTTTCCCATAAAAGAACCCTGCTCAACGGTTCGCAGGCCTATTCACTGATTGTGAGCGGCGTGGGCGGCACAGCGTATTGCGCTTCCGGCCCCACCAGCAGTGCAGGTACCCGGATTGACCAGGTAACCCTTAGCAATCTCAGACCAGGTCAGCCCGCCCGGCTGTACCACGTACACCGACAATACCAGCCAGGTTATCAACCTGCAGTCCAGCCAGACCCTGCCCTTTACCATAAAACTCAGCAGCTGTGATGCTTCCGGTGCTTCCCGGATCGTCAAGATTTTTATTGACTACAATAACAACGGGGTATTTACGGATCCGGGAGAAACGGCAGCCGTGAGTGCTGTCCTTGCCGGGGGCCCTGTCACGTTCAGCGGAAACCTGGTTATACCGGCAGGCATGACGGTAGGCAACAGCACCCGCCTTCGTATCGTGGCCATGGAAACGACGAACCCGGCAGCCGTGCTGCCCTGTGGCAGTTATCCAAACGGCGAAACCCAGGATTATACCGCAACCTTTATTCCATTAGCCAATGATGTGAGTCTGAATGCCGTGGTGGATCCGCTGCCGGGTTCCTGCCAGGCGGATTCACAGCGGGTTTCCGTAAGAATTAAAAATACGGGAACCAACGCTCAGGTAAATGTTCCGGTCCACCTCAAAGTGATCTCCGGAACCACGACCCTGGCAGAGGTCACAACCGTCTGTCCCCTTACCATCCCCCCGCTGGGCAACGTGATCTATACGTTCCAGCCTGCTTATCCTGCCCCTGCCGGTGCCAATTATATCATCCAGGCTTCCACCTCACTTTCCGGCGACCAGGATCCCTCAAATGATTCAGTTTCTGATACCCTCAGTGTCAGTGCCGGATCTGAAACCGCTTCGGGCAATGCGGAAATCTGCAGTACCAATCCGCCACAGGCCGGTCTCAAAGCAAATGTGACCGACAAAACCGATGCTGCGCTCTGGTTCGACAGCCCGACAGCCGCCACCCCGGTTGCATCCGGCATCCAGGCCAGCACGACCGTGATCCCTTCCAATAACACCTATTATCTCGGCCTCAATGAAATGAGCGGTTCCATCGGACCCGTAAACAAAATGCAGTTCCCCAATGGCGGATACAATTATTTCCAGGGAAATTTTATAAGATTTCACAACGATGTGCCCCTGACGATCGCCACGACCCGGTTGTACTTATCCAGTAGCGGAAAGGTAAACTTTACCGTTGCGGATCTGGGCAGTTTTGATTCCTGTACCGGTGCATATAGTTACCTCCCCATTTCCAGCAATACCATTGATGTGTATGCGACCACTCCGAATATATCTCGAGTTCCGCAAAGCATCAATTCCACCAGTGATACCGGCGCCGTGTTTTTACTGGACCTTCCGGTGCCGACGCCGGGTGATCACGTGCTGATCGTGGTGGCACAGGACAGCGCTTTTATATTCCGGAATAACAATATCACGAAAAACCCTTACCCAATGGGCATCCCGGGTATTTTCACCATTACGGGCAACAGCGCGATCAATATTTCGAAATGTTCAGACACAGCCTTTTACCAGCAATATTATTACTTCCTGTATGATACCCGGGTGACGCTCGACAAATGTGGCTCCCCGCGTGTAGCCGTGGTGGCCAAAACACCGGCGCCGGCTGTTATCACGCGTACCGGAATCCTGTTGTCGAGTAATTATGCCAGCGGCAATCAATGGTATTATAACGATACCCTGATCGCCGGCAGCACGGCGCAGACGGATACCCTGAAAGGGCCCGGCGCTTATAAAGTGGTTGTATCCGACAGTGTCGGCTGCATGCTCTCTTCTAACGATTATATATATACGCCCGGGAACGATATCGGCCTGGTGGTGGCCCCCAATCCGAATCACGGGGTATTCACCCTGCAATTCTACCTGACGCAAACAGCCAATACGAGCCTGCGAATCCTGGACATCACCGGCCAGCAACTCTACGAATCGGATTATCCGAATTTCAAGGGTTCATTCAGCAAAACGATCAGCCTGGGTGCCGTGAGTGCAGGTATGTATGTAATGCAGTTGCAGGTCGGAAACAGGAAATATATTCAGAAGGTGATGGTGTATTAGGCTGAACGCTGAACGCCTAACGCCTAACGCCTAACGCTGAACGCCTAACGCCTAACGCCTAACGCTGAACGCTGAAGGTCTTTACTTAACGGTTAACCCTTATCAATATTAAAAGAGGTTTCCTTAAATTTGGATACCGGTTTTCCGGTTAAAATATTTACATGGCTCAACCCTGGCAAACCGGGAAAGTAATCCGCATAGAAAATTGCCCCAACGCCACACGCAGGTATTGGATTGAACTCAATTCCGGAGAACCCTTCCGGTTTATACCCGGGCAATTTGTAACCCTGGATCTTCCCATCCACGAGAAACCCTCTAAACGGTGGCGCAGTTATTCCATCGCGTCCTGGCCCGATGGAAGTCCGGTCATGGAACTGGTGATCGTGCTGGTGGAAGGCGGGGCCGGCACCACCTATCTTTTTGAAAAAATAGAAGTGGGCAGTGAGCTGATCCTGCGGGGCCCCCAGGGTACATTCACCCTGCCCGAGCCATTGGAAAAAGACATTTTTCTGATCTGCACCGGAACCGGTATAGCGCCCTTCCGGGCCATGGTGCATGATATTTTTAACCATAACCTGCCGCACCAGGATATCTACCTGATCTTCGGATGCAGGCACCTGGGCGATGCCCTCTATCAAAAAGAAATGGAAGAACTGGAACAGAAACTCCCGGGTTTTCATTATCTGCCCGTTTTCTCCCGTGAAAAACCTGAAAACGCTGACCACCCGATCCGCACAGGATATGTTCACGGGGTATATGAGGAAATTTGCCGCAATAAAATGAAGGCATCAACGCCCGGAACAGAGCCAGTTCTTCAACCGGCATCTTTTTATTTATGCGGTTGGAAAAATATGATTGACGATGCGAAGAAAAAGATTGTTGAATTGGGCTACGACCGTAAAGCGATACACCAGGAGCTGTATGGGTAGGCGTTAGGCGTTAAAGGCCTGAAGCAGACTGCTGTTCAATATTCTTTTTGGAAAGAAGCTGTTTGCGAAGGGAGATATCGGGAACTTTTTTGGAGGGCACTTCCACTTCCTTACCGGGGGCTTTCATGGTAATCACCGGGCTCTTGATATCCTGCATACGGGACTCCATATTCAACGTTTCACGCTCCAGTTCCAGTATATGTTCGTAGTTATTCAGGATTTCTCTTTCCAGTTCCTGGATTTTCGTACGGAATTTCAATGCCATTTTTGCCCTGAATGCGAACCCGGCCAAAACGGATAAACAAAGTATAACCGCAAGCTGGTAAATATTAAGCGTAACCTCGTTGGTAAGCATGCTAATAATTATATTAAAGAATCAGAAAATGGATCTTCAACAGGTACAAAACGCTGGTGCCGGATATATGCTTGCCAACGGGGGTTTATCATGCAATTGGAGGTACATCCCAAAAGTAAGGTATCCCGTTCAATTTAGTTTTATAAAATTTGTTTTTCCACGATTTCCCGGATGGCACTGACGGGTATCCGTACCTGCTGCATGCTGTCGCGATAGCGGATGGTAACGGTCTGGTCTTCCCGGGTCTGGTAATCAACCGTAACTGAAAACGGCGTACCAATGGCGTCCATTCGGCGATACCTTTTGCCGATGGTGTCTTTTTCTTCATAAAAACACCGGAACTGCGAACGGCAGGCGGCCAGTATCTCTTTGGCAATTTCCGGAAGTCCGTCTTTTTTTACCAGGGGCAGGATGGCCAGTTTAACAGGCGCCAGCCTGGGGGGAAATTTCAGCACCACGCGGCTGTCTTTTTTATCGGCTGTACTCAGGTCTTCTTCCTGGTAGGCTTCACTCAATACCATGAGTATGGTCCGGTCCAGACCAACGGAGGTTTCAATCACATAAGGTACATAATGCTGGTTGAGTTCCGTATCGAAATACGTGAGCTTTTTCTTACTGTACTCCTGGTGATTCTTCAGATCAAAATCGGTGCGGGAATGAATGCCTTCCACTTCTTTAAATCCCATCGGGAATGCATATTCAATATCGCAGGCCGCATCGGCATAATGCGCGAGTTTTACATGGTCGTGAAAACGGAATTTGTCTGCAGAAATACCCAGGCTCAGGTGCCATTTCATCCGGGTCTCCTTCCAGTGCTCATACCATTCCTTCTGGGTGCCGGGGCGGATGAAGAACTGCATCTCCATCTGTTCGAATTCACGCATGCGGAAAATAAACTGCCGGGCCACGATTTCATTCCGGAAGGCCTTGCCCGTCTGGGCAATACCAAAAGGAATCTTCATCCGTCCTGTTTTCTGGACGTTCAGGAAATTTACAAAAATGCCCTGGGCGGTTTCCGGCCGGAGGTATATTTCACCAGCTTCCTCCGAAACGCTGCCCAGCTGGGTGGAGAACATAAGATTGAACTGCCTGACTTCACTCCAGTTGGCGGTGCCGCTGACAGCGCACCTGATATTTTTATCTTCAATTAATTTTTTCAGTCCGTCGAAATCATTTTTCGCCAGCAGGCCGTCCATGGCCGCAATCAGGTCATCAGCCTGGTCCTTCTTACCGGCTGCTTCCAGTTCATCGGCATGGGCTTCAATGAGGTGGTCTACCCGGTAACGCTTCTGGCTGTCTTTATTGTCGATCATGGGATCACTGAAATGATCCACATGCCCGGAAGCCTTCCAGGTGGTCGGATGCATAAATATCGCCGCATCAATCCCCACGATATTGTCCTGTAGCTGGGTCATGCTCTTCCACCAGTAATCCCGGATATTCTTTTTTAACTCGCTGCCATACTGTCCGTAGTCATATACGGCACTGAGCCCGTCGTAAATTTCGCTGGAAGGAAATATGAACCCATATTCCTTGCAATGAGAGATGATTGCCTGTAGTTTTTGATGGTCGTTTGCCATAAGGACTGCAAAAGTAAGGAGAATGGGGAACCGGAAGCAACTACTTCGGCCTTCTTGTAGTATTTTTGAGGTTATGTTGGCATTGAAAAAATGCCAGCCTTATCTGAGCGTCCTTTTATTGCTCCTCCTGTCCTTTGGATCCCGTGCCCAGACCAAGGTATTGCGCGGTGTTATCCTGGATGCACAAAGCGGGGAGCGCGTACCTTTTGCTTCGATGAGGCTGGAAAAGACTGGCTATGGAAAACTCAGTGATTCTGCAGGCGGATTTACCTTTCGCTTTGAACAATGGCCCCGGGACACCCTGCAGATCACCTATGTGGGATTTCAGGATTATGCACTGGTCCTGAATGATTCCCTGATTCGCCGTGCTTCGAGGGACAGCCTTTTTGTCATTGTCCAGCTCCTGCGCGGAAGATATATCAACGAAGTGGTGGTGAGCCGGAAAGTGGATTTCGGTCTGCTGCTCTGGCGCAAGATCGTAAAACACAAAGCTTCAAACGACCGTTACCGGTTCCATAATTTCTCCTACGAACTCTACAACAAACTGGAACTGGACCTGAACCAGGTGAACAAAGACAGAATCCAGTCGGTCAAACTGCTCAAACCTTTTACGTTCATCCTGAATAATATTGACAGCAGTGAAACCCATCCCTTTCTGCCCATCTATATTACAGAAACGCTGTCGGACTATTATTACCAGCGTAGTCCCGCCAAAAGACGGGAAGTGATCCTCGGCAGCAAAACCGTGGGCCTGGATAATGAAAGTGTAAGCAAGTACCTGGGAGGCATGGAGCAGAACATCAATTTTTACAATAATTTCATTCCTGTTTTCGACAAACGTTTTGTAAGCCCGCTCAGTAATAACGGCAGTACTTATTACCGTTATAAAATAGTGGACACACAATATGTCAATTCCCGCCGCCTGCTCCACCTGATTTTCACTCCGAAAAGAAAAGGGGAAAGCACTTTTGAAGGAGACTGCTGGGTACACGATACGAGCTTTGCCATCCAGAAAATGACGCTCCGCCTGGATTCCAGCGCCAACATCAATTTCGTTCAGGAGATGAGCCTGATCCAGGAATTCACGCTGGTCAACGATACCACCTGGTTTCTTTCCAAAGATAAATTCATCGTAAGTCTTTCGGCACTGGGTAAGAAAAGGATGGGCATGATTGGCCGGAAAACCACGACCTATAAAAATATTGTTTACAACGATTCGTCCGTCACGGATGAACTCCGGAAAAACAAACTCCCGGAAGAAGTATTGTTTGCCGAAAATGCACGCGAACAGCCGGATTCCTTCTGGGTGGACAACCGGCACGAGGAACTGAACAAGGACGAGAAAGCGATTTATAAAATGGTGGATACGCTTCTGAAAATGCCGGAATTCCACACCTATGCCAACGTGCTGAATTTTATCGGGACCGGCTACCTGGATATCGGGAATTACCAGATCGGGCCCTGGTACAACTGGATCTACGCTAATGAAATGCAGGGCCTGCGTCTTCGGTTTGATCTCGGCACCAACCGGTATTTCAATAAAAACCTAACCCTGCACGGCTATCTGGCTTACGGGTTCGGCGACCAGACATGGCACTGGGAGGCCGATGCACTCTATCTCTTCAAAAGACATCCCCGCATGTCGCTTTACGGAATCATCCGGCAGGACCTGGATTATGGCCAGCAATATTATGATGAGATCACGAGCGACAATATTTTCGCTCTCGCCGTACGAAAGCCAAATATCCCCATCAAATTCATCAACCTCACGGAGCAGAAACTGGAATGGTTTAATGAATGGCTGAACGGTTTTTCCATTATGCTGACCGCGGATCATAAAGTATATAACCCGGAGATGAACCTGGCGCCGATCAAAGATTTTGCAAACGGCCCGGGCAACCCGATGAATGGATTTGAAATGGCCGTAAACCTGCGTTTCGCCTTCCTGGAGAAATTTTTTGAAACCACTTTTTACCGGACCAGCCTGGGCAGCGACTACCCCATCATCGATGTAAAGTACACCCATGGATTTCCCGGTGTACTGGGCAGTACGCTGACCTATAATAAGTTTTACATAAGCATATCAGACATCGTTAAAATACCCCCGCTGGGCACGGTTTATTATAATCTGTTTGCGGGAAAAACCACGGGTGTGCAGCCCTACCCCTTCCTGAATGTGGCACCGGGCAACGAAACTTATTATTACAATAAGTATGCGTTCAGTCTGATGAATAAATACGAGTACCTGCAGGACCAGTTCACGGGTTTCAATTTTGAACACAATATCGGCAATGGCCTGTTCCGGTTTATTCCCCTCACGCGTAAATTAAAATTCCGCCAGTTTTATAATGTGAAATTATTGTGGGGACATCTTTCCCCCGAGAATGCAGCCTATAATAATAACGCCGATTATACATTCAAATCCCTGAACGGGCAGGCGTATATGGAAGTCGGCACCGGCGTGGATAATATCTTCCGCTTTCTGCGGGTGGATTTTATCTGGCATGTGCTGCCCACCGGCCAGGATCTTTCCTATATCCAGAAGTTCGGGGTGTTCGGGAGTTTCAGGTTGTCGTTTTAGGGGAGGATAACCATACAAATATTATTACCGGCCTACACGAACCACATGGAACCCGTTCTGTTGAATAAATTTTGATTTCTCATCGGATTATTCCTTGCTTTGGGGTCCATGATTCATTCCGGATGATTGTGCCGCATATCTTTTGGAATGATTAAAAAGAATGAACCGGCTATGGATAGAAAACTGAAAATAAGTAACGGGCGGATTGTAACGCCTTACCGTTTGATTCCAAATGGCACGGTGGTCGTAACGGGCGACAGAATTACAGAAATCGGTGAAGGAAATATCAAAGTGCCTGGCGCGGTTGAGCTGGATGCAAAGGGAAATTATATTTCCCCGGGGTTTATTGATATACATGTGCATGGAGGCGGGGGACATGATTTTATGGACGGAACAGCAGACGCTTTTTTAAAAATAGCGGAAACCCATGCCCGGTATGGAACCACTTCCATGCTGCCCACTACCATGACTTGTGAAAATGAAGAACTTTTAAATATTCTGGACGTATATAAACAGGCTGATAAAGAGAATGTATCCGGTGCCCGATTTCTGGGGATACACCTGGAAGGCCCCTATTTCTCCATGAACCAGCGGGGAGCGCAGGATCCGCGTTATATCCGTGACCCCGACCCGGAAGAGTACAGGGAAATCTTATCCCGTTCTGCAGACATTAAAAGATGGAGTGCTGCGCCTGAACTGAAAGGAGCCCTGGAATTCGCACAACATCTCAAATCCAAAAACATCCTGGTGGCCCTGGCCCACACGGATGCGATCTATGAAGAAGCATTGACCGCTTTTGAAAACGGGTTTACCCTGGCCACGCATTTTTATTCCTGTATGACGGGTGTTACCCGCAGGAACGCCTTCCGGTATGCCGGCGTTATAGAGTGTGCCTACCTGATCGATGAAATGGATGTGGAAGTGATTGCAGACGGAATCCACTGTCCGCCCCCGCTGCTGAAACTCATCTACAAGATCAAAGGAGCCGGCCGGATGGCATTAATTACAGATGCCATGCGGGCTGCGGGTATGCCCGGGGGAGAGAGCGTATTGGGGAATCTGCACAGCGGATTAAAAGTGATTGTAGAAGATGGGGTGGCTAAGCTGCCGGACCGGAGTTCTTTTGCCGGCAGTGTCGCTACGGCAGACCGGCTGGTGCGAACCATGGTAACCCAGGCAGATATCCCTTTGATGGAGGCGGTCCGGATGATTACTCATACACCGGCTACCATACTGGGCATTGCCGGCCGGAAGGGGTCTTTGATTCCGGGAAAAGATGCGGACATCGTGATTTTTGATGATCATATCCAGGTGCAAACGACGATTGCCGGCGGAAAAATAATTTATAGCAGGCACTAGATCCATACGGTGGAACCGAAACCGGATTCAGCAAAGAGGCATGAAGTAACTACCCGGTTTGCAACCATTCATTATGAAAGAACTTACCATCAACCATGTAAAGATCAGGATATTCGAAAACAGGTCTGCTATGGGAGATACCGCTGCAAAGGAATTAATCCGGCGGGTCCAAACATTACTGGAATCACAAGAATATGTGAACATCATTTTCGCCGCTGCCCCTTCACAAAATGAATTTTTATCCGCATTCCGGGAACAGGGAACCGGCTGGAACCGGATTAATGCATTCCACATGGATGAATACGTGGGACTGGATAAAGAAGCTCCGCAGGGATTTGGAAATTTTCTTAAGGAGAAACTCTTCGGCAGCCGTCCCTTCCGGGAAATTCATTATCTGAATGGCCAGGCAAACGATCTGCGGCAGGAATGCAGCAGATATGCTGACTTACTGGTTAAGTACCCCGCTGATATGGTATGTTTAGGGATCGGCGAGAATACGCATCTGGCATTTAATGATCCCCATGCAGCTGATTTTAATGATCCTGAAATCGTAAAAGTCGTTGAGCTGGATGAAACCTGCAGGCGGCAGCAGGTAAATGATGGTTGTTTCGCCCATATAGGGCAGGTGCCCACGCATGCATTCACGATTACCATTCCGGTTTTATTCAAAACGCCCTACGCGTCTGTTGTCGTGCCGGGCGAACACAAGGCAACCGCCATATATCATACGCTGTACAGTGAAATCGGGGAGTTATATCCTTCCACCATTCTGAGACGGCATGAAAACGCAATTTTATTTATGGATGAACAGAGTGCGGCCTATATAAAGCCATAATTGATATATAGATTATGGTCCGTACCATAAACAATATGACCTAAATTGTGAACCAGATAAGGCCATTACCGGCATCTATAACTGAAAAATTTTATACTTACTTATTTTAAATAATACGAACATGAGAAATTCAGGCCTTGTATATTTCCTTCTGGGTATTTATGCAATGATGATCAGCTGGTATTATAACCATTCCGTTTTTTACCTGATACTCCATTGGATTTTCTGGCCTTTCTACCTGGTATATGAATTATTGTCCGGCCGACTTTCTCACGACATGTGGAGAATTATCCCTGTTTCATATTTCAAATAATCAGGCGGCTGACAGGTCCCTCAAAAAGCATTGCCCCTTCAGATTCACCCGTCATCGCTTTCTTAAACATTATTTTTTTAAAGCCTGTTCTTTCCCTTTCAATTCATTCTCTTTGTGTTGCTTTTTCATACAACAGGTGTTCCCTGACATCGTAAATTTGATTCAGGTAAATGTTATGCACTCCGGGTTTCCCTTTTGCAATCAAAGAGGAAGGGTCACTATGCCCCGGTTTGTTTTGAGGGCACAATGTGTGAGCTCAAACAAGATCTTTACATTACATGTCCCGGGATAGACGAAGATGGAACAGGGTGGGAAGTTATTTTTGTACACCCACCGTATCAAAATCGGACAGTTGCACGGTATATATGAATCACAAAATGTTGTTATACACAGCTTTATATCCCGGGTATGGCTTTTGAACCTGTTGAGGATCATTTAACCATTTACGCATGGAAATCAAGGACCGTTTATGGCTTTTGATCAGCAGAAAACTAACAGGTGAAATTTCCGAAACAGAATTACGGGAACTAAATGAGTTCATCAGGGAGAACCCCGGAATACAACCATTTATGGAATTTGCAATCGCCTTTTGGAAAACCGGCGTGCAAACCAATAAGGCTGAGGTGGAGCAGGCATTTTCACGACATATGAAACGTATGAAGGATTTAACCCGGCAGCATCAGGAACAGAAGAATCCCATTTGGGAGAAAAAAACAAATATTGGGAAATCCCTTTATCAATATTTCAACTTAAGCATCTTCAACAATTACTTTAAAGTCATTTATAGAAACCTGTATCGCTTCAAAACGTTCTCCGTAATTAATATAACAGGTCTTGCGATCGGTATGGCCAGTGCCATTCTCATTTTATTACTTATACAGAATGAACTGAGTTTCGACCAGTTCCATGAAAAGAAGGACCGGATTTACATGTTATTCAGCCGTGCAGCCGTGAATGGCAGGATAGAACTTTTTGGTACGCCGAGTGTACTGGCACCGGAACTAAAAGCCAATTTCCCGCAGGTAGAGGAAATGACCCGTCTGAATGGAACGGGCCCGATCGTTCTTTCCGCGAATGACAAACAACTCGAAGTGAAAGGGATCATGGCGGATCCCGGCTTTCTGAAAATTTTCAGTTATCCGCTTGTACGCGGAAACCCGGATGAGGCCCTGAGTTCGCCACGCTCGATTGTGCTCACAGAAAGTTTTGCCAAAAAACTGTTCACAAACGGAGACGCGATGGGAAAAGTGATCCGGATTGACAGCAACAACAATTTCACCATTACAGGAATCCTGAAGGATTTGCCGAATAATACTGAATTCCATTTCGAATACATTCTTCCCTGGTCCTATATGAAAGAAGTAGGCTGGGAAAATCCAGGCTGGGATAACAATGATATGACGACGATCGTATTGCTGAAACCGGGTGTTTCGGAAAAAATGGCCAATGAACGGTTAAGCAATGCGATTAAAAAATATGTTCCGGATACGAAAAAAGAAATTTTCGTGCATCCGATCACGAAGTGGCGTCTCTGGTCAAAATTTGAAAACGGCAAATTTACGGGCGGCGGAATCGAATCCGTCAGAATGTTCGGACTGCTCGCCGGTTTTATACTTCTGATCGCCTGCATCAATTATATGAATCTGAGTACGGCCCGCAGTGTGAAACGGGCCAGGGAAGTGGGAATACGAAAAGTAGTTGGTGCGGGAAGATTTTCGATCGTATTGCGTTTTCTGGGTGAATCTGTTATGATTTCCTTTTTAGCCGTTATCATTTGTCTCGTACTCGTCCAGGTCGGCATCAGGGGGTTCAACTGGCTTACCTCGAATGAACTATATATCCCCTATAGGAATCCGTATTTCTGGCTGGGTATTACGGGTTTCGCTTTATTTACCGGTTTGATCGCAGGAAGTTATCCCGCCTTTTACCTGTCCACCTTCAGACCGATCCGTGTTCTCAAGGGTACATTCAAAACATCGAATAATTTAGTCAGCATCCGGAAAATCCTGGTGGTATTGCAATTTAGTTTTGCCATCACTTTTATCATCTGCACCGTCATTATTTACAGACAAATCGATTATGGCAGCAAACGTGACCCCGGTTATAACCGGGACCAGCTGGCTTTTGTTTACATAAAGGGAGCAATGAATAAAAAATACGGGCTGATAAAAAATGAATTGCTGAAAAGTAATGCGGTAACAGCCGTTACCAGATCGAACTCACCCATTTGTTATACCTGGAGAGGTGATGACAATTATTCATGGACGGGTTCCAAAGCAGACAACAAAACCTGGTTTTCCGAATTCTATATTGATAATGATTTCATAGAGACCATGGGACTGAAAATCATTTCAGGACGCAGCATCAACATGAATAAATATCCGGGCGATTCCACTTCGATATTACTTAACCAATCAGCAGTGAAAATGATGGGTTTCAAAGATCCCCTCGGACAGGTGGTTAGAAAAAATAAAAAGAATCTGGTTGTGGTGGGTGTAGTCAAAGATTTTGTTACCGGTTCACCATTTAATAGTGCAGCGCCCATGGTCATAAGGGACCGGAAAATAATTTTGGGGCCATCAGTTTCAGGCTGGATAGCCTCAGTCTGATCGGCAAAGAGTATGAATACCGTGGAATCCAGTTATTAAGAAATATGTTCCTGACTATCCGATTCTGACGAATTATGTGGATGAGGCGGATTCAAAAAAGCTTGAAGATGAAAAGAGAACGGGTATTCAATCTGCTCTTTTTGGCGGAATGGCCATTTTGATTTCCTGCCTGGGATTATTTGCACTGGCGGCCTATACTGCAGAAAACAGGATAAAAGAAATCGGCATCCGGAAAGTGCTGGGTGCGTCTGTATCGGGTATTACCCTGCTTCTTTCAAAAGAATTTGTGAAGCCTGGTAGCCATTTCTTTTTTGATTGCAGCTCCTGTTGCCTGGTGGCTTATGAGCAGCTGGCTGCGGAATTATACCTATCGCGTGAATATCGGCTGGCTGGTTTTTGTGATTACGGGAGTTTTGTCCCTGGGGATCGCGATTACCACAGTCAGTTTTCAGGCCATCAAAGCGGCATTATCTAATCCGGTAATGAGTTTGAGAGCTGAATAACAGGATATTTTTGGAAGAATTAAATCCGGCGGACCCGACAGGAACCGGGCTTTTACCTGAACGGCCTTAGGCATTCCGTTTAATTATCCGGCAGATCTCTTCTATTTCAGAATGACAAATGGTCAGCGGCGGAGCGATACGCAGGCATTGGGAGGCAAATAAAAACCAGTCGGTCAGCAGGCCGGCGCGGATACAGGCATCGATGATGCGTTTGTTGGTTTCAAAATTTTCAAATTCCACGGCGATCAGCAGACCTGCACTCCGTACGGATTTTATTGCCGGATGAACCAGCCGTTCAACGAAACAGTTTTTCCTTTTCCCCAACCTGAGAAATCAGATTTTCATTCCAACAAAACTTTCATCGCAGCAAGACCCGCTGCGCAACTCAGCGGATGACCACCGAACGTACTGATATGACCCAGCACGGGCTGATTGGTAAAGGCATCCATCAGCGTTTTGGAAGCGATAAAAGCGCCCAGCGGAAGTCCGCCCCCGAGTGCTTTTCCAAGTAAAACGATATCCGGGCACCATACCGTATTGTTCAAAACCCCACAAAGAACCGGTTCTGCCAAATCCCGTCTGGATTTCATCCAGAACAAGCAGGGCGCCGGTATCAGTCACATTTTTTTCTGCAGCGCCCGTATCCATTCGGGTAATGGTTTGATCACTCCGTTTTCTGCCTGCACGGTTTCTGCAACACACAGGCTGTTTTTTCCGTTATCTGTTCCAGATCTTCCAGGTGATTATACCGAAGATGCGGATATGCCCGGCAGCAGGGGCCGGAAAGCATTGCGCCAGTATTCATCGCCCATCAGACTGAGCGCACCCTGGGTGGATCCATGATAGGAATTGGCAAAACCAATGATCTCGGTTCTGCCCGTAACCCGTTTGGCCAGTTTCATTGCGCCTTCGGTGGCTTCCGTTCCGGAATTTGTAAAAAAAACAGATTGCAGATCCGGCGGGCAAATGCCGGGCCAGTAAATGCGCATACTCAACCTGGGGAGACTGGATCAACTCGCCATAAACCAATACATGCAGGTAACGATCCGCCTGATCCCGGATGGCCTGCACCACGGCCGGGATGCCGGTGACCGGTATTGCATACGCTGATGCCGCCGATGGCATCCAGAAATTTTTTCCCGGACATCATAGAGGTAAAGTCCCTCTGCCCTCACGATTTCCAGGGCCAGTGGCTGCGGGAGAAGTCTGGCCGAGATGGCGGAAGAAAAGTTCTCGTTGGTTCATGATAGTTGACGGTTGACGGTTGACGGTTGACGGTTGACGGTTGACGGTTGACGGTTGACAGGTTGACATTGCTTAGGTCTGACGTACAGATAAAAAATAATGTATCATATCAAATAAAATTACTTCTGTATACGATCCATCTGCTTCAAACAAAAATCCGTCAACCGTCAACCGTCAACCGTCAACCATAATTCAAAGTTTAGATCTTAACTTAGTGTAACACTAAAATTTCAACTTATGCCCGTCATCCTTCCTGTTAAAGGCGTTTCACCCGGTTTCGGAAAAAATGTTTATATCGCCCCCAACGCCACCATCGTCGGCGACGTCGTGATGGGAGATGACTGCAGCGTCTGGTTCAATGCCGTTGTGCGGGGGATGTAAACAGTATCCGCATCGGAAACAAAGTGAATATTCAGGATGGATGCATTATCCACTGCACCTATCAAAAGGCAAAAACCGTAATCGGGAATAATGTTTCCATCGGGCATAATGCCATCATCCATGGCTGCACCATTCAGGATAATGTGCTGATCGGCATGGGATCCATCATTATGGACGGCGCGGAGATCGGCAGCAATTCCATCATTGCCGCAGGAGCCGTCGTCCTGGAAAATACGAAAGTGGAGCACGGGGTCATTTATGCCGGAATACCCGCCCGCAAGCTCAAAGATATCCCCCAGGATCTCATCCACGGCGAAATCGAACGGATTGCCAATAATTATATCCAGTATGCAGACTGGTTCCGCGAATAAGGTGTAACGACCGTAACGCCTAACGCCTAAGCCTAAGAACGCCTAACGCTTAACGCTTTTTAGTAATACTTCGTCCGTTCGGGAAAATAAGTAAACCGGGGAGATCGTTGATATCCCCGGCCTGCAGAGATTCCGCCTGCCCGGGCGGTTAACTTCGTCCAACCGCGGTTTACCACTTTCCTGCACGGAGGAAACCTGCATTGAATAAGCAACCGTCAGTTCATCGAAGATTTCCTGCCATTCGTCGAGTATCAGGCCGCATCATTGCAAATGCTGAATCTTTTTTGTAGGTTTAAATAGTCAATCGGTATCCAATGAAAAAAGGTAAAAAACCTCTTCTGTTTCGTAGTGCTGTGCATCCTTTGCAGCACAGGAAGTTCCTGCAGCATGTATAATAGTGTATTCGGACCGAAATACGGTTGCCCTTCCAACGGCAGAAATGTGGGGGCAGAAAGGATATTGAGCGGAGAAAAGGTACCCAAGGCACCAAAATTCAAAGCATAATCCATTGTACTATTCCGTAAACCAATTAAATCCCAACACTATGAGCCTCACCTTACGCACCGACTTCGGTTGTACCGAAGCCGTCATAGACGACGATTGCGGCCTTAAAAGATTTTATGAAGTCGCCAATATTTTATCCGATGACCTGGACGTGAATTTCAACCACAAATCCGATGATTTTGATTCGCTGATGTGGGATTTTTCATTCAAAGGTCATGTGCTCACCCTGCATTACAATATCTATACAGGTATTTCAATCTACCCGAGAAAATTCCGCGAAGCGCCCAGGAAAGATAATGATGCCGTGGTGGAAGTAGCGCGTTTCCTGGAAGGAAAGCTGTTGATCCATACCACCAACCGGCTGGCATCCTAATAGCTTTTTTCTTCTATGGTATCGAGCATCATGCAATAACTCACATAACGGTCTAACGAAAGCCTGCCCTCATCGAGGGCTTTTTTTATGGCACAACCCGGCTCATTCACATGCAGGCAGTTATTAAACTGGCAATCCTGCAGGCCGGGCGCGCATTTCCGGAAAATAATGGGACAGTTCCTGTTTGGGAATATCCACCAGTCCGAATTCCCGTATACCCGGAGTATCTATAATATGCGCCTGTAATCCGGGCAGGTCGTACATTTCAGCAAAAGTAGTCGTATGAATGCCCTTGCCGCTCCATCCGCTCACTCCCTGGGTTTTGAGCTCCATGCCCGGAACCACGGCATTGATAAAAGACGATTTGCCCACGCCGGAATGACCGCTGAGCAGGGTGGTTTTATAACGCAGCATATCTTCCACTTCCTCCATACCCGTCTTATTGGCCAGGCTCATGAGGATCACTTTGTAACCCACCGCTTCATACATCTCCTTTCTGAGCTCAAAAAGATCCATTTCTTTTTTCCGGTAGAGGTCTGATTTATTAAATACGATCACCGAAGGAATATGGTATGCTTCCCCGGCCACTAAAAAACGGTCAATAAAACCCTGGGATGTTTTCGGCTCTCTCAGGGTGGCAAGCAGCAGGGACTGGTCGAGGTTGGATGCGATGATATGATGCTGGTGCTTGTTGGCCGGCGATTGCCGGTTGATGTAATTATCCCGCATGTCAATGCCAGTGATCATCAGTCCGCCTTCTTCGCCACCGGCTTCCGGCTCCAGTTTTACCCAGTCCCCGACGGCAATGGGGTTGGTGGATGTAATCCCGTCTATTTTGAAAATACCCTTGATGCGGGCCATGCAGAAATTGCCATCCTCGGTTTTTACCGTGTACCAGTTACCGGTGGATTTATACACTCTGGCGCGCATGTCAGGGAAATTTTCTCAACAGGGTGAACCGCAAAATCCATTCTGCCAGCAGGAACCCGATGGCCGCCAGCACGAAGGGAAAGAATTTCTCAGTATAGTGGGTAAAGGTAGTTACTTCAAATTTTGATTTTTCGAGGCGGTCAATTTCCTTATAAATCGAATCCAGGCTTTCGTTATCCGTTGCCCGGAAATATTTTCCTCCTGTTTCATTTGCGATCTGGGTGAGCAGCTTTTCATCAATGCTCACTTTTTCCCGCTGCATGATAATGCCACTGCTGGTCTGGACGGGCACAGGTGCGAATCCTTCCGTTCCCACGCCCACCGTATATACGCGCACACCAAATGATTTCGCGATCTCCTTGGCTGTATTCGGGTCCAGGCGGCCGCCATTATCTTCCCCGTCGGTTAGCAGGATGATCACTTTGCTTTTGGAAACGGAAGAACGAAGTCTTTCCACGCCGGTCGCCAGTCCGCTGCCGATGGCCGTGCCGTCTTCGAGCAGGCCGCTCTGCACATTGTATAATTGTGATTTCAGGACTGCGTGATCCGTGGTCAGCGGGCACATCGTAAAACTTTCACCGGCAAAAATCACCAGGCCCATGCGGTCCGTCGGCCGGCGGTCAATGAATTCCGAAGCCACCTGTTTGGCTGCTTCCATGCGATTGGGACTGAAATCCTGCGCCAGCATGCTTCCGCTGATGTCCAGGCAAAAAACGATATCAATACCTTCCCCGCTGGTCAACTGTTGTTCGCTGCCGGTTTGCGGCCGGGCCAGGGCAATGATAATGCAGGAAATGGCCAGCATCCGGAAAATAAATAAGAGATGCCGCAGCAGGGTCTTCCAGGAACTTCCGCTGCCAAATGCTTTGATGCCGGAAACCAGCAGACTGCCCTGCGTTCGAACAGGCGGCCGCAGGTAAAAAAATACCAGCAGCGGAAGCACGGCGAAGAGTGCAAAAAACCAGGGTTTGGCAAAATGAATATTTGAGATCCAGTCGTACAACACTATTTTCCGGTTTCGTTGATGAACAGGATGGCCGAACGGACATCTTCCAAATTATTTTCGTTCTCAAAAGGACCTGGAATATATTTCGCAAACTTTACAAAATCACCCATGCGCAGGGCAGCTGCCAGTTTGGAAAAAATTTCCCTGTCCATCTGCAGGTTACCCAGGCTCAGTATCAGTTCCTCGCTGGTTTTTTCCATGGTGACCAGCCCCAGACGCCGGTTCAGAAAAACACGCAGGGTGTCGTTCAGGCCGGAATAATATTTTTTTACTGCAGCAGGATCACTGCGCAACAGGTTTTTTAGCTGGTCCAGGGAGGCCAGGGCCTCGTCCAGGGCTGAAGGCTGAAAGTCAGGAACGGTTAACGGTTGACGGTTTACGGTTAACGGATGCCGGTAGAACCAGATAAATAAAAACAGGGCGATGGCGGTAACAGCCCCCAATATCCAGGGTATATATTTCACCCCCGGGTTTTCCATATCAATGATGCCTTTAATATCATGATAGTCCTTCGCCGTATCCACGGTTCCATAGGAAACTTCCACAGCAAGGGAATCGGTTTTATATACTTTGTCCCCGATCGTCACGGGGAATGAAGGAATCATCCGGGTACCGGAATCGAAACTGGTGAGTTTCCACTCGAGGTGATAACTGGCGCCCGAGGCAGAAATCAGGGAATCCAGGTTTGCTTTTTCAATGAGTTCAAAATGAGGCAGGCTGTCGAACTGGGCAGCTGGTTTCCGGAAACCATGGGCGATTTCATATCGATACTGAACCGGACCGGTTCCCCGATCAGGATCTGGCTTTTGTCAACCGAAGCTTTCACTTCCGGGTTTTCCTGCGCGCGGGCAGGCATACACCCCGCCAGCAGGATGCCCAGAAAAACGATATAGGCAGGGATTTTGGCCATCGGTCAGGCGGGTCGGTTTCTACCCACAAAAAACTTCTGCAGAATTTTTACATAATCCTCATCCGTGCGGATATGGAGCAGGTCCGAACCTGATTTAAGAAAAAGGGATTTGCTGAGTTCCGTCATTTTAAAAAAAGATTGCTGGTAAAAATTCCGCTGGTCATAATCGGAGGTGTCCACCCATTTCATGAGACCGGTTTCTGCGTCTTCCACTTCGATCAGTCCCACGTCGGGCAGTTCCATATCCATTTTATCATATACTTTGATTCCGATCAGGTCGTGTTTTTTCCCGGCCACGCGCAGGGCTTCTTCATAATGATCGTCCAGGAAATCGCTGAGTAAAAAAGTGATGGTTTTCTGGCGAAGGGTATTGTTGAGATATTTCAGTGCCTGGGAAATATCGGTTTTGCGGTGGCTCGGTTCGGTTACGAGCAGGTCGCGCACCATATGGAGCACATGATCGCGTCCTTTTTTCGGCGGGATGTATTTCTCCATTTTATCGCTGAAGAAAATCAGTCCCACTTTATCGTTATTATTTACCGCAGAGAATGCCAGGACCGCACAGATCTCCGTGATCAGGTCTTTTTTCCTGCCCTTTACCGTACCGAATAAGGAACTTCCGCTCACATCCACCAGCAGCATCACCGTGAGTTCCCTTTCTTCTTCAAACAATTTGCTGAACGGGTGATTGAACCTGGCCGATACATTCCAGTCGATGAAGCGCACGTCGTCGCCGGGGCTGTATTCACGCACTTCGCGGAAAGCCATGCCCCGGCCCTTGAAGGCGCTGTGGTATTCGCCGGTGAAGAGGTGCCGGGTGAGACGCTTGCTCTTGATTTCGAGCTCTCTTACTTTCTTTAATATTTCCTGGGCGCTCAACATGGTTGACGGTTGACGGTTGACGGTTGACACGGTTGACGGTTGACGGTTGACGGTTGACGGATTATGATTTTTGTTCCAAATATTTTATAAATCCGTTTATCAAACGAATATTGCTTTCTAATTTTTTGTTTACACTTTCGTAAGATTGCTCATTAATGATATTTATCATAAAGGCTACATTCAATAAAGTTTCAACTTCATATGCACTCCCTCTTGAAACATGCAAAAACTGAATAGTATCTTTTTTATAATTGCGTCCCATTCCCTCAGCGATATTACTTGCAATGGAGACTGCAGCTCGGTTCGTTTGAGTAATTAATCCATATCTTTCATCAGCGGGATACAATTTTGTCAAACTATAAATTTCCTTTACAATCTCCATAGACATTGTCCATACTTCTAATTTCTTAAAATTAGTCATAGCATATATTTTATGCTACTCTCACTCGCACTAACCTAATTTTGTTGACCCACTAATCACCACCGTCAACCGTCAACCGTCAACCGTCAACCGTCATCGAACTATGGCACCGCTATCGCCCTCAACACCTCATCAATGATATAATCCGCATTCAGATTCTCCGCTTCCGCCTCATAAGTCAGGCCGATACGGTGCCGCAGCACGTCCTTGGAAATCGAACGCACATCCTCGGGAATCACATAACCCCTTTTATTCAGGAAGGCATTGGCCTTGGCCGCCAGGGCCAGGTTGATGCTGGCACGGGGCGAGCCGCCATAGGAAATCAGGGGTTTCAATTTTTCCAGCCGGTAATCCCCCGGGTTGCGGGTCGCGAATACGATGTCCAGAATATAATTCTCCAGTTTTTCATCCATGTATATTTTTCGGGTCAGGTCGCGCGCATCCAGCACTTCCTGCATGGAAACCACCTGTTTGAGTTCCGGCATTTTGATGCCGTTCATATGGCTGCGGATGATCAGCTGCTCTTCCTGTTTGGACGGGTAGGTTACGATCACTTTCATCAGGAAACGATCCTGCTGGGCCTCCGGGAGCGGGTAGGTGCCTTCCTGTTCCAGGGGGTTTTGTGTTGCCAGGACGAGGAAGGGCTCTTCCAGTATATAACTGCTGTCGCCGATGGTCACCTGCCGTTCCTGCATGGCTTCGAGCAGGGCACTTTGCACTTTGGCCGGGGCCCGGTTGATTTCATCTGTCAAAAGGAAATTGGCGAAAATCGGCCCCTTGCGCACCACGAATTCATGCTTTTGCTGGTTGAAGATCATGGTGCCGATCACATCTGCCGGCAACAGGTCGGGCGTAAACTGGATGCGGCTGAATTTCCCGTGGATGGTCTGCGCCAGGGACCGGATGGTGAGGGTCTTGGCGAGTCCCGGAACGCCTTCCAGCAGGATATGGCCGTTGGTGAGCAGACCCATCAGCAGACGGTCCAGCATGTATTGCTGCCCTACGATCACGCGACCGATTTCCGCTCCGCAGTTTATCCATAAACTGTCCCTGGACCTGGATCTTTTCATTTAAAACCCTGATATCTTCCGCCGTATACATTGAATTAATTTGAAAATTTGAAAATTTGAAGATTTGCAAATGGGTTTTGATGACACGACTGACTTTGTACAATCAAAAAAACCAGGGCAAAAATAGCGAATTCACCTGTTTGTCTGCGGGCTAAAACCTTCATTTCCAAATTTTCACAGTTTGGCATTTCCGGATTTTCACATTTTTTTATACTTCTTTCATACAATAAAATCAGCAACCGGGAGTTACCAGTTTTCATTAAAAACTGTGATCATGCGAAAAATCGTTTTAGCCGTTTCCGCCATTGCCCTTTTACTGGTTATTAACGCCTGCAGCAAAAGTTCAGGCACTTCCAGCGCCAGGACGGTTCAGAATTTTTCAGGTTCCTATAATCTGACCGCATTAACGGGCAGCTTTTCCGGGATTTCCATCAACCTCTATGATTCATTACCCGCCTGCGACCGGGATAATGTGATCCAGCTCAATACCGACCTGACTGCCAAATTCATTGATGCCGGCACGGCTTGCGTGCCTCCTGCAGATTCCAGCGGAACCTGGAGCCTTTCAACCAATACCGACACGCTCTATATTGCCGGCAGTGCGTCCTATATCAAATCCTGGGATGGTAAAACCCTTGTATTGACGAATGCCGAAATGGTCAGCGGATATCCCGGTTGTTGCCACCTCGACGCTGGTGAAGAAGTAGTGGGGTTATGAGTTATGGGTTATGAGTTATGGTTATGAGTTAATGTGTTATGAGTTTCGAATGTTAGCGATTCGCCTTGCATTAAGCTACGCGATTAAGAGTTAGGCGTTAAGCGTTACGAAAGATATTTCCCTACAATCGGCATCCTTCTTCCCACACCAAAAGCCTTGCTGCTGACGCGGATGATGGGACAGAACTGGTTGCGTTTGTATTCGCTGGTATTGACCATTTTCAATACCCGGGCCACCAGGGCTTCTTCCACACCCATCGCGATGATTTCCCGGGGACCCTTTCTCCTTTCTATGTAGAGGTATAAAATTTTATCGAGCAGTTCGTATTCAGGCAGGCTGTCGCTGTCTTTCTGGTCGGGACGCAGTTCTGCTGAAGGCGCCTTATTTAATATGGAAGCCGGAATGATTTCTCCTTCCCGGTTGATATAATGTGCCAGGGCATACACCTGCATTTTATACAGGTCCCCGAGAACGCTCAGTCCCCCGGCCATATCCCCGTACAGGGTTCCATAACCGGTAGAGAGTTCACTTTTGTTGGATGTATTCAGCAGGATATATCCGAATTTATTGGCAATGGCCATCAGCAGGTTGCCCCGGGTGCGGCTCTGGATATTTTCTTCGGCAATGGAGAACGGCAGGTCGTTGAAAATGGGTTTTAAGGCAGAAAGAAAACTTTCATAGATGGGCTGGATCGGAAGGTTATCGAAGGGATTGCCCAGTTTATTGGAGAGCGCTACGGCATCATCCACCGAATGACTGCTGGAAAATCCCGAGGGCATCGCGATGGCCCTCACATTCTCCGGGCCCAGGGCCCTGCAGGCCAGAGTCAGCGTAACTGCGCTGTCAATACCCCCGCTGCTGCCAAGGATGGCCTTGCTGAAACCCATCTTCCCGAAATAATCCCGGATGCCCAGGATCAGCGCATCGTGTATCTCCCGGATATTGTTCTGCCGGGTGATATAGGGAATGATCTGGTCCGGCGATAATACCGCGGCAGATGTAAACACCGGCAGGTGTTTATTGACAGGCCTGTATTTTATTTCCGTATCAATGATCTGGAAGTCTTCTTCAAATACTTTTAAATGATGCGTGCAATTGCCCACGGCATCATAGACCACGCTGCCCCCGTCGAAAACAATTTCCGTCTGCGAACCCACGGCATTGCAGTAATACATCGGCAGTTTATACTTGAGTGCATTCTGGCGGACCACGGCCCGGCGGTCTTCTTCATGATCGTAGTCGAAGGGGGACGCGGAAATATTGATCATCAGGTCCGGGTGCTGCGGCATGAGCTGGTCCATGGGACAAACCTGGTATAAAGGATTATCGCCCAGGTTCCAGATGTCCTCGCAGATGGTGAGGGCGATGCGTTTGCCCATAAATTCAATCACCTCCCACCGGGATCCCGGTTCAAAATACCGGTATTCATCAAAGACATCATAGGTCGGGAGACAGGTTTTATATACCACCGCTTTCACCTCCCTGTCGTGCAGCAACCAGGCGGCATTGAAGAGATCCTTTCCTTTGGGATCGCGGTTGGGCGCGGGGGAACCGACGATCACGCCGATACCGGAACTATGTTCTTTGATCTGTTCTATGGATGCATAACAGCGCGAAAGGAAATCCTGGAATTCCAGGAAGTCGCGGGGGGGATAACCGCAGACGGAGAGTTCGGAAAAAACCGCGAGGTCAGCACCTGCTTCTTTTGCGAGCCGGATACCCTGAATGATTTTCTCCGTATTGGATTCAAAGTTTCCGACATGATAATTCTGTTGAACCAGCGCGATCTTCATGAAACAAATTTACTGCTAAGGCCCGGAATACTAACTTGCGGCCACTAACGTTTTTATCCGGATGAAAAAAAGTCTGCTCCCGCTGATCGTTCCTGTTTTTTATCGGCTGCAAATCAGGTAAAAAAGCCCCCGATGTTTCAGGTATTCCCGTTACCGTTCATGTGGAACGGTTTGACCAGGCATTTTTTTGCGATCGACACCAACCAGATCCGGCAGGGGCTGCTAGACCTGGGCAGGCAATATCCTTATTTCATCAATGATTTCGCGGTTAACATTTTAGGGACCAGCCCGCTTTCCGACACCAGCGCCCAGGCTTTCTTTGCCTGCCGCCGCTTCATCAGCAGTTATCTGCCCGTAAAGGATATTCTGGACCGGAAATTCAGCGATATGGGTCCGGTTGAAGAAGGTTTGAAAAAGGGATTCCGGTATATCCGGTACTATTTCCCGAAATATAACCTGCCGCCGAAGGTCGTTGCCTTTATCGGTCCCTTCGATGCGCCCGGAGCCGCACTGACGCGCTATACGCTGGCCATCGGTTTACAACTCTATGCCGGCAGACAGTTTCCCTTCTACCTGAGCAGCCAGGGACAGGAACTTTTACCCGCTCTATATTTCCCGGCGATTTGAACCGGCCTATATCGTGCCCAATTGTATGAAAGCGCTCGCCGATGATATGTTCCCCGACCAGAGCCAGGGAAAACCCCTGATCGAACAAATGGTTGAAAAAGGGAAGAGCTGGTGGCTCGCCGGCCAGCTGCTGCCGGAAACGGCCGACAGTTTAATAACCGGTTTCACGCAAAAACAGCTCAACTGGTGTATTTCGAATGAAGGACAGATCTGGAATTATTTCCTGGAACAAAATCTCTATACCCTCGAACCCGACCTGATCAAAAATTATATCGGCGACGCGCCTTATACACAGGGCATGCCCGAAGCATCCCCGGAAATATCGGGCAATGGGTGGGCTGGCGCATCGTTCAGAAATATGCATCCCTGCACCCGGACCTGACGCCCCTGCAACTCATGAACACCGCGGCGAGGACTATTTTTGACGAGACGAAGTATAAGCCGCGTTAAGCGTAACGCTTAACGCTTAACGCCTAACGCTTAACGCTTAACGCTGAACGCCTAACTCTCATCATTCATAACTCATAACTCATAACTCATAATGTCATAACTCATAACTCATAATTCATAACTCATAACCACCAACCGCTATTAAGTCCCCTGAATAATGTAAAATCACCCTGTTGAATAGTAATAAAGCAAGTTAAATTCAGCCTTTGGAGCCATCAGGCTCTATAAAGATCAGGATGTGGCAACACGAGAAAACGATATCGCTGAAGAAGCAATAATTAGTAGAATATATTTAATCCGGGGTCAAAAAGTTATGATTGACCGTGATCTGGCTGCATTGTATGGGGTAGAGACGAAAAGATTAAAAGAAGCTGTCAGAAGAAATAGGAACCGGTTCCCGGACGATTTTATGTTTGAATTGAATATTAATGAGATGGTAGCGTTGGAGGACGCAATTTGCGTCCTCCAAAGAACTGAAAAAAGGTCTGCGATATCATCCATTTTGTTTTACAGAACAAGGAGTTACGATGCTTATCATGCATTTTGAACACGGAAAGGGCAATTGGTGTAAATATCCGCATTATCAGGATGTTTACATAAAATGCGTGAAATGCTTTTATCGCAAAAAGATATGCTGATCAGGTTAGAGCAGGTTGAAAAAGAAATCTAATAAACCAAAGTGGCAAGAATGAAAAAGAATGAAGAAGACATTCAGGAAATATTTGATGTCTTGAAGAAATTATTGAGATCCTCCTGATAATCCCGAGACACCAGTGATCGGATTCAGAAGAGCGAATGAGAGAGATTGAAGAAGGCTGAACGATTAACGCTTAACGCCTAACGCTTAACGCTTATCGCCTAACGCATTAACGACATAACTCATAACGCCATAACTCATAACTCCAATCAACGCCCCGTTAACCCCCGGTTAATCGAGAAATAAACAGTAATTTTGCCATTCAAAAATCAGAGGATATGGCCAAGCTGAACAGCTTCCGGTGGAGTATGGAGAGTGAGCCGCACAAACCCAGAACGAAGGAAATCATCTATAAACATCCTGAGATCAGGACCCTGATCGGCCGGAATCCCTGGACTTTCGGCGTGGTCCTGCTTTGCGTTTCGTTCCAGGTCACTTTGTCCTGGTTCCTGCGCGATGCATCCTGGTGGGTTATTTTCCTTGTTGCCTACCTAGGCGGCGCTTTTGCAAGCCATACTTTATACGTCTGTATCCATGAAGCTGCCCATAACCTGATATTTAAGAAAAGGGCCCTGAACAGCATTTCTGCGATCATTGCCAACCTGCCGCTGGTTTTTCCCAGTGCCATTTCATTTCAGAAATACCACCTGAAACATCATTCCTACCAGGGCGTGGAAGAACTGGACGCCGATATGCCTTACCGCTGGGAAGCAAAACTGATCAACAACTCCGTTTTTGGAAAGGCGCTCTGGCTCCTGCTTTATCCCCTTTTCCAGATGATCCGGCCGGTAAGACTCAAAGAAATCAACCTGATTGATAAATGGACCATCATCAACATGATCGTTCAGTTCGCCTTCATGGGCTTTTTTATTTATTTCCTCGGATGGAAAGCAACAGCTTATTTGACGGCGAGTTTCTTTTTCTCCGTCGGCCTGCATCCCCTGGGTGCACGCTGGGTACAGGAACATTTCCTCACACATGGTGACCAGGAAACCAAGAGCTATTATGGCCTGATGAATTCCGTGAACCTGAATGTGGGATATCATAATGAACACCACGATTTCCCTTCTGTTCCCTGGAATAAATTACCGCGGATCAAAAAATTCGCAGGCGATTATTACGATAACCTCGGTCATCATACTTCTTACACGATATTGCTTTTTAAGTTTCTCTTCGATAAAAACCTGTCCGTGTATTCACGTATGGCGCGCGATAACCGCGGTGGTAAACTGAAGACACAGCATGCAGCAAAGCTTAACGCTGAACGCCTAACGCCTAACGCTTAACGCTTTTAAGGCCTAACGCTTAACGCTGAACGCTTTTACATAGAACTTAATGCTAAATGTTTACCTCTTTTATTCGAAAAGAGTAAACTTGGGTCAGCGTTAGGCTTCAGCGTTAAGCGTTAGGCCTTGAAAAGCGTTAGGCGTTAGCCGTCAGGCCTTCACTCTTTTCCTTAATTCAGGAAACGCGATCTGAAACCAGGAACTGTATTTCCCGGGATGCTGCTGCAGGTCCGATTCGATATCTTCCATCGAACGAAAACAATAATCCTTCACTTCCTGTGTATCCGGATTCAACACGCCATTATAAGTTCCGGTAAATACATGATCGAATTCAAATTCCGTGAGCCCGTTATCGAATTCCGTGCGGTAAATAAAATCGAATATTTTTTTGAGTGACGTGTCAATGCCCATTTCTTCCTTCAGTCTTCTCGACCGAGGCCCCTTCAACAGCTTCTCCCGGGGCGCGGATGGGAACAGCAGGCGTTGGTCCACAAACCCGGACTATGATATTTTCCCAGGGCCCGCTGCTGCAACAGCATTTCACCTTTCTTATTGAATATAAAAACGCTGAAAGCCCTGTGTAAAAGGGCTTTCCGGTGTGCTTCCATTTTTTCTATCGTTCCGGTCTGCTTCGTCCTGCTCATTTACCAGGATCACTTCTTCCGGCATATTGATTCGGTTGGATCAGATTTCGGCTTTCTTAAAAATACCAATTCCCGGTATAAAAATCCGGCCCTGAATTATAAAGACATCTTCATTATAAATAGCATCTCCAGGATCAGGAACCATCCTGCAGGAACCGTCAGCTAGTGGGAATATAAAACAGGACGCCGTCCGTTTAAAATTGCTGGATCTGCGATTTCAACAGTTTCCGCGCAAAATGAATACGGCTTTTGATGGTTCCCAGCGGTTCCTGGAGCATGTCCGCAATTTCATGATATTTATAACCGTCGAAATATAGCAGGAAGGGATTTCTGAAAATTTCCGGAAGTCCGTGAATGGCTCCCTGGATATCGCGGATACGCAGATTGCTTTCTGCATTACCGGTGATTACAGCAGACTGGCTGTTATTTAACAGGTAGTCGTTCGGGGAAGCATCAAAAATGGTTTTCTGCTTTGCACGGCGCCGGTAGTTATTGATGAATATATTGCGCATGATCGTATACAACCATGCTTTGATATTGGTTCCGACATTGTATTTATCCTTATTGGCTATCGCCCGGTATAATGTTTCCTGAAAAAGATCCTTCGCTTCTTCGCTATCCCTGGTTAAAGTGATGGCAAACGGCTTCAAAAATTCAGCATTGGATACCAGGAGTTGATTGAATTCAAGAGCACCCATATTGAAATAGTGATTTACATTATAAAGATAAAAATAATGCCAAGACGAAATGTCAGCTAAAGGACAAGCGGAGAAATCTTAACAGTAAATTTATTTGGCCATCGAGTCATGACAGTGTTGAAGAATGTGTTGGCGGTTGGCAGTTGGCGGTTGACGGTTGAGGGTTGACGGTTGACGGTTGACGGTTGATGGTTGACGGTTGACGGTTGACCGTTGACGCGTTAACGGCGTTAAGCGTTAAGCGTTCATCGTTAAGCTCTTAGAAGCCTATAAGCACCGGATTCAACAGAACGCCAGCGTCTAACAATTTGTTAACAGTATCGGAAATGGTGGAGGAGGCACGCAGGATGTTGATGTGCCGATGTTGTGAAGGTCTGAACCTAAAAGACTTACATATCTTTTTTTGATGAGATATTGGGCCAGTTCTTCCTGTTTTTTCCCATAATATCCGCAGAGGGAAAGCAGGTTCAGCTGGAATATGCATCCCATATCGTGCAATTCGTCGTAGACATGTTTGTGGGCGCCGAAATAGAGGTAGCGTTCGGGGTGGGCAATAATCGGCATATATCCTTTGATCTGGAGCTTGAAAAAGTTTTCCTTGAGGTCCATCGGCTGGCGGATAAAAGAGAACTCCACCAGCACCATATTTTTATAAATGGTAAGCAGGGGAATATTATTTTCCAGCAGCTCATCCACATGTTCATCCAGATAATATTCTGCAGCTCCCGGAATTCAACCTTCATTTCTGTCTCCGCCAGGCGCTCCCGTACAATTTCCGCCCCGTTTTCAATGATCTCATGGGTATTTTTAAACATCTCCCACTGCACATGGGGCGTGGCAATAAATTTACGGTAACCCAGGTCGTGCATCGCCCGGATCATCACGATGGAAGATTCCAGGTCAGTGGCGCCATCGTCAATTCCCGGGATCAGGTGGTTATGCATATCTGCTACCAGTCCCGAGAAATCGGCCGGCTCGTTTGACTTTCTTTTTAAATAGTCCGAACATTTAGTTGACGGTTGACGGTTGGCGGTTGACGGTTCCAACTGAACGTTAATCGTTATGTTGAAAGTAAATAATTAATTTATTAATATGAGTGAATTGTTTTTGAATTAATACATTGACCACCGTCAACTGTCAACCGTCAACCGTCAACTTCTTCAGTACTCCCCATACACCTCCCTGATTCCCTCTTCCAGCGAAATCCGGCCTGCCAGCCCATGGACTTCATTTTACTCACGTCCATCAGTTTGCGGGGAGTACCATCTGGTTTGGAAATATCTTTTTGAATGCTGCCTGAATAACCGGTAATGCGGGCAATCAGTTCTGCCAGTTCCAGGATGCTGAGATCCGTTCCCGTTCCCACGTTCACGAGACCGGGTTCATTATATTTTTCCATCAGGAAAACACAGGCATCGGCCAGGTCATCCACGTGCAGGAATTCCCTTTTCGGTTCCCCCGTTCCCCAGATCGTCACAAAGGGTTCCTGATTGATTTTTGCTTCATGAAATTTTCGGATCAGTGCCGGAAGCACGTGAGAATTTTTCAGATCATAATGATCGTTCGGGCCATAGAGATTGGTGGGCATGGCAGAAATAAAATTACAACCGTACTGCGCCCGGAACGCGTCGCAGAGTTTGATACCGGCAATCTTGGCGATCGCATAGGGTTCATTGGTATCTTCCAGTAGTCCCGTCAGCAGGTATTCTTCCTTCAAAGGCTGGGGGGCCATTTTCGGATATATGCAGGATGAACCGAGGAACAATCAGTTTTTTCACCCATGACTTCCAGGCAGCATGAATGATATTGCTTTCGATCATCAGGTTCTCATAAAAAAATCTGCCCGTAGGTATCGTTGGCCAGAATACCGCCTACTTTGGCCGCAGCGAGAAAAACATAATCCGGCTTTTCTTTTTCAAAAAAAGCATGCACGGCTTCCTGGTTGCGCAGATCCAGTTCCTCCGAAGTTTTAAGACGAGATTTTTAAATCCATCCTGTTCCAGCTTTCTTTTGATCGCCGAACCCACCATGCCGCGGTGGCCGGCGATGTATATTTTATCGTGTTATATTCATGAATGTTGGCGGTGATGAGTTGATGAGTTATGAATTGATGAGTTATGAGTTATGAGTTGTGAGTTATGAGTTGCGTTAGCGTTAGGCGTTAGGCGTTAGGCGTTAGGCGTTAAGCGTTAAGCGTTAAGCGTTAGGCTTATTCATGCTGGTTTTTGATTCTAAAACCCGGATTCTCTCAGGAGTTTTTCTCTCCTGAAAAGTTCCAGGTCTGCATGCACCATTTCTTTTACAAGTGCTGGCAGATCATATTTGGGAACCCAGCCGAGTTTTTCTCGGGCCTTGGTGGCATCACCGATTAATAAATCCACTTCTGTCGGACGAAAATAGTTCGGATCCACGACCACCAGTTTTTTCCCCTTTCTAACATGATAATCCGGGTTTGAACAGTGCACCACTTCTCCGTATTCGCTCGTCATCCTTCCCTTTGAATGCAAGCTCCACGCCGATTTCGGCAAATGCCATTTTTACAAAATCGCGGACGGTGGTCGTAACACCCGGTGGCAATCACAAAATCCTCCGGTTCATCCTGCTGCAGGATCCGCCACATCGCTTCCACATAATCCTTTGCATGGCCCCAGTCGCGGCGGGCATTGAGGTTTCCGAGGAAAAGTTTTTCCTGCAGACCCAACCCGATCTTCGCAACCGCCCGTGGTTATTTTCCTGGTTACAAATGTCTCCCCGCGCAAAGGAGACTCATGATTGAATAAAATGCCATTGGCAGCAAACATCTTATATGCTTCCCGGTAATTTACGGTTATCCAGTATGCATACAGTTTGGCCACGGCATAAGGTGAACGCGGATAAAAAGGCGTGGTCTCCGACTGGGGAACGGCCTGGACCAGTCCGTACAATTCTGAAGTCGAAGCCTGGTAAATTTTTGTTTTCTTTACAAGGCCCAGCAATCTAACGGCCTCTAATAAGCGCAAAGTACCAATGCCGTCGGCATTGGCCGTATATTCCGGGGTTTCAAAACTCACGTGCACATGACTCATCGCACCGAGGTTATAAATCTCATCGGGTTTTGTTTCCTGGATGATCCGGATGAGGTTGGTGCTGTCGGTCAGGTCTCCGTAGTGCAGCCTGAAATGAATATTTTTTTCGTGTGGATCCTGGTAGAGATGGTCAATACGATCCGTATTGAACAAGCGAGCTTCTCCTTTTGATTCCGTGAACCTGGTATCCTTTTTCCAGCAGGAGTTCGCTGAGGTAAGCCCCGTCCTGGCCGGTAACACCTGTTATCAATGCAACTTTCGACATAATGAATCTGTTACTTTAAGAACTGCGTAATTTTCCGCAGTGGTTTCAAATATAATGTAAAAAAATAAGGCTTCAGCCCATTGATGCGCCAGGCTTTCCGGTCCTCCCGGTTTGCACGGATCCGGTTACCTACTGACGCATTACTCATACCGCCGGTCCGCATCTTCACCATAACATGCGGAATATAGGCCGCCTGCATCCGGTGTTTCACCAAAATACGCAGCATCATTTCATAATCCGCCGCCGAACGGAGGCGGGTATCAAAAAGTCCGACCTGGTCATAGACTGTTTTCCGTACAAAAAAACCTGGATGGGGCGGCATCCATCCCCAGTAAAAGGAAGACGGGTGGTATTCCCCCGCTTTCCAGGTGCGGGTGACCCGGGATGTATTATTCGCATCCACATATTGGATATCTCCATAACATGCCTGAACCGAAGGGTTTTCAAATACCCGGGCCACTTCGGAAATCACGCCGGCATGCTCATAGATATCATCTGAATTCAGTATGCCGACAATATCCCCGGTGGCTGCACGAATCCCTTTATTCATCGCATCGTAAATACCTTCGTCTTTTTCTGAAATCAATGTGGCTGTATGCGGGTATTGTTGAACAATATCCAGGGTATCGTCCTTCGAATGTCCGTCCACGATAATGTGTTCAATATGTCCGTAATCCTGTTCTTCCACCGAACGCATGGTTTCCGCGACCGTTTCTGCGCTGTTATAGGTGGCTGTTATGATGGAAACGCGGAGGGGCATGTGGTTGACGGTTGACGGTTGACGGTTGACGGTTGACGGTTATGGGTTATGAGTTATGGGTTATGAGTTATGAGTTATGAGCGATATCCGCCTTCGCTAAAGCTTCGGCGGACGAAGGCGTTAGGCGTTAGGCGTTAAGCGTTAGGCGTTAACCGTTCATCTCCCGGTTGCGGACAAATACTGCCGGATTCCCGGAATATATTTTCATCTCCTCCAAATCCTTTGTGGCAACCGAATTAACTGTCAAAACAGAATGGGATTTACAAACGACGCCAGGGCACACGATGGCTTTGGCACATATCCAGACACCATCCTCTATTTTAACCTGATCATATTTAGGCGGGAAATTACTTTTAGAATAGTCGTGATTCCCCGTTAACAGTATGGCTCCCTGTGAAAGGCACACATTATTGCCGATAACCACCTGTACGATATTATCAATCCATACCTCTTCGCCGATCCAGCAATGATTTCCTACGATTAACCTCCAGGGGTTTTTGATTCTGACCAAAGGCTTGATAATGACTCCGACACCCACTTTTGCCCCGAAAAGCCGCAGAAGCCTTACTTTGAATTTCGAAGGGAACGGAATGCTGCTGAAAAAAATAAAATAATCAACCAGGTACCAGGTCAGGACTTTGAACCTTGGCCCCGCGCGATAATCTCCTACAGAGTATTTAGAAAGATCCGTTTGCATGTATTCTATTGTTCAGAGTATTCAGAAAGATCCGTTTGCATGTATTCTATTGTTCAGAGTATTCAGAAAGATCCGTTTGCATGTATTCTATTGTTCAGAGTATTCAGAAAGATCCGTTTGCATGTATTCTATTGTTCAGAGTATTCAGAAAGATCCGTTTGCATGTATTCTATTGTTCAGAGTATTCAGAAAGATCCGTTTGCATGAATTCTGTAGTTCAGGGTTTTACAAATTTCGCAATGACCAGCAATTCCTCACCAGACAGATCATCCGTTACCGATTCCTGCAATTGCAGGGGATGTATATTTTCCCTGTTGATCGGCTTACTACCAATATAATATGGCTGGTCCCGGAATATATGCCTGTAAAAATCCCCGTTTAGAAAATTCGGATGCACTTTCCCCCAGAACCGGTGAAAGGTCTCCTGGTTTTTTATTCTGAATGCAGGACTGCCATTCGGACAAAACGCAATGAAATAGCCTCCATTTATTAATAATGATTTTGCCAGGCCGATCATCGAAGAAATATCCGGATGATGCTCAATGACGTGGGAAGAGAAAAAGATATGATTTTCCTTCCTTAATAATTTTTCATCCATGCAAATATCCACTTCCAGATTTTTAATCCCATACGAAGCCCGGGACCTGGAAATTTCATATCCCTGAACCTGGTGCCCGGCCTGCTTAAACTGATACGACGTATATCCCCAACTCGAACCATAATCAATAATGCGTAATGATTTTTCCCCCGGAAACAACCGGGCAAACAAATCAAGATACCTGTCCGCATTTTTATTCCCGACATTAAACCCCTCCTCCTTCATTTTTTCTAATACTGAAGGATCCGGTAAATCAGTCGTTATTTTATCTGATTCCTGGTATTCCGTCTGGTAAAAATCTGCGTTTTCTTCCTTTTTATCAACCGGATACCTGAAATACAAATGACAGTTCCGGCATTCCATCAATTTAGTTACCAGATATTTTCTGTCAATTTCCCTGCAGTTTTCGCTTTTGCAATAGGTACATTGGATTTTCTGACCAGAAGCCAGTATGGAATCAAACAGGTATTTTATTTTTTGTTTATTAGTAAGCATTTTGATTTGTATTGAATCCTATTATTTCCCGTCCGGTAAAATTTTACTATTGTTCTCCCTTTCCCTTAAGGGCCGGACGAAAATTTTCAGCACAGAATTGGAGCAGTTTTTCCAATTCCAGGCTTACATCATTACGGATCAGATAACCTTCCGACAACAAACGCTCTATTGAAAAAATCAATTCCGGTTCTGCTGTAGGTGCGGACCCGGGCGGCAATACCAGGGGTAAATTTTTATGCAGCACATGCACTGCGGCCTGCAGGATCGCATCGGCCATATCTGCCACCCTCATGGATAAACCCGCGCCCAGATTATATATCAGGTGTTCCGGAGGCCTGGAAAGCATTAACATCCTGGCGATGACTTCCTCCACATCTGTCAGGCTGATAAAATCCCGGAACTGGCTTCCATTGGAAAGCAGGGTCAGGCTGCCCCTTTCCACTGCCTGACGACACAGGTCGTTTGCCAGGAGCGTCCAGCGATTGACATGTGGCGAAACCGGGGCACCAAAAGAATTGGATAGACGGAGCACCGTTCCCCTGATTTTTTTCTGCTTTGAAGCAGCCACCACATAATCTTCCGCAGCCCTGTGGGTGATCGCATAGGGATGTGTCGGAACGGGTAAGGTTTCCTCGGTAATGGTTCCCTGAAGTGGCGCCCCGTAAATATGCGCTGTGGAAAAATAGATAAACCGTTCTACTCCCTGTGATATGCTGTTCTCCAGTATGATACGTGTTTCATCTACATTTACCCGGATCGCTTCCGAGGGATATTTTATACAATCCACTTCGTTCAATGCAGCCAGGTGAATCACCGTATCTATAAATGCAGGAAAACCATCCCGGTCCAGTAAGGTAGCATGGTCTATCCGTCGCACATTCCCGTGCAAACGCAATAAGGTATCTGATACCGGATTCCTGGAGGATGCCCAGACTTCATGCTCTTCTGAAAGCCGGCGCGTAAGTCGCCCTCCGACAAATCCAAATCCTCCGGTAATTAATATTCTGCTCATGCAAACCCGTTAAAGGGAATCAGTTCATTTTGAATGGGGAGGTTTTTAGCTTCTAACGGATCGTGGGGAATACTTGCGATATTCAGCAGCATATTGATCCCGTCCGAGAGTCCCTGGAATGCCATCCAGATGCCGGGTGGCACGGTTAACCGCTGATAATGCTCCCGGGAAAGGGTTAATTCCTGGATCATTTTATAAGTATTACTATCCGAACGGTCATCATAGAGAACGAACCGGATGGCTCCCACCGGAACGACGAGGTTCAGGACCATTTTGCGATGTTTTTTCCAGCCTTTTACCGCATTTTTATGAATCGTGGAAAAATAAGCTTCGCCAAATCCCTGGAATGACGGCTCCCATTCCTTTAAGGCATGCAGGACTTCGCCCGAATCGCCGGCAATGATTTTAAGTGGCGTAATGATCACATCCTTTATAATACCCATGCAATTGATTTTTTCCTGGCTGCTTCCGCATATGCACCGATCTGCTCCAGTGTGTAGCCGCAGATATCTTTTTTCCCGTGGTTATAATAATGATTGTACCATTCCCCCGTCAGCCTCGCCGTCGTATCAAAATCCAGCGCCGGTTTCCATTGCAGGTAGTACAGGGCTTTATCGCAGTTCAGCTTGAGTAAACCGGCTTCATGGAAATCCCTGTTCTCTGCAATGTCAAAATGTTTTTCCAGGGAGCCCGATTTCCAGTATTTGCTCACGGCCTGTAATAATTCCAGCACCGTGTGATTCTGATCAGCGGCCGGACCTATATTAAAAGGTTCCCCGTTAATGACGCCACCCGGTTCTGCGAGCACCTGCCCTGCACGCAGGTAACCACTCAGCGGTTCCAGCACATGCTGCCAGGGGCGGGTGGAATTGGGATTCCGGATCTGCACCGCCTGATGTTCACTCCAGGAACGGAAACAATCCGGCACGATGCGGTTGAGCGCCCAGTCGCCGCCGCCAATCACATTCCCGGCGCGTACGGTGGTTAGTTTTACTTTCGACCCCGGCTTTTTAAAATAAGAATGATAATAGGTTTTGATAACCAGCTCGGCCGCTCCTTTGGATGCGCTGTATGGATCCTTCCCGCCGAGTGCATCCTGCTCACGGTATCCCCAGATCCATTCTACATTATCATAACATTTATCACTTGTGACGATAACCGCATTACATGGATTAGAAACAAACCGCAGGGCTTCCAGGATATTTGCCGTGCCAATCGTATTTGTCTGAAATGTTTCTATCGGATCTTCATAAGAAACTGAAACAATGGGCTGTGCCGCCAGGTGAAAAACAAAATCCGGCTGCACCTGCTGAAAGATTTCCTTCATCATCGGCCCGTTGCAGATATTTTCAAAATGATGATCCGTTTTCTCTGCCAGCCAGAGTTCTTTAAAAAGGGAAGGCTGGCTCGGAATATCTTTTGAAATGCCGGTTACACGCGCCCCCAGTGCATGAAGCCAGAGGCTTAGCCAGGACCCTTTGAAACCGGTATTACCGGTCACAATTACTTTTTTGTCCTTATAAATATTGTTGTACATAGATTACCAGGTTTTCCATTTTGCCTGACCTGCAGCCCACATTTCATTCAAAGCATTTTTATCTCTCAGCGTATCCATACATTTCCAGAATCCATGATGCCGGTAATTATATAACTGCCCGTCTTTGGCGAGTTTTTGTAACGGGGCCTGCTCAAACACGGTCCGGTCTCCCTCTATATAATCCAGTACCTGCGGCTGGCACACAAAAAAACCACCGTTGATCCAGTTACCATCTCCCCGGGGTTTTTCCAGGAAGGATTCCACGCGGTCCCCCTCCGTCTCCATCGCCCCGAAACGGCCTTCGGGCTGAACGGCCGTCATCGTGATATATTTACCATGTGCTTTATGAAAGCTGACCAGTTTTCCCAGGTCAATGTCCGAAACCCCATCACCATAAGTTAACAGGAAAGTTTCATTACCGATAAATTCCTTTGCTCTTTTTATGCGACCGCCCGTCATCGTATCCAGACCGGTATCCAGCAGGGTCACTTTCCAGGGCTCCGAAGTATTGTTGTGCACTTCTATTTTATTGGTGCTGAGGTCGATGGTCACGTCGCTCTGGTGCAGGAAATAGTTTGCAAAATATTCCTTGATATAATATCCCTTATACCCCAGCAGGATCACGAATTCCGTAAAACCATATTGGGAATACCCTTTCATGATATGCCATAAAATGGGCTTCCCTCCGATTTCAGCCATTGGCTTTGGACGAATATCGGTCTCTTCGCTTAACCGCGTGCCGAAACCGCCTGCAAGTAGTAATACTTTCATATTTCCGGTATTATCCTGTTTTTAATATCAACCCAACCATTTATAATCGGGTCATCCGAATAACTTCCTGTATTTATCATATAATCTGGGAATATCGAAGCTGTCTTTAGCAAGCTCAAACGCATTTCTGCTCCATTCATCGTATTCTTCCTGTTTCCAGGCCAACGCCTTCCCGAGTGCCTCCTTAAACCGGCCCCTTTCACTTAGCGGCAGGTCCCAGCCGGCTTTTTTCTTTTCCAGGTATCTCCAGGGAGTCTGGTCGCTGATGAGTACGGGATCACCGGCCGACAGGGCTTCATAAATGACATGACCATAGTTTTCCCCAAGCGTTGGTAAAACAAATAAATGATATGCCCGCATCGTCGCGAATACCTGTTCATAGGGTATCGGTCCTTTAAAATCCACCCGGATATTCGGTCCCAGTAAAGAGGACAATTGCCTGCATTCGTCTGCATAGTTTTTATCCTCTTCCATGCCATACACATCAAAAACCAGCTTCACATCGCTCCGGAGTTCCGTGAGAATCTTCAGAAAATAATATAAATTCTTCTTCGGATGTATTCTCGAAATAAAAACGCAGTTCAGCTCATCCGGCCTTTTTATTTTGGAACGCCATTGGCGAAGGGACGTATTGGGAATATTATCCAATACGGTAATCTTCGCTTTGGTGGAAAAGAAAAAAAGAATATCCTTTTGCTCCTGCTTATTGGTGGCGTGAAAGACCACTTTTTTATGCCACGCGATGAACCTGAATAACCTCAGAAAGACATATTTCTTGAAATATTTCCTTTTTAATGCGCCTTTATGCAACATACCCCGCGGGGCCAGTATGATCTTGCCGCTATATTTATTCCAAAGCAGGATCCATAACGGAAGCAAGGTATATAATCGGGAATACATACTGTTGAAATATACAAAATCAGGGTTTATGCTTTCAACCAGCTGCTTCACGCTGTTCCGCGTAATAAAATCCGGGGAGGCATACCATATGTTTACCCCGGCTTCATTCCGGATCCATTGGTTTACCGGTATTCCCTGGTAAGGAACCTGGTCACCGAGATCCCGGTCGGAACAGATAATATAAAACTCATATTCCCCCTTCAGAATATTTACGATATTCCTGCAGGACTGAATGGGTCCGCCCGCTTTATAACCCGGTTCATACCAGTCAGTAAATAACAAAATCGACTTTGTTTCGGGACTTGAAAACAGCTGCCTGTATTTCTCAAGGGCATGCAGTTCCTGCAGGTATTCTTTGGCATAACCATAGGCCGCTTCAGACCATTCCATGTATTCCCGCTGGTCCCATCCGGCAGCCCGGGTAATGGCATCCGTGAATTTTTCTTTCATCTGAAGCGGGATATCCCAGCCCACTTTCAAGGGTTCGAGATTTCTCCAGGGAGTCTGATCGCTGATCATCACAGGCAGTCCCGTGGACAGGGCCTCAAATATGGCGTGACCATAATTCTCACCCAGGGTAGGCAATACAAATACATGGTACTGCCTGAGCATTTCAAAAACTTTATTGAATGGAACGCCCCCCATAAAACGCACTTGTATATTCGGGGGAAGGGTTGCCGCTAATTTTTTGCATTGTTCTGCATAATCGTGATGGTCTTCAGAACCATAAATATCAAACCCGATTTCAATATCCTGGCTGATTTCTTTCAGCAGCTCCAGGAAATAATGCAAATTCTTTTTCGGATGTATTCTGGAGAGAAATATGCATTTCAGGCTGCCTTTTTCCTTAGTCCTTTCCTGCAAGGGCTGGTCATTGAACGTGGGGATATCTTCAACGACCGCCACATTCGCCTTTCCGGTGAAAAAAAACTGAATATCCTTTCGCTCCTGTTCATCCGTGGCCTGGAAAATAATTTTCCTGCTCCAGCCGATCAGCAGAAACATTTTCAGAAAAATGACTTTTTTTACGTATTTTATTTTCAGCGCACCCTTGTGCAGCATGCCCCTGGGTGCAAGAATAATTTTACCATGGTAGCGGTTATTCAATAATATCCATAACGGCAACAACGTGTATTTGAATGAATACATGCTGTTGAAGTACACGAAGTCAGGTTTTACTTCCTCTAAAAGCTGTAACAACCGCCGCTTCCCCATAAAATCGGGGAGGCATACCATATGTTTACCCTCGTTTCAATTTGTATCCATTGGTTTACCGGGATTCCCTTATAAGGAACCTGGTCGCCCAGGTCCCGGTCTGAACAAAGAATGAAAAAATCATAGGTTCCCTTTAAACCGGCAACCACATTTCTACAGGCCTGGATAGGGCCTCCCGCTTTAAAACCGGGTTCGTACCAGTCTGTGAACATCAATATTTTTTGCCTGCTTACCCGCTGCATGTCTGATGATTCATTTATTCGATTCCGTTTTTCTCCAGCCAGTATTCCAGGACAACAAATAACCAGATTTCCATCCACCGGATATCATCATCCCCTTTGAGAAATGCCTGCCAGTACGCCGCGAGCTTTTTCCCCTGAATAAAATAGCGTTGGCACATGTTCTTTATATAATGCTCGCAAAAAGACCGCAATTCATTCCTTAACCAGGATTTCCAGGGAAAAACAAAACCCTGCTTTTTCCTGAATACGATGCTGTCGGGCAACAGCGGCTTTAAGGATTCGACCAGTAAACTTTTTGGATAAACCGGTACTTTGAAATGGTCCGGAACGGACATCACAAATTCCACCAGGTCCTGATCGAAAAAAGGCTCCCTGATTTCCAGGGAAAACGCCATGCTCATCTGGTCCGTATCTTTTAATAAAGTCTGCTGTGTATATCCCAGGTATTCTGCCGCCGTTACCTGGCTGAATAACGGCAGCCTGGATAATTCCCTTTTTTTTGAAATCAACTGCTGTGAAAGGGTCAGGGTATCTGTATTATGTAAGCTGGTCAATTCCTGTAATACATGCAGGGGATACTATTTGCCTGAAAACAGGATAACTGTTTTCAATGCCCGGAGAAGGCATCCCGAGCAACTGGCGCATCCGGTCTTTTTTAGATCCCTTACCCATCAATCCGCCGGCCATATGCCTGACGGATAATGGCAACTTCCAGATCCGGCTTTTTTGCTGCAGTTGGATATAATTCATGAACAGCGGATATCCGGCAAAAAGTTCATCACCCCCGATACCCGAAAGCGCCACACGGATGCCCTGCCCATGAATGGCTTTTGAAACTACGTAACTGTTGATGCCATCCCCCGTCGGAATGTCCATGGCGTCGAGCGCATGGGTCAGTTCCTCCAGCAGCAGTTCCGGTTTAAGATGAATACGGGTATGGTCTGCATGAAATTTTTTAGCAACTATTTCCGCATAGCGGGACTCATCGAATTCCGCTTCATCGAAAGATACCGTAAAGGTTTTTGGCGAAGGGTCGCCGGCTTCCGCCATCAATCCCACGACCGCACCGGAGTCAATACCTCCCGACAATAACGCCCCGACGGGCACATCACTTACCAGTCGCCGTTTCACGGATTGAAGCATCAGTGCTTTAACCTTTTCTTCCACCTGTTTTTTATCCGTCAGGTTAAAGTCATACCGCCTCGTAACCGGATCCCAGTAGGATTCCGTATGGACCCTGCCCTCCTGAATCCGGATCCAGGTACCGGCTTCGATTTGTCTGATTCCCTTCACCGGAGAAAAAGGAAATCCGATGGACTGGTACCTGAAGTATTCAGCAATGGCTGAATGGTCCAATTCTTTTTTACCGGGCATTACGGACAGGACGGCACGCAGTTCCGATGCAAAAATATACTGATCTCCATCCTGGTAATAATACAAAGGTTTTACACCCAGCCGGTCGCGCGCGATAAACAGGGACCTTTCCTCCCGGTCCCAGATGGCCATCGTAAACATGCCGCGTAAATGGTTCAGGCAGGCTGCGCCCCATTTCATGTATCCCGCCAGGATCACTTCCGTATCGCTGTGGGTCCGGAACGGATAGTCTGTTAAGCTGAGTTTTATTTCCGCATAATTATAGATCTCCCCATTAAAGACCAGGGTATAGCGGCCACTATGATCCGCTGAAGGGCTGATTGGCTGCATTGGATAAATCAATGATGGAAAGACGCCGGTGACCCAGGGCCAGTTCATGATCTGTAAATATACCTTCCGCATCCGGACCGCGATGGATCATGGAATCCGCCATACGCTGTATCAGGCATTTTTCAACAGCCGTTTTCTTAAAATATAATATGCCCGCTATGCCACACATACCTGATTGTTCAGGATCGCTGCGTATAACTTCAGATACCGGTCAGCGATTTCCTGGACGTCGTATTGTTTTATATTCTCAAATCCCTTTTTAACTATAGACGCACGATAACCATCGTCTTCAATAATTCTTTTTATACCTGCCCGGATCGAATCCGTATTTTCCGGGTCCACCAGACAGGCGCCTGCTCCTGCCACTTCCTTCATGGGAGAGATATTACTCGTCAGCACGGGGCGACCCGCTTTTTGTCCTTCCAGGATGGGCAAACCGAATCCTTCATAAAGTGAAGGAAAAATAACCATATCACAGGCCGCATAGCGGTCGGCCATTTCATCTTCCGTAAGTTCCCTGAACTGCCTGAAACGGATATGATGTTTCTGTAAAAGCAAAAGATGTTCTTCCGGAATCCGGCCCACGATTTCCAGGGTGCAGGGTATTCCGGCCAATGCCGGGATAATCCGGTCGAGATTTTTGTTGGGCGTTGATCCGATGAACAATAATGCCGGACTGGCGGCATGGAAGTCCTGTTCCCGGTAATAGATATGCGCATTCACCGGGTTGGGTATTACAATTACTTTTGCAGGATCACAACCTGTAAACTGTACGATTTCATTTTTTGATTTTTCCGATATCGTGGTAACAAACCGGCATTTTTTAACCGGCAGTTTCAGGAATATCCATTTAAAAAATACCCGTTTCAATCCCCTGCTTTCGCGGATAAAAACACTGTCATGAATCGTGAGTATGGTTTTTCTTTTGGGTAATGCCAGTACGATATAATGGACATCTCCCGTAACATGATAAATATCGGCTTTGCTTTTCCTGGCAAAAGCCAGGTTCCCCGCCATATCGGACAGGGAAGCGTTGTAAAAGGGCATATATAGCGATTGCACGGAAAATCCTTTTTGCAATCCTTCCATCAGGGAAGCAAATACCTTTTCTATGCTGAAAAAAAGCGGGTTGGTTTTCCTGAATATTAACTGAACCAGGGGCAAGAGATTGATTTATAAATCTGAAAAGACCGGGGATTAGGCAGGTACCTGACGACGTCTGAAGGATCTCCTTGCATTGGAACCCTTTACCATATTGCCAAACCATGCGGGGACCAGTTTATACAGGAGCCAGAGGAAAAAAGCACCTTTGAGCAGGGAGTTGAAAATCTGGAGGCTGTCCGTTTCCATGCAATAAGTGACCTGGTAGAAGAGAACAGGAATCCATAGGACAAGCAGGGGCAGTTTTTGGGCAATGACAAATACCCTTTTGTAAATCCAACGGATAAATAAACCCAACAGGAACATATATAAAATGCCGCCAACCGGGCCGAAGCTTCCATAGGCTTCCCCCAGCGGACTGACATTGGTTGACCAGCCATTGATATTGAGTCCCGTATAATATTTCATGCTTTCTTTTCCGCCGGCTTCCGGTTTATCCGGCCAGAGAAAACGAGGTACGAGGGCAGATGCCGCAGTTGTCAGCAAACGGCTTCCGTTATCAAATTCCTGCTGGGCGGGTATTCTCTGCATTACCACGGCATATATTATATCCCTGGTTTGTACGCATATATACCGGGAAAAATCCATCTATATCAATCAGTTTATCAATATTTGCCAACTTATCAATAATGATATCCAGCGAACAAACTGGTTTTGTTATCCACTTCCTTTCCCTCCAGGTAATATCCCGAAAAGATGTTTTCACATTCTGGATAATAAATAATAAAAAACACACCGATAACAAATACCAGGAATTTCTTCCACAGCGCATATTTCCTTCCCAGAAAAAGAAAAGAAAATAAAGTGATGCCCATATAAACAACGACCGTAAACACACCACTCTGAACAGCAAGGCCCATTATAAATAATGCAAACAAAATAAGCAGGATATTTTTTGATGGCATGGGCGGGCTGTAGTAAATGTATAAGATGCCTGCAAAAGAGGAAAAGAAAAGCAGGGTGACAGACAAACTTTACAGCTTCCGGCACTGAAGAGTTATGACAGAAAAAGATAAAGTTCCAATGATGGTTATAATGATCCCCTGTCCTGAAACGTCTTACCAAAGCTCATTTCTTACCAAGCGAAGGAGATTTTTAAATGAATCTCCTTCGTCCAGTATAAAAGACATTTTTTTTACCGGATAACACATACTGATAGAAAATGCACATACGGCCGGTAATGTAAAACCGAAATATACATTCTCGGGCACGAGCATGTATCGGTAAAAAATCCTGGCCAGGTAATTATCATAATTGTACACACTATACCCCACGGAAGGCATCACCAGGCAGATAAAAATGGTATGCAATACCACGAGTTCCCGCAACACCAACCCCTTTCCCAATTTATCCAGGATGGCAAATATGGTAATGATAATCAGGAATACGGATATTTCAGCATACCAGTTTGTTACCAGCGAAAGCAGGAAACAGATTATTAAGGAAAGAATTAAAAAATTACTTCTGATGGAGGCCATTCAGGGAAAGTTTATGAAACTGTATTTTTCGTGCTTACACTTATATTTTCCAATAGATTTTTTATTCTATCAACGGAAACAGGGTAGGAAAAAGTTTGCAGCTTTTGCCATGCCCGGTCGCCCATGCAATCCAGGATGGATCGTTCATTCAATATACTTTTCAACAGCTCCTTTATTTCCAGGTCCCCCTTTTCGCCCGGCTCAAAAACCCAGCCGGTCTTTTCTTCTTCCACCAGGTCGGGAGCACAACCACATTTAGCCGAAACAATCACCGGGCGTTTACAGGCCATGGCTTCATTAACTGCCAATCCCCAGGTTTCGCCCGGGCCCCTGGACGGCAACACAAAAATATCGCACAAGCGGTAGACCAGGGGCATTTTCTGCTGGTTCTGGAAATCCAGGAACATAATGCGTTTATCGGGCCCACCCTTAATTCTTAATGCCTCCTCTGACTTGCCGTTTCCCACGATGATCAGTTTCAACCGGGGGTCCTTCAGATTTTCTGCCAGCCTCAGCATAAAATCCGGATCCTTCTTCGGTTCCAGTTTGCCTGCAAACAGGAGAACCAGGTCATCATCCGAAAGCCCAAGTTCCTGCTTCCATTGTTTAGCGTCCTGTTCATAATCATCCGGTCCGCCAAACCGCTCATTATCCACTGCGTGCGGCACCCAGACCAGTTGATATTCCTTCAGTCCGTGTTTATAAAAATAATCATGGCTGTTCTTACCGACGTATAATGCATAATCTATATGACTGTACACCCATCTTAAAAATATCCTCCTGAATATTTTTCTCAAACCCGGCTTCTCGTCCAGTAAGGTTGAATCGCCCCTGAATAACACCGGGATCTTGCCTTTGAAATGGCGCATACAGGACAGGTGACTGCTGAAATTCCATCCTATGATCAACAGGAAGGACGGTTTCCATTCCATGATCCTTTTGTTCAGATCCGGATTCCGGATGCCATTGAAATGATGTAAGCCCCGGATCTTTCGCCACATTATTTACAAACTCATAAGAATACCCATCCAGCAGCGGGATATCCCATTCGATCATTTTACCAAAATCAATATCATACTTCGCTCCCTGCTGAGACTGTGACCAGGTATAAAAAACTTTCAATTCAATACCCGGTTCTTTTGCCAGCAACCTGAACAAGGGTGCATAATATTGTATGGGATGGGTTGTAACAACCGCTAAGCGCATACTAGATGGTGGTTTTGTACCAGTCTATCGTTGATTGAATGCCTTTCTGAATGCCCACTTTAGGAACCCAGCCCAGCCGCTGGTGAATTTTTTCGATATCCACCACACGCCGGCGGATATTGTCAATATCCCTTTCCGGAACATCAACCACTTCAGTGCCGGCAACATATTCCCTGATCAAAGCGGCCAGCTTATTTACAGAAGTTTCAATGCCGGTTCCCACATTAAATACATCACCGTATGCCCTGGGATGAACGGCAGCCAGGATGGTGGCGTCCACCGCATCGCTGATAAAAGTGTAATCCCTGGTTTGTTCCCCGTCTCCCACCACGGTAAGCGGCTGACCGGTCAACGCGTTATGCACGAACTTTCCCAATACACCGCAGTAAGGATTTCGGGGCGACTGACCATAGCCGTACACATTCGAATAACGCACCACAGAAACCGGTATATTATAATTCCGGTTATAGATCAGGGTATAATGCTCTCCCAGTAATTTGGTGGCTGCATAATTACTCAGCACATGGGTGGCGTCATCCTCTCCTAAAGGAAGATGGGATGTGCTTCCATATACCGAGCAGGACGAAGTATATACGATTCTCTCCAGTAACGGATATTCGTGATGACGGATTTGTTCGAGCAACTGAAGGGTGCTTTGGGCATTCACCTGCATGTCCAGCAGCGGGTTGGAACTGGACGCAGCAATCTGAATACAGGCCAGGTGGAAAATATATTGAACCTGATCCAGTAAAGGGAAAAAATGTTCCGTATCCAATACACTCACTTTATGGAATTCCACCTGTTCCCTTACGGGATCAATCATGGATTCACTGCTATTGGTGCAGTCATCCACGACGATCACTTTACACCCGTAGTCTTTTACCAGCGACTTCACCAGGTTGTGCCCGACAAAACCCAGTCCTCCGGTAACCAGTACTTTTTTTCCCCTGATTTTACTGTAATGTGTATTCTTCATCAGTTGATTTTTTGAAATGTATCTGCAAACGTTTTTGTCATTGCCCTCGCGGTGAATTTATTGAAAACAGGATTTTCCAGTGATACCGGAATAAACTGTTTCCTGTTCTGAATACTATATAACAAGGCGTCTGCTAATTGTGTTATCTTTTTTTCATCACCCAGTTCCTCCGTCTGAAAAAACAAACGATTCGGATATTGTAATTCTTCCAGGAATTCAGCAGGAAAGGAATCCGCATGCACCCAGGCAAAAAATGGCTTCCCGGAAGCGACCAGCCCCATCATTTTCGAAGCCGCGTAATAAGGCGTCGTATCGCCGATCAGCAATAGCATATCCGCCTGTTTATTCATCTCCAGGGCTTCCCGGTAACCGACCCTGGCCGGGTTTTCCACTACAAAATCACCCACCTCATTCTTTGCAATCAGTTCCGCCAGTACTGGTTTTGCCAAACCGATCCCCGCATAGGAAGTACCGGTAAAAATAACCCGGACCGGCAATGACCTGCTCAGCTTTTTAAATGCTTTCAGGAGACTGTCCACTACGATTAACATGTTTTCGGAAATGGCCCCCGTGTATCTGATTACAACCTCCGAATCAACTGTAAGCTGCACCGGTATCGCATCGTAATCGGAAACCTCCACGCCGTAAGGTACCGCGATCAGTGGCAGGGAAGAAACAGCGGGATATCTCTTTTTCAGATCATCCAGGATTCCCTGGGAAACCGCAAAGATGGCGCTGCTTTCCTTTACGACCCGTCCTTCCAGCAGCCTGGCTATCCGCTGACTTGCCACCGACTTGAAATTTTTCCGGCTCGTTTTATATATCCAGGGATCTATAAAATCAATCGCATAGGGAATGCCGGTAACCTTCTTTATAATCGGCGCCATCACCATGATATACCAGGGGGGAACCGGGTAGAGGATCAGGGCAGGTCTTTCCTTTTTCGCCTGTTTTAACATGGAACGATACAAGCCAAAAAACACCCGGATGCCCAGGTCGCCCAACCCGAACTTTCTGGTCTTCCGCTGATCCCAGGCACGGACTTCAATTTTCTCAAATGCATTTCCGGCAATTTCTACCATCCAGGGATCTGCCGCTTCCTCCCGGTAGTACTGATCAACCGTGAATATGACCGGCTTCCATCCGAATTCATGCAGGTGCCGCACCAATAACCGCACTCTTTGCGCAGGCGGCATGGCAGAAGGCGGGAAAAGGGCGCCGGTATGAATACAATTCTATTGTTATTCATAAGTGTACCGTATCCTGGTGATCAGTTCCATCTGATCCGGACCGTTTTCTGCTATCAGTTCCGTTTGTTCTTTCCAATAATGAATCCTCTCTATGGAATGAGCTTCCTTAATCAATTGCGTAACCATATCAGCAGGACTGTCTGCCACCAGCAAAGAACCTTTTTTCCATTCATATCCGCGCATACCGGCTGTTGTTGTAATGATGGGCAATCCCCAACTAATGGCACGGGCTAATTTGGTTGTAGCGCCTGTTGAATACCACCAAACCGGATTCATAAAAAAAGCCCAGGTAGCGACTTCCTTCCCGAGATCCTGGTCAGACAATTCACCGAGATACTCTACAAACGGAAAACGTTCTTTAATTTTTATCCCGTATGCAGGCGGCGCGCCGATCAGCCTGAATTGCAAACCATGATCCCGGGTGGAAAGTTCCTCCAAAAAGATAATGACACCCTGGAAATTCGGGGGATGATCGAGCCTGCCGACAAAACCAATCCTGCCCGGAACCGAATCCCTTACCAGGAAATCCTTATATAACTTCCGGGGCAGAAAAGAAGCTTTTTTTGCGCCAAACCAGTTTTCTATTTGTTTTTCCGTTTCAGATAAAGTCACTACCCCGTCGAGCCATTTCACCCTGTATGCAGCCTCGGTGCTTATCAATCGGCCCAACCTGATCTTATTCAGCCAGCTTCTTAATAAAGAAGGCCTGCTGACGGGCTTGGTGATGAGATGAAGAAAATCGCCAGAATGATTTCCATGCGACAATAATATGATTTTCACCTTTTCGCCAAATTTTTGTTTAATCGGCCGGGCAAACCGCACGGATGAAGCCATGTTGATGAATACAATTCCGATATCCTGTTTGGATATATAGGACAATAAGGCCGGCGCCTCTTTTTTAATATCGAAAAAAGAATAGTTTTCCATGCCCCATTTTATCATCGCCCGCTGGAACAGATCCCTCGTGTAGGGAACATAATAATCTTCCAGTATGATATCACCGGCCTGTCCTATGATGGAATGAAATTCCTGTGAGCATAACTGAACGCCACCCGTTATTTCCGAATACAAAGAATTCCGGTGTGTTAAAAAAATAGCCTTTGTTAGTTGCGTCATCAGTCCTCCAATAGTCTTTTAATCAAAAATTGATCTCCTCCAGGATTTTTCCCAGTCGCAGTTTATAGTCGTTCCAGGAATAATTTTTGCTTAAAGCATACGCATTTTCAGCAAGTTTCCTTCTGTATTCCGGATTACGAAGCAACTTGTCCATTGCTTTTATCAATCCGGCGTTGTCACCCACTTCTACAATTTCACAGGATTCACCATGGGTCAGAACCGTACCGCTATTCAGGGTGGTGATTACAGGCAACTTTAAAGCCATAGCCTGGAAAACGGCAATTGAACTTCCTTCGAAGGTAGTAGGGAACACAAATACGTCCATTGTCTTTAAACTGGCAATCAATTCAGACTTCCTGATCCAGCCATGCCAGTAAACCTGATCCGGCAGTTGATCGAGGCTGATCTCCTGATCCGGCGTTCCAAAAAAATGAAGCTCAGCCTTAGGATGGTTAACAACAAAATCTTTCCAGGCATCCAGCATCAGATGAGCACCCTTTCTCCAACTCAGCCTGCCGACAAATGCAAATTTCAAATCTTCCTTATTTTGAAATTTCCTTTCAGGATAACTGAATTCTTCCAGGTCAGTTCCATAAGGAAGTACCCTGCATTTATTTTCAAATTCAGGAAAAAAATAAACCACCGTCTTTTTTACAAATTCACTGCCACACAAAATAATATCCGCCAGTTCCACCTCCTCTTTATACCATGAGAACAATTTCTTCTGAACCTCATCCACTTCATCGAGCATATTGACATGAAAACCCTCACCATGCAGGATTTTTACCCTGTATTGGGGAAGACCGATTGCAAGATCAAGTATTAATACCGCCTTATTCTTCCAGTTTCTGAACAAAAGGTGGGAAATGCCATCATAAGAAATACAAATTTCGGGGGCGTCAAAATTTCTGAGTACCGTTTTCTGCCAGTATTCGTTCAAGTCCATGTAGTCAGATAAATGAGCAGGTCCCTGTTTTCTTTCCAGGAGCCATCTTTTTATTTCCGTTGATGGAAACGTGCTTACATATTTTTTGGGAAGTTGCCCATAACTGCGCTTACCTATCTGGTTTGCATATCGCGGCGCAATTTTTCTTAATAACCTAACCAGAAAAGGTGCAAAATAAACACTGGTTACATGTTTGAACCTTCCAGGGTAAAGCCTCGCTAAAACTGCCGCCTGTTCAAAATTGTGCTGCTTCCTTGGGTGAAAACTGATCAATTTACCAGACTTATTACCTATTGTCAATTTCATGTTTTACTATCAACATGCTTACCTATTATACCTATATCCTTCAGGATACTCTTCCTAAACGACATGATTAACAATATCTGTCAGTTCGTTTATTGCAATTGAATTCGAGAATTGCCGGAGGTATGGGATATTCAGTTTCTCACAATATCCGCCTTCCACGATCTTTTCTATCATCTGCGAGCCGGCAGTTACGTCGTCAGGGTCACTGGTTAGTCCCAACCTGCTTTGCTCAATAAAATCAAATTGTATTCCTTTTGTAACAAAACCCAGGACGGGTTTTCCTGAACGTACATAGGTAAATAATTTGGATGGCAGGCAATAATGATCATTCCCGATTACCTTTTCAGATGTCGCCAGAAAAAGATCGAAGAGTCTCCTGCAGTTCCAACACCTTCTGATGTGTCTGGAAACCATGCAAAACTGCATATTTTCCCCTGACTCCCAGTTCATCCGCCATGGACTCCAGCCATTCAGGCGTATCACCTATAAGGTGAAAAAGAATCCTGTTCCTACTAACGGGTCTCTTGCTAAATAAAACTGCGAGTGACTTTAGAAAAAAATAAGGGGAACGATACAGCCAGTCCTCTTTCACGGGTGTATATTGCAGGATGCGGTGTCCCCGTTTCTTCCACCAGGGCTTTAACATGATTTCCCTTCCGGCAGGCGAATAATAAAACGATCCGGTGTAGCCAATTTTGATGATGCCTTTTTCAGCTATACTTCCTGACCGGGCTGACAGGGATTCGGGCAATTCAAATTCAAAGCCATTAAATATAAGGTGAAATTTTTCAGGTGCTATCTTCGGGTGGGTATTCCGAAAATCTTTCTGCAATTGGGGAGTTACTGTGATGATGGCAGTTGCCTGTTTAAAAACCTGGTACTCTTTATTTTTTTTATATATATAATGCAGGTAGCTGCCCAAAGGCACCATTGACAGGTTGGCCCACGCGTCTCTCATATCGAGGATCAGCGGGAGTTTAAATTTTTTTGAAATAAACGAACCTAATTCGGCGCCGCTGAAAGGAGGACAGGTAACAAATACCGCAGCGGGCTGATGTTTTTCGATAATTTCCGGAAGCTGACTAAATAAATTCCTTTTCCAGGCTTTGAAATAATTATCGGTTGTATTAAAGTAGGTATTTTTAAACCTTGCAATCCTGGTTTTGGAATATTTGTCCATGTCGTCAAGTGGTATCCGATATACCGGAATATTCTTATCCAGCTTATCCATCAGGTCATAGTCGAATCTGCTTTGGACTTTCCTGAGATTTGCATTAGATCTTCAAAAGTGACGACGACCGGGTTGATGTTATTCTTCTTCAGTCCATTTACAAATCGTAAGGGTCTAAACACACCTCCTAAGTTCAATGGGACAAATTCCATTACTACAAAAAGAATATTGTTCCCCGCCGGCATGTTAGTTTAAAAATTCTCTAATGTGATCAGCCATTATTTTTGCTGCATTTCCATCACCATATACAGAATACCAGGTTTCCGGAAGAACGGATTCGGCAAAAGCCCGGCTGATCTTCTCTGTATCAAAATTAACGACGGTGTTCCACCCATGATGCACCGTTTCGACCCATTCCGTTTCAGGTCTTAGTGTTATACATGGCTTTTTCATCCAATAAGCCTCTTTTTCGGAATCCTCCTGAATCGGTGAAAACTTTGTAACAATTCTTCAGTACCGTGAGCATTTCAAAATATGAAAACGGCACTGTCGCATAAATATTTCCGGGTAGATACCCATTTGAGCAATTTTGGATCGCAACCTGGGATGAACAGGCCATATAAACGGAATAGAAATATCCCTGATTACCTTAAGCAAATTTTCGATATTGCTTTCACTTTCAGTGCTTGCAGGTCTGTGCAGTGTCAATAAGCAAAAAGGTCGCTCCGAAAATGGCAACAAGGTGTCTATCTTTATTTTCTCTTCAGCCTCTGCGGTAAAAGTCTTAATAGCATCAAACATGATATCACCCGTATTAAATACGCCACGGGTGATCCCTTCACTGGCCAGTTGGGTGACACTTTCCTGCGAAGAACAAAATAAGAGAGATGACAGGTGATCTGTTACAATCCTGTTTACTTCTTCAGGCATTCTTGTTAAAACTTCTCAATCCTGCCTCTACGTGAATGATGGGCAATTGAATTTTTGAAGCAACTAAAGATCCGGCCAATGTTGAATTTGTGTCCCCATAAAGAAGCAAAGCCCTGGGAGCCGGGTTTAATGAAAGAATAATGCTTCCATTTTTTCGATCATTTGTGCTGTTTGAACTCCGTGAGAGCCGGATCCGCCCTCCAGATTGACAGCACATTCCGGTAAGCCGAGTTCCTGCCAGAACACATGGCTCATTTTTTCATCGTAGTGTTGCCCGGTATGGATCATGATCTCTTCAATCCCTGCATGATGTAATGCCCTGGACAGCATTGCCGCTTTTACAAACTGAGGCCTTGCGCCGACTACGGTAACGATCATCAATTGCGGATTTTTAGATTTCTTAAGAGCCGTGTAGCCGGGGATATCAACTTAATTAACCACCAATAAAGCCTTCTTTCCCCGGCATCGGTTGCAAATTCATCATGCCGTTTATTCGGCTGGTTAATGATATCAACAAACTCCTCCCTGCTAAATCCCAGTTTCTTACTTATATATTCCAAATCGTTCAGCACCAGCGAAGGATCGTATGGAGGCTGTCTTAGTTCCTGCAAGGCTTCCTCCCGCGTCATTATACCTAAAATATAAGGTTTGACAAATGGGCTTTCCTTTTATCGATCCCGAATTTGACGGGCAATAAATAGCCCTGGTAAAATCTGGTAAATATATTTTCATAATGCTTGCCCCCGTAATCCCTCCATTTTAACTCCTTACTTAATAAATGTTTTACCTCCATTTTATTATATTCCACATAATTCAGCAATTCAATTGTCTGAATTCTCTTAATGGCCGTGTACTTCCCAAACTGCCAAACACCAAGAGCGGGTAATTTCTTTAACGAACCGTTC
>CAWEQR010000006.1:0-258014 GCA_963811275.1 uncultured Chitinophagaceae bacterium | reverse complement strand
CAAAACTCAATGCCATGTACCCGTTCATTGGTGATATTGGATAACCCACGTTAATTGACACCTGTCTACGGCGGGCCCAATTAACAACCACCTAATGGTTCCGGACAATCCTTTCACCAGCAGGGTTTCTTTTGATTGTGCCATTTTTCTTTTTTTAAAATGATGTTTAATTCCCCATCCTTTCTCCTGACCTCTATCCTCTAAGTATCCTCTAAGTATCCTCTAAGCATCCTCTAAGCATCCTCTAAGTATCCAGGTCATAAAAAAAGATCCGTTTATACATTAAAAATTGTTTCGGCAAGGGTCCCCGCATTCCTTACCAGTATCAGTCTGCGATTAACCTGCCTTGTCCTTCAAACAAAAGATTGGAAAATATATTTCGCCCGTCCTCATGTGGTTTCATCTGGCTTCATGTGGCTTCAACTGGCATACCACAAGAAATTTCCCGGTGTGGGGAAAGACCGGGAAATATTTCAGAAAACCCTGAACATATTTGTGATGAAAATAGCAGCAGGGTTTAGGAAATTCCAGAACTATGAAAACCATCCCGCCCCGGGCGGGACCAGTCCCTTCCCGTTTTTAGACCAATGGCTGGACCAAATCATTTCCTTTTTTTGTCACCCGATGACTATGGGCATTTAATGTTACATTTGAATAAACCGGGTTTAAACCAACGATTAACGGTCTAAATGAAATCTGTTCAAGCAATTATTTTCATCTCACTCCTTTTTCGCCTGTAACAAGAATAATGGAGTGACCAGGACAACCTCATTAAGAATAACAGTTACAGATAGCAATGGTAACTTACTTCAGGGTGCTAGCGTAAAACTTTTCGGTAGTCTCTGGAACCTGTATAATAATAATGGTCAAATAGGTAAGACGGTAGTTACTGATCAAAATGGATCTGCAATATTTGATAGCCTGCAACCCGTGGAATACGCTTTTTATGTTGAGAAGGGCTGTTTAAATAATCAATCACCAGATTTAAAGTTTCAAATACCCGGCTATTCTGTTAAATCCCTGGATACCACTAAAGCAGCTCTAATTGCATCAATTGAAAATCGGGACACCACGGCTTTGTCTGCAATGGGATCATTAAAGTATGTTAACTATTCTGCTAATACTTATTCCTATACTTGGGTTATAGCAGGAAATTATTCAGTTCCGCCTTTAACATTTCTGGATGTCATTAGCCCCGGCGACTCCTTATCATTTAAATACGAACCTGCCGGTGTATATAAAACGCAAATCACTCAAGTTGGCGGCCCTTACAATAGTATACGCGTTGATACTCTTTTTTGTGGTGGAAGTTTAACGATTCATCTGCCGTAGCGTTATATTCATTAAAGCTTTCAATCCATGTTTACCACCTGAAGTACTGATTGCTGCTCGAATTTACCGAACGGGTAAGGGTTTACTTAAATAACCATCGCGAACATTAACTACCTTAGGATTCTGATTATGGAATTTACGTATTATCCCGAAATGTCTGCACATTGAAAAAATCCATTTTTATTCTGATGTTCATATGGCATCAAGCATGCGAAGGGCAAACGAACAATTCATTCACCCTTTCTGGTATTATAAACACTGATAGTGGAATGATAGAACTCCTTCCGGTTGGAAATATTTCTGATTACCCAAAAAAAGTTTCAATTTCTCTGAAACCCCTGTAAAGAATGGAAAATTCCTGATTGAAGGAAAAATTGGCTACCCCTTCGGGGTAATTCTTGGACTAAGAGTTGGCGGACAATTTACATATCTTTCTGGTCGGTTTTTTATAGAACCGGGTACTCAGACAGTAACCTGTAATGCGGATTCTTTGAGGAAAATACCTGATATACATAATGCAACGATGCTCGAATATTTCCAGAAATATTTATCGACAGAATATCAGTCATTAGATACTATTGATGACTATTATAAAAGGAATAGTCTGAAAAGATTTTACTTATTTGGATATGCCCAAAAGCATCCTGATTCTTATGTGGCGCTTTGGGAAGTCTCGCGTGATTTGATGTTTGAAGGCTATAATAAATATTTGGATTCTTCTTTCACTGTATTGTCAGAGGAAATAAAATCATCAAATACCGGCAGATTGGTTAAGGAAGAATTAAGTCGTTTGGTGTTAACAGATACTGGAAAAATATTTCCGAACATCGATGTCATTGACATAGAAGGTAAACCTCGTAGCATAACTTATAATAATATTAGAACAAAATATATTTTGATAGACTTTTGGTTTAGTCATTGCGGCCCATGTCTTAGCCAGTTTCCGGATTATATTAAGCTCATCAAAAAATATCGTGATAAAGGTTTCAATATGATCGGAATATCCAGTGATTCATCCCCAAGTGACATTGAGGCATGGAAAAAAAGGTGATTAATTCCCAATCCCTTAGCTGGTTACAATACAGAGCTAATAAAAAAACTATGAATAATCTGCGGATTTCTAGTTTTCCTTTTAATTTTCTTCTTGATAGTTCAGGAAGAATTATTGCAAAAGATTTGGGTACAAAGGAAGTTTCCGATTTTCTACAGGCTAAATTGAATTAGTAAATGCTTCCTCAAAACTGGAAAAAACTACCGGCTGTGTAATGAGTTGCCTGGGGGACGCGAATCTTCCGGTTGAGCGCAAATGTCAACCTTCTAATGGTTTTCATGTATGAGAAGGCGATAGTACAGTCCTATACTGTCGGATATTTGGAAAGATCCGCATCAGGTGTATTTGGTAATCTCTTTTATATGCGTATATTTTGGTTTTAAACGCAAAATGAAAGGGCTTCCCAAATATTCAGAATTAGAGTTACAAATTATTCTCGAATCCTCCGCGCAATTGCCGGAAAGCATTTGAGAATCAACTTATGAAAATCAATTAAGATGTAATCCAAAACTCAAATGGAAAATAAACCCATTTTTGGCAAGGAGAAACAAGCTCGTATTGCTACTTGATCCTGCTGAAGTTAAAAAGTGGATTTTACTTAAAAAGGCTGAATTGGCTTATTGCATTAATTATTTTGATTCTTTCATTCTTGACGAAAGACACTAGACTCTTGTGGGCGCTGCTAATTTTCCCGAAATTTTACGACCTCCGGTATTCTTAGTCAATGGAATACTAGTATTCATAGTTGTTATTCTATTTGCTCTAGGTAATTTATTAGGATTCAATATCCACTTTTTATGGTATATAACAGATATAGTCATTTTGACATATTTGTTGAGCAAAGTGACCAATGATTTCCTTGTGAAAATTATATTCAAAATTGCTTTTGGAGACCCAAATACTTTTTGGAAATATTACTCAAATAGGTTCATTCTATTTATATTGACAGGACTAATAAAAATAACGAATATCAAAATTTAATTTTGGCCTATCCTGAACTTAGTAATAAAGACACTTCAGAATAATAGCGTACTACAATCGGTACACTTATGATATCACCTATCGAGCAAGATTACAAATTGACCAAATTGATAAAACAAGGTAAGGCCACAATGAACCCCGATTTCACACGAATTGCTGGCTGGATAGATCAAACCTATGGTGTTAAGACAATGAACATTATTTATGATAAAATTGACAATAACAAAAGGCCTCGATTAAATATAATATTTGAAGAGAGCAAAGACCAACAACTAATTACGAATAAGTTTGGGTTTGACACCTTAAGGCAAAAAGAGATTGCATACCAATTTGAAAGGGATTCGGATAACCACAAATATGATACTCATGACATTTTGGTTATTTTTAGCGCCTTTGAGCCTGTAGCGAAAATTGAGATATACTGGAGCGTTTCCAGAGACGAAATTCGAGAGCTTGAACTGGAACTTGGCATAAGTGACCTTTGGCAAATTCATCCAAATACGTGGGTCGAGCCAACTTTCTTTTTTTACACATCTGCGCAGGTGGAGCAATACTCCAAAAATGGAACGCGGGATATGCTTGCCAGAAAATGCTTTGAGCTGTTTAAAAAACATGACGAATTTGGCTATCTTAGGAACAGGAATTTTCCATTCTAATGGACAGCAAGGAAAATTTCGAAAATTATTATAAGGGTAGCTGGTTTATTTATGACAAGTTAAAAAATTGATGTTAAAAGTATTTTAGGATTTATCACTGGACTTATTTAAAAAACAGATATTTCATGTTAATGAAAAGAGTTGTTATCATTATAATTGGGATCCTAATGTCTGTCGGCACATTTGCCAATGGTGAAACTTTATTGATCTTTCTAAAATCAGCAAGGAAAATAAGTTTTTAATTGCATTCCAATCCATTAAGGATAATCTTCGATACTATGACCATTGGACAAATGAGTGGAATTATCATATCCCAAAGGAAGAACTCATTAGTAAACTTCATGTCAATTATTCAATATTTTCAACAATTGGCAATAGGAATGAAGAGTTGGACTTGCTATTGGGGGACATCGCGCATTACCTTTATAATCTTGATGATTCAGCGTTTTATTATATAGCAGTAGATAATTACAACTCTGCAATAAAAGAAAGTCCAAATGATTATCGGACATACTGGTTCCTTGGATACCACTATGCACTTTCAAACGTTCCGATTAAAGCCATAAATAATTTTACTAAAGCACAACAGTTATTGCCAACTCCCCAACCCGCAGAATATTGGGACGAATTTGCATATGCAAGTGCATTTACGGGTATGCAATCACATTGCATTTTCGCTATGGACAAGGTGAAAAGTATTTCCGGCAAAGCAGGTAAATTTGAAACTGAACAGGGGCAAGCAGTTTACAAAAGGATTGTGGAAGTCAGAAAACCAAGTCTTACAAAAAGGAGGATATTTGGACAGCCTCGAAAGGCGAGCATCGGATTGACTTCCCGGCCACTGGGAATTCAAATATTGATTGATTCAACATGGAACGTTTCAGTGTATGACTTCAATAATCGACAAAGCGCGTTTACCATAACTCCGCCAACCATAAAAAATAAAAAAGGGTTGGAAATTGGTTTTACCTGTTGCGATTCTATTTAAATCAGCAAACGAAAATGAATATTTGGAGGACTACCTCAACAACTTTGTTGCCAAATATTCAGATAAGAGAAAGATTATCTTCTCCGATAAATATGATAAAATGATCGCTTATGAGGTAATAGATAAATCAATGTATACGGATATAGGCGGTGGTCATTTATATATTATTGGTATAGAGAGAAAAGCACCAAAATATCCCGGACTGCTTTTGGAAAATCCTTTTACACTACCAGATGGTCCTGAAGGACAAGTCAATTACTATACTGTTTCTGATAGCAAGGACAGATTTAAAGGTAAAATTTTTTATGCAATCATGTTAGATAGTTGTGAAGATATACATGAGATGTCATTCGCGGTCTTCAAAAACCTATTTAGCAATCAAATTATTATAGAATAGCCAACGATTTGAACATCCAGTCATTTTGGAAAGTTTGACTCTATATAAAATATAATGGATACTGTTTTAATTTATACAAAATCGTTTGAGAGATTTGTTCCATTTATGAGGATAGGTAACTATCGGTTGAAAGAGCTTAAAAGCGAATCGCCACTAAGCACTTTTGCCCATGTGAACTCGGACTCATCTTTTGTAAATCCAACGGGTTCCTACAAACCCCTCTGCAGAGCTGAATTGGTGGATAGGGGTTTGTATGAATTTATTGTTCTTTCTTAATTAAAATTATTGAGTTGAGAATCTTGTCGTATTTTAAACGATATGCAATTTTCGAGGGATCACCGTTTAATTTAAAAGTCAAAATGTTGGCATTTACATAGCTGCTACTTGTGTCTCTGGGAAGTCTATGTGAACATTCCCGTCATTTTGGTTTGATAGATCAATATATTCGGGGAGTTTTTCAATCAATTTTGTAATATGAGAATCCTCGCTAGTCAATTTTTCTTGGTAAAAAAACCGGTAATAACCAAGGACAATAGTTAGAGGTATGAATCCAATTAGAATTATAAAAAGATATTTTTTCATTCTTTCTTCTTTTGGGGCTTAACTGGCTATGGTTTTGGCGCAGGATTTCCAGCCATAAATTTCTTTTTACGCCCTCAAATCTACAATTTTAAATGATTTCACATACCCTGTAGCAGCCAGCCCTGGCCATTACAGGCTAATGTATAAGCGTTGTGGTTTGTCGCAGGTTTAACGACAGTAATCCTATCCGAATCCGATGCATACATTTCACGGGTGATCAATCAGTCCAAAAAATCACGGTAGTAGGGTTTATCGCCTGTCATCTGTGTCAGGATCCGACTCCATTCTATCGCTCTGGATAAACAGTGGAATATTTCCTGGGTAGTCGGTTCGTGGACTATGGGATCGCGCTTCTTGTATTTCATGGTACCCGTTTTTTGTACTCATATGCAACGGAATGTCACACATACCACGCCATAAAAATCACCCGCATTGTCAGTGAAAACTTGGTCTCCGGTTGGTCCATTAAGGATCTGATTCCTTGAAATCTGGTTCCTTCCCAACTAAACTGAGCTTTATCACTTAGACTCATGATTTCGATCAATGTTTACGATTACGACTACAGCTACCTTAGTCTACGCTGAAAACAGGCACAACAAAATCTTAGTGTATGAATTCACCGCTTAAGCTTTCTTTTGTCCTGGCTGTTATCATTACCCAGGTCACAAACACCGCCGTAGCCCAGAAGAAGTACAAAATGACCACCGAGATTCCTTCGAACGTCATCACACCTGACAAAGTAGAAACACGTATCGGTACTCTCAGATTCTTCGACGGTTTCCCGGACAACGCCACTGTTGAAAAGCTATATGACAACCTCGATTTCCAACGCGCGGTACAGGCGTATTTGCTCGGACTTGCACCAGTCAGCCAGGTGGCGAATCGAAAGGGGATTCTTGAAGTGGGACCAGCCAACACAACAATACCGATCTTTGAGCAAATGATGAACGCGCGGTCAATCTTCCTTACCCCGAATAACAACACGCCGTACACCTGGTTCTGGCTCGATCTGAGCAAAGGGCCTCTGGTTCTCGAGGTTCCGCCAAAAGTACTTGGATTGATAGACAATATGTGGTATCACTTTGTGACAGATCTGGGACTTGTGGGTCCCGACAAGGGCGAGGGTGGCAAGTACTTGCTCCTTCCACCGGATTATAAAGGCGACATCCCGGAAGGTTATGTTATCGTGCGACCAGGGACGTTCAGTACCTGGGTAGCATGGCGCAGCTTTCTCGTAAATGGCGACCCAAAACCTGGAGTTGATCTGATAAAGAAGTTCACGAAAGTTTACCCTTTGTCACTGGCTGCGAATCCACCATCCTTGAATTTCGTTGATGTCTCCAACAGAGATTTCTGTACCGATGCTCCTGCGGATTATCCTTTCTGGGAATATCTTAACCAGGTAATTCAAGAAGAGCCGACTGAGTCGGTCGACCCGGTGACTTTGGGCCTTTACGCTTCCGTAGGAATTCAAAAGGGCAAACCATTCTCACCAGATGCAAGGATGAAAAAGATACTGACCGAAGCTGCGGCAGTCGGTGACGCAACTGCACGCGCCATCACATTCCGGATGCGTCTTAGGGAAGCTTACTTCTACCCGAACAGCGCATGGCGCAGCGGGTTCACCGGCGGATACAAATTCGAAGACAATGGCGCACTCATACTCGATTCCTACTCATCCTTTTTTTTCTATGCCACAGGCGTTACCCCGGCAATGGATTCGAAGACAGTCGGAGCAGGTTCGCAGTATATGGCTGCATTTGTTGACTCTAAAAATAACCTCCTTGATGGTAGCAAAAACTATAGGCTTCACCTTCCTCCCAATATCCCTGTTGCCAACTTCTGGTCCGTGATCCTTTACGACAATCAAACCCGCTCGATGCTACAAAACGATCAGCAGTGGCCAGCTGTCAGCAGCCAGACCAGAGGACTTATCATTAATCCAGACAATTCTGTAGATATCTATTTCGGACCGAATACTCCTCAGGGCAAGGAGAACAACTGGGTTCAGACCATACCTGGAAAAGGTTGGAATACCCTACTACGACTTTATGGACCCCTTCAACCGTGGTTTGATAAAACCTGGCGGCCAGGTGAGATCGAAGAAGTCAAATAGTACTTTAACTCAAAACATAACCCCCGAATTACAAACGGGGGTTTTTTATTTGTTATCGCGACAGGGAGTTTACAATACTCCCTTGGTCAACTCCAATCACATGTACCCCCGGTAGTGTATTTTTTATGTGAACGGTAATCCGGGAATTCCGGATTAGAAGTTGTCACCGGGATCTCCATTTAGCCATGTTTTTATGAGTAAAAGTGCGTCAGTAGATGCGTCAGTTGGGCTGGTTTTTGAGCTGTTTTTGAGGGTTTTTGACGGGTTTGGTAAATTCTGTACCTTAGAGTTAGCACAGCAACTTACCGCTCTCAAACACTTGTTGAACAACTGGTTACAAAAGCGAAAAGACCCCAAATGGAGTCTTTTTTATGTAGCGAGGAGCAGACTTGAACTGCCGACCTTCGGGTTATGAATCCGATGCTCTAACCAGCTGAGCTACCTCGCCAGCGGGCTGCAAAAGTAATTGATTTTTGATTTGCTTCCAATCCGAATCAGAGGTATCCGGATCAAATTCAGCCAGCTGGAATTAATGCGGAGAATTATGAGGCTATCTCTGACCATCAGAGGATGAATTGCCGGATGGTTGGAATCAATGGGTATCGCTATCCCACTATATCAATATCAGGGCGCGCAAAAACGACAGGGCCCCAGTCCGGTATAGCTGGCGAATATTCCTGAAGAAGGAAACCGGCTGTCAATTTTGCCTCCGATTCCAAAAACCACATAACTGCCGGACCGGGATAACGTCGGACGGCCCACACTGCTTCCCTGTACCGTTGAAACTGCCCGATTTTCGCCGGATGACATATTATGCATCACCACATTGGCAGCGGGTACGCCCAAATTACTGGCATTGGTTGAGAAAGCCACCCAGCTGCCGTCAAAGGAAACCGCAATTTTTTCACCCTGCTCAATGGGGCTGTCTCCATTGCCGGATTTATTTGCAGAACTTTTGCTGGCGATGACCGTACTATCCGTTTTAATATCGTACACAAAGACATCCTGTAAATTATTGTTGTCGCCTGGAACGATATTATCGGCAGTTGTAGCGTAGGCAATATAACGCCCGTTTCCGGAGATGGCCGGCGCAACAATCCTGTTGGCGCTCTCATTCCCCTGGTTGCGTTCCTTATGGTCGGCCGTCAGACTAATTCTTTTCAGCAGCGGATTATCTTTATCCCATAAAAAAATATCCCAGATACCATTATGATCATCAGCGACCAGGGTAGCAGTATGAGAATAAAAAGCAACCCGGTTTCCGTCGTAAGAAATAGACGGCCGCGAACCACCTCCTCCTTTTTGAGCAGCAGGATCTATGCTGATCATGATGGTCGTGTTGGATTTCCTGTCGCGCAAAAAAACATTGTTGTTTGAGACGCCTTTTTCAGTAGCTGAAATATTGCCTGCCGCAGAAGTAAATGCGACCAGGTTCCCGTCGCCTGAAACGGAGGGTTCATAACTTTCTGCATTGGCTTCTGTGCCACCTGAACCAACGCTGACCCTTTCGATTTTATTGGTGCCGGAATTCCATATAAAAATGTCCCGTACGGCATTTTTATCTTCGGGTACCAGATTACCGGAGTATGATTCAAAAGCAACAGATTTGCCATCACCCGAAATGGCAGGCGTATAACTATCCGCGTTCCCTTCCTCTCCATCAGACGACACGCTGATCATTTTCGTAATACCCGCGTTCCGGTCGCGCCAGAAGATCTGCCGGTGTTTCCCCGTCGAACCACAGAAACCTGCAGCGGAACTGACAAAAGTTACATACCGTCCTTCTTCACCCCGGTTACCTCCCACTGCAGGATCATTGCTTTCATAGAAGCTGCTGAATTTTCCGTCGTCAGAACTACGGCTTATCAGGTCATACGTAAAATCCGAACCTATTTTGAGTGTGTCACTATGGGGAGGCACTGCTCCTTCGCTCCCGGTATACATGACACAGGTTTGTCCTGCAGGCCATTTTTTAATGGTTACTTTATACGGTGCGCCATTCGAAAATGCTGTTGCAAGGTTGAATGCAATGGTACCGTAGGTTTTGCCACTGACTTTGGGTATCGCAACAACATAGTCATTCTTCCCATTATTCTGTAATGTTACACTTATACCGGAGGGAGCAGCATATATTCCACTATTCGCAGCATTCGCTTTGGGAGTTATTTGCGCATAGGCGGCAGTCAACACATTTAGGAAAATGATACCGGAGATGAAATTTTTCATTTTTTACTTTTTATTATTCAAACAACCCACTGATATAATTTTTTATTCCCGGTATAAAGACAGAAACAAGGAACTGCATTTTTATACTCATATCATTAAATCTTTTTTCTTCCTATGATTCTATTTACCCAACATATTTTTGAGCGCCGCAAAATCGACAGCCTTTTTTATCGCGGTCATATTATCTTCATATACCGGCAGGCTATGGTCCTCCGTAAATACCACATTAAAAAATTGCGGACTTGACTTTGGAAGCTTTTTATGGTAGTAATCCGGATTGGGTTTTACCGCGAAAAAAGAACCCGGTGTACCTTCATCCACAAACTTTTCAAATCGTTCTTCTTCGTTCCACCGGCATATAGCCGGCTTGCTTAATTCAGATTCCGGTTGTTTTAAATACTCGTTTATATTCTTTATAAACTGGTTAGTGTAATCCTTTTCACCCGGGTTATCCTTTAATGATTGCTGCAGTCTTTTCATTTGCAGCATTAAATATTCCTTACGGGTGATGTACGAAAAAGGCAGGGTATCGTTATACGTGATCAGCCAGCTATATTCAATTACCTTCTTTTCCTCCTGACTGTTGGCAACCACCGATTCACCCAAAAAATAATAACCCTCTTTCTTCTGCGGCTTCAGCCGCATTTTTAAATAGCCCCTGAAATCATCCACAGGAATATTGGCGGCATACAGGGTATTAAAGCCTGAAATGGTATTGGCTGCTATTTGAAAACTTTCGAAGGTTGAAGGTGATATATAATATTTTGATTTATCCGCACTCACCTGGTCACATGCATAAGCCAGTATAAACGCTGAAAACTGATATGGGTCTCCGACACGGGTTTGTCCGGCGGTGGGATACGCTAAAAACACGTGGCTGTAATCCGCCACACATCCCGTCGGAGTGTAATGGGAAACAAGCATTTTTTCGATTGCCGTAAGCACCGCTTTTTCTCTTTGCAGGTCGGCCGCAGTCACATCATGAATTGAGCCCTGCATACCCCCTCTCCACTTACCTGGTTTCCCGGCCAGCCATTCCGGACTGCAATCCTGTGCGGATACAAACCGGAAGAAAAATAACGCAAATGACAGGAGTACATATTTCATAACTGCAGTTTTAATTGAGTCCGAATGATTGTTTTAACTGGCGGAGTAAAAATGCGTTAAATCAAAAGGGCAACCTATCCCTGAAAAGCAGGATATTCAGAAAGAAGTAAAAAATCATGGAAAAAGGGGAGATCCAACGCCGGCCGTTATCAGTTTATTTGTCTAAGTTTATCCATAATCTTTCCTGAATTGAAAAATTACCGTTTTGCGGTCCTGCTTCTCTTGCATGTCTTCCTTTTTTTCTACGGATCGGCACAGCCAAATGTATTAGACAGTCTGAAAAAAGAAATAGGTAAACATCAAAAGCCAGACAGTTTCAGGATCAGGGCGATTGTTGATTACGTGGTGGAAGACCTGAACAACAATACATCTGATTTCCTGCCTTTTATGGATGAAATCATATCCATCAGTAAAAAAACAAATTACAGAACCGGCATGCAGAAAGGATATATGATCGGCCAGATCTATTATAGCGACCGGGGTAATTATGAAAAAGCATTCCGCTACGCCGATTCAGCTTTTTCCTTCCTCAAAAATGATACGACCCTCCCGGCGAGGGTGAACCTGGGGCATTTGTATAATAATGTGGCCGGCGACTACGGCATATTGGGTGATTATGAAAAAGCGATCGAAAATTATACCGCTTCTGCCAGGATTTTTGAACCCATGAATCATCCTTTTTTGGCTACCGTTTATTCGGGTCTTGCGGAGGTTTACGATAATTTGAACGAATCTTCAAAGGCCATAGAATATGACAGGAAAGCGATTGCGATAGCAGAAAAAAGTCAGAATCCCCGTTCGCTGGCAATAAAACTGCTGAATTATTCCATGAGGCTGATTAACAGCAAATCGTATACGGCGGCCGCTGAAGTACTGAACCAGGCTGAGCCCATAGTTAAGAAACTGGGAAATACCGCTCTCCTTCATCAGTACTATTACAATTCGGCTAATATCGCAGAAAATAATAAGGATTATTTAAAGGCCGTTTCAGAATACAAAAGTGCGCTTGTCTACGCCAGGCTGAATGAGGATGTGCATCAGGAGACCAATGTAATCGATGCGCTGTCCGGCTGCCTGATTGATATGAATAAAATGGAGGAATCCAGGCTGTATCTGGATACGCTTCTTTTGTTGGCGAATACACACAACTTAAAACCCGCCCGGCGAAGTGTTTATGTTAATCTGGCAAAATGGTATGAGAAAAACAGAGACTATAAAAAAGCCAATGTTTACCTGCAGAAAACGATGCAGCTCGGCGACAGCCTGATTTCGGAAGAGAGCAAGGAAAAAATCGCAGGCCTGGAGATCAGATATAACGTCGAAAAAAAAGAGAAAGAAATTAACGGGTTGAAAGAGGAATCAAAAATTAAATCCTTACAGATACTTCAAAAAAATACACTGAACTATATTTTAACAGGCGGCGCCTGTATTTTGCTGGTCATATCCCTGCTCACCTACAGAAATTACCGGCAAAAACAAAAAATCCAGTTACAACGAATTGGCGAACTGGAAACCCAGCAACAGTTAACCGCTACGGAAGCCGTATTAAAGGGTGAAGAACAGGAACGCACCAGGCTGGCAAAGGACCTCCATGACGGACTGGGGGTATGTTATCCGGAATAAAATACTCATTTAATACGATGAAGGGAAATATCATCATGACTCCTGAAAATAACCAGGCCTTTGAAAGAAGTATGGATATGCTCGACAGTTCTATTAAAGAAATGCGACGGGTTGCGCACAATATGATGCCGGAAGCCCTGGTTAAATTCGGGCTCGACACCGCATTAAATGATTATTGCAATGACATTAATCAATCCGGCGCCCTGCAGGTTTCGTACCAGTCCATCGGACTTGAAAATGCCAGGATCGAACAGACTATGGCCATTACGATTTATCGTATTGTACAGGAACTCCTCAACAATATCATGAAACACGCTGCTGCCAAATATACCATTGTGCAGGTTACAAAAACAAATGGTCAGATAGCCGTAACCGTAGAAGACGATGGTAAGGGGTTTGACACAACTATGTTGAAACAATCAAACGGAATAGGCTGGTACAATATCCGGAACCGGGTGGATTTCTTAAAAGGGAAACTGGACCTGCGTTCCGAACAGGGTAAAGGGACTTCCGTTCTCATCGAACTAAATCTGTTATGAAGATTAACGTATTTATCGTTGATGACCATTATATGGTAATTGAAGGGATTCGCTCTTTACTTCAAAATGAACCCGGCATAGAATGGATGGGCCACGCCACCAATGCAGTTTCCTGTCTCGCGTTTCTGCAAAACCAGCTTCCTGATGTGATATTAATGGACATCAGCCTTCCGGATAAAAGCGGCATAGATCTGTGCCGGGAAGTAAAGGAAAAATATTCGTCCGTTTTTATTATAGGTTTGAGCACTTTTAATCAAAAGAGTTTTATACAGAAAATGATGGAGGGGGGCGCGTCGGGATATGTGCTCAAAAATGCATCCCAGCAGGAACTCATGGAGGCGATTGAAACCATTGCCCGGGGCAAGACCTATTTCAGCAATGAAGCAGCTCAGACCCTTCGAAAGAACATGGAGACGGAAATTATACTTACCCGGCGTGAAAAAGAAGTGCTGGGACTGATCGCCGAAGGCATGACCAATAACGAAGTCGCGCAGAAATTGTTTATCAGCATAACAACGGTTGATACTCACCGGAAAAACCTGCTGGAAAAATTTAAAACAAAGAATACCGCTTCCCTGATTCATATTGCCACCCAGATGAAAATCATCTGATTTATCTTCTGGTGGAAACCGCCAGTCCCGGGACGATATGCCGGGTCATTTCTTCAGTCATATGTCTCAGATCGAACGCAGGTTTCCAACCCCAGTCGCGCGCGGCCACCTGATCATCGATAGATTGCGGCCAGGAATCTGCAATGGCCTGGCGGAAATCGGGTTCATATTCGATGGTGAAGCCGGGCATTAACCGTTTTATTTCATGGGCCAGTTCAGCAGGAGTAAAACTGATCCCGGCGAGATTATAGGAAGTCCGCACCGTGATTGCAGATGCGGGTGCTTCCATCAGTTCAATCGTCGCCCGCACGGCATCATCCATATACATCATCGGCAGGCGTTGATCCTCCCGCAAAAAACAGGAATACGTTTCACCCCGGATGGCCGAATGAAAAATTTCAATCGCATAGTCGGTCGTACCGCCGCCCGGCAGGGTTTTATAACTGATCAGGCCGGGATAACGGATGCTGCGCACATCCACTCCATAACGTTGAAAATAATAATGGCACCATTGTTCCCCGGATAATTTACTGATCCCGTAAACGGTAGAAGGCGCAGCATAGGCTTCCTGGGGACAATTTTCTTTAGGGGCATCTGCACCGAACACCGCAATACTACTCGGCCAGAATACTTTTTTCACACCTTCCTCGCGGGCCACTTCCAGCGTATGGATCAGGCTTTGCATATTGAGCTGCCAGGCGAGCAGGGGATTTTTTTCACCGGCTGCCGACAGCATGGCAACCAGCAGGTAAATCGTTTTAACTTCATTCCGTCGCACCTGCACCCGGAGAATTTCCTTATCCATGATATCAAGCGGAAGAAAGGGACCCGTACCTTTCAGAAGATCGGCTTCTCTTTTGAGGTCAGCGGCAATAACCATTTCCCCGCCGAACTTTTGCCGGAGGGCCAGCGTAAGTTCCGTTCCGATCTGCCCGGATGCACCAATAACCAGGATTTTATTCACAGGCATGTATATCAGTTCAAAGCGATGGAAAAATTCTGGGTTGCCGGCGGGAGGCATTGCTGGTCATTACATACCATAAATTCAACGGATCCTGAAAAATTTGTCTTTGCTTTTGTCTTTAGTTTGACCACCTGAACAAAATCCACTTTCCCGTCAAAGTATTTTACATCCACACCAAAAACGGCCTCATGCTTCTGGATCAGTTTTCCGTTTTCCTTTACTTTCCCGTCCAGCGTATAGAGTGGATTTTTTGCAAAGCTGAATTTTGTCGGCACCGGCCCCCCATCCGGCGTGAACTGGGAATAGGTATGCCAGGGACTATTCACATCTACATGGAAATGGAGTTCATAAACATTATCAGATATCTTTTTCGCTGAATAGGTCCAGCTATACGGCTTGCCCTGTGCCTGTGCGGCAAATGCAAATAATACAGAAAAGACCAGTGTAAGAATTCGTTTCATATTCAAATGTACAGTTTAGGTTCCTGGAAGTTGAAAACCACATTAAAAAATATTCCTAAATTATGATGAAGGGGCCGGTCCGGCCGGGGGCAGGAATTATACATCATGAAACGGACGCAAGCATTTCCAGCAGGAAAACAAAATGTTCGCGCTGGTCCGGGAATAACTTTTTGGGATAGTCGGGCTGCATAATGAACAGATCAAACCGATCTGTGGCGAAGGTAAAAACAAATGGCGATGGCCGTTATAAAGGCAAGGGCAACCAGGGTGTTCCAGATCCTGTTATTTTTCCGGTTACGCAAAGCGTCGTCGTGATAAATCATTTCTTCCCGGATTTCACTGGAATACCCTCCTTTGGCCATGAAACCGATCCCTTTATGGGTAATTTCCAGTTCCAGTCCGTTGGGTCCGACGAAACACCGGACCAGTCCGTCATCAAAAAGGATTTCCTGCAGGTTATGGAGTTCCTCTCCAAAAAATTCGCCATACCGTTCATAGAACCCTGCCAGGGGAATGGCCGGCTGATCTTCAAATTCATGCATTAAAAGGGAAAGTAATCCGTCTAATTTCTCGTCCAGGCCTGGAGTCTTGCTCGTTAACTGCATCGGTTGATCTGTTTAATACTTATGTAAATCAATTCACAGGTATGGATCACAGATCGCAGGACCGTTAAAACATTAGCCGAATAATGCTTGTAGGGAGAGTGCGGGAAACAGCATGTAGCTGCCCATAAAAGTAAAAATTATTTTATGAAAACAAAATAATTTTCAATTGAATTCAATAATAATAACTACGCTGTACGCTCCCGGTGCCTTTCCGGCTAAAACGTTCCGGATTCCGTCTTTTCCCCCGGTTTCAGGATGCCCTGAGCCGGCAGGTGCCAGCCGGACCAGCCTCTGGTACCCGCCGGATGACTGTTAACCGGGGGAGCCGGTGCTGGTTTTCGTTTTTTTGTCCGGGATATTTCTGTTATGCCGGATTACCTCCCAATACTCTTTTCCATAACCGACCAAAATTTCAGATCCGGCCGGAATATCCCTGATCGCATCAATATATACTTTCAATCCGTCGGTTTCATAGGCGGCATTATTCGACAAACCCTTTTTCCGGCCCATTCCCCGGGCATCATTGGCATACCGGCCCAGGGCTTTTTTATAGGTAAATGCATCCAGCACATGGTTTCGGTTGATAAAATAAATATACCCATTACTTCCCTGGCGGTGATTCACGTCTTTCCAGGTGGTCACCCGCCCTTTATATTCAATGATGCGCTCACCGCTCCGGATCATTTTGCGCGTAAACAAACCCCTGCCCCCGGAAGGAATGGAAGATCTCCTGACAAATAACTGTTTCGAAAGTAAGGCCATAATCAAATTCGTATTAAAGGCATTCATGAATTTTTACAGAACAGGAATCCCATGGCAGCGAATATATTAAACCCGCATAGTATCAGGCAGCCAATGCAGAATTGATTTTTTAATCAGGAGCGGGGAAAGATTTTCATTAACTGCCCGTTCTGTAAGCGCCTGCAATTCTTCGTCGGATGCAAATCGAAGGGCCGCCAGCTGGGGAAAACTGAGTCTGGATTCAAGCGGTTCCAGTCTTTTACCCGTAATGATATAATAACGAAAACGCAATTCCAGTCGTACGATGCGGTTTTGATTTCCCAGTGCATAATGCTGGCGCAGCATAAAAGAGGTCCATCCGATAAAAATAAACAGCAGGATGACAGCCAGCCAGATATACTTTTGTTCCGGATGATGATCCAGTGCATACACGGAAGCCCCGATCGCAATCAGCAGCAGCGGGTAAAAAACAAAATGATGGGCAGTGTAATACCTGACATGATTTTCAAAAGTTTGCCTGGACATATATTTATTCAATTTGAAATAATAAAAAAATCAGTTTTTGTGTTCAGGCCCTGGCCTGACAATAAACCGGAGTGACTGGTCCTTATTCAGGTAGGCAACCGTCCAGTTATACAGGGTTTTAATCCGGTTCCGGTAATTAATTAAAGAAAGCAGGTGTACAAATAACCAAAGGAACCAGGCTATGAAACCTTTAAAATGAATCCCGGGCGGCAGATCCGCCACCGCTTTATTTCTTCCGATGATGGCCATCGTTCCCTTGTCCTTATATTGAAAATGTTTCATCGGTGTTCCCGCGGCGGCACATTTAAAATTGGCAGCCAGCCTCCGGGCCTGCTGGATGGAGACCTGCGCCAGCTGCGGATGACCATTCGGATAGGCGGGTTCGTGGGTTTGCAAACAGGTATCTCCAATGGCATACACATCTTCCAGCCCTAACACCCGGTTGAATGGATCGGCTAACAGCCGTTTGCCTCTGCCATAACAGCCGGGTGGTATACCTTCAAAGACCATGGCGGACACGCCTGCTGCCCAGATCAGGTTTTTGGTTTCTATCACTTCACCGCTGGAAAGAATCACTTTATCATCGGTAAAATCTTTCACCTGGGTCTGTAATTTAATAATCACCCCCATGTTTTCCAGTGCCCCGAACGTATCCCGCTGGGAAGCAGCGCTCATGGGCGCCAGCAGGTGGGCGCCCCCGTCTACCAGATAAATTTCGCTTACGGGTCCCCTGAATTCGGGATAATCTTTGGCAAAACCATGTGCGCGCAGGTCTGCCAGCATACCGGAAACCTCAACACCCGTCGGTCCGCCGCCGGCAACCACAATGGTTGTCAATTTCTTCCTTTCCGCCGGATCGGTTGTTATCGCAGCGAGTTCCAAATGCTGCAGCAGGGTATTGCGCATTTCCAGGGCATCATTCACATTTTTCATCGGAATGGCAAACCTGCGGATATTTTCCATTCCGAAATAATTCGTTTCGGCTCCCGTGGCAAAAACCAGGTAGTCGTAGGAAAGCTCCCCATTATTCAGCCGGACAATATGCAGCAGCGGTATCCACGCCCATGAGTTCACCCAGGCGGAAATGGATATTTGAATATCTGCGGAATAATTTCCGGAATGGATAACTGATATTTGAATTTTCCAGGAAACCCGTGGCTACCTGGTAAATTAACGGAGGAAAAAAATTGTAATTATTTTTATCAACCAGTGTGATATGAAAACGGGAATCATTTTTTAACTGAAGTGCGAGATTGACCCCGCCGAAACCTCCTCCTATGATCACCAGTTTTTTAGGTATCTTCTGCTGATCCTGCCTGTTGCCCATTTGGCAAAATTAACTCATCCCGGGCACACCCACGGTTCACTGAAATGACAGGTGATTTTTTAATTTAATTTAAGCGTCGGATATGAAGCGTTCCGCTTATTTTCGGAATTATTTACGCACCGGACCCAGTGGTAAAATCGTATAACCATACACTTCATTGAGCAGGTTGGCGATACCGGTATAAATAGCCGATCCCCCGCATATAATACCTTCATAGCCGGCAAACCGTGTAATGGATTCATTTTTTGTTGCATCTCCGACCGCCAGCAGGAAGAATAAAATAGTCAGGGAGCCAAATACGATCTGAAGGGCTTTATTGATTCTCAGCGTACCGAAAAATAATAACAATGTAAAAATGCCCCAGGTGATCAGATAGGCCACCAGGGCGGTTCCGGGCGTGGCCGTGACCCAGCCCCATTTGGCCATGAAGATGAGGCCCGCCAGCGAAATCCAGAAGAAACCATAGGAAATAAAAGCCGTCATGCCGAAGGTGTTGTTCTTTTTATACTCCATGATACCTGCAATCACCTGGGCCGTTCCTCCGTAAAAAAGTCCCATCGACAGGATCATGGCATTCATTTCATAAAACCCGGCGTTATGCAGGTTTAACAATACGGTAGTCATTCCAAATCCAAATAATCCGAGCGGTGCAGGATTGGCCAGGCTGTCCCTGAGGACAACGGGAGAAAGTTCGGTAGGCATATGGCAGTTTTAAGATTATCGTATTCTACTAAAATAAGAAATAAAATCATTCAGATCCGTATTACCCTTCCACCATTTCACTCAATTCCAGCCAGCGGTACTCTTTGGCCTGCAGGGTTTCAGACACCACTGTAAAGCGCCGGGAAAGCTGCTGGATCATATCAAAGTTGATAGAAGCATCATGCAGTTTCTCCGTTATCTGGTCCTTCTCCTTATTAAGCTCGCTGATTTCCTTTTCGAGTATTTCCAGTTCCCGCTTTTCTTTATAAGAAAGTTTTGGCCTGGCAGGTGCCGGGGCGACCGCTTCCTTTACGGGCGATGGCTGCACGGATTTTGTATCAGCTGTTGATTCGCTGTCTTTGGTTTTCAGCCATTGCTGGTATAACCCGTAATTGCCTGGGAAGTCCCGGACAACACCATTTCCTTCAAATACAAAAAGGTGTTCAACCATCCGGTCCATAAAATAACGATCGTGCGAAACCATGACCAGACAGCCCTGGAAATCGAGCAGGAAGTTTTCCAGCACAGCCAGCGTCGGCAGGTCCAGGTCGTTGGTGGGTTCATCCAGGATCAGGAAATTGGGATTGCGAAAGAGAATAGACAACAGGAAAAGCCTTCTTTTTTCCCCGCCGCTCAATGAAGATATATATGTGTATTGTTTATCCGGAGGAAATAAAAACAGGTTCAGGAACTGTGCAGCACTCAGCGAACCGCCGCCTGCCAGTGGAAAATGTTCGGCAATATTTTTAACATACTCGATCACCCGCACATCCTCCTTGATCACCAGGCCTGTCTGCGAATAATTTCCAAACACAACGGTTTCGCCGATATTTACCTTGCCGCTGTCGGGCGGTTCAAGGCCCTGCAGCATATTCAGAAAAGTGGTTTTCCCTGCCCCGTTTTTCCCGACCACACCGATGCGGTCCCCGCGTTTGAAAGTATAATCAAAACCTTTCAGGATTATTTTGTCCCCAAACGCTTTGTTTACCTTTTTCAATTCGGCCACTTTACCGCCCAGCCGGCTCATCTTCATTTCCAGGGTAAGCCGCTGCTCGTCCAGGTTTTGTTTTGCTTTGGATTCGACCACATAAAAAGCATCCTGCCGGCTTTTGGATTTGGTTGTCCTCGCCTTGGGCTGCTTGCGCATCCATTCCAGCTCTTTGCGGTAGAGGTTTTTGGCTTTATCAATACTGGCCAGTTCCGAATCAATACGTGCAGATTTTTTTTCCAGGTAATTTTCGTAATCGCCTTTATAAGTATACAGGTCGCTGCGGTCCATTTCCCAGATTTCATTACATACGTTGTCCAGGAAATACCGGTCGTGCGAAACGACGAGCAGGGTAATATTCTGCTGGTTCAGGTAATTCTCCAGCCATTCCACCATTTCGATGTCCAGGTGATTGGTGGGTTCATCCATGATGAGAAAAGCCTCACTACTGCCAAAACTGATATCAACCAGGGTGCGGGCCAGGGCCACTCTTTTCCGTTGCCCGCCGCTCAGTGATTTTACCGGCTGAACCAGGTGGTCTATATTCAGGCGGCTGAATATCTGTTTCACCCTGGCATCAAAATCCCAGGCATTGAGGTGATCCATCTGTTCGATGCTTGCCATCAGGGCCTCTGTGTTCTCCGTTTCGCCGGCCGCTTCAAAAGCTTTGATGGCGGTGGTTACCGGGTTGGGATGGTGGAAAATATTGTCGAGGATGGAAAGATCTTCCTGGAACTGCGGATCCTGTTCGAAAAAAACGACGTTGATATCCTTCGAAATCCAGAGTTTACCCGCTTCCGCCTGTTTCTTTCCCGGCCAGAATTTTAAGTAAGGTGGTCTTGCCTGTACCGTTTTTGGCGATCAGGGCGATTTTATCGCCCGATTCAATATGAAAGCTGATATTGCTGAAAAGCGGCTTGATTCCATAGGATTTCCCAAGGCCTTCGGCTGATACATAATGCATGGCGCAAAGATAATTGAAATTGAGGCCCTGTCCTTTGGATGAACGTAAAACAGGATAATATCCCGTAAAAATAGAAAGAACAGAAAATATTAACAATTAACTTCAATTCTTATGGATAGAAAATAAATTAAGGTCCGAACTTGCCGTCAGGCTGTTTCACAAAATGTAAAATCACCCTGCCTGCATGAACAGAAAACTTTTTGTACTACTCACTTTTACTTTTCTCGTAAATACAGGTTATTCCCAGATGATCCACCATCCATTCCCCCAGCATATTTCATACTACCAGGGAACAATCAAACCCAATGATCTGACACAGGAACGGATCGACGGGCAGGTTTTGGATTTTTATAAGGACTGGAAAAAACAATATATCCATCCGGCTGTGCAGGCGGACCAGGCTTATGTTTTATTTGAAGAAGAAAACTCCAAACTGCAATGTGTATCCGAAGGACAGGGATATGGCATGATCATCGTGGCCCTGATGGCAGGCGCTGATTCTTCGGCACAGGAGACTTTCAACCACCTCTTCAACTATGTAACCGCGCATCCGAGTCATCCGGGCACACCGCTGATGGCCTGGTCGCAATTGCCGGATAATCAGAATAAGGATACCACATCGGCTGCTGACGGGGATATGGATATTGCCTATGCCCTGCTGCTGGCGGACGCCCAGTGGGGATCCGGCGGCGAATATAATTACAGAGAGGCCGCCCTCAGGATGATACGGTCCATTATGCAGGAAGAAATTAACAGAGACTCTTACAGCATCCTGCTCAGTGACGCAGTAAAATCAGACAGCAGGGATTATTACGATATGCGGTCTTCCGATTTTATGCCCCTGCATTTCAAGTCTTTTGAACAGGCAACCGGAGACCAACAATGGAAAAAAGTGATAGACCGGAATTATAACCTGTTCTCCTATTTGCAGAAAAACTTCAGTCCGGATGCCGGGCTCCTTCCGGATTTTATCATACATATCAACCGGCATGCGAAACCCGCCCGACCCGGATATCTGGAATCGCGGGAAGATGGACTTTATAATTTTAACGCATGCCGTGTTCCCCTGCGTATAACTGCAGACTACCTGTTCACCGGAGATCAGCGTTCTTATGAAATGGTCGGGAAAATAAACCGGTGGATCCGTGAAACCACTTCCGGGAACCCGGACAATATTTCGGCCGGTTATACGCTGGCCGGGGATGATTTAAAGGAAAGCCATTTCGAAGCCCTGAGTTTTATCGGCCCGTTTGCCGTTGCTGCCATGATAGATTCTTCCAACCAGCAATGGTTAAACGCTATCTGGAATTATATGGTGACATTCAGGCGAAAAGATTTTGACTATTACGACAACAGCATCAAAATGCTTAGTATGCTCATCATATCCGGAAACTATTGGATTCCTGAATTCCATACGGGCACTTATGCAAAACTGCATCATCAGCCCTGAACCCTGTGATCAGAATTAAACAGGCAGTGCACCTTATGGCCTGTTTCGGATGCCCTGCACCATGAGCCTGGCAACCAAAGCATTTCCTGCATCATTGAGGTGAACTCCGTCAACCGTTAAAATGCCGCTCTCCTGGTTATGACTGTTATTGGCTTTTTCATAAGCCTCAAATTCAGCGCGTATATCCACCAGGGTTAGTTGCTGGTCGGCTGCGATTTTACGGATGATATTGGCATATTTATTCAAATCCCCATCCTGTTCATTCGTATTGTCGTATCGCTCCCCGATGGTTGCCGGTGTGCATACTACGACTTTTATATGGGCTGCTTTGAATTTGCTTATGAGGGCCCTGTAAAATTTATCGAATTTATCCGCGTCAGTTCCGGTTCCCATTTTCTTATGCCAGACATCGTTGACACCCACCCAGATCACCACGATATCCGGTGATTTGCTGATCACATCGTCTTCCACACGCAGGTACAGGTCATACACTTTATTCCCGCTGATGCCCGCACCGGTCAGTTCATAGGCTGCATGGTCCGGCGGGTTGAGCAGGCTGTCGGCAATGGTTATAAAACCATGGGCTTTCACGCCGGCTTCCGTGATCGAGTCCCCGAAAAAAATTACGCTGATTTTTTTATCTGGCATAAAGGAGAAGCTGATAAGTGATATGATCAGAAATTTAATAAGAAGAGATGTTTTCATAAAGTCAGGAGATTTATGTTATCAAATTGCCGGCGGTTGAAAACCAGTCTGATTCCTGTTCCCATACGGTCTTATTTATTGGTAAAGATAAAACCTGGCAGGAAAAACGGTTACAAATGCCTAATTTCAATTTTAAATCTGAAACGCGATGGCCAGTACAAAAATTACGGTAAATGACAATGGTTCCCTCAAAATAGAAGGTGATTTTGAGATCCTGGACCGTACCGGTGCCCAATATGATCTGGGAGGAAGGGAAGTAATTTCTCTTTGCCGTTGCGGACATTCGAAAAACAAACCCTTCTGCGACGGATCTCATAAAGCCCATTTCGAACACCACGCGGTTGCATTTGCCCTGCCCCCGAAAAAAGTGGTTTAGCTATTATAACCGGTAAATCCTCTGGACGATCATTTCATTATGATGGCCGAGCCACCCAGATCGGGAATCGGCAGGTAACTGATGTTTTGTTCCTGGCAAAATTGCTCTACGGCTTTGCGGGCCCCTTTATAGGCGTCGTTATTAAAATCATGAATGAATATATACCCGCCGGCCGCCAGTTTTGGATAAAAAAACTGCAGCCCATTGTACAGGGGTTCAAATAAATCCGCATCCAGGCTGACAAACACAAAGCGATCGTCAATATCTCTGGCTGATTCCGGAAAAAATCCTTTTACCGGTATACAGTTTTTCGGATCCGGCATTTGCTTTAATACAAGTTCCAGTGAGGTATCCGAAAAATCCTGGTCTCCCCCTGAAAATTGTTTTCTTTTTTCCAGGTCGGTATCTCTTTTGTCAAAGCCCGCAAATGTATCGAACAGATAGAGCTTCCTGCCCGGGAAATACTGGTTGATATACCTTGCAAATTTACCCTTGTAAACACCCAGTTCAGCCACATTACCCGTCAGGTTTTTTTTCATGATTTCATAACTGACAAGTTCCAGCGCCGCCAAACGGATATAGTCAAAATAATTGAGATCTATCGCCCGTTCCCGCTGCAGGTACACCAGCGAATCGCTCACAAAAACATGATTTTTTAAAAGTAATTTCCCAAACAGGAAATTGGTTGCTTTACCAAAGATTTTAATCAGTCCCATATTCAGATTTCTTTCTGTTTATTCAGCCCATTTCTTTTTGAATCCGTAGGGACAGTGCCTGCAGCCGCTGCGACAGCAATATCCACGGGATATGAGGTAAAGTTCCGTAAATACCCGGTAGTCTGCTTCCCTGTAATAATGAATGCCTTCTATCAGATCACCGCCATTGCCGGGAAAAGGATAATTGTTTTGAACGGGTTACCAGCTGATCCAGTTCGGACAGGCAGTCATTACACAGACAATTATAAAAAGTTTTCGCCAGGAATGACCGGGTATCATTACCCAATGTTACCTGGGAACAGGCACAGGCTGAAATATTTTCAGCCTGGCAGGTGAATTGTTTTTTACACCGGGGACATATTTTCAGTTTACCACCCATTCTTATTGATAGCCTTTTGCCTGCAGCGCAAATAATTCCGCGTATTTCCCATTTCATGCTGATTAATTCCTGGTGGGAACCGCTTTCAATCAGTTCGCCCTGTTGCAATACCAGGATCCGGTCGGCCATACGTACCGTCGAAAACCGGTGTGAGATCAATACGGCTGTTTTACCCCGGGTGAGCGCCGCAAACCGCTGAAAAACCTCATATTCCGCGCGGGCATCCAGGGCCGAAGTCGGTTCATCCAGTATCAATACCTGCGCCTGCCGCATATATGCCCTCGCCAGCGCCACTTTCTGCCATTCACCGCCCGACAGTTCCATGCCTTCCCGGAATCTTTTTCCCAGCATCTGATCATAACCTGCCGGCAAACGGTTTACCAGTTCAGCCGCCAGACTTTGTTCAGCCGCAGAAACAATCAGCGGTTTATTGTCTTTCTGAAGAACATTCCCTACCGCAATATTATCCGAAACGCGCATCTGGTAACGCAGGTAATCCTGGAAAATGATCCCGATGTGCTGCCGCAGGCTAACGAGGTCGTATAAACGAAGATCCACGCCATCCAGCAGGATCCTGCCTTCCGTCGGATCATATAACCTGGCCAGCAATTTAACGAGGGTCGTTTTGCCAGCTCCGTTCTCCCCGACCAGTGCGATTTTTTCACCGGCCCCTAAAGAAAAATTCAAATGCCGCGACGCCCATTTTTCAGCATGCTGGTAACGAAATCCCACGTCCTGGAATTCAAATCCCTTACGGATGGGATTTGGAAAGGGAATGGGATTTTTCGTAACGGTTATAGCAGGTTGTATTTCGAAAAATTCAAAAAAATCGCTCAGATAGATGGCTCCCTGGGAAACGGCCGTAAACCGGGTGAGAATGGATTCCATCAGAGACCTGAGCTGCCGGAAGGATCCGGCCAGAAAGGTCAGCTGACCAATACTGATCCTGCCGGAAATAGTATCCAGGATGATATAAACGTAAGCGCCATAATAACCCAGGCTTCCCAACAGAGTAAACCCCGTTCCCCACAGAGAGCGGTTAATGGAAATCCGCCGGTTGCTGAAATAAAATTTATCGGCCAGGGCTTCAAACTTTTCTATGATGAAACCGGAGAGCCCGAAAATTTTAACCTCCTTGGCTGTCTCATCACTGGCACCGAGATACCGGAGATAATCCAGTTCCCGCCTTTCAGGTGTCTGCCGGCGGCTCAGCGCATAGGTCTGGTCATTGAAATAAGATTCCCCGATAAATGAAGGCAGGATCGTGATGAACAATAATGCGATCAGCCAGGGATTAAATAATATAAGCCCTGCCGCCAGGAATCCCATCGTGATCAGGTCCTGCACCTGGCTTAAAACCTGCGAGAGTAAAATGGTGCGGCCTGTGGTTTGCTGACGTGGCGCGTTCCAGTTTATCATAAAAAACGGGGTCCTCAAATTGTTCCAGGTCCAGAACGGCCGCGTGTTTCATAATCCGTACCGAACTCAGTTTGCCAAAAAGATCCCCGAGCAGGCTGTCCAGCAGGGAGATACTCCGGCCCAGCGCATCATTGAAAATGGCCAGCATAAATTCAATGCCGATCAGCGCCCACAGATGATGCGTGGAGGCTGAACCGGAATGACGATTCAACAGGATCACTTCATCGATGATCAGTTTGCCGATATATAAAACGGAAACGGGTATAGCAGACCGAAGCAGGCGGAGACCGGCGTTCAGTCCGGTCATCCAGGGGCTTGAAGCCCAGACCAGTTTAAAAAATGCAGGTAGGTTCCGAAGGGCATTGAGCCGCTCTCTCCAGCCCGGCTTGGATTGATTTGAAACCATGCTTGGGCCTGCAATGTACGTTTTTAGGTCTAAAACATTTTTCAGGCCGTATGAGGCATACAAAAAAAGATGGATGGTTATAAGACATAGAGGTTGGTTAAAAGATAATAACCATCTTCCATGAACAAATAACCATCCACCAAAAGGCGTTTAGCGTTGCGCGTTATACGTAAACCGGGCTAAGCGTTGCTTAGTAACGGTTACGGTCGCGGTTATATCCACCACCACCGCCACGGCTTGATCCACCACCACGGGATCCACCACCGCCGGGATTTTTATCTTCAGCAACTTTTACAGTAAGCGTTCTTCCTTCCAGGCTCGTGCCGTCGAGGGCCTTAATGGCTTTCTCCGCTTCTTCATTACTTGAAAATTCTACAAATCCGAAACCACGACTTTTATGGGTTTCCCTGTCTAAAATAACTTTTGCTGAACCAACGGTACCGTATGGTTCAAACAATTCTTGCAATTCTTGATCACTAACGGCGAAAGGCAGACCGGCTACAAAGATTTTCATTCCAATACAATTTAATAGCCGGAAAGATAACACAATAGTTTAGTACACCGGTTGATTGGCCTGTTTTTTTTGAAATATTGGCCTGATTTGTTCAAAACAAGGCATTTAGGAGGGTTGCGGGAAGCGGTTTGTCGCTAAATAGGGGAAAACGGAATCCGTAATTCATACCGGGTACCCTCCCCGGGACTGCTATTTACCGTAAACAGGGAATTGATCCGGTTGGCCCTTTTCTGCATATTCTGAAACCCATGGCCTTTTTTAATATAAAGCATATTAAAGCCGGCACCATCATCTGCCAGTTCAATCCCTATTTCGGAGGGTCCTGTTTTTTGGATTTTTAATTTTACCCGTTTTGCCTGGGCATGTTTCAGGCAATTACTCATAGCCTCTTTAAATATCATCATGATATTCCGGTTATAATTACCGGGAAGCTTTTCATTTTCTCCTTCTCCCAAATAATTTTCAAAACAAAAACAAATGCCGGTATCCTGGAAAACGTCAATTCCCAAACTTTCCAGCCGGTGGCCGATTTCTTTTATTGCATCACTTTCAGGATTCAAAGCCCAGAGAATATCCCGGGTTCCCTGGTATAAGCCGCTCACATTTTCTTTTATCTGCCCGATCAGTCTTTTTTCTTCCTCATGACCGGGTCCCAGTTTGGTGTTCAGCACTTCGGTTAATACCTGGATACGCGTCAGACTGTTTCCCACTTCATCGTGAAAATCTTCTGAAGCGGTTTGTCTTACTTTGATGTTTTCCTCCCGCTTCACTTCTTCTATTTGGCGGATCCTTTTTCCACGCATCCGCATCCGCATCCACTGAATCCATAAAATGAGTCCCATTACAAAAACCAGCACCCCGAATTTGAAATAAAGGGTCTGATAAAAAGCGGCCCGGATATCGAATGAAAAATGAACATTGTCCGTTGAATAACCCACCCCGTCGATATAAGCCCGGGCCCTAAATGTATAATGTCCGGGAGGAAGGGCCGGATAGACTACAAAATGATTGGGTGTCAGGGCCGAATAAGATGTTTCCATGCCCTCCAGCTGGTACTGGTACTTCAGGGATTCACCGTGCAGATAACTTGGGCACCTGAATGAAAACGTCAGGTGGTTCTCATTATGCGGCAGGACCAGGTCCCTGGGTATGCCAAACCAGTTGTTCAAAAATCCCTTATAACGATCCGGGGAAATCTCTTTTGAAAAAACCTCCACCTCCTGAAGGACGACCGGTGGAAAATATGTTTGCTTTTTACCGGAATCCGGAAAATATTTAAAAAGTCCGGAAACAGTACCGATCCATAAATTATTTTTATCATCATAAATGGCAGCGCCCTGATTACACTCAGCAGAAGAAATATCACCCGGTATGGAAAGGCTTGAAATCTGAAGCACCCCGGTAGCTGTATCCAGTACGATTTTATTAACACCCCTTCCGGTTCCAAGCCATACCTGGTTTTTATGATCTGTAACCACACTATATATGAAATCGGAATTCAGCCCGTCTTTTGTTGTCAGCTGCCGGAATTTGCCGGTCCTGTGGTTGTACAGGATAAGGCCTTTGTTTGATGTGGCCAGCAAATAATAAGGTCCCAATGAAGTAAGGGACATGCAATTCGCAGCATGCAGCAGGGAATTATTTATGATCCTGTATTTAAAATCAGTTCCGATCTGGTAAAGTCCATTACCCGTCGCCACCAGGATGGAGTCTTTTGAAGCCTGGAAAATCCTGTCTGAAAAAATATCCAGTATATGTGTTGTTTTACCGGATGAAGAGATATATAAAAACCCCTGGCAGGCTGAAACCCAGAATCCACCCTGGTCATCCGGCAGTACCGACTTGATACATCCCTTTAATTCTCCCAGACGGATTTTTGTCATTTTCCCATTCTGATATCTCGCAAATAATCCGCTGCCTGTCAGAATAAATATTTCGTTTTCTTTCCCCCGGAAAAGACCGGTAATATACTGCCCGGCCGGGTCATCGGAAAGCCCTTTTACATGAACTATATTTTTTCCATCATACATAAATAAACCGGACCCGGTGGTTCCCATATAAATCCGGTTCTGGTTTTCCAGCATGGGCATTACGCCCATATTGCGGGCTGCACTGAACTGATCATAAATTAAAAATGGCTGGTCGGAATACCTGAATACACCGGTACCATTGGTTCCAAACCAGATATTGCCTTCACGATCCTGGAAAATGGCAGCGGTGGTGTTTCCTTCATAACCGTTCCCCTGGTTAAAAGCAGTTAAGCCGGAATCAGAATATTGGAATAATCCCCTGGTCCCTGTTAACCAGAGCCGGCCCGACCGGTCCTGGTACAAATTGGTAAACTTACCCAGACTGTCCCGTGGAACCAGGGTCCTGATCCCATCCGGTCCTGCAGAAAGTAAGGAATTGGACATCAAAATATAGAACCGGTCCGGTCCGGACCGGTCAAAAACAATTTTCTGGCAAAACGTTTTATCATCGCTTCCCGGAAGGATGACTTTCCGTTTCCAGTTTTCATTCTCCAGCCGGAAAATTCCCTTATTCATCACCGCGGCCCATAAATTCCCCTGGTTATCTGCCTGGATGGCGGTTACCCATTCTTCCGGGCCGGCCACAACGGAGCGCAGAGGTTTTTCGCTTGTGTTCACACGGTATAATTTACCTTCCGCCAATGCCCAGATCCTGTGTTGTCCGTCTTCCTGGAGAGCCCCGACCCTATTGCCAGCCGCTGTTTCTGTCAACCTGAAATTTTTAAACCGGGTCCCGTCAAAACGGGAAATACCGAAGGATGTTCCAATCCAGATGGTTGAATCCCGGCCGGCCAGTATGGCGTTTGAAAAATTACTGATCAGGCCATCCGTTTCGCTGTAATTGGTAAATACCCGGCCGTCAAACCGGGATATTCCACCCAGGGTGCAGAACCAGAGATTGTCGAAAGGGTCCTGCGTGATGGCGCTGACCTGCGACTGGATCAAACCCTGCTGAACATTATAATTTTGAAAATGGAATTTCTGCGCCGGCAAAAAAGCCGGGAAAAACAGGCAGCCATAAACCAGTGTTTTTATGAACCGCCCCATGTTCCCCTTACGCAGAAAACCGGTCATACAGAAATTGAATTGGATGCAAGCTCTAAAATCTAACAGATAAATTAACTTTGAAGACTGGTCATTACCGATAAATCCCCCATGACGGGGGAGAACTTTCTCCCCGAAATCATGGAAATTTATAAAATTTTACAACGTGATGGAGGAAAAACCTGTCAGGATTGTAATCGTTGAAGATGATAAAGTAATCCGGGAAGGATATCGTTTTCTGATTGGCGAGAAACAGGGATACCAGGTTGTCAATGCCTATTCCACGGCCGAACAGGCGATAAAGAAACTTACGGAAGACCAGCCGGACCTGGTTATGCTGGACGTAGGCCTGCCGGGCATTTCAGGCATCGAGGCCATTCCCAGGATCAAGAATATACTGCCGCAGGTATTGATACTGATCTGTACGGTCCATGATACGGAGGAAATCATATTCCGTGCGCTGACCCATGGCGCTTCCGGATACCTGACCAAGAACAGTTCAGCTGTAAAAATCATGGAATCCATCAGGGAAATTATGCAGGGAGGTGCTTCCATGAGTGCCAATGTAGCCCAGCTGGTTATCCGTTCCTTTCAAAGAAATTCACATTCCCCCCTGTCGAGAAGGGAGACCCAGATCCTGGAAGAAATTGCCAAAGGAAAAAACAGGCGGGTTATTGCGGATGAGTTATTTATTGATAATGAAACGGTCAAAAGCCATATCAAAAATATCTACGCGAAGCTAAACGTTCATTCCAAGGCAGATGCGATCCGTACCGCCAGGGAAAATAAGCTTATTTAAAAAAAGCAGGTGGTGGAAACCACCCGCGGTCACATGAGAAAATAAAACTAGTAATCCGGTGTCCAAACGGAGGACTCCAGCATATCTTCAAATAACGGACCTGACTGTTCGTTACTGCCCTGTGTTACCCATTTTTTGAAATCCTGCATTCTCACCTGGTTGATAAAAACTTTTTCCTTTGGCGCCGGGTACAATTCCACTTCCATCCTGCCGGCCACGCACAATTTGAATTTTCTTACCGATTCAATATGCACCAGAAATTTCTTATTGATCCTGTAAAAATCGGCCGGGTCCAGCGCCATCGTCAGATCCCTCAATGTTTTCGGAATTAAATATTTGATCCCCTGGATGCGGTCAACCATAAAACAGGTTTTATTCTCCAGGTAGAAGTATGCGATATCATCTGTTTTGAATAAAACATATTCATTGACGCGCCGGATGATGATTCTGCGATATGGATTACTCTGATTCCTGTTCATCAGCAAAGTGAATTGAATGCCGGTTAAAATTACTCAGTATGGCTACTGAAAAATGGAAATGGCAGAAAATGCCGCCGGGAGGGGGATAAAAATCAAAACCCCGTGCGCACAGGTGCAGATAGGAGGAAAAACGGGGGATCATTTTTTCAGATCCCATCCTGATTGATTCCCGGTGGTGATAAAAAGCAAAAACCCCCAAGCATTAGTCAGGGGTTTTTCAGAGAACTTGAATTTAAGGTTTTCTTTAGGACGGTAAATCAAGCTGGTTTTTCAGGGATATTCGGTTGTTTCAGTGGTATTGGATAGGTCAAAACTAAACTTTGTCTGGAAAGCACCCAAGCGCAGAACTCCTCAATCTTATATCGTAGATCTACGTTTGGTTGTCAATAAAAGTAAATCACCTTATTTTAAATGGGCGCGCAGCATCCAGGCTGTCTTTTCATGTTTTTCCATCAGGGAAGTCACGAAATCACTGGTACCCGCATCCTTATGCGCTTCGCCAAATTCCCTGATATCCGACCTGATGAACTCAATAATACTTTCATGGTCGCCCAGGAGGTTTTTAATCAGGTTCAGGCTTGAATTTCCACCCTTCATTTGTTCGGTCAGGTGGGTAAGGCCGATAAAATCTTTCAGCGTAGCCGGGGCAAAATGTCCCAGTTGGCGGATGCGCTCTGCCACCGAATCTATGATTTCTGCAGACTCTTTATAGAGGTCTTCAAAATAAATATGCACAGAATGGAAATCGGGTCCTTCCAGGTTCCAGTGTGCATTCAGTGTTTTTGTGTATAATATAAATTCATCCGCAAGTAACTTCGCCAATTGACCGGCAACTGTTTTCCTGTTCGCTTCTGAAATTCCAATATTTGTTTTCATAATCTTCCTTTAATTGATTGCTTATAAATGCAAAACGTATAATTCAACATAAAGTTCAGGAAATGTTGCATTATACGTTCGTTCTTCCGGGCTTTCCCGAACCGGTTATATTGTAAACCCTATTTTTACCCTTATAGGTTTCCGCCCACCAGCGATCATTTGTTTAACTTTGCCAAATGTCCGAATCAATTACCCTGGATATTATTTATAATGGGGCTCCGCAAAAAATAAACTGCATCCTCCGGGTAAGCACATATACTTACCGGTTTTTGTGCCAGACAGGCAATACGGATATCATACTGGAGAAAGATGACGAAGGCCAATGGAGGGCTTTGGAAGCGGATCCTTTTTCTGAAAATAAGCAGAAACCTGATCCCGGACTGGTAAAGGCCCTGCTGGAAGAAATGGCAAGAATTACAACCTAAGGCATTAAGCCTTATCGTTGAGATTTTCGCCGTAAAAGGAATTTACATGTATCTGCCGTTACAACGGTATCAAACCTGATAATATGGAAGAAAATCCGGACATACCTGTATATACCGATGTGGAAGCGGTATTCAGACAGCGTAAAACAACAGATGAAAAAATCCAAATGATTGCCAGCTGCACTTTAAACGGGAAGACCGGCCGCAGTGTCTGGATTGAAGTGCCTACCGTTCTTTATAATGGTTATAAAGGCAAAGTGCGGATCATTGAATTCAATATTAAAAACGGATTACTCGAAGTACTGAAAGTGCAAAAAGCTTAAATTCTAATTGAATCTATCTTCTTCGCCAGTTTCCTGTCTTTGTCTGTAACAATATCTCCGGCGTCGTGGGTGGACAACCAGATTTCCACCCGGTTATAGGTATTGGTCCATTTGGGGTGGTGGTCCATTTTTTCAGCCTCCATGGCAACGCGGGTCATGAAAGCAAATGCCTCAGAGAAATTCTGAAAAACAAATTGTTTATATAAGGACTGATCTTTTTCTTCCCACATAATATTTAAATAAAGCGCCAGTAACTATACACTTCATCGAAATGCAGGTTGGTATCCGGCCAGTGATCCATATCGAAACCGGGTGCTTTTTCAAGAACCTCCCGGCTTTGATTAAAAATAAAACGTTTATTGGGTGCATCCAGGGTAAGCAGTCGAAATGGAATGGCGAAATATTTTATACCCAGTCCCAGAAAGCCACCAAACTCGATCACGAAATAATCAATTTTTCCTGTTTCAAGATCGAACATGATTTCTTTTATCTCCCCAAGGTGATTCCCGGCAGGATTTACAACGGGATCGCCCTGCAGGGAAGAAGCCGTTAAATACCGTCCCATCTGGTTAGGAAAAAGGGGGCCCTGGTTTCCTCCCGTTAAGTTATCCTTTTCAAATAATTTATCTTTCTCATTTAATTTTGCATCCATTGGATCATCATTCATTCGAACCTAAAGTTAAAATTAAAATCCATGCCGTTCAGTTTAAGATCCGGACCAAAACGGGACAAAAATTCCCCAATTAAGAAAGAATGGGCTTCATTTTTGCATTCTTAACAAATGATTTCGGAATTAAGTTTTTACTTTGCGCTCTAAGTAGCTGATTATTACCACTTAAACATACTAATCCTAATAAAGCATCTGCTTACAAAAAAATTTGGTACATGCCTTGTAATTATAATTATGGTTTTTCATAGGATATTGGATTTTAAATTGGGCTGGATTTCTATCCTGGCCCTTTTTTTATTATATTAATTCAGACATATCATTTAACCAACAATAAATATCAAAATGAAAAAAGTCAGCATCCTCGCAATGACCCTTTTAAGTATAGGTTTCATGCAAAATGCGTTTTCGCAATCCGGACACGGAAAAGGAGAAGTGACGCCCATGCAGGTAGGCAGTGTTTTTCTGAACCTGGGTATCGGCGTCGGGGCCGATTACAAAGGCGATAATGCCGGAACCGCTTTTGGTTTTAAAGCCAGTGCAGAATTCGGACTCTGGGAAGCGGGGCCGGGAGTGATCACCCTCGGACCGGAAATCGGTGGTTCTTTTTCAAACAACAGTTACTATTATAATTATTCTTCTTACAGCGCCAATACATTCGTTATTGCGGGAAGATCTGCCTGGCATTACGGATGGGGTGTTCCCGGGCTGGACACCTACGGCGGTTTTTCTGCCGGTATCGGTTTTCATCATTATTCTTATCAGGGTTCACCGGACTATAACAGCACCATTCCTGTTTTTGGGGGTTTTGTAGGCGGTTCCTATTTTATTACACCCTCATTTGGTTTTAATGCAGAAGCCGGGTATGATATTACCAACTTCCAGGTGGGCGTGGTGTTCAAATTGAAATAATCCGCCTGGCCTGTCATTTTAATTGCAAATCCACAAAAAAAGAGGGGAGGGTAATACACCCTCCCCTTTTTGTATGAATCATTTGGATTTACTGGTAACCGGGATTTTGCTTCAGATAAATTTTCCCGGTAGCATTTTCTGCGTCTAATTCATTCTGGGGTATAGCAAAATATTCATTAACCCCTTTCGTAAATACCGCTGAATTATTGACTAAATAAAATGAGTTCCTGTTTTTTTCAACGCCAACATAAGCATTCAGGGTTACTGCCATCGAGCCGGTGCCATTGTCGTATCTGGCGAGGTCGAAGAAACGCTGACCTTCCATGGCAAGCTCCAGCCTTCTTTCCATTTGAATGGCAGTTATTGCATAAGCCTGGCCCTGCGCACTAAAAGCGCCGGGAGGATATGGATTTACCGCATATTTATCACCGGGTGTGGTTTGCGGAGAATACGTACTGTTATTCGCGTCATAAGTGGCATTCAAATAAACAAAACCATTTGGATTGGCAGCCCGCTGGCGAACCATATTTACATAGGTTTCAGCCTGGTCAAGGCTTCCTATCTGCGCCTCGCATTCTGCATCCCAAAGTAAAACATCCGCAAAACGGCAAAGGGTTATATTGTTCGCAGCCACTTCGGCAGCGCCCCAGAATACGGTTTCGGTAGAAGAATAGGTTCCCTGCTGACTTTTTGCATAAGAAGTCTTCTTAGGAACGAAAACCCCGTCATTTACCAGGTCGCGAACCCAGGTAGAATCAATAATTCCCCAATCGAAATAGGGTTCGCCCGGTCTGCCGGCGACCCAGTCCAGACGGGGATCCACCGTGCCGGTCCAGGGATTGCCGGCTCCACTTACCAGGGGGGCATTGTTATAGCTTCCGTCCAGGAAAGGAAGCCCGTTTACATCCGTTTTATAGGCCTGCACCAGGTTCCAGGAAGGATTGTTGAACCCGCAACAGCCGGGACCATGGTTGTAGGGAAAATTAAGCTCATCACCTGTATTGCCATTGCCACCATTGGTAGAAATAGCGGAACCGTCGTTTACCGAAGTCTGGCAGGCAAAAACACTTTCAGAACTGTTCTTCTGGGCAGGGTTAAAGCTGCTTTGATAAACAGGGTTCAGCGCATAATGGGTACCATTCGATGTGGTTCCAAATTGAATAACTGAATCCAATAATCGTTTTGCAGAATCATATTTGTGCTGGTACATATAGGCTTTTGCCAGGAAAGCCATGGCAGCCCATTTATTTACCCTGCCGATATTGGGTTGGGTGACAGGCAGGTGATCTGAAGCATACCTTGAAATCTGCGGTGATATCCGGCCATATGTCAATGTACTGGCCGTTTATGTAATATTAGGAACATTCAGGTTGCCATTTACGTAAGAAATGTTTTCATCCACATACGGAAAACTATTCCACATTTTTTTTCCTTCAAAATGATAGAAACCACGCAGGAACCTGGCCTCAGCGGTATATTCAACTGTATCAGCCGGCGAAATTCCCTGGGAGAGACGAAGCGTGCGGATTACATCATTTGACCGTTGAATACCCGTGTAAAGAACCACCCACCTCTGATCCAGATAAGAGCTGGTACTTGCCTGCGCCAATGACCAGGTTAATATGGGTATCGCCGTCGGGCTGGTCAGAAGGGCTAGAACCCTTGTATGAATCATCTGCGGCTTCGCTTCCATAGACATAATTAGAGGCAGCACTTCCATTTCCAAGGTTTTGACCAGGCACATTTTCTCCGGACAATAATGTATACGCTCCGATTAACAGCCCCTGGACTCCGGAATTATTATTCACGTTTGAGGCGAGCAGGGACCCCTGCGGCTCCAGATTTAATTGTTTATTACACGCATATATAATGATCGAGAGCATCACCGTAGACACAGGGAGTATCCAGCTTAATAATTTTTTCATATAAATCTTATTTTATAAATAAACTAATGAATTGTAATGTTTACACCCACGTTATATGATTTCTGATTATTCGGGTATACCCCATTATCATAACCAAATACGGTATTGGAACCCGGATTTAATTCCGGATCCAATCCTGAATAATTGGTGACAGTAAACAGGTTCATCGCCTGAACATAAACCCTGAACCTGTCAAAATGCAAACGCTTCAGCGCGCTGGAAACGATCGTGTAGCCGATCGTCAGGTTCCTGCACCTGAGAAAAGATCCGCTTTCCATGGTATAGGAATTAAATGCACCTGAATTACTGAAATTGGCGCTTTTTTCAAGCAGCGGGACATTGGTTCCCGGATTGGCAACCTGAGCCGTCGGATCATTGATGTTCGTCGGCTGACCGTTTGAACCAATCAGCCTGGCTGAATTGACAGCCACATTTGTACTGATCTGGTTTCCAAATCCCTGAGGAAAATCGGTAGACGACTTCACATTGTTTATAATATCGTTTCCGACCTGTGTATAAAAGAAAGTATATAAATCAAAGTTTTTATAATTCACCGAAATATTCAACCCCGCAGTGAATTTCGGATTTGGATTACCGAAGAATGTTCTGTCATCTGCCGTTGATCTCTCCGTCATGATTTACATCTTCGTATTTAAACCGGCCCGGAGCAGCATCCTGCTGCGTTGTGAGACTTTTAACGTCAGTATAATTCTGGAACAAACCAATCACCTTGTAGCCAAAAAATGCACCAAGCGGCTGTCCGGGCTGTATCCGGGAAGTGACTGGTTTGTGCACCTGTAGGCTGATTGATGTATAAAGTTCCCGGAGGAAGGCTGACCACGGTGTTCTTATAAGAAGTAAACGTAGCGGTGATGTCGAAATCTTAAATCATTCTGCGACTTCTTCCATGATAAGTAAGTGAAGATCAATACCGGTATTTTGAACGTTTCCTGAATTGAGGAAGGGATCAAGCGTTCCTCCATTCGTACCGGGAACTGCCGGGACAAACAGCAGCCCGCTGATTAATTTTTTATACCAGTCAAAACTGAAATCCAGTTTATTTTTTATAATGATCGCATCAAAGCCCACATCAGTTATAATATCCTGTTCCCATGTTGTATTGGGGTTACCATACTGGCTTACGTAAAGTCCCGCTGCTGGAGTATGGCTGGTTCCATTGATATCATAATAAGACTGGTTGATCTGTTGTCCGTATAAAGTGTAAGCATTAGTCGGGTTGATATTACTGATAGAACCTAATTTTCCCCAGCTACCACGGATCTTAAGTTCATTTAACCAGCTAACATCTTCTCATAGAAAGGCCTCCTGTGAAATCATCCACCCTGCAGACACAGAAGGGAAAATTCCATTTCGCTGCTCGGGGACAAACACGGAAGAATTGTCCCTGCGAAGCGTGGCACTCAGATAATATCGCTGGTCAAAGTTGTAATCCACTCTGCCGAATACAGGGAAAATATCGCAAGCTGATATGGTGTTGCAATGCCATTGTCACCTATTATACTTGAGTTGTTGGTTTGTGTGGAAGCCTGACCAAAATTCAGTGTCCAGAGATTCGGGGATACCGTTAAGTTGCTTGAATCGGTGATATAATAATTGCCCCTGGTTGCATTAACCCCTCTGGCCTGTATTATAAATATATTCGGTACCTGCCAAGATGTTGAAACTATTTTTGCCAATGGTATTGTTGTAATTTAATGTGTTTGTCCAGATCAGATTCGAATTCTGCCCCTAGGTTTCCGTATACAGATTGGCGGCATGATTATTTTCCGCATTTTCATACGGTGTGGTGGCAAACCCGTCATAATAATAATTATCATATGTTCCACCGGCGCTGGTGCGGAAAGTGAAATGTTTCAGGAAATTCAACTTCTGCAAACACGTTTCCAACAACCTGATAGTCTCTGCTTTGGTTATTTGCCTGCCGATGCTGGATGGCAACGGGATTGGATGCATTTCCCAGGCCCTGGGAAATACCACCTGCATAATTTCCCGTGATATCATATACCGGAATAATATTGGGAAGCTGATAAGCTGCATTGATCGAGTTTGTGGAATTCACTCCCGGCGCATTCAAATATCCGGGATTGGTCTTATAAAAAACATAGGCATTTTCCCCGACATGGATATGGTCATCTGCAAAGCTGAAATTCGTATTGATCGCTGACAGAATAACGTTTCAAACTGGTTTCGATCAGCGTGCCCTGCTGGTCCAGGTAATTAAACGACAAAGAAATAAGTCGATTTACCGGATCCTCCACTTGCAGAGATATTATGATCCATGATCATTGCCGGTTTGAAAATGTCATTGAACCAATTATTACCATTCTGGGCAGCATCCGTAATATGGTTGGTGTATAGATTGTAATCGGCCGGACTGGTATTTGGTGCATCCTGGGGTGCACCGGTTGGTGTTATATAATAAGGAACTACCGGTGTTGGCTCCGCTGCCATATTGCGGATCATTGGGAGTGAGGCCATCATTAAAATCCTGGGCCCATTTGGCATTTCCCGTTTGCGTTGGATTAGCAAGGTCCCAGCTTTTACTCAATGGCTGCTGGCTGCCAATAAATCCATCATAAGTTATTCTTACTCGGCCCGGTACCCCTTTTCGTCGTAATCACAATGATCCCATTGGAACCACGCACCCCATAAATGGCAGCGCCGCCGGCATCTTTTAAAACCTGAACGGACTGAATATCGTTTGGACTGATATCATGCATGCTTCCCGGCACGCCATCGATCAGTACCAGTGGGGCGGAATTACCCGAGGAGGTGATACCCCGTATATTCACCACCGAAGCTCCGCCAGGTGCACCGGTCGTATTGACGGTAACACCGGAAGCCTGTCCCTGTAACAAAGCTTCTGTGCTTCCTGAGATGGTGTGGCTTTCATGTCGGTCACATTCACAATGGAAACTGCGCCGGTGATATCCTTTCTTTTTCTGGGAAGTGTATCCGGTCACGACTACCTCATTCAGATTTCCGGCTGTTACCGCAAGTTGAATGTCACCGATATTCGTTTTCCCGGCCACCGGGGTAATCATATTCTCAAAACCGACCGATGTAATTTCGAGGTCAGTATTATTTTTCGGAACCTCAATGCTAAAATACCCCGATGTATCCGTTTGGGTAGCGATCACCGTTCCCCTTACCAGCACAGTTGCACTGGCAACTGGTAGTTGAGTGGTTTTATTAATTACTTTTCCAGTAACTGTTCTTTGGGCAAATGCGGTGCATGAGAGCAGGAAAAATCCCATCAACATGTAACCCATTTTTAGAGCCCGGTCTTTTTCTTTGGCATAAGCAATCATTGTTTTAAAAATGAATAAAAGGAATTCCAGATCCGGTCAGGTGGTTTTGAGATTTTATGAAAAGAAGGCCCTCCCCTCGAAGAGGAAGGGCCTGTTCTCATTGCTTAACCGTAAACCAATAACTCTGATAAGTTTCATGTTGTATTTGACTGAATTTTTTTTATTTACCGGTTTATCGTACTCCGGGTTAACGATTATTTATTTCTATTGTTTATCTGAATTACTGACAAAAGCTATGCGTTTACTGTCCGGGGACCAGGACGGCGCATTCAAGGTTCCCTGCCCGCCAAATAAATAAGCCAGTACCCTGGGCGCACCACCGGATGCAGGCATCACGCGGAGCATTACGCGCTGATAAGTTGGGTGCGAATTGGGATCGATATCTGGTCGGAAAGGAAATAAAGACAATCCATTTACCGTCGGGAGAGATATGCGGGAACCAGTTATGATATTGATCGAAGGTGATTTGTTCCTGCGCTGAACCATCCGGCTTCATACGCCAGATCTGCATCGTACCCGTGGGATTCGCATTGTAATATATAAATTTTCCATCAGGAGAATATTCAGGACCGTCCACATGTCCTTTGGTATTGAATGTGAGTTGAATTTCCTTTCCGCCATTTGTATCCACCTTGTAGAGGTTATAAATATCTCGTTCCTCTCTGGGCCACATAACAAACTTCCTTATTGTTCGGATTCCATCCATGCCAGTAGGATGGCGTTTGTTCTGTGAGCAGTTTGGCTCACCGCCTGTAAGCGGAAGCACATAAACAGAGGAACCGCCCCCGGGCAGTCCTTCCCGGGAATTGCTGATGGCCAGCATTTTCCCGTCAAATGAAATACCATGATCATTATTAATTTTCGATGCGGCTCCCGTATTTAATTTCTCAGGAACCCCTCCTTCAACCGGGATAGTATACAATGAACCATGATCATTGAATAATAATTTTTTCCCGTCGGGCATAAAGTTGGGCGCTTCAAACCGACCATTCGATTCATAAATTACTTTCCGGTTCTCCGTACACGTCCAGTATTTCAAGCCTGCTACCCATCACTTCTTTAGGTGGAGGCTTCACCATTAATGGATTTGGGTAATATGGATTTTCAACGGGACTGTCGATTCGCACATTCCATATCCTGGCCGTCACCAGTGTATTGGAATCATGGGAGCATATATATATTCCGGCCAGCACTGTATCCGCAAATCGTTCAGATCATGTTTTCCCACCATTTGGAGAGGCTCTCCCGGATTGGCCATTCGCATGATCAGTGTTTTACCCTTGCGTTCCAGCTGCATGGTTTGAAACCTCTTTTCGGCGGAAAAAATTTCACCCTGGGGATCCTGCATAAAAGCGCCTTTCATTTCACGCCATTGCAAAGCAACAACCCATCAATATGGGAACAGGCGTTCATGCTGACTGCATCAGCCGCAACCGATTCCCGGACCATCCATCCATCTTACGGTGACCTATGGCTCCTGCTGTATCACCGGCGAAAGCAAAATCAGCGGTGAGGATAAAATCTCCGGAAATTTTTTATAAGTGAAATGGAACTGGTCTTCGTTAAACCAGATGTTTGCACCCGACCGCTGATTGTATAGCTCTGGGTTGCTGCATCGTAGGTGGATGACCCGGCATGTTTTACATATCCGATATCCTGCTGATTGTCAAAAACCCCGACAGAATTATTTTGTGAGACCGGGCAGAAAGGAAAAATAGAGCAAGCAGTGAAATGGCAAGTGTAATTTCATAAGCAGAATCGTTTTATCAAATCTATTCTGCTATCCATCTTTTCCAATATTTTTTACTACATCAATACCACATCAATTTCTCAAAATCCATATTATCAGCCTGAAATGATACTTCATTAATACATCATGCCGGGGAAAACCATTTATATGCTTCAAAATTTCAGGGAAGAGATTTAATTAAAGGCCTTTTACATTCCATCCGTCCATTTTCAGCGTGGGTTTTTTTCCGGATAAAGCAACGGGACAACTTACTGTTACGATTATTTTTTCTCCGGGAGCCAGCGAAAAATAGTTGGCAGACCAGAAACTGGGCATAATCTCTTCCCCTTCATTCCATAATTGCGGGTTAATAAAAAAGGCCAGCTGCCCGGACGGGTTGCTGAATTCATAAGTCCGTTTATTGTCGTGCAGGGACGTGGTTTCTGTTTTAATCAGCCGGGCCTGCACCCGGGCAGCGGGCATCCGCTTCAGCGAGTTGAAATCATGGTCCCTGCTCAGCCAGTATACATTATGGGAAACGGCATGTCCGGCATCATCCTTCAGGTTTAAAACCAGGAAATATATTCCGGACCTGCCCTGAAGCTCATGATTCAGTGTCAATACCTGCTTCACCGTGGTGGCACCGATATCCAGCAGGTCCGACTTTTTATAAACGGATTTCCCTTCAAGGGAAAATAATTCCACCTGGTATTGCAACCGGGTTCTGGATACGAAACCTCTGTTCACCACAACAATGGCTGAATCATCCTCATTCATTTGCACATGAACGGGTTCGCAGGCATTCTGCATAAAATAATACCCTGCATTGGGTTCCAGATACCAGTCGTAGATCTGCCAGATCACGCTTGGAAATGCGGCATTCAGCTTCCACAGCATGACGCCGCCGGTTTCATTTAATTTATGACCTGCCGCTTCAAAAATAGCGCGGTATCCTGAACCATTCAGGAGCTGCATTTTGAGAGAAAAATCTTTCAGGTTTTCCGGTTTGCCAAAACGGCTGACCATGGTTTTGTAATAAATATCATATTTACCGTTTCCGGAACAGGCATCATGATACCCCCAGGTATCATTCAATGGATACGGAAGGCTGCTGTCGGGAACGAGGTCCGGAATGATTTTAACCAGTGAATTAAAAGGTGGTTGCGAAGGCAGGCCGGTTTCATCTTTGAAAACCCAGTCCCTTCCCTTGTCCACCAGTGAAAAATATTGCTGCTCACCGACCCAGGCATATGGCCCGCCGCTGTATACACCGGCCGGCTGGTCGTCAGGCCAGGAACCTTTCCAGGAAGCTGGTGCTTTTGAAAATCCGGAAGAACAGGGAATAAAAGGCCTCGTGCCATCCAGCCTGGCTACTGCATCCCGCATGCCATTATATAATTCTTCCCGTGCATGTCCCTCATTGCCTCCGGTCCATACCAGCAGGCTCGGATGGTTCCGGATCCTGTAAATGGTGCTCTCCACATTGTCCAGGAAAACATGTGTTTCCAGGGGCCATTCTGCCGATCCCTTGAATCCGCCATTTGTATCTCCCGTGATCCAGAAGTCCTGCCATACCAGCAAACCGTACCGGTCCGCCCCGGCATAAAAATCATCGGTCTCTCCCAGCCCGCCGCCCCAGATCCTTACGAGGTTTACGTTTGCGTTTCGGCAAAGACGCAGTTCGTAATCGTACCGGAGTGAATCGCGGTTCAGCATCATGTCGGGAACCCAGGCGCCCCCCACCAGATGGACCCTTTTTCCATTCACATAAAAATCCCGCCGCACCCATCCGTTCACCATTACAGTTTTGGAAGAAACCGTACGGATGCCGAATACAAAAGAAGTGTCGTCGGAAATCTTACCCCTGCTGCTGTACCTGATATGGATCCGGTATAAATTCGGCTGCCCATACCCGTTAGGCCACCAGAGGACGGGATGATGCACCCGCAGAGCCGGGAAGTCCCCGGCATCCAGGTGTATTTCCTGGTCGCCTGCTCCCGCCGGGCTTACATGTTTTGTTATTTCCAGTCCGCCGCCCTTAAAATTTTCAGGTGTTATGTTTATATACAGCGTACCCTCCTGCTTTTCATCCGTCGCATGATTCAGGGTCAGGTCAAGACGGATCTGCGCCAGGCCGGTATCCGGCAAATCCGGTAGGGTCGTGATCACACGTGGTTTGGTGATGATGACGGATCCGGTGGTACGCAGGTAAACCGGTTGCCAGATCCCCATGTTCCGGTCGCGCACTTCCGGAATCCAGTCCCAGCCAACGGAACTGAGCATGGTTACATTCTTACCGATATCCCCGTTAGGTCCCCCGTTATCATAAAAATCTCCCAGTGCTTTCAGTTGCGGATGGGAAGGCAGTCCGGGATCATCCAGGGGATATATTTTTACCGCGAGCACATTTTGTTTTCCGGGAAGGATCTGCCGGCTGACATTGAAACTATATTCTGCAAACATACCCACCATACGGGCGGAATCGGCCACCAGTGAACCATTCAGCCAGACTTCCGCCCGGTAATTGATGCCTTTGAAAATCAGTTGAAACCGCTTTCCTGCATCCGAAACCGGAACAGTGAAAAAACTCCGGTACCAGTAGGGTTTTTTCCAGGGATTCGGTTCGTTGGGCAGGAAACTGTATTGTTCCAGGTGGTACTGGTGATTGAATGAATCGGAAGCGTCCGGGATCAGCATATTATTCATCCCATTGTATGGATCGGCGTAAATCTTATTCTGCACCAGCCCGCTCAGGACCGTAGACGGAACATGTACCGGGAACCAGTAGTCCCGGCCTTCGTAACCCGGCGAGGAGAGTTCCGGACCCGTTGATTTTACTACTGATGAGGATTGAAGAAAAAACCGGCTCAGTTTTACCTGTTTCACCGGATTCGTCTGCGCTGCAACCAGGGCTGGCAGGAAAAACAAAACAGAACAAATCGTCCGGATGGATTTCATATGAAGCATTTAAAAAATAATAACCCGTTTGTTCTCTTTACTTTCCACTCATATCCGAATTGCTGACAAATGCGACCCGTTTGCTGTCGGGCGACCAGGAGGGTGTGTTGATGGAACCCTGCCCGCCATAAAAATAAGCGATTACTTTTACCGGTCCGCCACCGACAGGCATCAGACGAAGATAGACATGCTTGTAAGGGGGGTGTATGCCGGGTTGCACTTCTTCTTTGAGGAAAGAAATAAAAACAATCCATTTCCCATCCGGCGAAATATGTGCAAACCAGTTATTGAATTCATCGCTGGTCACCTGTTCGGGTTCTTTCCCGTCAGGTTTCATCCGCCAGATCTGCATGGAACCGGAACGCACCGAATTAAAATAAATATATTTCCCGTCCGGCGTATACTCCGGACCATCATCCAGTCCCTTGCTGTCGGTGAGGCGGACTTCCTGGCCGCCTGCTGCCGGAATTTTATAGACATCAAATTCCCCGTTTCTTTCACCGCAGAATACCAGGAGCGTATTTCCGTCTGGCGACCATCCATGGAAGTAGGAAGGTCCCTTGGGTGTGATTTGTTTTGGCGTTCCGCCGGCCAGCGGCACCGTATAAATAATGGACCCGCCCAGGGATCTCACGTTACTGCTCAGCCCCAGCATGTTTCCGTCAAATGAAAGCACGTGGTCGTTGTTATTATTGGTAACCGTACCGGTATTGATTGGGGATACTGCTTTGGAAGCCAGGTCCATGCGATACATAAGACCTTTGTAATCGTTAAACACCAGGCTTTTCCCATCCACGCGTCCAGTTCGGCGCCTGGATTGAATAAGGAACCGAATAAATGATATCCCTTTTCCCGGATGCGACTTCCAGTAATTCCAGGTTGCTGCCCAGGGTCATCGGGGTTGTCTGATCCGACACCCCTTTAAAAGGTACTACGATCTCACGTTACTGAATACACCTGTTTCAACGACATCCGCGTTATGCGAACCCGACAAATAAACCAACATATACTTCATCTCCCAGGTCGATATTGTTAATGGTGTCGGCCGTATAAGGCTCCCCATAAATTGCCGCGCGCATGATATACAGGTTTCCCCTGCGTTCCAGTTCGATGATATTGGCCTTCGTGATTTTTGCTTTGATTTCTTCAGTTTGAGCACCGGCCGTCCGGCGAAATTGGAGGGAAGTCAGACCATCCCCGTGCTCCACCGTATTCACGTGGGCTGAATTGCCATCCAGGGATTTACGGACCATAACGCCCACTTTCCTGTGATAATTTACCCAGTTTCCCAGGAATTCGGCCCTGGCAGATAATGATAAAATCTCCCTTCATCTTCTTCCATACAAATTGAAATTCATCGTGATCGGCCCAGACATTGTATCCGGCACCGGAAATGACATACTGCCCCGTTCCGGGTATAAAGGTGGCGGACCCGGGTTTAACATTTGTCCCGATATCTGTATGCCCTTCGAAAATACCCAACTGATTTTGCTGGCCGTAATGCACTAAAAGAAAACAGGATCCGGAAAATGGCAAACATCTGCTTCATGTAAAAATAGATTGAAATAGGTGAAAAAATTGTTGGCCGGTGAAATTAAATCCGAATAGATGGAAGATACGTTTTCCGGATACTTCAATACTACTTCAGCCTGAAAAATAAACGAAAATCCCGCAGGGCGACTACATCATCACTACATCATGTAAAATTTCTAAACGGGATTATGACGGCTGGGACTGCCGGGACGTTCCGGATTGATACTTTTGATAGTGTTTCCCCTTATTTTTGATTCCGATTGAATTGCAAATGAGAAGGATCCTTATTTTTTTCCTTTTTTGTCTGGCTGCTGCCTCCAAGGCTCAGAATCCCATCGGTATCCCGGATATCATTAACTACTACAACAGCAGTTATGGGGCAGGAGCGGAAAACAGGAGTATCGTTGAGGACCAGAACGGGGTGATGTATTTTGCGAATCTTGAAGGCCTGCTCAGTTTTGACGGGTCTACCTGGAAATTATACTCCCTTCCGAATAAATCCATCGTACGGTCTTTGGCCATGGGGAAAGACAACCGGATTTATGCCGGCGGACAGGATGATTTCGGATATTTCTCGCCCGACCAGAACGGCAAACTTGTTTTCACTTCCCTGAAACCCCTGTTATCCAAAAAGAACTATTCATTTACCGATATCTGGAATATCGTTACGATGGGAAATGATGTTTTTTTCCGGTCCAAGGAAAAGTATTTTTCAATACAACGGCTATTCCATTACCGTATACCCTGCACCTTCGGAATGGGCCTTTCTCGGACTGGGCAATCATACCCTGATTGCCCAGGATCTGAAAAACGGGCTCATGAAATTCAATAACGGATTGTGGATCAGTTATCCGGATAAAACTCCACTTCCGCCGGGATTCATTGTTTCATCGATGTTCTCCTTTGGGAGCGACAGCAGTTTTCTGACCACGATCACTTCGGGTTTTTTTGTTCTATCGAAAGACAAACTCACTCCCTTCCGGTTTACCGGATTTAATCCCTTACAGAATCAGCGCATACTGACGGCGATCCCCGTGACGCGCGACTGGATTGCTGTAGGCACCAACCTGAACGGCTGCTATGTGATCAATAAACAAGGGGAAGTGATTCAGAATCTCTCCCGTAAGGAAGGATTGCAACTCAACAACATCCTTACGCTTGTTCCTGGATAAGGACAATAATCTCTGGCTCGGACTAGACGACGGCATTGATTTCATAGCATATAACAACGCCATCAAACATATTTATCCGGAAAAATTCAATGAAGGTAAGGGATACACTTCCCTGATTTACCAGGATGCCCTGTATGTGGGTACATCGAATGGGTTTTATAAAGTGCCACTTGGCGGAAAAACAGACTTAGTTTTGTGGAAGGTGATTTTACTCCCCTGCCCTATACAAAGGGTTCTTCCTGGTGCCTGGCCAATATCAATGGGGAATTATTACTGGGACACCACGACGGGGGATATGCTTTACGCGACGGGCAAACCGGTACCATTGAATTCGAGGTTCGGGTTATCACAGTTTCATTCCTTTTTATAATGTACTGCCTTCCAAAATTGTGCTGGCGGGAAATGAGTCCGGGCTGGATGTAATGGAATGGAATAATAACCAGTTTGTTTCAAAGGGAAATATTCCCGGTTTTAATGAGTATTCCCAGTTTGTAGCCATAGATAATAACAATACCATCTGGGTGGGCCATCCTTACCGGGGTGTATATAAAATTGATCTTCACCCGGGAAGGCCGGCATCCGTACGCTTATACACGAAGAACAGGGCCTGCCCTCATCGGTAAAAAATCAGTTATTTAAAGTCTTAAACCGGATCGTGGTGGCGACTGAAAAAGGAATTTATGAATACGATCCGAAAACAGACAGCTTGAGTCATCTGCCTACTTTGCAGGATTTTTTGGCAACGCGGAATATCCGTTACCTGAAGGAAGACGGTTCGGGTAATATCTGGTTTGTGGAAGATAAAAATCTCGGAGTTATCGATTTTTCATGGAAGATCCCGAAAATAATCTATTTCCCTGAACTGAATGGCAAAATGGTCAGCGGCAGGGAGAATGTGTATCCTTATAACAATTCCAATATCCTGGTGGGGTCCGAAAAGGGATTTTATCATATCAATTATGAGGCTTATAAAAAAGAACCGGTACGGGCTGGATGTCATGATCCGCTCTGTAAAAGCTTTTGGCCATGCGCGGATAGTCTTTTATTTGGCGGATATTTTGGTCAGATCAACCAGCCCCTGATACAGCCAAATACAGCCATTCCCCGGGTCAGCAACAATATGAATTCCCTGCATTTTGAATACTCGGCACCGGTATATGCCCAGCAGTCGAATGTTCAGTACAGTTATATGCTGAATGGCTTTGACACGTACTGGTCTGAATGGTCCAAAAAATCAGAAAAAGAATATACCAACCTGCCTCCGGGCAAATATGAGTTCCAGGTGAAAGCAAAAAATAACCTGGGGAATGAGTCCACAGTAAAAACTTACGCTTCTCGTTCTACCACCCTGGTACCAGACCAACCTGGGCCTATCTGACTTATGCGCTGATGATCGGCGGTATTATCTATCTGATTTTCAGCTGGCAAAAACAATTATTTCAGGAACAACAACAGAAATACGAAATAGAACAAAAACGGCTAACCTATCTCCATGAGCTGGAAATGGACAAATCAGAAAAAGAAATCGTTAAACTCGAAATGAAAAACTGGAGGCAGATATTGCATTTAAAAATACTGAACTCGCTTCTACTGCCATGCACCTGGTGCAAAAGGGGAACTGTTGGGAATATCAAGGAAGAAATGAGCCGGATAAAGAAAAATGCAAACGGTCATGCCGCACCCGATGAATTTAAAAAAATCATGCGTATCCTGAGCGAGGAAAATAAAATGGATAAGGACTGGGAACAATTCGCCCAGCATTTTGATCATGTACATAGTGATTTCCTCAGTAATATTAAAGCCCGTTATCCCACGCTCAGTCCGCACGAACTCAAACTTTGCGCCTATCTAAGGATGAATTTATCCAGCAAGGAAATCGCCCAGCTTGAAAGCATTTCAGTACGCGGAGTGGAAATCGGCAGGTACCGGCTGAGAAAAAAATTAAAAATCAATACAGAAATCAATCTGTTTGATTTCCTGCTGAATTTTTCATCGACCATTCTGAGGTTAACGCATTATAACGCTTAACGCTTAACGCTCAACTTAACGCTTAACGCCTGGCGATTTTCGTATATGGTCTATCATGTATCGATCTACAATATACTCTCTACGGCTCACTCATAACTCATAACTTATCAACTCATCAATCATAACACCCTCCCTGATTAAACCAGGTTTGCTTTAATGTATTTATAACTCTCGGCAATACTGTCAAATGGCGAACCCGGGCATTTATCCTGTTCCACGAAGAAATACTTCATACCTGCCTGCGCCTTATGCTGGAAAATGGTCTTGAAATCAATTATGCCACTGCCGACTTCCGCAAAACCTGGTCGGCTTCTTTGGACATATCTTTTACATGCCAGAGCGGAAACCTGCCCGGGATGTTTCTGGAACATAAGCCAGCGGATCCTGTCCGGCTTTTTTTACCCAGTACAGATCGACCTCCATTTTTACCAGATCCTTGTCGCGTTTTTCCAATAAGGATATCGTACGGAAATACTGCCATCCTGGTGCTGCAAATTCAAAATCATGGTTGTGGTAACAGAACTGGATTCCCGATTTCTTGCAGGTCTCAGCTGCTTTATTAAATATGTCGGCCAGTTTCTTATAATGGTCAAGATTGCCCCTTTCCTGGCTCCGACAAATAAGCGCAGACCATATATTTCAATCCCACTGCAGAAGCATCATCCACCGCCCTCTGCCAGTCATGCAAAAGCGTTCCGTTACTGCCGCACCATTGTTCCGTTTCCTCACCTAGCCGGTAATGACCGCTGTTGGGCATTCAGGCCGTTATCCGCCAATACCTTTTTATAGGTGGCGGCATCCATGCCATAAAACTTTTCCGATCCGGTATAAGTAGCATTTTCAACTGAATTGTATCCGATCTGCGCCACTTTTTCCAAAGTTCCGAGGGGATCCTTCCCCATCGCATCACGTACGGTATATAACTGCAGACCGATCACAGGAGGTGTTTTAAAAGCTTGAGCGGACCTTTCACAAATACAGCAGCAGATAAAGCAGAGGCAGATTTAATAAATACTCTCCTGGATGTCATAAAATGATTTTTAGCTGAGCAATCTTTTTTGATTTATAAATGTAAGATCTTTAAAACAATTTTCATTTTTTAAGGTACATCTGCACTACATCATAGTGAAAATCCCGAACGCTTCTGCTGGTATATACTACTTCAATCCTACTTCATTTATTATAAATATCACCGGACCACAACATCATTTTTCTAAAAATCATTACCTTTTACCTGTTAGACCCATATTGATATATCTGTAAATTTTGAAGAATGAAATTCTGCCTGCTTCTCGTTTTCAGCTATTATCCTCTTTTCTGCAACCTGGGAGGGAAAAGCAGTATTTACCGGTATGGATAGCGGCCTTTATGCCGGGACCACCCTACTTTACCCATTGGTTCTCCGGCCCCTCCGTTTTCCCTTCCCGGCACGGACGGAAAGACCTATACCCTGGCATTCTTTCAGTAAGGCAGAAGTGCTGGTCATTGTTTTTACCTGTAATCATTGTCCGACAGCCCAGGCCTATGAGAACCGGATTATCCAGCTAACAAAAGATTATGCGCCCAAAAATGTAGCGGTGGTTGCCATCATGCCCAACGATCCCGCTTCCATCAACCTGGATGAGCTGGGATATACTGATATGGGTGATTCGTTCGAAGAAATGAAACTGCGGGCAAAGGAAAAAAAATTCAATTTTCCTTATCTCTATGATGGAGAAAATGAAAAAGTATCTCTTGCATATGGGCCCATCGCCACACCCCATGTTTTTATATTTGACAAAAACAGGATTCTGCGATACAGCGGCCGGATCGATGATATGGAAAAGCCAACCAAAACACCCGACAGTGCAGAGATGCGCGCATAGCTATTGATGAATTACTGGCTGGCAAACCGGTTTCGGAGCCGACAACCAAGGTTTTCGGATGCAGCATCAAATGGGCTGAAAAAAGCAACTGGATTGATAAGGCCAAAGCTGCCTGGGCCAAGGAACCGGTCAGCCTGGATTCCATCGGCGAGCGGGCCTCCGGGAGCTGGTGCAAAATCATTCGGATAAACTCCGGCTGATCAATGTGTGGGCCACCTGGTGCGGCCCCTGTGTAACGGAATTTCCGGAATTCATCACCATGAACCGTATGTACCGCAAACGGGATTTTGAATTCATCAGTATCAGTGCCGATGAACTGGCGAAACAGAACAAGGCACTCCAGTTTCTGCAGAAACAGGAAGCTTCTTCTAAGAAATTATATTTTTTCCGGAGACAGTAAATATAAACTTATTGAAGCCATTGATCCGAAATGGCAGGGCGCCCTGCCCTATACCCTGCTGGTGGAACCCGGCGGAAAAATTGTTTTTCAAAAGAAGGCCAGTGTTGATCCGGCGGAACTGAAAAAAGCGATTGTTGAGGATTCGTATATCGGGAGGTACTATTAGTTATGAATTATGAGTTATGAATTATGAATTACTTTGGCAGTTCAGAATCATCACTCATAACCCATAACCCATAACCCATAACCCATTACCCATAACCCATCATCATCATATCTTCATAACTCATAACTCATAACTCTTAATCACCAATACACCGTATACAGTCCTGCAAGAATACCCATAATAATTACCGACCCATACAAATGAACGCAGGCGAGACCTTGAAGTCCTTCTTATCAATAACGATAGTATGTGAAGCCTGATCGGCGGCCGGTCTCAGCAAACTGACCACAATCATCATCGCAACAATGATTAGAAAAGTAATCGTCATCCGGTCCAGGAAAGGATAATCCGGAAAAGACCCGTTCGTCCATACCGGAAGAAATTTCAATACTGTGGATACGGGGATCGTCAGGAGGCTGCCGGTTAATGCAGCAGCAGCTGTTGTACTCTTCCAGAAAAATCCGAGCAGGAAATATCGCCAGCACACCCGGTGAAATAAACCCAACATATTCCTGGATAAACTGATATGCCTGATCCAGGTTTTTCAAAGCCGGCGCAATCAGCGCTGCAATACCCATCGCCACGATCACCACCCATTTGCCGATTCCGACCAATTGTTTCTCAGAGGCATCTTTTTTAAAATACTTTTTATAGATATCAAGAGAAAATATGGTTGAAATGCTGTTTGCCTTACCGGCCAGTGAAGCAACAACGGCTGCTGTCAATGCAGCGAAGGCAACGCCTTTCAGTCCGGGCGGCAGTAAATTCATCAGCGTGGGATAGGCATGGTCCGGTCTGATGACTCCCTCCGGCATCATTTCCTTCTGGAACATGCCGTTCTTATGCAGTACAAACATGGTAATGCCCGGCAGGACCACAATCACGGGTACAAGCAATTTTAAAAAGGCAGCGAAGAGCAGTCCGTTCCGGGCAGTCTTGAGGTTGGCGCCCAGCGCACGCTGGATTATATACTGGTTACAGCCCCAGTAAGCCAGGTTATTCACCCACATACCACCGATGATGACCGACAGCCCGGGAAGGTCCTGGTAGTAAGGATCTCCCTTATGAAAGATCATATGAAAATGTTCTGGCGCTTCTTTCCGGAGAATGGACAACCCCTTCAGCAGATTGCTGCCATATCCAAAATGTCCGGAAACAGGGTGAGCGCCAGGTAAGTGGTGACCAATCCGCCCACGAGCAAGACCAGTACCTGGATCACATCTGTATAACCAATCACTTTCATGCCACCCAGGGTTACGATGATAGAGAAAAATGCCAGTCCCGCGATACTCCATCCAAAGGAAATATCTGAAATGGAAGTGATGGCCAGTGCCCCCAGATAGATAATGGACGTGAGATTCACAAATACGTAAACGAGTAACCAGAAAATAGCCATCAGGGTGCTGACCTCCTGGCTGTAGCGCCTGGCCAGGAATTGCGGCATGGTGAATATTTTATTTCTCAGGTAAATCGGCAAGAATAAATACAGCTACGAGGATCAGGGTGGCGGCGGCCATCCATTCGTAGGTTGAAATGGCCAGTCCCAGTGCATAACCAGAACCGGACATGCCGATAAAATGTTCTGCAGAAATATTGGAAGCAATAAAGAGGCACCGATGGCCCACCAGGTGAGCGATCCTTCCGCGAGGAAAAAATCCTTTGAATCCGAGACGGCAGATTTTTTCTTATGGTATATATAATAGCCATACAGCAGAGACGACTATGAAGTATACAAAAAAAACGATGTAGTCCGCTCGCTGTAATGTATGCACGGGCGATGATTCTCCGGTTTCAGTTCGGTAAGCCAATTAGAATTTAAGTGTTGCAGGCAAATATTTATTTACCAGATCTTCATAATATGGTTTGATTCGGTTCCAATCCGGCGGCACCGGATTTTTTGAGTAGAGATCGTATGGATTGAAAAGCTTCACCCATTTAAGCATCTCCCTGTCATGATCGTCCAGCAGGTAATCATAAGCTCCCTCCCGGTGCCAGGCATAAAAAGAATGATAACGAAGCATATATAATGTCCGGCTCCGGCAATGAATCTTTCATCATCTGGAATATATATTCATCATGGCCCCAGGACATGTTTACATTTCGCAGGCCACAACCGGGTTTATATACGCCCAGCGTGGAATTGAGCTCCGGATCGTTGACTGTCCGGGTTATAATCAAAAAATTCAGGATATACAATTTTTTCCGAATGCGCACAACCCACGGGAAAGGTATCCCCTACAACGGCCCATTGGGGTTCGCCGAATAAACAAAGCACTTTCCCCATATCATGCATGAGGCCCACCAGTACCATCCAGTCCGGATGCCCGTCGGCACGGATGGCTTCCGCTGTCTGCAGCAGATGTTGAAACTGATCCAGGTCTGTGTCCGGATCCGAATCATCCACCAGCTGGTTGAGGAACTGAAATGCATCCCATACGGGCATTTCTTTTTTACCGAACTGCAGGAATTCATTGCGTTTGGCCAGTACAAAATCGTAAGTCTGGTAAGTATGGTTCAACCGGTAAAATTCACGGACCGTATCACGGGCAGGTGCTTCGTAATTCCGGAATGCTGATTTTGCTTTTTCAGGCTCTTCCTGTTCCGGATATCTTTTCAATACATCTTCTTCCCATTCATCCAGGCTGGACAGGGGACTGATTTCAGTCTTCGTAAAAGTTTTCGGATTAGACATGGCAGGCAATTTGTTGAATTTACGAATACTTCCCCGGGCATCAAATTTAAATGCCGGAAACGGTCTGAAATAATGATTAAATTAATTATTATTTCCTTAATCAGCAAGAGAATAAAATTCCGGGTTTCATAGTCTTTATTTCCGGGCAGACCTGTAAAATATGTTAATTTACATGGATCGGGTTAATGGCACTTTAGTAGCAATTAATAAATTAATACTAAAAATGCATGAACCAAATCATTCAACTGGCCCACGGGAAAACGATATCTGTTTCCTGGTGGCAGGTGGCACTGCTGGCAATAGCTGTTTCAGGGGTTTCCCGGCTGTTTGCAACAACATCCCCCAAAAAATCGCAGGTATTTTATAGCGGAATTTTAAAACAGGCTGCCTGGTCACCTCCCGGATGGCTGTTCGGTCCGGCCTGGACCCTTATTAATTTTTTCCTGCTCTGGGGCTTATTCAAAATACTGAATATGGAGAGCAGATCCGCAAAGCACAGCCTGCTTGCGATGCAGGTTTTAATCTGGGTCATTTTTTACAGTTTCGATTATGTATATTTCAACAGGAAGAGCCCGATCCTGGCTGCTTTGTGGACGAATTTGGATTTTTTGATGGCCCTGTGTAGTCTGCTGATCACCTGGTATGCCGACCGGAACCTGGCTTATTGTTATCTTCCTCTTGGTGTATGGACACTCTACGCCAGTACGGTAGCCGACTACCAGGCACTCTATAACGGGGACCCGGTTTTTGGAACCAAACCCCTGCTGGAGTATATCGAAAAATAAAAATCAAAAATGATTTTTTCAGAAGATTTTCAATGCACAGGTTTTTTACTTTTCCCTGCTTTTTCGGCGCCGGCACCAGCGTTTCCTGGTTCAGTACAGCTTTTGGAAATTCGCTGATGTAAAAAACCCCCTGCCTGAGCCTGCCCCTGCCATTATTTTTTGTCCAGATCTGCGTAATGATATAATGGCGGCTGCCGGTTTCTGCGGCAGTATTCTCTTCCTGGTAATAATAAACGCTGAAACGAAGATCTGAGCCGCGTCCATAAGAATCACCGCCTACGAGGCCGATTGGCTGACCGGCCTTTACGGTCTGGCCCGGTTTTACCAGGGCGCTGTTTTTTTTCAGGATCCCATAGCGTGCAAAGGAACAATCAGCCTGCGCGATTTCAATAAAATTTTCCGTACCAACGCTGGTCTGTCCGGCATCATTGGCCCCGTTTTGATCCTGCAATTCGTTTACAATTCCCTTTCGGGCTGCGTAAATGGTATCCCCGGCTTCATTTTCAGCCGGACCACATACCAGGATGCGCTATCCGCGTTTTTATCCGGCAGAGCTTTTTGCAGGCGGCCGAAAAGCAGTATCCGGTAGTTTGTCCGGCGACATTTCATAAAACTGTGCCTGTTTCCCGGGTGATATGGGCAGCAGGTACGTGAAACCGCGGTTCACCACCGGGTGCATACAACCCTTCTGGTATTTGCTGTTGTAGCTGAACCGGACCGGGGCCGCTGCATCGAGAGTGGTTAACATAAAAAGCCTGTTATACCCCGGTTTGACTTCCCCGTGAAAAGGCAGTGGCTGATCGGATTTTACATTTTGGAAACTGGTAAAACCCAGATCCAGGATATAATTGCACCAGCTGTAATTAAAACAGGAGAAAACATAACCGCCTTTAGCATCCGCCTCATATTTTATTTCAATCAATCTTTGGGAAAACAGCCCCAGGCTGCTTAAAAACAGCCCTGAAAAAATCAAAAGGGATTTATATCTGCAGAAAAATGAGATCATCATTCTATAACCGGTATTCAATTTAGTGAATTAAAATCGTATGGGTTACCTGATCCATGACCGGCATGCCGGCGATGCCCGTTTTCCGCTGCACCGTTCATTCATAATTCCATAACACGGGCTTCATACTGAATTCACATTCGGTTTGTTATTTTGTATGGCCTTATTCTGTCATCGAATCATCAACCCGTATGAAAATATTATATGCCATACAGGGCACGGGCAATGGCCACCTCAGCCGGGCCCGGGAGATCGTTCCCCTGCTGCAGAAAAAAGCCGAAGTCGACCTGCTCATCAGTGGAACACAGGCCGATGTGGAACTTCCATTTCCCGTCAAATACCGGTTCAGGGGACTTTGTTTTGTTTTCGGTAAAAAAGGGGGTGTTGATGTGATGGCCACGTATAGAAAAAGCAACCTGAAAAGACTTTATCAGGAGATCAGGAGCCTGCCCGTCGAAAACTATGATCTGGTCATCAGCGATTTTGAACCGGTCAGCGCCTGGGCCTGCAGGAGAAAACATAAACACTGCGTGGGGCTGAGTCATCAGGCTGCCGTCATCCACAAAAACGCGCCAAAACCCGGAAAAAACAGACCTGCTCGGGAATGCCATCCTGCATAATTATGCGCCGGTTTCCAAAGCTTACGGCTTTCATTTTGGCGGATACAGCCAGGATATTTTTACGCCGGTCATCCGAAGTGAAATCAGGAATTCCACGGTTGAAATTCAACCACACTATACTGTTTACCTGCCTGCCTATTCAGATAAAAGGATGATCCGGGTATTGTCTGAAATAAAAAATATTGAATGGCAGGTCTTCAGCAAACACAGTAAAAAAACCTACCGGGAAAGGAACTGCTTTATCCGACCGATAGAAAATGATGCATTTATAGAGAGCATGGTCAGTTGCACCGGCATCCTTTGCGGTGCCGGATTCGAGACCCCCGCCGAGGCCCTCTTCCTGAAAAAAAAGCTCCTGGTCATACCGATGAAGGGCCAGTATGAGCAGCAATGTAATGCAGCTGCCATCGCCACATTAGGTGTTCCCGTTCTGAAATCCCTCAAAGAAAAACACCTGGGTAAAATAAAGTCCTGGACGCAACAACCGCAGTCGGTTCCGGTATCATTCCCTGATATCACGGAAGAAATCATAGACCGGGTTATCAGGGAAAATATTTCAACAGGAACCCGGTTAACCCGTACCCTGGGCAATGGCATTCATTCAGTGAAAGCACTGAAAGAAAAGAGCCTGAAACGCATCTTAAAACAATCGGGCGACCCACATGCCATGTAACCGGGTAGCATTCGGCGATGATTTCCACTGGGGCGTATCTACGTCGGCTTACCAGATTGAAGGTGCCCACCATACCGATGGAAAGGGTGATTCCATATGGGATGTTTTCTCCCGGAATAAGAAAAAAATCCGGGGCGGCCATCACGGAAATATTGCCTGCGATTTTTATAACCGCTTCCCCGGGGATATTCAACTGATGAAACAGCTGCATATTCCCAACTACCGGTTTTCGATTTCCTGGAGCCGGATCTTTCCACAGGGTACGGGTACAGTAAATGAGGCTGGTGTGGATTATTATAACCGGCTGATAGACGGCTGCCTCGCGCAGGGTATCCAACCCTGGGTCACATTATACCATTGGGACCTTCCGCTGGCACTCGAACAGAAAGGCGGATGGACCAACAGGGAAATTCTCAACTGGTTTGGTGATTATGTTGCATTTTGTGTTCAACAATTCGGTGACCGGGTAAACCGCTGGATGATATTGAATGAACCCGTGGTATTTACCGGAGCCGGATACTTTTTAGGCGTTCATGCACCCGGTAAAAAAGGGCTGAATGCTTTCCTGGCCGCCGCACATCACGCAGCCCTATGCCAGGCAGCGGGTGGCAGGATCGTGAAAAGTCTGTTTGGCCGGGCCATGGTCGGATCCACTTTTTCCTACTCCCATATAGAACCACACCGTGAAAATGAAAAAGACCGGGCTGCCGTAAAAAAAACGGATGCGCTCCTGAACCGGCTCTTCATAGAACCCCTGCTGGGCATGGGTTACCCGGTGCAGGATCTGAAAATATTACAACGCATTGAAAAATTTTATAAAGACGGGGACACCGCGAAACTGGCCTTCAACCCGGATTTTGCCGGACTACAGAATTATACAAGAGAACTCGTACGGCATGCCCCCTTCGTGCCTTTCATCCGGGCAAAGCTCATCAGGGCCAGCAAAAGGAAGGTGGAACACACCCAGATGGACTGGGAAGTATATCCGCCCGCGATCTATCACGCCCTCATGCGCTGGAGTCAATATAAAAACCTGAAGGAAATGATTGTGACAGAAAATGGCGCCGCCTTCGAGGATCATTTAATCCAGGGAGCAGTGTCTGATCCGAAAAGAATGAACTATTTAAAAGAGCATATCACACAGGTTCTCCTGGCCAGGCAGGCTGGCGCGCGGGTAAACGGATATTTTGTATGGACCTTGCTGGATAATTTTGAATGGGCAGAAGGATATCATCCGAAATTCGGACTGGTGCATGTAAATTTTGAAACCCAGGAAAGAATTGTGAAAGCCTCGGGGAAATGGTATGCTGAATTCCTGGCCGGTATGGGTTCAGCGGATTTCGCGTAATCCCACCATCTGGTGTTTTTCCTGGTCCCAGATCTTCAACCGGAGACAGGCCGCTACTTCTTTTACATGCAGGGATGTGCGCTTGCATTGCTGCAGTTCCTTAAAATCAGCCATCACTTCCGGCAGGCGGTAAAAAGGAATTTTTGAATTCAGGTGATGTATATGATGGTAACCGATATTCCCGGTAAGCCAGGCCATAACCGGATTCATTTCCATATAACTGGACGATTCCAGAGCCGCTTTTTCGTAAGCCCATTCGGTATTTTCCGAAAAGCTGACACCCGGGAAATTATGCTGGGCATAAAACAGGTAGGCCCCCATGGCAAATGCGATAATAAACGGCAGGAAAAATAAAAAAAACCAAACCTGAAAGCCGAGGAAAATAAAAAGCAATACAGAAACCGTAATGTGCAGAATCAATGCAATCAGGGAATCATAATGCTTACGGGGATTGCTCACAAAGGAGGCAATACACATTCCGAAAATAAACATGGTAAAATATCCCAGTGCGATGGTGACCGGGTGCCGGATGGCGAGGTATTCAAACTTCTGGCGCCTGGTCATTTCTTCAAATTTTTTACGGGTGGCAATCGGATAGGAGCCGATGCTGGCGCTGAACAATTTTGAATTATGATTATGGTGATGATCGTGTGATCTCTTCCATATACTTGTTGGTGAAAGGATAAAATATCCAAAAGCCGTCATTATCCATTTCGCCGGTTTTGAATGCGCAAGGATGGAGTGGTGCTGGTGATCGTGATAAATGATGAACATACGGACCATTAACAAGCCGGACAATATGCTGAAGAATAACCTGGCCGGGAAAAATGGAATCAACACAACAGATGTAAGGGAAAGCGCCAGGAACAGCAGGGTGGAAATCATATAATACCAGCTCTTACTCCTTATTTCCTTTGCGTAGGGTTTTGTTGCGAGAATCAGTTCTTTACCGGAAAGCATGTGCTTCATTTAAATTTTAGGTCTTTGGTGTTTCCATCTCCGGTGTGTCCATAACCAGATTTCGGGCTGACTCCGGATATCGGCTTCCAGCCGCCGGGTATGTATTTCTGTAATTGTCCCTGTTTTTTCAAGGAGCGAAGGTAACTCAATTTTCTCTGCAAACACTTTGTAGTAGCCCCTTTTAACCCTCCGTATACTAATATAAACAAGGGGATACCGGATCTTTAACGCAATTTTTTCAATTCCAAGAAAAACGGGTGTTTCCTGGTTCAGGAATTCCATCCAGTACGCCCGGTCCGGCAGGGGCGTCTGATCAGCGATAAAAGCCGTAGCCGTCAGTTCGTTCCTGTTATTCAGCATATCCCGCATGGTATCTTTCATAGCGATCAGGCGGGTGCCAAACCGGGTGCGCATCCGGTATATCAACCCATTGAAATACCTGTTCGATAGGGGATGATAAATCACGTATAACTGGTGCTTACAGCAGATGCTGAACGTATTTCCTCCCCATTCCCAGTTCCCGAAATGGCCCATGACGACCATGAAACTCTGTTTCTCCTCCGCCAGCCGATTGAAAATGGAAAGCGTTTCCGGTACAAATTCACAATGTTTCACCATGTTCTCCTTTGAAATGGTGAGTGTTTTAAAAGTCTCCAGGAAAAGATCACAGAAATAACGGTAGAACCGTTTTTCTATTTCCCGGATCTCCTGTTGATTCTTTTCCGGAAAGGAATTTGCCAGGTTCTGATGCACCACTTTCCGACGGTAACCTATCACGTGAAAGAGAATAACATAAACGAAATCAGAGAAAAGATACAATACGGGGAAAGGGCAAAATGGCAAGCAGGTAAATAAAGGGGAGGCTGACGTAGTAAAATAAGGCTGGTAAAGGATTTTTCACTGGGAAAAAGCCAAAGATATGGCAATAATTCATAGTAGATTGCGTTATCATTAGTTATGAATTACCCGATGCGATTCAGAACCTTCAGTCTTTTAGCCCTCTCCCTTCCGATCACCTGTATTATCAGTTGCAATAAAAGCAACCCGCTGGTAACCGATACACCGGCCGATTATTATCCCATGCATATTGGCAATTACATTATTTACCGGATGGACTCCTTAAAATTCATCAATGTGGGATCGCAGGATACCGTGATCAGCTACCTCGCCAAAGAAGTGGTGGAAGACAGTATCACCGACAACCTGGGAAGGCCCAGCTTTCGCGTGACCCGTTACCTGAGCGATACAAACGGAATCAGTCCCTGGACGCCTTCCATTGCCTTTATGGTAACGCCGCTCACGGGTTCGGTGGAAGTCGTGGAAAATAACCTGCGTTATATAAAAATGGTAACACCGGTACAGGACGGGATCTCCTGGCTTGGTAACGCTTATATTGATACAAAATCAGACATTTCCCAGGTGCCTTATATGGACGGATGGAACTACACTTATGCCAGTACCGGTTTGCCGTTCGATGTGCTGGCCGGAACGATTCCTGAGACCGTTACTGTAAGTGAAGTCAATAGTGTTACAGGTTTAGGTGACGGATCCTATGTACAAACTTTATACAGTGCGGAGATTTACGGAAAAAATATCGGACTCATTTATAAAAGATTTCTGTATTCCGTTTACCAGTCTCCCAACGTACAATATCCAGCCGGGGCAACCATCGGGTATGGCCTGACATTTAATATGATTTCCCATAATTAATCATCTGGCGTCGCTATCCATTATGCGACTGTTCAAATTTCAGCGCCTGTTGCACAGGAATATAAATTGCTGATCCGTTTCCGGCAAAAAAAATAATACCCGGTTCAGCCTCCCGTATGCCTCCGCCTTTCTTTCAGCAAAATCCAATCAGCGCCGGGCGGCAGCCGCCGGTTATGCCGACCGTGCCGGCGCGAACCCCTTTTCCAGGATTTTAGATGAATCTCCTATGCCTGCTGGTCAGAGGTGGATTTCATACATTTTACTTAAATTCATCAGTACAAATTAAAGCGGCTGGAACCGGGCTAAAACAGATTATTGATCCCTGAACACGGATGAAAAAGATATCCTTACTGTTTATTTACCTGTTGCTCTACCTGAGCACATCCGCACAGCAGGATTTTAATGACAGTATCGCCGTCAGCCGGAACCGCATCACTCAAAAAGCGATGATCACCCTGGGCAGCTGGGCGGCGGCCAATATTATTTCAGGTTTTATTATTGCCGGCCAAACGCAGGGCGAGGCAAAATACGCCTGGCAAATGAACGCATATTGGAACCTGGTCAACGGGGGACTTGCCGTAATGGGATATATCGGGGCACGCAAAGCCATGGCCCGGAAATACGGACTCGCAGAAAATGAAGCCGCACAACGTTCCATCGAAAAATTATACGCTTTTAATTTCGGACTTGACCTGGCCTATATCGCCACGGGCTTCTTCCTGCGGGAAAAAGGAATGAATTCCACGAACCAAAAATCCCGGGATCAACTGATGGGATATGGCACCAGCATTGCCGTACAGGGCGGCTTTCTCTTACTCATGGACGGAATCGTGATAAGTCTGCATCACAAAAATTCCGTTCGCCTCAATAAGAAACTTAAGAGCCTTGAGCTGGGCGCGGGACCCAACGGACTGGGTCTGAGTTATAAGTTTTAGGTTCTTGGCTGGAGTAATACTTCAGTACTGTCCCCCTTTATACCGGTCCACCTGAATCATAAATCAGAGAACGATGATTCTCTGACTTCTTTTTTTCCAACCAGGTTTTTACTCCATTTTGCGGTAATGAATAAAACGCAGGCCCATAATGCGATGGAATAGGCAACATACCAAACGGGTTCATGTTGAACGGTCATCGGGGCAGGGCTGAGTACGACCAGGAATCCGGTTGAACTGATATGCATAAGCTGGGACAGGAATACACTTTTCGTGTTGCAATAAACCCAGGCAATGATCACCCGCATAGCGGTCATGACCAATACAAAAGAAAGAAAGTAGGGAAACCACCAGGTTCCATGCGGGCTTGCCGTACCCAGGAAATTAATCACAGGCAGGTGCCACAATCCCCAGATCAATCCAAGCAAAATGCTGTTGGAAAGGGCTGAACGCCTTTTGCTCATATTCGGAAAGGCAAAACCCATCCAGCCGGTCTCCTCCAAAATACCTGCCGGAATGCCAAAAAGGAAACCGATTAGGAAAAAATTCGGTGCGTATTCTTTGGAGAGGGTCAATGAAAGCAGGACCAGAACCAATAAAATCGCTGAAGGCGGAATCAGGAGCGCCGGATACCATTTCCCCGGAGCCCTTTTGGGACTAATCCTGACACAAAAATCTTTTAAACCTTTCTTTCCACCGGTAACATACATAAGTAAAATGCCAGAGCATGAAGGTCCCAGCAACATGACCGGAAACATCAGGATGCCATCCAGTTTTGATACCGGTTCATGGTGAATCAGTTTACCGGCAACCAATAAAAATGCCCCTGTCCAGGAAATCAGGAAAGTCAGTATAAAATAAACGGTAACAGGGTTTTTTTGAATGAGTGTTTTGGTTCCCATAATTAAATTTAAAACCAAAACCGGAAAATAAATCCTTCTGCCCGGATATCCGGCGTTCAAAATTATTTATTCCGGATTTTATTAAATTACAGGAAATTCAAAACCCCTGTTTTAAATGCCGCCAGCATAAACTTCCGTGGACTAAACCGACTATTCACTTTATAAATTATACAATTCATCAAATGAGTCATATTCCCTATTTAACTATTGATTGGAATACCATTCCCAAAACAGAGCATCAGGGGGCAGGCGGAACGGCCTTTTGGCAGACCATCCGGTTTCCCGGTTTAAGAATCAGGATCGTTGAATATTCCGATCATTACCTGGCGGACCACTGGTGTAAAAAAGGACATATCGTCCACTGCCTCGAAGGAGAACTTATGAATGAACAGGAAAATGGTGAAATAATTATTCTGAAAAAAGGGATGACCTACGTAGTCTCAGATGAACTGAGTTCACATCGCTCCAGGACAAAAAATAAAGTAAAATTACTGATTGTTGACGGCGATTTTTTAAAGCCGGACTGAAGAGAACAATCAAGGTTAAAAATACCTGAACGCTTTAAGTAAACAAAGAGCCGGTAACCCGAACCAGGTTGTTATCGATTTGGAGTTTGACAATCTGAAGAAGGCAGAAAACACATTTGCTGCATTGCAGACCTTATGGGCAAAAGTGGACGGGGAAATTATAATTAACCCGCAAATCCGGATTCTTAAACTGATAGAATCCAAAGACATTCAGGTCAGTAACCTTAAAAAGAGCGGCGATCTGCCGACTCCTGCACACCCGGCCAGCCCGGGTTCTTTTTTTAAAGATTTAGTCAATATCGGTAACTTGACGCCGGCTTAGTACAAAACAGAGCTTCCACATGAAACAAATTATATTTTTATCTGCCGGTCTGTTCAGCCTGTTTGCCGTTTTCGCACAGGACAATATTTCCATTATACCACAGCCAGTTAAACTGACTGAAAACCAGGGACATTTTATTCTGCCGGCTACTATCAGTATCAACGCCGATGAAAATCCGGGTCTTAAAACAGCGATAGCTGAATTAACTGAACGGCTTACGTTCCCCACGGGTTATCATGTGAACAATGACCAATTCCGGTTCAGCTGTTTTCCGCATCAGCCTGAATAAAACCGCAGATCCGGAACTCGGAAATGAAGGATACCGGTTATCGGTGACGCCCAAAAAAGTAACCATTACAGCCAACCAGCCTGCAGGTATTTTTTATGGCGTGCAAAGCTTTTTGCAACTGCTTCCTCCTGAAATCGAAAGCAATAGACTGGTCACCAATATCGCGTGGACCGCTCCCTGTGTGTCCATTACTGACTATCCACGGTTTGGGTGGCGGGGACTCATGCTTGATGTAAGCCGGCATTTTTTTACAAAGGAAGAAGTGAAGAAATATATGGATCAGATGGCCCGGTATAAATACAATGTGCTGCATCTGCATTTGAGTGATGACCAGGGCTGGAGGATCGAGATCAAATCATTGCCACAACTGACCCATGTCGGAGCCTGGCGCGTAAAACGCACGGGTTTCTGGGGAGAGTTTTTGCCCGCACTGGCCTATGAGCAGGCTTCGGATGGCGGATTTTACACCCAGGAAGACATGCGCGAGATGATCAGTTTTGCAAAAGAACTGAATATCACCATCCTTCCGGAAATTGATGTGCCCGCGCACAGCCTTGCCCTCATTGCATCCTTCCAAAATCTTTCCTGCACGCAATTGCCCTATAGCGTAAATGCCGGTTTCCGGAGTCCGGTCCGGGATGATAATGCTTTATGTATTGGAAACGATTCTGTTTTCATGATGCTGGATAAAATATTTACAGAGCTGGCAGCCCTTTTCCCCTGTGAATACATTCATATAGGAGGTGACGAGGCTTATAAAGGATTTTGGGCCGATTGCCCGAAATGCCAGAAACGCATGACCGACGAACACCTGAAAAATGTAGATGAACTGCAAAGTTATTTTGTGAAAAGAATGGAAGGCATATTAAAAAGCAAAGGTAAAAAGCTGATAGGCTGGGACGAAATACTGGAAGGCGGACTGGCACCTGAGGCCACTGTTATGAGCTGGAGGGGCATGAAAGGAGGTATAGAAGCAGCTAAAATGAATCACCATGTGGTGATGACGCCCTGGGATTATTGTTATCTTGATCTCTATCAGGGAGAAACCAGCGTGGAGCCGCCCTACCTATGGAATGTGCCGGCTCTCCGATTCATACAATTATGATCCGGTACCGGACAGTGTGGATGAAAAATATATTCTTGGCGGACAAGGCAACCTCTGGACAGAACGGGTGTCCAATTACCGTCATGTTGAATACATGACCTGGCCAAGGGGGCTTGCATTGGCAGAAGTGTACTGGAGTCCGAAAGCTGACCGCAACTGGGATCACTTTGTACAAAAGATGGAAGCGCAATTTCCGAGGCTGGATGCTGAAGGGACAAAATATGCACTTAGTGCATATAACGTGATGTATACGCCGGTCAGGATCAAGGACAGCAGGTCATTTTCCGTGAAATTATCTACAGAAATAAAAGGGCTGGATATATATTATACGTTTGATGGCACCAATCCGGATCCTTATTACCCGAAATATTCCGGTGAACCCCTCAATTTCCCAGTTGGCGCCACGCAGATTACAGCGAACACGTTCCGAAACGGGAAGCAGGTCGGGAAACAAGTAACGATAAAGAAAGATGAGCTCGCTGCGCGGCTAAACCAGGGAAGGCATCAATATTAAAAGAGCATTTTATTCAAGCATTTTATTCAACCCTTCCTTTGCAAATAGTATCCGGCCCAGTTTTAAGTCTGACCAGCCGTCTTTTAATTTGTATGTAAACGCAGGAGTTTTATCATTTAATTTGCATTCAATAAAATATGTGGCAACCAGACCCTTTTTGATTTCCTCCATGTCCTTCATCTGGTGCAGGTGAGTAGAAATAATAAACAGGGAGCCGGGGAATTTGACAAGCCCCCTTATAGTGGCCGTACTGATTTCCAGTGCGTCTTCCAGGTTAGTTCCCCTGAATAATTCATCAAAAACTGCGAAACATTTTTTGCTTTCCAAGGCCTCCGCAAGAACATTTTTTAACGTGATGATTTCCGACATGAAATGGCTGTAACCACTTACAATACTGTCAGTAAGATTAATAGCTACAGAAATAGTATTAAAAAACGGCATAATAGCTTTTGAAGCCGGTACAGCAAGACCAATATGGCCGAGGTAAACGCACAGGCTGACCGCTTTAAGTAAGGTAGATTTACCGGACATATTAGGCCCGGTTAATAGAATAACATTCCTGCTGGCAATAAGATCGTTTCTGACAGGATTTTTTACAAGCGGATGATAAATTCCTTCCATTGCAAAATTCGTGTCTTCAAATGATGGAAAGATAAAACCATGCCTGACGATACCGTCGCTTATAGAAAGATAAGCTTCAAATAAATACCAGCGTTTCCAGAAAGATGCCGCCTGACCGTTGGTTACTTTTTCCGTGATGATTTTCATCAGTTCAACAATATGACGAACCCTGAATTTCTTTTTACGAAAAATTGATTCATAATACTCCGGGTTAAAATCAACAAAAAACCCATTTATCAGACCCAGTTCAGCTGCATATTCACCAGGGAAAAGGTTTGTATTAATTTTACTTAAATAGGAGGAATGCACCTTATTAAAAAGCAGGATAAGCATGATCAGTTTTCCTCTTTTCTGATGTCTCTCCTTCTCGGAAAACATAAGCTTTCTTCTCAGGTGTAAGCCTAAAAAAGATCCTGCAGAAAATGTTTCAAAGAAATTATATACGTCTGACAAATTAAACCGGGAATAAGAATATTCCTTTAATATTTCCCGGTTGCCGATAAAACCTTTTAGCACATGCTGTCTGAAGATAATTGCAGACTTCGAGCCTGGCGGATCAGTTAAAATGTCACGTACTGCCTGTCCTGAATATAAATTATAAGTGAAATCAAATAACGGAAGAATCTCATCTTCTATATGCAGGTCAAAAATATTTGTCATTTAAAATCTACCGGGGTATTCAGGTTAGTTTTTTAATACGAGCCGACATTAAATATACGAATCTAATATGGATGTAATTAATGCAAAAACAACTTAAAGGCTGCATAGGACAATCAAGCAGAAAATTGAAATGGAAATTTAAGATTTGAACGCGTTTGTTTATTTTAATTAAAAATACCAATACGCGTGATTTTTTATAGCAGACTTCTGTAGCCGCTTTACGGACTTTTGGGGTAACATTTTACTGAAAATCAGGGTGATGTTTAATTTAAATAATTTCGAGTCAGCTGAATATTGGTAAATTCGCCAGAATTCAGACAAAAACAGAAGTATGGGTATCGCAGATAAATTATTTCAAATGAAGAATGAAAAGGCCTCATCCAACTTAAAAGCCGGGAATGACTTTTTAGAAGCTAACAAGCAGAAGTCCGGTATTATCACACTTCCAAGCGGTCTGCAGTACGAAGTGATTACCGAAGGCCATGGTATAAAACCGCTGGCAGACAATAAGGTTACCTGTCATTACCATGGCACATTGATTGATGGCACCGTGTTCGACAGTTCTGTAAAGCGCGGCCAGCCAGCCACATTCCCGCTGAACATGGTTATTAAAGGCTGGACAGAGGGCCTGCAACTGATGGCAGTCGGCAGCAAATGGCGTTTCTTTATACCGCCTCAGCTGGCTTATGGTGAAAGGCAGACCGGCGCTCACATCGGCCCAAACAGCACATTGATTTTTGAAGTGGAATTGCTGGGCGTGAGTTGACCGGGTTTTGGGATTCCCAGATCAATGCATTAAAATTTTATTAGCGTTACCGTAATATAATTTTTTCAGTAAATCATCAGATAGTGCAAGGCCATATAACGGCCAGTGATAATTAAAGAGCGCCCGTTCGTAGAAATGTTCATCTTCGGTTTCAAGAATACGAAAGGTGCTGCGATACATGTTGGGAGAAATACCCATATCCGTACCATACACAAGCCGATCGGCATATTTTTCCATAAATGCTTTCGTATAACGAGGGACTGGAGCCATCTCACCATAGCGTGCCGCAATATCGGCCCACAGGTTCGGATAGGTATCAAATAATTTTGCCAGCACGTTAAGATCTGAACAACAATTGGCCAGATGACAGGCGATAAAAATCGTTTTTGGATTTTCCTTTACAGCATGCTCCAATGTTGCAATCAACTGGTCATGATTTAAAATCCCTTTCCTGGATACATCAACTTTCCATGTTGCTGCATTCATCAATCCATCATTCGTAGAATCGGCAGCCAGATACATCCACGCATCCTCGGCAACATGTATGCTGATAGGCATATGCAACTCCGCGCATCTTTCCAGCAATGGCTTCATACGCGGGTCGTCAATATGCAAACCATAACCCGGCACCGGCAGGGAATACAATTCACCCAATCCTTTGTCACCCAATTCACCAACCCCTTTGGCTCCTTTCCTGTAACACCGGTTTAGTTCGGCAATAGCATGTTGCTGCCATCCCGGCTTATCATACCCTGTATAATCAAAACCACACCATATATCGAATCTGTCCCTATATCTCAAGTATTTATCCACAATGGAATCAAATTTTGAACCGGTAGCATATGACAGGATGATAGTTTTCGCGATACCCGTCTCATCCATTATTTTTACCCATGCTGCAACGTCGGCGCCGGTTTTTGGATAATCGTGAGAATGAAAATCTATTACCGGATATTTTGCCCTTTCAATTTTTGTTTGGGTAGTTTTGTAAATGGAGACGGGATAATAATCATTTAATGTTAGTTTGTTTACGTCCTGGCAAAAACCCGGATCAGCAATGGAAAGAATTGCTGCCAGCATGCAGAGATGGGAAAATCTATATTTCAAAGTCTGGGAATAGAGAATAAAAATATGTATACTTTCTGAATTGTGATTCATTTGCCCGAGGCGAATAAGATCGGATTAATCCACGGGTCAGCCCGGATAGGGATTTAGATTAAAAAACACAAAATTGAAACAAGATCCCCGGCTGATTTCCCGGGATTTACTACCTTTTTATTTAAAAGCGGATTCAATCCGGTAGAATTATGAGGGAATTTGCCATCCTGACCATTTTTGTGCTTTCATTGTCCGTCGCTTCAGGCCAGCCACCAAAACGTAGTCTGATTATATCTCATTTAGCAGGTGACTTTTACATTTATACGACTTATGGATCATATAAAGGCAACCCGGTCCCTGCAAACAGCATGTACCTGGTCACTACAAAAGGAGTTGTCCTGTTTGACACGCCCTGGGACAGTACCCAGTTTCAGCCTTTATTGGATAGTATAAAAATCAAACATAACAAAGACGTTATCCTTTGCATTTCAACGCATTTTCATGAAGACAGAACAGCCGGTCTCGAATTTTATCGTCGAAAGGGCATTAAAACCTATACTACAGAACAAACGGACAAAATAAGTAAACTGAGAGATGAAAAAAGGGCTGAGTTTTTAATATACAAAGACACGCTTTTTACTATGGGCCAACATATGTTCCAGACTTATTATGGCGGACAAGGGCATTCTCCGGACAATATTGTGATTTGGTTTGACAAAGAAAAAATCCTTTATGGCGGATGCCTGGTGAAAAGCATGGAAGCTTCAGATCTGGGAAATCTTTCAGATGCGAACGTAAAAGCATGGGCCGCCACAATTAAAAATATTCAGCAGAAATTCAGAAATCCGGACTATATTATACCCGGCCATCTGGACTGGCACAGTAAAGAGGCCCTAACCCATACATTAACCCTGATTCAACAATACAGGGAAAAAAGTAGTGTAAAAAAGTTTTAGGATGACCGGTCACCGGACCTTTGTAAACCGGGCGGCATACATGGTATCGGCCGCGTGGCCATAACCGGTGATCAATTCCTCCTGTTCCAGTTTCATTGAACCAGATTCCAAAAGCCGGGCTGAAACCCGCTCATTCTCATCAGCAAAAACAGAACAGGTGATATAAACCAGGAACCCGCCCGGTTTCAGGTGCTCCGTAATATTCGTAAGGATTTTTTCCTGACGCTGGCGGTAACCGGAAATAGTATCCGGATTAAAAAAAAAGAGCGCTTCGGGGGTCCGGCTCCAGGTGCCACTGCCTGTACAGGGAAGGTCGGCCACCATAAAATTGAATGACTGGCGGGGCAAATCATTCTGATCCGTCAGGTCGGCCTGAAACAAATGGGTCGGTTTGATACCCGCTTCTTCGAAACGGGTGGCCAGATTCTTTAAAATGGATTCGCGTATATCCGACACCGTTAGGTGACAGGCCCGGGTACAGGTCTGCCAGCAAGATGGATTTCCCACCGCTGCCGGCGCAGCAGTCCCAGGCTTCGAATTCTTTTTTCCCGTTATGTTTCAGCAACAGGGCCGTGCGCTGTGAACTCAGGTCCTGCACCACCGCTTCCCGGTTCAATACAAATGCCTCGTCCAGTTTGGTGCCGCCGGCAAAGGAATAGGTTTTAAAAGGAAGTGTGAAACCGGGATCTGCATCCCGGAAATCTATCTGAAGATTTACCAGTTTGGCCGTCAGGGTTTTTTCATGTCCCGGCCGAACGCGGACAAATAACCGGGGTTTTTCCAGGAAAGACAAACAAAATGCCCGGTGGTCCATGCCTGCACCCAGTAAATTTTTCCAGGGGAAAATTTCGAGGACGTCAAATCCGGGGATATACAGCGCTCACAATTGCCAATTTCTCTTCCACGGGTTTTTCAATCTGTGCATGCCATTCCGGTTGCAGGTATTCGAGTATCTGATCGGGCTTTTGATTGGAAAGAAAAAGGCCGGTAAGTATTCGTTCTTCGGCCGGAATATTTTTAAGTGCATGACCCAGGCGGAAATAACAATAAACCATTTCGCTCACCTGCTTCCTGTCCCGCGACCCCATTTGCGGATTATCCCGGAAAAAATTTTTGAGCCATGCCTGTAAAGGGATTTCCCCGGTATAGGCTGCCAGAATCCGGACGGCATAACGGAGCAGGTTATCGAATCTCATTGCAGCAAATCCATGTATTGAGTTATGAGTTATGAGTTATGAATGATGGAATTTTCAGGTCATAAAACGGACCGCCTGAGCAGGGACAAATACGACAACAAAAATGAAGTGAATTATAATTCAAGCAATGCTTTTACGGGATCTTTTCCAAACAACAGCTGATCAGGATTTTCGAGCAATTCTTTTACACGGACCAGGAAGCTCACCGATTCACGGCCGTCGATGATCCGGTGGTCATAACTGACCGCCAGGTACATCATGGGGCGGACCACGATCTGTCCATTTACGACCACCGCCCTTTCTTCTATTTTATGCATGCCGAGGATTGCGGACTGGGGTATATTAATGATCGGGGTGGACATGAGCGAACCAAATACGCCACCGTTGGTAATGGTGAATGTGCCGCCCTGCATTTCTTCCATACTCAATTTATTATCCCTGGCCTTGCCGGCGAGTTCAACCACTTTCTTCTCTATCTCCGCCATACTCAGGCTTTCTGCATTGCGGATCACGGGCACCACCAGTCCCTTGGGTGCAGATACGGCAATGGAAATATCGCAATAATCGTGGTAGATAATTTCTTCGCCGTCGATATAGGCATTCACGGCCGGCCATTCCTGCAGGGCATAACAGCAGGCCTTGGTGAAAAAGCTCATGAAGCCCAGGTTCACCCCGTGTTTCTCCTTGAATTTGTCCTTATACTTTGTGCGCAGGGCCATCACCTGGCTCATATCCACTTCATTGAACGTGGTGAGCATGGCCGTGGTATTTTTTGCTTCCACCAGGCGGCGGGAAACCGTCTTGCGCAGGTTGCTCATTTTTTCCTTTCGGAGTTCGCGGCCAAACAAAGGCTTACCCGGCAGACGGCCCGGGTTGCTCAGTGCTTCGAGTACATCATGTTTTACAATCTTGCCATTCGCCCCGGAAGGGACGATGGTTCCTGTATCCATTTTCTTATCTGAGATGATGGCTGCAGCAACCGGTGTGGCTTTCACATCGGAAGAACCGGCCGGGGTTTCCTTTACAAATTCAACAACCGCGGTTTTTTTCTCTGGTGCTTTCACGGCGTCCTGTTTTACGGGGGCCGGTGTCCCGTTGCCAGCGGGGGTTTTAGCAGCCGGTTTTACAGCAGACTCATCAATGCTGGCCAGCACGTCCCCGATTTTCAGCGTATCTCCTTCCTTGCCGAGGGTTTTGAGTGAACCGGCTTTTTCAGCATTCACTTCAAAAGTTGCTTTTTCACTTTCGAGTTCGGCGATCACTTCATCGCGGTCCACATAGTCGCCATCCTGTTTAAGCCATTTCACCAGGGTTACTTCGCTGATGGATTCGCCGACGGCCGGCACTTTAATATCGATCATCTGCTATAAAATTTACGAGCACGAAGATAATTTATTTAGAATGTACACCGGTGAATTTTAGTAGATCAAATACTGAATGCGGTTTCAATGATTTCGGCCTGTTCCTGCGCATGTACTTTGGCATAACCGGTAGCCGGAGAAGCGCCCGGCTGACGGCTGATATAAACCCATAGTTTATACTTTTCAGGTTCATCTGAGGAAAGAAGCGGCACCCATATTCAGGGGCTCTTCCTGGATCCAGAACCAGGTAGCATTATTGTATTTTTTATATAAGCATCCAGCTGATTTGCAGGAAGCGGATAGAGTTGCTCGAGCGCGGATGACGGCGATATCTTTGCGGTTATCCTTTAACCTGCCGTTCCGCCAGATCAAAATAGATTTTTCCGGAACAGAACAAAACTTTTTTTACCTGGGCGGGTTCGCCGGCAAACGGTCGTCGATCACTTCCTGGAATCCGCCACCGGTGAACTCGGATATCTTTGAATAACTGCCCGGATGGCGCAGATTGCCTTTGGGAGAAAAATTGACCAGGGGTTTCCGGAAAGGCCAGGCGAGCTGACGCCGCATGGCATGAAAATAATTGGCTGAAGTCGTAATATTGGTCACAACCAGATTCAGTTCCGCACACATTTGTAAAAATCTCTCCATCCGGGCGCTGCTGTGTTCAGGACCCTGGCCCTCATACCCATGGGGTAGCAGCAAAACCAGTCCGTCCATGCGCTGCCATTTTTGTTCACCGGCAACGATGAACTGGTCAATGATGGTTTGGGCGCCATTTGAAAAATCCCCGAACTGGGCTTCCCACAAAACCAGGGTATTGGGATTGGCCAGCGCATATCCGTATTCAAATCCCAACACACCATATTCGCTGAGCAGGGAATTATAAATCCGGAATGCACCTTTCGCTTCCGGGAATCCGGCTCAGCCGGTTATAGGACTCGTCGGTCTTTTCATCCCGCAGCACGGCATGGCGGTGCGAGAAATGTTCCGCGTCGCACATCCTGTCCGCTCATGCGCACGTCTTTGCCATCCAGTAATATACTGCCATAAGCCAGCAGCTCACCGGACGACCAGTCGAGTTTTTCTTCCTCCTGAAATAATTTCTGTTTATCCTGGAGCAGTTTTTCTATTTTTTTGAGCGGGGTAAATGTTTCGGGCAGGGCCATCATGGCACTGAAAATATTCCGCAGACCTGCCTCTGAAATGGCCGTTACGGGCGACTGATCAAAATCTGCCGGGGCGGCCCGCCGCAGGCTTCTCCACCACATTTCCGGCTGCTGGTAGGTATAGGGAAGCGGCTTTTGTTTTACTTCATCCAGCCGTTCCTGCAGGTCGTTCCAGAATTTTTTCTCCATTTCCTTTGCCAGTTCCCGGGCGTCACTTTCCCCGTTTTCCATAAGAAACTGGGTATATACCTCGCGGGGATTGGGATGTTTGTCAATGAGGGCATAGAGTTTTGGCTGTGTGAACTTCGGATCGTCGCCTTCGTTATGTCCATGCCGGCGGTAACAGACCATATCCACAAAAATATCCGAGTTGAATTCCTGGCGGTAGCGGATAGCGATCTCTGCACATTTCACGGTGGCTTCGGGATCATCCCCGTTTACATGAAGTACCGGTGCATGCATGGCCGCTGCAAGGGAAGTACAGTAATCCGAACTTCTTGCCTCATCAAAATCTGTGGTAAAGCCTATCTGGTTATTGATAACAAAATGAATCGTACCCCCTGTGTAATATCCATCCAGGTCACACATCTGTAAAACTTCATACACGATCCCCTGGCCCGCAACCGATGCGTCGCCATGAATGAGGATGGGCAGAATTTTATCGAAATCACTTCCATACATAACGTCCGCCTTGGCGCGGGAAAACCCACCACTACCGGATCAACCGCTTCGAGGTGTGAAGGGTTGGGCATGAGTTTTACATGCACTTTTTTATCCGAAGGCGTCGTCAGTTCACTCCCATAATCCCAGATGATATTTTACGTCTCCCGCTGCCCATCGTCTGGTCGAGTTTGGCCGTTCCTTCAAATTCACTGAAGATCTGTTCGTAGGTTTTTCCCAGGATATTGGCGAGTATATTCAAACTGACCCCGGTGCGCCATACCCATGACCACTTCATGCACGTCATATTCTGCCGCCATATTGATGATGGCATCCAGAGCCGGGATGGTCGTTTCACCGCCTTCGAGGGAGAACCTCTTCTGTCCGATATATTTGGTATGCAGGAATTTCTCGAACATAACCCCTTCATTCAGCTTTTCCAGGATCCGCTGTTTTTTCTGAAGCGGAAGGGGTTCAATAAATTTTTTTTCCATTTCCGCGGTCAGCCAGTCCACTTTTTTCTGGTCACTGATATACTTGAATTCTATGCCCACGTGATTGGCATAACATTTCTGCAGATGGCTGAGGATATTCCGCAGGCTGGTGGTACCCAGGCCGATCAGGTTTCCCGCAAAAAAGGACTTGTCCAGGTCTTCTTCCGTAAAACCGAAAAAGCCCAGGTCCAGGTTGGCGCCGCGGTCCTTCCGGGGCCGGATGGGATTGGTCTGGGCAATCAGGTGCCCCTTATTCCGGTAACCCAGGATGAGGCGGTAGGCACCCAGTTCCTTTTTCCAGTCCACCCCGTCGCTGGTCTTGAAAACCGGTTTCTTTGGAAACGAGCCGGCTGACCATTGCCATTTCTGCCCTGGGAAATGGCAAAATCGAAGCCCTCAAAAAATTTTTTGAATTCAGGGTCAACACTTTGCGGGTCTTTTACAAAATCCTGGTATAAACCTTCTATGAACGAGGGAGAGCTGTTGGTGATGTATTGTAAGTCTATCATTATTTGACATTAAATCGCCCTGCAAATATCGGCAAAAGAAACTTCCGGAATATTTTTCAATATTTCCCTGATTTTCCTACCTTTGCCGTCCAAAATTCTGAATGCATGGCCAACCATCGGGCAACGAAAAAAGACGTAAGAAAGGCATCCAAACGCCGGGATAGCAACCGTTATTATGGCAAAACAACCCGGAATGCGATCCGTGACCTGAAAGCCATTAAAGAACCGAAAGCTGCAGGTGAAAAAATGCCCGAAATTGCCTCCCTCATTGACCGCCTGGCCAAAAAGGGTGTAATACATAAGAATAAAGCGGCCAACCTGAAGAGCAAGCTGACACGTAATGTCAACAAGCTGGCTGTCAGTGAAAGCATAATGCGATTAGCATCAGGCTTAGGGAATTACTACATTTTTGAAAAGCATCTGTCGGTCGGCGGATGCTTTTTTCTTTTATCGTGTATTGTATATCGTTTTCCGAAAGTGTTATAAAAACAACCGATACAGGATATACAATTGACCATATACGATCAATCAATAAAAGCCTTAGGCTTTAAGCCTTACGTTACGCGGCATCCTTCCCATGGCACTGCTTATATTTTTTCCCGCTGCCGCAGGGACAGGGATCATTTCTTCCCACTTTCGGCCCCACTTTTACAGGTTCCTGCTTCACCGGTTCTGAAGGTTCATAATAATCCCTGCCTTCATCGGTAACCAGGCCGGGACCGGCCCCGGCTGCGACCATCTCATCCTTCCTCACTTTCATCCGGCTCATATCCGTTTTCTGCTCATGCCCTTCCCGGATGGGAGCCTGCTGTTCCACCGGTATAGCACAATGACAAAGGAAGCTGACGATTTCCTTATTCATATTTCCATCCATAGTCCGGAACAATTCAAATGCTTCCATTTTATAAATGACCAGCGGATCTTTTTGTTCCAGGTAGGCGGTCTGCACACTTTGTTTGAGGTCATCCATGGCCCGCAGATGTTCTTTCCATGCTTCATCGATGATGGAAAGTGTAATCTGCCTTTCCACCGCATTCATCAGCTCGCGGCCCTGGGTATCCAGTGTTTTCTGCAGGTTAGCCAGTACGTTGATAATTTTCTTTCCGTCAGTGAAAGGAACCACCACGTTTTCAATATGACGGCCCTGGTTCAGCAGGATATTTTTGAAAACGGGTACAGCGTCTTTCTGTACCTCGGCCATTTTTCTTTCGTAGTGAAGCGTTCCCTCGGAATATAATTTTTCGACGAGTTGCTCTGAGGGATCTTTCAGAAATTCTTCTTCCGTAATGGCGGTATCCACTCCGAAATTCAATATAACGGCTACTTTAAACCCTTCAAAATCTTCCGTATTCCGATAGCTGTTCAGGATGCTTTCCGCCACGGAATAAAAGGCATTATCCAGGTCGAGCGCCAGGCGTTCACCAAACAGCGCATGATTTCTTTTTTTATACACTACGTTCCGCTGCTTATTCATTACATCATCATATTCAAGCAGTCTTTTGCGGATACCGAAATTATTTTCCTCCACTTTCTTTTGTGCCCTTTCAATACTTTTTGTAACCATGCTATGCTGGATCACTTCACCTTCTTTATATCCCATCTTATCCATCAGGGAGGCGATGCGTTCGCTGCCGAACATACGCATGAGATCATCTTCGAGTGAAGAATAAAACTGGGTGGTTCCCGGATCCCCCTGTCGTCCGGCACGGCCCCGGAACTGCCGGTCCACGCGCCGGCTCTCATGCCGTTCCGTGCCAACGATCGCAAGCCCTCCGGCTTCTTTCACACCCGGACCGAGTTTGATATCCGTACCACGGCCGGCCATATTGGTGGCGATGGTGACCGCACCTGTTAAACCGGCTTCAGCAACAACCTGCGCTTCCCGCGCGTGTTGTTTTGCATTGAGTACATTGTGCGGTATTTTTTTTACCGAAAGCATCTTACTAAGCAGCTCACTCACTTCCACCGAAGTGGTGCCGACCAGAGAAGGACGACCTTCTGCCCGGAGTCTTTCGATATCGTCGATGACGGCCTTATATTTTTCCCGTTTTGGTTTTATAAACGAGGTCCTGTGAGTCTTTACGGATCGCGGGTACATTGGTGGGAATGGTTACCACATCCAGTTTATAGATATCCCATAATTCGGCTGCTTCTGTTTCTGCAGTACCCGTCATACCCGCCAGCTTGTGATACATGCGGAAATAATTCTGCAGGGTAACGGTAGCATAGGTTTGTGTGGCGGCCTCAATCTTTACATTTTCCTTGGCTTCAATGGCCTGGTGCAAACCATCGCTGTAACGGCGGCCTTCCAGGATACGGCCTGTTTGTTCATCCACGATTTTTACCTGTCCGTCCAGCACTACGTATTCCACGTCCTTATCAAATAAGGTATAGGCTTTGAGTAATTGCTGCACGGTATGAATCCGGTCTGCTTTAATGGCATATTCATTCAGCAGGGCCTCTTTCTGCTGGAATTTTTCTTCCGCACTCAGATCGCTTTTTTCTATATCGGCGAGTTTGATACCGATGTCGGGCAGCACAAAAAATTCGGGATCCTCCCCTTCACGGGTGATGGTTTGAATGCCTTTATCGGTGAGGTCGACGGAATTATTTTTTTCATCAATGCTGAAATACAGTTCACTGTCCACCTTGGGCATTTCCTTCTGCTGGTCGGCCAGGTAATAATTTTCGGATTTCTGCAACTTCACGCGGATGCCCGGCTCGCTCAGGAATTTAATCAGGGCGCCGGTTTTCGGAAGGCCGCGGTGGGCGCGCATCAGGGCCAGCCCACCGTCTTTGGGGTCGTCGTTGTTTTCCGCGAATTTTTTACGGGCTTCATTCAGGAACTGGTTCGTCACTTTTTTCTGAGCTTCCACCAGCCGCTCCACACGACTTTTCAGCAGGTGGTATTGCTGGTCGTCGCCCTTGGCTACCGGACCGGAAATGATCAGGGGGGTCCGTGCATCATCGATCAAAACACTGTCCACTTCATCCACCATCGCAAAATGGTGTTTGCGCTGCACCATTTCATCGGGTGAATGAACCATATTATCGCGGAGATAGTCGAAGCCGAATTCGTTATTGGTACCATAAGTGATATCAGCCAGGTAGGCTTTGCGGCGGGCTTCGCTGTTGGGTTCGTGTTTATCGATACAGTCCACGGAAATACCCAGCCATTCGAAGAGCGGGCCGTTCCATTCGGAGTCTCGGCGGGCGAGGTAATCGTTTACCGTAACCAGGTGAACGCCTTCCCCGGCCAGCGCATTCAGATAGGCGGGCAGGGTGGACACCAGGGTCTTTCCTTCTCCGGTAGCCATTTCCGCAATTTTACCACTATGCAAAACGGCGCCGCCGATGAGCTGTACATCATAATGCACCATATTCCAGGTAATGGGGCCACCGGCGGCCGTCCAGCTGTTGCTGTATATCGCCTGGTCTCCTTCTATACGCACATAGTCTTTCACCACGCTGAGTTCACGGTCGCGGTCGTTGGCCTTGGTAACCAACTGGGTGTTCTCCTTGAAACGGCGGGCAGTTTCCTTGACAACGGCAAAAGCTTCCGGCAGAATCGCGTCCAGCACTTCTTCTATTAAATTGTCGCGTTTTTTCTTTAATTCATCCATTTCCATGTAGAGGGCATCTTTACCGGAAATATCACTGAAAGGAAGCTCTTCGGCTTTTTTCCCCAGAGCGGCAATGGACTCATCCATTTCCCGGAGATGATCTGTAATTCTTTCTTTGAATTCGCCTGTTTTTGCCCTGAGGGCATCGTTGGAAAGGGTCAGATAAGCGGCAGAAAACTGGTTGATCTGTTCAACCCGGGGCATGATGCCTTTGATATCCTTTTCCGATTTATTACCTCCAAATAACTTCGAAATAAAACCGATCATATGAACAGGGATTGAGTATGAATTGAATATATTGTCAAAAAGAGTGCTATCTCCATTCCGGGGCCAAATTGACAGTTTGCAAAGGTACGAAATCAAGTGTGGAAGTGTGGGAGGCTCAGTATGTGTGTGTTGAAAAGAAACAAATTTCGATAAATCATCATAATTTAGCTTTATTGTTAAATATTTTAGTTATTTTCGCTAAAATGATTAGCGATGTCCATTGCAGCACAAAACCTCAAATACCTGCGGAAATTCAGGGGCTGGACCCAGGAAGAATTTGCCAATAAGCTCAAAATAAAAAGATCCCTGCTCGGTGCCTATGAAGAGGAAAGGGCGGAACCGCGCCTGGAAGTGCTGGAACTGGTAAGCGATATGTTCCGTTTGTCGCTCGACGAACTGCTCCGGAAAAAAATGCAGGATGTAAAAGGCAGTAATTACCTCGCTAAACGCCGTGCACTGAAAATGGCAGGTTCACCAAACCAGATCCAGCTGGTTCCGGTCAAAGCGGCGGCCGGTTACCTGGCAGGATACGGTGATCCGGAATTCCTGGATGAACTGAATACTTTCACGCTGCCCATGCTGGCGCCGGGCAATTACCGGGCTTTTGAAATTGTGGGCGATTCCATGCTGCCTACTCCCAGCGGATCCGTGATCGTTGCCGAAAAAATAGATAACCTGGAAAATGTAAAAAGCAATCTGACCTACATCGTTGTATCCCGTAATGAAGGGATTGTGTACAAAAGAGTGATGAAGAATAATAAACTGAAAAATAAACTCACCCTCATCAGCGACAATACCGTTTTTCAGCCATATACCGTGAATGCGGAGGACATCCTGGAAATCTGGAAAGCAGAAATGGTGGTGAGCAAGGCCAATACCGAGCAGCGCTGGGATGTGAACCAGCTGGCCAGCCTCGTCAGCAACCTGCAGGATCAGGTCACGACACTGAAAAGGAAGATGAATTAATTTTGTCGTGAAAAACGGATGACGGGAATTTAATCGGGATGAGTTGCCATAAAATTCATTGCAGCCGGATCAGTTCCTGATTCACAATGGCAAAGACCTGTTCTTCCGCTTCGGGGTAAATCAGGGCGACCCCGGTAAAACGGCTGAAAGCAGGCAGAACCGCATATTTTTTTCCGAAATAAAAGCAGGGAAAACAAAGGGATTGTTTACCCGCACCCTGTATGCGGATACCGGGATGAATATGCCCTGAGAAAAAATAAGAAACGTCCCCGCTGCTGTTTTCAACAAAGCCCTCTTTTCTGTTCAGCAGATCCGTCATATCGTGTATAAAATGAAAACCCTGCCTGGACAAGGTTTGCAGGCTGAGTTGTATACCGGCAGCCACATACCAGTCATCTTCCAGAATATCATGATTCCCCCGGATCAGCCGGATATTCACATCCTGAAGATCCGACCTCCATTTTAAAAACAATTCCAGTTCTTTATTTGCATGACTGTGAAACATGTCGCCCACGATGATGAGCTCCCGGGGCTGAAAATACTGTATCTGGGTTACCAGTCTTTGCAGATCTTCTGTATAAACAGATGCAGGAACCGCTATACCCGATTTTCGGAAATGCCCTGTTTTCCCCAGGTGTAAATCTGAAATGATCAAAGCCTTTTCTTCCTCCCAGAACATCGTCCGGCCGGTTGTAAGCCAGAACTGCTGATTTTGAATTTTATGTGGAACAGGCGTATGCATGCAGAACAAAGATATTTTATCTGACCCGCTTTTTTTCCAGTTCGCGCGACAATTGCTGTTGCATTTTTTTAACACGGTCCTCCAGTTTTTCCGAAGAAAGGTCTTCCCGCATGCTGTCCACTTTAATGGGGAAACAAAAAGGCGTCAGTTTTTCCGGGAACCGGAGAATGATTTTACTTTTAGCAATTCTTTCCAGCATATTACGCAACCGGGCTTCCTCCATCTGCTGCTCCATCACTTCCTGGTATGCCTGCCTGAGTAAGAGATTATCCGGATCGTATTCACTGAATACATTAAACAACAGGCCGGCCGAGGATTGCAAATGCCGGGTCTTTTTATATGTTCCCGGATAGCCCTGGAAAATCAGCCCACCGATAACCGCCACATCCCTGAATTTACGGCGGGCCATTTCCGCACTGTTTACACTCCGCCGGATGTCGGCTGTAAGCCCTTCATCTGAAAAAAGTTCATACACATTGCTGTCGTCCACCGGGATGGGCTGGTCACTCAGCAATTCAAATCCATAATCATTCATGGCAAAAGAAAAACTGATGGGCACGATCCGGCTGATGCGGAATGCAAGCAGGGCGGCCATCGCTTCATGCACCAGCCTGCCTTCAAAGGGATACACAAATAAATGGAATCCGTCGCCGGTTTCGATCTGCTCAATCAGCAATTCATTTTCTTTGGGAATATGGGACAGGGACTCCTGCAGTTCAAACAAAGGTTTCAGCACAAGCAATTCAATATCCGGCATGGCACTGCCTGAAGTTCTGATTCCCAGCAAACCGTGCACTTCATTGAATTTTTTCCGGAGCATGTGGCCCAGGTTGGCCGACAGGGGCATACGCCCGCCGGTCCAGCTGGGCACAATGGCTTTTTTGGCTGTTGATTTTTTTACCATGGCCGTCATATCCCGGATCATAATAAACTCCAGGTTTTTCCCGGCCAGTGTAAATACATCTCCCGGGTTCAGGCGCGAAATAAAATATTCCTCGATCACACCCACATAACCCCCGCCCAGGAATTTCACTTTCATCATGGCATCACTCACGATGGTGCCGATATGCAGGCGGTGCCGCATGGCGATACGCCGGCCGTTGATCTTATACAAACCGTTGATGATTTCCACCTTCCGGAATTCGTCGTACTGACGCAGTGCCTCCCCACCCTCCGTAATGAAATGCAGGACCTGATGCCACTCTTCCCTTTTTATTTCGCGAAAGCAATAAGTGGAAGAAATCTCTTCAAAAATCATATCCGGATAAAAACCCTCCCCGATGGCCAGGGTACCCAGGTATTGAATCAGCACATCAAAACATAACAGCATTGGCTCACGGCTCTCGATCACCTGTTCTTTTATGGCAGATTTTAATGCTGCCGCTTCCACCAGTTCAAGGGAATGGGTGGGCAGGAAATAAATTTTACTCAGTTCACCGGGCCCATGCCCGCTTCTTCCGGCGCGTTGTAAAAAACGGGCCACCCCTTTGGGAGAGCCTACCTGGATCACCGTCTCTACCGGGCGGAAATCCACGCCGAGATCCAGGCTCGCTGTGCAAACCACGGCTTTAAGTTTACCGTTGTGCAAAGCTTCTTCCACCCATAGCCTGAGCTCCATATCAATGGATCCATGGTGCAGTGCAACCGCCCCGGCCAGATCAGGCGCTGCGTTCAGGATTTCCTGGTACCATCGTTCGCTCATGCCGCGGGTGTTGATGAAGATCAGGGTGGTCCTGCTTTTCTCTATAATGGGAATGACTTTATGAACGAGTTTGATACCAAGATGGCCCGCCCAGGGATATTTTTCAATTTCATCCGGAATAACGGATTCAATTTCGATGCGCTTATCCAGCTGTGCTTTTACAATAACCGGTGGGTGATTTAATTTATTCAGAATGGGAGAAACCAAAACTTCCTGCGCCTCTGCGAGGTTTCCGATGGTTGCTGAAATACCCCATAAAGAAAAATGCCAGGGGGCGTCAGTATCCGGTATATGCGCGATCCGGGAGATGGCCAATTCCACCTGAACGCCGCGTTTGGATCCCAGCAGTTCATGCCATTCATCCACGGCCAGGATCCGCAGGTGTTTAAAATGGTCCGGATAATTTTTTTGTGCCAGGAGCAAATGCAAACTCTCGGGAGTAATGATGAGCACTTCCGGCATCTGACGTTTTTGTTTCTGCCTTTCACTCATTTCCGTATCCCCGTTACGGACGCCCACCTGCCACTGCATGCCGAGTTCCCCGATTACCTCCTGCATGGCACGGCCGATATCTTTGGCCAGGGCGCGCAGGGGGGTTATCCAGAGCAGGCGCAGGTGATTGCGGGATCGGGTTTTATAATCATCCGGAAACTCGTTGATGAAACCGATCAGGGCGCCGAGAAAAACAGAAAATGTTTTTCCGCAACCTGTGGGAGCATTCACGAGACCGGAATGCGACTGCAGGATATGCATCCAGGTTTCTTCCTGGAAGGCAAAAGGATGCAGTCCTTTGGATTTAAACCAGGAAAGGACCACCTGATAACCCTGGCTTTCATATAAATGCATGCGTTCAGATTATGGTCCCTGAAGAGTAGTTGTGTATCGTTTATCGGATTACGATTCACAATCCGCAATAAACGATATGCGACTATAACGTTTTCAGGTACTCGATGATGGCTTTTCTTTCCCTGCTGCTGAGTTTATCGCCATAAGTATGTCCGTAATTACCATAACCGGGCAGACCCGTATTATAAACCGTCGTTCCCCCGGGGCCGGCCTGCGCGGTGTATTTCCAGCCCAGTTTATTGTAATCGTATTCGGGATTGTCAAAATCGCGTGACCAGTAAGCAGGTCTTTCTTTGCTGTTCAGCAGGGTCTCCAGGTCCGGAACGGATCCGTTGTGCAGATAGGGTGCCGTAATCCATACACCATCCAGGGGTGGTGCGATATAACCGTTAAAAGGCTCCAGCCTGGCCGCATGATCTCCCTGGGCAAACCAGGAATTGTTGAACCATTCTACAAACTGGTAGCTCTGGTAATTGCTTTTATATAAAAATGAATCGGTCTGAATTTCAGATTCCGGGATCAGGAGGTTGGGATATTTCCCTTCATTACCATAATTGCCATGACATTTTGAACAGATCCTTACGAAGAGGATCCCGCCCTGTTTAACCAGTGATTTATTAACCGGGTACGGATAGGCCGGCGGCTTGATCGTATTAATATAGGCGAGCACATCATTAAAATGCGCGTCCACTTCCCTCGATTCAGCGGTATCATTCACTGTGAGTAAATTGGAGGCCATGAGAAAGCGTCCAAAATCGCCGCGGCCAAAACCATTATAAAACATCGCGTTTTTCTTCTTCAGCATCCACCAGGCCGGCACATCCGTAGGTATCACTTCGGCGGGCACATCGAGCATGGCCTGGTCGTTCCATCGAAAAGTTTTGGGATCACGGTGACTGGCCAGCAGCGCCGCCAGCCGGTCTGCCGCATTCACCCCCCGCACTTTCGTATGCAACTGACCCCCGATACCTTTTACGACGCGCAGGAAAGGTTCGGCCGCTTCATATTTCTTCGGATCGAGGTTTTGCAGAATTTTTTCCGCAGCAGCCGCATTTTTGGGATCCAGTTTTTCCCCGTGAGTAAAATCGATCGTGCTGTTTCCAAGCCCCATAATCAGTTTCCCGTCAAATACCTGTGCGTGACACTGCATGCAATTCGGGGCAACAACGGGCTCCCCGTTCGGGGCTTTGACAACCGTGTAGTCGTAGGAAATATCCCGGTTATCCCCGTCCCGGTTCAAATAATTCAGGGAGCTTTTCCCAAAGACCATTTTAAAATACGAAAGGGGAATGCCGCTTCGCAGGTAATCGCCTGTGGTTAAATATTTAAACCCCGTTTCTGCATTGCCGGTTCTTTGCTTACTTGGCGGAATCGGAACCGGGTCGCTGCCGGTATTCATTAAAATGGCTGAACTGAAAGACAGACAAACACATCCCAAAATCACGAACCACTTTTTCATATCCTTAAAATTAACGCTGATAAACGGAGTTACCAAAGAGGACCACGGAAGACGGGGTTATGAGTTATGAGTTATGAATTAAGGACTTTAAGCTTTAAGCGTTAGGCGTTAAGCGTTAAGCCTAATAAACCGCAACCACATTGCCATTCACCACCTTGATAAAATAGACTTTTTTGTTTTCCATGTATTGCAGGGTGATCACCTGCCCGGGCTGGGTCCCATTTTCCTTTTTTGTAAAAACAGGTTGTATGTCAAAATCATTGAACACCCTGAATTTTCTTTCGCCGATACTTCCATCCAGCCTTCCTTTATGGGCTTCCAGTAACTGTCCGAAATGCAGGGTCGTTTCATATCCCCGGTACACCATATCCGAGGGACGTGAATAAAACCGGTTCTTAAAATACAGCTGTATCGACAGCGCCAGACTGTCTGCCGGATTGATATAGAACGGCGTCGTATAATAAATTTCCAGGCCGGTATAAGCGGGGGCAGTAAAATCACTGATGGCATCCCAGGTGGGCATGCCGAGTATTTTCATCGGATAGGTTTTATTTAGGGGTGCCAGTTGCGCACAGACGGCCTTCCCGAAATTCTCATCCAGGCTTCCGACCAATATGACTGTTTTTGAATTGCTGTCCAGGTAGGGAAGCAACTGCCGAGGATCCACGCCCTGGTCCACGTTGATATACCATTTCATGTGCAACGGAACGGATACGGTATTTTTTTCTATTTCAGCAAAATCATTTCTCAGCCGGTCTTCTCAGGGCACCGGTTTTGCGCGAGGTAATAGAATCTCCGAAGTGGCCCAGTTGCGCTGGATGAATTTATAGATCGCCTCACAATGCGCGTGAAGGGTGGTATTCAGAATGACGAATTCCGGGTTGCCGGTAACGCCCCCGTCGTTGGGAAAATTCACATTGATGAAAGGAATCTCCCGGTTCCGGGCCGCATTGGCCAGCATGCGCAGTTCCGTAACATTTACATGTCCGAGGATCAGCTGCATTTTGGAGAATGCCGGATCATCCAACACCTGCTGCAGGGTCCTGGATGTACTTCGTGTATCGTAGACCGTTATATCAGTGCAGTGTCTTTTTTTTGCAGTGAATCCATGGCCAGTTCAAGTCCTTCATAAAACTCCAGCCCGGGATTCAGATATTTTGGAAAAGCCTGGTCAAACCGGTAGTTTCCTGAAGCGTCAAAAGCGGAATCCAGAAAGAGGGGAAGAAAAACGGCCATATGATATCTTGGACTGTCGGGCCGGCTGGGCTGCCACCCGTTCTTTTCCGGCCAGCAGGATGAACAAACAAAAAATCAAGTCCGGAACCTGTTTTCATATGGCGCTTTATTCCCATTCGATGGTGGCGGGTGGTTTACTGCTGATATCATATACGACGCGGTTGATCCCTTTTACCTGGTTGATGATGTCGTTCGAAACCTGTGCCAGGAAATCATAGGGAAGGTGCGCCCAGTCTGCCGTCATACCATCCACGGAAGTGACAGCCCGCAGGGCCACGGTGAACTCATAAGTCCGTTCATCGCCCATAACCCCACACTTTTTACCGGCAAGAGAATGGCTCCTGCCTGCCAGACCGTCACCATAGAGTTTATGATCTTTGAGCGCCTGTATAAAAACCTGGTCGGCCTTTTGCAGCAGGCTTACCCGCTCCGGGTTTACTTCACCCAATATCCGGATGGCCAGCCCGGGACCGGGAAAAGGATGTCGTTCGAGCAGATCGTCCGGAATGCCGAACTCCTTTCCTACCCTTCTGACTTCATCCTTAAATAAAAACCGCAATGGTTCCACCAGGCCAAGCTTCATTTTTTTGGGAAGGCCACCCACGTTATGGTGCGATTTGATGGTTTGGGAAGGACCGTGAACGGAAATACTCTCAATCACATCGGGATAGATGGTACCCTGGCCGAGTAAATCAATTCCCTCCAGCCGGGCCGCCTCTTCCATGAATATTTTAATAAACTGTTTCCCGATGGTTTTCCGCTTGGCTTCGGGATCGGTTTTATCTTTTAATTTTTTATAGAATTGCTTTTTTGCATCAATGCCCTTCACATTCAGCCCGATGCGTTTATAAGTGTCCAGTACCTGCTGGAATTCATCCTTTCGTAAAACGCCATTGTCAACAAAAAAACCATAGAGCCGTTTACCGATGGCCTGGTGAATCAGGGTAGCTGCCACCGTGGAATCCACCCCTCCGCTGAGGGCCATGATCACTTTTTTACTGCCGATGGATTTTTTCAGCGCGGCAACCGAATCACTGATGAAATGCGCTGCCGTCCAGTCCTGTCTGCAACCACAAACATCCACAAGAAAATTACGGATGATCTTTTTTCCTTCGATGGAATGATATACTTCAGGATGAAACTGCAGGCAGTATAAGGGATTACCTTCCCCGTTATTTCTGAATGCTGCATAGGGAATGGAATCGGTTGTTGCCAGTACGTCAAATCCGGCGGGCAGTTCCAGGATGGTATCGGCATGGCTCATCCATACCTGCGACATATCGCTCACCCCATGCAACAGAACATCATCCTTTACCTTATTTAAAAGTGCCCGGCCATATTCCCGTTTGCTGCTGTTGGCCACCCTACCGCCAAATTCTTTAGCCGTAAGCTGGGCTCCGTAACAAATGCCGAGCAGGGGGTAGTTCCGGTGAAGGATTTTTACAGGTACCACCGGTGCCTGGGGATCATTAACCGAAAAGGGGGAACCGGATAAAATGATGCCCTTCAGGGAGGAATCCGGCACAATTTTCTGATGATAGGGAATGATCTCACAATACACGTTGGCCTCCCGCACGGAACGTGCGATCAACTGGGTATACTGGGAACCAAAATCAAGGATGAGGATCTTTTCATTCATGGAGCCGCAAAGATATATAAATGATCGGCCTTTTACCCGGTCCTTCAACGGATTTTGGTAGTCCGGCCGGTAACCTTTTTCCGGAACAGGCGTCCTATGTGAAATCTTTTTTTCCAACCATTATAAAAACCGAACTTTTCACATTCAAAAACCAATTATGAAAAAGTACTATTTTCTGACACTGATTGTTTTTTCAGGACTGGTTTCCTGCCGGTTTCCTGGGAAAACGGATTCATGGCAACGGGATTATCAAAACAATTGAAAAGCCGGTTTCCTCTTTTAAGGAAGTTGAAGCCAGCGGGGATATCCGGCTGATTGTTTCACAGGGTGATCTGAAACCGGTACAATCGAAGGAGATGAGAATATATTGTCTTATATAGAAGTCAGCTCAGGAGGGAGACCGCATCAGATCCGGATCCAGACAAAATAGGGCGTCAACCTGATTCCTTCAGGCGATCTCAATGTGTATGTCAGTTCCCCGGACTATAAAAGCATTGAAGTTTCGGGATCCAGTGATATTATCGGACAAAATAAAATTACGAGTCACCGATGAATTGCCCTGCAGGCCAGCGGCGCCGGCGATATTCAAATGGAAGTGGATGCACCGAAAGTCACTGCCGGTATTTCCGGAAGTGGTTCCGTTAAACTCAGGGGACAGGCCAGGGACCTCGATGTGGATCTGTCCGGTGCCGGCCATGCCTACTGCTATGACCTGCTGACTGAAAATACAACCGTTCAGATTTCCGGAGCGGGCAGTGCCCAGGTTTACGCCAGCGTTAAATTGAAAGCGAACGTCAGTGGTGCCGGAAATATCAACTATAAGGGCAATGCCAGCGTATCCCAGCAGATTTCCGGCGCAGGCAGCGTAAACAAAGTGGAGTAACCAGGCTCCGGTCAGTTAACCAGCTCCCGGGCATTTTCCATTGCCGCCGCGGTTGGTTTTTCGCCAGACATCATTTTGGCAATGACGAGAACACGGGATTCGCCGTCCAGGAGACGTATTTTTGTATTTACGGAATCTCCCCGCAATTCTTTAAATACATAAAAATGAGCGTCTCCCTTACCGGCGATCTGCGGCTGGTGCGTGATACAGATAACCTGTCTTTTATGGGAAAGTTCTTTCAAAATGATTCCTACCTGCCTGGCGGCTTCACCGGAAATTCCCGAATCTATTTCATCAAATAATAAAGTAGGCATATCCATCGACTGTGCAACCAGGGACTTGATGCATAACATGAGACGGCTCAGTTCACCGCCGGACGCCACTTTTTTCAGTGGCTCAAAGCGGTCGCTTTTATTCGCATCAAATAAAAATTCAATGCGGTCAATTCCCTGCTCATTTAGTTCTGTTGCATTGCATGTCACATGGATACGGGCATTCGGCATGCCCACTTTTTTGAGGAGAGCGTTAACTTTTTCTTCCAGTGGCCCGGCTCTGTGCTTTACGGTTTGAAGATAAATTCTGTGCTGCTGCAGTGGCTTCTTTCACCAGGGTTCCACGTTCCTTTTCCTTTGCATGGATTTCTTCTGCGATATTCAGAGAGGCCGATAATTTTCCCTCCGAGTTCCCGCGAAGACTGATCAGTCCGGCTGGTTGTTGTTATATGATGTTTTTTGAAAAGTTTGTACCCCAGCGTGGAGGCGTTCATTTAATTTTTCAATCTGTTCTGCATCGTACCAGATATCGTCCATTTGCCGATTCGATTTCTCCGGCGATGTCCTGCATTTCAATATGGACCGAATTGAGTCGCTGCAGAATTTCCGGAAACTTTTCATGAAAAGCACGGAACGGTTCCAGTTGCTGGATGAATAAGGCGGAGTTGCTGCACCAGGGGCTGTTCAGACCGTTCGAGACTAAATTGTATTGCGGTCAAAGCAGATTTGATGGCTTCCGAATGACTTTGGCTTTTCAATAATATTTCAGCCTCTTCAATTTCATTTTCCTTAGGAGTCCGGCTTCCTCCAGTTCATTAAATAAAAAACTGTAGTAATCATTTTCTTTATCCGCCGCAGCCTGTCTCATTTTTAATTCTTCCAGCCCGCGCCGTGCATTGTTGTAATTGTCTGAAAGATCGAATGGTACTGCCCAGTAAAGACGACATTGGCCGCCAGTGCGTCAACAACAGCCAGCTGAAATCCTGCTTCACCAACAGACAGCATATCGAATTGCTGATGAAGGTCCACCAGCAAGCTGCATAAGTCTCCGAAGCTGGTCCAGGTTGACCGGGGTATCATTTACAAATGCCCGGATTTCCATTGGGACTGATTTCGCGGCGAAGTACCAGTTCCTGATCGCGGTCCAGTTCTTCTTCCGACGAGAAACTTTCCACCTCTTTCAGTTGTATGAATACTAGAATCCTGCTTCCACCACGGCTTTGCGGTCGCGGTGTCTGAGAATAGCATTATCTGCCCTTTCCCCGAGAACCAATGAGAGTGCGCCGGCAATGATAGATTTCCCCGCGCCTGTTTCGCCCGGTGATCACCTGAAGGCCTTCGGAAAAATCAATCGCGATCTCTTCAATGATCGCATAGTTTTGTATATGTAAATGAAGTCAGCATATTTATTTCTTATCTGAAATATAACAAAAATACTAACCTTCCGCACAGCGTTCCAGCCTGCTTTGGCTTTTTGGTCCAGTGCATCTTTATAATCGTGCGCGCGCATTGCCAGAACTTTTTTAAAATAAGATCAGGCGCATTTTTTTTATCCCCGCGTTTTTCATAAATATAACCCATCTGTAAAGCAGCGCGGGCACCGTAATATTCATGGCGGCTTTCTCCCATTTGCAGAGCTTCCTGGTAAGCGGCCATGGCTTCTGATTCCGACGGCCGAGGGCATCATAAATCCTGCCGGTCCGGTAATTGTACTCCAGTCGCTCGCCGGTTCCGGAAAAGATGAAGTTTGTTTTCCAACCAGAATCAGAAGGCCTCGGCATAGTATCCGCCATCATCCAGCAGTCGTGCCTTGAGCAGGATGGCATTGGGCCATCGGCCGGATTCAGCTTCCTTTTGGGCCTGTTTATCAGCATCGGTTTCAGTATTTCCCGACACCAGGATACGTGCCCTTGCTGCCTGTGCTTTTTCAGGCTCATGCTGCAAGTAATACATCCAGCTGATTTTCTGCAACAGCTCTTTTACATAAAATTTTCCCTTAAACCGGCTGAAGATAACTTTCGCAGGTTACCAATGGATTGCGGGTCCAGCCGGTCGGCCATTGCATAACCCAGTTGCATATCCCAGACTGGCATATCCAAGTATCCCGGATCCCGGTTTAAATGGTAAATTATTTCCTCTGTTACCGATGCGTCCTGATTATTAAGGGAAAGATTGGCCACGAAATAGGCAAAAAGATAATTGTTGCGGGTATCCCAGTTTTGATGATGAATATATCTGAATACCAGTTCCCGCTGGTTGAGGATGTAAAATTTCAGGTAGAGATAATAAAAAGCGGCTTCTTGTGGAAAATAACGGCATAAGGGTCGTTGCTGTTCAGTACATTTTCCAGGTTACGCATACCAGCATCTATCGTACCATGTATTCCCAAAAGCTACTCAGCCACTGATACCCCGGGGGTATGGTACCTGCGGCAACCTGCATGGCTCCCTGCAACATACGACCAGGGCGGAAGCCGGGGAATTTTTCCAGATTTTCCTTTCCGGCAAGAAATGACCTACGGAAAGACCAGGCGGCATCCCATCGGTCGCCGAACTTGATTTCCACGGCTGCCCATTGGAAATAAATCACTGACCGGGTAAACAGATAAAAAGGAGACGAAGGATCTCCCTTTTTCATCATCGCCATGCGTTGGTCGGTAGAAGTTTTCCTTCGCTTATATTCCTCCGGATCCTCATTAAAATAAAGGGTAAAAAAATCGATATAGTTCTCAAGAAAATAGGGAATAAGGTTTCCGGGGTCCGCCTTTCTTTTCACTCTCCAGGATCTGTTTGCCGGTATTGAGGCGCAGTCTGATGATTTCTTCGTAGGCTTTCCGGCAATCTGCATTAAAATCAAACCGGTAAGGGACCTGCGCCATGCCGGAGGGCATGAATGAGAAGGCAAATAAACAGAAAGGCAATAATAATTGCGGGATAAGCCAGCCGGGTACATGATTGCAAGTTAATCGACCCTGCTTCCGGCAAAATCTTATTTAACATCCACTCCGTCGCTGAGTTCGTTGTCAACCAGGATCCTCCCGCAGTTCTCACAAACAATAATTTTTTTGTGCTGGCGGATTTCGCTCTGGCGTTGGGGGGTATGGCATTGAAACAACCTCCGCAGGCATCACGAACCACCGGAACCACAGCAAGTCCGTTTCGGTAATTGGTTCGGATACGATCGTAGGAATGTAATAAGCGGGGTTCTATTTTTTCGCGGGCTTCTGCTGATAGTTTAGAAAAATGGCGTTCTTCTTTTTCTGTTGCCGCGATGATCTTGTCGAGTTCTTCTTTTTTATTTTTCAGTACTGATTCCTTCGTGGCGAAGTGCTTTTTTTGCTTTATCCAGCAACAGGACTTTTTCAGCCACTTCTTCCTGGGCATCCTTTATATGTTTTTCTGAAAGTTTCACTTCCAGCTGCTGCATTTCAATTTCCTTATTGATGGCCTCAAACTCACGGCTGTTCTTTACGTTCTCGCTCTGTTTTTCATATTTTTTAATCAATTCCTCAGAATCCTTCATGCCCTGCTTTTTCTGGGCGATGAATTCCTGGATGCCGTTGATCTCTTCTTCCACGCGGGTCTGCCGTGCATTCAGATCCCTGGATCTCATCTTCCAGGTCGCTCACTTCCATCGGAAGTTCACCCTTCAATACTTTATATTCATCTAATTTGGATTCTATCTTCTGAAGACTGATCAGAGAGGCTAATTTTTCTTCTACTGAAAATTCTTTGACGTTGGCCATAGTTTAGATATAATAATTGACCGGGTTTGTAAGCGTGCCCGATTTAAGGACGGCAAAGTTAGGAAATTTTTCGAGGATAACCTCATGGAGCAGGTCCACTGTAAATTGCTCACTTTCATAATGACCGATATCTGCGATGACCATTTTTCCCTCTCCGCTAAAAAACTCATGATATTTGATGTCGGCGCTGATAAAAAAACCGGCTCCTTCCTGTAAGGCATTGGAAATCAAAAAACTGCCTGCTCCACCGCAAAGGGCTAACCGGGATACCTGTTTACCGGTCAGGGGGCTGTGACGGATAACCGGTACGCCGAAAGCCGTTTTGAGATCCCTTAAAAACTGCTGTTCCGAAACTGCTTTTTTTAAATCGCCTGTCAGCCCCGAACCGACGGAGGGGTCCATTCCTTTTGGCAGAAGGATTTTACGGTTCACGAGGCCGAGTTTATCCGCTATGGAGGCATTGACACCGGTGATGATATGATCCAGGTTGGTATGGATGGAATATATCGCAATGTCCGCCCGGATGGCCGTTATCAGGGACCTGCCGACTCAAATTTTCAGGTATGATGCGCCGGATGGGTCTGAAAATCAGCGGGTGATGGGAAACAATGAGATTACATTTTTTTTCGCTGGCTTCCCGGATCGTTTGTTCGGTACAGTCCAGGCTGACCAGTATGCCGGTACATTCCGCTTCGGCATTTCCGCTATCAGCCCGCTGTTATCATATTCTTCCTGGTATTCCAACGGGGCCACCGATTCCAGGTGTTGAATGATTTCCCTGATTTTCATGCAGACAATTATGGTTGTTCAATTATATTCTTACGGAATCCATTCATATTACACCACTCTATTCAAATGCTTCAGGCGTTCGGCATTACGCTTTATTCCACGATCTGTTCCAGGTGGATGAGTTTCCCATCTTCATTGAGTCCCTCCAGTATAATCCGGAACTCGTGGGTGACATCACTATTGTAAAATGGAATGGTGAAACTGGTCTTCCCCTTATCCACAGTCAGGTTGGGATTCCAGTATAAAGTGGTGCGGACATCGTCGGTTTCGGGTTCGGGATTGATCAAATAATCCGGGCTGTAAAATTCACGTATCACACTATAGCCTAAAACCCGGGTCATTTCCAGGCCCTTAATGGAAGGATCCGGCTTCTTGTCCTGCCCTTTTTTTGTGTATACGGCAATCACCCCCCCACCGGCATTATCCATACCGGCGGCAGATCCGGGGGAAAATACCTTTACCATGGCGATTTCACTCATAGGTATGTTTTTGAGTGAATTGGCATCCACGGGCATTTCATTCATGTAAATAGCCGGCGTGGACCCCCGCCAGGATAAAGATGGAGTCGGACCGGTATTGATGATCTGCAGACCGGCAACCCGGCTCTGGAGGTAAGTAAATATATTCATCGAGGCATAGGCAGCACGCGTCATTCATCAAGTCAAATATGGTTGCATTTCCCCCGCTGAAAAGTCCGGAACTGTATTCTTCGTCCAGTTTTTCCTTATCCGATTTCCCCCTGGCTCTGACTGTGACGGCCCCCAGGTTCTGCACTTTTGATTTTGCTCCTGCATACGGGATGTTTCAGCGTAAACCAGCCGGCTTTTTCTGATCAGTGAACTGTCATCGGGCGACCAGGGAGCCAGCATCATATTAAATGGCCTGAGTTTTTTATATCCGGCATATAAACCGTTTCTGAAAATAACGGCAGATTCACTGGAAAGATTATGGTTAACATTGAACTGATAATATGCTTTTGCCGTATCAAAAAAGATCAGTCCCGACACAGTGGAATTTCCCATTGCTGACGTAAGGAACCGACATCATTTTTGTAGCCGGAATCCTTATTATTGAAAATCACATTGAGACTTTCATCTTTTGCAATCCGGGAATTTGCCACGCCCAGAACTTCGGCATTCAGAGAAAGATAATTTTCAATGGGGAATTTGATAACCGGCGATTTTCCCCTTTGCCAGGTCTTCCCATTTAAATCTTCGCCATCCATGGGTTAGCATCACCAGATCCAGCTGCTGGACCTTAGAGAATCTGAATTGTTCTGAAAATAATAATAAGGATCTTTCACATGACCATGCAGATCGCCTGTGAGCAGGAGGCTTGAAATGATATTATCATCCCAGGTCCTGTTGCCATCCACTTCCGCATCCGTGATGGCGATACACAAATTGGATTGTACGGCATCTGTATATCGACCTCCAGTTCATTACGTCCCCTTTTCATAAACTCTTTGCGTGCACGCTTAGCTTGCCTTCGAAAGCATAATTATGATTATTGATGAAACAAATCGCGCTCCGCCAGTGGCACTTCAATTCATATCGAAAACGGTGAGCTGAAGTACTCCGGTGGGAAGTTCCGCGGTCGGAATATTTCCGCCACTCATCGTCACATTCTTCAAGTTTACTATGGCTTTGTAAACCATCTGCTGATTCATATGGGCAATTATGATTACCTGTTGATTGGCCAGGCTTTCTTCCGGCCTGGCAACAGAAAATACCACGTTTCCGGTTCAAATTCATATCACGCATGGCCATGCCGGAGCTTCTAACAGGCGGCAGATCTGTGCGTGCTCCACCCCCTTTTCATCTTTCCATAGTGCATAAAACACATCCGTTTATCCGGAGCCAGGAGGTATTTTCCCATACCGTTGTGTTCGTACTGAAATTGATATCTCTTTCCCGGATTGATCGTATAAAATACCCGGACACTTTATGGGGCAGGCCATAAATATCTTCTGATTTGAAAGCGATATTATTTTCCACTCCGGCTACCATGTCGCCTCCTTCAGGGAAAAAATACAGGCTGGCAGGTACGGCATATTAGCCAGCGAGGCGAGGAGTCCTTCGCTGCGCCGATGATCCGGAGGTCTTTGGAATACACAAAACTCGTATCGAAATTCAGCATCCAGGTGGTATATGCCCGGATATGTATTCGTGTTCCTTCGAAAAAGCCGGCAGGTCAAAATTTCCGGTAGCCGTGGACCCTAAATGGGAGACGACATTGCGGAAAATCAGGTTCCCGGTGGCATCATACAATTCCGCATAAAAATTCTTGCTGTAGGGTGAAGGATCAAATCCCGGTAAATAAATACGCTTTATACCAGATTCGCTCGCCCGGGTTGTATGCCTTTTTATCAAACTGCAAATAAACTTTCTCCTGGGGATATTTTCCGCATACACTTTCATCATGGAATCGATGATCTGGGCGGAACTGAAAAAGGGAAAAAATAAGAATGCGATAATCAGAACTGATATAAGTTTCCGGTTCATATGGTAAAAATTAGGACAAATCTCCGGTATCTTGCCTTAGAAATAAAACAGAATTTTAGTTAAGCACTTTATAAAATGATAAAAATAAAAATAGCAGGGAACAGTATGAAACATACCGGGAACATATGCGCAGGCTGGCTGATGTGAGAGCCGCCCTGGCTTTGATGCAATGGGACCAGGAAACCTATCTCCCAGGAAAGGGGCTGGGTTTCGTGCCCAACAAGTGGCCACACTTTCTGAAATGGCACATGAACTGGCCACCGCGGTAAACTCGGATCCTTACTGGAATCCCTGGAACAGTCACCCGGACTCAGTGAAACCGAAAAGAAAAATATTTCGCCTGAACAGTGAAGACTTTGATAAAGCAAAAAAAATATCCCCCTGCTTTTGTCCGGAAAATGAGTGAAACCGTTTCCAGAAGCTTTAATGCCTGGAACCTGGCAAAAAAAGAAAACCGATTTTCAATTTTTGAAAATGACCTGGCCGAGCTGGTTGATTTAAAAAAGAAGAAACAGAATTACTCGGATTCAGGGACCATCCTTACGACGCCCTGATGGATGAATTCGAAAAAGGTTGCACGGTTCAGCTGACAGACCGCATATTCGGAAATATGCTACCCAGGCTGCGGTCATCCTGGAAAAAATCCGGCAGGCGAAAGAACCGGAAGATTCATTTCTATTTTAAATCCTTCGACAAAAAAAAACAGTGGGATTTTGGCATGCAGGTGATCGCAGAACTGGGATTTGATTTCGAAGCCGGACGGCAGGACCTTTCGAGCCATCCTTTCAGTACCAGTTTTAATAAATATGATGTACGTATCACCACGCGGATAGATGAAGATGATTTCAGCAGTATGTTATTCAGCTGTATACATGAAACCGGGCACGCACTGTATGAACAGGGATTGCCCGAATCCGAATATGGACTGCCTTCCGGCGAATTCGCCTCCCTGGGCATACATGAATCCCAGTCGCGCTTATGGGAAAACCATGTTGGAAGAAGCCGAGCTTTCTGGAAATTTCACTATCCGCTGGCTGCCGCGAAATTTCCGGATGCTTTTGAGGGCATCCCGGAAGAAACATTTTACAGGGCAATCAATAAAGTGAAACCTTCCCTGATCCGCACAGAATCCGATGAACTCACGTATCATTTCCATGTGATGATCCGTTATGAGATTGAAAAAATGCTGATCAAAGGGGACCTGAAAACAGGGGACATTCCGGCCTGCTGGAATGAACAATATAAAAAATGGCTGGTGGTGGATGTGCCGGATGATCAGCGGGGATGCCTTCAGGACGTTCACTGGAGTCATGGAAGTTTCGGTTATTTCCCGACCTACAGCCTGGGCAGCTTTTATGCAGCCCAGTTCTTTGCCGCCGCGAATAAAAGCGATCCGCAACTAACAGATAAAATGGGAAAAGGTGATACCGCCGGGCTGTTGCAGTGGCTGAGGCAACGTGTTCATGCCTATGGTCGTACATACAATAGTGAAGAACTCTGTAAAAATGCAACGGGAGAGACCCTGAATGTGAAGTATTTTCTGGATTATTTGCTTGACAAATACGGCAAAATATACGAATTTTAATGAATATATCCGAATCGTCCGATGAAAAACAAAACCCTTTTAATTACCTCCTTACTCTTCCTGCTTGTAATCCCGTTTTCCTGTAAAAAATTTATCCAGCAACAGGAGCAAAACGCGCTGATTCAATTGGTTACCAACGGCACCTGGCGTATAACCGGATATATGGATCACCAGGTCATTAATCTAACCGACAGTTTTGCCGGATATTCTTTTCAGTTCAATCAGAACGGAACCCTTTATGGAACCCGTTACGGCCAGCAATCCAACGGAACCTGGTCTGCCGATATCAATAATAAAACCATCACATCGAGTTTCCCATCCGCCTCCTACCCGATCACCCTGTTGAATCACACCTGGACGATTACCGACAGCTATACGGATTCCGTGGCTGCCAAAACTCCGTAGATTCATCTTATAATATCCTGAATCTCCACAAGAATTAATGGTACCAAAGGTTTTTAATTTCCGGGGCCTAGTGGTAAACACCTATTGAAGAGGTTTGAAATCCTTTAATTTCATCCCGGTTTGGCGCAAAAAACAATTTTGAACCCGCTTGGACGTTATGCAATTCGTAGAAAAGATATTGCCGCATCTGAATATCATCTGCAAATCCGGATACCCAATGGGATTTTTTTCAGTAAACCCCCTGGAAGAATTTCCTATACCCCTTGTAAACTATGATGTAATTCAACCTTAAATCGCCATCCGTTGATCAGAAAACTATTCCTTTTCCGATCCTACTGCTGGCTGCCTCCTACAGCGGATATGCGCAGGTGCCGGTTGCGGGAGCTCTGCCACCCCTTCCTCAGGATGTCCTGCCGCTGGCTGTTTCTTTTAATCGGTACTGCCACAGGGACCGGTCCATTTACATGGAACTGGTCTTTCCCGGGAGGGGTACCTGCCACCAGTACCGCGCAAAATGTTGCCGTTCAATATAATAATCCCGGAACCTATACGGCCTCACTGATCGTGACAAATGCAAGTGGAAGCAGTACGGCTTATCTGATTCCGATTACAGTAAATCCGGTTCCTGCAGCAGATTTTACCCAGGACAAAACAACGGGCTGTTACCCGACCTCGGTCAATTTCACCAATCTGACCAATCCGGCTCCGGGAGAAATCATTACCAGATATCTCTGGAATTTTGGGGATGGCACGCAGGATACTGTTCCGAACCCAAGTCACAGGTATTAAGTGGCGGATCCATGAAGGTAACACTGTATGTGAGTAATAATTTTGGCTGCACGGGAAAGGCCCAGGTAAAAGATGTTACAAATGCAATCGATATAACCGGCGGGATATTCCCCAATTTCAACACGACGCTAAACAGCAGCTGTACTTTGCCGGTTTCGGCAACTTTTAATAATACAACTTCCGGGTCCTCCAATATTAAGCTGGAATTGGGACTTCGGGGATGGTGCCGGATTTGTTGACAACACTTATTCTCCAACGCATAATTACACGGCAGCAGGAAATTATAATGTAAGGCTGGCTGCTACCAGCAGTGCGGGATGTTCCGATACACTGAAATTACCTGTCAAGATCTCGGCCAATGGCAACCTGACTGATTTTACAGTTCCGGATACCAACTGTATCAATACCACTCGTGCTGTTTACGAATATTTCATCTCCCAATCCGGCCCTTTCCGTATGGAATTATGGGGATGGTTCCCCTTAGATTCAGCAAAAAACGGGAAGCATACTTTATCCGGCAACCGGGAAATATACGGTTACACTGACTAATAACTTTCGGGTTGTAATGGTACGGTTCCAAAAGATATTTATGTAGTCATTTCCGCCGACAGCGTCATTTACCGGAACGAATCTGACGAGTTGCAAACCCCCGCTTACGGCGAGTTTTACCAATACCTCCACCGGAGCCACATCCTGGTTATGGGATTTCGGCGATGGAACCACATCCAATTTACAAAATCCGCTACCGCACACTTATAATGCGCCTGGAAACTTCCAGGTAACTTTAACAACCAGTTCGGCCAGTGGATGTTCCGCCAGTCTGGCACAGACCGGTTTTGTAACCATTCAGCAGCCTAAAGTGACGATCAATAATCTTCCGGCATACGGATGTGGACCTTACACATTTACACCCACTGAAACCAGTTCAACAGTTGATGGGGTTACTTCTTATAACTGGAATTTCGGAAACGGAAATACTTCTACCGCACAAAATCCCCCGCCGCAAATTTATGGGCCGGGGGTTTATAAAGTAACCCTGACGATTACCACCACCGGGGGATGCACCGCTGCTGACTCGGGTATTGTGAAAGTCGGATCAACCAAACCTGCTGTGGCATTTACATTTGTTCCACCAACTGCCTGTGTTCAATCACCCGTGCAATTCACGGATCAGTCCACCGGCGGAGCGAATCAGTGGTTCTGGGATTTTGGGGACGGCAGTACAGATACCGACAAAGAACCCAATCTATTCTTACCCGAAACCCGGAACTTACAATGTACGTCTTACAGCCTATAATAATGGATGCTGGGATACAATATCCCAAACAATAGTTGTAAATCCGCCACTGGCCGGTTTTAAATTCTCTTCTGTCTGCGGTGCCAAAAACAATTTTGTATTTACAGATATATCTACCGGGCCATTGACCTGGGCCTGGGATTTTGGAGACGGGAGCACTTCTGCAATTCAAAATCCTTCACATATATTTCCGGCAGGCCCGCTAAAAACCTATACGGTTAAACTGACAGTAACGAATGGTGCCTGTTCCAACAGCATTGCCCAACCGGTAACTGCAAACCAGGCCACTCAGATCATTTTCTCGAAGGATTCGGTTTGTGCCAATGCCATTGTAAACATAGGAGCTACCGTTGACCCCAACATAGTTACTTATTTTTTTAAATTTGGAGATGGAAATACGTCGCTCGGAAGAAACGCCTCCCTCAACTATGTATATGCCAAACCCGGCACCTATCTGGTCAAAGTAATAACCACTGACAAAACCGGTTGTGTGGATTCTTCAGCTGCTTTTCCCATTGTTGTAGAAGGTCCCACTGTAAATTTTACGGCGCCACCGGCACTCAGTTGTGCAGCCCTGACCTTTAATTTCAAGGATTTATCCACCACTTATCCGGCGGGCGGTTCAATCGTAAAATGGTCATGGGATTTTGGCGACGGAGGTACTTCCACCGTTCAAAATCCGACTTATATTTATACATTCCCGGGTACGTTCATACCCACTCTGACGGTTACCGATAACAGAGGATGTTCAGCTTCCCTGGATAGTCCAAAGGCCATTACGGTATCTATTCCGGTGGCCAACTTTACTGTTTCAGAAGATACTTCATGTCCGAACGCACCCGTCCCGATCAGTTTCACAAATAATTCAACGGGTGGTTTTAATCCGGTCTATACCTGGGATTTCGGAGACGGGAATACTTCAAACGCATTTTCTCCCATATATGCCTATACAGCAGTCGGCAGTTATACCGCCAAACTTTCGATATTGGATACCTATGGTTGTAAATCCAGCTATACGCTTCCAACACAGATTGTAGTGGATACACCGCATGCCGCATTTACGATGAGCGGGAATTATTCGGCCTGTCCGCCTTTCAATGACCTGTTTACCTTTACCGGTAAAAATGCATTAAAATATTCCTGGATATTCGATGATGGAAACGGGTCAACGATTCAAAACCCATCGAATCTATATGCCAATCCCGGAAATTATTATCCGAGTCTGAAAATAACCAGCCACGGAGGTTGCACTTCCATAGATTCACAGTATGTCCGGGTTGACGGACCGGTCGGAACGTTTACCTACTCACCACCCTATGCTGCCTGTGATTCACTGGATGTAACCTTCCAGGTCACAACAACCAATGTTGTCTCCTTTGTATGGAATTTTGGTGACGGTTCCCCTGCAATAACAAATACGATTCCAACCATTAGCCATCATTACAATACCCCGGGTCAATGGCAACCATTTGTTACGCTGACTGATGCCCAGGGATGCAAGCTTAATAAATTTGGTTCCAATGAGATCAATATTGATTCCATCGGCCAAACAGTTTTTACCGCTGACAAATCGATCGTCTGTGACAGTGGAACAGTCAATTTCACAAACACATCTGTTTTAGGTAACTATACTGCAATCACCAGTTATACCTGGGATTTTGGGGACGGTTCAGCTGTGCAAACCGGCCTGTTTCCAACCATTTCCCATAACTATACCACAATTGGAAATTTTACAGCCACATTGAATATAACGACCTTTGGCGGATGTTCAGGTACATTCAGCTTGCCCGTAACGGTTGTCGGTTCTCCGAAAGTTGCTATCAACGGTTTGCTGAATCAGTGTGAACCGGCGGTACTGACATTCACTGGCGCCGAACTGGTGCCGGATCCAAATGGCCCGCTTACCTGGGCATGGGATTTTGGTAATGGTCAGACTGCCACATATACAAAATCCGCCACCTGTCAGTTATCCAAAAGCCGGTGAATATGTTGTTCAACTGATCGCAACCAATGCAGTGGGTTGTAAGGATACCACCGATACAACACCTCCTTCACACTTATTTATATATCCTATTCCTACTGTGAATGCGGGTGCAGATGTTACGATATGCGACACGTCCATGCTGCAGTTAAATGCGACCGGTAACGCCACTACCTACAACTGGCTACCGCCTGTGAATGGTAATTTGAGCTGCCTGCCCTGTGCAAATCCAATAGCCACCTCACCCGTCAGTACGTATTTCGTTGTACAGGGAACGAGTCTACAGGGATGTCAGGCGATGGACACCATCCAGGTTACCGTGAATACGCAGGTTACGGTTACTGCGGGTGGAACAGATTCAGTATGCCTGGGACAAAGCGCCCCATTGAATGCTACGGGTGCGGCCATCTATAACTGGACTCCGGCCCAGGGACTGAATAATCCCAATATTGCGAATCCTGTCGCTACCCCTGATGCTTCGCAGATAGGCAATGCGCCGAGTAGTGTTATTACATATACCGTAACCGGATATGATAATAAAAAATGTTACTCTGATACTAAATCAATCAATATCACTGCATTCAATTACCCGGTCATCAGCCTGGCGCCGAACGCAACGATCAATGTCGGAAGTACCTACCAGATCAATGCGACCGCAACCACTAATGTCGTTTCGCTGAACTGGACGCCTTCCAATTCCTTAAGTTGTTCCAACTGCCTCTCACCCGCAGCCACACCAAACAAAACAACTAAATATGACCTGACCGCAGTGAATGACGGTGGTTGTGCAACAACAGACAGTATCCTGATCCAGGTAATTTGTAACGGCGCGAATTTCTTTGTACCGAATACTTTTTCACCTAACGGAGATGGCGTAAACGATCATTTCATCATAAATGGCGTCGGATTGAATGTGATCCCTTCCATTACCATATATAACCGGTGGGGACAGATTGTATTCCAGAAAAGCAATTTCGCGCCGAATACGCCTGCAGATGCGTGGGACGGAACTTTTAACGGCCAGCCTGCCCCGTCCGATGTATATGTTTACACCATACAGATACTATGTAACAATGCAACGCTGATCCCTTACCATGGAAACGTAACCCTGATCCGATAGAAAAACCAGCAAATGAGAAACCTGAATCCCATAAAAAAAATTTACTTAACCCTGGCGGTTTTTGCGGCCAGTATCGCAATGGCTTATTCACAGGACCTGCATTTTTCGCAATTCTTTGAAGCACCCTTGTTGAGAAATCCGGCACTTGCCGGGATTTTTACCGGCGACTACCGCATCCAGGGTGTTTACCGGGATCAGTGGAACAGTTTTACCAATGCTTACAGAACCGGATCATTCAACGGTGAGTATAAACTGCCGGTGGGAAAGAGCGATGATTTCCTGACCCTGGGTTTGCAGATCCTGTATGATAAGGCAGGCAGCGCCGGCCTCACATCAACCGAGGTTATGCCGGCTATTAATTATAATAAATCACTTTCGGACAGGCATTCCAGTTATCTCTCCCTTGGTTTTATGGGAGGGTATGTTGAAAAAAGAATTGATATTACAAAAATTACCACGAACAGCCAGTTCGACGGGGCCGCTTTTAATCCCTCACTGGCAAGCGGTGAAACATTTCCCACCCCCGATATCCATTACTGGGACGGCAGCGTGGGTATGAGCTATAACAGCAGTTTCGGAAAGAGCGATCAGAACAGTATGTTTGTCGGTGTCGCTTATCATCACCTGAACCGGCCCATGAATTCTTTTTATCAGAATTCGGCGGTTGAGTTGCAGCCTAAATGGGTATTTTCTGGAGGTGCAAAATTCAACCTGGATGAGAGATCAGAATTCACCATCCAGGCAGATTATTCCAGCCAGGGGATGGCCCGTGAAACCATTGGCGGCGTGATGTATGGTTATAAGCTTGGAGAATTTACTGATGAACCGCAATATGTATTGGGAATAGGTGCCTATATGCGACTGGGAGATGCTTTTATACCCGTAATCAAACTGGATATGATGCCCCTTTCGATGGCCATCAGCTATGATGTAAATATTTCAACCCTCAATACCGTAAGCCAGGGCCAGGGTGGATTTGAATTATCCATTTCCTATATCGGATTTCTGGACCGGGAAAATTCAGCCAAGAACCGGGTACTTTGCCCGAGATTTTAGCTGAACATTTCTTTCACCTTGTCAAAAAAACTTTTCTCGTTTTTATCCGGTTTGGGTTGAAAATTCGGAGATTCTCCGAGTTTTTCCAGGATCATTTTTTCTTCAGCAGAAACCTGTTGCGGGGTCCATACATTCACATGGATCAACTGGTCGCCTTTTTCGTATGAATTAACGGAAGGAAATCCCTTCCCTTTCAAACGGAATATCTTCCCGCTCTGGGTTCCCGGAGGAATGCGGATCTTGGCTTTCCCATCGATGGTGGGAACTTCCAGTTGGGTGCCAAAAACTGCATCCGTAAAGGATATATGCAAATCAAAAGCAACATTCAGTCCGTCGCGCTGTAAATCGGGATGAGCTTCTTCTTCAATCAGAATAATCAGGTCGCCGGGCGAGCCTCCCCGTTCTCCCGCATTTCCTTTTCCGGAAACGCTGAGCTGCATGCCTTCCTGTACGCCGGCCGGAATATCAATGGTTACCACTTCTTCTCCAAACACCCTTCCCTCCCCTTTACAAACCGTGCACTTGGCTGCAATAGTGGTTCCTTCGCCATTACAGGCAGGGCAGGTCGTAACAGTCTGCATCTGGCCCAGGAAGGTATTGCTGACCCGCCTTACCTGGCCGCTTCCGCCGCAGGTTCCGCAGGTCTGTATGCTGGACTTATCCTTGGCGCCACTGCCATGGCAGGTTCCACAGGGCACGTGTTTTTTTACCTTAATATTTTTATTAACCCCCTTGGCGATTTCCTCGAAACTGAGTTTAATTTTTATGCGCAGGTTTGAACCCCGGACACCGTGTGCCCGTGAATTTCCCCCGCCTCCCCGGCGGCCACCGAAAAAACTTCCAAATAAATCATCTCCGAATACATCCCCGAACTGGCTGAAAATATCATCCATGTTCATTCCACCCCCGCTGAAACCGCCGTGTCCGTTTTTAACCCCCGCGTGACCATACCGGTCATATTGGGCCCGCTTATCACTGTCACTTAATACTTCATAAGCTTCTGCCGCTTCCTTGAATTTTTCCTCCGCTGCTTTATCACCCGGATTCCGGTCGGGATGGTATTGCATAGCCACTTTCCGGTATGATTTTTTTAATTCTTCAGCAGAAGCAGATTTAGTAATGCCCAGTATTTCGTAATAGTCTCTTTTCATTCAGATTATATTCATTTTCCCACAATCACTTTCGCGAAGCGGATGATTTTATCATTTAAATAATACCCCTTCATCACTTCAGCCACCACTTTTCCCCTGAGATCAGGTGACGGAGCGGGCACTTCACTGATCGCTTCCTGTTTTTCCACATCAAATTCTGAATGCAGGCTATCCATAACTTTTAATCCGCGGCTCTGGAGAACATTGCGCAGTTTATTGAAAACCAGCAGAACACCACTCAGGTCCCGGTCGCTTTTTTCCAGCTGCAACTGGCTCTCCGCCCGGTCGCAGTCATCCAGCACATCAAGCAGGGATACGATGATTTCCTTTCCGGCAGTCTGGCTGAGTTCCACCCTTTCCCGCGAACTCCTGCGTTTATAATTGTCAAATTCTGCTAATAACCGCAGGTATTTATCTTTTTGCTCCTGTAAACCAGCGTTTAATTTTTCTATCAGGTCATCTTCTTCCAGGTCCTGGTTCAGGTTATGGGTACCGGCCACATTATCGTCAGTGTTTATGTCAACCGCTGATTCTCTGTCACTTACAGCGTCAAAGCCGTTTGGATCTTTTTTCTGATCTGTATTCATTTGCATATTTCTGTAAATTCTGGCAAAGGTAAGCTTGTCAATTATTTTGCCAACTGCTGTTTTGAGACAAATTGTCTCCCCCTACCGGGCCGGCTTTTGCTAGTTTTGCGCCATGAATCCTGTTATTCTGAAGAAAAATATTGGTCTCCGGGTGGAAAATGGCCATCCCTGGATATTTGGCAATGAGATCGCGGATACGGAAGAAACCATTAAACCCGGCGATATAGTGACTGTTTTTAACAGTCAAAAGAAATTTGTCGGCAAAGGCTTTATAAACCCAAAATCCCAGATTGCCATCCGGCTATTGACCCGAAAGGAAAATGAAGTCATTGATGCGGGGTTTTTCCGGAACCGGCTGGAGGCTGCATGGGCCTACCGCAAAAGAATTGGTTATACAGAAAATTGCCGCCTCGTTTTCGGGGAAGCCGACGGGCTGCCGGCATTGATCATTGATAAATTCGGGGAACATTTTGTAATCCAGACCCTGGCCCTCGGCATGGACCTGTGGAAACCGGCCATCGTCGGGTCGCTTCAGGAGATTTTCAAAACGGAAAAAATTTATGAAAGAAACGATGTCCCGGTCAGGGAACTGGAAGGACTGGTTCAGCAAAAAGGATTTTTATCGGCTCCCTTTGACACAAAAATTATCTTCCCCGAAAACGGGTTGCAGATGGAAGCAGACCTGGAAAACGGGCAAAAAACTGGATATTTTCTTGATCAGCAGGACAATCGCCGTGCCATTCGTCATATTGTAAAAGACGCCGACGTGCTGGGGGCTTTCTGTTACACCGGGAGTTTTGAAGTGCATGCCGGGTATTATGGAGCCCGATCGGTGTTGGGCCTGGATATTTCAGAAAATGCCGTTTCGCAGGCACAGCGGAATGCCCGGCTCAACGGGTTGGAAGAGAACGTTCGTTTTGAAGCCTGCAATGCATTCGACAGGCTGAAAAAATGGAGCCGGGAGCATAGAAAATTCGATGTGGTCATGCTGGATCCGCCTGCCTTTACAAAAAGCCGGGAACATATCGGTAAAGCCATCAGCGGTTACAAGGAAATTAACCTGCGGGGCATGAAACTGCTGCGTTCCGGCGGATTCCTGGTCAGTTCCTCCTGCACCAACCTGGTTTCACCCCAGCTGTTTTTAGATACCATCCGGGCTGCCGCAAAGGATGCGGGGAAAAAAATAAGACAGGTGGTGTACCAGACCCAGTCGCCGGACCATCCCATTGTTTGGGGAATGGAGCATACGCATTACCTCAAGTTCCTGATTGTGGAAGTCTCTGATTAATTTGGACAATTTTCGATTACTCATTCTTTATGTAATACGTTCATGAGCAGGAATCTTCCGGGAAATGGCATGCACATCCTGTTCCAAATTTTCAAATTCCCAAATCCTCAAATTATTTATTAACCTGGAACTTCCCGGATTCCACAATCTGACCTTTTGGATCCCTGAGCTGGAAGATATAAATGCCGCGAAAATAATCGGAGATGTTTACGATGTACTTCTGGTCGCCCAGGCTGAATTCATATACTTTCTTTCCAAGGAAGTTAAAAATCTGGATGGTGTAGTTCTTATCGTATTTTTTGGAGAAGTCGTCGAAAGTAATATAAGAACTGGCCGGATTCGGATAAAAGCGGAGGGTAAGGGCCGGACCATTATCAGAAAAACCAGCCATCCGGTTCTGGGCATGGGCCCCGGCGGCTGAGAAAAATACCATAAGGAGAATTCCGTAAAAAAGCCTCATAGTGTTCTGGATAAGATTCCAAGCATACAATATACCAAAATTTCTTCAAAGGTACAAAAAGCCTGTATAAGGCCCGGGAGCCTATTTAATACCCCTTTCCACGTTTTCAATCTTAACTCCGATCACTTTCTCTATTTCTATTTTTGCCAGGTTCAGGTCTTTCTGCAGGGTTAGGCTTTTGACCTGTTCCATAATGTAATTTTTCTGCGCCTTTTCCACATCATCCAATTTTATCAGGTTTTCCGAAAAGTCACTTTCCGCCCTTTTAAGTGTGGCATATTCACCCTGTGTAATTCTTCCCTGCAATTCGACCAGTTGTTTGGCGAGGAGATAATTCTCATACTTTGTAAGCACATCTGCCTTAATCTCCCTGAATTTCTCATTTTTTGCAGCTGTTGTCATATAATAATTCTCTTTGGCAATTTTCACAGTATTCGTGGTACGTGTGAAAATATCAAATGGGATATTTACCGCCAGGTTATAGCGGGGATAGTAATAGGGAATCTGTGTACCGTTGTAGGAGGGTTTGCTAATGGTAAATTCATTCAGGTTTCCCTGTGCACTGAAAAGACCGATATATGCGGATTTGGCAATTTTAACCTGGTAGGAAGCGGCCAGGGATGCATGATCTACCATTTCATAGGACGGATTCTGCATCGCCAGTTCAACCAGCCTTTCCCGGATATCGGTTAACTGGATACTGTCCGGCCGGTAGAGAGGGGCCGGGTTCTGCGCCCGGAGTGCCTGCGAAAAAAGGAAAAGGGCTACTAAAAAATATCGCATTTGATCAGGTTTCTATTGTTTTTGCGGGTTGTTTCGGATTCATCGAAATCAGCCAGCTTGATAAAAATAACCAGGATAGCATAAAAATAAAGCACAACGGGATATTGCGAAATCGCCATCTGCGCGTATTGAGCTACCATCAAGGTAAACATCATAACGAGCAAACCTATATAATAAGTACGTATCTCCGGGTCCTTTACCCTATAAAACCGGTAATACCCGGCACGCATGATGATGAAATAAAAGAGGAGCAGGAGGGCAAGACCGAAAGGTCCCTGTTCCGCCAAAACCTTCAAATAACCGCTGTCGGCCTGCAGATATTCCAGATAATGACCTTTGTTGTACTTATTCCCTTCCATTCCTGACGTAAAAATGCCACCGCCTATCGGATGTGCCTGGATATAAGGCTGTACTTCGTGCCGGTCATAATCGCGGATCGCCGCAGAGGCATCTTTGGTGCCTTCAAAAGTAGAACGGATCCGGTTGGTTATTGCATTCTGGTATGGCATGACCATGAGTACGGCAAAAATGATTGCTGAATAAAATATCAGGATCCCGGTACGGCGTTCATATATCGTAGAAATACAATACATCAGGATTCCGGCAATGATCATAACTGTGGCGGTACGGGTTCCTGAATAGCTGTAACCAAGCAGGTTGATGGCCAGTGCCAGGCCCAACCATTTTTTTTCTTTTTTATCCCTGCTCCTGAAAAGCAATATGACACATAAAACCGCTATGGCGGCAAAAAGAATACCGGATGCGGACGGATCTGAAAAAACTGAAAACTTACGCAGCATACCGCCCTGAAACAAAAGGGTATACCCGTTCCCCGTGCCGATCCAGCGTAATTCGAAACCTGCATAACCAAAATATTGCTGTTTACAGGCATATAAAGCCAAAACAGTTGACAGGACAATCATGAATCGCACAAAATAAATGATCCTTTCCCGCGAATTCAAGAGGCTATAACATACATAATAAAATATGAAATAGCTGAGCTGTTTTCTGAAGAAACTTAACCAGCCCAGCGGGCTGAACATTCCGGGATTGAATAATTCCACCAGGTAGTATGCAAATAAAATATACAGCACCAGGGTAACCGGATTTGTCCAGAACCGGCCGTCGATATTTCTTTTATGTTCATAATTCAGCAGCAAACCCAGCAGCATGAGATAAGTAAAAAACTCGATCAGTGTCCCGGAAGGCAGGGGAAGGTCTACCAGTCTGTCGATGGTTACGGTAACTGATGAAAAGGCAATCAGGAAATAAAGACCAAAGTACCGGCTTTTCATCATCACAATACAAAGCAGTAAACCACCGAACACCGCAAGTACAATGGGTCCGGTTTTTTTATCAAATGCGACGATGCCATAAACCAGCAATAAAGCAATCCCCGATAAAAAAAGGTAACCGAAACGGGTATCCAGTTTTTTATCAAGAAAATGATATCGCAACCATTGCCTGACTGAAGAACTTTTTAAATTTGCCCCGGTACCCATGGTTTCAGAAATACAGGAATTTAAAAAAAATAAATATGAGAAACAGGGTGATCACCACCATGGTGATCAATTCATAAAGTTTCATATTTGTTTCCCGGTTATATTTCATATTCAGACCGGCTGGTATTTTCCTCCTGTAAAATAAAATGCATCTCCCATGGCACCTACCGATTGCTCCCAGGTATGTGTCAGCGCAAAATCCCTTCGCCTGATCTGCAATGCCTGTGATGTCCAGACCGGCTCATCCACCAGTTTCCGTATATTGGTGATGTACTCTTCCACTGTATTACATAAAAGTGTGTGTTCCCGGAACATTTCCATGGCCGGAGTCGCCGTGGCAACAACCGGTTTGCCGGATGCCAGGTATTCGTCAATCTTCCTGGGATAATTTCCGATTGTAAGTGGATTGACAAGCTGCGGGTTTATGCAAAGTGTAAAATGACGGATATAGGCGGCTGTCTGTTCAGGTTTTTTACCGCCCAGGAAATAAACATTTTTCCTGGTGCGGAGCCTGCTTTTCTCGAATGCCCTGTCAGCAGGACCAACCAGCACGATGCTCATGTCCGGCAGGGAGGCAGAAATATGCAAAAGCAGGTTCTCATCCAGTCGCAGGGATGTAATTGCCCCGCAATAGCCTATAATGGGCCTGGGGATCGCCTTCATGTCGCCGGGTTCAGGCAGGTCTTTCACGATAAAATCTTCCAGGTTACAACCCTGGCCAATATCCACGCTGTTGGGATTCCATTGACCTGCGTAATTCGCGAGGTAGGCTGAATTGGCTACCACGAGGCCCGCCTTCCGGATCATTTCCATTTCGCAGCGGGGGCCGAATTTCTTAAAAAACGGCTGAATGGTTAAAAAGTCCCGGATATAAAAAATACATTCCCTTACAGGAAGCAGGGACTGCAGGTACAAACCCCTGAAAAAATCATTGTCGATGATCAGGATGCTTCTATCAAAATCCAGTAAACGGATCGCATTTTTTATTTCTGCTGCCAGTCTGCGGTTGTTGATGCGGTTGAAAAAATCAAAGAGTTTATAATTCGGCGACCAGTTGCCTGATTCCAGCAGGGATTTTGGGTGAAGTACCCATAAACGATCCCGGACCTGTTCCAGGCTCTGCCGGATTACCGGCCCGGGATATTTCCCGGAGAGCAGGTCTTTTAAAACGGTGTTCCTGTCGCGCGCACGGTCAATGAACAATACCCGGTTATAACGGGCAAGTTCATACGAAATATCCTTAAAATTAAAGGCGATATCTGAATTCCAAGGCTGGAAACTGAATAATATGATATCCCTGTTTTTTATGTATCGGTGCGGCATTTTTAAATTGGAAGGATCAGAGATCCAGGTTCTGTTCATCAACATTATTCAAAACAGCACCTATAAATTTACCTTTTTGATTTTTGAGGAATTCAATGGATTCCCTGTCTGACTCTCTAAGGGAATTTTTCGCCGAAAAAACGACCACCAGCCCTTCAACAAAGTCAGCAAGCTCCTTGCTGTCAGCATGCGTATTAAGCGCAGCTCCTTCTATCAGGATATAATCATAGTGTTGCTTGAGTTTGTCCAGGTGATCCAGGACGTTATTTTTGGGAAGGATTTCCGAAGGCGTGTAATTCCCTTCTGCACAACCGATCACGTCAATATGGGCAATTTTGGTAACCGTAGTAATATTCCAGATCTTTTCAACACCTTCCGGCCCCTTCATGCTGAAAGTGATCAGGGTCGGTTTTGCTGAAAAATCCCGGGTCAGGGTATTGTTGCTGAAGTTGGCATCAATGAGTAGTACTTTTTTCTTACTCATACTGAAGGTATGTGCAAGGGACTCCAGAATGGTTGTTTTACCCTCCTGGGGCCTGGCGCTTGTAAACAGGATAACGCGTTTGCCGCTGCGCTCTATTTCATAACGCAGTTTGCGCAGGTTTTCAATAAGGAACATATTATTGTCTTCCCTGTCGCTACGCGGGGTGAAATCAAAATATTCCTGTAATGATTTTTTATCAAGCTCAATATGACCAACCGAAGATAAAACGGGCAGCCTGGTTTCATTTTTGAAAATAGTTGGTGTCCGTAAAGTCGAATCCAGAATTTCCAGGATGATGATAAACAATACGGAAAGGAAGAACATGGACAAACCAGCAATCGAAAGAATTAACAGGCCCCGGGCAGGTTCCGGCTTGATCGGGGGCTGACCCAGCAGGATCTGCTTAAAATTAAAGTCCGGGGAAACATCAATATCCTGCGAAGCAAAAATACTGCTGTTATACTTTTCGAGATCTTTTTCTGCAATGGTCAGGTCGTTCTGGTAGGCATTGGCAACCACCTCCTGTCCACCGCCGGAAAATGCGATCTTGCGGAACTGCTCCAACCGCGATTTATACATTTCAATATTGTCGGCTGTTGAAGCTATGGCACTTTGCAGGTCGAGTTTTTCCTTAATCAGCTCCTGTTTCCGGTCGGCCGCTTTCATTGACGCATTAGACGGCAGTAAGTTGCCTCCCCGGCTGAGCTGGTTTATTTTATTGATATTGTCATCAATCTGTTTCTGAAGGTTTTGATCCACACCCCCTTTCAGGGCCAGTTTGGAAGCCAGCTCTTCATTGGTCCGGCGCAGTACAAGTATCTCATCGCCGTGATTACTGAAATTCCCACCCGTTATGGCTGCCGGATTTGCATTGAGATCACGCAACTGGTCATTGATACTGTTGAGTCGTTGCCGGTAATCGTTCTGGTTGGCCTGCTGGGCTGTCAGGGAGGAAGTCAGTTCCTGTACGGCACTCATGGCTGCTGTCGCCGCGTCCCCCGGATTTGGAGTCCCGATCTTATCCCGGAATCGCTGGAGTCTGTTGCGCAGGGTATCCACTTCCCTGCGTTTACTTTCCCGCAGGCTATCCAGTTTATACAAGGATTCCTTGGTATTGGTGGAAGTAAGGGAGTTAAAAAACTCCTTGAACTTGACTCCGATCTTGTTGGCAACATAGGCCGAAAGCTCAGGATTTTCAGAACTGAAGGAAACGTTGATATAATCCGTTTTGGGCACCCTTTCCACCGTAAGTTTCTTAAGAATATTCTCCTCGTCATATTCGTATAAGTTGAGCAGATTCCAGACCATTTTATCCTGGGGATCGTAAGTGGATAATAATTTCAGGTTACTTAGCCGGTCCCTTAGGATCAGCCGGGCCTTTGGCAGGTCGGCATTTTTAAAAGCGGTATCATCTTTGTATTTATTTCCCAGATTCCTGAAAGGATGTTGCGAATCCAGGTCATGGAGCATCAGGTCGTATGAAACCATAGCCAGAACGATCGGCGATTTAAATGTTTCGATCACATTATTGATTCGGAAATCAATCTGGTTCACGTCGAAAATCTCCGTTAACTGGAGACTTACCTTTTGCGTCTGGGAAAAACCCGTAGAATATTGGGCAGTGGAAATATAATCCCTGGGAATTATAATTCTGAAAATAATGCCTCCAAGAAGTCCCAGTACCAGGCAGAACAGGATGGTCCATCTCCTTCTGACCAATACTTTAAAAAGATAAATAATATCCATGGGTAAGACTTTTATAATTTCATTTTAACGAGACAATCAGCGTACCGGTCCTTCCCAGGATACTCAATTTGAAAGGAAAAAAATGGATTATTGGAGATTCCCGTAGCCCATGCGTTCAGAATAACAGGCCGGAAACTCAGGCCGGGATAACAGATAATGATATTGTATTCGGGTAATCAGTTGATTATGATAAACCAAACGGGTCAAAAATAATAATAAATTCCATAAAGTAAAATTTATTAGATACCGGTAACAGTCCTGATTTGAATCGTTGAATGAATTTTAAGAATATATTTTTTAAGTGCCGCCCCTTCAGCTGAATCTTTTAAATTAGCGGCCTACCAACTGCAGATGATGCTGAGATTTTTATTCTTTTTCAGTTTTTTGCTTGTTTTTTATTGCTATATCGGATACGGTATCCTGATTTATTTACTGGTGAAACTGAAAAAGCTTTTTCCTTCGGAATCCACCATGCAACCGGTTACGGATTTTGAACCGGAAATCACCCTGGTAGTTGCTGCGTATAATGAAGCCGATTTTATTGAACGGAAAATCCGGAACAGCCTGGAACTGGACTATCCTCCAGGTAAACTACATATGATTTTTATCACGGATGGATCCACGGACGGAACACCCGAGATCATCCGGGATTTCAGTCAAATCCTTTTGCTTCACCAGCCGGAAAGGAAGGGAAAGGTGGCAGCCATGAACCGGGCGATCAAATATGTTGAAACGCCTTTTGTAATTTTCAGTGATGCGAATACCCTGCTCAACACCTCCTGTGTACGTGAAATTGTTAAACATTATGCAGATCCCCGCGTAGGAGGGGTTGCGGGGGAGAAAAAAATCATTTCCAAACAGAAAGACATGGCAGCCGGTGCCGGCGAGGGTATTTACTGGAAATATGAATCCCTTTTGAAAAAGCTGGATTCCGAATTCTATTCCGTTGTCGGGGCGGCTGGAGAATTATTTTCAGTAAAGACCGATTTGTTTCATGAAGCTGCCGAAGAATACTATTATCGAGGATTTCGTACAGTCCTTGCAAATATGCATGGAAGGTTATGTGATCCGTTATGAACCCAGGGCATTTGCCGTTGAAACCGCCTCTGCCACCATGCGAGAGGAGCAAAAACGCAAAATCCGGATCGCGGCTGGCGCTTTTCAGGCCATGGGAATTCTGAAAAACCTTTTTAATTTCCGGCGGTACCCCATTTTATCCTTTCAATATATTTCACACCGGGTACTCCGGTGGACGTTATGTCCAATTTCACTGATTGTATGTTTTATATCAAATTTCCTTCTGGTTCATTACGAAGCAGCGGGTTTTTACCTAGGTAGTTTTACTCGCACAGATCGTATTTTATGCAATGGCTGTAACGGGCTATATATTTGCCAGCCGGAATCTGAAAATAAAGCCCTGTATATTCCTTACTATTTCTTATTCATGAATTTGTCAGTATTTATGGGCTTTTACCGGTTTATCAGGAATAAACAAACTGCCCTATGGGAAAAAGCAGCCAGGCATTCCCAACTTAAAAACCGCTCAGGTCATGATTTTATATAATCCGAATCCTAAAAAAAGCATTGCTAATAATTTGGTTCTTTAGGAAAAACACTTACTTTTATCGTAGAATTTCAAAATAGTCCGGTTCAATTCCTCTGAAGTCTCTCCAATCCCAAAAATGGGAATATAATCAGTCATCTATCCTTGAAATCCCCGATTGCTGATTTTTTACTTTTTAATACGATTGCTAGTCTATATCCAGGACTATCCTTTGATGCTGATACCTTATGTTTAACCACCTAAAAAGTATTCCAACCTACTGAGGAACAGAGTCTAAATTTTTTAATGACTTCTGCCCATGAAAAAACAAATTTTAGCAGTAGATGATAGTAAGGCGATCCGGTTTTTGCTTCAAACTGTGCTTGGAAAATCTTACCAGGTGATCACTGTACCTGATGGATGTTCCGCTATGCACTGGTTGTCGAAAAGAAACTTTCCCCACCTGATTATTGCCGATCCGCAATTACCCGACCTGGAAAACTGGGAACTCATACAACAATTGTCGTCCAGTGGTATTTATAAAAATATCCCGGTATGGTTCTCTCCGGGCTGGGTGTTGAAGAAACGGAAGAAAAATGTGCCGCTTTCCAGGTGCAAAATTATTTTCTGAAACCATTTAACCCGGTTGAGCTGGTTCATGCCGTGCAACAATTGATAGAAAATAAATCGTTTGATACCTATTACCCAATGAAAGCAGTTTAATCGCCTGCTAAACGTACTTTATGAAAATTAAACCTTAACCTGACTATGGATTTTACATTTCTTACCCAAAACCTCTTACAACGGAAAATCTTTGTAAGGTATAACCTGCGTGCAAAAGAGGTCTCTGCAAGTCCTTTAATTATATTACAACGGATTTTTTTATATCGGCAAAAATTCTGCCAACATTGAGAAACTTGTAAAATTATTCAAACGGGGTTACGCTTCCGAAAGTCTCGGGAACGCCCGCGCTGAACTGAAACGTTCCACTTGATCAGGAAAAAAACACGCTGCCCGAGGTTATTATTTGTGAATCGATTTTTGATTTTTCCTCAGTGAAAAGTTTTGTTCAGTATCTCCGCAGCAACCCGGCATTCACAGCCATTCCATTCATAGTGGATTCCATCAATTTATGCGATATGGAAATGGGTATGTATAAAAAACATATGTTGGCCGATGACATCATGCATATTGAAGGGGCTGAACAAAATGCACTGGTCAGCAAAGTCCACTTTTTGAATAAAGTAAAATCGAAAGCCAACAAAATGAAAAACAGCCTCAGGGAAGATGAGGCGCTGGTTGTGCCTGCGGTTAATATCCACATAATTTTAAAACGGACTTTTGACATTCTGGTTTCAATAACCGCCCTACTGCTGTTAACTCCCCTGTTTATCCTGATTGCACTTGCAATCAGGATTGAATCCAAAGGGCCCATTTTTTATATTTCCAAAAGAGCCGGCCGCGGTTATAAAATATTTGATTTCTATAAATTCAGAACCATGTTTGCCGGGGCAGATCTCCGCATAAATGAACTTTCACACCTGAATCAATACGCAGAATCCAAGGCAGAGGGTCCTTCTTTCTTTAAAATCAATAACGACCCGCGTGTTACCAGAGTGGGTCTCTTTCTGAGAAATTCGAGCCTGGACGAACTACCCCAGTTGCTGAATGTGTTGCTTGGAGACATGTCCCTGGTTGGAAATCGTCCCCTGCCCTTGTATGAAGCGGCTACGTTGACCACAGATCTGTCTGCACAACGTTTTCTTGCACCGGCAGGTATGACCGGACTCTGGCAGATTAAAAAAAGGGGTCGGGGAGACATGTCAGTCGAAGAAAGAATCAACCTGGATATTGACTATGCCAACAATTACAGTTTTATGTACGATCTCTGGATCATGGCCAATACCCCGTCTGCATTGATTCAAAAATCCAGCACTTAACTTTCACGGGACCGCTTTCAGTATTACCTTCCCGGAATGAATTCATTGGAAGGAGATAAGCAGTGCCTGGTTTCCATTATTACCCTGAATTATAATCAGGCTCCTGTTACGATGGCGTTTTTGGAATCCGTCAAGACCCTTCTTTACAAAAATTTCGAAATCCTCGTTTGCGACATGGCATCCGGGTTGAATCCGGAAACCGTATTCAACCCGGCGGATTATCCCAATACCCGCTTATTGTTGAGCGATAAGAACCTGGGATTTGCCGGGGGAAATAACTGGGGTATCCGGCAGGCAAAAGGAGACTTTATTTTCATCGTAAATAATGATACGGAATTGACCCCGGATATTATAAATGTCCTGCTCCAGCCCTTTTCTCAAAATCCGAGTGTGGGGGTTGTTTGTCCAAAGATTAGATATTTCGCTGACCGGCGGATCATCCAGTATGCCGGTTTCCGCAAGATGAATCCCTTTACCGGAAGAACTTCCGCCATCGGGGACCTGGAACCGGATAACGGTCAATATGATATAGCAGGTCCCACCTACGGTGCCCATGGGTGCGCGATGATGGTAAAAAGAACAGTCATAGAAAAAACCGGCATGTTTCCGGAAAAATTTTTCCTGTATTATGAAGAGTGGGACTGGTCGGCCCGCATACAGAAAGCCGGTTACCTGATCTGGTACCAGCCTGAAGCCATTATTTACCATAAAGAATCCATGTCGGTCGGCAGGGAAAATCCTTTGAAAGCATATTATCTTACACGGAACCGGATCCTGTATATGCGTCGTAACAGCGACCCGTTTCACCTGATTGTATTCGGTCTTTTCTTTGCCTTTTTCGCCCTGCCCAAGGCCATATTCACTTACCTTAAAAAAGGGCAGCGGAAACATTTGAAAATGTTCCTGAAGGGGATTGGCTATAACCTTAGCCATTCAGCCAAATCGGCCCAGTGATCCCCTGCTAATTTCCGTCGGAAGTGAAAGACTTCGGCGTATGGATGAATTCCGTCCGGTTTTTTTTCATCTTGAATACAGCGCGGACCATGGAAAACATGAGCAGGGGGACGTGTCCCAGTGCACGCAGGGTTCGCATGCTGTAAAAACTGAGTGGGATCGAAATGAAAAGGGTTAAAAAATACAGACACATCATGGTAATCCAGACCGGCGGATCAGGCTGCAGCAGGGGTAATTGCAAAATAACCTGAAACAGAAGTATTATAATAAGAATACAAAATACCAACATGGTCAGCACCCGCGGAAGCAATAAATTCTGAAAGAATTTATTATAGAAAAGAATTGTTTTCTGTGCCTTTTTCATATCTGTATCAAAAAAACGTTTTACATGGTTTACCTGGGCTTCCAGCCAGCGTACCCGCTGCTTTTCAAATACAACGACACTGGCTACTTTCTCATCATACACAAAGGCATCATCCAGAAATTCCATTTTAATATTGCGCTGCATCAACTGCATATCAATTTCCCGGTCTTCGCCCGGGTTTTTCAGAATCTCCTTTGATGAAAAAATTTCACGGATCAGGCCCGCTTTAAAAGCCATTCCGGAACCGATAGGTGCTGCTGACAAGCCTGCTAAAGACGGCCCCCGGCGAAAGAGGTTGATATTGATCTCCTCGCTCATCGCATCAAGCAGGGCCACCGGGGTATTTTTATTCTTGGCCGTGCGGTGACATTGTAAGGCCTGGAATCCGGCATGAAATGCGGCATTGACTTTTTCAAGGCAGCCCGGTGCCATGATATTGTCTGCGTCCAGGATCATTACAATATCAGAATCAGCCACAGCCGGAGATTCCAGGGCTGCATGCAGAGAGCGTGACTTCATGCTCAGGTCCACTTCCAGCACATCTACGGGAATTTGTTTTAATGCCTTCACCGTTTCAGGTTGTAATTTATCCGCTATAACAGTCACTGTAAACCGGGAAACCGGGTAATCATGTGAGATTGCCTGACGCGCCGTATCCAATATGATATGGTCTTCCCGGATACAGGGAATAAGCACGGCAATCCGGTACTTATCATGCTGTAGCAGGAATTTTTTACCCCTGATGAACCGCCCGCAAAAGGCAATCACTAAAAGATAGAGTGTGTTGGCAGCGAAATATATGAATACCGCCCAGCTTAGAATATGCCCTAAGAGATAAATCGTATTCATGCGGTTCTGAATGGCTTATAAAATGATTTCGTTGCCAAGGCCAACATGGGTTTATCACCTGATGTATCCCCATAAACGTAAATTTCTTCATAATCCGCCAGTCTCCAATGCTCCCGAATTCGGGCCACTTTTTGCTCACCGTAGCAATTCTGTCCATCAATTCTGCCGGTGATCAAGCCATCTTTAACTTCGAGCCGGGTGGCAACCAAATCCAGGGAAAGGCGGTTGGTCCATTTCCTGATCCAGTTCCCGGCTGAGGCAGAAATGACCACAATTTCAAAACCGCGGGTTCGCAGATGGTCGATTTCCTGTTTCGCTGCCGGGCGGATCAGCCCGGGAAGGACCTTTTCTGCAAACAAATCACATTTCTCCTGGAAAAACCCCTCCGGTGTGCCCGCAAAAAAATAAGAAAGTATTTTCTGTTTTGCCTGGTCATTTGGTAATAGTTTCAGCTTATAAGCAACAAGCCAGGGGGCATGAAACATAAAACCGGTATAAAAAGCGGCCCTGCCTTTCTGGAATTTAATGATCTCAAGCAAAGTATCTTTTGTAGTTATGGTACCGTCAAAATCAAAAAATGCAATCTTTCTGCCACTCACAACTTCATTTTTTTAAACTGGAATTCCGGAATGCACTGTATGATAAGCATAATATATCTCCAAAACCATTTTACATAAATAATATTCTTCTTTTTAAGATACGCTTTATAAATCAGGTCTGCAACTTCTTCAGGTGTGGAGGTAATCAGTTTTGGCAAGGGCTGGTTCTCAGTCATTTTGGTATAAACGAAACCCGGTTGCACGGTCATCACGTGCACCTGGTCTTTAAAACATTTATTCCGCAGGCCGGCCAGGTAAGTGGTAAATGCGGCTTTTGCACTCGCATAAATGAGTTTACTGGCACGTCCACGGTCGCCGGCAACCGAACTGATACCGATAATGGTTCCCTTTTTCCGGGCGATATAATATTTAGCGATCACATTTAATATTGAAACGCCCCCCGTGTAATTGGTATGAATCATTCTTTCTGTCAAATGCCAGTCGTTGAATGCCTGTTCCTCATCATCGAGGATCCCAAAAACACAGATACTGATATCCGGTTTCGGCTGAAGGGAACTGAAGAATTCCGAATGGGATCCATATTGCAGGGCATCGAAAGCCAGAGACCTGCAGTTAACACCATAACGGATATGGATATCCGATTCGAGGGGTTGGAGCTGATCCGGTTTCCTGGCAGCCAGAAGAATGTCGAATTTTCCGGATGCAAATTTCCTTGCTATGGCCATCCCGATATCAGAGGTGGCTCCGAGGATAAGTACTGTTGCCATGTAGATCAGTTAGTTGTTAATAATAACCTGTCTGACTGGATCGAACGGATTTTTGCATCCGGGTTATATTTCCTGACAATATCCTTAAATTTTTCCAGGTCGGGGTACCCGTGCTGCAGGATTTCAGGTTTCATGCGGGCATCCTTCGACATATATAAACGGCCCCCGTATTGAAGTACAATCCGGTCGAGCTCATCAAGGAATTCCAGGAGGCCGGGTTTAACCGGGAAATCAAGGGCCAGGGTATAACCTTCCTTAGGAAAAGATATGATACTCTCCTGTTTACCGAATACTTTCAGTACGGCAAGAAATGAACCCAGACCTTTATCACTGATACGGTGCAGAATCTCAACCAATCCCCTTTTTGATTCCAGGGGAAGCACGAACTGGTATTGCACAAACCCTTTTTTACCATAGCCGCGGTTCCAGTGCAGGATGGCATCCAGCGGATAGAAAAAGGGTTCATACCCAATTACGTTGTTGATTTCCTTTTTAAAATTTTTGGAGTAAAAAAGGAAATTGAATGCCCGTACGCTAAAGGGATTCAGCACCCAGGAAGGCAGGTTAAAAGGAAAATTGACCTGTTTTTTTTTGGGTAGCTGCAGGGGATCATTTTGCCGTTTGGAGTCCAGATCCTTTCCTCCGGCGTGCTCCCCGAGCATCAGTATACTTCTCCCGAAATGAGGGCCCTTTTTCAGGCAATCGATCCAGGCCACAGAATAGGTGTACTCCCGGTATTCTTCAAAAAGCCGGATCAGTTCTTCCAGGTTCCCGGCCTTGACCTGTTTTTGCCGGATGAAGGAAGTTTCTATTGGCTTCAGCCGGAATGTTACACGGCTGATCACACCGGTTAATCCCATGCCCCCGCAGGTAGCTTCGAATAAGTCGCCATGGATTCCGGATGTACACGAAATGGTTTCTCCGGATGCCAGTACGATATCCATTTCCAGTACATGATTTGAAAAGGAACCGTCAATATGGTGATTCTTTCCATGCACGTCGCTGGCAACGGCTCCGCCCACGGTGATAAATTTGGTGCCGGGTGTTACCGGAAGGAACCATCCGGAGGGTACGATCACGTCCAGGATCCGGTCGAGGGTGAGTCCGCTCTGACATTCAAAAATACCGGCCTGCCTGTCGAAAGAAAGGATCTTGTCGAATTTGAGTGTGGAAATGGTGGTTTTGGCCAGGGATGCATCTCCGTAACAACGTCCATTGCCACGCGGAATAAATCCATTCCCTTTTAAAATCAACTCCCGGAGCCGGTCAGGAAATGAAAAATATTCTTCATTGGCTTCTATAACCGGGTAATTACCCCAATTGGCAATTTGCTTTTTCATCTTTTGAAAATGGTTACGTCCCGTAAATATAAAATCACATATATGCTGAAAACCCATAAGGCAAGCGTAACCTGTATGAAATGGTCTTTATACAGGATCTCTGTCGGAGAGCCTGATTTTTTTAATACAAACGTGATCTGGAGGTATCGCATCAGGCCTGCAATAACAAACAGGCTGGAATAATATAAACGGTCTGTACCCAGCCGCATGACCGTAAGGGGTGAAACCGTATAATTAATATAAGCAACAATAATGATGGCGCTCGATAATCCGAGCAGGGTATTGAGAAAATCCAGGTTGTATCCGCTCATAGATTTACGCATATCTGTTCCCGTTGTACCTTTTAGCAACAGGTCGTCCCTTCTCTTGGCAATAGCCATAAAAAGAGACAACAGGAAAGTCATGATGATCAGCCATTCGGAGGTATCCACTTTAGATATAACCGCCCCGCCTTTAACACGAAGCACGAACCCGGAAGAAAGTATCAGGATATCGAGAATGGCAAAATTTTTAAGCCCGAAGGAATAAGACATGTTGATTAGAAAATAAAGGCCCAGGATAAAAAGAAAAAGAAAATGCGTGTCTGCCAGATAACCCATGAAACTCCCGAAGACCAGCAGGACGATACAGATGATTAAAGCCACCGGTTTTTTAACCTTACCCGAAGCCAGCGGGCGTTTGCTTTTTACCGGGTGTTTGCGATCCTCTTCTATATCCCGGTAATCGTTGATGATATAAATACCGGACGCGAAAAAACAAAAGGCCAAAAAGCCTTCCAGAATATGGGGAACCCGGGAGGAGACAAAAAACTGTCCTGCAAAAAAAGAGGGAACGATTAAAAAAAGATTTTTTGCCCAGTCCTTGGGTCTCAGCAGCTTAATGTAATATTTCATTCGGGAAAAACTGGTGTTAATATACAACCATAATCTGTTTTCTACAATATGCCGGTGAAACCGGAAGCAGATTTGGGTTAATTTTGTTTTCCTTGATGAACAGGAATTCCCCGGAGATATTAGCAAGCCCGATCGAGTACCTGAAAGGTGTTGGACCGCAGCGGGCTGCTATTTTACGCAGGGAACTGGGTATAGATACATTCCGGGACCTGCTGGAATTGTACCCTTACCGGCACCTTGATAAATCCCGTGTTTCCGCTATTTCTGATATTTCCGCTACAACTGAATTTATCCTGGTAGCAGGTTTCCTGGGTTCCTTACAGATACTGGGAGAAGGAAAATCAAAAAGACTGGTCACAACCCTTAAGGATGCAACAGGTTCCCTTCATCTGGTCTGGTTCCAGGGGATCTCCTGGATGGAAAAGAATCTGAATCCCGGTTTCAGGTACCGGGCATACGGAAGAATTGGGTTTTATAACGGTGAACCGCAGCTTACCCACCCGGAAATTGAAGGATTTGATGAATTAAAGGGAGATGCCTCCCCCTTACAGCCTATTTATCCGAGTACAGAAAAATTAAAAGCCAGGTCCCTGGGCGGGCGGCAAATTGCCAGACTCACCCAACAGTTGCTTTCGCAATTGAAGGAAAAAGATCTGCCAGAGTTTATACCGGCGGAAATATGCCTGCAATCGGGCCTGATATCCCGCTTCCAGTCTTTTCAGTCTATTCATTTCCCTCCGGCAGCCCCGGTATATCAGAAGGCCGTTTTCAGGCTGAAATTTGAAGAGTTTTTTTTGAATCAGGTGAGGACCGGAATGATCAAAACACAACGACAAAAACAGTCCCGCGGCGTAATATTCAGCCGGGTCGGCCGGCTCTTTCATGATTTTTATTCGAAGGCCCTGCCTTTTGAGCTGACGGGAGCCCAGAAAAGGGTAATAAGGGAAATCAGGCAGGATACGGCCACCGGGCACCAGATGAACCGGCTTTTACAGGGAGATGTGGGCAGCGGCAAAACCATGGTGGCCCTGCTGTCCATGCTGCTGGCGGCTGATAACGGCTTTCAGAGCTGCCTGGTGGCGCCCACCGAAATACTAAGTAATCAACACGCCCTTCATTTTACCAGAATGCTTCAGGATTTGCCCGTCACCGTCAGGCTCCTGACGGGATCCGTGAAAGCGGCTGCACGGAAAAAAATCCTGGAAGAGCTTGCCAGTGGTTCGGCAGATATCCTGATCGGCACCCATGCCATACTGGAAGACCCGGTCCTGTTTAAAAATCTCGGATTGGCAATTATCGACGAACAGCATCGTTTTGGAGTGGCCCAGCGGGCGAGGATCTGGAAAAAAGCCAGTATCCCGCCCCACGTGCTGGTTATGACGGCAACCCCCATTCCCCGCACCCTGGCCATGACGGCTTATAACGACCTGGACTACAGCGTTATTGATGAGTTACCGCCTGGCAGGCAACCCGTCAGAACGGTGCAGCGTTATGAATATAACCGGCCTAATGTGATGGATTTCATAAAGGAAGAGATTAAAAAAGGGCGGCAGGCCTATATCATCTTTCCACTGATCGAAGAATCTGAAAAGCTTGACTATGAGAACCTGATGAAGGGTTATGAAAACGTTAAAGCTTATTTTCCCGAACCGGCATATTATATCAGTATGGTACACGGAAGGCAGAAACAGGAGGTCAGGGAAACCAATATGAAACGATTTGTTTCAGGGGATACGCAGATCATGGTTGCAACCACCGTAATAGAAGTGGGAGTTCATATTTCCAATGCCACTGTTATGGTTGTTGAAAGTGCTGAAAAATTCGGGCTTTCCCAACTGCACCAGTTACGGGGCCGGGTTGGCAGGGGTGCCGACCAGAGCTATTGCATCCTGCTGACGGGAAGCAGGCTGGGAACCGATGCCCGGGAGCGGGTGCGGATCCTGTGTGAAACAACGGATGGATTCCGTATTGCGGAAAAAGATATGGAACTTCGGGGGCCGGGAGATATTGCAGGAACCAGACAAAGCGGGTTGCTGGATTTTAAGCTGGCAGATATTGTGCAGGACCGGGAAATACTGCATCAGGCTATAGAAACTGCAAAAAATCTGCTGGCAAAGGATCCGGAACTGGAAGAGCCTGGCCATACAGCGCTGCGCCGCCAGCTGCTGCAGGAAAAAGGCAAAACTCCCTGGAGCAGGATTTCTTAATTCATTTCGAAAAAACCTGATATTGAAAAAATCCTTATTCATACTTTTTGGTTTATGCACGTTCCTTTCACCCTTCCTTAGTGCCCAAACAGGACTGGGCAATCTGGAGTTTACCGAAAACAAAGGACAATGGGACCATTCCATCCGGTACAGGGCGGAAATGCCCAATACCACATTCTTTTTGCAGAAACACGGGTTCACAGTTTATCTGGAAAGTCCAACTGACATGGAGGCCTTAAGACAATATCTGCACGGATTTACTTCTTCCGTAAATACCTCCGGTAATAACAACAATTCGTCCGTTTCGGATAAATCCGGCGGCACCGCTACCCTGTCCGAGGCGCTGCCTCCGGACCGATACCCGGAAAATGCAGGAAAAGATAACCCGGGAGGTCCGTCGAATCCCAGCCTGCTGATGCACGCGCATGTTTACCAGGTTGAATTTCTGAACAGCTCAGAGCATGCGGAAATTGACGGAGACAAACCGCTGGATACCTATAATAATTATTTTATCGGAAACGATTCTTCAAAATGGAAATCCCATTGCAAAATCTACCAGGCCATCATTTATAAAGATATTTATCCGCATATTGATTTACGTTATTATACTGACAATGATCAGTTGAAATACGACCTGGTTGTGCATCCGGGAGGTAATCCTGAAAATATCGTCCTGAAATATAAGGGGGCGGATAAACTGATCGTCCGGAAGGGACAGATCACCGTTCACACTTCCGTAGGGGATGTGAAAGAAATGATACCGCATACCTACCAGTATTCTGAAGAAGGCAACAGGGATCTGGAATGCACGTATAAAGCTGGTCCCGATAATACCGTGCGTTTCCAGGTAAGCAACTATTCACCTTCTGCTACCCTTATCATTGACCCCACACTGATTTTCTCCAGTTTTACCGGTTCGCATTCTGACAATTGGGGATATACCGCAACCTACGATGAAAGTGGTAATTTCTATTCAGGGAGCATCACGCTGAATTCATTCAATTCAGGTAGCGGAACTTTCTATTCAGTCCCGGCGCCTACCAGACGGTTTTCAAGGGTGGCGACAATTCAGAACGGACCTTACCAGTATGATATCACCATTCTGAAATTCAGCGCCAACGGAGTAAACCGTTTATATGCCACTTACCTGGGCGGAAGCGGAAACGAACAACCCCATAGCCTGATAGCCGACCAGGCTGGGAACCTGGTCATTGCCGGCAGAACCAGTTCATTTGACTATCCGAATGTAAACAGTACCGGGGTAAAAGATGTTTTAAAAGGCGGATATGATATTATCCTGACCAAACTGAATGCCAGCGGTACGGGACTGATCGGCTCCCGGATCATCGGAGGGAGCCGTAATGATGGTGTGAATATTGCGCCTAAATATTCAAGTAATATTGTTCCCATGGGACAGAATTCCCTGCGGTTAAATTACGGGGATGACGGCAGAAGTGAAGTGATCCTGGATAATGCAGGCAATGTATACCTGGCTTCATGCACCTCTTCATCAGACTTTCCGTATACTCCCAATGCATTTCAGAAAAATATCGGCGGATCCCAGGACGGCGTGTTTATTAAAACCTCGCCGGATCTAAGTATAATACTTGCCAGCAGCTACCTGGGGGGGAACGGGGATGATGCCGCTTTTGCACTGGCATTGAATCCCACGACAAACGAAGTATATATCGCCGGCGGCACATCCAGCACCAATCTCAGCGGTACCGGAAACGGTCCTGTTATTTCAAGTACAAATAAGGGTGGCATCGACGGGTTTTTATCCATTGTCAGTAATGACGGAGGAACACTGGTCAGGACCTCCTACCTGGGAACCAGCGGCACGGAAGTATTATATGGTGTACAGTTCGACAATAACGGTTATCCCTATATCATGGGCACGACCACAGGTGCCTGGCCCGTGATCAATGCTACTTTCAGCCAGGCCAATGGCAAACAATTCATCGCTAAACTGCGGCCGGATATTTCAAATTTTATCTATTCCACCACCTTTGGAAAAGGTGCTGTTTATCCGGATATTTCCCCGACCGCATTCCTGGTTGACCGCTGCGAAAATGTGTATGTGGCCGGATGGGGGGGTGGAATAGAAACAGAAGGAGGTGGCGGGAATAAACTGGCTATTTATAACAATTCAAAAACGACCGGACTGTCCGTTACACCCAATGCAATTAAAAAGACTACCGACGGGGATGATTTCTATTTTTTTGTTTTGAAAAAAGATGCGGCCAGCCAGTTGTACGGAAGTTTTTTCGGGCAAACCGGAGGCCTGGGGGATCATGTGGACGGAGGAACCAGCCGTTATGATAAACAGGGTATTATTTACCAGGCCATATGCGCCAATTGTTACGGGGGAGCGAATTTCCCGACCACGCCGAACGTATGGGCACCCAGGAACGGAACCGGTGTTAATGGCTGTAACCTTGCCGCAGTAAAGATCGCATTTGATTTTGCCGGTGTGGTGGCGGACCCGCGTTCGTTAATTAATGGCCGTTATGACAGCTCAGGCTGCGTGCCCCTGGATGTGCTTTTCAAAGACACGGTGCATAATGCCAAATTATATATCTGGCGATTCGGGGACGGTTCACCGGATACGACCACTGCGGCTTTCCAGGTAGTCCATAGGTATCTGGCAACCGGGACCTTCACCGTGCGGCTGATCGCGGTGGATTCCAGCACCTGCAATATCCGCGATACGGCTTACCTGCGGATCCGGGTGCGGACAGATAAAGCCCTGCTGAATTTTGACATCAGCAAACTCCCGCCCTGTGATTCGCTCAAATTCCTGTTTACCAATATCTCCACACCCCCTTCCGGAAAACCGTTCCAGCCCGGATCATTCACCTGGGATTTTGGAGATGGAATCCAGGCGCCGGGTGTCAGTCCTATCACCCACGCCTATGCAGCCTCCGGAACCTACCAGGTATTGCTGATCTTATCAGATACCAATTATTGTAATAATCCGGATACCGCCACCCAGACCTTGCGGGTATCCCCGGTGGTGAAAGCACAATTTGCAGTTCCCGACGGCTGCGCCCCTTATAATGCCGTATTCAATAATACCTCCCTGGCAGGCCTGAGTTTTTTCTGGAATTTCGGAGACGGAAATACGTCCACCGACATGAACCCAGTTCATTTGTACCCGGATACGGGAACCTATACCATTTCACTGCTGGTTATCGATTCCAATACCTGTAATATCCGGGACTCGGTCACGCATTCCGTCCATGTATATCCAAAACCCAAAGCAGATTTTACCAACCAGCCGGTACCGGCCGTATACAATACGCCTACGGTATTTTATAATAATTCCACCGGAGCCACGCATTATGTATGGCTTTTCGGGGACGGGGATTCCACGCTTAAAAACTCGTCGGATACAGTCATTCATCAATACCGGGAAACAAAAACTTTTAATGCCTGCCTCGTAGCGATTAACCAGTTCGGGTGCACGGATACGACCTGCCATCCGGTGGAGAGTCTGATCAACCCGTTGCTTGACGTTCCCAATGCCTTCACGCCGGGAAGATTCGGGCAAAACAGTTTAATCATGGTAAGAGGTTTTGGAATATCGGTGATGGACTGGAAAATTTATAACCGCTGGGGGCAGGTCGTTTTTGAAACGAACGACCCGTCTGTCGGATGGGATGGAACATATAAAGGTACTGCCCAACCCATGGCTGTATATGCGTATACACTCGATGCGACTTTTTTTGACGGAACAAAAACCCGGAGAACAGGAGATATAACGCTTATAAGATAAGGAGGAAATCATGGTTCCGGGTTATTTCGTTGACAGTTCAGCGTTAGGTATCAGGCGTTCAGATAGGTTAAGAATTTCTGACAATTTTCATTTTATTGAACCCTGCATTTTTGTACATTATAATAAAATCAGCTTGTTCAAACTGCGCCATTTTTTGCTTTTTGTTTTCACAATTGCTTTCGTCCGGGTTTCTGCGCAAACAGAATCATCGAATCTGGAATTTATTGAAAATAAGGGACAATGGGACGCGCGTGCCCTGTTGAAAGCGGATATTGGCAATGGCAGTTTATTCTTTCATAAAAGAGGTATCCGGGTTGTACTGCATAATGAACAGGAACTGGCAGCTGTAAACGCCTCGCATGCCGGCGTAATCCGTTCTGATTCTGCAGGGCTTCCGGCCTTACAAAGAAGTTTTTCAGGAAGACCGGCCGCGCTCCGCTCCCATGCATATTCCGTGAATTTCCTGAATATGAATGAAGCCACGGAGATCATCCCGGATAAACCCCTGGATACATACAATAATTATTTTATCGGGAACGATTCCACCAAATGGGCCCGGAACTGCCGCATATTTCAGGGAGTGACCTATAAAAATATTTATCCGGGCATTGACCTCCGGTATTATACCGATAACGGGCATCTGAAATATGACCTCATTGTTCATCCGGGTGCTGATCCGGGGAAAATTGCCATTCAGTATGAAGGGCTGGACGGACTAACAGTGACCAATAACCGCTTAATACTAAAAACCTCAGTAGGGGACGTTAAGGAAATGCAACCCAACTCGTATCAGGCTGGCGACGATGGAAGGGAAGCGGTTCAGGTGAAATACCGGGTTTCGAAAGACCGGGTGGTGCGCTTTGATATCAGGCATTATAACAGGAGCCGGGTACTGATTATTGATCCGACCCTGGTATTCTCCACATTTACCGGCAGCAAGGCATCCAACTGGGGTTTCACGGCAACTCCCGGGCCCGACGGTACTTTTTTTGCAGGCGGTATTGTTTTCGGCGACGGTTTCCCCGTTTCAACAGGAGCTTTTGAATCTAATTTCCAGGGAGGCATAAACGATGTGGGCATTATGAAATTCAGCAGCAACGGCCGTACCCGGCTGTTTGCCACTTATATTGGCGGAGCCAGCCAGGAATGCCCGCACAGCATGTTTTCCGATCCCCAGGGGAACCTGGTGGTCATGGGCCGCACCTATTCTGCCGATTTCCCTTTTCAAAGTTTTTTTGGCCAGCCCGGCGGTTGTGAAATGTTTGTGGTAAAGCTGAATGCAAGTGGCACAAATATAATAGGGTCTGCACGCATCGGGGGATCCGCCTATGATGCTGTAAATATTGAAGACCAGCTGAACCAGGAAAACGGTCCGCACGACGTTGCCAATTCCCTGATAAAAAATTATGGTGACGATTCACGCAGCGAAGTGATCCTGGACGGAGCGAATAATATTTATATAGCGTCCTGCACCCGTTCCAAAAATGATTTCCCCATTACGCCCGGTGCATTTCAGACAACATTCGGAGGTGGGAAACAGGATGGGGTGCTGGTTAAGCTTTCCCCGGATTGCAAATCACTGTTATTTGCAAGCTTCCTGGGCGGTTCAGGCGAAGACGCCTGTTTTGTTTTAAAACTGAATCCGAACAACGGCGATATCTATGTAGCGGGTGCCACCACGAGTACGGACATGCCCGGAGATAAAACAGGTGTAATCCAGCCCGCCGGTGCCGGCGGGATATGCGACGGATATATATCCATAATCAGCAATGATGGCAGCACCCTAAAAAAAACAACTTATTTAGGCACTTCAGGTTTTGATGCGATTTATGGTATTGATTTTGATAAACTCGGCTTCCCGTATATCATGGGTTCAACAACCGGCAACTGGAAAACAACGTCCAATGTGGGTTTTATCAATCCCGGGGCAAAACAGTTTGTTGCGAAACTGAAACCGGATCTTTCGGATTATGTGTATTCCACCACGTTTGGTTCTGCCGCACCCAATCCCAATATTTCTCCTGTTGCTTTCCTGGTAGACCGCTGCGAAAATGTATATGTATCCGGCTGGGGAGGCTGGTTGTATGCGGGGTCGGATCCCTATGGGCTCGCGGGCACAGCCGGAATGCCGGTTTCAGCTAATGCGATTAAAAAAATCACTGATAACAGGGACTTCTATTTTATTGTTATACAGAAAAACGCATCCGCCCTGCTTTATGCAACCTATTATGGTCAAAATGACGGGCCGGTTAGTATCAGCGAACACGTGGATGGGGGAACCAGCCGGTACGACCATAACGGGATTATTTACCAGGCCATCTGTGCTAATTGCGGTGACCGCAGCCTCACCCCGTTTCCAACCTCACCCGGCGTCTGGTCTCCCAGGAATGGGACAGGCGGAGCGGGCTGTAACCTGGCAGCCATAAAAATCGCATTTAATTTTGCAGGAGTTTCTGCCGATCCCCGCGCTATCATCAATGGACGTTACGACAGTTCAGGCTGCGTTCCCCTGCAGGTTCTTTTTACAGATACGGCACATACTGCAAAAAAATATATCTGGAGTTTTGGAGACGGCTCACCCGATACTTCCATTACAGGCTACCAAGTATGGCATACCTATTCGACCACCGGAGCTTTCCGGGTACGATTGATAGCCATTGATTCAAATACCTGCAATGTGGCAGATACCGGTTACCTGAATATCCGGGTACGGACTGACCGGGCCATTCTGGATTTTGACATTACCAAACTCCCTCCCTGCCAGTCGCTCAATTTTATATTCACCAACAAATCCATACCACCACTCAGCAAGCCTTTCCAGCCGGGAGATTTTACCTGGGATTTTGGGGATGGCAACCGTATAACAGCTCCTAATCCGCCGGGTACTGTTACCCATGCTTATGCCGGCACCGGCACTTATATGGTCAGGCTGGTTTTAAATGACACGAGTTATTGCAATTACCCGGATAGTCTGACAGATACTTTGCGGGTTTCACCCCTGGTAAAAGCCCAGTTTACAGCCGGCGATGGCTGTGCACCTTACAATGCCTATTTCAACAATACCTCGCTGGCAGGTCAGCAGTTTTTCTGGGATTTCGGAGATGGAACCACATCCACAGGAAGCAAATCCAACCCATTTATATACGGATACCGGGACCTATACGGTTCATTTGACTGGCAATGGACAACGGAACCTGTAATCTGCGGGACTCAACTACCCAAACGATCCAGGTGCACGCAAAACCCAAAGCGGCATTCAATAATACACCCCAGCCGGCCGAATATAATGTGCCCACCGTTTTTCATAATTATTCATCGGTGCGCATCGCATTATACCTGGTTGTTTGGCGACGGATGATTCGACTGATAAACAGACTGCCGATACGGTTATTCACCAATACCCCTATACCGGAATATTCAATGCCTGCCTGGTCGCATACAATCCATACGAATGTGCGGATACGGTCTGCCAGGATATACAGTCGCTGACCAATGCGCTCATTGATGTTCCCAATGCCTTTACTCCGGGCCGGTTTGGAGAAAACAGCATCATCACTGTAAAAGGATTTGGTATCATCCGTATGAATTGGAAGATTTATAACCGTTACGGGCAACTTGTGTTTCAATCGAATACGCAAAGCCAGGGATGGGACGGAACCTTTAATGGTGTTCCGCAACCAATGGGTGTTTACGCTTATACACTGGATGCCAGTTTTGACGACGGCACGAAAACAACCAGGAAGGGAGATATCACGTTAATAAGGTAAAATGTATCTTTATAGTGCCGTTTCAAGAAACTCTGTACCGATGATGCGGACGCGAAATCTTATATTGATTCGTTCTTATTCAGGCGGCGGGCTTAACGTTAAATGCCCAGGATCTTCATTTTTCACAATGGTTTAACGAACCCCTGCTTGACCAATCCCGCAAATACAGGTTTCATACCGGATGCTGATTACCGCCTGGGAGCAAATTACCGGAACCAATGGTCGTCTGTGATGTCCCAACCCTATAAAACCATGAGCATCTGGGGAGATGCCCAGGTTTTTCGCAACCGGATCCAATCCGGCTGGATGGGCCTCGGGGGCGCCATCCTGCAGGATGTGGCAGGAGCCGGCAGTCTCAGCACCACTGAGATTATATGGATCGATAGCCTATCACCAGATGCTTGGTTATTCCAGCTTATTATCCATTGGTTTTAATACCGGATGGGTGAATAAGCAGATCAATAATGCCAATCTGAAATTTCCGGACCAGTTTGACGGAAAGTTTTTCGATACCAATGTACCCACTTCCGTTTACATTGATAATCCCAATATCAATTATTTCGATATGCAGGTGGGTATGAACTATGCTTATTTCCCTGATGATAAAACTTACGTCAATGCCGGTTTCTCGGTGCAGCATATTAACCAGGCCCGGGAAACTTTTTTCAACACCGATCCGGTGGGATATGACAACCGGATCCCAGCCCCGTTTTATCGGATTTCTCAATGGAAGTTTTAAAACAAGTGATATGGTCATCTTCAATCCGATGGCATATTATACCCAACAGGCCGACGCACACGAGCTGGTGGCCGGATTCAACCTGCAGTATAATTTATCAGGCGACGGAGATCAGCAACTGGTCGGCGGTCTCTATTACCGGCCCGGCGATGCGATCATCCCTATGGTTGGATTTATTTATAAAAATATACACTTGATGTTCACCTACGATGTTACCACATCTTCACTCAAACAATATAATAATGGCAATGGGGCCTGGGAATTTTCGGTTATACGTCCGGGTTATTATTCAGAATATAATGGTGACCGTCATCAGTCACTTTGTCCTTCATTTAAAAATTAACATACCTCATTAACCAATGTAAATTTTATGAAGAAAATATTTGGTCTGCTGATTATCGGGATGGGTCTGATGCAGGGCGTCATGGCACAGGATTCGGAAGAAATAAGATTTGATAAATCCAGATTATTTGTAGGCGGGACCCTGGGACTTGCTTTCGGTACCTATACGATCATAAATGTTTCACCTCTGGTAGGCTATCGTTTTTCCCAGGCTTTTGCCGCGGGTGTCGGTATCAATTATTCCTATTACGGATATAATGACGGGTATTATAACTACAAGCAGAGTTATGCCGGTATGAGTCTGTTCGGCAGGGTCTACCCCATCCAGCAGTTATTCCTCCAGGTGCAGCCGGAAGCTGAATTATATATGGGGAACGCAGTCTCCTTATGATACACAACCAGAATCTGCCAACATATAAAATTCCCACTCAGTTTGTTCCCTCCTTCTTACTTGGCGGAGGAGCGGCGATTCCAACGGGGCCCAACGGTGCGATTACCATCAGTGTGATGTACGATGTACTACAGAATATCTGGTCGCCTTATTATCACCAGGCTGTTTATGGATTTGGGTATAATATGGGATTTTAATTCCCGGCCGGCAGTATGAAACCTATTGTCTATGGCTTAACGCTTTCGTAATTTAAGTCTGGAAAAATGAACCGTCAACCGCCAACCGTCAACCGTCAACTAAAAAGCCCCATGCTTTGCGCTTTTGAACAAAAAAATATCAGCTTATTTTATTAAACAGCTCAATCGGAGTCGTGCAGAAATAAACAGATTCAGACTGATTCGGAATGGATGAAATCCTTCTTTCTCCATCAGTTAGCATATGTTTTTGAAGGTGGTTATAAAATCCGTCTGAATTGAGGATATAAATTTTTTTACTGTGAATCTTCAGCTGGTTCCAGGTCAGGATTTCAAACAAGTTCATCCATGGTGCCGAAACCACCGGGCAACACGATTACTGCATCGCAGCGGTCATATATCATTTTCTTACGGGCATGCATATCAGGAACTATGGCCAGTTCTGAGAGCCCCTTATGTTGCACTTCCCATTCGATGAGTAATTCAGGGATAATGCCCATGATTTGGCCTTCCTGTTCAAGTACCGAATCAGCAAGGATACCCATTAACCCTTTTTGTCCGCCTCCATACACCAGTTTCACTTTGAGCATGGCTAAGCAGTTTGCCAAGCTCTTTAACGTGCTGGGTAAATACAGGATTTTTTCCACTGTGGGAACCACAAAAAACGGCCACAGACTCAATATTCATAAAATGTTCCCGATTGGAGTAATTAAAATTGAAAATTTAATATTGTATTTCCTAATTTTCAATCACTAATTTCACATCCAGGCATGTCTCCCCTATTGCTATTCTCTTTTGTACTCGCTTATTTCATGTTACTGCTTATTGTGGCTTACCGCACTTCGAGGGGATCAGACAATGAATCCTTTTTTATCGGTAACCGGAATTCCAACTGGATGCTTGTGGCTTTTGGCATGATCGGCACTTCCCTTTCCGGAGTTACTTTGTAAGTGTACCGGGCGCCGTTTCCAGAGATTCCTTTTCGTATTTTCAGATTACCCTGGGTTATTTCCTCGGTTACCTCCTGATAGCCTACGTACTACTTCCGCTTTATTACCGCATTCACCTCACGTCCATATATAATTACCTGAATGAAAGGCTGGGGTTCAGCTCCTATAAAACCGGCGCCGCCTTTTTCATTCTTTCCCGGGTACTGGGCGCCACGGCCCGACTTTACCTGGTCGTTAATATTTTACAGGATGCCATACTTTCCGGATTTCATGTTCCTTTCTGGCTGACTACGCTGATCATCCTGCTGATGATTCTGCTGTATACCTATGAAGGCGGTGTGAAAACCATTGTGTGGACCGATACTCTTCAAACCAGCTGCATGCTTGGCGGCATGGTAATATGTGTCCTTTTATATTTTATCATCACCTGAACCTGAATCTGCCGGCAGCCATGCAGGCCATGCACGTGAAAGGGTATTCCAAAATCTTTTTTACAGACCCTGACAGCAAATTGTTTTTCGCTAAACAGATCATCGCGGGCATGTTTATTACAGTAACGATGACGGGCATGGATCAGGAAATGATGCAGAAAAGCATTTCCGTGAAAACTCTGAAGGATTCCCGGAAAAATATGGTGGTACTCGGATTCATCATGCTGGTGGTGATTTTTCTTTTTCTCTTCCTGGGTGGATTATTACAGCTGCTGGCTGTTTCAGAAAACCTTCCGGTTACGGGGGACCATTTATTCCCCGAACTCGCGCTGCATCATATGCCGCATTTATATCCATCATTTTTATCATTGCGCTGATCTCCGCCCTGTTTCCCAGTTCCGACGGTGCAATTACCGCGCTCACGGCCTCATTCTGCATAGATATCCTGGGCATTAACAGGAACCAGAAACTGGATGAAGCCAGCAGAAAAAAAATACGTCAGCGGGTTCATCTGGTTTTCATATGGCATCTTTCTCATTTTTGTTTTGATCTACAAATGGATTTCGAGCGACAGTATGATTGGTGTCATTCTTAAAGTGGCTGCCTATACATACGGTCCCCTGCTCGGACTTTTTTCTTTTTCCATTTTAACACGCCGCAGCCTGCGTCATGCATGGGTTCCCCTGGTTTGTATCCTTTCGCCTATCCTCTGTTATTTCCTGGATAAATACCAGCAATTCATGTTCGGTCATTTTAAAATCGGCCTGGAGCTTCTGCTGATCAATGGATTCTTTACTTTTGTCGGATTATCCTTATCAGCATAATATTGGGAAGGATCCCAAAGTCCAAAGCCGATCTATAATTTTGCAGAATGGATTTGATTCATCCCATTGGCACAGGCTTATGCTGAAAAATACACTCCCCAGGAAGATTCCCAGCTAACGAGATTGAAACCCGGACCAAGCCCACCCGCACGGGCATATGCTGAGTGGAACTTTACAGGGAAAATTCCTGGAAATGATCAGCCTTTTATTAAATCCCGCTTATATTCTTGAAATTGGTACTTTTCTGGGTTACAGTGCTTTATGTCTGTCCAAAGGACTGAAACCCGGAGGAGAACTGCATACTCTGGAAATCGATGAAGAGACAGCGGCCCTGGCCCGCGAAAACTTTATGAATTCTAAAACAGGGAATAAAATAATTTTGCACACCGGAAACGCGTTAGAGCTGCTCACATACATTGGATAAACCCTGGGATCTGGTTTTCATAGATGCCGATAAAACGGGATATGCAGACTTATTACGAGGCCCTGGTTCCCAAGCTCAAATCCGGCGGTCTGATCCTGGCAGACAATGTTTTGTTTCACGGGCAGGTGCTTGGAAAAGAGGTATAAAGGGAAAAATGCCATTGCGATCCAGGCTTTTAATGAAATGGTGCTGGCAGATACCAGAGTGGAAAAAATGATGCTGACCCTGAGGGACGGCATGTATCTGATCCGGAAAAAATAAAAAAGGCGGAATGCATTTAAAACTTCGGATTGGTGTTTACGATGGGATCTGGTACAGTTACTGCCCGCCCAAAGTCCTGACCAGGTACAGACTATATATCAATACCTACAAATTGCTGGCCATCGCGGAAATGCAAAGGTCCGGCGTTCCGGCTTCCATTATCCTGGCACAGGGTATCCATGAAACCAGTGCGGGCACCAGTGACCTGGTCATTGCCTCCAATAATCATTTCGGAATAAAATGTAAAGCCAGCTGGACCGGGCAGGTGGTATATCACGATGATGATGCCCGGGGAGAATGTTTCAGGAGTTATGCTACCGCAGCAGATTCCTACCGGGATCACTCCGACTACCTGAGCCAGAGCCCGCGCTACGCGTTTCTCTTCAAACTGAATCCGGAAGATTATGAATCCTGGGCTTATGGTTTGAAAAAAGCTGGTTATGCCACCAATGTGAAATATTCACAGATCCTGATAAAACTCATACGTGATTATGACCTCCAGAAATACAGCCTGATTGCCCTGGGAAAACTGCCTCCGGAAGAACCCGTTGCCGGAACCCGGTTCAGGAAATGCAACGGCCATCGCTGGAGGGATTTACTGATTCCGCCTCGCAAAAACCAGCTGTTAACAACTCCTACCCTGACGTTCCCTTTTCGATCAACGCAGCAAAAGTAGTTTATGCCAGAGCCGGTGTTTCCCTGCTTTCCCTTTCAAACCAATATCAAATACCCCTGGCGCGCCTGCTTGAATTCAACGACATGAACCAGGAAGATGTGCTGAATAATGACCAGCTGATCTTTCTTCAACGAAAACGCAAATCCGGATATACCCCGTTTCATATTGTTCAGCCCGGAGAATCCATGTATTCCATCTGCCAGGCAGAAGGCATCCGTTATGAAAATATCCTGGAGTTCAACCGCCTGAAACCGGGAGAAGAACCTGCGGCCGGAGAAAAGATATACCTTCAAAGTATGGCCGGCACCAAACCTGCGCTCAGGAACAGCAATACGGGCAGCGTGAAAATGACTACCCCTTCTTCCTAAATACCTATATGGACACCATACGAATTCATGACAAAACTTTTAATCCCTATATTTCTGAAGAGGCCATCCGCGGGAAAGTACATGAAATGGCTGCAGCTTTAAACCGGGATTACCGGGACAAAAACCCCATTTTCATTGCGATCCTTAACGGGGCATTTATATTTGCCGCCGACCTGTTTAAATCGTTGAGCATTGATGCGGAAATTTCTTTTATTAAACTGGCTTCCTATAAAGGCATGAAATCTTCCGGTCATGTGATTTCGGTTATCGGCCTGGATATAGAAATTTTCAACAGGCACCTGGTGATCCTCGAAGATATTGTGGACACAGGCAAAACCCTGCATCAATTTCTTCCCCAGCTCTGGCATCAGCAACCGGCTTCGATCAGAATTGCAGCCCTCCTGCATAAGCCGGCAGCCAAAGAATTTCCAGGTTAACGTGGATTATACCGGTTTTGAAATACCTGATAAATTCGTAGTAGGCTATGGACTGGACTATAACGGCCTAGGCAGAAATACGGCAGCAATTTATCAGCTTTTTGAATAAAAGGCGTTTGTATATAACGGATCGCTCCCGAACCAAAATATTCTACTTGAAAATCCTGCTGATCATTAGTATTGCTTTATGCTCCGGCCTTCCGGCGAACAGTCAGTATTATTTACGTGGTGAAATCCGGGATGAACAGAAAAACCCGCTGAGCAATGTCCGGATCAGGTTATCCTCCAGCGAATTCCTTTATTATTCAGGCAGTATGGGAGGATTCGGCATTAATGTACCCCGTGCAGTGGATACCATGACCATTATAGCAGATGGTTTTTACACGAATATAGTTCCGGTAAATACAGAAAAATACCAGACGATTATCCTGAAAGCACGTTTCGCGCCGCCACCCACGCCAACCAACCGTTTAATGTCGCTCACCAAAAATTTTTCACTGGAAATGCGCAACCGCTGGACCGTTGGCGCAGAAACCTACAGCTCCCTGTTGGAAAATCCGTTCATCGAGGCTGATAAGTATCCGGAAACCGGTTTTGCCGTGAATATCAACAAAGCATCCTACAGCAATATCCGCCGGTTCCTCAATATGCAATCCATTGTTCCTCCGGATGCCATCCGGCTGGAAGAAATGATGAATTATTTCAATATTCATTATACAGAGCCGGGTGGTGACAGTGTATTTACCTATCAGTCGGTCCTTTCATCCTGCCCCTGGAATGCGGAGCATGAATTGTTATTTTTGAATGTATGTGCCCGGAAAGCGGACCTGGATCAGATTCCACCTTCTAACCTGGTATTCCTGATTGACGTTTCCGGATCCATGGATCTTCCCAACCGGCTGCCCCTGCTGAAATCTGCTTTTAGTTTGATGGTAAATAACCTGCGACAGAAAGATACCGTTTCGATCGTGGTATATGGAGGTGTGAATGGCGTCTGGCTTACGCCTACCTGCGGTTCAGAAAAAAAGAAAATTCTTGAATCGATAGCTAAGCTCGAAGCCGGCGGTCCGACACCGGGAGAAGGGGGTATCCGTGCTGCCTACCAGCTGGCTAAAAGCACCTTTATCAAAGGAGGCACCAACCGTGTGATCCTGGCTACGGACGGCGATTTTAATGTAGGCCAGCAATCGGAAGATGAACTCAACCAGCTGATCAACGGGTATCGCTCTTCAGAAATATATCTGACCTGCCTGGGCGTGGGCATGGGGAACTATAAAGATTCAAAACTGGAAGTACTCGCCAGCAGGGGAAAAGGAAATTTTGCTTACCTGGACGATGAAAAAGAAGCCGAAAAAGTATTGATGGAAGAATTCTCACAAACCATTTATGCCGTTGCCAAAAATGCATATATCGATATACGGTTTGATCCGGCCCTAGTCAAAAACTACCGCCTGATCGGCTTTGACAATAAACTGAGTGCCCTCAAGGACAGTACCAATGAAATTCAGGGAGGTGAGGTCGGTTCCGGACATTCCCTGATGGCGCTCATTGAAATTGATCCGGTTCATCTCGAAACTGGCGCTGCATATCAGCTGGCTCCCTTTGCCAAATTAAGGATGCATTACCAGCTTCCGGGTGAAAACAAAAACCACCTCGAGGAATTTAACGTGCCTTACCATTTCGAGCCCTTTGCTAATCTCCCCAATTATTACCGGTTCTCCGCATCCGTTGCACTTTTTGGCAGTATGCTGAAAAAATCGTCCTATACCCAAAAAACATCCTGGGATGCACTAACCCTTATTGCCCGGGCGAGCTATGATCCGAATGACGTTTCACAAACCGAATACCTGGGGATGATAGATAAAGCAAAGAAAATATATCATAAGGAAAAGAAAAGAAAAAAAACCGTCCCTGATAACTAGCTGTTATTCCGCAGGCCGCTTTTTTTGAAAGTTAAAGAAACGGTCCCGGGGTCAGGACCAACGATCATTTCAGACTTTACAGTTGAGATGCATATTCCATCTTCGGTGAAAGGATCTGCATGATAACCCAGGCCAGTAGATAAGCAACAGCACAAATACCAAAGATGATATTATAACCCGTACCCAATAATCCAAGCAATTTGAAATGTTCGAGCAGGATGCCGATCAGTAACGGGAAAAGAATACCGCCGACAGATCCGGCCATTCCGCCAATACCCACAACGGAACTAAGTGTGTGTTTCGGGAACATATCAGAAGCCAGCGTGAAGATATTCGCACTCCAGGCCTGGTGGGCTGCAGCAGCAAGACTGATAAGCCAGACTGCAGGCCAGATGGTGGTTGTATATCTTACAAAGAAGATGGGTACCACGCAGCAGGCGAAAAAGAACATAGCTGTTTTCCTGGCCTTGTATACCGGCATTCCGCTTTTGATCAGCCATCCGGATAAATAACCACCCAGGATACTCCCAAAACTCGCAACCACATAAACTGTGGAAACATGAATAGCGGATTTGGTGAGGTTCAGATGATAGGTTGTGTTAAAATAAGACGGGATCCAGAAAAGATAAAACCACCAGACGGGATCCGTCAGGAATTTTCCCAGCACAAAAGCCCAGGTTTGCCTGAAGCGGAATAATTCAGACCAGCCTGTTTTTTTACTTGAATCCGGAAGTTTTTCATCCGCATCGCTATGTATATAATCGAACTCTGCTGCTGATACTCTTTTTTGTTTTGAGGGAATTTCATATAACCACCACCAGAAGATCAACCAGATGAACCCGAGCGCGCCCGTCCACAGGAAAGCCTCCCTCCATCCAAAATCAGAAAAAATCCATGCGATCAGCGGAGGACCGGCGAAGGCCGCTATATTGGTTCCACTGTTAAAAATACCGGTTGCCAGGGCGCGGTCTTTTTTCGGGAACCATTCCGCAACCGCTTTTATAGCAGCGGGAAAATTACCACCTTCCCCCGCACCCAGGGCCGTCCGGGCGATACCAAAGCCCAGTGTCCCGGTTGCCAGCGCATGGCACATCGCGGCCACACTCCAGATGATGATTGAAACCGCATAACCCAGCCGGGTACCGATCTGATCTATTAACCGCCCGAATAAAACCAGGGCAATGGCATAGGCACTGGAAAAAGCCATGACGATCCGGCTGTAATCTGTTTCAGACCAGTTAAAATCCTTTGCCAGGCTGTCTTTGAGCAAGCCGATCACCTGCCGGTCGAGGTAATTGATCGTGGTGGCAAAAAAAAGCAAGGTCACCACCACCCACCGGTATTTCCCCATTGAATGCCGCATCGTTAAAAAGTTTTAAACTAAAGAAGCCCGGATCGCGGCAATTTGTTTTAAAAGTGCACTGGTATTGGTTTGTAATAAACTGTACTCCTTTTTCTCCATGATGGAACGGCTGATCAGGCTGCTGCCCATGCCGACTGCGGACACACCTGCTTTGAACCAGGCTTCGAGATTTTCCACGTCCACCCCGCCCGTCGGCATGAAAAACAGGTCCGGGAAAATTTCTCTCACTGCATGTATAAATGCCGGCCCCACAATATTCGCGGGGAATATTTTAACCAGTCCCGGGCCGGAAGCCTGCACCTGCATCAAATCCGAAGGTGTCATACATCCGGGAATCCATAGCTTCTTTTCGTCTGCCGTCAGCAGGGCCAGTTCCCTAGAAAAACCCGGGCTCACCAGGAAATCGGCACCCAGGTCGATCGCTTTTAATGCCGCTTTAGTATCCAATATGGTTCCAAGCCCCAGGATCAGATCCGGGAATTGTTTACTGCATATTTTTTTTAAACTCCTGAAATTTTTCATCGCAGGTTTGCCGCGATTGGTATATTCAATCACCCGGATACCCGCTGCGTACAAAGATTCCATCACACCGATACCCGTGTTTTCATCCGGGTGAAAATATAAGGGAAGAACGCCCTGCTGGATAATGGTCTGAATTATTTTTTCTTTTTTATACATACTGTTGAATTCTTGCCTTTATGGATTCCAGGTCCTGACGGGTGGCATCCCCTATTTCAAAAAATTTACCAAACCCGGCCGCAGCAGCAAATTGTATGATCTCCTGTTCCGGAAGGTGTTTATAGAGACCCTGGATCAGGCCCGCCATAAAACAGTCGCCCGTACCTACTTTATCAAGGATCTGATCACTCCGGTATACTGAAGAATCCACCCACTGATGGGCAGAATACAGGGTTGCATAATATAAGATACCCTGTTCTCCTTCTTCAAACCGGAACGTACAGGCTACCGTTTTAACCCGCGCGAATCTTTTCAAAATCCGGATGGATGTCTCGTAGGCATGCTGCAGGAAGGCCGTTCTGTCGTGTGCCTGAATCAGGTGCGGATCCAGTGGGATGCCAAGCAGGTCGTGAGCCGACCAGATATTGCCCATCACCACGTCGCAATAAGGCAGCAAAACCGACATCACATCGTGCGGGTTTCTCTGCTTCCACAATTTCGGACGGTGGTTGAGATCGACGGATATCGTAATATTTCTTTTTGATGCAGCCTGCAGGGCCTCGAGACAAACTGCTGCAACCGAATCATTCAATGCCGGGCTGATGGCACTGAAATGAAACCAGGAAACATCCTGCAGGATATGATCCCAGCTGAACATGCCTTTTTTCAATTCCCCGAAAGAAGAATGGGTCCGGTCGTAAATGACGGAATGATTTTTCAGATCACTTCCCTGCAACAGGTAATAGGAACCGATCCGTTCTCCCGAAAATAAAATCGTATCCGTCATGATTTTTCTTTCCTGCAGGGAGCTGAGGATATCCCCGGACAAATAATTTTCGGGCAGGGCTGTACAATAGGTAACCGGAAGATTCCAACGGGCCAGTGCTGTGGCAACATTAAGTTCGGCACCACCCAGGTAAACCGGGATCTGCCCCGTCTTCAGCCACCGGCCATCCGAAGAAGGTGAAAACCGGAGCAGGGGTTCACCAAAACAAAGAATTTTTCCCATGGCGTCATTTTTTTTAGCAGATTCACTGCCCTTCATCCCAATTAAAAAACCGGCGGGCGTTATAATAACATATATCCCGGATCAGTTTGCCTGTCCATTCCGGGTCATCCGGCAATTCCCCGTTTTCTATTTCTTTACCGAATAATCCGCAGAGGATACGCCGGAAATATTCATGCCTGGGATAAGAAAGAAAACTACGCGAATCGGTGATCATACCTACAAAGCGACTGATCAGACCCATATTCGACAGGGCGTTCAACTGTTTTGTCATGCCTTCCTTCTGATCCAGGAACCACCAGGCAGATCCCCATTGCACTTTGCCTGCAACCGATCCGTCATTAAAGTTACCAATCATCGTGGCCATCACTTCATTATCCGCCGGATTATTATTGTACAAAATGGTCCGTGCCAGCCGGTTGTTTTTATCCAATGAATTCAGGAAGGCCGAAAGGGCCCCGGCCTGCGGAAAATCACCGATGGAATCCCAGCCTGTATCAGGACCCAGGCTGCTGAGCATACGGCTGTTATTGTTTCGCAATGCGCCCAGGTGAAATTGCTGCACCCATTTTTTTTCAAAATCCCATTCGGCAAACTGGAACAATAATGCAGATTGAAATTTTTGTCTTTCCAATGTATCCGGCTTTTTACCGGATCTGACTTTTTCAAAAATATTTTTCAATTCTGTATCCGACCACTCCACTGTATAAAACTGTTCCAGCCCGTGATCCGAAACCCGGCATCCCAAGGAGTGAAAAAAATCATGACGGCTCTTCAGTGCTTCCAGGAATAAAGGGAATGTGGAGATGGAACGATCCGCTGCCCGGCCCAGCTGTTCCAAGTAAGTTTGAAATCGGACCGGATCCCCGATGGCCATGGCCTGCGTCGGGGCGAAATGCCGGCAGGACCTTAATTTGAGAGCCCTGGTATCTGATTGCGTGATGATATTCCAGGGAATCGGCCGGATCATCCGTTGTGCAAATGATTTCCACCTTCATTTTTTTCAGCAGGCCCTGAACCCGGAATTCCGGGGTATGTAATTTCCGGTTGCACTCCTCATAAATATCTTTGGCTGAACCGGCCTGGAGGATCTGATCTATGCCGAAATATCTTTGCAATTCCAGGTGTGTCCAGTGATAGAGTGGGTTGCGCATCGTGTAGGGAACGGTTTCGGCCCATTTCAAAAATTTTTCCCAATCGCTTTTCCCGCCTGTAATGAATGACTCATCCACTCCATTGATGCGCATGGCCCGCCACTTATAATGATCTCCCCGGAGCCAGATCTCCGTGAGGTTTTCGAAGCGGTGATTTCCGGCAATCTCCCCGGCGGCAGATGGCAGTGATAATCTATGATGGGAAGGGCGGATGCATGTTCATGGTATAAACGTTTGCCTGTTTCCGTGTCCAGCAGAAAATCGGGGTCAAGAAATTTTTTCATGACTAAAAATTTATAGCGAAACACCTCTTTTCCAGGGAATGAAATCATCCTGGTTCAGGAGCACGGCTTTGGGCGTTATCTCCCCGCTGGCGGCCCGGATACAGTAGGATAATATTTCCGTTCCCATTTCCTGTATTGTTTTTTCTCCTTCAATGATGGCGCCGGTGTCGATATCAATAATGTCGGGCATACGCCGGGCGAGAGCGGTGTTGGTTGCAATTTTAATCGTCGGACAAACCGGGTTGCCGGTGGGTGTTCCGAGCCCGGTAGTAAATAAAATCAGCGTAGCCCCTGCAGCAGCCTGTCCCGTAGTGGCTTCCACATCATTCCCCGGCGTACAAACCAGGCTGAGTCCGGATTTTGTAGCCGGTTCCGTATAATCGAGTACATCCACCACGGGCGCATTGCCTCCTTTTTTTGCTGCGCCTGCTGATTTCATGGCGTCTGTGATGAGCCCGTCCCGGATGTTTCCGGGTGATGGGATTCATATGGAACCCCGACCCGGAGCGTCGGGCCGATGATTCATAATCCTTCATCAGGCGGATGAATTTTCCCGCCACGGTTTCATTGACTGACCGGTCTACCAGTTCCTGTTCCACCCCACAGAGTTCGGGAAATTCTGCCAGCAGCACTTTCCCACCCAGCGCCACCAGCATGTCTGCGCAATAGCCAACTGCCGGATTGGCCGTGATGCCGCTGAATCCGTCGCTGCCACCGCATTTTACACCAATACAGAGTTTATCGAGGGAAGCTGGTTTCCGCTCCAGCTGATTAATCCGGATCAGTCCCTCAAAAGTTTTACGAATAGCTTCCCGGATCAGTTGTTCTTCACTTTGTGACTGCTGTTGTTCAAAAATATAGACCGGTTTATCAAAACCCGGATTTGATTTTTTAATGTCGTCCAATAATTCCACCGATTGCAGATGCTGGCATCCCAGGCTTAATATAGTAATGCCGCCCACGTTGGGGTGACTGGCATAGGCAGCCAGTAATTTACCCAGAATGGCTGAATCCTGCCGGGTTCCGCCACAGCCCCCTTCATGATTGAGAAAACGGATGCCATCCACATTTTTAAATACCCGCGACCGCGTATGGGTTTCTGCAAAAGAAGGAATACCCGCTTCGGGAATATTTTTTCCCTGCTGGCGCGCCAGGATGAGTTCCCGGGTGAAAGATTTATATTTTTCTGTTACGGAATAGCCCAGTTCATCCTGCAGCACTTCGCGGATCACGTCCAGGTTTCGGTTTTCACAAAATACAGTAGGTATGAATAACCAGTAATTGGCAGTTCCCACCCGGCCGTCGTGGCGGTGATACCCCTTGAAAAAAGCATTCCTGAAAGCAGAAACGTCCGGCGGCGTCCATTGATAATGCTCATTCCTGAAAGCAAAATCCCGGGATGCGTGTTTCAGGTTTTCGGTAGATACGCGGCTGCCTGCCCGAACATCCCTTTCTGTTTTACCTACGAGTACCCCGTACATGATCACTTCCGTACCTGCGGGTGCATCCCGCATATAAAATTTGTGCTTGGCCGGGATATTTTCTATCAACGTATACTGGTGACCGTTATAAACTACGGTTTCCCCTGCCTGTAAATTTTTTAAAGCAACGAGAATGGTATCTTCCGGATGTATTTTAAGAATACTGCTTTTCATTGTAAAAAATTTCATAATAACGGACAACCCAAATTTACGGAAGCAAAGGCCATAGTTTTAAAAACTATATTTGTGATGGACTGAATTTTTGCTTTCTATGAAATGGCAACTTTCCCTGCTGATCGGCAAATTCCCGGTAATTCATGGGCTGTGGGCCCAGGATCCTGCAACTCAGATCCGTCCCGGCCAGGAAGGATATTACCCGGAAGCCTCCAAAACAGTCTTTATTTCAGTTCCCGTAAATCATGTATCCCTTTATGGGATCCGGGCTGGCCGGCCGGAAACGGTACCCGCCCTGCCGGCGGGGGGAGCGTTGCGCCGCCGGTTTACCTGGTCAAAGGCATCGGAGTCCTGCAAAATAATTTCTCAACCGCTAAATAAAAGACATGCGGAATATCAGAATTGCCACCGCGCAGTTTGAAAATAAATCCGGGGATAAGGCGTACAACTTATCCGTCATTGACCGGCTTTCACAAAAAGCAGCAGCTGAAGGGGCCGATGCCATTTCCTTTCATGAATGCTCTGTAACCGGGTATACCTTCGCGCGGAAACTTTCGCGCGAACAGATGCTGGATCTTGCTGAAATGATTCCGGAAGGGGAAAGTATCCGCCGGTTGCAGGCCATTGCTGAAAAAAATAAGATTGCCGTCCTGGCCGGGCTGTTTGAAAAGGACGAACACGATAACATCTATAAAGCTTATGTCTGTGTAGATAAAACAGGACTCCTGGCCAGGCACCGCAAGCTGCACCCCTTTGTAAATAAATACATCCAACCCGGTAATGCATACACCGTCTTCGAACTGGGCGGATGGAAATGCGGTATCCTGATCTGTTACGATAATAATATCATCGAAAATGTACGGGCAACCAAACTGCTGGGGGCAGAAATTCTGTTTATGCCGCACGTTACCATGTGTACCCCATCCACGCGGCCGGGTGCCGGATTTGTGGATCCGAAACTCTGGGAAAACCGGGAAACAGATCCGGCATGCCCTGCGTATGGAATTTGACGGACTCAAGGGAAGGGCCTGGCTGATGAAATGGCTTCCTGCACGCGCATACGACAATGCTTTATATGCCGTATTCTCCAACCCGGTCGGTATGGATGATGACCAGCTGAAGAACGGCTGTTCGATGATTCTGGATCCCTATGGTGATATTCTTGCAGAATGCAGGAGTTTTTCGGATGAGTACGTGATGGCCACCTGCACTGCAGACAAACTTACGCTAGCCGGCGGCTACCGGTATATGCAGGCGAGAAGACCGGAACTTTACAGGGATATAATCGGCAAAGCTCATGTTTCAGAATTGAAAATATCCTGGATGGAAGCAGAGAAAACTAAGAGATTAATACCTTAAGCCTAAGACCAGCCTGATTTGCGACAGGCATCTTTAAATAATCAGGGCTCATTTCATATATTATTCACGCAGTTTCATTTATTGATGCTGAAGCCTTACTTTTGCAGCCCGGTGACTGAACCCGTCCGGGGCGTAGCGTAGCCCGGTCATCGCGCCTGGTTTGGGACCAGGAGGTCGCAAGTTCGAATCTTGCCGCCCCGACGAACAAATGAAGCCTCTGGTGCAAGCCAGGGGCTTTTGTATTTTGAAGCATGGCCAGCCTGCTTTCATAAGAGAAAAAATATTATACCGGACCGCGGTTTACTGCGGGATGAGCCTCATTTGTTAAAGCACGCCTTCCCCGGGATTTTTCGAATTTCATTAACAACTGATTCGTGAAAGGTTAACATCATTTGCACACATGGAATTTACTTTTGCCGTTGAATTAAAAACCATTCTTGAATTTATTCAAAACGATACTAATGTGGGTATTGGCATTGCAATTACTCAATATGAGTATTTGCAGTGAAGCCTATTGGTCCTATTATAACGGCAACACATCTGGTGATATTTCCGGCAAACAGGCAGACCCCACAGAAACCATTGTTGAATGGCTGGTTGAAATGAAGCTGGGGCAGCAGGATGTTTTTACTTATAGCAACAATAATATTGATTCTAAAAATACGGTTAAGGCGATTGCATACCAGATTGATCTTGAAAACCATATAACCACGGTTCCACTGATATTCAAACAAAGCAGTAAAATTCATTTTGCAAATTATCTTTCCGGAGAAGAATCCCCTTTTTTGAAAATACTGTCTCCCCCACCCGACAGTGTTTCTTAATTACCGCTGTCCCTTTATCTGCTTTTCTGCATAAATAATAATCCTGGCTGATGACCACAGGTATCAGCCGGCATTAGCTATTGAATATGGCTGTGAAATACAGCCTCCATAACTTTTTTCATGAATAAAATCCTGAAGAAGACCATTGCGTTTTCGCTTAAGAATAAGTATTTCATTATTTTCTCCACCGTTCTGCTGATCATCTATGGCTTCATTACATTCAGGAACATGTCCATCGAGGCATTTCCCGATGTAACCAATACGGAGATCACCATTATTACCCAATGGCCGGGCCGTAGCGCTGAAGAAGTGGAAAAATTTGTAACGGTCCCCATTGAAATTGCTCTCAACTCGGTACAAAAAAAGACGAGCCTGCGCTCAACCAGTGTTTTCGGCCTTTCCATGGTCAAGCTGATCTTTGAAGATGAAGTGCAGGACAGTTACGCACGCCAGCAGGTAAATAATCTGCTTGTCAATGTAACCCTACCGGATAATATCAGTCCGGGGGTGCAACCACCCACAGGCCCCACCGGAGAAATTTTCCGTTATACACTGGAGAGTTCCATCGGCCGGGATACCCGGGAACTTAAAACCATGCAGGACTGGCTCATCGACCGGCAGATACGGTCTGTTCCCGGCATTGCCGACATCGTAAGTTTTGGGGGGATGGTAAAAGCCTATGAAATCAGAATAGATCCGGGAAAGCTGAACTCCTTAGGCATTTCAGAACTGGACGTTTACAATGCCGTTGGCAAAAGCAATATCAATATCGGAGGGGATGTGATCGTTGACAATTCCCAGGCCTATGTGGTTCGCGGAATCGGTCTCCTGAACAATATCAACGAAATCAAAAATATCATTATACAGAACATAAATGGTATCCCTGTACTCATCAAAGATGTGGCTGATGTGGAAATTTCCAACCAACCCAGGCTTGGCCAGGTCGGCCGCGCTGACGATATATTTATAAACGGAAAAAAAACGGTCAGGGATAACCCGGACGTTGTGGAAGCCATTGTGCTGATGCGCAAAGGAGAGAATGCTGCCCAGGTGATTAAAGCACTTAAGAATAAAATCATTACCATCAACAGGCGGGTCCTTCCGCCGGACACCCGGATTGTCCCTTATTATAACCGCGAAGACCTGATCAGCTATGCAACTCATACGGTACTTCATAACCTGGTAGAAGGGATTTTACTGGTTACCCTTCTGGTATCGGTCTTCATGTTCAACTGGCGTACGACCCTGATCGTTTCGGTGATCATCCCAATCGCTTTACTCTTCTCTTTCATCTGCCTGCACCTGATGGGTATGTCGGCAAACCTGTTGTCCCTGGGGGCAGTTGATTTCGGAATTATCATAGATGGTGCGGTTGTAATGGTGGAGGGACTTTTTGTTGCATTGGATCAAAAAGCGGGTGTGATGGGACTGGAACGGTTTAACCGGCTCAGTAAAATGGGACTCATCAAAAATAAAGGAGCGGAACTGGGGAAAGCCATTTTTTTTGCCAAGCTCATTATCATGACCGGGCTGCTACCCATTTTTGCATTTCAGAAGGTAGAAGGCAAAATGTTTTCCCCGCTGGCCTATACGCTGGGTTTCGCCCTGCTGGGAGCCCTCATCACTACCCTGACGCTGGTGCCTGTACTTATCAATATACTGCTCAGAAAAAATGTTCATGAAAAACACAACCCGTTTGTACATATTCTGACTAAAACGATGATGTCCGGTTTTGAATATAATTACCGGCACAAAAAAACAGTCATCCTGTTCTCTGCATTGGTGATCGTATTGGGTCTTTTTGCCTTTAAATTCCTTGGTAGTGAGTTTTTACCGGAGCTCGATGAAGGGGCGATCTGGATACGTGCCCAGCTTCCCTATAGTGTTTCACTCGCCAAATCCAGCGAGGTAGCCGGACAGATCAGAAGTATGATCATGGAATTCCCACAGGTAAAAAGTGTTGCTTCGCAAACCGGAAGACCGGACGATGGAACCGATGTGACCGGGTTTTACAACAATGAGTTTGACGTCATCCTGTACCCGGAGGAAAACTGGAAGCACGAGATCTCTAAAGAAGAACTGATCAATAAAATGCAGAAAAGAATTTCCCTGATCCCGGGAATTGATTTGAATTTTTCCCAGCCAATCAGCGATAATGTGGAAGAAGCTGTTTCCGGGGTAAAAGGTTCTATCTGTGTAAAAGTGTTTGGGGATTCACTGGATTATATGGAAAAAAAAGTAACCGAAGTATATAATATCCTGAAAACGGTCCGGGGTATTTCTGACCTGGGGATAATAAAAAATACCGGGCAGCCGGAACTTGATATAGACCTTGACCAGGACAAGATGGCTTTATACGGAGTGGCTACTGCAGATGCCAATGCTGTTATTCAAATGGCGATCGGAGGTAAGGCGGTTACCCAGTTATATGAGAGTAAGGGTATCGAAAAATTCGACGTCCGCGTGCGTTTCCCGGAGGAATTCAGGAAAAATCAGAATGAAATAGGCAATATTATGGTCCCGACACAAAGCGGATCGAAAGTACCGATCCGGGAAATTGCCGCCATCACCAGAAAAACTGGCCCCTGCCTGATATTCAGGGATGATAATGAACGGTATTCGGCGCTTAAATTTTCAGTTCGTGGAAGAGATATGGGTAGCACGATTGCAGAAGCGCAGGCGAAAACGGATGCGGTTGTCCAATTAAAGAAGGGCTATTCCATGGTTTGGCAGGGGGATTTTGAAAATCAGAGACGGGCTGAGAACAGGCTGGCTGAAGTAGTACCCATCAGTCTGATCCTGATATTCCTGTTGCTTTTTGTCATGTTTGGCAGCCTGAAAGACGCAGGACTGGTTTTCCTGAATGTACCTTTTGCCATTGTAGGAGGTATTGCCGCGCTCCTGGTTACGGGTACCGACTTCAGCATTTCTGCAGGGATCGGATTCATTGCCCTTTTCGGAATCTGCATCCAGGACGGCGTTTTACTCATCACCGTATTTAAACTAAATCTGGATAAAATTAAACACGGAAAAGACAGCTTGTATGAATCCATTCAGCTGGGCGTCCGTTCACGGATCAGGCCGGTCATGATGACCGCAATGATGGCTGCCATCGGTTTATTTCCGGCCGCTGTTTCCACCGGGATCGGCTCTGAAAGCTCCCGCCCGCTGGCAAGGGTTGTAATCGGGGGGATCCTTTGTGCCATGCTGTTTTCATTGCTTGTTTTCCCGCTGATTTTCCATTATGCTTACAGGAATATGGATAAAAAGGGAAAAGAATCCTAATCTGCCGATTGCTGATTTCCCCGCAGCTAAAACGGGCATCATCCTGCCGGCATTTGAATGAGAACTATCAAGGCTTTGCATGATGCCAGTCATTCTCCGGGCATACCCTTTCAGAGTAAATTTGAACCGGGTCTGTCATTTATATTATATGAAGTATGAAAAAATAAAAACCAGCCCGGGCTATAAAATTCAATCTTAAACGGTGCAAAAATGGATTTTACATTTCATAAAGAAGTAAGCATTCCGATTGATACTGCCATGCTGAAAGGAGACCTGATCCTGCCAATGAAGTCAAATGCCATTGTTGTTTTTTCACATGGCAGTGGCAGCAGCAGGCTGAGTTCAAGAAACCAGATGGTTGCAAAATACCTGAATGAAAAACACTTTGGAACTCTGCTGTTTGATTTGCTGACGGAAGAAGAGGATAAATATTATCATAACCGTTTTGATATTGATCTGCTTACAAAAAGGTTAGCCGGTGCGACCGAGTGGCTGGAAAGGCATCCCGCTGCAAAAGATTGCCGCATCGGCTATTTTGGTGCCAGTACAGGTGCCGCTTCCGCCTTAAAAGCCGCTGCTTATTTGCCCCGGATCCAGGCTGTGGTATCCAGGGGTGGCCGGCCTGACCTGGCCATGGAACAATTATCAAACGTTGAAGCTCCAACCCTTTTGATTGTAGGTGGCCTTGATTTTGAGGTGCTCGAAATGAATAAAGAAGCCTATTTAAAACTCAAATGCGAAAAAAAACTGGAAGTGGTGGCAGGAGCGACCCATCTATTTGAAGAGGCCGGAAAAATGGAAATCGTATCGGAACTGGCGGGTGACTGGTTTGAAAAATATCTGACAGTCGTTAAAGCATAAAAAGAAGCTGAAGGAAAGTAAATATTAAACTTTGCTCCGCCCCGGCAGGGTTATCCGAAGATTTATCATTACACTAAATAAACACAGGGGGAATATTAACGGGAGTATAATCCATACCGTAAGCCTGTTTTACAAGCAGGGATCAGGATTTACAAGGGTCTTTTCACTCCGGCGCATTTGTAGCAGCAAGCCCATCTTCGCATAACTGACCGGGTTAACAGCAGGTACCCCGTATCCCGATACCCTGTTTTTTCTTTCCCGTGATTTACCAATACAATACAGGTAATTGACTATCATAAGTTCATATCGGAAAAATTACAGGCGCCTAAGTGGAAACCTGTAGATAAATCTATAAATTAGCCGTTCAAATCCTGACCTTATCCAATAATTCAATATCATGAGACCTGTTTTACGGCTTTTAACCCTGGTACTGTTTTTATCCCTGTCAGATAGCGTTTTCGCTGCCAATCGCTATTGGGTCTCAGCAGTTGCGTCTAATTGGGGTAATCCCGCCAACTGGTCGGCAGTATCCGGAGGTCCGGGTGGTGCAACGGTCCCCGGTGCGGCAGATGCTGTCTTTTTCAACAATGGAGGGTTAGGCAACTGTACGATTGACGGTTCGGGTACTATATTGAGTATCTCCATTGCGGCAGGATATACCGGGACCATTTTCCAGGGAGCGAATAACATTTCAATTGTCAATAACGCTGGTTTCGCCGGGGGCAGGTTCACGGCAGGTTCGGGTAATATTTCAATTGGCGGAAATATTACTTTCTCCGGAGGACTGTTTACGGGTGGTTCAGGCAATATTACTGTCGGCGGGACCGGCAGTTTCACCGGGGGTATCTTTTCGGGTGGTTCGGGCAATATTACTTTTGCAGGAAATTTTACTCTGAACGGAACTGTCTTCACCTCCAGTTCGGGAGTGCTTGAATTTGACAGAAGTTCAGCCTTTTCCAGCGCAACATTTTCAAATAACAACGGAACAGTCAGGTATAATCCAACCGGAAATGCTACGATCTCCGGCATAAGCCCAACTTTTAATATTCTGGAATTTAAAGGCAATGGGTACAGTTTTAACATGACATCTGCCGGCATCATAACAGTTATCAAAAGCCTGAATCTGACGGGCACTTCTTTTTATAATTTAAACACAGGTACCATCAATGTACAGGGGGATATCAATGTAACCAATACCGCTGCCGGTTGCGCCGGCTCTGCCCTGATTAATATTAACGGCGCAGGCATCCAGAATTTTACCGGTAGCAGCGGCGCCGGACTGGGTGCGCTTCCCCGGATAACGATCAATAAGGCGTCAGGTTCCCTGAATTTGTTCAATTTTCCCTCTTCCTCAAATACTTTCAACTATATCTTCGGGACCGTCAATGCGGGATCCTCTACTTACTGTTTTACAAACGGATCTGCGACTACTTATACGATCAGCGGCAGCCTGGGTTTGAACAATATGGAATTTATTGCAAACGCAAACCAGACCTTTACGATTTCGGCAGCAACCACGCTTACTGCCAACGGCGATTTAACCATGGCCGGCAATAAAAGAATAATCCTTAATACCGGAAAAATAAATATCAATGGCAATATTTTCCTGACGAATACTTCAACTGCCGGAACCGGCACAGCCACTATATATATTGTAGGTGCAGGCAATCAGGCCATGGATGGAACCACAATCGCCATCAGCCAGAATAGATTACCCAATGTCACCATCAGCAAAACCGGCGGAACGCTTACAATGAAGGGCAATATTTCAGTAAGCAGGAACTGGACCTATACCAGTGGCTCGGTGGATGCCACCAGTTTCACATCCACTGTAGCTTTTGGAGGAAATAATCTGAATATCAGCAGCACCGGCATGAGCTTTTATAATGTAACAGTTACAGCCAATGTCATTACACTGCTAAACAGCATGACCCTGAATAATAATCTGGCGATCAATGCAGGCCGGCTGGCTCCGGGTGCCAATACAGTTCAAATAGCCGGCAACTGGGATAATTATGGAACGGCGGGTTTTACCGAAGCCACCAGCACGGTCAATTTTATTGGATCCGGCCTCCAGACTATAACCACTCCCGGAGGTGAAAATTTCACCAATCTGACCGTCAACAATTCCGGACCAGGCATTCAATTAAATAATAATACGGCCATCGCAACCCTTTTTAAAATGACCCGGGGAAATATTAACCTGAATGGTAATACCATTTCGCTTGGCGTATCAATAGCGAATAATGGTACGCTGAATTATACCGCTGGAACGATGTATGGTGCAGGAACATTTATCCGCTGGTTTAAAAATGCTCTTATTCCGAATGGATCCGTGAATGGCCTTTTCCCCATGGGAACAGCAACGGATTACCGGCCTTTCTATGTTTCAGCCCCGGTGGCGGGCCCGACAACGGGAGGCACGATCCAGGTTACTTATAACGACGCCACAACCAATACCACCACACCAACTTATCCGGACGGTGCCGCCACGATCCAGGTCAGAAAAGATCTGAACTGGGCAGTAGCTACAGCCAGCGGATTAACCGGAGGTACCTATAACCTGGATGTACAGGGTACCGGCTTCGGACTGATTGGTGCAGTATCCGATTTACGTTTGACACTGGCCGCCAGCGTGGTCGGCCTGCCCGGAGTGAATGCGGGAACCACCGTCAACCCGCAGGTCAACAGAACCGGCCTGACCCTTGCCAATCTCAACCACAGCTTTTATATCGGGTCTACCAATTCTGTAAGCACGCCCCTGCCGATAACACTGATCTCATTTTCCGCATCTGTGGTACATGGCGAAGTAGTGCTCTACTGGACAACTGCTGCCGAAATAAACAACGACTATTTTACCGTCCAGAGATCCAGGGATGTGGCCGGATGGGAAAACATTCAAAAGGTACCCGGAGCCGGGAATAGCAGTACCGACCACACTTATTCAACGAAAGATCAATCCCCTTTTACCGGTATATCTTATTACAGACTCATGCAGACGGATATTGACGGGAAGTTTACCTACTCGCAGGTTATTTCTGTAAACATCGGAAACAAGCTTGCTGAAACCAATCTGTATCCAAACCCTGCAACCGACAGGGTGAATATCCTGTTCAATGTTTCAGGCAAATATGAAGTGTCCCTGTTAAACAGCAACGGTCAGTTCATGATTCATCCGGTCTTGATTAACGGCCTGAATACGGTTCTGAATGTATCTGAATTGAAATCAGGTATTTATTTTATCCGGATCCGTCATGATGGTATTCAGGAAACAAGAAAAGTACTGATCAGCAGATAACAGTTTACAGATGAATTAGCAGCAATCATTAGCTGCATATATTTTTTTTATTTCCAACCGTATCTGTGTAATTTTAAATTCTTTCAGATATTGAATAAAACCAGCTTTCATTTAATATGATTGGAACAGGTATCGCCGCCCCGGATTTTGAATTGCATGCTACACCGAACCAGAAACTTTCCTTGAGCGGGTTAAAGGGAAAAAATGTAGTACTCGCATTTTACCCTGCCGACTGGAGCCCGGTCTGCGGCGACCAGATGTCTCACTTGAAAGAAATGCATCCCAATTTCAGTAAGTACAATGCCGAACTCCTGGGAATTTCCGTAGATAGCAAATGGTGTCATGCAGCTTTCCGGGAAGCCAGGAAACTTCAATTCATACTGCTCGCCGATTTCGAACCCAAAGGAGCCGTTGCAAAAAAATACGGAGTGTATGACGAAAAAGAAGGCCGCTCCCTAAGGGCTCTTTTTGTAATAGACCATGAGGGAATCATCCGTTGGAATTATCTGCCCCCTCCCGGAATGAATCCCGGTGCTGACGGCATCATAAATGCCCTGGAAATGATAACCGGAAAAAATAACGAGTAAAACAACTTCCGAAGCAGACGATCTTTTGGTAACAGCTGGCAACAATCATCTAAAAGTCCTTAAATCTTTTTAAAATCTTTCCTGCCCGGCTCCGGAACGCAGGCGTTTCAAATTCCCACCGAGTTTCAATAATGGTTTTGACTTCCGGAAGAATTTCCGGATGTATTTCACCCAGATTTTCAAGAATGCGGAGCGAAAATGCTTTTACGGCAATAGCCTCCACCGGGTTGCTGATAAACTGAAAGCATTTCTCCATTAACATCCCCTGATATTTTTTCGGAATTTCTACAAACTGAAAGAGGCGGACTATATTTCTTTTTACGGCCGGATGCGAATGGTCGTCGGATAAATGGTCTATAAACTTCTTAAAATAAGGTTTTGCAAGAAAGGGATGCTTTTGAATACAATAACTCATGGGCCACGCGGCGTGCTGGGTTAACCGGTATTCCCCTTTGAAGAATATTCTCATTAATTCCCCGAAGCGCATTTCACTGACGCCAATATATTTTATAATCCGGTTGCATTGCAACAAAGTCTGTTTCTTCAACAGTTCCTGCTCCAGATCCATTGAATTGATTTTTAATTAATCGCCTGTTTCAGATTCGCTTTGCGATATTCCATAAAAATCCTTTTAACCATCTGGCTGTAATGACAGCCTAACTCCAATACAGCAGTCAGGGCGTAAGTGGATGAAGCCGACCCGGGTCCTCCTAAATAATCGACGTGTTTTCAGGAAAAAGCGAAGCAGCCCCCGCATCATGCTAGACTTCTCCAGATCCTGTCAGGTATACACCCCAGGTTGATAGAGGCTATCCTGATATAACATTCATTCATGGCGCGGAAATTCCTGAAATAATAAATTTTCAACCGAAATACGGATCTTTATTCCCGCATGCGGAACACAACAAAATTAAAGCATATTTTACTCAAATATGATCTGGCCCTTTCTATGGAAGAAGAGAACCTGCTGAAACTCACCCTGGTTGATAAGATTACCGGAAACCTGGCCAGTTTTGAACACAGTTCATACTCCCACCTGATCAGCAAGTGTTATTCACATTTTTTGAAAGAAATTAAAACGCAGACGAAAAGCATTAGGCGTAAGGCCTAACGCTTAACGCCTAACGCGTCAACCATCAACCGTCAACCGTCAACCGTCAACCTTCAACGCTTCACCACCAGCACCTGGAACGTTCCAGGCACAATCGGAGGACGGGTACCCGGCGTGGAGGATTTTTCAAACTCGGCGGCAGGTAAAAAAATAGTATGTGTTTGGGGATCCAGTGCAATGGTGCGGGCACTTGCCTTAGTCGGAACATTTTCCAGCAATTCATATTCCCCATGTGTCGTTTCCCGGACAATACTGAGTTTGCCTTCTCCGCAACTGGCAAACGCATAACCCAGCCCAGCGTCGAATACCACCCCGTCACATCCGTTTCCAATGGTAACCCTTCCGGTTACTTTTCCTGATGTTGCATCGAGTATGACGAGCGTTTTACTGCATCCTGCAAAAAGGCGGTTATTTTTCAGATCAATGGCCAGACCGGTCGGTCCTTCGGACGGCGCCAGTGACCAGCGTTTTAAGATTTTACGCAGATTGATATCTACGGAAATGATCTCACTTTTGTCTTCAATATTCACATAAATTTTACCCTTACCGTCCGAAACAGCCGTTTCAGGTTTGCCGCCCACAGGAATGGTGGCAACCAGTTTTTCCGTAAAAGGATTTATGAGGCTGAGGTCATTGCTCCGCCCGTTACAGGTGATGATCAGTTTTGAATAATCATCATACATTATCGCATCAGGATTTGTCCCTGCCGCGATCATTCCCAAAACCTGGTTTGATTTCAGATCAAAAACAGTAATATTATTCAACCTGCCATTACTGGTATACCCTTTACCAGTACGGTACAAATGCGATTCCGTGAACCCCGGTTGTATTGGGAATGACTCCGACCGAATCGCCGGTTGGTCTCATCTAGAATATTTACCTGTGTCCATGGGAAACATAGAGCCGGTTATTGTCCGGGCCGACGGCAATATAATCCCAGCCGCCCGAACTGGCAATGTGAAAAACTTTTGGACCTGATAACCGCTGGTGACTGTGCCTGCAAGGGATGGTTCGAAATGAAGTAAAAAGGACTCTGAATGAAGATGCCACTGAAGATGGAATTCTTTTTCATATTAATTATTTTAAATGAATATAATTAAATTGTTGAGAGATTTGTGTTTCTCATTGCGATATACAAAGGCGCAAAAGGGATGGAAGTACAATCAGTAATAAAGGAATGGCCACCATAAACCCGCCAATCACCGCAATGGCCAGGGGTTGGTGTATTTGCGCACCGGTCCGATGCCCAGGGCCAGGGGCAATAGTGCAATGATGGCCCCAAACGCCGTCATGAGTTTGGGCCGAAGCGTGTGGAAATTGCATAGATCACGGAATCGTTCGACCGATTTTCTCATCCTAGCCTCCCTGTACTGAAGAATAGTGAATATGGCATTCTCAGCGATAATTCCTACGATCATGATCAGACCGGTATAACTACCCACATTCAACGGTGTACCGGTAATATATAAAGCCAGCTAGCTTCCCGGTTATTCCCAAAACAGAAATAGCCAAGATGATAAAGGCGATTTTGAATTCCCTGAAAAAGAAAAGAATCACCCTGAAAACAAGCAGACTGGCAGCAATCAGGATTAACAATAATTCCTGAAAGATTGTTGTTGTTCGGCATAAGATCCTCCGTATACTATATGATATCCGGGAGGCAAGTGCATTTTTTTATTTACCTGCAACTGAATATTTCTTATCACCGATCCCAGATCCTGTTTTCAAGTCGGGCAGTTACCACGCCCATGGATTGCAGATCCTGTCGCTGGATTTCTGCATCTCCCGGGTTGATTGTTACTCCATGCAAGTGAACTGATTGGATTCAGTTTCCCATTCGGCAAAAAAATCTGCCAGCCCGAAATATCAGCCACACTCCGGCTCCGGCTATTTGGGATAAACCATACGGATAGGCGTTAGCTGCTCTTTTTCCAGCATCTCTCCCACTATATTTCCTTCCAGATAAGTCTTGAACCTGGTATTGCAGGGCTGCAGGTGTTATTCCAAATTGAGCGAGTCTGCTATAGTCAGGTGTAACCGTGAGGGAAGGGCCCGCAATCACAATGCCATCAAAAACATCGGCAGCTCCATTAACGGAAGAAACAATTTCCGCCATCTGTATTGAAAGCTGCTGCAGCTTTTCCTGGTTGTCGCCGAAAATTTTTATTTCTATCGGCTGAACGGAAGTCATCAGGTCGCCCAGCATATCCGTGATCACCTGACCGAAATCTATCCGCAACGCGGGCTGGGAAGCTTCTATCTTCGCCCGGATATCAGAAATCACCTGATCTGTATTCCTGTTTCTGTCAGTTTTCAGCTGTATCAGGTAGTCTCCCGTGTTGGGTTCAGTAATGAAAAATCCCATCTGTGTTCCTGTGCGACGGGAATATGCAGAAACTTCGGGAACTGTTTTAATTATTTTCTCCACTTCCCTCAACTGGCGGTCCGTTTCTTCGAGGGATGTGCCGGGCGGTGAAGAATAGTCGAGCACAATACTTCCTTCATTCATTTCCGGCAGAAAACCGGTTTGAAGCCTTGGGAGAATATATATTACTGAAACAATTAATGCCGCTATAAAAATAAGGCTGATCCAGGGCCGGAAAATAAAAAAAGAAACCCAGGCCTGTTTCCTCAGAGGATGCTCTTTAATTTGTTTACGGGATTTGCTGTTGCTGAGAATCAGGTAAATAACGGGCAGTCCGATCCAGGTTACAAAAAACGAACATACCAGCGTGATGATCATCGTGTCCGTAAGCACTTTGAAATAAGCACCGGCCACGCCGCTCATCAGTACGAAGGGGAAAAAAATCACAATGGTACTAAGGGAAGATCCCACCATGGCAGGAAGAAGGTAATGGATCGCCTTATGTAATAGCGGAACAGTCTGCTCTTCCGGGTGTTCTTCATGTGTCCGGTGAATCTGTTCAACCACCACGATGGCATCATCTATAATTAATCCGATGGCCGCCGCAATGGCGCCGAGGGTCATGATATTAAGCGTAAAACCGCCTGCGTATAAGATAATCAGTGTCAGGCAAATGGTAACAGGTATTGTAATAAGAATTGTAGCGCTTGCTTTCAGGGATCGTAAAAACAAAATGGCGACGATAATGGCAAGCGCCAGCCCGATCCATAAACTATCCGAAACACTGCGAATGGATGACTTCACAAAATCTGCCTGTACATAATAAGGCTCAATGCTCACACCTTTCGGCAATATTTTACGGAGTTCAGTCACTTTTGCCTGCATTTGATCGGAAATGTCGACCAGGTTGGCATTGGGTTGTTTGATGTATGGCCACCAAAATTCCTTCCCTGCCATTCGCATTTATTTTCGTGTACTCAACCGCTTCCTTAATATCCACGCTGGCAATATCCCGGATGCGGACAATCCGTTTCCCGTCATTCCGGATAACTATATTGCGAATGTCTTCCGGAGAGTGAACCGTTGCATCCGTGGTTGTCAGGTACAAATAACTGATAATCTGATAAATATCCATTGGACCGGATAAAATTTGTTTGTGCCAGGGCCGAACTGACACTATCAGGAGGAATCATGAGTGCACTCATTTTTCGCGCATCCAGTTCAAGCCAGTATTCTTTTGCTTTCCCACCGATCACACGTACTTCAGAAACGCCCGATACCTGGGAAAGAAAAGGTTTGATGGTATATAATAGCCAGTTGTTTTAATTCTATCGGGGAATTTATCAGGGCTTTCCAGTGTATAACCGATCACCGGAAAATGGACGGATTCATTTTCTCCACCGTGATCTGTGTTTCCGGGCGGCAGGTTGTTCCTGATCTGCGCGATTTTTGATTCAATTCTCTGCTGACTGAGATCCACATTCGCGTTCCAGTTCATAAAAGCAGATATCTCGCAGCTTCCCCTGCTCGTCGTGCTCCGGATCATTTCCAGATCCGGCACCTGCTTGATGGCATTTTCCAGGGGTTTGGTTACCGTAATCATCATCTTGTTTACCGGCTGCAAACCGGCATCCGCAATGATTTTTATTTTCGGAAAACTGATCTCCGGAAAAAGAGACGATTTGCATTTTGCTGTATGCGAAAAGCCCTCCCAGATAATCAGGACAATTAAAACAGTAACCGGGCTTTTATGATGTAAGGAAAAATCATCTTCATGATTTGCATTATGGCTGAACGATCCTGACTTTTGCCGTATCCCCAATCCGTAATTACCTGTTAAGAGAATTCTATCTCCTGCAGAAAAAACCGGTGAAAAATTTCAATCCGGTCCTTTGTTTCTATTCCTTTTTTTACCGGAACCTTTACGGCCGTTATACTGTCTGTCATTTTCATAACCCAATATTGCGTTTGCGTTTCATCCGATAATACGGCGGCCCTTGGCAGCGAGATCGTATGATCCTTTATGATTTTGGGGATCTTCACTTTTGCAACCAGGTTTTCGGGAATCGAATGGGACGCATTCACTTTGATCACAACGCTCTGGGTTTGTGCAACGGATTCAACTGTCGGCATCAGCGAAGCAATCTGCCCGGTTAAATTTTCGCCATCCGGAATTGAACCTCAACCGCCTTTCCAACTTTCACATATGGCCTCAATTCATAAGGCAGGTCCATGATGAAAACAAAACTGCCCAGTTCAGTGATCACGGCCAGCTGTTCCCCATCCAGCACGTAGTCGCCCGATTGATGATACAATTGACTCATAAACCCGCCCGCTCCGGCTTTAATGATATTGGTTCCGGTAAATTTAAAGGAAGAATCCAGCCGGTTCACAGCGTTTCCAATGCTTTCGGCCTCCTTGGTTTTTATGGTGAATAATGTTTGTCCGGATTTTACAAACTGCCCGGGTGTAACCTGGGCGGACTGCAGGTAGCCATTCGCATTCGCCTTCACATAATTTTTCAGCAGGAAGGTGGAAGTGGCGTTGAGTTCCAGAAATTCTTTCATCGGTTCCTGCCCGATACCGGTTACCGTCACGGGTGTTTGCACAGTCGCCACAGCCTCTTCGGCCACCGGTTCTCCGGAATTGCAGGATGCCAAAACAAACAGAAATAAAATAAAACCACAGGATGTATTGGTCATTCGCATGGATGGTTGTTTAGCGGTTCCAATAGTTTATCTGATTGATGATCTGCAGTCTGCTGACTTTATTCTGCGTCAGCAGATTTTTTGAGACCAGGTAATTATTCAGGGCAATGATCAGGTCCGATATTTTCGCATCGCCCGTTTCCAGGAGTTTTGTATTCACCTGGATCAGCCCTTCAGAATATTTAATCTGGCTATCGATATCACCGATCAGCGATTCCGTTTGCTGCAACTGCTGTTGCAGCAGGTAAATCTGCTGGTAATACTGACTGGTGTAAAAATATTTATAATTACTCCGGTTCCTTTCAGAAATATCCAGTTTCCGGTATTGCATTTGCTTTTGTTTACCATCGTAGATCGGAATGGTCAGGTCCAGGCCTACACTGGTACCGAAATTTTTATACCCCTGGTAAGCAAAAGAAGATAAATAACCTCCGTTCGCATAAATATTTACTTTCGGTTTATAACTATAATCTATCAGGGTGCGGTTATGAACCAGCAGGAGGCTGTCAATGGTGTATTTCCGGAAGAAAACGGACTGATCAGGATCTGTCGGGCGCACAATGGTAAAAGAAGGTGCATCCAGGTTTACTGCCGCCGTATCCACTATGCCAGCCAGGTAATTCAGGGTCGCAAAATCATTATGAAACTGAATATCCAGCTGTCTTAAAGAAAGGTCCTGCTGCTGTACAGTGACCAGCAGGGTCAGGTAATCCGTTTGCCGGTACACATTTTTTTCGGTAAGAATTTTCAAAATGCCTACTTCTTTCTGCAGTAAGGCACGAATTTCCTTTGCCAGGTTGAGTTGCTGTAAAGTACCGTAGGCGGTCAGGTATTGATTGGTAATCGTCCGTTTCAGGTCCTGTTCCGTGATCCGGGCTGTATTGGTGATCCCTTCATTTTGCAATTGCAGGTTTTTATACTGGGCCGCCATATTCCCATGGCTTACCAGGGTCTGGCTTACATTTACAACTCCGCTGAGTTGTCCCCCGTTGGTCACAGCAGGGTCATAGCCCCAGCCCTGGATAACCGGTGCCAGCGCATTAATACTGGAAGCGGTGACCTGCGGCCTGTATTGGGCCCGGATTCGCTGGCTGTCAATACCATTGGATTCAATTTGTGATTGATAATCCTTCAGCAAAGGGCTGTTATGAATGGCTTCCTGTAAATAAAAATCAAGGGTATTTTTTTGGGCAATGGAATAATTCCCGGTCAGAATGATAATAACAAGAAAAAAAATGCGCATGTGCGGGTTTACTTGAAACAACAAAAATTAGCATTAAATCTGATTTAATTCTGTAGATGATCATTGCATAAGTAAACAGGCAGATAAGCGATTACGCGGCAAAATGCAGACCGTTTCACCTCTTCACGGGCTGATGCATTATGAGCTGATTGATGATTTCGCTCATAACCCGGGGGGACTGCTTTTCGACGAGACGGGCTTCTGTTGTTCCGCCCGGTTCCCATTCATTGATGCCTTCTGCATTGATTTTACACTTGCCGGTCTCCAGGTCATAGAAAGGCCGCCATCCCTTAACGGCGACAAGAACAGCCGTTTCATCCCAGCTCATTCTACCCGCACTATCTTCCTTTGCAAGGGGAATACAAATGGCAAATACGTCTTTTACCGGGCTTTTCTGAATGGATTCATTGTGAATTAAAGGCAGGCCCGTCCTGATTTTCTGTCCGATTTCGAACCCGCTGAAAAGTATGGGCGTCGGCCAGCCTGACAACACTTTTTTCGAAGCATTCACGTCCTGTGCGAGATTAAATTCTTTCCCGGAAGGAAACCGGCCGGCCATGCAGACCAGGTTCCTGACCTTTCTCTTTACGAGCTCATACCCATTTAAAGAAGTATAGGAATCGGGAGGTGATTCCAGTAAATGAGCCAGGTTGGTAAGGAACCCGACTGTGATGATTGTAACAGAATGATCCGGTTGTGATGCGAGTATTTTCCTGTACAAAATCAGTGCATCCGGTACATCCCCGTTGCTTTTTATTTTATGGGGGTACCGGCGTATAACCGAATCCGTCCAATGTTGCCGGTCACCCAACTCAACCGCAGGGCTGCTTACAACGCCGACCGGGATTTCCGGCCGGTTAAACCAGGTATTGAAAACATTGATGGCAGCTGCGGCATTTTTATGCCTGGAACTGGCCATCGTGGCGAGGATCCGGACATAACCACTGTCAGCAAAACAATGCAATATCGCAATGGCTCCCACATCGTCATAATCCGGACCAAAATCCGTATCGAAAATGACATGGAGGGGATAAGCCGGCTTTGGGAACTTAGGCTGTGACTGAACCCTGCTGAAAAAGCAGATCAAAAAACCAGTCAGCAAGAGGGCGCTTTTCAACATAAAAATTTAATGTACAACACTACATTAAATTTTGCGAAGAGAAACGACGCATTTTTTAATGCGGTGAAAAATGATCATCCGCAGGAACTCCGCGGTTACCGGTTTTGAAGGCTTGCTTTCATTTCCTGTAAACTTTTCCACTCACCGTTAATCAGGTATTTTGTTGAAGACTCATTTCCGACGATTGCGCCGACTGCAGACCCCACACCGCCTCCTATAATTCCGCCCACTACAGCCTTTTCACCGGCGGTAAATCCGAACCAACCGGTATCATCTCCTAAGGCAAACCCGATAATGGCGCCGGTAACAATTCCAATAATCGCACCGGTGATGACAGACCTGCCCATCACTTTTGGTTTACGCAGTTTTACTTTTTCAATGGAGCTGTAATCAAATTTTTCCAAATAAGAAAAATTGGCATTATCGAAACTCAACGGCATCTTGTTCTGGGATATATATAATGAGGAGTCATTAATGGTTACCAGGTATCCTTTAACAGTATGAAGGTGGGGCTGGTAGATATATGCCATATAAAAAACCGGGTTTATGAGGCTGTCCTGATGTTTTATTTCCTTTAAGCTGTCCTGGGATTTTACATTCTGCTGGAATAAAACAGGGAGTGCGCAAACAAGTGTCAGGAGTTTCATCTTGACTATTTTAAGGGTGAGTTGGGTTGTTCGGGACGAGACATCTGCCTGGAGCGGTAACCGGACCAAAATTAGTATGGCTTCATGGAGATCCCCAATTGTATTTTACTCCGGCCTAAAAGGTAAAAGCAAAATCCGCATGGTGGTGTCCATGCGGGTCAACCGGTTATTGAAAGCTGCAAAAACCGGGAATTCTATGAGAAAACCTGTGGAATCTGCAAAAAGCAAATCCTTTGTTTGCAGATTTTACCAAAACAATATCCTGTATGAACCCCTAAAAATATGGATTCAGGAGCGCCCCTGCCCGGGGGCAACGGTTATATACCGGTTCAGAAATTCTTTTTTGGAATCCTTATAGCTGGAGACCATGCCCAGTTTGAAGAGGCTGTAAATATATACCCAAGCCAGGTCCAGCTGGTATGGAAGAAATCCTGCCCGGGCGCTTCCCGGAAACAGGTGATGGTTATTATGCCATTCGCCGGAAAGCATTCCGGGACGCGTCTGATTAATTGAAAGATTGGACCGGTCAAAGTCAATACCGTCCACATGTTTATTTTTACCCTTTCCATGGCCGGTATAATTGAATGCCCTGACCAATACAAACCATAAAAAAGCCCCGCTGAAACAGGCCAGCGCCAGCTCATTACCGCCAAGCAGGTAGAGTACGCCATACCAGAACGTCCAGTTTAAAAGCCAGAGCGTAATAACATAAGCAGGTCTGGATACCGAACCCCAGGACTGATACTGTTCAAATGAATTGAGTCCGACACCGGTATGACTCAGGAAATTCCGTACCCGCTGGTATTTTTCGCGGCTCAGGCCTTTTGAAATGCTCTGGTGATTTACATCGGAGAGCATACAATACATAAAACCGCCCATCGGGTTATAGGGATCTCCGGGTTCATCTGATTTTACATGGTGCACATGATGGGAGATCACATAGATTTCTTCCGGAAAAGTCTTTATAACCAGGTTTTGCGTGATCAAACGCCATATCGGGTGACTGAACCTGTATGATTTATGAGTGCAATACCGGTGAAACCAGATGGTTCCATGGGTACTCATGATGACCATGGCATATACCACCAAAACGATGGCGGATTTCCAGTTTAAAAAATGAATCAGAAAAATTACAAACAAGGGCAACATACATATTGCCATGAACCAGCTTATGAGGGCAATCCAGTTCTTCCTTGTTTTGAAAATGTTGATCCGGGAAAAAGCTTCTCTAAAAAGTTGACTTGTCGTGGGTTTCAGAAATAACCCCTTTGTATCCATCCAGCCATATGAAGGTTCCTGGAGGATTTCATCAATAAAAGCCATAAAAAAAGAACAGTTAATGAATAATCAGATTTTCCACAGTCGCCTGTAACGACAGACTGCAAACAATGTACGGTAAAAAACCCGGGTAAGTTTAGAAAGTTGATAAATTAACAAGTTAATATTGTCAGGCTGCTTTACGATTAATTCTGCCAAATGCAGTGTGGTCATAGGTTTTTCGGAAAAATAGGAACAAAATAAAATGATCTCTGAAGTTGACATACTGAATGTAATTCCTGAAAAAACCACAGGATTTGAAGTCTGTTTCGAAATCACCCGGCAACTGAATTCCTCCGTAAATGGGAACCGGGGCCCTTCCCGCCGGCAGAACATTTTTCGTTAAAAAAGGGGCAAATATTCAAATGAACCGTCTCTGAAAGCCTCATTTTCTTCCTTAAAAAGACCAAATCTTAACATCGTTCTTTTAAAAAAACGGGTAACTTCATAGCCCTAAATTCTTGTTCCATGGCAAAAAAAAAGAAACAGGACATAAAGAAGTCTTCAAAAAAGTCACTGTTGAAAGAAATTGAAAGCAAACTGGCAGAAACGGTTAAAGGGTACCGCAATAAAATCAGCGCTAAAAAATTTGGAAAACAAATCCATAAAGCCGGTAAAATTCTTGCGAAGTCTTTAACCCGGGAAAAAATTACGGTTGTTCATAAAGAGAAAACCAAGGCCCCGGTAAAAGAAAAGAAAGTTGAAGAAAAGGAATTGGTTTTCTGAAATATACGATTGAAAATTTCTGAACGGTCCTGAAAAATAAAATGGTGCGGAGATTTTATTATCTTTTATTTACCCCTGTCTTATTCCTGGCTTCCTGTTATGGAGGCCCGTATCACGACGGTTATGTGGTACCGGTTTATGTAGGACCCGGCATCGGCCTGGGCACCATTATAGCCGTCGTTGTTTCCTGGAGCCGGAATAAATCGATATTATGGGCCATCCTTCATGGCTTCCTTGGCTGGCTCTATGTGATCTATGCCTTGATTGTACCCAGGAAATAAAAATTCATATTGCAGTGCTGCGAGCTCCCGGACTCCCTTACCGGGTCATCAGTATGAATGAAATTTGTTCCCATTTTCTTTCCAATACATTGAATTCATTGTATGGAGGCATTTATAACCAGATATCCCCCATCTGCGAAATAAGTCCGGATGGTCCCCCGCTCTGCATTGTGCATGGCAGCGCGGACCTGGTTTGACAAATATTTGAAATAATTACACTTTATTTAAATCCGGTAATGGAATTGGAAAAACAGGGTTTCCGATAGTTAAATAATCCCAACAGGATATTATAGTGGATATTTAAACGGGAAATCTTTCCGGGATATTTCTGCAACCCGAAGATTAGCAGGATTCTTAGCGTAAATTGAACCTAAATATTTTCTTATGCGCCTGTTTTTGTCCTTAGTTCTGTTTTCATTACTATTGGCTTCCGGGGTATCCGGCCAAAATAAGATTGTTGTTTTTCAGTCTGACTTTGGACTCAAAGATGGCGCTGTATCTGCCATGAAAGGAGTTGCCATGGGAGTTTCGCCAGATCTGAAATTATTTGACCTCACACATGAAATTCCCGCCTATAATATCTGGGAAGCCGCTTACCGGCTGGAACAAACCGTTCCCTACTGGCCCGCAGGAACCGTTTTTGTTTCTGTTGTTGATCCCGGTGTCGGTACAACCAGGAAATCAGTTGTGCTTAAAACCAAGACGGGGCAGTATATCGTTACACCCGATAACGGAACCCTTACCCTGATCGCTGCTTCGCAGGGCATTGCTGAAATCCGGGAGATTGATGAGGTATTGAACCGGCGCAAAAATTCACAGGAATCCTATACTTTTCATGGCCGGGATGTATATGCGTATACCGGGGCACGGCTTGCTGCCGGTGTCATCAGCTATGAACAGGTGGGAAGGAAACTTCCGGACGAAGTGGTGCAGATCCCCTACCAGCAGGCGGTGCAGGATGGAAATATAATCAAAGGAACCATTGCGATTCTGGATATTCAATATGGTAATATATGGACGAATATCGGGGGCGCTTTGTTCAACCAACTCGGTTTGAAATTCGGCGATATTCTGCATGTGGAAATTTTTCATAACCAGGACCAGGTATACACCGGTGAAATGCCTTATTGCCAGACCTTTGGCGCAGTAGCTGTCGGACAGCCCCTGGCCTACCTGAACAGCCTGTTGTTTTTATCTTTTGCCCTGAACCAGGGTGATTTTGCGAAAAGCCATTCCATTGCGAGTGGCAGCGACTGGCGGGTTGAAGTCCGGAAGAAATAAAATAACATTTAAATTTTATTGCCATGCAAAGAAAAACATTCATCAGATTATCCTCAGCTTTTGCCGCGGCTCCATTATTATCTTTTTTTAAAATCCCGCAAAACAGGAAAGATTAAAAAACTGGGCCGGTAACCTGACCTACAGCACGGGAAATGTTTTTTATCCAAAGACGGTTTCCGAAGTCCAGGCACTGGTTAAAAAATGCGCCAAACTTCGCGGACTGGGAACGCGGCATTGCTTCAACAGCATTGCCGACAGTAAATACAACCTGGTTTCATCCAACACTGAATCAATATTTTATCCCTGAATACTGAAAACCAAACGGTAACCGTAGAGGGTGGCATCAAATATGGTGAACTAAGCTCCTTACCTGGATCAGAAAGGTTATGCCTTACATAACCTGGCATCCCTGCCCCATATTTCTGTAGCGGGAAGTATTATAACGGCCACCCACGGTTCAGGTGTAAAAAACGGGAATCTTTCCACCGCAGGTCAGGAGTCTTGAAATCGTGATCGCGGATGGAAGCATCGTCAGCCTTCCAAAGAAAAAGACGGGGAACATTTTGACGCCGCTGTAGTGAGTCTGGGTGCCCTGGGATTCATCACAAAGGTTACCCTGGCCCTGGAACCTACTTATATGATGCGCCAGGAGGTATTCGTAAAATTACCGATGGCCCGGTGAAAGAACATTTTAACGAAATCGTTTCTGCCGGATATAGTGTGAGTTTGTTTACCGACTGGCAATCGGATTCCATCAATGAAGTCTGGATAAAAGACCGGGTGAACCCTGAAATTGAATACAAGGGCATGGAAGAATTTTATGGATGCGAAGGCGGCCACCAAAGACCTACACCCGATCATCGAACTATCTGCAGAAAACTGCACGCCGCAAATGGGAATACCGGGACCCTGGTATGAAAGACTTCCCCATTTCAAAATGGGTTTTACACCAAGCAGCGGAAAAGAGCTACAGACTGAATATTTTATTCCAAAGCAGCATGCTGTTGAAGCCATCCTGGCCATCCAGTGGCTCGGCAAACAGATCGGACCGCATTTATTCATTACAGAAATCCGGACTATTGCGGCAGATACGCTCTGGATAAGCCCTTGCAGGAACCAGGATTCCGTAACGATCCATTTTACCTGGAAACAGGAATGGGATGCCGTAAGCAAATTGCTTCCCCTGATTGAAAAAGAACTGGCCCCTTTCCATGCCAGACCCCATTGGGGAAAATTGTTTACCATGCCCGCACTGTTCTGGAATCCCGCTATGAAAAACTCGGAGATTTTAAAAAACTCGCAGCAACACTATGATCCCAAAGGAAAATTCAGAAATGATTTCCTAAACAATTCCCTTTATTATAAAAGAAATTCTGTGAGAACCATCTGTCCTATAGCCAATCGAGTCTTACACCTTCATCCTATTTGAACCAGCCGGATCCCCGTTTTTGTAAACAGGATTTTATGCTGTTTATATAAATTGCCGGCTGTCATTTTAAATGTCTTTTTGCTGATATGAAAGAAGGTATAAATTTCTTCGGGAGAAGATTTATCATGGTAAGGCAGATATCCGTTATTCTCCTGTAACAGACGCAGAATCTTTTCCGCTTCATCCTCTACCCGCTGATAACCGGGTTTGCCGGCTGCCACGTCTATTTTGTTTTCCGGAAGAATATTTTTAATAAATCCACGGAAAACGGTCCCCGATTTCGATCGGCCGGTATATTTCGTTGGTATGCAGGATTCCTTTATGTCTGTTGTTGATGATTACTTCATAACCGATCTCCGTTGGCGGTACACCAGCAGGTCCACTTCTTCTTTTTCCTTTACGGAAAGTGTTTCATTGGACAGATAACGTTCCAGTTTCTCAGTCGCCGCAATGCGCCCGGTTTGTTCATCCATCACGATTTTCACCAGGTATTCACCCATGGGGCGCATGAAGCTGATCATGGCCGATTTCGGAATGAACAGGTCCTTCATCAGTCCCCAGTCCAGAAAAGCGCCCTGAGGCGTGACACTTACTGCTTTCAATTTAACGATATCCCCCAGATACACCAAATGGTTTTTGTGTTGTTGCAATGGGCCTGCCTTCCCCGTCATGGTATAAGAAAACCTTCAATTCATCGCCAATTCGGGTTCCAGGCGGAACAAAGCGCTTGGGCATGAGTATCCCTTCTTCCCCGTTATCCATGAAAACACCCATATCTTTTACTTTAATAACCTTAAGGAGATTATATTCGCCCATTCTTACCATACTACAGATTATATGAAACAAAGATACATATACCTCTTCGCCATACTGATATTTGCTGCCTGTACAGGAAACCAACCCTTTATGACCAGTTATCATCATTTTATAAACCGGTTGATCACCCCGGTATTACGTCATGATTCTACGGCCATTTTTTTTGACTCGCTGAAAAACGAAACCGTCCGGTGGAAAAAGGCAGATGTATTCAATCCCGCAGCCATCGTAAGGAATGATACCGTTTATGTGTTATCCCGTTGTGAAGACAATCCCGCGGCAGCGCTGGGCGGACGTACTTCCCGCATAGGTATCTCCGCCAGCCTGGACGGACTTCATTTTACTTCCTACAATCAACCCGTTCTGTATCCGGCCAAAGACAATTTTCAGGTGTATGATTTCCCCGGCGGCTGCGAAGATCCGCGCATTGCCGAAACAGAAGATGGCCGGTACGTGCTGGCTTATACCTCCTGGAACTATAAGGTACCCCGTTTATCCATCGCTTTTTCAAAAGACCTGTTTCACTGGGAGAAAAAAGGGCCGGCTTTTGCGAAAGCTTATAACCACCGTTTTTTGGATACCGCCAGCAAGTCCGCATCCATGGTCACAAAAATGGTCCATAACAAACCCGTGCTTGCCAGAATAAACGGCAAATACTGGATGTACTGGGGAGAACATTTTGTGAACCTGGCCTGGTCTGAAAATCTCTATGACTGGTATCCCCTGCTGGATTCAGCGGGATTTCTGAAAAAAACCCTGGTCACCCGGCCCCGTCTTTTCGACAGCGACCTGGATGAATGCGGTCCGCCGGCCCTGATAACGGACAAGGGCATTCTGCTGATCTATAACGGGAAAAATGCCAATGGGAAAGAAGCTGCTGATCCTTCCTTACCGGAAGGAACTTATTCGGTCGGAAGTGTTTTATTTGATTTAAGAGATATGGAGACCGTTATCAGCCGACCCGATAAACCCTTTCTGAAACCCACCCTGCCACATGAGATCAGCGGACAGTATGCCGCCGGCACCACATTCTCGGAAGGGTTGGTTTATTATAAAGAAAAATGGTTTTTATATTACGGAACGGCCGATTCTTTTGTTGGTGTGGCGGTTTCAAAATAGAAATATTAAAAAATTTTACTGTTAACCCGGATGAAGATTTTATTTTTATTGTAATACCGCCTAAATTTAAGGATGCGGGTACCTTCGTTCACCCCTTAGCAAAATTGCACCCGGCCACTTAATGAATTTCCATATGGTACGCGCAGTAATTACAGGCACTGGTTCCTATATCCCTCCGTTCATACAAACCAATCAGGATTTCGCCCAGCATGAATTTTTCACAGCTGAAGGACAACTTCTTCCTTTGGATCCGAAGGAAGTTGTCAGTAAATTCAAAAAGATTACCGGTATTGAAGAAAGGCGTTATACGACTGACAACCTGAATGCTTCCAACATCGGTTATGAAGCGGCAAAAAAAGCCATTGAGGATAGTGGCACAGATCCTGAAACCCTTGACCAGATCATCGTGGCCCATAATTTCGGCAATGTCATTAAAGATACCATCCAGACAGCCGCCGTGCCTTCCCTGGCCAGTCAGCTTAAACATGCCCTGGGTATACGCAATCCGAATTGTATTGGCTATGATATTTTATTCGGATGCCCCGGCTGGCTCCAGGGCCTGATCCAGGCAGATGCGTTTTTCAAAGCCGGCATGGCAAAAAAGGCACTGATCATCGGAACCGAGACGCTGAGCCGCGTCATTGATATGTACGACCGGGACAGTATGATTTATAGTGACGGGGCGGGAGCCGTTGTATTGGAAAGAAAAGAAGGGGATGAAAATTCACCGGGCATCCTGGCTTTTAAGGCGCAAACCCACAGTCTGGAAGAAGTGGATTATATCAATATGGGTATGTCCTATTGTCCGGGCAGCAATCCGGGCATCCGTTATTTGAAAATGAAGGGCAGGAAAGTGTATGAATATGCGTTAAAACATGTTCCGAATGCGATGAAAGCCTGCCTGGATCAATCCGGGAAATCCATTCACGATTTAAAAAAAATTTTTATACACCAGGCCAACGAAAAAATGGATGAAGCCATCGTAAAAAAATTTTATCAGCTCTACGGCATTGAAAACCCCCCGGTAAACATCATGCCCATGAGTATCAGCTGGCTCGGCAACAGTTCGGTTGCCACCATCCCCACCCTGCTGGACCTGGTCCGGAAACACCAGTTCCCTGAACATACGCTCTCAGCAGGCGACATCATCCTGTTTGCTTCCGTCGGCGCCGGTATGAATATCAACGCAGTTTGTTACCGGTATTAACGCTTAACGCTAAAGCATAACGCTTAACGCCAGCCTAACGCTTAACGCTTTTGAGGGGTATACATACAAACTGCCTGCATGATTTCCAGTTTCTATTTCATGGAGGTCAGCTGAAAAATGATATACACCCGAACCCACCTGCAACAATATGTAATCACCCTCCTTCCGGGCGACCGAGATTTCTTTCAGATCGCGTAAGGGCTTTCCATTTTCCGTAATTTTTCAGCTGTTGCTGCGGGTATATAAATGCCGGCTGTGGTATTGGCAGGAATTTCAACGTCCATAATAAATTTCCCTTCCGCTATCTTCCAGTGTACATCCAGTTTACCATAACCCGTTTCAAGGCTGGCGTGGGCATAACTGAGATTTCCGCCCGGGTGTGGCCGGATCCTGATTTTTTTATAACCGGCACCTTCTTCATAGGTATCGAGGCCGGTGATATTGCGGTACATCCAGTCGCCAATCGCGCCATAGGCATAATGATTGAATGAATTCATACCCGGTGTCTGAAAACTGCTGTCCGGCTTCTGCCCGTCCCATCTTTCCCAAATGGTGGTAGCGCCCCATTTTAACGGGATACAACCAGGAAGGATAGGTTTCCTGTAGCAACAATTTATAAGCAACCGTATCATAACCAAATCGGCTCAGTACATGACATAAATAAGGAGTTCCCAGAAATCCTGTAGTCAAGTGATTGTTATAATCCTGAATATTGCTCACCAGACGTTGTGCCGCCTGCGCCCTTAAATTTTCAGGAAGCATATCAAACTGAAGAGCCAGCACATAGGCGGTCTGCGTACCTGAAATCAGCCGGCCGGAAGACGTTACATATTCTTTCAGGAATGCTTCCTTCAGATGTTTCAGCAGGTCCGCATACAGCTCCACATCACCGGGTTTATTAAGAATCTTTGCCGCATTCAGCAGCAGCTGGGTCGAATGCGCAAAAAAACATTGCGCAATGAAATATTTATCCGTTACCGCAGACCTTCCGTCATTATCATCCGCAGGACGGTAAAAAAGCCAGTCCCCAAAATGAAATCCGGTATTCCACAAATAATCTGTACTATGGCTTTGCATAAAGCCAACCCAGGCTTTCATACTGGCATACTGATCCTCCAGGATTTTCACGTCGCCATAGGCCAGCCACATATTCCAGGGAATAATGGTAGAAGCATCAGCCCAGCCGGCGGAACCGCCGGACCTCGGACCCAATACATTCGGAATGACGAAAGGAACCATTCCGTCGGGCGACTGGTCCGCAGCCAGATCCTTCAGCCATTTGGAGAAGAAGTTATGGACATCCATATTGTAAGACTGGCCGTCCTGGAAAACGCCTGTGCATCGCCGGTCCATCCCAGTCGTTCATCCCTTTGCGGGACAATCCGTCGGCACGTCCAGGAAATTTCCCCTTCTGACCCCATTGTATATTATGCTGCAGCTGGTTCAGGATCGGATTGGAACATTCAAACTGACCTGTAGGCTCCATATCGGAATACAGGGTGACTGCTGAAATATTTTCAGGTTTTATTTCACCCGGATATCCCTGTATCCGGATATAACGGAAGCCCTGGAATGTAAAATGCGGTTCAAAAAACTCTTCCCCCTTTCCATTGAGTATATAGATATCCCTTGCCCTGGCTGCACGCAGGTTTTCTGTATAAAAGTTACCCTCCTTATCCAACACTTCCGCATGATCCACGATCAGCTCCTCTCCTGCTTTTCCGTTGACTCTGAATTGCGCCCATCCCACCAGGTTTTGCCCGAAATCAATGACCTGCTCCCCTTTGGGTGTTTTGAAAATCCGTACCGGATGAAAAACTTCATGCTTCCGGACCGGTTCATTATAAGTAGCCATCAGGTTGTTTTTCGCAATATCCTTTTCTACCGCAGGCTGCCACGCCCCGTCGTTGAACCCGATGGTATTCCAGCCGGGCTGTTCAAGCCGTGCGTCATCGGTTTCCCCGTTATAGATTTCTGAAACACGTATCGGACCTGCATCCGATGTTTTCCAGCCTGAGTCTGAAATGATTGTTTCCCTGCTGCCATCCGTATAATGAATTTCCAGCTGGAAGAGCAGGCCTAATTTCTTTCCATAGATATTTCTATTGTTATTCCATGCCAGGTTCGTGCGGTACCATCCGCTGCCCAGGGTTACCCCGATGGCATTATCCCCCCGATTCAGAAGTAGCGTTACATCATATACCTGGTATTGCAGCCGCTTATTGTAGCTGGTCCAGCCCGGCGTCAGAAAAGCATCTCCGATCTTTTTCCCGTTAATGAAAGCATCATACATGCCGTGCGTGGTGATAAATACCGTGGCGGAATTTATTTTTTTACCGGCAGAAAATCCCCTCCTGAACCGCAGGGCCGGACCATTCACTGTATCTGCCGCGCTTTCTGATTCGATCCATTTTGCTTTCCAGTCGGAAGGCTGCAATAAGCCCATTTGCCAGAATGCTCTTTCACTCCAAGGAGAGGCCTTTCCAAGGTTATCCCAGACCCTGACCTGCCAGAAATAGGAAACTCCGGATTCCAGGGCGCTGCCGGTATACGGAACATATACGGATTGGGAACTCATCACTTTCCCGCTGTTCCAGAATTCATTATTATCTGATTTCCCCGATTGGATGACGACCCTTATTTCATAGGCCGTTTGCAGGATATTTCTCTGTTCCGATACCAGCTGCCAGCTGAAACGCGGATTCAGGATATCCAGCCCTAGCGGATGGATCCGGTTCTCGCAACGGAGATTTTTTACAAATACCTGTGCAAACACGGTATGGGCGAGCAGTACGCTGGTTAGCAGGATATAAAAAATTCTTTTCATGAGACTGTATTGAGCTTGTGATTTTTTATTGAAGCTACATCATTTCCAAAACCGGCAACGCTGATGGATCAGATCACTGTAAAGAAGCCCGGCCCGATCACGCCCATGGTATCATACAAAAAGACCCCGATTCAAACTCCCATCCACCGGATCCTTTAAAAAGCAAAGTATCCAAATGCATAAAAAAATCCCCGGTGCACTCAGGCTCCATAATATTGTAATTCTATAATATCTGTCGGCAAAGGGCCCGCATTCCATTGTTCATGGATGGCCATGGCAGCGCCCATCGCGCTGGCCTTGGCAATATTGGCGGCAAAAACCTCAACCGAAGGAAACGCTTCGGCCAGCAAATGCATATAAACCGGATTCCTGCTGAAACCGCCATCCACAAATATCCTTTTAACACCAGGAGACAGGATCCGGTTTGTGGAAATCCGCTGCTGGTCCATGATATCCATCAGGAGCCGGTGATAGGCCTCTTCAAAAGTTTTAAAACCAGACAGATCCCTTTGACCAAATACTGAAGCAGCCAACGGTGAAGCCGCGCGATTCAAAACAGGCCGGTCATGTACCAGCCGCAACTGCGTTATGATTCCCCGATCGCAGGCAACCGCATGGTAATAATTTTTGTTCTTCTGAAAATAATCAGCCAGCCTTTCCACCTGCTTTTCATGTTCATACCCGGCGAAAAGACGGGATGCTTTCACCGGCTGGCCCTTAAAGGTTAAATAACACAAACAGTCGTTCTGCAATTCGGCAATCGTGAGGGGATCGGAGTTGAAAGGATTCATGCTGATGCTCCAGGTTCCGGTGGATATCAGTACAAAGGGTTCAGCAAAACTTTCGAGGTATGGGATCATGGCAGCCGAACTATCGTGCAGGCCGATGCCGGACAGGCAATGCGCCGGCAGGGTTGACGGGATCTTTCGATTCAATCCCGGTATCACCGGAAAAACCGTTCCGGAAGAACGGACGGGTGGCAGTTTGTCAATAATGCCCTCCCGGAAAACCCATTCGTGGTAATAGTTCTGGGAAAAATTCCAAAGTCCGGTATGGCAGCCGATACTGGTAATGTCTGAGCAGGCTTTACCTGTCAGCAGCCAGCCCAGATATTGGGGCAGGTGAAAAGAATATTTAATTTGGGCGAATATGTCCGGCTGTTCATATTTTAACCGGTACAACTGCAAGCCCGAATTCAGGCTGCCCAGTACCGGGGAGGCGGTCTGCATGGAAAAAACCAGTTCTCCTCCATACTGATTATAGAATTGCTCCTTCAATTTTCCGGGATAGGTTTTCAGGTAATTGTACAGGGGGGTTACGGGTTCCCCTCCGGCACCAACATGCACGAAGCTGGCGCCATAGGCAGAAAAATTGATGGCACGTATTTCCACATCGACCGCCCTCTTTGATTCATCCAGGACTTCGCCAATCCATGTATTCAAAAGATCCAGGTCTTCGCAGGGATATCCGTCCTCATCCTTTGTTTCAGCCAGCGTGCAGCTGTCTTCCCAAATGATATTGTACAATGTATCGAAGAGGAATAACTTTTTATTGGTTTTCCCGACATCCAGTATGGCAATTACAGGCGTTGATAGCATGCTCCCGGTAAATGGCAATCGTTATAGAATATGCCAAAATAACGAATTACCCAGGAGTGGGAAATATATTTATGATAAACTTCAGTTCCCGGACTGTTTAATAAAATTTAATCAGGGCAATGCGTCCGTAATCCTTCAGTGCACCATCACTCACAAATTCGATATCCCCACCCGCAGAAAGTACTTTCTCCATCACGTCATCCACCGCATCCTTAATGTAAAATGGATGATTCATGTTGAAATCTTCCTTGAAAATAATCTCCGGTTCCGGACCCTGCTGGGCCGGATACATAAAATTCTTTTCAACCAGTAACAAACGGCAGTTTTTTTGCGTGGCGGCCTGCCATACCTGTTTCATCCCGTATTCCAGTTTTTTATCGCTCATGGCTTCTTCAAGCTGCAGTAACAAAGCCTTTTCCTTCATATCCTGCCAGTGGCTGATATACGGATTCATCACTTCACGGATCTCTTTTTCTGAAGAATCCAGGTAGTTCCCGTGTATAAACTGGACCAGGCTTTTATGATTCCGGGAAATTTTATTGAAATACCCCAGCACTTTTTCGGCGCCCATTACAAAAACCGGCAACGGGTACGCATTTAAAATCAGGGTGAGATCCTGGTCCATATGATGGAGAAATTTATCAAGCAATTCTTCCTTATACTTTATCGGATCGGTAAAATTCGCCACTTTCTCGGGGCTGTCTTTCTGATTTGCATGTATGTCCTCCGGCAGGTCGGTCTTGATTAGTATAAATTTGGAGCAATTGCCCAGGTAAATTTTGGAGGAGTTGGCACTCAGCAGGAGGACCAGGTATTGAATGGTCTGCTTTTTACTGTATACCAGGTCCCGGATCTCAAAGGATTCATCAATGATGATTTTTTCGTTTACGGCAATATCCAGGTAAAATACTTTCTCAACGATCGGCGAAACAAAAATCGCCAGGGCCTTCCTGCCCGTGGTAAAATTGAGGTTTTTGATCAGGTTTTGCAATTTCAAAATCACCGGCATGGCCTTCTCCGCCGGATAATTTTTTATCAGTTCCGCCTCCACTTTCTCCTGTATCACCTTCAGCTGGTAGTCCAGTTCTTCCCTTATTGACATAAAAGGTTCGAAGGGCAGGATGATAGAAACCGCCGGGAGGTATTTTATGGCCCCGAAAACTTCCTGTTCTTCTTTGGAAATATGGATATTCATAAAGCAGATTTTCTATCAAAAGGTACTTTGGAATACCGTATGGCAGAATGACTGCCGTCAGCCGTAAAACTGATAGCCATCATACCGGTAAAAATATATACCTGATAAGAGGACTGTTCACATTAAATTCGTATTCCGGTAATTTTCCCTTAATAATTCCCGGTTACATTCGTAACCTGATTCTTCACTTTTTAATTGAATGATATGCCAAAATTCACTACCTCCATCCGCCTTCTGGAAGCCACCGAAAAAGATTATGCCCAATTATACCGGGAAATGAAAAAGAATGATTTTAACCCGGTCAGCCGTAATGAAAAGCATCATCCCGCCGGAATCACTTCCACTTCTACTTTTAATTCAACCCGGTACAAGAGCCTGTTCGATACAACAGCCGTTGTTTCACTGGCGGCTTCTGCCACGGGAAAAAAATATTCCTTTACAGTTATCAAAGAAAAAGCCAAACCGGACGCTTAAATACCCATCGGATGAAATACCTGCTTTTACTATGCGCAGCATGCTGTAGTTTTTATTTTTCCATCGCACAGACAGATACCGTTGCAAAGCGGATTCAGCTGCCCAACGGATGGAGCCTGACACCCCTGGGCAGATCCATGTTTCTGGGCGACCTGCCCCTGAACATTGTCGTCTCTCCTTCAAAAAAATATATTGCGGTAACCAATAACGGGCAAAGCACCCAGTCGGTACAGTTGATCGATGCGGCCAAAGGCCGTTTGCTTTCCGAAATGATCATCCCTAAAAGCTGGCTGGGCATCGCTTTCAGCTCAGATGAACATTATCTCTATGCATCCGGTGGAAATGATAACCTGATCGTGAAATACCGCATAACCGACGACCGTCAGTTGGTGGAAGCTGACCAGATTAAACTCGGGGAAAAATGGCCGGTGGAGATATCACCGGCGGGTATCCAGGTGAATGATAAATCAAAAACGCTGTATGTGGTTACCAAGGAAAACAACAGCCTGTATGTGGTGGATCTGAAAAGTAAAAAGTTCCAGTCATTCCCCCTGGGTGCGGAAGCCTATACCTGTCTGCTTTCGAAGAATAAATCCGAACTCTATATTTCGGTCTGGGGCGGAAGAAAGATCCTGGTATTCGACACCTGGAAAAAACAGATCACAGACAGTATCGCAGTGGGTGATCATCCAAACGATCTTTGTCTTTCCGGGAATGGCCGCATACTTTACGTAGCCAACGCCAACGACAATTCAGTATCGGTAATTGATATACCCAACCGCAAGGTGCTCGAAACCCTCGATGCAGCGCTCTATCCGGGCTCCCCCGGCGGATCAACCACCAACGGGGTAGCATTAAGTGAAAATGACAAAACACTCTATATAGCCAACGCGGATAATAATTGCCTGGCTGTTTTTGATGTGAGCCATCCGGGTTCCAGCCGGTCAATCGGATATATCCCGGTCGGCTGGTATCCGACAGGCGTAAAACTGATTGGCAATAAGGTCTACGTTACCAATGGCAAAGGATTTACTTCCCTTCCCAATGCGGATTACAAACCTTTTGATACCAGTCACGCGAATATTACATACCAGCATGCAGTGGAAAAATCCGGTTATATCGGCGGACTGTTTACCGGAACGCTGAGTATGTTTGATGAACCCTCCGTCGAAAAGCTGAATGAATACTCCAGGCTGGTCTACGAAAATACCCCCTACCATAAAGACAGGGAACTGAAGGCGCACGGAGAACCCGGCAACCCGGTGCCCATGAAGATCGGGGATTCCTCACCCGTTAAATACGTTTTTTATATTATCAAGGAAAACCGGACCTACGACCAGGTGCTGGGTGATGTAAAGGAAGGCAATGGCGATTCCGCATTATGTCTGTTCGGCGAAAAAATCACGCCCAACCTGCATGCACTGGCCAAAGAATTTGTGCTGCTGGATAATTTTTATGTTGATGCAGAAGTCAGTGCCGACGGGCATAACTGGAGCATGGGCGCTTATGCGACGGACTACCTGGAAAAAACCTGGCCTACCGGTTATGGAAACCGGGGAGGATTTTATGATGCGGAAGGCAACCGCGCCATCGCCAATAACAAGGGCGGATTTATCTGGGATCATTGCCAGCGCGCCGGTGTCAGCTACAGAACCTATGGTGAATTCGCTGATAATTATAAACCCAATATTCCCGTACTGAAAAATCATTACTGCCCCTATTATACCAGCTGGGACCAGCATGTGCGGGATACGACCCGGGTAGGACAATGGAAAAGGGATTTCGATTCCCTGCTGGCGCATCATGCGCTACCCCGTTTAAATACGCTGCGAATCATAAACGATCACACGGAAGGATTGAGTAAGGGCAGGCCCACTCCCTTTGCGCATTGCGCAGACAATGACCTGGCCGTAGGTATGTTTGTGGATTACCTGAGCAGGAGCCCGGTCTGGAAAGAATCGGTTGTGTTTATTCTGGAGGATGATGCACAGGACGGCCCCGATCATGTGGATGCACACCGGAGCACGGCCTATATCGCGGGCGGTTATATTAAACGGCATACGATCGATCATACCATGTATTCCACCACTTCCGTTCTTCATACCATTGAACTCATCCTGGGTATTCCACCCATGAGCCAGTATGATGCAGCCGCAGAACCCCTGTGGCGCTGTTTTACAAACCAGCCTGACCTCACGCCTTTTGATACCAGACCACTGCAGACGGATATCACGGCCGTAAATACAGTCGAAAACGCCTGGCAGCGAAAAAGTGAAGGCTTCGATTTCACCCGGGAAGACCGCGTGCCCGACCGGCTTTTTACAGAAGTGATCTGGAAGGCTGTGAAAGGGGAACATGCAATCGTACCCGCTCCCCGCAGGGCAGCCTTTGTGAAAGAAAGCGAAAAGAAGGAAGATCCGGATTAGGAAAAGTATTTGCATCCTGATAACTGACACCGGGAATGCATTTCAAAATTTTACATTAGAAGGGAATTGCCCAAATTTGCCAATATGAAATTCAAACAATTCCCATTCCCCCGTTCCGGATTTTTTGCCGTCTGCTCTGCCTTGTTTTTTTTGCATTCGGCCAGGCTGGCAGCGCAAACCCTCATTCCGGTTGAAACCGGCCATATGGCCATGGTACTGGAAGTGGAACAAAACAAAGACCTGGACATTATTTATTTCGGTAAAAAACTGAACAATGCCGTCGAATACGGCCTGATTCCGAAGCAATATAAACAGTCAGAAGATTATACCCGTTCTTTGAATTCGGCCTATACCCCCGCCGGCTCCCGCAGCCTCGCAGAACCAGCCATCGCAGTGACCCATGCCGATGGCAACAACTCACTCGATCTGAAATATGTAAGTCACAGTGTACAAAAAATCAGCAAGGATGTTTCGCTGCTGACCATTCTGCTCAAAGACCCGGTGTATGATTTTGAAGTGAGTTTGTATTATAAGTCTTATTACCGGGATGACGTGGTGGAACAATGGACGGTGATCCGGCATCATGAAACAGGATCCGTTACCCTGCAAAAATTCGCCTCCGCCAATTTGTATTTAAAAGCAGGTGGTTTCTGGCTGAATCAATACCATGGTGACTGGGCCAAAGAAATGCGGCCCGAAGAATCCAGGCTGACCCATGGCATCAAAACCCTCGACACCAAACTGGGAACCCGGGCCAACCTGTTCCAGCCATCCGTCTTTATGGTTTCCCTCGATAAACCGGCAACCGAAGATGAAGGAAGCGTGATGTACGGCGGACTGGAATGGAGTGGGAATTTCCGTATAGACCTGGAACTGGATCCGCTCGATAATTTAAGAATTATGGCCGGCATCAATAATTATGCTTCTCCTTACCAGTTACAGCCCGGTGAAGCATTTACCACACCGGCTTTCTGGTATACATTTTCAGACCAGGGCAAGGGAGATGCGAGCCGCAGGCTTCAAAGATGGGCCCGGGACTATAAAATCCTGGACGGAAACGGTAACCGGCTTACTTTATTAAATAACTGGGAGTCCACCTATTTTGATTTCAATGAAGCCAAACTGGCCGGCATCTTACAGGATACAAAAAAACTGGGTGTTGACCTGTTTTTACTGGACGACGGATGGTTTGCCAATAAATACCCGAGGAACAGCGATCATGCGGGTTTGGGTGACTGGCAGGAAAACAGGCAAAAACTGCCGAACGGCATTGCTGCACTGGTTAAAGAGGCACAGTCAGACGGTGTAAAATTCGGGATATGGGTTGAACCGGAGATGGTGAATCCGAAAAGCGAACTCTATGAAAAACACCCGGACTGGGTGGTAAAACAGCCCAACCGCGACGAGTATTATTTCAGAAATCAGCTGGTGCTGGACCTGAGTAATCCGAAAGTGCAGGACTTTGTTTTTGACATCATTGACAGCCTCTTTATTAAAAACCCCGGCCTGGCTTATATCAAATGGGACTGCAACGCAGTTATTTATAATGCGTATTCCGCCCACCTGAAAAATCAATCTGCTTTTTATATCGAATACGTGCGTGGTTTATATAAAGTGCTGGAAAGGGTGCGCGCCAAATATCCTTCCGTTCCCATGATGTTATGTTCCGGCGGGGGCGGCCGTGTGGACTATGCAGCCCTGCAGTATTTTACCGAATTCTGGCCCAGCGACAACACCGATCCGCTGGAGCGTATTTTTATACAATGGGAATACTCCTATTTTTATCCGGCCATCACCAGTTCGAATCATGTAACGGACTGGGGCAGGCAACCCCTTAAATTCCGCACAGATGTAGCCATGATGGGCAAACTGGGTTTTGATATCCAGGTAAGTAAATTAAACGGACCGGATCTTTCCTTCTGCCAGCAGGCCATAAAAAATTACAATTCCCTGAAACAGATCATCTGGCATGGTGATCAATACCGGTTGTCTGATCCGCTGAATCATGCTGTGGCTTCTGTGATGTATGTGGATGAGACGAAATCATCCGCTGTGATGTTCAATTACCTGGTGAATTACCGCTACGATGAAAAAAGCCGGGTTCCTATCCGGTTAAAAGGTTTGGATGCAGTTAAAAAATACAGGATTACGGAAACCAATCTCTATCCCGGCACAAATTCCACACTAGAAGAAAACGGGATTTACACCGGTGATTTCCTGATGCAGATTGGATTCAATCCGGTAGTAAACGCAAACCGGACCAGTGTCATTTTAAAAATAGAGGAAGTCAGGTAGATAAAAAACGGCCCATAGTCTCCGAGACGTATGGGCCGTTTTATGTACTGAATAATCCCCGGAATTACCAGACGGGCAGGGTAAGAATCATATTGCCGGACGCATCAAACCAGACCATATATTTGGTATTATTCGCATCAATCAAAACTCCGTAACCCAGCAACTGACCGTTAAACATAAGGGAAACGGCTGTTTCAAATACATAATTGGGGAAGGTATTTGCCAGATAAGTCAGGCCTGCTGCCGGCAGGGAATCCTGCGCGATATTCTGAATAAGCGACATGTTAAACGCTAATACAGGCGGCGTAAGGGCGACTCTCCTTACAAAAACACCAGCTGCATTAAAGAGGTTAATAAAGAGTCCGTTATTGCTGGAGATCACCAGGATACTGCTGTCATAATTTCGAAAAGCCCGTACCAGGGTATCAGCAGGATAATTGGACGTCATATAAGAAAGGATCGATGATGGAAGAGCCGTCAGCGAGATGGAATCCCTGTGGGTACCGTCACGGTCTGCGAAACGTCCGCCGGGATGCCAGCCCTCACCCTCCATATCCCCTCTTTCACGTTGTTCCAGCACCCGCTGAAAATGACCGGAGGCATCAAATAACAAAGCCACGGGTTTCCCATTGAAGGAAATGATCACCACATAACCTCCACCATCACCCGCACTGTCCTTAATCTGAAATCCCCTCTGGAAACTATAGCCCGGGTAGTTCGTTGCCAGGTAATTCAATACAGAATCCGGCAGTCCGGATGCAGCAATAGAGTCCCGGAAAAAACCGTTGTCACAGGTCTGCAGGATATAAACCGAATCCATTCCGGTTGAATCGGAAGCCACCGCAATGGTTGGAGAAGTGGAAGTGGTGCTGGTATTTGCAGTATGATTCGTTCCGTTCGTTGCTGACATCTCTTTACTGCAGGATGCAAGCGCCAAAAGCATCGTTGCAAGCAACAACATATAACCTCCAGATTGAATGACCTTACGCATAATACATCATTTAATGAATTGATTAATTCCCTTTCGATTACCGTAATAAAAAAGTACAGCATACGGTGAATACGTCCGGATATTCATGTGGAACCCATTCAAAAATTGTTCCATCCGGTTTTACGTAAGGGCATTCAGGCAGGTTGCCTGAAATATGTTATTCTGCCGTGAATCCCCCGGACCCGCCAGGGAAAAGAGTTTGCGCAGGAGGCGTGGACACCAGTTCAGGGCCGCCGGATGAAATGTTAAAGTTTTGTTTTTTCAGGAAACCTGCCTGGTGTTTATTTCGGGATTTGAAGCGGCGACAACTATTTATTTAACTGCTCTATGAGGCGGACAACATAAGATTCCGTTATTCCTTCGTTCTTATGTTGTTTAAAATACGCTTCCACGGCGGCCGTTTCGGAAGGAAGTGATTTCCTGATTGACTTTTTTGTGAGGTCAAAAATGAGAGACTCCTCGTGAGCCTGATCTATCAGGTAGTAGATATAGATGTCCTGGTATTCATCATAATCCTTTCCTTCCGACAAATAACCGTTCGTATGCTGGTTTGCAGGCACGAACTTACTTTTGTATTGTTTATAAAATGAATATTTGGGTCCTTTATACAACACCTGGAAAAATTCATCCGGGTTAATTAAAGTAACGCGTTCAAAAATATAACCGCCCTTTGCTGTCTTCAGGCAAAATTGTTTAACCTGTGCCTTATTGACGGCAATAGGCTTCTCGTTATCCCTTTTCAGCAGGAAATTTCCGCTCATCTTATCATAATTATACAGGTAGTCCGGTTTATCAATTACGGTATCCAGTTCATTGACAACCAAACCGGGCACATAAGCAGAAAGTAAAAAAGGGGAGCCTTGTAAAGCCTCTTTATTATACACGGTGGGCAGGCTTTTATCCCAACTTGAATTTTGTGTGGGCTCCGGCGCCACCCCTCTTGCATAGGGAATTACCAGCTGGTGTTCCTCCCCCATTCGACCCAGGGAATCATTTCCTCCTTCCGTGGCTTTTATACCGGGATCATTTTTTGAAATGAAATCAACAAGACGCCGGAAGATCAGGGCCTCCAGACTATCTTTCGCGTGGCTGTTGTTTTTTACATACGTTAATGCGTTATTATTCTGGGCTTCCGCAGAATGAAGAAACGCAAAGCAAAGAGGAATTGCCAGGAAATACCTGTATTTCATATGCCAGCAGTTATACTTAAAGTTAACATTTTATTTTGGCAGCCCGGAAGCCAGATAGACAATTTAACTGCACCGGACCGGACTTCAGGATAGCGAGGTTGTCATCAACCACCCACAGGTTGTCGCATTTATACAGTTAATCACTTGTTAAGGATCACTACATTTGAATTCGAATTATTTCAAAACCAGACTTTATCCGGATGGCACGCGTAAGCACCTATTTAAACTTCCCCCGCAATGCCGGGGAAGCCTTCAACTTTTACAAATCCGTATTCGGTGGCGAATTTGGTGGCTCGGGAATAGTCCGTTTTAAAGATATACCACCCCAGGAGGGCCTGCCGCGTGCAGTGGATGTTTAATTGTAATGAAAAATAATATTTTATATACACATATACTATGGAACATACGATTTACCCCTGCCTCTGGTTCGACGGACGAGCCAAAGAAGCAGCAATGTTTTATTGCAGTATTTTTAAAAATTCAAAAATTATTACAGACACACCCATGGTGGTAAAATTCGAGTTGAACGGATCTGTATTTATGGGATTAAATGCGGGACCCCTGTTCAAATTCACGGAAGCGATTTCCTTTGTGGTTGAATGTGAAACACAGGAGGAAATAGACTATTACTGGAACAAACTGACAGCAGGCGGCAGCGAAATAGAATGCGGATGGCTCAGGGATCAATTTGGTTTAAGCTGGCAGATTGTTCCGGCCATCTTGGGAAAACTGATGACAGACCCCCAAAAAGCTCCCAAAGCGATGGAGGTCGTTCGAAGAACGAAGAAATTTAACATTGAGGAACTGGTGAATACCTAGTTCCAAAATGAATCATTCCCTCTATTGACAATTATCAGCATGGCTAATGACCTCTCTCATGCGATAATGAATCCCGCGCTTGTATTTTCATATTGGTGTTTTCTGAATCTTAATCAATAAAGAAATTCTTATTCAAAAGAATATTCTTTATATCAGCTTAAGTACCCCGATCACATCTGAAGGATGCATGGGAAATGCTGTCCGTGATACAGGAACAATGTTCAATTAAAAAAACTCACAATGCGAAAACAGTCAAAGACCGAAAAGTTCGTTTACTTTTTCGGTGGCGGCAGGGCAGACGGAAATGAATCCATGAAAAACCTTTTAGGTGGTAAAGGCGCTAACCTGGCCGAAATGGCCGGACATCCCAAACTGCGTTTGCCCGTTCCACCCGGTTTTACCATTACAACAGAAGTATGTACTTATTACTACCAGAATAAAAATAAGTATCCTAAATCATTAAAGGCAGAGGCGGAAAAAGCACTCGCCAAAATAGAAAAACTTACCGGAAAGAAATTTGGTGATGAAACCAATCCATTACTGTTATCCGTTCGTTCAGGAGCCCGCCGTTCCATGCCCGGCATGATGGAGACCGTTTTAAACGTAGGTCTGAATGAAAAGACCATCAAAGGCATCATAGCACAAAGCGGCGATGAACGGTTTGCCTATGATGCTTACCGCAGGCTGATCATGATGTATTCGGATGTTGTAATGGAAAAAGCGAACGGAATTGAAGTAAAAAATGGCAAAGGAATCCGCAAACTCCTGGACGAAAAACTGGAGGCTGTAAAACATAAAAAAGGATATGGAAGCGATACGGAACTGACTGTACCCGAACTGAAAGAACTGGTAAAAGATTACAGGAAAACAGTAAAACAGGTATTGGGTTCTGATTTTCCTGAAGATCCACTGGAGCAACTCTGGGGAGGCATTGGTGCTGTATTCGGAAGCTGGAATGGTAAAAGAGCAGTAGAGTACCGCCGCATAGAAAAAATTCCGGATGAATGGGGTACTGCAGTGAATGTCCAGGCCATGGTTTTCGGAAATATGGGCGATAACAGTTGTACCGGTGTCGCCTTTACACGAAATCCCGGTACCGGTGAAAATAAATTTTATGGGGAATACCTGGTAAATGCCCAGGGAGAAGACGTGGTCGCCGGCACCCGCACTCCGGCGCCGGTAAATGAATACTCGAAGAATGAACAGAGTAAACAATTTACGACTCTGGAAACGGGAATGCCCCGGCTTTACAAAGAACTTTACGGTTACCAGAAACGACTGGAATCCCATTATAAAGACATGCAGGATATCGAGTTCACGATTGAAAGGGGAAAACTCTATATGCTGCAGTGCCGCGTAGGTAAACGAAATGGTATTGCTGCAGTCCGCATGGCAACTGAAATGCACAGGGAAAAACTGATTGATGCCAAAACCGCCATACAGCGCGTGGGACCCAATCAGCTGGTGGAATTATTACTACCCATGATCGATCCCAAGGCAGAAGAGATCCATAAGGTGATTGCAAAAGGATTACCGGCAGGACCGGGCGGCGCAAGAGGCCGGGTTGTTTTCTCCTCCAATGATGCGGTGGAATGGGCGCATAAGGGCGAGAAAGTGATTTTGGTCCGCGAAGAAACATCACCCGAGGACGTGGACGGGATGCACAAGTCCCAGGCCATTCTGACCACCAAGGGCGGAATGACCTCCCATGCCGCACTCGTGGCCAGGGGCTGGGGTAAATGTTGTATCGTCGGATGCGCGGATATTGAAATTCATGGAGAAGCAAAATCATTCAGGGCAAAAGATGGTGTCATCATAAAAGAAGGAGACTGGGTTACTTTGAACGGAACCCGGGGACTGGTTTACGAAGGCAGTTTACCCCTGGTGGCTATTAATCTGGATGAAAACCTTTCTTACAATACCCTGATGAAACTGGTTGACAAAATAAAAGTGATGGGCGTTCGCACGAATGCCGAAACACCGGGGGATGCAGCACAGGGGCTGAAATTCGGCGCCGAAGGGATCGGTTTGTTCCGCACCGAACATATGTTTTATGGGGAAGGAAGTGATGAACCCCTGTTCATGCTGCGTAAAATGATTGTAAGTAAAACGGAAAAAGAAAGAATCAATGCGTTGAATGAACTGTACAAGTATGTAAAGAATGATGTGAAAGATACTTTAACAACAATGAATGGTTTTCCGGTAACCATTCGCCTGCTGGATCCGCCCTTACACGAGTTTGTTCCGCACGACAGGGAAAAATTACAACAGCTCAGCAAGGAACTCGGTATCAGCATGAGCCTGTTAAGAAGAAGGGTGCTTGCCCTGCATGAAAACAACCCGATGCTGGGCCACCGGGGAGTGAGGCTGGGCGTCAGCTATCCGGAAATAACAGAAATGCAGATCCGGGCCATTCTGGAAGCTACCGCAGAGTTATTAAAATCCGGCAAAAAGGCCTTTCCTGAAATCATGGTGCCCGTTACCTGCACGGTGAATGAACTCATTCACCAGAAGAAAATCGTGGACCGGGTTTATAAGGAAGTATGCGAAAAAACAAAGATGAAAAAAATACCCTACCTGTACGGAACCATGATTGAAATACCCCGGGCCGCATTAAAAGCAGGCCAGATGGCTACGGTAGCGGATTTTTTCAGCTTTGGCACCAACGACCTGACCCAGATGAGTTTTGGTTTCAGCCGCGATGATATTGGTGGTTTCTTACCCAATTACCTTGACCTGAAATTACTCAAGGATGATCCTTTTCAGACTATTGACCAGGACGGAGTGGGAGAACTTATCAAACTGGGTGTTGAAAGAGGACGTAAAACAAAACCAAATCTGAAAATTGGTATCTGCGGTGAACACGGCGGCGATGCGGAGAGTGTGAAATTCTGCCACCGCATCGGAATGAATTATGTGAGCTGTTCACCGTTCCGTGTGCCCATCGCGAGACTGGCGGCTGCCCAGGCCCAACTGGAAAATCCGAGGAAATGATTAAAACCCTGTAGATCAGGCCAGCCAGCCATTTTCCCTATACCACCTGGCGGTTTCATAAAGGCCGGCCTCCAGATTATATTTGGGTGCTGTGCCAAGGTCCTGCCATAGTTCACTGCTATTGCAGGACCAGTTCAGGGCGGTGATCTCTTCCAGCTTTTCACAATGCAGAAAGGGCATGCGATTGAACAGGGAATATAATTTTTCCAGGAGAAAAACGGATGCACGCACAGGCGCCAGCGGCACCCTGATTTTTATTGCCGGTTTATCTACAATCTTCCAGATGAGCATCATCATGTCTTCATTGGTATAAGAACTCCCGTCAGATGCAAGATAGGACGTATGGATTCTTCCGGAACTGAGCAGTTTAAAAACAGCACGGGAAAGATCTTTCACATAAATGAACGAAAGTTTTTGGCGGTGGCTGCCCATGGAGGGCGCGATGCCTTTTGAAAGAATCCTGAAATAGTTAAGAAAATCCCGGTCACGTGGTCCATACACCGCTGTAGGCCTGATAATAAGCGGACGCAGCCCGGGCAGGGAATTAATATATTTTTCAGCATCCAGTTTGCTTTTTGCATAAGCAGAGATGGGGTGATCCGGATCCGAAGAATTTATTTCCGTAAACTGTACCGGATCACCGGGTCCGCCCGCTGCCAGAGAACTGATAAAAATGAATTTCTCCGGCGGACTGCCCGTTGCCATCAGTGCATCTGCCAGGTGCTTGGTATATTGGTAGTTGACCCGATGGAAATCTTCTTTCCTGCCGGCCCTTGTAATTCCGGCGTTGTGGATTACATAATCAAATCTTCCTTCAGCAAGGATAAAATCCCTTAATTTTTTTTCCAGCCGTTCCGGGGATGAGAAGTCGAGCTCAAAGAAACGGATCGACGGATCCTGCAGGAAAATTCTTTTACTCCCTGTCCGGATGCCCGCATAAACCCGGTACCCGTTCAGCAGTCCTTCTTCGACCAGGAAACTGCCGATAAAACCACTGGCGCCGGTGATAAGCACTTTCTTATTCTTTAAAAAATCGGGGACCGGCATTAACTGAGGAATTTAATGAAACATCTTCTTCTTTTATGATTCCGGGCCTCGTAATATTTCCAGAAAGCCTGCACCTGGTGATTGCTTTCCAGTTCCGGATTCGACTCCGCGAACTGAACGCCATTTTTTATATATGAATGATTGATCTCATTCATTAAAACCGCATTCACTCCCTTACCCTGCAAATCAGGCCGGACCGCCACCAGGTACATATCTGCCAACGCATTTTTTTTAAGAGCCATCAGCAAATACATGAATCCAAATGGGAAAACCTTCCCGTTGGCCTTTTGCAAAGCGCGGGACAGGGAGGGCATGGTGATTCCAAAAGCCGCCAGATTTCCATCCCGGTCCCTGATCAGCGTCACAAAATCAGTCTTTATAAAAGAAAAGTATTGCCGGGTATAATAACTGATTTGTTTATCTGTCAACTCAACAACCCCGTGGAGGTCAGCATAAGCCAGATTAATCAGGCGGAAAATATCCTTCGCGTAAGGAAGAATCTCCTTCGCCTTATTCACTTTCACAACCGTGAGTCCCAGTCTTTCCGTTACGGTTTTTGCAGCCCGTTCAATTTTTTCAGGGATTTTACCGGGCACCCGGATCCGGTATTCAAGCCAGTCCACTTCTTTTTCATACCCCAGCTTTTCCAGGCAAAGAGGATAATAGGGATAATTATACATCGCTGCGAGTGTGCCCAGCTGGTCGAAACCCTCTACCAGCATCCCTTCATGATCCAGATCTGTAAACCCCATCGGGCCATGTATGGCTTTCATTTTCCTGGCCTTGCCCCAAAGCTCCACCTGGTTCAATAAGGCGGAAGCGATCCTTATATCTTCTTCAAAATCCAGCCACCCGAAACGGATGTAACGGGATTCCCATTTACGGATGTACGCGTGATTGATGATACCGGCAATCCGCCCGACTACTTTTTCATTTTTCCAGGCAAGCCAGTATCTGGCTTCACAGTAATCAAAAGCAGGGTTCTTTTTTTTATCCAGGGTAGCCCTTTCGTCGAACCGCATCGGAGGAACATAAAAATGGTTACCCCTGTAAAGCCTGTAAGGAAATTGTATAAAAGATTTCAAATCCCTTCCGGTCGTAACTTCTTTTATATGGATGTCCATGCCTGTTTAGCGTTTAAATAATTTCCAGTTTTTTAGACAGTTTGCAAATCTTTTCTATCGCCTCTTCAATTTGCAGCCGGGTATGGGTAGCCATCAGACTGAATCGAATAAGGGAGGCTTCTTTGGCAACTCCGGGAGAGGTGACCGGATTCACGAATATACCTTCTTCCAATAACATCCTGCAGAGCCTGAACGTTTTCATATCATCCCGCACAAACAATGGGATGATGGGTGTACATGAATTACCGGTATCAAAGCCCGCTCTTTTCAATTCATGATGGGCGAGTTCTGTATTGGACCATAACTGACTGATGCGTTCCGGTTCATCTTCGATAACCTGCAGGGCCGCGATGACGGATGCGGTTGCCGCAGGAGATATACTGGCACTGAAGATGAGTGAGCGGGCCTGATGCTTAAGGAAATTGACAGTCGCCTGATCCGCAGCGATGAATCCCCCGATGGAGGCGAGGGATTTGCTGAAGGTGCCCATGATAAGTTCTGTTTCGCCGGTTAAATTAAAATGGGCCGCGGTGCCCTGCCCCCTGGCTCCCAGAACGCCCAGGCCATGGGCGTCATCAACCATGATACTGGCATGATACTTTTCAGCGAGCCCTGCGATTTCCGGCAGGTTGGCAATATCGCCTTCCATGCTGAATACACCGTCTACCACGATGAGTTTAACGCCACCTCCCCCGCAATGCTGCAACGCTTTTTCCAGGGAGTCCATATTGTTATGGCGGAACTTGACTGTTTTACCAAAACAAAGCCTGCTGCCTTCAATAATGGACGCATGATCCAGTTCATCCAGTATAAGGTAATCATTCCGGCCGAGCAGGGCCGGAATCACACCGATATTCACCTGGAAGCCGGTACTGAAAACCAGGGCGGCTTCCTTCCCGGTAAAAGCTGCGAGTTTTTCTTCCAGCTCCAGATGGATATCCAGTGTTCCATTGAGGAACCGGGAGCCGGCGCAGCCTGTGCCATATTTAGTGACCGCACGCCTGGCTGCGAGTTTAATAGCAGGATGATTGGTCAATCCGAGATAACTGTTGGAACCGAACATCAGAACCGGCTGACCCGCTATCATGACCCGGGTGTCCTGGTCCGATTCGATCACCCGGAAATAAGGATAGATTCCAAGGGACCGGATCTTTTCAGGAGCATCATATTTATTTACCTTTTGACGTAATAAACTATCCGGCCTTTTCAGCGGTGAAACATTGGAATAATGCATTAGACAGGCTTGAAATTTGGCCAAAACTATTTTTTACCTGAGTAATCCAAAAGAGAATCAATCTATTAAAAGTGGATTAACTACGGTTTCGTAGTTTTTAAAATATTATATAATCAGTTCACCGCCTGAGCCAGGGAATGTGTGGGCTTATGAAGAATCCATTTTCATCCCAGTCCATTCCTTCCCCGGGTTGTGCTAACTTCGTCAGGTGATTCATATAACCATTCCTTTTTGATATGAACAGACCCACACCGAGATGCACGACCTGCCAGGTTAAGAATATTTCATTGCTTAAGAATTGCAGCGCAGACCTGTTACAGGAGTTCTCCGAAATAAAAACCTGTCAGTCTTTTGAAAAGGGGCAACACCTGATCCAGGAAGGCACAGAATCCAGGGGTATTTTTTGCATCCGGTCGGGTGTTGCAAAAGCAGCAGTTCATAATAAAAAGGGGCGTTCCCTCATCCTGCGCCTCGAGGGGAAAGGATCGATCGTTGGGCAGCGGGCAGTCGGTAAGAGAGACAAACAACCACTTACCATTACAGCTATTGAAAAACTGCAGGTATGTTATGTAAGTTCAGAGAAATTTCGTACCCTCTACGCAAAATACCCGGGCTTACGTTCAGAGATGATGAAATCATTTCTTTCTGAAATGCAGGGAGTCGAAAAGAGGGCTTTAACTCTCATCAATAATTCAGTAAAAGAAAGAGTGGCATGGGTAATGCTGCATATTGCAGAAACCTACCATTACCAACAGGGAGGCTGCAGCATTCATGTACACCTGAACCGTAAGGATATTGCTGATCTTGCAGGCACCACAAAAGAGCAGGTATCCATGATCCTTACAGAACTGGGGAAAAACAGGCTGATCCATTTCAAGGCAAAACACTTTAAATATTTTGACCTGGATGGCCTGAAGAACATAGCGGGAAATATTTGAACAGATTCAACCCGTATAAAAAGAAAACGTATTGGCAACTCCTTATCCGGCATTCAGTCATCTGCTTTATCTGATTTACGCTGCCAGCTAATTTCCCTGCCATGCAGCAGGTAATACTTCGAAAAAGCAAGCCTGAAATTTGCACCTTATTTAACATAAATTAACCGGAAACGTAACATTTGTTACAGTTCGCAGGAAACTGCAGAAGTAACTTTATGCCCTGATATAAATTATTCACTATAAAGCATTTCATCATGAAAAGTCTATTAAAAAAAACAGGATTCATCATACTGCCGGCAGCGTTGATTTTATCAGTTGTTTCCTGCAGTAAGAGTGATACCCCTGCACCCGTGGTAAATCCTAATATCAATGGAAATATTACGCTCACAACACTCCAGGCCCAGGTAGACAGTCTGCAGAAAGAACCGGTAAGCCAAACTGAATTAAACAGCATTTTATATATGAGGGAGGAAGAGAAACTGGCCAGGGATGTTTACACCACTTTATACAATAAATGGGGATCAACTATTTTCACCAATATTTCCGCAGCCGAACAAACTCATATGGATGCCCTGCTGATGCTTATAAATAAATACGGACTAACAGATCCGGTTGGTTCAAACCCCGTGGGTGTATTCAGTGATACGACTTTACAAAATCTGTACAATCAATTAGTGGTCCAGGGTACAGTCAGTATACCCGCAGCTTTTATAACCGGTGCGACCATTGAGGACCTCGATATTTATGATCTGAAAAATGCAGTAACCACCATTGACAACAAAGACATTCTTTTAGTATATGATAATCTGACAAAAGGAAGCCGCAATCACCTGAGGTCCTTCTATCAGAATATTCTGAAAGTCGGAGCAACCTACACACCACAGTATATTACGCAGGCGGAGTTTGATGCGATTATCAACAGCGCCATGGAAACCGGATTCTGATATGATTTAAATTTCAGGTCATGAAAAAATTCATTTTTTCTTTAGCCGTCCTGCTGTTTTCAATGACCGGTTTTACCCGGCAGACTCCTTCCCTGAGTCAGCAGGAAAAAGACGGCATTCTTTACATGCGGGAAGAAGAAAAACTGGCGAGGGATGTTTATGATTCATTGTTTATCAAATGGGGCGGCAGGCCTTTTGTAAATATCCGGCAAAGTGAGCAATACCATATGGACCGGATGAAAACACTGATTACAACCTACGGGCTCGAGGAGCCGGTGGTCAAAACCAACGACCGGCATGGAATATTCAGGAATGCCTCTTTACAGAAGTTTTACAATGAGTTGGTTAAAAAAGGCAGTACATCATTTACCGAGGCCCTGAAAACGGGCGCCCAAATAGAAGAACAGGATATAGCGGACCTGGAAAAAAGAATGAAACAAACCCAAAAACAGGATATCATCGCTGTGTATGATTATCTGAAAATGGCATCCGGAAATCACCTGAGGGCCTTCGTACGGCGTTTGAAAATGCAGGGAATACCTTATGAACCGGTTATTCTGAGTAAGGCAGATTTCGATAAGATCATAGGCGGGGCATAAGATAACAACATCTTATTGATAGCTTTGTGCCTCAAATCCATGATATGGCCATCCGCATATTTGTTACCGGGGGAACATTCGACAAGGAATACAATGAAATCACCGGTCAGCTTTTTTTCAAGGAAACCCATCTGCCGGAAATGATCACACGCAGCCGCGTAACCCCGGAAGTCAGGGTAAGTACCCTCATGATGATTGACAGCCTGGACATGACAGCCGGAGACCGCGAACTGATCGTCAATCACTGCAAAGACACTCCGGAAGATAAAATTATCATCACGCATGGAACCGATACCATGTCGGTAACAGCAGCCGAACTGGCAGGCAGGGTACCCGGAAAAACCATTGTGCTTACGGGCGCCATGATTCCCTATAAGTTCGGCAGCTCGGACGGATTTTTCAACCTCGGATGTGCCCTGGCCTTTGTGCAGACCCTCCCACCAGGCGTTTATGTCGCAATGAACGGACGGTTTTTCAACTGGAATAATGTGCGAAAAAACCGGGAGACAGGTCAGTTTGAGGAAGTGAAATGAGATTTCAGGATTCACAACACGCTTAATTTCCTGACAGTTCCTTTGATATCGCATGCCTGCTGCCCGGCGCAGACCGGCAGGCATTAAGCACCGTCAGGTTTAGCGTTTATACGGAAAGCAAATGGAAATAGAAACTTCCCGAATAAAAAAGGCCGTCACCTGTTGGTAACGGCCTCCATAAGAAAGATGGCTTACTTAAACCACGACTACTAAAAACTCTTTTATTTGCCGCCGAACATATAGAACAGGCCGAACTGGAATACGCTGTTCTTCACCGTTCCGTCTGTGGTGTTCTTTGCAAGATTGGTCAGTCCGAGATTATACCTTGCATCGATACCCCCGCTGATACCCGGAATCTTGTAGCCGATGCCGAAAGCCCAGGAAAAATCGGTAGACTGGGTTTCCGATTTGGTATCGATGGTCTGTCCACCACCTGTAGCATTGGCGCTGAGCAGGAATCCGATCTGCGGTCCGGTTTCTGCGAACAGCCCCGATTCATGCTGGTATTTAAAAAGAACCGGCACGTTCAGGTAACCGTAATTAAGTTTTACGGTTGTATTGGATTCGGTAGTGCTGGCTCCCTGTCCGGAATACATGACCTCCGGTTGCAGCTTGAAGGAGCTGAAGAGCGGAATGGATGCAAAAGCCCCTCCGCTGAAATCCGTTTTGCTGTTGAACGTAGGAGCCGGAGCGACACCGGATATGGTCAGATTCGCAAGGTTTAATCCGGCTTTCACACCGAACTGAATCTGGGCACTGGCGACAGCTGCTGTTCCTACAGCCAGAAATACGAGCATCATTTTTTTCATAAGTGTCTGTTTTTTCAGATGTTAAAAATACTAGCGCTGATGAATATGCGCAATAAAAAAGAACGGGCAATTTGTTATAATATTATGGATGATATTATATAACATCACTATTTAACAATTAAAAAACAGGGACGTTTTTACGTCCCTGTAACTATTGCAAAATGGAAATTCAGAATGGATTATACGTTGACAGCAGATGGAAACGTACTGACTAAAACCTGCTACGGATGGTCTATATTTTTTAACGTCACCTGCCGGGAATCATAACACGGAAATACTTATCATAACAATTATGGTATCCGTTGCAATGGGCAGGAAATGTGAGTAGATTAGAAAATGAGAATACATATCCTTCCGCCAACCTAAAAAAATACAGATACAGGGAAGCAGCGCAGTATATAGCACCAGTCAGAAACAAATAATTTATTTCACATGCTTATTCAAAACACCGGCCATTTCGAACATGGAAATCTGGTCCTTGACGAAAATTGGTTTCAATGCAGCATCTGCATTGATCATCCGCCTGTTTTGCTTATCCTGCAGGCCGTTCTTCTTAATATAAACCCAGATTTTCTTTACAATCTCTGTCCTGGGCAGGGGTTTGTTGCCTACCACCTTAGCCAGTGCGTCGCTGACAGTGAGCGGAGTCATAAACGCCGCATTGGGTTTACGGGCTGATTTCTTTTTGGCCGCTTTTTTTGGAGCTGATTTTTTAGGGGCCGCCTTCTTAGCAGGCGCTTTTTTCGGAGCTTTTTTTACCGCTTTTTTTGCCGCTTTCTTTACAACTTTTTTTGCAGCCTTTTTTGCAGACTTTGCCATAATGGGGATGAATTTAATGAGTTAAGTAAATGGTTAATATGAACAAAAGTAGCGATTTTTCAAAAATCCCCGCCGAACGCGGGGTTTCAGCCGGATTTTGTATTCATTACCGGTAAGAAATCTTTTATTTCCCCTGTGCGTTTATAACCTCCCGGCATCCCGGGCACTGGTTCCCGGCAATCGTAACACCCTGTAAATACATTACTTACAGGTTTATATTCCTATCAAACCGCTTTTGCATTCTGCCTGGAATTCCCGTTTTCATATCGGCTTCCGACCTGTGGAAAGGCGATGCCTTCCTTACCACTCATTAACCGGTTTTCCTGTTAATTATTCCAGCGAAGCATTGGCTCAATCAAAATTTGTTCGTACTTTTACGAACATCTTTCTTATGAAATCTTCAGTTAAGTCGCATTATTTTACCAGGGACCAGGAACAGATGGCCCGTTTTTCCAAGGCATTGGGGCATCCGGTTCGTATTGCCATTTTACAGCTTTTAAACTCCCGGTCCTGCTGTTTTCATGGTGATATGGCCGCGGAGTTGCCCATTGCCAAGTCCACACTCTCCCAACACCTTAATGAATTAAAAGGTGCCGGCCTTATCCAGGGTGATATAACACCTCCCACTGTGAAGTATTGTGTAAATAAGCAAAACTGGGCGCTGGCAAAAAAATTATTGAATAAATTATTGACCTAAAATATTTTACATTTATATTCGTAGTTTTACGAACTACGAACACAAGCAGAACTTACAAAAACAATGGAAATGAAACAGATAAAAGTATTAGGCCCCGGTTGCCCCAAATGTAAAACCACCTACAATAATGTGCTGGAAGCACTGAAGCAGACAGGTATACATGCGGAAGTAACCAAAATTGAGGACATAGAAGAAATGATGAAGTACAACGTGCTTACAACGCCGGTACTGATGATTGATGACGTGGCAAAAGTGAAGGGCCGTATTGCCGATGTAAATGAAATAAAACAATTACTGTTACAATAAATACTGAGTTAAAAAAACCTATGTAAGTTATGTCATTCCGGATAAGAATGGGCATAAGCATGAATCAGAAATACTCACTACACAAAGTTTGCCTTATAGTTATTCAGCAGATACCCGGGTATTGCAGGTGCCGGGATGGGCTGCGATTCTCCCAAAGACGATGGGAGTGCGTGTTGTTAATTTAAATTAAAGTTTCATGTTTAACTGGTTACAATACATCGCTGACTGGCTCATCTACTCTGTCTTTGGCATATCTGCTCAAAGCCATTGGGGAGAAGCATTGAATTTCTTTGTATTTGATACATTGAAAATATTTTTATTGCTTTTTTTTATTACGACCATCATGGGAATAGTCAATTCCTATTTCCCGGTTGAAAAGATCCGTAATTTTCTCAGCCGCAATAAAATGTATGGACTGGAATATTTATTCGCTTCTACTTTTGGCGTAATTACGCCTTTTTGTTCCTGTTCATCCGTTCCGCTGTTCATAGGTTTTGTAAAAGGCGGTATTCCTCTGGGCATCACATTTACCTACCTGATTACCGCGCCATTAGTAAATGAAGTGGCTATTGCTATTTTTGCTGCCGCCTTTGGGTTCAAAGTAACCGTATTATATGTAGGTACCGGTATTGTTTTAGGTATCTTAGGAGGTTTTGTCCTGGGTAAATTAAAACTCGAAAAATATCTCTCTTCCTGGGTCCAAAACCTCATTGTCAACGCACAAACTGAAGATCAATTGGCTGCAGAGAACCACACGTTAAAACAAAGATTTCCTACCATCCTGAAAGAAGCTTTCCATATCGTAAAAGGCGTTTCCATCTATATTGTAATCGGTATTGGTATTGGTGGCGCCATGCATGGATTTCTGCCTACCGGATTTTTTGAACACTACATCAATAAAGGCCAGTGGTATGCAGTTCCCCTGGCTGTAATCCTGGGTGTGCCCATGTACAGCAATGCGGCAGGTGTTATACCCGTCGTACAAGTCCTGGTGGCAAAAGGTGTTCCATTAGGTACCGCAATTGCTTTTATGATGGGGGTAATTGGCCTGTCGCTGCCCGAAGCCATGTTGCTCAAAAAAGTAATGTCCGCGAAACTCATTGCTATTTACTTTGGTACGATTGCATTTTTTATGATTTTATCCGGCTATCTGTTTAATATGATCCTGTAAATAACTAATTATGAACCTGACACAAGCCTATTTGCAAACATGGACAGAAGGCCGTACGCGGTTTTCTGATTTGTTGAAAAACCTAAAGGAGGAAGACCTGAAAAAGAAATTGATACATACCAAAAACAGTGCAGGGTTTCTTATCCGGCATATTGCCGAAGTGGAATTACTTTTCGCCAAAAATGTATTTGGTGCAAGTAATATACAAGTGTCGGCCAAAACAATAATCGCCAAAAAAGATACCGGGGAATGGACAAACCTGCAGGAATTATTGGATTACCAGCACCTTGCATTTGACAGCCTGAAAATGATTATTGCAAAACAGGCTTATGAGGACTGGCAACAGTCGGTAACTACCAATGAATTTGGCAAAAAATCAAAGATGGAAGCTTTAGGAAGAATACTCTCACATACAGCCTATCATGCGGGGCAGTTGGCATTAACGCTAAAATATGGGGAATAAATTTTTTAGCTTTATTTTAGAATTAACAGGTCATCGATAAATAAATCAGAAAGGTTCAACCGAAACACTTGTCGTCGTGGCTCTGAAATTATTGATAAAGCCAGGTTAATCCGGAAAACTATACTTCTCCCATAATCATGCTCATCGAAGTACGGTTTCCCGGCATATCCATCGCAACAACGGAAATACCCGATCCGGCGGGTTCCGGGTTTTCCTGACTGGCAACATAGAGCCATTCTCCATCTACATCTCCAGGTTCCACAGCCTGGCCCTGTTCAAGGAGTACCCCGCGCTGATTATAGATGGAGACCACCACGCTGGCCACTTTAAAATCATCCCTGGCCCGTATGATTACCGGATCACCAACACGGCCGGTATAACGGTCTGCCTGGATACTTTCCACTACCGGTGAATTCAGCGCATCTATCATGGCAATGTTAAACGCTCTTTGCCCTCCTTTTACGACAGCCTGATACATGGCTTTCACTGCGGGATCCTTCACGGCCCTACGCGCATATGCAGTAGCCAGTCCGAATTTCGTTTGGACCGCCAACTTTTTTTCAGTGGGAGCGACAGATGGGGCCCTTTGATGTTTTGAAACGAAAGTTTTACCTCCGATCAGCCTGAACGTGAGCTCCCCTCCAATGGTGCCGGAGTATCCCTTCACCAGTACATTATCCTTTACATTTGCCATTTTGCTTCATTTATATGGTTGATATCCAATTCCCGAAAAGTATCCATTTTGTTGCTACCGGTCATCTACCGCTCATCCACCGCTCATCCACCGGTCAGCTACAGTTCACCTAACGGTTAAAGCAGTAATATATTGTAAACACGATTTTTCAGGCAGGCGTTAAGATTAATTCCTCTTCCTCATAACTGTCTTCCAATACTTGCCAAGCGTCAATTTTGTCAAGTTCTTGATATATGAAAGTTCACTTAATTTAATTTGAATCATTTGAAATTTTATGAGCGGGCAAAAAGTCCGCCTGCAGTTTACAGAAATGTGCAGTCGAGCGAATAGCAAGCCAACGTTGAAGGCTTGGCGATGGGCCGGTATTCGTTGCTGGTCAAGCCCGGAACCAGAGCTGAATATTGTTACCAAAGAAGAAGATAGCAACTAAAAGCTAAATTTATAACGTCGAGTTGGAAGTCTTGCTGATAGCGAATTAAAGCCGATTGTGATTCCTTCAGCCAGCCTATTGCCAAACCTATTGTTGTGCGTTCGTCTTGTACTATAAAATCTTATTGTGTCCTTGCCCATTCATCCATATACTTTTCAAATACATCTAAAGGCATAGAGCCGCCTTCCAGCAAGGCATCATGAAAGTTTCTAAGGCTGAACTTTGCCCCTAACTGCCGTTGATATTTATCTCGTAATTCTCTTATTTTCAGTTCCCCTGTTTTGTAGCTAAGGGCTTGTCCAGGCATAGCCATATACCGTTCTATTTCAAGGGTTGCGGTTTGCTCCGGTATGGCTTCGTGATCCAGCATGTATTTGATTGCTTCTTCTCTTGTCATTTTACCGGTATGAAGACCTACATCTACTACCAGCCGTATTGCTCGGTGTATTTCTCCACCTAAAGCCCCTAACTTTTGATAAGGATCAGTATAACAGCCTAATAGCTCTCCCAGTGATTCGGAATATAAACCCCAGCCCTCGCTGAAAGCAGAAATATGAGCAAACCGACGGAATTTTGGTAAGTCCTTATTTTCCTGCTGTATAGAAAGTTGATAATGATGTCCGGGGATAGCTTCATGCAGAAAAACATCTTCGATTGCCCAGCCGGTAACATTGATTTTAGTTGGGTCAACAATGGGAACATAAAAAATGCCGGGACGAGTTCCATCGGCTGAACCACGGTTATATTGTGGAGGAGCAGAAGCTGCACGATAAGCTTCTACCTCTCTTATCTCAAAACGTGTTTTAGGAGCTACTCCAAATAAGTCTTTCAAATGCGGTTGAATTTTATTCAGTATAGCTCTGTAAGCATTCAAGACTTCGTCATCTGTTTTAAAAGGCATAAACTGCTTGTTTGTTTTCATAAATTCAAACAGGTCTTTTAATGACCCTTTGAAACCTAATGAATCCTTCATTTTTTCCATTGCTGCCGAAATCCTCGCTATTTCATTTATTCCTGTCTGGTACACTTCCTCCGGTGTTTCGTGTGTGGTAGTATTGTAATAAATGTAGAAGCTGTACATCTTGTCACCATTTGGCAATGCATTGATACCAGAAGTTGTTCTTGCTACAGGCAGATATTCATTGCTAAAATAATCTTTCAGCTTTTGATAGGAAGGAAGTAATTGTTGATTGATGGATGTGTAATAAGCTGTTGATAAACGTGCTTTCTCTGCTGCTGAAAAATCTTTGGGGAAATTTCGGATAGGTCCATAGAAAATACTTTTAGAAGAATCCTTTTGTGCAAGACTTTCCATTTGAGGAATAAGTTTTACTACAATTGCTTTTGGTAAAATATAACCTGCTTTCACACCCTTTCTGAAATTGGCAATAGCCGTATCTGTCCATGCGGCAAATTGGGCTGTTCTTTTTAACCAATTGTCATAATCTTTAACCGTTTTAAAAGGTTGTGCGCCTGTTCCTGCTCCCAATTGTGCCATCGTTAAAGGCAAAGAAAACACTTGTGTTACAGGCATATACTCCGGATGAAACTGCTCCACGCCCAATTTTCTTTGAGTAATGTCCATGAGAATATCATAAGAAACCTTATCCTGTTCATTAAGTTTTTGGTAATCAAATTTCTTTAAAGCCTGCTGGTACTTTGTATAAAAGTTATGCTTTTCTTTCAGAAAAGAAATGGAACCATCATTAGGGAGCAAGTCATTGTAACGTGTATCTCCTTCGTAAGTGGCATTTATAGGAAATAACTTTAAACTTTCTTCATAATAATCATCAAAAAATTGATGTAGCGCTTTGTTTCCTGTTGAAACTTGCGCCATAAGTTTTGTTGCTGATGACATTACAAAAAAAAGAAGAAATAATACAAATAAAAGAGGTGATTGTGACTTTAAACGCATTGTGTTGATTTTATATGGCAGGGAAAATTATTGATTAAAATATTTTAAGATGACGCACAACGGGCAGGTATTACCGATGGTGGGGAATTTTATATTCGTCCGCCGGACCTGCTGCCTGGCTTTTTGATAAAGTTAAATATTAAGGACTAAAGCTGGGCTTTATTCGTCGAGCCCAGAACCGCTGCACAGCAGAATTACCGCTGCTGATTGCTCCAATGTCCAGCCCCACTATTGGCAATACCAATGTTGTGTGCATGTGCTTCTATTCTGTTATTGATTTTGTCCATGTCAGTGCCTTAAGTTTAGCAATCACTAAATCAATTTTGTTGTCAATTTTGGAAGGGTCTGTACAAGCCTTTTCAGAAATTAATCGAGCTGTCAAAGGTTTGCTGTCATTCCCATATAACTTTTTCGCTTCTGATTTCAAAGCAACATAATTGGCAAGAGGCTTATGGAATTCGTCTTCAAAGCTTTTTTCCCAAACTGTTAGATTGTCCTCAATTGAAGTTGCTGGAAAAAAGAATAAGTCGGCGGGAACTGGCTTGTTAAGAAAAGTAAATAATTTCTTATTGCGTTTGGATTTATTTACAGCGTCATCCCTGTAAGGACCTGTCAGAGTATTTTGGTCAAAATCTGGCTTATCCCCGTCAAATATTGCATAGCACGGAATTCTAAACTCATTGAATATTAAAAGTAAGTTTGCGATATTATCAACAGACTCTGCACTAATGATTGCTATTCGATGTACATCTTTTGTGAATATTTAGTGATTAGAACCTGATGTATCGGTCTATTCACGGTAGAGTGGTGCAGGTTTAATAAAAGAAAAAGCCCACCTGCGGTGAAGCTAAGATGGGCGTAAGTCTCTTTCGCGACTTCAGCGACCGAAGGCGGAGAGGGAGGGAAATGAACCTACTCGCTTACGTATTATCAATCAATAAGTTATATGCTGCAACCTCACTACTCTCAAATTAACTCTTCAACTAACGCTGAACAAACTCATTGTAAAGATAAAAAAATTGAACCTGTAGGTTGAAAAGGTGTGCGAGAAGAATAAAATCCATTCCTGGAAACCGGACCAATGATATGGTTAATGCTTATGAAATCGACTGCCACCGAATGATACACCCGCAGGAGAGGGCAAATTGGCAAACCATAAAGATCTTCCAAAACACCCCTAGAATACTGTCCAGTTTATAGGGGGCCGGTACACTATGTATACCATTTTTTTGCATTGCCGACAATAATATTTAAACTACGGGTCAGAGACAAATCAATTTCCCTTGTTACAGAGTAAAGTGCAAGATTTGTTTGGTTGATACCTTCCTGTTCAATTTTCTTCAAGTAGTTTAAGAAAAGAAGAATCCTTTCTTTTCTTTTTAACACCCTCTGATATATAATATCTTCAAATTCAGTTTCCTCACTTAACGGAAGTAATTTGTCCCAAAATTCCTCTATCAAAATTTGAGTGTCAAACATAACAGTTTCCAAATATTCAAATGTTCTTAAAAGGAAGCTGTAATAATATGCTCCTGATAAGTTTATTGAAACAGATGAAGCCATGTCAATTTCTTTTGAGGCAGTAGAATTAACTAAACCATTTTGATACAGGTCGCTAACCACTTTTATAATGTGATTTTCACTTGCACCTAAAACTGAAAAGGTTTCAGTTATTTTTAATAAAGGAACTTCATTTGAATTCTTGTCTTTGGCACGATAGAAAAGGAACTTTAGAATATACGCTCGCAGTAATTGTAGCGACCTTGAGTTAAATCCGGCATCGAGAATATTAATGGCTTCTGCCCGTTCTTCCTTGTAATACTTCCACGGGCCCAAAATTGACCCTTTAAAAACTTCATGAAATGGCAAACCCCTGATTACAGCTTTATTTAAATAGTTATACAATGCTCTATCAGCCTGAATATGTGCTGAGGTTAAAAAATTGCTTACTAATGAAATTCCCTTTCGAATGTTCCCATCTGCTAAACATTCTATTAGCCTCGCTGATGTCTCTTTTAAAAGGGTAGAATGGGCAATATCAAAGAAAACTCCAAGATTTTCAATTGTTAACTGCATCCCATTGTATGGAATAGTAGCTTTTTTATTAGCCAAAACGCTGCTCGCAAACTTTAGTCTTTTTGATAGTACTTCTCTAAAAGGCGGAGGGTCAATCCAGAATTTCTTAAGTTCATGAGCATTAAATATCGAGTCGTTTTTGTGCTTAATAAATGTCGTATCTCGTAAAGAGACTAAAGTATTGCAATTAATTTTTTTAGAAATTGCAACGCCTTCAGAAAAAACATCAATTTCAAGTAGGCTATCTTCATACAGATCTATATTGTCTAAAACAATAACGCAGAGATGTTCTTTTGAAATGTAAGAAAATATTTTGTTTACATAGGGCTCAATATTATCAAAGTCATTTTCTATTATCTCTTGAATTTTTTCTTCAAACTTCTCTTTATTTTTAGCAGCTAAGCCAAATGGGCCACGTGCTAATTTCTTTATTTCTTCATCATATGCAGGCTCAACAAGTGACTTAAAATCGGTTTTTACATAAGGATGTTCATTCAAGGTAAATTGCCGCAAGCTCTCGTAAATAAATTTGCGAGGGTTGCCTGATTTACCCATTTTTTCGAAGTCAATTGTTACCCAATAGCACTTCTTTTCTTCAAGTAGGGATTTTGCCTGAATTAATTCAAAATGGGATAAATATGTTGATTTACCTGAACCGACAGAGCCGATTATTAAAGTAACTGGAACATTTTTACTTGTATCAAAAAATTTGAGTGATGATTGCAAGTCGTCTTCGGCAGCTTGTTTTTTAAGCCTTCTTGCTGGTGAAATTAATTCCGACTTTTTATCAGAAAGAAATATTCTTAATGTATTGTCATATTTTGTTCTAGCGTCGGTCTTTACGAAACAGTATTCCAATTTGCTTTTGTCACCAATCAAGGACTCTCCATGAAATGCATAGTCTAGAGCAGGTGAAATATAGTCCGCAATGATATTTCTTCCGATTCTGGCATCTGCATTAACGGTTGATCTAACGAGACTTCGAACTATTATATTGGGATTCTCATACGTAAGTTTGGATAAACTATCATTTTCAATATTTTGTATAGAAAATATATCAAATAATGCTTCTGCATCTTCAATATCGTCAAACGGGAACAGTAAATATGCATAAATATAGTCTCGGTCTACATTAATATCGAATGGATAAAAGCACCAGCAAGTTCCATTTGTTACCGCTACTAGATTTGCATCTTTGCTTTTTGCATATTTCTCAGCTTGAACTATTGCCTTTCCGATTTCTCCTTCGCTGAGAAGCGCTCCCGTCAACTTTAATTTTTTCCTTCTTGAAGGTGACGGAAAAGATGCTCCTATTTTTTTTGCCTCAATTATTATTTTGTTGTCACCTGAACGTAGTAAGTAATCGACGTATTCTTGTCTTTCTCCAGCCGAATATTCTTCAACAGAAATTTGCCCATGTTTCCATTGAAAAACTTCTCTTATAATGCGGTCTATAACATCAAATCTAGTTTGTGCTTCTGAAGCATTTTCTAACTCCTTTTGAGTGGCTAAAGTTTTAATTTCATCGTAGACTTCTGAAACTTCGCCCCAATCAAGATAGTTTTGTCTTTCCATTCAAACCTTAAATTTTAAATCCTTTTATAATTTTTTCAGAGTGTTCAACTATGTTTCCCACAACGTTCGAGTATTTGCGAAGGCAGGGAATTCACTTATTGTCCAGCCCGGTACAAATGCTCATTTGAAAATATGTTGTTCAACTTATGAACTAAAGCCAAAAATTGAACTTCGAGCCCGAATCACTATGATGCTTGAATATAGCTTAAGTTTCATTGTCCAGATCTCTTTTGCAAATACTTTTGTTGCCTGCCGTTTTTAGAGAACCATTATTTCCCAATTTTCCGGGAATTTTTTTTCGTCAACCGCGGCTTTAAATGCTTTTGGATTGATGTCACTTTTTGTTTCATAAAAAACTACAGCGTAAAAGAATTTATATTCAGGGTCACCGTCATAGCTGTCTGCATCTGTTTTAATTTGGTCAATATAAGTTGACGGGTTTTCACCGTGACGGATATATTTGTATTCTACTGCAGAACTTGTTTCCGGGACTAAAATGTCAGGATGATATGTTGTAAATTTTTTTATAAATCTTGCTTTTCCTAAACTTTTTGTATTTGGGTAAATTATCTCAGTAAGCCATTTTACAGGTGTATAAATCGATGTCTCATTTTTTATTACAGTCTTAGTTTTTGCAATGATTGAATTTGTATTTTCAAGAATAAGTTTAAGTTTATTTGTTTCTGCTTTATTTAGAAAGTTGTAATCAAATTCTGAAAAGGAGGATAAAAACTCTCGAAATTCGTCATGAATAATCATCGAAGGTTCGGAATCATTGTATAAACCGCCTCGGCTTTCCATAGTTTTTTTCTGGTCATAAATTATTATTTCAAATTTATTTTTAAACATGGCAAGATAACTACTTACATTTTTAAGTTCTAAAAAAAGACAAATTTTAAAAAATAAAGACCTTGTCCCGTAGTATAACCAAGTTTCGTGGTCATCTCGTTCGTATTTCCAGTATTTAGAAACTTCGATACCAGGCGCTGATGGTGCTACAAACACATCCCAAAATGTTGACTCAAGTTTTGCCAATTGTGTTCTAATATCATTTGCAAGTCTATCTATCTCCTTTTCCTTATTCATATTGTTTGTTGGGTCCAGCTTTATAAGTACAATTTTCATCAATACATAGTTCCTATCGACTCATTACTTTATCCTCCATCATTAAGTGGATTAATTGGTTTGTTTTCTTGTTCCTCGATTAAGTAGTTGGGGATTATTGTATTGATAAAGGTAAACACACTATCAGAAACGTCCACATGATTTAACTCAACAAGTTTCTTGAATAAAGTCTGATGATGTGTAACATTTGCTTCTGTTGACTTTTTCAAATGAATTAAATCATTCCTTAAGTCAATAAGCAATGAAATGCTACTATATTCTTTGGGATTAGTTTGAAAAAAATCAATCCCAGATATCAGATTTACAACTTTACGTATTTTGGTGTTTATGTCTAACCATTAAATCCCATCCTTATTCTTTGCTTGTCCGTTCACTGTAAGTTGTAAAGTGTCGTCCAAAACTTGATTAACAAATGCCTCAAGAGTAGTACTCAAAAGTATAACACCTTCAGATGTTTCTTGAAAGTATTCTAAAAAATTTTGATAATGGCGGTTGTGGTCAAAATGTTGCTCCTCGCTATAAATCTTGTTTTTTATCGAATATGATTTTTGTAAATGTGCGTTTGCAGAACTGTAATAGATACAAACAGGATTAGGTTCAGGAAATGTGAAGGCCTTCGATTTTTGTTTTGCAGTCGAAACCTGTGTATTCACAAAATTCTTATCTCCCACTTTAGTTGCGATAATTGCTCCTGGTGTTTTTCCCGCAATATTAAACAGTTCAGTAAACAGCTTATTTTGTTCTTCTTGGGACAGAGAAGTTAGGTCATAGTCTTTTCTGGTTGCAACTTGAAGATTTAGATTATCAAAATCAGTCAATGGAAAGAGGTTAATTTTTTTTAATTGCTTCATAGCTGGGGCGTTAGTTTAATGGCAGCCAACGGTCGAGTATCTGCGAAGGCAGGGAATTCATTGATTGTCCAGCCCGGTACAAATGCCCATTTGAAAATATGTTGCTGAAGTTATGAACTAAAGCTGAAAATTGAACGTCGAGCCCGAACTTCTGCTGATGCTTGCATATAGCTGATGTCACATTGTCCAGCCCTGCTTTTGCAAATACTTTTGTAGTGTGCATACCATTATAATCGTTCAACTTGTCCTATAGATAAAAGTGTTGCCTTACTGATTATTTCATTGTCAACGCCATAACTTTTTAAATTCTTAACGATTTGCTTTAGTGTCAACTTGTTTGCTTTTTGACTATAGTAGCTTGAACCATACTTTACCAAAATCTGGTCAATGGTTATAACCTTCAGTCCAGCTATTGCAGCAATTTGTTCAACTGCTTTGATTGCTTTTTCGTCGGTCAGTTTTGATAATCCAAATTCGTAATCTAATACTTCCTTAACTCTTTGGTCTGGTTTAATTGTGTCTACGCCGAATACCATTCGTGAATGTTGAAATGTCGCAACTGCAATGTTAGGAATACCCCCTATTGTATCTTCCTTGTAGTTAAGCAGGTCTGCATTTGTTCCCCATTGGTTCATCAAATCAAAATCGTCTTTTGCTGTCGAATATTTTTTCCTTAGCTCATCAATCTTGTCAAGAACATTGCTTAACGTTTTATATTTTTTCTCGTCTTTATGCCCCCAAAATGAATAAAATTCTTCTCTGCCTTTGTTCGTTAATATTTCCGATAGCTGTTGAAATGTTTTTAAGTCAGGATAATCTCTTTCTATTCTTCTAAGATTTGGTTCAACAACTTTGTTATATTCTCTGTTCGCCGCTAAAATAACTGACAGTAAAGCAATAGCAGGTTTTTCTTTTGACTTGTCTGTATAAGTTAATGTTGATTGCTCTGCTGCTTGCCTAATAGGAGTTGCACCAAATATTTCAAAGCCGTGTCCTGTTGGGGTAAGGTTTTGTGTTCCTAAACGATTAAGCACCTTTAAAATGTCGTTAGTAGTAGTATAGTCTAAAATGTCGAAGCTTTTTTTACTCATGAGGCTGTTTATGGTTGCACACAACGCTTAGATATTGCCGAAGGCGGCTTAAAGTTATTTAAATTTCAGTGTCCGTTGCCGCTTTTGGCAATATCTATGTTAGCCGATGTTGCTCAACTGTCCAGGGTGTTAGCAGTTGTATAGGAAGAAATAATTTTATCAATGCCCGATTGATAATGTTATTTCTTCTGTTCAGGACAGACCAACATCCTCTTACTCCTTTCTTAAAATTGTCGTTGGGTTGGCTACGGGTTAAAAAACATCCTTTTACTGAGGTTAATACCCATCTCCTTTATGGAGAGTTATCCCGATTTTTCCCGAACTTCAACTGGTGAGCCGATCGCTCATGCTTTGATAAATAAATTTCTCACGCATTCGCAATCGGCTCACCACCTGTATGCCCTCTACGCTGTAATGTTTTGAATTCTGTAGCCTTCCCTTCGACATCTGGCCTGAATACAACTGCGAATACTCTTAGTGTCGCGAAACAGTTGCAGCAATATTGGCTAACACTCAAATTTATGTTATAAGACGCAGTGCAGGAAAAATATTGCCATTGATAGTTTGCTGATTGGTGTTATACATTTGATATTGTCGTTAGGACAATTCGTTTGTTATACATTTCATATTGTCGTTATGACACTTCGTTCTGTAAATGAAAATAGTGGAATAACCCTGGTTCCTATCTGTCTTCCTTCGGCCGTCGCCCTCCCTAAGCAGAGGGAGCGACGGCCGAAGGAGAAGAAAATTCAAGGTCTTCCCTTTTCTGAGGTCCACAGACCCGACCGTCGACACCGGAGACAGGGGCGGCGAGAGTCAATTTGTGCAACAATTGAACATCTCGCCCGTCGCAATTTTGGCGACGTTCCCAGGCTTAAAATGTCTTAAGCCAGTACTAAATCGCCAGGAGAGCTGAGACCAAAAATAGAAACGGAAAATCAGGGAAATCCTGCCTGACTGAATTTCAAACAAGCTCATTCACTTGAAATCAGAAAAATAAAAATAAGTTTGTGGTTCTCCCAAGCGGATCAATGCACGGGAATTCTAAATTCTAAATTAGAAATAAAGCCAGGCGAGTAATTATTTCAAAAGTACTTCAGGAAGATATTTTTTAATGTGATAAATGAAATGTGTGATGAAAGAAATATCCACGATCAAAGCTTCAGATTCAAGCTTCATCGAGTCAAATCAAACGATCCTTTTCCCTTATTCACCGGCGGAATACTGGAATAAAATCCGGCAGATCATCAGGGAGGAAACAGAAAAAAAAGAAAACAGGAGCTCCCCTGCCCTATCAACAGAAGTATCCGGCATGACTTATAAACCTCTCTACAAAGTGGAAGAAGTATGCGCTATTTTTTCTGTCAGCCGCCAGACGATTTATCAGTGGATCGACCGGGGTCTATTAAAACCTCACAAAGTGAGGTCGAGGGTTTATTTTCTTTCGGGTGATATCGAATCACTGATCAATGGACAAAAACATGTTTGAGAATTTATCCTTCACAACCTTCATGTCCTGGCCAATCTTAAAATCCAGAACCCGGGCATAGTGCTGGGTCGTTTTCAAATTACGGTGTCCAAGCATTTTTGAAACTGTTTCTATGGGAACGCCGCTGCTTAAAGTGACCGTTGTCGCAAAAGTATGCCGGGCGATATGGAAGGTCAGGTTCTTTGAAATCTCGCAGCAATCCGCAATTTCCTTTAAGTAGGCATTCATCTTCTGATTTGACAGTACAGGCAAAACACGGTTGTCCAAAATTACCTGAGGATGACTTTTGTATTTGTCGATGATTTTACCTGCGGCAGTCAAAAGTGGAATCCTGGCTATAACATGTGTTTTCTGCCTGCGGCTATTCAACCACTGCTGTCCGTCTTCCCCCTCAGTGATATCGGATCGCTTCAGATTTTTTACATCTGCATAAGCCAAGCCGGAAAAGCAACTGAAAAGAAAAATATCTTTCACCAGGTTTAAACGTTCGGTAGGAAATTTTTTACTGGAAATGTTCTCCAGTTCTGCCAGTGTTAGGGCAACCCGTTCTACTTCCGTCTTTTTCATTTGATACCCCAGGAAAGGATCCCTTTGCAGCCATCCGAGTCTGATGCAACGATTGATAATTTTCCGGAAGTTGCTCAGGTATTTGACTGTTGTATTCTGGCCGCATTTGCGAACGGTTTTGAGCCAGAATTCATACTCCATGATAAATTCGTTGTTGAGGGAACAGATATCGATGTCTGAGACTTTATACCGGGTTTCCAGGAAGGACCGCGTGTGTTTATACGACGTTTCATATCGTTCAATCGTTCCGGCTGCATATTCCCGGTTGATCAGCTCCCTGATCTGGTCATTGTGTTTTTGAAAAATCTCCATAAGCATTCGTTTCGGATCACCTATGCCCTTTCCTAACAAAAGGTTTTTGATCGCTATAGGACTAACCGGTTTATCGATTTCAATCAGCTTACGCTTGGCTTCAAAAACTTTTAGCTGTAGAGTGTCAAGATAAGAATTTACAGCGTTTGCCTTCTCTGATTTACCGGTAACCCTGCCGGCATCTTTATTCCATAAGCTGGGATCAGATTTTTGTCGGGTACTGATCTCGCAAAATGATCCATCAACCGTAATTCTCATGTAAACCGGCAACTCCCCTTTCTTAAAATTCTTTGGTTTTTTAAGATGAAAAACCAACCCGAAACTTTGCTCCATTTTTACTGCTTTAAAACGATGATAAAATTAGGATTCATTGATTCCTAAAATCCGAGATGCGTTCTTACAAAGTGTTAAGAGAAAGTGAGTTGTGTCAATTTGCCGGAGTCTTTTTGTAAACCTGAAGTACTCCCGGAATCACTCCTGGAAAAAGGGAGTAAACCCGTGTACACCCAGGTCATCCTAAAAAGCAAAAAGCCCGCAAACATTGAGTTTGCAGGCTTTTAAAACTTCAGTTGAAAGATAATTACATCAAAAAGCGGAGAGGGAGGGATTCGAACCCTCGGTACAAGTTTAAGCTCGTATAACGGTTTAGCAAACCGGCCCTTTCGGCCACTCAGGCACCTCTCCAATTAGTTCCCCATGTTCGTCATCCGCCTGCGCATAAGCTTCGGCGGATAAAAGAGGATTGCAAAAATAAAGATTAATTGCAAACCTTCCGCATTTTCAATGGGTTAAACAAAAACCCTGATTCCCGGGCAATAAAACGGCCCGAATAACTGTTTTAATTCAATCCTTTATCCGTAAAAAGCCTCCATGAAAAACTTCATCCCGGATGTTATCGAACATGCCCGGCCCCTGTCCAAAAAAATTTTATTTACCAGTTTTATGACCGGCTATCTCCTGGCTGTCGTGCTTTTTGCCTTTTTCCGCCCCCAGGTTCACCGGTTCCTGGATTTAATACTTTAATGACCATGAACCTAATCAGGATCCTTCTCAATATCATTCATAGAGACACCAAGAAGACGGTCACACTGCTTACCCTGCGCAGGAAAATTTCCCATAAAAAAAACCGTCCGATCTGGCTTTAACCGGAACGGACGGTCCTTTTTGTTATTTTACACTACATGGCCGCCAGCTGCACTTTCTGCTGCAGTTCAGTTACATTTTCCCGGAACAAGCTGTCGGTATCCATCAGGTCCTTTACCGTCTGGCAGGAATGAATGACCGTGGTATGATCCCTTCCGCCGAAATGCTCGCCAATTGTTTTTAGATGAATTTTTTGTAAACGCCTTGGCCAGGTACATGGTGATCTGCCGCGCCTGTACGATCTCACGCTTCCGGGTCTTCTGCAGGAGCTTGTCATAAGGCAGATCGAAATATTCGCAAACCATCCGTTGTATGGTTTCAATGGTAATTTCCTTACTGCTCGTTTTTACAAAATTTCTCAGCACTTTCTTCGACAATTCCAGGTCAATTTCCCTCTTGTTAAGCGAAGACTGTGCCAGAAGGGATATCAATGCGCCTTCCAGTTCGCGCACATTGCTGTTAATATTGTATGCCAGGTATTTTACCACTTCCTTAGGCATTTCCAGCCCGTCATTCTTCATCTTGCGTTCCAGGATCTCGATCCGGGTTTCATAATCCGGCACCTGCAGGTCGGCACTCAGACCCCAGCGGAACCGGCTGAGCAGTCTTTCCTGAACGCCTTCCAGATCCTTAGGTGGCTTATCGGAAGTGAGGATCAGTTGCTTACCGCTCTGGTGCAGATGGTTGAAAATGGCAAAAAATGCATCCTGGATTTTTCGGCACTGTTGAAAAACTGTACATCGTCAATGATCAGCACGTCCACCAGCTGGTAAAAATGGATGAAAGTCGTTGATCGCATTGTTTCGGCTGTGGTCGATAAACTGGTTGATGAATTTCTCGGAACTTACGTATAATACCACTTTATTGTGGTGGGTTCTCCGCACTTCATTGCCGATGGCCTGGGCCAGATGGGTCTTTCCCAGTCCGACCCCGCCGTAAATGACCAGGGGATTGAAAGAATTGGCACCTGGTTTCTCCGCAACCGTTTTACCCGCCCGGCGGGCCACCCGGTTACAGTCCCCTTCAATAAATACATCGAAAGTATATACCGGGTTCAGCTGGGAATCGATCTGCATCTTCTTCAGTCCGGGTATCACAAAAGGATTTTTCACCGGATTGTTGATGATCAGGGGAAAATCCATTTCATTATTGGAGATCGTCTTATAATTATGTGCAGGAACATCCATGGTCAATGGTTTGTTTTGCTGGTTGCCGCTGTCTACCATGATCCGGTATTCAAGCCGCGCATCTTTTCCCAATATCCTACGCAAAGTTTTTGCCAATAAATTCACGTAATGCTCTTCCAGGTACTCATAAAAAAACTGGCTGGGAACCTGTATCACCAAAACATTCACTTTCAACTCAACCGGGCGAATGGGTTCAAACCAGGTTTTATAATGCTGCCATTCAACGATATCTTTTATGATCTCAAGACAATTGGCCCAGACTTTTTCAAAGGTTTTCGGCATTAAAAAAAGCAAGTTTAAGGCTGGTTAAAAATCTGTTTTAAAAGTTCATTTTTCGGGGGTTTTTCGAGGACGGATTTTTTGCAGGGGAACGAATATCAAGATTAATTTCTGAATAAAAAATTTTTTATTAATTGGTAATTTCAGGTTAGCCTTCAGATGCATGGCTGTCATAAAAAAAATGTCTTCACTAATTCAAATAGATCAAATTAACTGGCATAAAAACAAGATTGCCTGATTAACCCGAACTTCGCCCGTAACGCACTTCGCGCGAAGATATCGGCAAACCGCCTTCACCAGTTAACCGAAGCATAAAGAGAAGGATCAACAAAACTCAATAAGGACGAGGGTTTAGAGAGAATGGAAACATGGAGAGGCGAATAATTTGCTGCTGATGATTTAAAATATTTCTCCATATGATGTAGTTGAGGCCGATTGAAGATACAGATATTTTGACAGCATTCCGGTTTAACCAAAGTTTTTTTAAAAAAAATTTTAAAGCCTTTTTTGGCTTCTTTATTTTATCATAGATTAAAGCACGGTGAACCAGACAGTTCAGGGAAACTACCTGATCAAAAACTACACGAATAATTTTTTTTGAAAATTACTTAGCCTAGTTTTACGAACTGTCAATTTTTAATTATTTTCTGAATTCACCTCTTCACTCCGGATGCAAAAAAAAATTCAGATAAAAATCCCGGTAACAGAGGCGTCATCTGAACCATGGCTATCAGGACCGGTCTGGCAAAAGAAGCGGGCGTTCCAGAAAACCAGATCAATGGTTTTCATATTCTTAAAAAATTCCCTGGACGCGCGCTCCCGGTATCCGCATATGCTCCTGACCGCGTACGTATTTATCAATGAACCTTTCAGCCCCGCGAAGAGATTTGAACAACCCTTACGGGATCTTGGGCATCTCCAAATCCGTACTGATCATCGGCGCAGGACCAGCCGGATTATTCGCCGCCCTCAGCCTGATTCGCTCCGGCATCCGGCCCGTGCTCCTGGAAAGAGGCAAAGATATAAGAGTCCCGCGGCGGGACCTGGCCCGGCTGAATAAAGAAGGCATTATCAATCCCGGAAAGCAATTATTGTTTTGGAGAAGGGGGTGCCGGCACCTACAGCGATGGCAAATTGTATACCCGGAGTAATAAAAGAGGGAACGTCCAGACGGATACTGGATCTCTTTGTCCGCTTTGGAGCCGACGAAAATATTCTCTATGAAGCACATCCCCATATCGGGACCAATAAACTGCCCGCCATCATCAGCGCCATACGCCATTATATTCTGAGTTGCGGAGGCGAAATACATTTCCATAAGAAACTGAACGATGGTCAGAAAACGGGGAAAAAATCACTGAGATACAAACTGAAGACGGGGACCGTTTCAGGGCAGATGCCGTTATCCTGGCCACCGGGTCATTCCGCACGGGATATATATCATCTGCTCCACCGGAAAAATAAAGAGATCCATGCCAAGCCTTTTGCCTTCGGCGTGCGTGTGGAACATCCGCAGGAACTCATCAATTCAATTCAGTATCATTATATAAGAGAAGAAGGCCCCCGGGTAGCCGGACTTCCCCCGGCCGCCTATCAGCTCGTTCATACGGAAAACAACCGTTCGGTTTTTTCCTTCTGCATGTGCCCCGGCGGTATCATCGCACCGGCATCTACACAAAGGAGAGCTGGTCGTGAACGGATGGTCTCCTTCCAAACGAAATAATCCCTTTGCGAATTCGGGTATCGTCGTAAACATAGAAGAAAAAGACTGGCAGGCTTATTCAAAACAGGGTCCCCTGGCTGCCATGTTTTTTCAGTCGTCCATTGAGCAGAAAGCTTTTACACTGGGAGGTGGTTTATTTAAAGCGCCGGCACAAAGACTCACTGATTTTGTTAAAGGGAAAGATTTCCGGACTCCCTGCCTGCCTGCTCTTATGCACCCGGACTAAAGCTGCCAATATCTCCCGGTCTCTTTCCCAGCCATCGGCCCGCAGCCTGCAGCAGGCATTCCCGGCATTCGATAAAAAAATGAAAGGATATTTTACACAAGAGGCAATTGTTGTTGCAACAGAATCCAGAACTTCATCCCCCGTTCGGATACCGAGAGATGAGGAAACCCTGGCGCACCCGCAAATCAATAATCTTTTTCCCTGCGGAGAAGGGGCCGGATATGCAGGCGGCATCATGAGTGCGGCGATGGATGGGGAACGGGTTGCCGAAAAAATCGCTGAAATCTTTTCACACTAAAACCCATGATGCATGACCTGCTTGAAGTATCATCACCTGAAGAAATATTTCACCACGCAAAAAGCGGTGGATGATATCAGTTTCAAAGTGGAGAAAGGAACCATCTTTGGTTTACTGGGCCCCAATGGCGCCGGAAAGACCACCCTGATCCGTATGATCACGGGAATTTTTTATCCTGATGAAGGCAGCTATACAGCTCGAGTGGCAAACATTTCAATGCGGATGCAGATTCAGCACGTATCGGCTATATGCCTGAAGAAAGGGGACTTTATAAAAAAATGAAAATCGGCGAACAGGCCATTTACCTCGCGCGGCTCAAAGGACTTTCCGCATCCGAAGCGCTGAGTCAGGTAAAAGACTGGTTCATACGTTTTGAAATGCAGTCCTGGTGGAATAAAAAAATTGAAGACCTGAGCAAGGGCATGGCACAGAAACTTCAGTTTGTAATTACCGTTCTCCACCGGCCGGAACTGATTATCCTCGATGAACCCTTCAGCGGCCTTGATCCGGTAAATGCCAACCTGATCAAGGATGAAATTTTCCGCCTCGCGAAAAATGGTTCATCCGTCATCTTCAGTACCCACCGGATGGAACAGGTGGAGGAAATCTGTAATCAGATCGTGCTCATCAACAAGGGTAATAAAATCCTGGATGGAACGGTATGCGAATGTGAAACAGGAATTCAAGGAAAATCTTTACCGGATCACAGTCTCCCCTCTTCCACCCAACATTTCCAAAGAACTCTTTGAAGTGCTCTTGAAAAATGAACAAACGCTTACCATTACGCATAAAGAACGGTCATACCCCCAATGAAGTGCTTCGTTATTTCATTCGATGGGCAATCCAATATTTCCGCCTTTACCGAATTGCTTCCTTCCTTAAACGAAATTTTTATCAAACTGGTGGAAGGCACCTCCCTTTCCCGCCAATTTCAACCCATACAATCTTAAAATATGAATAAGATCGGCCTTATCATCCGCCGGGAATATATGACCAGAATCAGAAATAAAACTTTCCTGCTTTCCACTTTTCTTTTACCCGTTGATCATCGTGCTTTTTATTGCAGGCAACCGTTGTCCTTGCCATAAAGGGCAAGACCAATCACCGTATTGCCGTGTCCGATCAAGAATGGATATTTTAAGGATTATCTGAGAAGTGATTCTTCACTCTTCTTTGATTTTTCCCCGGCTATTGATACCCTAAACTATGCAGAGAAAAACTGCAGTGCGGTACTGATCATCCCCGAGCTAAAAGAAGGAGAGAAAACCATCTATCGGCTGAAATATAAAAAGCAATTGGGACTGGCTAATATCGACGACCTGGAAAAACGAATTAATTCCGCGATTACGGACCACCTGATCTACACGAAAACAAATATTACAAGAAGTCGGCTTGATTCCATCCGTGACAGCTTCAGATATAGCGGATCTGCAGACTTTTTCTGATGAAGGAAAAAAATCGGAAGCCTCCAGCCAGGGACTCTCTTATGCCATCGGTTATGTGTGTGGTTTCCTGATTTACCTGCTCACATTTATATATGGTGCCATGGTGATGCGCGGCGTTTGGAGGAAAAAACAAGCCGCGTGGCGGAAGTGATTGTCAGCTCCGTAAAACCTTTTCCCCTGATGCTCGGAAAAATTATTGGCATCGGCGCAGTGGGTCTCACCCAGTTCCTATGTGGATCGGCCTTTTCGTCGTGCTGGCCCTGGTAGCACAGGCATTCATCCCGCATGAATTACTGACAGGAATGAACGATCTTCAACAGGCCAATGCCATGGGAAATGCGCCAGGTCCACAGACCAGTGAAGCCGCACGACAGATCCTTGCATAAAGCAATCCATTAGAACATGCCAATTGGTTGCTGATCATCGGCTCATTTGTCTATTATTTTATAGGCGGCTATTTATTTTATGCCTCCCTGTTTGCAGCGATCGGATCTGTAGTTAATGAAGACCCGCAGGAAGCACAATCCCTTTTACTGCCTATCACCATGCCCATCATTTTTTCCTTTATCATAATGACCATCGCCATTCAGGACCCAGGAGGATCCCCTGGCCGTCTGGAGCCAGTATGATCCCGTTCAGTTCGCCGATTGTGATGATGGCCCGGTTCCCCTATGGTGTGCCCACCACCGTTCCTTACTGGCAACTTTTTTAAGTATGGCCCTGCTGGCAGGGGGATTTTTATTTACCGACCTGGATGGCCGGAAAAATTTACAGAACGGGCATCCTGCTCTATGGAAAAAAACCCAGCTGGAAAACGATGTGGAAATGGGCCTTTAATGCGCAATAGCAGGTAGTTTGGGAGTTATGAGTTATGAGTTATGAGTTATGAGTTATGAGGTTATGAATTATGAGTTATGAATTATGAGTTAAGAGTTATGAATTATGGGGTATCGTAAATTGCAATTCCAAAAATGTCGTTAAGCGTTAAGCGTTATCCGCCTTCGCTAAAGCTACGGCGGACGAAGGCGTTAAGCGTTCCGCTTATTGCTGCCAGTTTTACAGGCTGGGTGCTCAGGGAAGCGCTGGAAAAATAATAAACCCTTTTGCGGGAAACGGGAGAATAGCTTCGGTTTGGGTTCCGCGGGCGATGGTGATACCGATATATGCGTGGCAGGGAAATGACCCCAATTCATTTTTTGATAAATAGTAACTTCCATTATCCGGGACCGTCAGATTGACCGTTGAAATTTTTTCCGGAAGGTGGAATCACTTTTTCTGCTCAGGGTACTGTAATAATATAACTGGATCATCACATGACCCCATGATTTGCATTATCCGGAGCCCATTGAAGTTGCAGGCCTTTGCTGACGGACAGGGTATCAGGAAAACTTGGTATGATGCCCGTAAGTTGTTTGGGAACGTAGATGGAACTGCTGACGGTATCCGCTTCATTGATACCGTGAATGGTGATCAGCACATGGGTTCCAAAAAGCTGGCAAGTCCTTATTGATTTCAGCAGATGCATAATTATAACTGTAGGTGGAGTCCTGGCCGGGCTGGATGAGCAGGTTATTGACAGACAATGCCCGAACAGCTGTTATCTGGTGGTTGTTACTGTCAATAAATGCAGCACTCACCCCAATATGCAATTCTTCGCTGTCAGTTTTGCTGAGCACCTGGTTGGCATTGATCAAAACATAATTGTAAACAGCGTTGTTCTGCGTACCGAACCAGGTAAAGTCATTAACCGGATTTGAAGCTTCTTTATGGCAGGAAATCAAACAACCCGCACTAAAAAGAAGCAGCAAAGGTTTTTGCATGCCTTAAGCTTGAAGTTGTACATAAATATAGTTTTTTATAATTTATTAAAAAAAACAAACTATCCCCGTTCTTACCTTTATCCAGATGGAATTCACCAATTCGATTACCGGTTTATTCGGGATCCGTTATCCCATTATACAGGCCGGCATGGTCTGGACCAGCGGCTGGCGCCTGGCTTCCGCAGTGAGTAATGCCGGTGGTCTTGGACTGATCGGTAGTGGCAGTATGTATCCCGGATGTGTTACGTGAACATATCTGTAAATGCCGGGCCGCTACAACGTTCCCGTTCGGCGTGAATATCCCGCTGATGTATCCGGATGTTGAAAGCATATGGATATCGTGATGGAAGAAAAAATTCCTATTGTTTTTACTTCGGCCGGTAACCCGCAAGACCTGGACCGGCATCTTAAAGGAAAAGGAATCAAAGTGGTGCATGTGGTCAGCAGCAGTCGTTTTGCCCGCAAAGCTGCCGATGCGGGTTGTGATGCAGTGGTGGCAGAAGGTTTTGAAGCGGGTGGCCATAACGGCCGCGAAGAAACCACGACCCTGGTACTGATCCCGGCGGTCGCGGATGCTGTGCGGATTCCGGTGATCGCCGCCGGCGGAATTGCAACGGGAAGGCAAATGTTTGCAGTGATGGCCCTGGGTGCTTCCGGCGTTCAGCTTGGCACCCGCTTTGTGCTGAGTGAGGAAGCAGGTTCCCATCCCGATTTTAAAAATTATGTATTGAAAGCGGGGGAAGGCGATACGATGCTTGCCATGAAATCCCTGATGCCTGTACGGCTGCTGAAAAATCAGTTTTTTAAGCAGGTAGCTGCTGCAGAACAGGCTGGAGCTTCCGCAGAAAATCTTAAAACGCTGCTGGGAAGGGGAAGGGCAAAAAAAGGCATGTTTGAAGGAGACCTCGAAGAAGGCGAACTGGAAATCGGCCAGGTCAGTGCCCTGATCCGGGATATCCTCCCTGCGGGGGGAATTATAGAAAATTTATGGTCTGAATTTTTGAAAACCTGGGCCGAACCTTTACCTTGTAAACTGCAAAAGCCATGAAAATTTCTTTTTACCTCGTATTTTTTGTTTTCACCTGCCTGGTTTCCTGCGGTCTTTACGCCAGTGACGGCAATTCAGATCATTGCCCGATCAAAGGACAGGTGTTAGATGCCATTACAAAAAAACCTGTTCCCGGCGTGATTGTCTCTGTCATAGTTCCCGGGGATCCGACATCCAAAGAAGCGGTAACAGACGTGGATGGCTACTATCATTTCAAGGATCTCCCCGCCTCCCATGTAAACCTTCGATTTGAGAAGAAGGGTTACCAGAAATACAAATACGAGGAAATGATCGAGATCCAGGAAAAAAAGACGGTAAAAGTAAATGTGGAAGTATTGCCCGACAGCGGATCTGACCACCAGCCTGACGATTCAGAATATCCTTTACTGCGGATTCTGGGAAATGAAATGATTCAATACAGTTAACTTTCCCCCAAATCAATCTCTGTATTATCCCCGATGTTCAGGCTGCGGCTTTCGCCCTTGACCTGGGTATCACTGCCTATCAGGGAATGGGTGAGTACGATATCATAGAGGTTGGCAAAGGATCCGATGATGGAATCTTTTAATATCGAATAATTGATTATGGTTTTTTCCCCGATGGCAACATTGGGACCGATGATTGAATTTTTTATACTGCAGCCGGAAGCAATATTCACCGGATGAATGACGATGGTATTTTCCATTTGATGATCAGGCGCTATATTACTGCCGAATTTTTTCAGCAGTTTGGCATTGGACTCCAGCAGGGTTTCCTTTTTCCCGCAGTCAAACCAGTTCTGCACTTTGAAGGCATCGAATTTCACCCCGTTGCGGATCATACATTCTATGGCGTCGGTTAAATTATATTCCCCGTAACTCGTAAGCAGGTTCCTGATATTATTTTCCAGGCAGGTAAAAAGATCTTCGGTTTCGCGAATCTTGTAAATGCCGACCAGTGCCATATTTGATTTGGGAATCTGGGGCTTTTCCACCACCCGGCTGATGAATCCGTCTTCTTCTATTTCAGCCACACCGAAATCCCTGGGATCATCCACCCTTTTTACTCCCAGGGACGAAACCGGATTTTCCAGGACCGGCCGGATATCATACTCACAGATTGTATCACCCAGCACAATAAAAACCTCATCCCCTGCCACCAGTTCTTTGGTTTGTAAAATAGCGTGACCAATACCCTGCCTTTCCGTCTGGAAAACAAAACTTGTTTTCAACTGCGGATATTTATCCTTCACATAATCCTGGATTTTTGTGCCCAGGTATCCGACAATAAAAATAAATTCTGTTATGCCGCCTTCCAGTAACTGGTCAACGATAATGCTCAATATCGTTTTTCCGGCTAGCGGAATCAGAGCCTTTGGCTGGGTGTATGTATGCGGCCTTAATTTAGTACCTGCGCCTGCAACTGGAATGATTGCTTTCATATTCAGTATATGCCACACCGGCTAAAACAACACTTTTTCGTTTTGAGTCGCTGCTATGGCTGATCCTGTTGTGGTAAAGTTCAGTAAAAATTCAACAAATGAAAGAAAATTCTATTTTACGTCTTAAATTAAATGTTCTGCGTCAACTTTTAATTATGAAAATGCGGCTCCTGTATTTGATATTTCAATTTTTCATATTCTTTTCCGGATTCAGTCAGTCATCCGTTATCCGGATTGATTCCCTTCTCCATGTTTATTATAAATCATCCGCGCCGGGCGCAGTTATTGCCATTGAGCAACATCATAAAACTCTTTTTAAAAAAGGTTATGGCGAATCAGATCTTCTTACCGGAAAACCCATTACAGCCGGCGACCTTTTTAATATCGGATCGCTTACCAAACAGTTTACAGCTTTCGCTTTGCTGGATCTTTACTACCAGGGGAAATTTTCATTGACTGATACCCTGGGAAAATTTTTCAAACTGCCTCCAGGTCGCTGCCTCGGTCCGCATCAGCCAGCTGCTCAATCATTCCTCCGGAATACCGGACCATTATGCTTCACAGACACATCCCGGGTTACACACGCAACGGATCAGGATGTGCTGGCGGCCATTCAAAAATCGGACACCCTGTATTTCCCTTCGGGTACCCATTACCGTTACAGCAATACCGCCTACTGCCTGCTGGGCCTGCTGATAGAAAAACTCAGTGGCATGTCTTATCCCCGGTTTCTCCGGGAAACAGGTATTCGGACCTGCCGGATATCCGGGATGCGCAAGTGTTTCAATCAAGCCGGCCCATTCCGCGGCGGGTGACCGGTTATGAAAGGGCGGACAATGGAACGTTTATAAAATCCGACGCAGATGAATCCCTGTTTTTTTCCACGGAAGCAGACGGGGGGATATATATTTCCATGAACGATTATCTCAAATGGTGCGGGCCGTGGAATCCGGAGTATTTTCCCGGACCCCGATGATCCGGAAGGCCTGGACCGGACAGACCCTCATCGATACTGCGCATTCCCTCTGGTATGGCGATGGCTGGTTTATCCACCGGCCGGCCGGTTCACCTCAAACCATTTACCACACGGGATCCAATGGCGGCTTCCGCTCGGTCGTCTTTCTGGTCCCATCGCTGGATTACTGCATCAGTATTTTCTCCAACCGCTCAGATATTGACCTGGAAGAACTGGTGGCCCGGATCAATCAAATCCTTTCCATTCCCGATAATTCTTTTATCAAATCCGGACCCCTTGAATCTTTTATTCATACTTGGCCTATTTTTGCGCCATGCAAAGAGACCAGATCGTTTTCGACCTCATTCAAAAAGAACTTGAACGCCAAAGACATGGTATTGAACTGATTGCTTCGGAAAATTTCACCTCCGTTCAGGTGATGCAGGCCATGGGCAATGTAATGACCAACAAGTATGCCGAAGGGTATCCCGGCCGCCGGTATTATGGCGGATGTGAAATTGTGGACCAGACCGAACAACTGGCCATTGACCGCCTGAAAAAAATTTTTGATTGCGAATACGCCAATGTGCAGCCGCATAGCGGGGCGCAGGCCAATGCTGCCGTATGCCTGGCTGTACTCCAGCCAGGTGATAAAATCCTGGGGCTCGACCTGAGCATGGGCGGCCACCTGACCCATGGATCTGCCGTGAATTTTTCCGGCAAACTGTACCAGCCTCATTTCTACGGTGTGAAGAAGGAAGACGGACGCGTGGATTATGAAAGCATGGAACGCATCGCCCTGCAGGAAAAACCCAGGCTTATTATCTGCGGAGCTTCTGCTTACAGCCGCGACTGGGATTATCCGCGTATCCGGCAGATTGCGGATAAAGTAGGGGCGCTCGTGATGTGTGATATGGCACATCCGGCAGGCCTCATTGCCAAACAATTATTAAGCTCCCCTTTCGAACATTGTCATTTTGTAACTTCCACCACCCATAAAACCCTGCGTGGTCCCCGGGGTGGCATCATCCTGATGAAGAAGGACTTTGACAACCCCTTCGGATTAAAAGATAATAAAGGAAATATCCGCCCCATGAGCAACCTGCTGGATATGGCCGTTTTCCCGGGCATACAGGGTGGCCCGCTGGAACACGTGATCGCCGCCAAAGCCATTGCATTCGGCGAGATCCTGACAGAAGAATTTACGGACTACGCAAAACAGATCATTGTAAACGCCCAGGCCATGAGCGCCTGCTTTTCGAAGAAAGGTTACGATATTGTTTCGGGCGGAACAGATAATCACCTGATGCTGATCGACCTGAGAAATAAGAATATCAGTGGTAAAAAAGCGGAGATCGCCCTGGGCAAAGCAGATATTACGGTTAATAAAAACATGGTCCCTTTCGATGATAAATCAGCTTTTGTTACTTCCGGGATCCGCGTAGGTGTGCCTGCCATTACAACCCGGGGTATGAAAACGGAACATATGAGCGGGCTGGTGGATTTTATGGATGAAGCGATTCAAAACGCGGAAAATGATGTGGTACTCGGTGATATCCGGAAAAAAGTGAATGCCTTTATGAAGTCGTTCCCTCTTTACCCGGAGTGGTAGCATTTTTTTACTGACTAAATCTCCTTGTTATGCTGCAAAGACTGCAAACCATCTGGCTCCTGCTCACTGCCATTTGCGCCTTCCTCACCGTGAGGCTTTCTTTCTATAGCGGAAACATTGAACTGCCTGGAAAACCTGTCAGCTTTGAGTATTTAAATGCAGCATTTAATATGTGGATTCTCATCATCACCATTGCCCTGGTCTGCCTGTCGGTGATAGCTATTTTTTTATATAAAAACAGAAAACTCCAGTCCCGCCTCGCCCTCCTGGGCCTTTTATTATCCTTATTCAATATCTTTCTATACTACAAACAAACCCTTCGTTTCACCATCGGCAACTACGATCTGACCGCCATGCTCACGCTTGTAATCCCGGTTTTCCTTTTCATGGCCCTGCGTGGAATTTACAAGGATCAGAAACTGGTGAAAAGCCTGGACAGGCTTCGGTAAACTGAGTTATGAGTTATGAGTTATGAGTTATGAGTGATGAGTGGATCGATATACAAATGCGTTAGGCGTTAAGCTTACGCGTTAAGCGTCAAAGGAACTTCCCCGTATAACTCTCCTTTACTTTTTTCAACCCCTCCGGAACACCGGCGTAGACCAGGTTTCCGCCGGCATCGCCTGCTTCGGGCCCCAGGTCGATAACCCAGTCCGCCGAATGGATCACATCTGTATTATGCTCCACCACGAGTACGGAATGGCCCTGTTCGATCAGGGCACCGAAGGAAGTGAGTAGTTTTTTTATATCATGAAAATGAAGACCGGTGGTCGGTTCATCGAAAATAAACAGGATATGGCCCAGGCTGCGGCCCTTACCCAGGAAGGAAGCCAGCTTTACACGCTGGGCCTCGCCACCGGATAAAGTATCGGAAGACTGGCCGAGTTTGATGTATCCCAGTCCGACACTGTTCAAAGGAATTAATTTCTGGAGGATATCCTTTTCCTCCTTAAAAAATTCCAGCGCATCGTCCACGCTCATTTCCAGAACATCATGAATGTTTTTATTACGGTATAACACTTCCAGCACTTCTTCCTTAAACCGTTTTCCCCCGCAGACCTCACAGGTCAGGTGAACGTCGGCCAGAAATTGCATTTCCACCACCTGCTCCCCCTCGCCCTTGCAGGTATCGCACCGGCCGCCGTCCACATTAAAGGAAAAATGTTTGGGCTGAAAGCCGCGCAATTTACTCAGGGGTTGATTCGAAAACAGATTCCCGGATCTCATCATAGGCTTTAACATAGGTAACGGGGTTGCTTCGGGAAGATTTACCGATCGGATTCTGATCGACCATTTCGATCTGGCTGACCGAATCCACATCGCCGGTTATGGACAGGTGCATACCCACTTTATCGGCGAACTCACCTTTCATTTTTTGCAGGGCCGGGTAGAGAATCTGTTTTACCAGGGTTGTTTTCCCGCTGCCGCTGACCCCGCTCACCACACAAAGCACATTCAGTGGGAAGGATACTGTAATATTTTTCAGGTTATGCTGCCGGGCGCCATTGACATCAATAAACTGCCTGGCTTTACGGATTTGCGCGGGAGGTTCAATCTTTAAATCCCCGCGCAGGTATTTCCCGGTGAAGCTATTTTCATTTTTGATAATCGTATCATAATTACCTGCGGCCACCACTTCCCCGCCGAGGTGACTGGCAAGTGGGCCCATATCAATAATATAATCAGCTTCCCGCATCATCATTTCATCGTGTTCCACTACAACCACTACGGTATTGCCCAGATCACGCAATTCTTTCAATACTCGTAATCAGTCGTTGGGTGTCCCGTGCATGCAGTCCGATAGAAGGTTCATCCAATATATATAATGAATTAGTCAAATTACTGCCCAGGGAACGGGTCAGCTGAATGCGCTGGCTTTCCCCTCCGCTGAGCGAATTGGCGAGCCGATTCAGGGTCAGGTAACCGAGACCCACGTCCAGCAGGGTTTTCATCCTGTTATGAATTTCAATTAAAATCCGTTTGGCCACCTGCTGTTGAAATGTGCTCAAATGAAAGCGTGTCGAACCATTCTTCCAATTTTCCGACGGGCATCTCACAGAGTTCACCAATATGCAGTCCCCCGATCTTTACATATAAAGCTTCAGGACGCAGCCGGTAACCTTTGCAGTCCGGACAACTGGTGCGGCCCCGGTAACGGGAGAGCATTACCCGGTACTGAACCTTATATAAATTCTTTTCCACTTCCTTAAAAAAATCATCGATCCCGTTCACCTCGTTATTTCCTTCCCAGAGCAATTGGTATTGGGATTTGGTCAGGTCGATGATGGGCTTATGAATGGGGAAATCGATACTTTTTGGAAGTCCTGATGAAATGATCTTTCCAGGCACTCATCTTCTCCCCCTTCCAGGGGCAACGGCTCCTTCAAACAGACTCAGATCGCTTATCCGGGATCACCAGGTCAGCATCAATACCCAGCACCTGGCCGAAATCCTTCGCAGGTCGGGCATGCTCCGTAGGGATTATTGAATGAAAAAAGATTTGGTACGGGTTCTTCAAACCGGATCCCGTCCATTTCAAACCGGTTGGAGAATGTGAAGTTTCTCTTCACCGTTGATCTCGAGCAGCATCTGCCCCTCGCCTTCATAAAATGCCGTTCCGATGGAATCCGCCAGCCGGTGCTGGTCGTCCTCATCAAAATCCTTAACTACGATCCGGTCGATCAGCAGGAAGGAATTATTTTTCGGAAGTTTTGGTTCAGGCTTTTTTGTTTTGGCCATTTCGGTGACCGGCGGAGTCAGCAGGTCTTCTATGCGCACCGTTTCCTGGTTTATATATAGACGACTGAATCCTTTCTGTAGGAGAATATTCAGTTCCTCGGTTGTATTGCGGTTGGGTATGCTGTTTAAAAGGAACGAGGATCAATACCCGGTCGCCGGCCGGTCTTGCCTGCATATTCCGGATCACGTCCTGCACATCATTCTTCCTGACTTCCCTTCCGGAAACGGGGGAACAAGTGATGCCTACCCGGGCAAACAGCAAACGGAGGTAATCATAGAGTTCGGTCATGCTGCCCACGGTTGAGCGGGGCGTCCGGGTAGTTACTTTCTGTTCGATGGCGATCGCCGGACAAAGTCCTTTGATAAAATCCACATCCGGCTTATCCATCCTGGCCATGAACTGGCGGGCATAGGCACTCAGGCTTTCTGCATAACGGCGCTGCCCTTCCGCAAAAAGTGTATCGATCGTCAACGAAGATTTTCCCGATCCTGATACACCGGTGACTACAATAAATTTATTGCGCGGGAAGTCGACCGAAATATTCTTCAGATTATGCACCCTGGCGCCTTTTATTTGGATGGAATCTCGGGTGGAATTCGGGTGCGGGTCCGGGAAGAAGCCTTTTTGACCTTTGGTGGTAGTTGACATAAATTGGAAAAACAAATATATTGGAAGTGAAACAATTAGAAGGGAGTTTCCCATCGCCGGAAAGTCCGTGGGGAACTTCTAGAACAAATTATTTTCCCAAAATGTTGTTTTTTCCAAAAATTGTATATCTTTAAACACTGATTAACATTTTAAAACACAATAAAATAATTTTATAGAGTAAGCACTTCTACACTGAAAAGCCAAGCGTTTCTTTTATAAATCCAACATATATCCTATCACCTTTAAAAACCGTAGAAGTTTATGAATTCGCTACGTACGAAAACCGACCATGAATTAATCCATTCATTTCGCGACGGCGATTTACAGGCTCTTGAAGCTCTCGTAATCCGCCACAAGGACAAGCTGTACACTTCCATTCTCTTCCTCGTCAAGGACAAGTATCTGGCTGAGGACATTTTCCAGGATGTTCTGATTAAGATTATCGACACCATTCGTGGCGGCCGGTATACAGAAGAAGGTAAATTCCTTCCCTGGGCAATGCGCATTGCACACAACCTCTGCGTGGATCATTTCCGCAAGGTGAAAAGGACCCCCGCCATCAAGACCAGTGATGACCGGGACATTTTCGAAGTCATCAATTTTACTGAAGAGGGTGCTGATGTAAAAATCATGAAACGTCAAAGCCATGACCGTGTACGACGGATGCTGGACCTGCTTCCGGAAGATCAGCGCGAAGTCATCATCCTCCGGCATTATGCCGACCTGAGCTTCAAAGAGATCGCATCCCTGACCAACTGCAGCATCAATACGGCGCTTGGCCGCATGCGCTATGGGTTGATCAACCTGCGTAAAATGATGGTGGAAAAAAGAATTGCCCTATAAGCAAATTTTTACACCTTTAAAAGAAAAAGCCGACTCTTGTAACTAGAACAGGAGTATTTATTTCCTGCCTGGTTTCACTAGTTTAGAATCTGTAACACGTTTACGGGTCACAGCGGATTTACAGGGCAGATCCTTGAATGACTATGACATTCGTTCGAGATGCCTATCGCATTTCGGATAGGCGATCCAACTCATCCGAAGGCAATCCGAATAAATCAGTAACTCAGTAACTCATCACTCATATTCGGCTCAAGCCTATTGCCGGAACGCAGCCAGTCCGCAGTCCAGCCATGACGGAAAACTCGGAGGCTTTCGGGGTATACCCTTTTGTATTGGTGAGGATCTTCTCGTCAGGGCTTATAATGGCATATTGGGGCTGGGAAACCGCGTTGAAATTCTCCGACTGGAAAGTGGCCCATTTGTCCCCGACCGTAATAATATTTTTCTTGTGCACCGTCCTTGGTGGGATAAACCATCTGAGCTGCGGCAGGCAAAAGCCGGCGTTCATCCACATATAAGGAAACCACCACGAAGGAGTCCAGCATTCTTTTTTTCACTTCCGGATCCGTCCATACATTTTCTTCCATACGCCGGCAATTCACGCAGGCCCAGCCGGTAAAATCGATCAGGATGGGTTTATGTAATTTTCTGGCGAGTGCCAGCGCTTCTTCGTAATCCCTCAAAGTTTCAACCCCCCGGGCGCAATTGACCGGATTCTTATAAACGGAATAACACAGCGGGGGCGGGAAACCGCTGATCAGGGTCAGGTTTGCAGCCGGCGTATTGGTCAGCCCGGGTACCAGGTAAAGCGGTAGCCAGAGCCAAAAAATAAAATGAGAAACCCGACTACGGGCAGCACTGAATTTTTTAACCGGACTATCATGCGGAAAACGGATTTTACCCAGGAGGTACAAGGTGATCAGCAGTCCGGTAAGATACCCAGAATCCGATAAAAATTTCCCGTTTCACCAATCCCCATTGTTCCACCAGATCAGCGTTGGAAAGAAATTTAATAGCCATAGCCAGTTCCAGGAAACCCAAGCACCACTTTTACAGAGCCCAGCCAGCCGCCGGACTTAGGAAGGGATCCCAGCCATCCGGGAAATAAAGCAAAAAGCGCAAAGGGAAGGGCGAGGCCCAGTCCAAATCCGCCCATGCCAAAACTCAGCTGGATGGCCCCACCATGGTTCGAAAGCGCCCCGGCCAGCAGGGAACCCAGGATCGGGCCTGTGCATGAAAAAGATACAATGGCCAGGGTCAGTGCCATAAAAAATATACCTGCGATGCTTGTGCCCCCGGATTTATTGTTAACTGAATTCGCTACGCTGCCCGGCAGGGTAATTTCAAAATATCCGAAAAAAGAAACCGCAAAAACAACGAATATGACAAAAAAGAGCAGATTCAGCCAGACGTTTGTAGAAATATTATTGAGGATTTCCGGATCCGTATGGTCGAGCAGATGAAAGGGCAGGCTGAGTAAAACGTAAATCAGGAAAATAAAAAATCCATATAATAATGCATGGGCCTGGCCCTTACCCCGGCACCACCGCTTCTTTTTGTAAAAAAAGAAACCGTCAGGGGGATCAGCGGAAATACACAGGGTGTCAGCAGGGCGATAAATCCACCCAGTAAACCCAGCAGAAAAATACTGAGCAATCCCTTTACCTGCCGTACCGGTATCGCCGCAGGAATTGACAGGGTGTTTTAGATCAAAACTATTGATCCGGATCCGGGATCGCGGTTGTCCCCCCCTTCCAGGGTTCTGCATTGAAATGAATAATTTCCGGAATAAAAGGAATCGGCTTTACCATAATAATAATTCAGGGATCCGAATACCTGAGCCGGCACTCTGCCTTTTATCTGTAAGGGAATCGAAAATTTTGCATCGCCGGGATAGAAGAAAAACAAAGCATTATTAAAAAGCGCCACCGCCAGTTTCTGTGCGCGGCCTTCCCTGCCCGATGAAAGGGTGGTTTTACGGAAAAACTACTGTCTGCAAAATTCACTTCCATGGAAGGCGTTCCACTCAGGTCCTGGTCGGGACGCGTATAATTGCCATCCGGGTTTAATTTGCACTATTAAAAATCAGCTGGTAACTCCCGCTGGAGCCAGACTTTTGCAGTATGACTTTCCAGGTAACGGCTGAACTGTCCTGGCTCTGACCGGAAAAGAAAAATAAAATGAGAAGAAAAAAAATAAGCCAGATCTTTTGTGCATGGCCATATGAATAAACTAAGGTACTGCCAAAACAGTTGGCCTCGTGTCAGGTGCTGAGGTTTCGGTTGTTAAAGATTTGTTGAAACAATTTCCGGCCATCGGTATTTCCGAGATCTTCAGAAACTGCACGTTCCGGATGAGGCATTACAGTCCGAACACATTTCGGTCTTTATTACATATACCGGCGATGCTGCGGGTACTTCCATTTGGATTTGATTCGGCGGTTATATTTCCTTCTGCATCACAATATTTCCAAATCAACTGCCCGCCCGATTCCATTTCATCCAATAATTGATCATCGCATAATACCTTCCCTCACCATGGGCAATCGGGATTTTCAGGGCCGGTCCATGCTCCGTTTTCATGTAAATATTTTTCCCGATAAACTGCCGGTTGGCATTTCTCAGGAGATACGCCGGGCAGCATGTGGGATTCGCATAAAATCTGGAACCCGTTACAAACCCCGAGTACCATTCCTCCTTTTTCGGCGAAACGCATGATGGGCTGCATCAGCGGGCTAAACCGCGCAATCGCCCCGCAACGCAGATAGTCGCCGTAAGAAAAACCGCCGGGAAGCACAATACAATCCTCTGTAGAAAACATGCTCAGGTCAGTATCCTTATGCCATAACATAATCACTTCATATCCCAGGTCTTCCTGGAGCGCGTATTGCATATCCCTGTCACAATTGGATCCCGGAAAAACGACAACACCAAATTTCATGTACTCGGTTTTGAGATAGTAAAGGTAATTTATTGTAGCAGGATATATTAGACTGGCAGTAAGTAGCGGACAGTTGGCAACGGCTAACAACTACAATTAAAATAATGTAGTTTATCCCGATCGCCACACTGAAACAAACCCAGTGCAGGGTGTTGATTAAAAATCCGGTTTCACCGGATAATAATAAGCTGCCGCATGAAACACGGCAAAAGGCATGGCGGTAACGATCCAGTTTTCATACGATCCGGCCTTATTGATGATGATCACCAGTACGGCCGCTATCAGGAAGACCAGCAACAGACTCCAGCTTTTCCTGACATGGATCAGCATTTTATTCAGGTTATTCTGAACAAAAATGCCCCCGATAATAAAGGGAATGATCAGCAGGCTGATGGCTGCAATGATCCAGACCGATCCAGGGATAGCCGGAAAAGTAAACCGGATATGGGGAACCAGGTTATTCCAATGCAGTTGGTGCACAAAATATAGAATCAGGATGAGAAAATAATAATGGAGAAGTAAATCCGATGAAACCCATGAACCATTCCTGGATCCGGAATGGGCGCATGATAAGCAGAGCAAAAAAAACAGATATAAAAAGGCAATCGCGGGGATATAGAGCAGGGTGGCGATGTCCCAGCAAAAAGTCCGATATTGAAAATAGCCGATACCGGAGTGGCTGTTATACAGTGCAACCATCCGGTACCAGCACCCAGATCATGATGGAATTTATCAGCAGGGGTGCTGAAAAGTGGCCCCAGTCGGGCAACAGGGAAGTCACGAGGATATAACTCATTGCCGGCAGGTAGCTGGACGCGGGGCAACATTTTATGATAAGTTGCAAATGCTGTTGAGCAGGGTAGCCTGGGAAAACAGGATGATGAAACTAAGGACGGCATAATGGAATGCTGCCTGGCCGAATAAGGAATTGAGGGCTGTCAATATAAATCGGTATAAATAATTATCTCTCCGGATGCAATACGGGCGGAAAAGGATGCAGGAAAAGTGGAAACTTCAGCACCAAAGCATACACGAACAGCAACAAAGCATTGGTCAGATGCTTTTTGTTTGAAAATACCGATCACCTGAGGGGTTTTAAAAATCTATTTTTGCAAAGCAAAGATAGTTCCTGTACTGGCAAGGTATTACAATTTGGTTACTGGACACCTGTTTTCCAATCCGGGGCAAAAATACATATCCCTTATCCAGGTTATGAAAAGTGGGCAGCCTGGTAATTTTTCCATCTGCAGATATACTCTGATCCATCAGCAGCAGGGTTCTTTTTTCTGACTGGTTATATAAAAAATGTAATTCGCCGCCGGTATTCATGGTCTGATAGGATATCTGGCTAACCCCTTCGTCATCAAACTGGCTTTTGGGAATCACATTGCTCCATTCCATATTACTGTTCTTATCAAAGGAAAGAATCATAATATTTTCAGTGTTATATCGGTTTGCCTGCCCGATTCCATAACGGTTATAGGGGGAATAGGGTAATAAGGATTGTAATAAGGAGAGTAATAATAATCGATGGGACTCATCGGGCCATATAAATAGATCCCCCCGGTTAAAGGATGTACCCCGGGAAGTGGTGAATTCCACTTCGCTGATCACGAAGGTAACCCCCGTCTTTTTTCGGGACGATCTTTTTAATAAAATAATCATTAAAGGCCATTTTCATCACTGGATTCTGAACTTTTGGCCATCGTCCGCAGATCGTCATTGAAAACGGTGAATGGATTCCTTGAATTTTGAATCGGAAGATTTGTCCCATATCACCGTGAAAAGCCCCTCGATATTTCCCTTTCTTTGTTTGTAGTAAAATGCGGAAAGCAGGTATCGTTTGTTGAAATTGTCTACTTTAAGTTTCAATTCATCCAGGATCATGGTCGTCTGGCGCCGATGTCACGGATGGCAAATGTATCCGACTGGGGCGATTTGGATACCATGGCAACATGATTTAAATAGTCACCGCTTCCCAATCGGGCAAAACGGGTAAATACCATTTGCCCTTCGTTATCCAATTCAAAATTTGAAAAGTAATCTGCATGATCCTGCACAAGCATGGGGATCCGGTGCCGGTCCAGCAATTCCAGGTTTTTATCGAACAAAAAACTGGTAAAAATGAAGGTTTTCGGATTTCTCGTATTGATTTTGATGGCCATGATCCGCTGTTTGTCTTCGCTGAAAATATTGGTATATATTTTACGCATTATTCGAGCCGCTGACCTGGGTGGTATCCAGTTCAACCGGATCGCTCATTTGCTGAGCCTGGCCATTCATTTTGATAGGCAGTCAAGGTGAACAATATTCTTTTTCTGGAATTCGCACAACAAATAGAAGAAATCCGGGTACTGAACAAAGTCAATATTGGTGAACTTTTCCGGGAGGAAGGAAAGATTGACCCGCTCGAACCAATTTCATATCCGGCGAGTAAATGGAAATGGCATTTTCCGTGCGGTTATTCTTAAAAATCAGGAAATTCCCGGAAACCCGGCCAATGATTTCAAAATCAGTTTTTCGCTGAATCGTCCTTTTCCGGCTCGGAATAGGAAATGTGCTGGGCCTGCATAAATAGGGGCAGGAAGAGCAGCAAGCCTAGTAATCGTAAATTCATAATAAAATCGCTTATAAGGATTGGTACGAGCGGCCAAGTTACTCAAAACTCTGCTGAGAATCTGTTAATTTCATCCTATTCCCTATATCTTTGTGCCGATTGTTTATTTAACGATTGCCGACGTTGCCATTGAAAAATTCCGGTCCGTTTTGAAACCAATATAACTTGCACAGTAGTGAGCAAAAATATTGACAAGGTTACACTCGGCAGCCTGGTTATTGCTTTAGGTATTATTTACGGAGATATCGGAACCTCTCCGCTCTATGTACTCAATGCCATCATCAATGGTCGCGCAATCAGCGAATTATTAATTGTAGGAAGCCTTTCCTGTATTATCTGGACGCTCACCCTTCAAACCACCGTTAAGTATGTCTGGCTCACCCTCAATGCGGACAATAAGGGAGAAGGCGGCATTTTTTCCCTCTATGCCCTTGTACGCCGTCAACGGCGCTGGCTGGTACTTGCCGGCCATGATCGGAGGCGCGGCGCTACTTGCAGATGGCATGATCACCCCGCCCATTTCCGTAACTTCAGCTATTGAAGGTCTGAGACAACTGCCCAGTCTCAATTATATACCTCAGGACACCATTGTATATATCGTATTGGGTATTATGGTGGTGCTTTTTTTCCTGCAACAATTCGGCAGCGATTATATCGGTAAAATGTTTGGACCCATTATGTTTATATGGTTCGGCATGATGGCCGTTCTGGGTTCGGGACATTTACTCGATGATCTGCATATTTTCAAAGCGCTCAATCCGATGTATGCCATTGAATTGCTGACCATGTATCCGAAAGGATTCTGGATACTGGGAGCGGTTTTCCTCTGTACTACGGGAGCGGAAGCCCTTTATTCCGACCTGGGTCATTGCGGTAAAAGAAATATCCGGATCTCCTGGATTTATGTAAAATCCTGCCTGATCCTGAATTATCTGGGTCAGGGAGCCTGGCTGCTGAGCAATCACGAGGGCAAAGTATTCGATACCGCACATAACAGTGTTTTTTACAGCATTATGCCGGAGTGGTTTCTGATCCCCGGCATTGTGATTGCCACCGCAGCCGCCATCATTGCCAGTCAGGCCCTGATCAGCGGATCATTTACCCTGATCAGCGAAAGCATGCGGCTGAATCTCTGGCCCAAATTCCGGATCAGTTATCCAACTGAACAAAAAGGCCAGTTGTATATCCCTGCCATCAATTTTCTCCTATTTGTAGGTTGTTGCGGCATCACTATCTATTTCAGGTCTTCATCTCATATGGAAGCAGCCTATGGACTGGCCATCACCCTGTGTATGCTGGCCACTTCGATCCTTTTTGCCAATTACCTGATATCCCGCCGCGCCCCTTCCATCCTGATTTATCTTTACCTGGCTGTTTACCTGATCATTGAATTCAGTTTTCTCTTTGCCAACCTGGAAAAATTTCCTCACGGAGGCTTTGTAACACTGATTGTAGGCGGTGGATTGTTTGCCATCATGTATGTTTGGTACCGGTCACGCAAAATCAAGAATCGTTATGTTGAATTTGTGCGTCTTGAAAACTATATCCCGCAGATCCAGGAACTAAGTACAGACCGCACCGTTCCGAAATTCGCTACCCACCTCATGTATATGACCAGTGCGAATAACCCCAAAGAAATCGAACACAAAATCATTTATTCCATTCTAAATAAAAAACCTAAACGCGCAGACATCTACTGGTTCTGTCATATCGATACCCTTGATGAACCCTATACTTCGGAATATTCTGTGGACCATATCATTCCCAATGATATAATCCGCGTGGAATTCAGGCTGGGTTTCCGTATCGAACCGCGAATCAATTTAATGATCCGAAAGGTGGTCGAAGACCTGGTTAAAAACAGGGAAGTAAATATCACCAGTCGTTATGAATCACTGGAACGCAATAATGTGGTTGGAGATTTCCAGGTGGTGGTGATGGAAAAATACCTGAGTCAGGATAATGAACTTTCTTTCTTCGAACGCGTGATAATGAAATTGTATTTCTGGCTGAAAGAAGCCAGTCTGTCGGAAGAAAGAGGATTCGGTCTGGATCCTTCGAATGTACTCATAGAGAAATTTCCGCTCATTGTATCCCCGCTTCCAGATCTGAGTCTTAAAAGAATCGGAGGCTGATCAGTTTAGATTAAGTTGACCACCTTGAATAACGAGCATCCGCATAATTATTACGTGGCGAATGTGGATTTGTGGAAGATGTGAATGTGGAAGTGAAATGAAAGAATGACAATGTGTAAATAAGGTCATTCGAAAAACTCATTTACAAATTATCATTTGCATATTCCATTTCTACTTTATCACATTTTCCACAATTCCATATTCCCACATTATGAAAACAAGTGACAAAGTTTGTACCCGGCTCTCGGGAATAAAATAATGGTTATGTGAAACCGGCCTGATCTCGCTGGCTGAATCCAGCAATTTTAATTTTTTGTTTTCGAGGTAATAAAGACGATAATCATACGGGGCAAGCAGACCCAATATCGTTTTTCTTTCCTGCGGGTCAGCACAGTTCACAGAATATGACCGGCTTGTGTTTGCCGATGATTTCCCGAAAAGACTCCAATACCGCCAGTTCCAGACCTTCCACATCGCATTTAATAAAATCCAGCCTGGGCAAATCCCGGAACAGTTCATCCCCATAAACATTTTTTACCTTTTCAGATTCCACGTACTCCAGGAAAGTACTGCTTCGGATCACCCGGGCATAGGCAAATTTTTTGATATTGTTCACTTTGGGAATGCCCATTTCCACAAATTCTGATCCACCCCCCATCGCAAAGGGATATAGAGTGATATTTTTTAAGTTCCTCTTTTCCACAATCCCTCTAAGCGTATTATAAAATTTAGACATGGGTTCAATAGCATACACATGTCCGTTACTTCCCGCAATCCGACTCAGTTCAACAGTAAAATATCCAAGGTGGGCTCCGATGTCAATGCAAAAATCTCCCGGCCTGACAATGTTCTTTAAAAAATATATATCCTGGTAATCAACACCCAGACGTCCGGTTTTGTACAGGCGCTGAAAGGAACTGGCCAGCAGTCGCAGATATCGTTTTTCACCAAGTGAATAAAGAAGCATCTTTCTGATACGGCTCATCTGGAAGTATTAACTACAAAGGTACAATATAGGCCTCTTTGTTCTTTCTGATCAACCGCCTGCTATCCTATTTCCTCCAACACCACCCGCTCCTTTCCCACTTTAAGATGGTATTCCACTCCACATTTGAGTGCAAAATTTTCTCTTACGTGCCCCACGGGAAATCCATAACAGACCGGATAATCATATCGAAGAGAAAATATCCCCGATGATTTCATAAGCATCCCGGCCAAAAGGTCGCTCAGTATCTTTCAATTCAGTGAAACTACCATGATCACTGCCGCAGCGGTTTTTGAAATTTTCCTGCAGCTTTTAATTGGTGCAGCATCCGGTCAATATTATAGAGGTATTCTCCAATATCTTCCATGAATAAAATCAATCCTTTGGTTTTAAAATCCGAGGGACCCCCTACAGCATGGGCAAGCAGGGTAAGATTACCTCCCATCAATATGCCCTCTGCTTCACCCTTTTTGGTTGAAGGGATGCGGATCGCAGGAATATTTCAATTTCTCTCCGGTTAATAAATCGCGGATGGAACGGATATAAGGATCATCCGGACCGGCTTCCCGGAAAGCCCCGGCCATTGCGATATGCGCAGTGGCGATTTCATAATTGGTATAAATATGCGTATGCAATAAACTGATATCACTATAACCCAATATCCATTTGGGCGATTTCCGGAATTTTTTAAAGCTGATCTGATCAATGATCCGGCTCAAGCCATAACCACCCCTGCCCGAATAAGATGCAGACACTTTTTCATCATCGAGCATTTCCTGCAAATCTTCCAGTCGTTCGGTATCCGTTCCCGAAAAATAATTGGCAGAATTTCCACCGACCGTTTTCCCGACTTTTAACCCGGAAACCCCAGGATTTCAAGGTATTGACGCAGGGAATGATTTTCTCTGCAGCCATATAATCCTGCCGGACAAACAATACCAATGGTATCGCCGTCTTTTAAATAAGGAGGTAAATGTTTGACATAGTAATTTTTCATGGTTAATAAATTATCAGCCAATTGTTTATCGGGATTATGATTTCCATTGAATTTACCTTCACGCTTTCGGCGTTACACTAATTTCTCTAAAAATAACACGGTCTTCCGTGATATTCAATTCATGCCTGACCCCACATTTCAACGCATAATTCAGCTTCTGGTGGCCCACCGGAAAATTAAAACAAACGGGATAGTTATAGGCATGCCACCTGCTCCAGCACTATATTATATACACTCCTTCCGAATTCTTCTCCCGGGATCATCCGGTTTCACCCGGAAACCGCCGATCAATAATCCACTTAAATTTTCCAGTTTACCGGTACGTTTCAGATTATAAAACATCCGGTCGATACTATACAGGTATTCCCCGGCGTCTTCCAGGAAGGATCGTTCCTTCTGTGAGCAGGTCTGATGCCGAGCCGGCCAGTTCTCGATTGTTTTAAGATTGCCTCCCGCCAGTATTCCCTGCCCCTAGCCCGGGACGGTTTGACAGGTCATACACAACGGGATATTCAACCGGCGTCCTGTCAGGGCCGTCCGGATGGATAAAATACTTTCCCATTGCCCGTTTTCCGCATGTTCCGGAACTTCCGGGAAACTGTTGCACATTTTTGAATGAATGGAAGCAATATGATACTGGTGGTTGAGCTGTGCATGGAGCACCGTGATATCACTGAAACCGATGATCCACTTTGGTTTGATGACAAATTTCCTGAAGTCCAGCTGGTCAATAATCCGGATGCAGCCATAACCTCCCCTGGCGCACATAATCGCATGGATGGACGGGTCATCGAGCATTTGCTGCAGATCAGCGCTCCTTTCGGCATCAGTTCCACCGAAAGTAAAATCACGTGCTCCCACAGTCTTGCCTATACGCAGATTAAATCCCCAGCTTTTCATAACCTGAACCGAAGGCTGTATTTCGTCCAGGGTCATAAATCCGGCCGGACAGGTAATACCTATCGTATCCCCGGGTTTCAGGTAAGGGGGTATGCGCCAGGGCATTTCGTCCAGAACCCCTTTTTTCGGTCCGTCATCCGGTTGGAATCCTGCAGCTGCCAGGAAAGGACTGCCCAGCAGGGATCCTAAAAAACGCTTTCGCTTCATCATTTAAAGTTAACGGATGAAGCGGATATTCAATATCTTTCCAAATGTTCAGCTTATGTGGCTTTACGTTGCTTTAGGCTTGTTTCATGTATTTTTGCATTCCCGCGGAGCCCCGCTCCGCCATCAGACTATGAAAGAATTCAACCGCATCCTGGTTACAGCCGCCTTACCCTATGCAAATGGCCCGGTTCATATCGGTCATCTGGCGGGCTGTTATATTCCTGCTGATATATATGTACGCTATCAGAGAGCACGCAAAAAAGATATCCTCTTTATAGGGGGCAGTGATGAACATGGTGTGCCGATCACTATCCGGGCCATGAAAGAAGGGATCACCCCGCAACAGGTTGTGGATAAATACCATGCGCTGATCAAAAAAAGTTTTGAACAGATGTTTATCTCTTTCGACATCTATTCGCGCACGTCTAACCCGGTACATCATGAAACAGCTGCTGGTTTCTTCAGAAAATTATACGACGATCATGTTTTTGAAGAGAAGGAAACCGAACAGTATTACGATGAAACGGCCAAAACTTTTCTGGCCGACCGGTATATTACAGGCACCTGCCCGGTCTGCGGCAACCCCAATGCATTTGGCGACCAGTGTGAACGCTGCGGTTCTTCCCTGAGTCCCGATCAGCTCATTACATCCGCGAAGCACGCTCAGCGATGCCATTCCGGTAAAAAGAAAAACCAAACATTGGTATTTTCCCCTGCAGCATTATGAAATTTTTCCTGAAAGAATGGATCCTGAACGGCCATACCGAATGGAAGAATAATGTATACGGACAGTGCAAGAGCTGGCTCGATAATGGCCTGCAGCCCCGCGCCATGACGCGGGACAGCAACTGGGGAATTCAAAGTGCCCCTGCCCGATGCCGAAGGAAAGGTTTTATATGTTTGGTTCGATGCGCCCATCGGTTATATTTCTGCCACCAAGGAACTGACGCCGAAATGGGCAGATTACTGGCAACAGCCCGATACCAAACTGGTACATTTTATCGGGAAGGATAATATCGTATTCCACTGTATCATTTTTCCGGCCATGCTCAAAGCGCATGGCCATTATGTACTTCCGGACAATGTGCCGGCCAATGAATTTCTGAATATTGAAGGAGAGAAAGTATCCACCAGCCGCAACTGGGCCGTCTGGGTACATGAATACCTGGAGGATTTCCCGGGCTGTGAAGACGTGTTGCGTTATGTGCTCTGCGCCAATGCGCCGGAGACCAAGGACAATGATTTTACCTGGAAGGATTTCCAGGACAGGAATAACTCTGAGCTCGTATCCATATTCGGAAATTTTGTAAACCGGACTTTCGTCCTGATGCATAAACTTTCCAAGGGAAAAGTACCTGTATGGCATGAGAAAATCAGGGATGAAGCCGATACGGAACTGATCCGCCAGATCGAACATACAAAAATCACCGTAGAAAATCTGCTGGAAACCTATAAGTTCCGGGATGCATTGTATACGATTATGGACCTGGCGAGAAAAGGCAACAAATACCTGCAGGATAAAGAGCCCTGGAAAAAAGCGGGGAAGGAAACCACCCCGGCAGCCGACCAGGAGAAAATTGACAACTGTCTCTACCTCTGCCTGCAGCTCACGGCCAATCTTTCGATCCTGATCAATCCCTTTCTTCCCGCCACATCCAGAAAAATGCTGCATATGATGAAAGTAGTGGAAAGGATGCTGGACTGGGAACACGCAGGTAAGATTGATTTATTGAAAACGGGTTACAGCCTGCGCGCACCGGAATTATTATTCAGGAAAATCGAAGATGAAGAAATAAAAAAGCAAATGGAAAAACTGCATCAGAATTCGGTAAAACCAAATACTGCTGTGGAAGCAGCTCCGCCGCCACATGAAAAAAAACCGGAAATCCGTTTTGGAGACTTTGATAAAATGGAACTGCGTACGGGCATGATCCTGGCGGCCGAAAAAGTTGCCAAAACCGACAAACTCCTGAAACTGGAAGTGGACCTGGGATTCGAAAAACGAACGATCGTATCCGGTATTGCGCTTCATTTTAATGCAGAAGATATCATTGGCAGGCAGGTGGTCGTGGTGGCCAACCTCGCCCCCCGGAAAATGAAAGGCATTGAAAGCAACGGCATGATCCTGATGGCTGAAGATGCCAATGGCCGGTTGATTTTCGTTGCACCGGATGAAAAAGTCCGGGCAGGCTCTGAAGTACGGTGAATATGCTAAGCATGCGTTTACCTTCGGGTATTGAAAGCAGATAATAAACTTGGTTACTATGAAAAGAATCATCCGCAAAGTGGCTGTGTTGGGAAGTGGTGTGATGGGTTCCCGCATTGCCTGTCATTTCGCCGGCACCGGCCTGCCTGTTTTATTACTGGACCGCACACCGGAAGAATTGAATGAGGAGGAAAAAGCGAAAAAACTTACTCCGGATCATCCGGCGGTTAAAAACCGGATCGTACATGAAGCATTGGCTTCAGCCATTAAATCAAATCCTTCCCCGGTATATCACTGCCGATGTGGTGAAACGGATCCGGACGGGCAACTTCACGGATAACATGAAGGATATTGCGGATTGCGACTGGATCATTGAAGTGGTGGTAGAAAGACTGGATATTAAAAAATCCATCTTCGGAGAAGTGGAAAAATGGCGCAAGCCGGGCACCCTGGTCAGTTCGAATACATCGGGCATTCCCATACATCTGATGACTGAAGGCCGTTCGGAAGATTTCAAAAAACATTTCTGCGGAACGCATTTTTTTAATCCGCCGAGATATCTGCGCCTCCTGGAAATTATCCCTACGCCGGATACTGATCCGGAGATTGTACAATTTCTTCTGGAATATGGCGATCTCCACCTGGGAAAAACCACCGTCCTCTGCAAAGACAGTCCTGCTTTTATTGCCAACCGGGTGGGTGTATTCAGCATCATGGCGATCTTCAGTCTCATGGATAAACTCGGTCTGACGATTGACCAGATTGAAACCCTTACGGGTCCCGTTATTGGCCGTCCCAAATCGGCGACATTCCGGACAGCAGATGTCGTCGGACTGGATACGCTGGTGAAAGTGGCCAGGGGTGTATATGAAAATTGCCCGGCGGATGAAGCCCGGGATACTTTTATCATTCCCGCATGGCTGGATAAAATGATTACCAATAACTGGCTCGGCGATAAAACCGGGCAGGGTTTTTTTCCAAAAGAAAATCTACCTCAGGCGAAAGGGAAATCTTTACACTCGATCTGAAATCTTTTGAATATAAAACGCGTGAGAAAACAAAATTTCCAGGACTGGAAGCCGCAAAACCCATAGATGATCTGAAAGAAAGATTAAAAATCCTGATTCAGGGAAAAGATGCGTCAGGTGATTTCTACCGCCAGTTTCACTATGCGATCTTTTCCTACGTATCTCATCGCATTCCGGAAATCAGTGATGAAATATATCGCGTGGATGATGCGATGCGGGCAGGTTTTGGATGGGAGATCGGTGCTTTCGAGACCTGGGACCTGTTTGGTGTGGAAGAAACGGTAAAGAAAATGGAAGCGGCCGGATACCAAGTAGCTGACTGGGTAAAAGAAATGCTTGCTGGCGGAACCGGTAGTTTTTACAAAGTGGACAAGGGGCAAAAACTGGCCTATTCGCCCGGGCAGAAGAAATATCTATCTGCGATTAGCGGCGATCCGCAGGCATTTATCGTGATGCGGAATTTTGAAAACCAGACCCTCTGGAAAAATTCGGCAGCCAGATTATATCATTTGGGTGACGAGGTGCTGGGCCTGGAATGGTATACCAAACTGGGAACTATTGGCGGTGAAGTGCTGGAAGGCATCCAGCGGTCTATTGGAATTGCTGAAGAAAAATACAAGGGACTGGTTATCGCCAATGAAGCTCAGAATTTTTCTGCCGGCGCCAATGTCGGTATGATCTTCATGCTGGCTGTTGACCAGGAATATGAAGAACTGGATATAGCCGTGCGCTTATTTCAGAATACGATGATGCGCGCGCGTTATTCTGCCATTCCCGTGGTAGTCGCACCGCAGGGTCTTACGCTGGGAGGTGCCTGTGAGCTGAGCCTGCATGCAGACAAAGTGGTGCCTGCGGCCGAATCCTATATCGGGCTGGTGGAACTGGGCGTGGGCCTGATACCCGGCGGTGGCGGATCAAAAGAATTCGCTTTGCGTGCCTCGGATGAATTGCATGCGGACGAACCGGAAACCATCACACTTAAAAACCGTTTCTTTACCATTGCAACAGCAAAAGTTTCCACTTCTGCGTTTGAAGCATTCGACATGGGTATCCTGAAAAAAGGAAGGGACTTTGTTTCGATCAACCCGGACCGCCGCATTGCGGATGCAAAAACCGCCGTTCTGGAAATGTACCAGGATGGTTATACAGCACCTGTACCGCGCACCGATATCAAAGTATTGGGACGTTCCGCACTGGGCGCATTATATGCCGGTATTCACGGTATGTGGAGAGGAAACTATGCAACGGATCATGATGTGCTGGTGGCCAGAAAGCTGGCTTATGTGATGTGCGGCGGAGACCTGAGCGAACCCACACTGGTAACAGAACAATATTTGTTAGACCTGGAACGACAGGCTTTTCTTTCCCTTTGCGGGGAAAAGAAAACCCTGGAAAGATTGCAGAGCGTGATTAAATCCGGCAAACCGGTGAGAAATTAATTTATCATGAAAAAAATTTTATCATCCGTAGCATGCAGCTGCCTGTTTATTTTGTATGCCTGCCACGGGCATGAACCTGCAAACGGACAAAATACAAAAACCGATTCATCCTTTGCAATCATCGGGAAAGTGACCGGACTGGATACCGGAATGATTTATATTTTCCACCTGCAAACGGGAAAAACAGATTCTGCTTCTCTGGATCACGGATTTTTTCAATTCAGGGGGAAAGCGGATTCGGTTGAATACTGCCAGCTCAGACTGGGTGAGCAGCACAAAGGTTTCTTCCTGGAAAACGGAAAAACAGCCATGCTGATCAAAAAAGATTCACTTCACAATGCACTGATTTCGGGAACCCCGGTACAGGACGAATACAACGATTATCAAACCCTGTACAGCAAGCCGCTGACAGACCGGATGTCGGAAGTGGATAAAGCTTATGAAGCTGCCAGTAAAAGAAAGGATACCCGGACCGGGGACAGCCTGGAAAAAGTATTTGAAAAACTGGATCAGGAACAGAAGCAACAAGTCGTGGACTATACCCAATCCCATCGGTCTTCTATTGTATCCGTCTTTGAAATTGCCGAAATTTTTCCTATGACTTCAGGCTGGGTCAGCTCGACAGTGTATACCGGATGCTGGATTCCTCTGTCCGCTCCACTTATTTTGGCAGACATGATTCAAAATACTATTGAGAAAACAAAATTAACAGCGGTGGGAAATCCTGCACCGGATTTTTCAAGTAACGATGCAAACGGCAAACCCGTGTCCCTTGCTTCCTTCAGGGGGAAATATGTACTCCTGGATTTCTGGGCCAGCTGGTGCGGGCCCTGCCGGCTGGAGAACCCAGCCATTGTAAAAGCCTATCATCAATTTCATGATAAGGGATTTGACATTTTTGGGGTGTCGCTCGATGAAACCCGGCCTGAATGGCTGCAGGCCATAAAAAAAGATGGGCTGAACTGGACCCAGGTTTCAGATTTTAAAGGCTGGCAGGCTGATGTGGTTTCCCAATATGGTATCAAGGCCATTCCCATGAATTTTCTCATTGACCAAAACGGAATCATTGTAGCGCGGGGCCTGCGGGGAGATGATCTCCGGAACAAACTCGCTGAACGACTGCACTGACAGTTTTTTACTTAAGCTAATTTTATGGGCGAAGCCGAGTGGATAAAATCCGAATCCATCATCCGCATCCGTTCGGATTTTTATTTTTATGGAGAAGCCGCTTCGGTAGTCCTTGCTGAAAACATTGCAGCAGACATCACCAATCACTGGAATGAGCCTTCGGGAATGCGTGATGATGAAACATATTCCGCACCGGGTTGAATTCATCATCCGGGGATTTTATGAAAAAGATCTGCCACCGGAAAACGTCTGGTTTAATACGGATCCACGGAATAATTATTTCAGGATAGAAGAAGTTTCGCCGGTACACGTTTCCTTTGTGGACGGCATTCAATGCAACACCGGGTATTTTAAACTGGATAATCTGTTGAATAATTCCACCACGGCAGCCCATGAGTATGGTCATACCATCGGCCTCGATCATCCGGAGATACTGGACATACGAGGCATGGGTCAGCCCGGGATCATGTATCCACGCGGTACGGTTTGTGATCCGGCCTTTCAATATGACCCGGCTGCCGAACCGCTTCAGCCCGGCGGCACGATCAATCCCTATACACGAAAAGTATTACAATCCGATATCGATCAGCTCCGCCTGCATAAACTAAGCTGGAATCAAAAGGGATTTGCCATTCTTGGAGACTTCTCCAGTATCTATCATGAGAAGGAACATGCCCGCTCTTAGGCCGTGTCTTAGCCCATGTATTCGGTAAATCAGCCATGCTGCTATGTCGTCCATTCTTTCATTAAAAATACCAGTTAATCCTATGATTAGTAAAAAGCATGGAACGGGGTTTCATTTAATATGCCCGGCGGTTCCTTTTTTGGCATACCGTGGCCCAATGGAAGTGGGAAAACAACATGTTTCGCCATCCTGACGGATGTCCCTTCGCAGCACGGCACGGCCGGCAGAATATCATTAACAACCGTTTACACTCAGAATATGATCCCGACAATAATACTCTTTGGTAAAAACATGTTCCTTTGTATCTTTCAACTGCTGTCCTGTTCTTCATAATGGATATAGCTTTTAACAGCCGGAGATTCAGGAGAATGAATCTCTGAACAGAAAATTTCAAAAAAGTATTAGGTACATTAAAACCTTGATTAATGAAAAAACTCATCTGCGCACTGGCATTGGGCTTTTTATCTGCGGGCAGCTCTGCCCAGCCAAGGCTTCCTGAACATTATTACTGGGAAAAACTACCCAACGGACTTGAGATTGTAGTTATTGAAAACGATAAAGTTCCGCTGGCTACCATTGAAATCGCCGTTAAAAACGGCGCTTTTACTGAAGGACCCGAATTATAATGGTCTTTCCCATCTGTTTGAGCATATGTTCTTTAAAGCAAACCAGGATTATCCTGACCAGGAAAAATTTCTTAAACGCACACAGGAACTGGGTGCCATCTGGAATGGGACAACCGGCGATGAGCGGGTGAATTATTTTTTCACGTTTGATAAGGACAGTCTGAACGCGGGGTTGAAATTTATGAATGCCGCCATTCGTTTTCCGATATACCGGTCCGAGGATATGAAAAAGGAACGGCCGGTTGTGGATGGGGAATTCCAACGCGCGGAAAGCGATCCGGGCTCCCAGTTGTATCTGGCCTGCAGAAAAAACTCTGGGGAGACCTGATTACCCGTAAGAAACCCATCGGGATCCATGAAGTGATCAATACGGCCACTCCGGAAAAGATGATGGTCATTAAAAACAAATATTATTACCCAAATAATTCCCTTCTGGTGATCTGCGGTGATGTGAAACACGAAGATGCTTTTGCAAAGCCAAAGCTATTTTCGGAAGCTGGGCACCCAGTGACTTTGATCCGTTTCACCAAATACCCGATCCCGGAGTTTTTGCCCCTGGTGTCCACTGAATATTTTGTGATGGAATCCACGCTTGCCCAAACACCCATCGCCATGTACATGTGGCAGGGTCCGGATACCCGAAACGATTCTGCAGCCACCGTTGCAGCAGATGTTTTCTTTACCATTCTGGGCATGAATTCCTCCAAATGGCAACAGGCACTGGTAGACAAGGGACTTACCCCTTTCGCGTCGGCTCAATACCAAACGGAAAAGTATGTTGGTCCTGTTACGATTATCGTGATGCCCAATCCGGGCAAATTGAAAAATCTGCGGTGATGAAGATTCTGAACCAAATCAAACAATGGGGAAATGATGACTATTATACCGATCAGCAGCTGAAAGACGCAAAAGAAATCCTGCGCCGGAATGCAATCCGTCAACGGGAAAAACCATCCGCGCTTGGCCAGTTATGTTACCTATAATTGGTGCAGTACCTCTCTCGATTATATGACAGACTATGAAAAAAACTTCAAAAAATATACCGGGAGGATATCAAACGGTTTCATCAGTATTTATATTTCAGGCAAACCTTATGTGGCAGGAATGGTCATCAACCCTGACCATGAATAAAAAACTGAATGCATCTGAAAATTTCAAACCCGGTTTCTAATTTTAAAAACATAATCATGCACATGTTATCCTTTATTAAAAAACTTTCATGCGGTTGTCTCCTGGCGCCTTTTCTTGCAGCCCTGTTGGCCCAGAATAAACCGGCCTATGAGATGACGGTGAACGGCATTAAAGTGATCGTTCAACCCAGCGGGAATGAGATTGTGAAGTACTAACGGTTATTAAAGGCGGAGTTCAAAACTATCCGGCAGATCAAAGCTGGCATTGAAAGTCTGGCCATTAAAGCGCTTACGGAATGCGGAACTAAAAAAGATTCGAAAAACAGTTTTAAAGATAAACTGGATAAGGTAAGTGCGGAAATCGGCGGATCTGCCGGTATGGATTTTTCCACTTTAACACTTAATTGTATTAAGAGTGATCTGGACCAGGTTTGGCCACTGTATGTAGATGCCATCAACATTCCCCTTTTGACAGCAGCGAATTCGGCCGCATTAAGCAGGACGCAATCAGCAGTTTAAAATCCCAGGCTTCACAGCCTGATTTTGCCATTTCAAAAATGGCGAAGGAAACGGCATTTAGAGGAAAAGATTATGCGAAATCCCCGACCGGGAAGAAGAATCCATCGGTAAACCCGCTCACTGCCTCTGAAACCAATGCCTATTATTCCTCCATCCTGACCCGCAGAAGAATGCTGATTGTGGTAGTGGCTGAACTCGACCGCTCCAGATCGAAAAAATAGTGAAAGAACTGACTGAAACCATTCCGGAGGGTAAAGAAATTAAGCTGAACCGGTATAATTATTTGCCGTCAAGAAATACTTTTGCAGAGGAAAAGAAAGACCGTGGCGACAAATTATATTCAGGGCATCACCAGCGGACCCCAGCCTGGAACAGTTCGGATTTCAACGCATTTACCATTGCCATGCGTATTTTTTATGACCGGCAGTTCCTGGAAGTCAGAACCAATAACGGATTGTCCTATGCTCCGCAAACCCGATTTAATGGCGGTATTTCGCCATATACCACCGATCCAGGTGTACGACGACCAATCCGGACAAGTACATAACTGTCATGGACAATCTTCTTGTTAAAACCCATGGCGAAGGATTTACGAACGGACGAAGTGAAAAATACAAAAACGGGTTATGCAACTTCCTTCTATTACAGAATGGAAACGAATGCAGCACAGGCATCTTCACTTGCGACCAATGAAATTTTGTTTAACGACTGGCGCAGCTCACTCAGGATAAATGAGGACCTGAAAAAAGTGACTGTAGATGATGTGAACAAGGCATTTAATAAATATGTAAAGAATATCACCTGGGTTTATCAGGGTGATACCAGTAAAGTTAATCCTATCATTATATACCTCTTCACCGGCAGCGGAAACGAAATTGCCAGACAGTAAGATTTCCAGTGGTAATAAAAACTAATTATCGGGGGATGAGGTCCCTGAAAAGCTCCGTCTATCGTCGGATATATAAACTGGAAGCCCTGTTTTTTCAGTTTATTGGAGCTTATGTTGCTGCTTTTCAGGACTTCTTCACTCCGGTCACCCATCATGAGACGCAGATATGAAATTGCGGAACCGGCATCTGGATAAAAAAACTTCCTTTCATCTTTTTGGCAAGTGCCAGGGTGAATGTTTTATTGTTCACCGGATTTGGAGCCACCGCATTATAAACACCTGACCATTTTGTGTTAGTCATCGCTTCAGAATAAATCCTGCAAATATCTTCTATATGAATCCAGGAAATAATCTGCCGCCCTTCCCGAGCACACCTGCAATGCCGTATCGTACGGGTTTTGCAAACTCCGGGAAATGCACCGCCTTCATTGCTCAGCACGATTCCTGTGCGCAGGATGACCAGCCTTTTGCCCAGATTCTGCACGGGTAATATGGAATTTTCCCATGCCTGGCAGGTCTCCCCAAGAAAACCAGTGTCTGGCGGATCGGTTTCCACAGACTGGCCCGCGAACTTTTCTCTATACCAACCAATTGCGGAAGCACTTACTACAGAAACAATCTGATTGGGAATCCGGCTCATGGCTTTTAAGAGCAGTTCACTGCTTTTCGTTCGGCTTTCAACAATTTCCTTTTTTCTTTTTTCCGTCCAGGGTTTGTCTACAACACCTGCACCCGCCAGGTGAATCACATATTTGGCTTTTTTGAAAGCTTCTTCATTTACCGTTTGCTCTTCCGGATTCCAGGCTGCATAGGTTATTCCCGGTGAATTGCTTCTGTGTTCTTTGGGTTTTCGGGTGAGGATAATTACCTCGAATCCCCGCGATTCGAGGAATCTGGATAATGCCCTGCCAATAAGACCTGTACCGCCAGTAATGATTACTGAATCCATGAAATGCCTTGTTATACTCATAAAAAATCCCTTCCCGCTAGAGCCGGAAGGGAATAAACAACTAAAAACAAACGATATTGCTGCTCAATCAGGTTTCTTTCCATCGAGAAAACTATTGATGGTGCTGATTTCTCCCTGATTATTTTTATCGGCTTTAACTTCATACTGGCTGTAAAAACTCTCAACACTGGTGACTGTATTGTACAGTTCCAGATTTCGGCGGATGTAAGCCGGCACAGTTTCAAACTCATTGTTAGGATCCGCAGCATTCATGTTGAACGACAAATTGCGCAATTTGTTGATCCTTTCAGCTGCCCGGCGTCTCAGGCCTTCTGCTTCGTCCTGCATTGCAGGCTCCTCTGCAGGCTGATCAGCCATAGATTCTGTTTGTGTTTGATGGGCCCCAGGCACATCCGCCGCTGGAATAGCATCTTTAAATACCAATTGCATGTCTACACCGGAAACTTCATCCTGCGCCGGTGATTTGACAGACTTTGTAAATCATCATCTGGTCCTTCAAAGGAATTTCTTCAGCAAGGGATTCCAAACCTGCCGGTTCTTCATCATAGATATTGGAGGGCCTCGTCAGATAACCGCCGGATACGGCGGGGGAACATCTGATGCTGATTTTTTTTCCTTTTCTTTTTCTCTGAAAGTGGGGACGGTCTCTTGTGAAAATATCCATTCTATTGGTTCTCCCGCGATCTTTTTATCCACAGGCAATTCCATGACAACCTTTTTTTCAGATATTGCCGGCATGACCACCACGGGTCCTGTTTTTTTCATTTGCTGCGCCAGTTCCGGTGTTTCCACTAATCTGGGTGTCATTTCGCTGCTCAGACCGGAAACGGGTTCTTCTATCTTTTCATGGAGAACGGGTGCCGCTAAGGGTTTTTCATTAGATGCAACCAACAACTACCGGGCTTTCCTTTTTCATCGATCTCCTGAGAAGGCATCTGCAAAGGCATGACAATTTTTTCCTCTTTCTTTGGAGCTGCCGGTTTCTCTTCACGTTTAAACGGATCCTTATATTCAAATCCGGTTGCAATGATTGTTATACCAATTTTATCACCCAGCGCGGCATCATATCCTAATCCAAGAATGACATCCGTATCTTCCCCGGCCTGGCTGATGAGATGATGCTGAATAATTTCTACTTCGTCCATCGTGAATTCATGATCTCCTTCAGAAGAATTAATATTGATCAATATCCATTTTGCCCCGCGGATATCATTGTCATTCAGGAGTGGAGAATTAAGAGCCTCTTCGATGGCCTGCTGTGCCCGGTTGTTTCCGGAAGCGGCAGAACTCCCGAGAATAGCCACACCACCGTTACGCATAACGGTGCATACGTCTGCAAAATCCACGTTAATCTGCCCGGTACTGTTGATGACATCTGTTATGCACTTAGCCGCAGTTGCCAGTACATTGTCCGCGCGTGAAAAAGCTTCTTTCATTTTGAGATTTCCAAACTGGTGCCGGAGTTTATCGTTGCTGATCACCAGGAGAGTGTCAACGTAATCCTTTAGCAACGAAATCCCTTCTTCAGCCTGGAGCTGTCTTTTTCTTCCTTCATAGGAGAATGGAGTCGTAACAATCCCTACAGTAAGAATACCGAGATCCTTACAAATTTTTGCGAGAATAGGCGCACCACCGGTTCCTGTGCCGCCGCCCATACCGGCAGTGATAAAAGCCATCTTGGTATTAACTTCCAGAATGGATTTAATTTCTTCGAGGCTTTCTTCGGTTGCCTGCCTTCCGATATCCGGATTCGCACCGGCTCCCAGTCCCTGGGTGAGCAAAGGACCAAGTTGAATTTTGTTGGCCACACGGCTTTGAGCGAGAGCCTGTGCGTCAGTATTGCAAATGATGAAATTGCATCCTTCTATATTCTGGCCAAACATGTGGTTAACAGCGTTACTTCCTCCGCCGCCTACGCCGATCACCTTGATGATGGACGATCTTTCTTTGGGCAAATCAAACTGGATCATAAATTAGAATTAATGGTTAGTATGGTAATTTTAAAGCGCGTGATCTTCTTCTTCTTTAAACAGGTCAATGATTCCGTCCTTGAATTTTCCCCAGAAATCCTTGATGCCTTTACGATTGATTATCCTCACGGCCTGTTTCTCTTCTTCGGTAATGACCACCTCTTCCTTAAGATTTCCGGTGTTTTCAATGCTGTCGGAACCTCCACCTGCACATAAGTTTTTTCAAATTGTTTGCGGTTGTGTTCATAGTCGCTGTATCCTTTCAGAATTAAACCGATACAGGTGGAATAGGTCGGCTTTGCAAGTTCTTCGATTTGACCGGATGCAAGATGTTCATTCGGATAACCGATTCGTGCATTCAGACCGGTTACATATTCTGTTAACTGAATCAGGTGCTTAAGTTGTGCGCCTCCGCCGGTAAGGACGATGCCACCATTGAGCATTTTATTATCAAGACCCACCTGTTTCAAATGATAGGAAACAAAATCCATGATCTCGCTCATACGCGCCTGGATGATATTGGCCAGATTTTTCACGCTGATTTCTTTTGCCGGCATGCCGCGCAAACCTGGAATAGTGATGAAGGCATTTCCCCTGGCTTCATTGGAAAGTGCAGATCCGAACTGAACCTTCATCTGTTCCGCCTGGGTTTTTAAAACTCCGAGGCCTGTTTTGATATCATTCGTGATATTTTCTCCACCAAAGGGAATCACTGCGGTATGTTTGAGAATGCCTTCATAGAAAACGGCCAGGTCTGTGGTGCCTCCGCCGATGTCGACAATTGCGACACCGGCTTCGAGGTCTTCCTGCCCCATCACTGCAGCAGCAGAAGCCAACGGCTGCAGGACCAGGTCCTTGGTTTGTAAGCCGCTCTTTATCCACGGCGCGGCTGATATTCTTGATTGCATTTTTATCACCGGTGATAATATGAAAATTTGCGCCCACTTTCACACCACCATAACCAATCGGACTGATGATATTCTGGAAATTATCGACAGCAAATTCCTGCGGTATGACGTCAATAATCTGGTCGCCAGCGGGTATATAGGTTTTATATTGATCGGCCACCAGCTGGTCGATTTCTTTTTGAGTTATTTCATTTTCGGTATTCTGTCTCACGATGTCGCCACGGGTCTGCAGGCTTTTTATATGATGTCCCGCAATACCTACATATACTTCCGAAATACTCAGGTTTGGATTGGAAGCATAACAATTATCAAGCGCCATCCGGATGGCTTTGATGGTCTCATCGATATTGAGTACCTGGCCGTGTTTTACACCGTTGGAATTCGCCCGGCCAAATCCGAGAATTTCCAGTTTACCGAATTCGTTTTTACGGCCGGCGATGGCAGCAATTTTTGTAGTACCTATGTCGAGACCTACAATAATGGGTTGTTCCTGGTTCATGGTTTGGTTTAATTTATTGTTGTTTTTGATGTTTATTGCCTGTTTCTGATTGGTTTTCGGTTTCTTCGGGAAGATCATAACCCCGGAGATTTTGTTCTGTTAGGGTATTTCTCTCGAGAGGTTTTACTTCCCTGATTTTTCCCGTATCCTCCTCCAGTTTCTGTGCCATGCGGATCATTTCCATTACATTTTTTCTGGCCTGAATAGAATCCATCCTGGATATAACACCCTGTTTACGGGTTGCGATCACCTGATTTGCAAATGCCAGGTTGATTCCGGTATATTTTTCCAGTCCGGCTCGTGCGAGCACCTCTTTGTAAAAAATGAAAAGTCGGTGGAATTTGTTCTCTAAATTATTTCCGTCTCCAAATTCGATTAACTGACTGCCTATCAGCGGAGTCATTTGAAAAGTTTTTTCAACACGGATATGCACTTCCTGAATTTGCCCGGACCAAAAGGAATCTCTGTTCAGAAAATCTGCCAGTTCTCTGATCTGGCTGTTCAATGCACTGTCTTTTCTTATGCCGAATTTTTCTGATGGATATCCTGTGAAGACCGGAAGCCTGAAAACATTTCTTTCGGATAGTGCCATTTGTACTCCATTGCTGTCTATCAGAAAACTGCTGCCGCTGATACTAAACAAACGGGCAACCGGTTCTCTTTCCTCTATCCGTATTTTTAGTACCTGATTATTATCGAAGTAGATCTGCACATCCCGGATCCAGTTGTTTCTTCTCAACAAAGATTCCATTTGCAACAGGTTAAACGATGCGATTTTCTTATTATGCCAATCTTTTAATCCGTTATTTTCCAACATGACCGTCAGGTCTTTTTTATTCAGAAACCGGGCCTTCCCTCCACCATTGATTTCCACTTCCAACCCCTGGCATCCGCTGCTGTTTTTGGAGTTGATGGCAGCTACAAGCAGAGCCAGGACACCCCCTCCCAGCAGACACCAGAGCATAAGCGTAAATATTTTCTTCAATGGTGCTTTTATGTTCATTTTCCTTTTAGCATTTCAGTCAGTGGTTTAACCAGCTCATCAATATCACCGGCTCCCGCTGTAATCCAGATTGTTTTTTCTCCCGGCAGAGCGGCTCTTTCAAGCACTTCAGATTTTTGAAGGATCTGTCTTCTGGCCTTAACCATCTTATTTAATATCGTTTCGCTACTGATACCTTCAATGGGTTTTTCCCTGGCCGGGTAAATGGGCAACAGAATACTTCGCATCGGCCTTGTCCAGAGTTTTCGCAAAAGAGTCCGCAAAATCCCTTGTACGGCTGAATAAATGCGGTTGAAAAACAACGAGCAGTTTTCTGCCGGGAAAAAGTTCGCGGGCGCTGCTGATCAGGGCCTCAAGCTCGCGGGGA